>NZ_KB850121.1:839140-950942 GCF_000369645.1 Acinetobacter sp. CIP 64.2
ATTGGAGAATCGTATTCTACGTGTGATGTATTAATTGTAATACCACGTGCTTTTTCTTCAGGAGCTGAGTCGATTTGTGAGTAATCTTTCGCTTCACCGCCGTAAGTTTTTGCACAGATAGTTGCAATCGCAGCAGTTAAAGTTGTTTTACCATGGTCAACGTGACCAATTGTACCCACGTTTACGTGTGGTTTATTACGTTCAAACTTAGCCTTAGCCATTTTGATTTTCCTCGTTTACGTCGACGCCAGTTTAGAGAAAAACAACCCTGAAAAACCTTCTTTATCGACATTCGCCTAAAAAACTAGACACCTAATACTTGAAAAGCAGACTATAATAGCCTGCTTCTTTAAAATGTTGTGGAAATTCCACTAAGCTGTATATCTGGAGCTCTTATCGAGATTTGAACTCGAGACCTCTCCCTTACCAAGGGAGTGCTCTACCACTGAGCTATAAGAGCGACATCTTCGATGGAGCGGGAGACGAGGATCGAACTCGCGACATGCAGCTTGGAAGGCTGCCACTCTACCAACTGAGTTACTCCCGCATGTTGGTACTGACCACTTCTATCGAAGTTAAATGGTGGTGAGAGAAGGATTCGAACCTTCGAAACTTTCGTAGCAGAGTTACAGTCTGCCCCCTTTGGCCGCTCGGGAATCTCACCACATCACACTTACACAGTGCTGTTCACCTACTTTATACTACCACACTTTTAAGATGGTGCCGGCACACGGATTCGAACTGTGGACCTACTGATTACAAGTCAGTTGCTCTACCAACTGAGCTATGCCGGCGCTTTCTAAGTGTTTCGTACGTTTCGTATCGGAACGGTGTGCAGTTTAGCAAAACTCTGAATCGATGCAAGTGCTTTTTTTAAAAAAACTGCTAAAAACTCATAAAATCAATCCGTTTGACGATAATTCAACCGCTTTGATCACTGCGCGAGCTTTTATTTGGGTTTCATTCCACTCAGATTCAGGATTTGAGTCTGCAACCAACCCTGCTCCAGCCTGCACGTAGACCTTTTGATCACGAATAACACAGGTACGAATCGCGATCGACATATCCATTTCGCCATGCCAGCCTAAATATCCAACTGCCCCACCAAATACACCACGTTTTACTGGCTCAACTTCATCAATAATTTCCATGGCCCGAATTTTTGGTGCACCCGAAAGTGTTCCCGCCGGGAAAGTAGCTTTAAATACATCTAAAGCATCTACATCATCCCGAACTTCACCTTGTACGTTGGAGACAATATGCATGACGTGTGAATAACGCTCGATTACCATGCGGTCAGTGACTTGGACTTTACCAATTTTAGAGACACGTCCAACATCATTGCGCCCCAGATCAATCAGCATCAGATGTTCTGCAATCTCTTTTTCATCTGCCAGTAAATCTTGTTCTAAGGCAAGATCCTCTTCCTTGGTCTTGCCACGTGGTCGTGTTCCCGCCAACGGGCGAACCGTTGCAATGCCATTTTCCAAGCGAGACAGAATCTCTGGCGAAGAGCCGACAATATGGAATGGCTTTTGATCTGTCAGGGTTTGCCCCTGTACAAGAAATAAATATGGCGATGGATTTAAATGCCGCAACGCACGATACACCTGTAGCGCCTCACCATCAAAGTCAGACACCATACGCTGGCCAGGCACCACCTGCATCACATCCCCTGCACGGATATATTCTTTGACCTTTTCAATGGTTTCAAGAAATTTTGTTTTGCCTGTAATGGACTCAAAATGCGGTGCTGTGTGCGGTTTTGCCTGCAAACTCACAGGTGTTGCCAATAATTGCTCCAGTTGATCCAGCTTTTGCTGGGCTTGAGCATAGGCATCAGGCTGATTGGCATCGGCATGATGAATGAGAAATAAAGTATCTTTTAAATTATCAAACACAATCACAGTTTGAGAGAGCATTAGCCAAAGATCTGGCAATGTTACAGGATCAGCAGCAGGCACGTTTTTCAGTTTTGGCTCAATATAACGTACAGCGTCATAGCCTAAATAACCCACCAATCCTCCAGTAAAGCTTGGTAAATCAGGCAACTCAACTTGCGTAGGGACTTTAAACTGGCTTTGAAACTCACGGATATAATTAAAGGGATCGGCACACGCCTGTTGACTCACCGAACCATCTGCCTGCTGCACCGTGAGCACACCGGCATTACAGGAAAAAACGGTAGACTCACCCAAACCGATCATGGAATAGCGCGCCCAGTTTTCTCCCCCTTCAACCGACTCAAATAGATAGGCTTGCTTGTGGTGTTTAAAACGTGCAAAAACAGAAAGTGGCGTTTCAGTATCGGCCAAACGTTGGCGATAGACAGGAATGGTGTTATAGCCTGTAGCTTTTAATTGTTCAAACTGTATTAAGGTGGTCATGAATCTTCTCTATGGTTTTTAATTTCTGTGCGTTTTTTCTTTAGTGCTGTCTCAAGCCCGCCATCGAAAAACCATAATCATCTTCATGCTGGTCTCCTTACTAAATCTTCTTCTATCAATTCTGCCAAACTATCGACCACTTGCTGCGGCTGACAGTCATAGATGCTTTCTCCATGATTATAGCCATAGCTGACCACAATACAATCAATACCTGCACGTCTGGCGGCTTCAACATCATTACTTGAATCCCCAATCATCAGTGTTGCTGTTGTGGTGGTCTTCTGTGCCTGCACACAGTGTAGCAATGGCAATGGATGTGGTTTACGTTCAGCAAGACTATCTCCCCCTATCACCATTTTAAAATACGGACTCAAAGCCAAGAGATCAAGAATCCCTTTTGCCAGCTGTTTAGGCTTATTGGTTACACAGGCCATCGCAATATCATGCTTTTGACAATAATCTAAAAATGGTAAAACCCCCTCATATATTTGCGTATTGACACAGAGCTCCTGCGCATAAACAGCAACAAATGTACTGAGGAGTTGCTCTTGCTGTTGAGCCTCAACTTGTCCAAACTGATGTTCTAGCACAGCCTCACACAGTTTGGCTGCACCTTTCCCCACCCAATCCCGAACTTGAACCTCTGTCACCTTCGCCAAACCCAGTTTTTCTAAACTCAGGTTCATAGAGCGATATAAGTCAGCAGCGGAATCGACAAGTGTTCCGTCTAAATCAAATAAAATAAGACTACGGTGTTGTAACTGTGCAACAGACATCCTTTAGACCCCAGAAATGAAAAAGGCACACCCAGGAGGGCATGCCTTGATTGTAAAAGCTTCGCCCAATTATTTAAAGAATAGCCAGGCAATCACCGCTAAAATGATCAATACAATAATAGAAATGAGGCCAACCGAAGCATTCTTCTGCTGCTCTTTTTCCTCAGTCACACGCGAAACAGGTGCTTCAATCGGCACAGGTTGTGGTGTTGGTACGGCCTGTACATTGATTCCTTCAGGGATTGGTGCTGGCTTTGGAATCGCCACTTGCTGCGGCATTCCATCACGCGTGATCGGCGTCTCGACTGCACGTTCAGCAATACTTGGCATACCCTGATCCGTAGAATTTGACGCTACAGGTTCAATCTCGATTTCTGGTAATTCAGCTTCAGATACCGCTGGCGCAAGTACTGAAAAGACAAAACTGGCAAACTGCAGAATATCGCCATCGTGTAGCTCAGTTTCCTGCTCAACACGCGTATCATTAATAAATGTACCATTCGACGAGTTCAGGTCTTGTACCCATAACTGCTGATCTTTCAGCAATAACGCCGCATGGCGACGCGAAATATCTGCTGACTGTAGCAAAATATCCGCATCTTGATGTCTGCCCACCAACATGTCACGTTCGACACTCAGTTCTTGCCCCGTAAATTCACCTGTAATGGCTTGCAATTTCCAAGTCATAGATGCATATCCTTATATAATTTCTTGCAATCATAACATTGTGACATAAGCGCTTCTGTGCATCTACTGTGAAGAGGCGGGTCGGATCGTCGTTGTGGTCACGGTATTTTTACTGCGCTCGGTTTCCTTGACTGGTAATTGCACTGTTCGCTGTTGCACTTGGGGTGCTTCAACAGCAACTGGTGTGGTCACCACCACCGCTTTACCCTGCGTCGCAGTTGGAACCTTTTGATAAGGAGAATTGACCACAGGTGCTTGTCGATTATAAATATCTTCAACATTCTCTGGTAACTTGGCAAAATTACCATTCTTATCCATTGAAAGCTGCAAACTATAGAGTTGATTATAACGTTGTTGCGAAATACGACGCACATCATCAGCATCCCCCACAATTGAAGGGTGGATGAAAACCAAAAGATTACGTTTTACATTACTTCTTGTATTTGAACTAAATAGGCGACCTAGATAAGGAATATCCCCTAACAGTGGCAGGCTCTGACGAGATTGTTCCGTATCATCCGAAATTAGCCCCCCCAAAACCACTGTTTGACCATGATCAGCCAAAACTGAGGTTTTAATCGCACGTTTGCTGGTCACCAAATCGGCAGCTTGACCTTTATTGCTTTGTACATTGGAAACTTCTTGTTCGACTTCTAAACGTACAGATCCCCCTTCACCAATATGCGGAATGACCTTTAAAGTCACCCCGACATCTTTACGTTCAACCGTCGTATAAGGGTTAACCGTACTGTTCCCTGTCGTTGCCACAGAACCCGTTACAAAGGGAACGTTTTGACCAACAACAATATAGGCTTCTTCATTATCCATGGTCACAATCGATGGAGAAGACAATAGATTGGATTTGGTATTGGTCTTTAAAGCCTGAATTAAGGCACCGTATGCACGTCGCGGATTACTAAAGTCACCGACCGCGAAACTTGCGCCACTCCCAGTGCCCCCATTCGTGCTTCCAAGCACGCCTGCTGCACCTGCTGCCCCACCGGTTAAATAACCAGCGGCAATTTTAGACAGGCTTGCACCTACATTGCTAAAACTCAGTAAACCAATGCCACTACTCAGGTCACCCAAAGCCCACTGCACACCGAGTTGATCCGCATCATCACCCGTCACCTCCATAATTGCAGCCTCGATTAATACCTGCTGACGACGCGTATCTAATTGCTGAATTGCCGCATCGATTTCCCGCATCAACTGCGGATCAGCTTTGACCACCAAAGCATTTTGTGCAGGATCTGCAATAATACTCACGCCACCTTGATTAAAACTGGTAATACTTGAGTTTTGGCTATTGTTGGAATTGCTGTTTAAGTTAATTGACGGGGTAGAAACCGATGAACCTGTTGATGAACTGGAGTTCTGATTATTCGACATCAGATTACTCACCGAATTTGGTCGATTGGTACTATTTGATGTAGATGACGAAGATGCAGATTGTCCTGTTACTAAACCTTGTAAAATCTCGGCTAAGTTTTTTGCACTCGCATATTTCAAACGATAAACTTTAAGACCACCCAATCGATCTGCGGAGGGTACATCCAGCATTTCAATCATTTGACGCAAACGTTTCCGTGAGTCTGGGTCACCTTTGATCAGAATCCGATTGGTTCGATTATCAGCAATAATCCGCACCCGCGAGCCAATAAAGTCTTTCGATGCACCCGTTGCACTCATGGTCTCCAACAAGCCAATAATTTCTTCAGCTTGACTCGACTGCAAACTAATCGCTTCAATATCATTTTGACCCGTACCATCCAGATTACGCACGATATTTTCAAGCTGATAGATATTGGTTGCGCGATCAGAAACAATTAAAGCATTGGTTCCCGCAACCGCCGCCAAATGTGCAAATTGTGGCATTAATGGGCGTAAAGCGGGAATCAGGTCATTCGGATTGGTATTTTGCAACCAGATCACCCGAGTCACAATTTGATCACCACCGGCACGACTGCGTGCATCGTAAGGAATCCCGGAGTTCTTGGCATTACTGTCTGGTACCAGCTTAACCGTGTTGCCTGAAGGGAGTGCCACCACACCATTAACATTGAGCACGCCTAAAAATAGGTCATACACTTCATCTTTATTCAGCGGCTTGTTGGAAATAACCGTGACATTGCCGCGTACACGTGGGTCAACCGCAAAGTTCTTGCCTGTAATATCCGCAACTTCATTAATGAATGCGGTTAAGTCTGCATCACGTAGATTGATCTTCCATGTTTGTGCTTGCACATGGGTACTCACTGTCGCAATCAAAGGTGCTGCGGCAAGTAATGCCCAAAGTGGACGTTGATGATTTAAAACAGCCATAACCTGCACTTATTCCTAACTGATGTGTGACGTATGATCACTAAAAACTTTGTTGTATGGTCATCACTTGATCACCACGTTTTATTTCTATTTTGGCATGCCCTTCACGACGTACTTGCTCTAATAATTGTACTTCGTTGAGTCCCTGCCCGACAGTTTGACCATTGATCGATAGAATACGATCACCAGCACGCAAACCCAAGGTATTTTTTAAATTCGAAGGCGTCTTGTCTGATATTTCATAGCCATCGGCACCACCACCACTGACCCCCATATTTTTCAGATATTGCTCTCGATTATCTTGTATTTGTTGAATCGCCTGCCCAAGCGCAGATTGAGGAGAACTCTGGCTCTGTGGTGCTGGCGTAGGCGGAGGTATTACACCATTACGATTATTCAGTACGGGTTCAACTGGTTGATATAAGCCTTTATCCAAGCCCTTAAATTTAACTTCTCGGGTTGCACCATTGCCTTGCTTCAAAACCACATGATCCCAGTACACTTCTGCCAGTTGATATGAAGTTGAACCCACTGTTTCTCCAACGCGGTAGCGTTCAGCTGTATCATTCAACTTAATCACGGCAGAAGATAGGTAATTGGGTTGACCCAGCAATACACCTTGCAGTTCCAGATTGAGATTATCATCGGCTGAAGTTGCTGCAGGTTCATTAAATAAAGCAAAAGAACTGATATTAGGCACTTGGGCCTGCTGCGAGCCTAATTCAACCCGGTCAAATTGCATCGGTTGTGGTGGTGCAACCACCCACCAGAATAATGAAGCCAGCTTCCAGCACAGCCATAAAATCAATAATGCCAGAACCACGCCACCGAGCTTATCCAGTTTTTGCCAACGCAACTGTTGTATTTTTTCAGTGATTGCTTTCATCAGAAACCACCTTGCAACAAAGGTTGCCGCGAACTGATCACATAAGTGTCTAAGCCCGCCTTACCTTCATAAGATGGAATATTTAACAACATCCGCTGGGTCAGTTGTACATCCAGCATCAGGTTGGCGTCTAGGCTAAGATTCGCCATTTTCTGACTGCGTTGATCACGAACATCGATTTGTAATTGCCCATTATCATCTTTAAGGCTAGCCGCCAAGGAAGGCATATTCATCCGATCTTGACGCTGACCAAAAGTATAGGCCAACGCACCGCCTCCCCAATTCAATTGACCTTCTGTCGCGCTAAAGCCTTTTTCTTTTTGGTAATTCAATTGTACGTCTTTCAGCTGGATTGAGTTTTCAGGCCACTGCCAGTTGGCAAAATATTTTAGGGTTTCAGGCGAAATTTTTCCTTGCAGATCTTTAATCATGATTTTTTTGCCAAGACCGTAAGCAAAAACGCCATTGAATTGGGTATTACCACTATGAATATCGAGATTTGCACCAACACGTAGTAAAAGTAAATCAAGCGGACGGGTTTTCCAGTGTACTGAACCACGCAATTGGCCACGTTGCCAGTCAGCTTGCCCCTGCCAGATGTTACCGCTGACATTATGTAATATTTGATTATCTTTTGAAAATTTCGCAATTAACCATGTTGCTGGAATTTGTAAAATAATAAAAATTAAAAATGCAAAAATGGCGAAAATCCACCATCTCCATTGCTTGGTTTTTTTCTTCATTCCACCCTTACCAACATACAAATATCATCCTTTTTGAGACAATTGCCCCCTGAATGACATTATGCATACTTTTTCAACATCGCCAATTCTCTCATATAAAAAAACCAAGCTTTTTAAGCCTGGCTTTTGATAAAGGATAAAGTCATCGTATGACAAAACGATGACTTTAAAACTTGCTTAGATTAGGAAATCTTCAAGTTTTGCACCTTTTTCTAATTCTGCAACTAACCAGCGTGGTTGTTTACCACGACCAGTCCAAGTCTCTTCAGTATTGCTCTTATTACGGTAACGTGGCTCTACTGCTTTACGCGTTGTTTTCTTACGCTTTTGCTCACCCACTTCCAATAATTCTTCAACGCTATAACCAATCGCATCTGCAATCGCGATAATTTGATTATATGCATCTTCAATGGCTTGATCTTTTTTGCTTGCAATCAAAGCTTCTGCTTCTGCTTGTAAACGTTTTAAATCTTCTACAGATAAATCGCTAATATCTGGCTTCATTAGAACCACTCCAACTTAATAGGGGAAATATATCACTCGAAAAATAAAATGAATTTGAAATTCGATTCAATATTAATTTATAAATGATTAAATAATCAATATAAGAATAACCCACTTAATCGTATATACCGTACAAAATGGCATTTTATTTACAATAAAACAAAAAAAGTGGTCTGCTATATAAAAACATATTTTATAAAATTGAAACAAAGCAGAGCAATCAACACGTTTTATATTAATTTAATCTTAATTTTATCTAAAAAATTCTAATTTCATTAGCAAAAAATCTGGTTCAATTCCGCCCCTTTTACAAATGAGCAATTTGAACCTTATTATATAAATTTTCTATATAATCAAACAAAAGTAGACATAATCGTCTTTATAATAATTAATGAGATATTAGAGAATGCCCGACTCCTTGCTCTAATTCAATTATTCTCCGTCTGATTAGATCAGGAATATTCAGTTTTGTTGCTGTCACTTTATCTACACAAACCATAACAGCTTCACCCGTGGCTACTATTTGGTTTTGTGTTTCACTCCAGAGAACATAATGCATACGAAAAGCACTATTTCTGAGTTCTTCAATTCGCGCACCAATATGTAGCACATCTGGATAAAATACGGGTTTCAAATATTTACATTGACTGGATGCGACCACCGTCAATATCTCTAGATCAAAGATATTCAATGCCATTAAATAACTAATTCTCGCACTCTCCATATAACGATAATATTGCACGTTATTTACATGGCCAAAAGCATCCATATCCCCCCAAGCCACCGTTTGCTTATGGATAACCGGATAGACAGACAGTTCCTTCATTTTCACACTCATATCTTGAAATTAAGAAAATTCACATCATTTTCAAATATTAAATTTAACTGCTTGATTAAGTCCTGATTATCACCCAGCATCGACTTGATTCTTAAATAGCTCATTAATATATTATCAGGATATAAGTTTAATAGTTGTTCCGCCTCTGCCTGACGCTGTGTCGCCATATAAATATGCCACTGTGCAAAGGTCAGCATTGGCACGCTGGTATAGCGCTGCTCCAGCTGAATAATACGTTGTTCAACATAACTATAATCGGGAATCTGCTTTAACAATTGTTGCTGGAACCAAAGATAAAACACCTCAGGATCAAATTGATCTTGCAAGAGATGTAAAGCCAGATCTTCATGCTGCACACTCATTTCAGGCATACGGGCCAGTAATTTAAGCCAAAGTACCTTACTGCTATATGGGCGAGACTGGATCTCATCTTGTAAAACCAGATAACGTTGCTGCAATGCCGCAAGATCATCTACTGTAGCCTGATCAAATCGAATCAATAACTGCTGCAACCATAAATCACGATGTTCAGCATCGAGCAGGCCATATTGCGTGGTTTGTAGAAATAGCCATGGTTCTTGCAAAGCAAGTTTGCCCCATAATGCAGTAATACGCTGTTGATACGCTGTTTCAATTTCGATTAACCACGGCGAAAGTTGGTGCTGTGCAAGAAACTCCAAATGGGTCAGTGCTTTTTCAGTTTCTTTCTGCTCAAGAAAAATATCAATACGTTGCAGTTCAGCTAATTCAAATGCCATCGGCGCTGATTTTTCCAAGTTCTGCAAGGCAGCTTCATAATCACCATTTTTATAATCAAATTGCGCGTCAATAATATTGCTGAGTAATCCAGATTGAGTAAACACACGCTCAATAAAAACCTGCTGATCTTTTGCAGCCTCCAATAACCAGACGATGCCTAACTGCTCATATGGATGCAGGTCTTTAAAATGGAGAATGGTTTCTTTTTTCCGCTGTTCACGTGTCCAATATCGCTTGCTCATCAGCGCGATGAGTTGTGCCAATAAACTTATAAAAATCAATAAAGCGAGTAGCCCCAAGACATTACTTTGGAACTGCCATTCTCGCCAATAGATATAAACGTACCCACTGCCAAAGCCATAACTCAAGACTGAAAAGAGTGCAAATAATACCAATCCAACAAGCAAATAAATCAACATTAACTGTTTCATAAGCAATTATCCCAACAAACCTAAGCTAGTTAATTTCGGTGTTGGTACAGCTTGCTGATTTAAGATTTTCTCTAAACGTAATTTTATTTGCTGGCTATTCTGATCAGGTAATTCAGCAAGTAACTGGATGACTTCTTGAACTGATTTCTGGTAGTCCGCAAATTGCCCCTGCTGCAATGCTTGTGATGCGAGTAACAACCGCAATTGAGCCTCTTTTAAGATAATTTTACGACTCATTAAATCTGGGGTAGAACGTTGTACTTTTTCCAACTTAAACCACTGCCACCATTCAGCACCTGCACTCTTTTCAATACGCACTTTCGGGTTTTGAATGTCTTGCTGAATCTTCTGATCCAGCTGCTGCAATAAATGATCCAGCTGTTGTTGCTGTTGAGTCCTGCTTAATACAAATTGCTGAATCGCCTGTTTATCCTGCTGAATCGCTTTAATCAAACTGTCTTGCAAGGCAGGAGAAACTGCATATTGCAGCACATGCTGCTGAACCTGATTTAACTGCTCCAAGGCATAAATAACTTGTTGCTGATCCAAGGCAAATTGAACCAGCTGCATCTGCTGTTTAATTAAAAGAATCGGAGAAATTCCCTCAACAGTCATCGGAGTAGAAGTTTTATCCGCAGGTTCAATTACATGATTATTTTGCAGTTGGCGTTGTAGCGCTACCAACTGATCATTTAATAAGGCATAGCGCTGTTCGGTTTGAGTCAATTGCTGTTGAAGCTGAGGAAGCGTTTGAGAATATTGTGCAACATCGTAACTGAGCTTAGCCAACCACAGTAAACTCAATCCTAATATTAGATAACCAATTTTTCTCATACATGTCCTTGCCAGTCACTCATGCGTTGAATGATCTCTGATGCGGATAAATTTTCAAGCTGAATAATGTTAAAGCTTTCCGTTGTGGCGGGTTGTGAACAACGTACCAACTGATCCAGACGTGCACCTAAAACCAAATAGATCCACTGGGCAGTCAGTTGATGCTGAGTACATAATTGCTGCCAATAGTTCCAGCTGGCTTCACTACTGATCAGCACAGCAACAGGTTGATTTAAACTTATTTTTTTTACAATTTCAGGAAATACTGCAACACTTTGCTTGGGACATTGCCGATGATAGAGCACAAAGTTCAGGATTTCGACACCTCGCTGCTGCAATTGTTGCATCATAAACTGTCGTCCACCCAAGCCACGCCAAAATGCGATTTTCTTTAAATCTGTTTGCTGTTTTAAAATTGGCAGATGCAACATCCCCTCTGAGGTTTCCACCTCAGGTACCAAGCTCTGTAGCTCAAATCGAGCCAATGCCTGCGCGGTCGCTTGCCCAACCGCAATCCATTGAATATGTTTAAGCTGATCCAGTGCTATACCTGCTTGCTGTAAATAGCGCATCCCGATATCAACGGCTGTCGGACTCACCACAACAACCGCCTGAACATGGCTCAGCTCCAGATAAAGCTGTTGTAAAACATTGGAAAAAGGCTCAGCCACTAATTCCAGCAAAGGTAGGGCTTCGACCTGATACCCCGCTTGATCCAGCGCCTGGGTTAAAGCAGATGCACGCTGATCAGGTCGTGTATTGATAAACAGCATTAATACAGTGCTTTGAGCAATTCCCCTGCACCCTGCGCCAATAAGCGTTGTGCAAGTTGCTCACCCAATTGTTCAGCATCTGCTGCTGTACCGACCAATTGCTCTTTCAGCAAAGTCTTACCATCAACACTACCAACACGCCCTTCAATCTGTAATTGATCATGGACCAAAGTCGCATAACCTGCTATCGGGACTTGGCAGCCACCTTCTAGATAGGCATTAAAGGCACGTTCTGCACGGACACAGATCGACGTTTCTGCATGTTGTAAGGGCTGGATCAATTCTAATAGTGCTCCATCATCTGCACGGCATTCTAGGCCAAGTGCGCCTTGACCCACCGCAGGCAAGCTCAATACGGGTGCTAAACAATGACGAATACGGTCAGCCAAACCTAAACGTTTTAGACCTGCGCTGGCTAAAATAATGGCATCGTATAAACCATCATCCAGCTTAGATAAACGCGTCCCCACATTACCGCGTAAATCGATAATTTCTAAATCTGGACGCTGCTGTAAAATCTGACATTTACGACGCAGGCTTGAAGTGCCAACCTTAGCTCCTTGCGGCAGCTCATCAAAATGCTGATAGCGATTGGAAACAAATGCATCCAACGGATCTTCTCGTTCACAGATCACAGCCAAAGTTAGTCCTTCTGGCAAGTGCATGGGTACATCTTTCATCGAATGCACCGCCAAATCTGCACGACCATCCAGCAAGGCAGCTTCTAGTTCTTTGACAAACAATCCCTTACCACCAATTTTTGCCAATGGTGTATCCAGAATCTTGTCACCCTGTGTCACAAACTTAACCAGCTCTACCGTTAAATCCGGATAAAGCGCATTTAAACGAGCGCGAATATGCTCAGCCTGCCACAATGCAAGCGGACTTTGGCGGGTGGCAATTTTTAAGGTTTTCATAAATTCAAGTGAGGTCTGGATCAAAGCAATTGCTCCCAACTTAACTTGCTCGCCTAAAATTGCAAGTAAAAAATCATAATGTGCTGATTCATTCACCGGAATAGCACGATTTACAATTGGTGCATACACTCTCTTAAACTTGGCAAATGGCGACGACTAACCGACAAGCGTTCTTCCAGTTCACGTAAACGTACCTGATACTGTCCTGCTGCAACCAGTTCCAAGCCTTCCAGATAATCAAGCGAGACCAACGCATTACGATGAATCCGAATAAAGCGATCTGCAAATTCATGCTCTAAATCTTTTAGTGTTTCATCAATCAATACACTGCCATTTTTATGACGCACAGTGACATATTTTTGGTCTGCTAAAAAGTAATAAACATTTTCCAATGGAATCAGTTCTACCCCGCGATAAGTTTTCGCAGCAATTTGATGGCGTTGAGCCTTGGTCTCGTACATATCGTCTTGTTGTTGTAAACCAGTCATTTGTGCTTGTGTAAGTTGGGTTAAATGATTAAACACCTGTTGTAAGTCTTGTAGTGCAACAGGTTTCAGTAAATATCCTTGTGCTTGAAATTTAAATGCTTCCAATGCATGTTGATCATATGCCGTACAAAAAATAATGGCAGGGCGAGGATTGAGCTGACTGAGTTGTTCAGCGCATTCCAAACCATTCATGCCAGGCATTTGAATATCTAATAAAACGACATCAGGTGAGTCATTTTCAATATGATTTAGCACATCCTGACCATGATGCGCCGTCGCAATGACTTCATGTCCCATTTGGGTCACCAAACGTGACAACCGCTCTACTGCGAGAGGCTCATCATCAGCAATCAGAACTCTCATCCTCTTCTCCTTGTCACCGTTAACTTCATCCATCATTTTTATGGTTAACCGGACTTATTATTTTACTTGATAGTGGTAATTCACCACCGTCGTATATAACGACACTCCCCCGTAAATCTGAAACTTGACCGTTTGCCCATAATAGGCCTTCAAGCGCTGCTCCACATTCTCGATCGCAATACCATTTCCTTTTCTCGATTTTATTGTATCGTGAGAATAAGGGTTAGTAATGACTATACTGACTTGATTTTGCAATATTTCAACCAATACGCTAATGGTTGAAGGCTGCAAAACTTTTTCCACTCCATGAAAAATACTATTCTCAAGCAAAGGTTGCAATGTTAATAGTGGGATCGTGACCCGTTTTAATTCGATGGGAGTTGCCTGTATATTCCATTCTACATTTAAACGCGCGCCTAAACGCATTTTTTCTATACTTAAATAGTGCTGACACAAATCAATTTCCTCGGCCAGACTCACCAGCTTCAGTTCCTGAAAACTGGCTCTAAACAGCCGGGATAAGTTGATCAGCATATTTTCGGCTTTATCAGGGTCAATCGTGATTAAACTCACCACACTATTTAAACTATTAAACAAAAAATGTGGATGAATACGTGCCTGCATTGCCTGAATTCGGGCATTCAACTCGCTATATTGCTGATTCATCCACTGCTCACGCATGTATAAATAGCGCATGCAGAAAGCACCCAGCAACACCCCATAACCTAAGTGCAAGCTGGTGCCCTGAAATAAAATCTCTTCAGAAAATGCTCCAGAACGTGTGACCCAATATTGCAGAATATTCACAACACAGGTGGTGAACAGGACAATCAGTTGCAGCAGAATAAAACCCAGAACCAGAGCGACCTTTTGACTAAACTTGGCAAAGAAGTCCTGAAAATAATCGACCAATGCCGAAAATGATAAAATCACCCAGTTAATAAAAAACATATATTGCAAGACACGAACACCCTCCAAAGCCTGCCACGACCTTGCTTCCGCCAATGCCAGTACCATCGCCAGAACATTACTGGCAACAATTAATTCTAATAAGTGTTGCCATTGCCCAATTTTCGTAAAAAAATAGGAGCCTGATGGATTTCCCCCCTGACGAGTTTGCGATAACTTCTTACGTCGAGTTTCGGCAACTGCGTTTGGATTTGCTATACTCTTTTTTATTTTGCTGAGCCGCCATGACCACATCTTCTCAATCCTCTTCTTCAGCCAGCCCGAATCAAACCTCTGGAATGTGGGGCGGTCGCTTCTCTGAAGCAACTGATGCTTTTGTTGCAGAATTTACCGCATCTGTGCAATTTGACCAACGTTTTTATAAACAAGATATTGCAGGTTCGATTGCACATGCCACCATGCTTGCTAAAGTCGGAGTGCTGACTGAAGCTGAACGTGACGACATTATCCAAGGTTTAAGCACGATTAAAGCAGAAATCGAAGCAGGCAATTTCGAATGGCGCATTGATTTAGAAGACGTACATATGAACATTGAGTCTCGTTTGACTCAACGAATTGGCATTACAGGGAAAAAATTACATACGGGCCGTAGCCGTAACGACCAGGTTGCCACTGATATCCGTTTATATTTACGCGATGAGATCGATGACATCCTAGGCTTATTACTTCGCTTACAAAAAGGCTTACTCAGCTTAGCCAGCAACAATACCAACACCATCATGCCCGGCTTTACCCATTTACAAACTGCCCAACCCGTCACTTTCGGCCATCATTTATTGGCATGGTTTGAAATGTTAGTGCGCGACACTGAGCGTTTGCAAGACTGTCGTAAACGTGTCAATCGTATGCCGCTCGGCTCAGCGGCATTGGCAGGCACCACCTATCCGATTGATCGCGCCTATACTGCAGAATTACTGGGTTTTGAAGCCGTTTCAGAAAACTCGCTGGATGCGGTCTCAGATCGTGATTTTGCCATTGAATTTAACGCAGCGGCGTCTTTAATCATGATGCATTTATCACGCATGTCAGAAGAACTGATTCTATGGACTTCAGCTCAATTCAAATTCGTCAACATTCCAGATCGCTTCTGCACCGGCTCATCCATCATGCCACAGAAGAAAAATCCAGATGTTCCAGAACTGGTTCGTGGTAAGTCAGGCCGTGTATTTGGTGACTTAATCAGCCTATTGACCCTCATGAAAGGTCAACCTTTAGCATACAATAAAGACAATCAGGAAGACAAAGAACCTTTGTTTGATGCAATTGATACCGTTCGTGGTTCATTGATGGCCTTTGCCGATATGGTGCCTGCTTTGGTTCCAAATATCGAAATCATGCGTGAAGCCGCGTTGCGTGGCTTCTCCACCGCAACTGATCTGGCCGACTACCTTGTGAAAAAAGGTGTTGCATTCCGTGATGCGCATGAAATTGTCGGTAAAGCAGTGGCTTTAGGCGTGGCAGAAGAAAAAGATCTATCTGAACTCACCCTCGAACAACTCCAACAATTCTCTGATTTAATTACAGCAGATGTTTTTGATAAAGCACTCACGCTAGAAGCTTCTGTCAACGCCCGCGATCACATTGGTGGTACCTCACCAAAACAAGTCGAAGCTGCGATTGCTCGTGCGCATACTCGCCTAGAACAGCTATACGTTTAAGGATCTACAATGACTAGACAAGTCTTTTGCCGTAAATACAAACAAGAACTTGAAGGTTTAGACTTTGCTCCCTTCCCTGGAGCCAAGGGCCAAGAGTTATTTGAAACGGTTTCCAAACAGGCATGGCAGGAATGGTTAAAACACCAAACCACGCTCATTAATGAAAAACGCTTAAACGTGTTTGAACCGGATGCGAAAAAGTTTCTTGAAGAACAGCGCGAGAAGTTTTTCAATAACGATGAAAGCGTCGAAAAAGCTGAAGGCTGGACCGAAGAGAAATAAGTAACTCGGTTTAACTTACGATAGAAAGAGAGCTGAAAACGGCTCTCTTTTTACGTGATATTTACATAAGTAATAAAGCCTTACAGAGTATACACAGTTGTCTACATGACACATCCATCAGCTCAGCCTATAGTTGTATGCAGAAGGACAAAGAGATACGTTGATATCTCACGTAACGCATGATATTTCTCTCCCAGACTTTCCCCCGAAGTCTGGGATTTTTTTATTTGTATACCCTATAAATAAAAAACCACCCGGTATCGGGCGGTCTAAAGTTATTTTATTTTTACGCTTATTTTTGATGTACTTTCTGTTCAATTTCTTCGATGCTGGTATGACGTACATCCATCCCTTTCGCCATATAAATCACTTGCTCTGAAATGTTACGGGCATGATCGCCAATACGTTCCAAGGAGCGCAGTACCCACATGACATTAATCACGCGTGCAATATGACGAGGGTCCTCTATCATATAAGTCATTAAGGTCCGTGTCGCCGATTGATATTCACGGTCAATATCGACATCCGCCATTACTACTTTCAACGCTTGTTCAACATCTAAACGAGCAAATGCATCTAATGCATCATGAATCATGACACGAACCTGATTACCAATATGACGTGTTTCCATATAACCACGTGGCGACTCACCTTCTTCACAAAGGTTTTGTGCAATACGGGCAATTTTTGCAGCTTCATCACCGATACGTTCCAAATCTGTATTGGCCTTACTCATTGCAATGACCATACGTAAATCAATCGCGGCAGGATGACGGCGTGCAAGAATTAAGGTTAAACCTTCATCAATATCACGCTCAAACTGATTTACCGCATTGTCTTTGAACTGAACATCTATCGCTAAATTAGCATCTGTGTCTAATAAAGCATGAATTGAGTTAGCAACTTGCTGCTCTACCAATCCCCCCATGGTCATAAACTTGGTATGCACATCTTGCAAGTCTTCATTAAATTGTGAAGAAATATGATGACTTAACACAGGATTGCTTGGGCTCACAGTATGCCTCCACTAGACACATGGAAAAAATGATTGGTGATTAGAACATAGAAATGATGAAAGTTTTATGACAATAGCATGGATTTGCTGCTGAGAGATGAGCATGAATTGATACAACAAAAACTAAAAAATCTGTTAGTCTAAATGCCTAGCTTGACGGAGCGCAGTTAATCAACTGCTGAGATTATCTTAATCACCTGATTTAAAGATGAGTACCGTTGAACCTGATCAGGTTAACACCTGCGTAGGAATCAAGCCCAGCAAAAACTTAGCCTTTATTTATCATAGAGATAAATCCGCCATTGTTTTTGGTCGTGCTTGATTCGTTAATGCCATACATAAGGATCATGCCATGAACCAATTAACGAATCTTTCCCCTGCTGACATCTCCGCTCAACATGAGCAAGACGCTAAAGATTTAACCCGTATTTTACCTGCATCCCGCAAGGTTTATGTTGAAGGTTCTCGCCCTGATATCCAGGTGCCTTTCCGTGAAATCAGCTTAACCGAAACACCGACGGGCTTAGGGGGTGAACACAACCCAGCCGTCATGGTCTATGATACCTCTGGGGTATATACCGATCCAAATGTACAGATCGACTTAAATAAAGGCTTACCCTTGGTCCGTCAAGCATGGATTGAAGAACGTCAAGATACCGATGTACTTTCTGGTCTGAGTTCTGCGTTTGGCCAAGCCCGTTTAAAAGATATCCGTACTGCTGACATTCGTTTTGCTCATATTCAAAACCCACGCCGCGCACAAGCAAACAAAAACGTGACACAAATGCATTATGCCAAGCAGGGTATTATTACCCCTGAAATGGAATATATTGCGATTCGAGAAAACCAGCGCCAAGGTGAGGGTGTGGATATGCGTCAACATGCAGGTCAAAATTTCGGGGCGCAGAATTTAACAGAAATTACCCCTGAGTTTGTACGTCAGGAAGTCGCTGCTGGTCGTGCCATTATCCCAGCCAATATCAATCATCCAGAATGCGAACCCATGATTATTGGTCGTAACTTTCTGGTGAAGATCAATGCCAATATCGGCAACTCTGCGCTTGGCTCCTCCATTGATGAAGAGGTCGCGAAGATGACCTGGGCAACCCGTTGGGGCGCTGACACCATCATGGACTTATCAACAGGTAAGAATATCCATGAAACCCGAGAATGGATCATCCGCAACTCCCCTGTTCCAATCGGGACCGTTCCGATCTACCAAGCTTTGGAAAAAGTCGATGGTGTGGCTGAAGACCTCACTTGGGAGATCTTTAAAGACACCCTGATTGAACAAGCGGAACAAGGCGTGGATTATTTTACGATCCATGCAGGTGTATTACTGCGTTATGTACCCATGACAGCGAATCGTCTGACAGGGATTGTCTCTCGGGGCGGTTCGATTATGGCGCAATGGTGTCTGGCACATCACCAAGAAAACTTCCTGTACACCCATTTTGATGAAATCTGCGAGATCATGAAAGCCTATGACGTATCCTTCAGTTTAGGTGATGGTCTACGTCCAGGCTGTGTACAAGATGCCAATGATGAAGCGCAGTTTAGTGAACTAAAAACCCTAGGCGAACTCACCCATCGCGCTTGGGAACACGATGTGCAGGTGATGATTGAAGGTCCGGGGCATGTGCCAATGCATATGATTAAGGAAAATATGGATCTGCAACTTGAAGTCTGTAAAGAAGCACCGTTCTATACGCTTGGACCACTGACCACCGATATCGCCCCCGGCTATGACCATATTACGTCTGCGATTGGGGCGGCAATGATCGGTTGGTACGGCACAGCCATGTTATGTTACGTCACACCCAAAGAGCATTTGGGCTTACCCAATAAAAAAGACGTCAAAGATGGCATCATCACCTATAAGATTGCCGCACATGCCGCTGACTTGGCCAAAGGCCATCCGGGGGCACAAGTACGTGATAATGCCTTATCCAAAGCACGCTTTGAATTCCGTTGGGATGATCAGTTCAATTTAAGTCTGGATCCTGATACAGCACGTAGCATGCATGATGAAACGCTGCCAAAAGAAGCCCATAAGTCGGCACATTTCTGTTCCATGTGCGGACCCAAATTCTGTTCCATGAAAATCACACAGAATGTGCGAGATTATGCGCAAAATCAACACAATGCCAAGCAGTCAAACGATGCTGAAACAGAAGTTGAAGCAGGTCTCAATGCCATGAAAACCGCTTATCAGGAACATGGTCAAAAATTGTACCACAAAGTGTAAATCGACTAAAAAAAGATTTTCCTGCGAATCATTCTCGGTTAGGATGAGATATGTACAATCTCATCCTGATTGAAGATGACTATTCTTGACCACGCCAGCTACTCAGCAACCGACGTAACGATAGAATCTCGAGAGCCTCTATTTCGAGGGTTTATTCAAGTTGAGAAAGTGAGTTTAAAACACCGGTTATTTTACCGAGAAGATTATTCAACTTTAATTCAACGTGAATTGGTTCATCGTCCAGAAGCTGCGGGCGTTTTACTTTATAATGACCAACAACAACGTTTTGCATTGATTGAGCAATTCCGTGTCGGTGCGTTGAATGATCCTGTTTCTCCATGGCAACTCGAGATTATTGCAGGGGTACTCGATGGAGATGAATCTCCTGAAAACTGTATCCGCCGTGAAAGTCTTGAAGAATCAGGCTGTGAGATCACGACATTAAAACATTTATTTAGCTTCTACCCTTCTGCTGGTGCATGCTCTGAATTTTTTCATTTATATGTTGCAGAAGTTGATTTACCAAAAGACGGGGGCATTTTTGGAATGCCGGATGAGGGTGAAAATATTCAACTCCATCTATTTGATTATTCCGCATTAGAAGCATTATTAAATAACGGGCGGTTGAGAAACGCACCTGTAATCATGGCATTGCAGTGGCTGTCTCAACATATACAACAAAGATAAAAATCTGAAGGGGCTAAAGACGGTGACTTTCCAAGTCTCATCATTATCGCAACAAGATTTTGTGATGATACAGATTACTGATACACATTTACTCGAGTATCCCCATTTAGAATTTGTCGGCATGCAGCCCGAACAAAGTTTTCATGCTGTAATCGACTTGATGCGCCAACAACACCCTCATATTGACCTGATTGTACATACTGGGGACTTGGCACAATCACCAACCCCATTAACCTATAAGCGCTATGTCCAGCATATGCAAAGCCTGGGAATCCCCTTTTTCCAGACACCAGGCAATCATGACGATGTCTCGCATTTCCCATTTCATGAAGCAGATCAGGCACAGCCAACCGTGATTGAATTAGGGCAATGGTGCATTATTTTATTGAATAGTGCACAGCCCAAGCGTATTGACGGTAAAATTGCTGAGCAACAATTACAGCAACTCACCCAGTTGTTGATTCAATACCCTGATCGTCATGTGATTATTGCTTGTCATCACCATCCTTTTGCGATGCAGTCAGCATGGATAGATCAGCACAAACTCAAAAACTCATCTGACCTACTGGAAACGATCCAGCCCTTTTCCAACGTCAAAGCAATTGTCTGCGGTCATGTGCATCAGGATTCGATTAATACATGGCAAGGGATTGAGTTTTTATCCACGCCGTCAACCTGTATTCAATTCAAGCCAAAGAGTGATAAATTTGCTCTGGATGAAGAACATCCGGGCTATCGCTTTATTCGTCTCAAAGCCAATGGTGAATTGGAAACTCAGGTCTATCGCTTACCCACTTCGCAACGAATGAACAGTTCCGAAGTTCTGGGATATGATTAGGGACTGCTGACATTTCACAGATGCTTGTGGCAGAGGATATTTTTTAGACGGTACAAGGCAGGTTTTGTGAAGCTTAGTCATTCTCAGTAAACAAAACCTAACATCGTAGCGACAAAAAATCTCCCTGCCCCGCAGGGTTATGGCTAAAACATCCCTAAACTGCGTTATGAAACTTGACAAGGGAATCGCCATTGTCTGTATTTCATGCCTTGTTTATGTTGTTTTAGCCTATAACACAATGCATGGCTGAAATAGCAGCAGTTCCTAAAACTTTTGATTACAAATTACATTGTCGAATTCTCACAAAATCTAGACGGCAATGACTACCATCTTGCTCAAAAACTCTATATGATGTCGACCCTTGATGGGAAAAACCATCTCAGGTTTCTATAAAAACACTTGCATATCACCATATTTTTTGCGTATAGATAGTACGTGTAAGATGAGGAATGCCCTATATGGCGAATGACAACCAAAATCAAGTCTTGGACGAACCGACAGAAGTGATTGATGATCTGAAATCGGCGAAACGTGTCCGTAAAACCAAACCGAAGGCTTCAGAAGGTGGTACAACTGCTAGTCTGTTTGGAATTGCCCCTTATCAGCCGAAGAAAAATGAAGAATATATGTCTGAAGGACAACTTGAGCATTTCCGCCAAATTTTAAATGCCTGGAAAGCAGAGTTAATGTCTGAGGTTGATCGTACTTTAAATACGATGCAGGACGAATCGAGCGCATTGCCAGACGTCAATGACCGCGCGACGCAAGAAGAAGAATTTGCAATTGAGCTACGCACACGTGATCGTGAACGTAAACTCATTCGTAAAATCGAACAATCGATTGAAGCGATTCAAAACGAAGACTATGGTTTCTGTGAAACGTGTGGTATCGAGATTGGCTTACGTCGTTTAGAAGCTCGTCCAACTGCAACATTATGTATCGATTGCAAAACTTTGGCTGAAATCAAAGAAAAGCAAAACAACGGTTAATAATCCCTCCCAACCTCCCTTTAAAAAGGGAGGAGTACTGAGAATTTAGAAACTTATAATGTTCGAGTACTCCCCTCCTTTATAAAGGAGGGGTCTGGGGGAAGATTAAAAACACACGACCATTTAATCTTTATGTCTTATATAGGACGATTTGCGCCATCGCCAACCGGCCCCTTGCATTTTGGCTCCCTGCTCACCGCAGTTGCCAGTTATTGCGATGCCAAAGCCCATCACGGCCACTGGCTGGTTCGAATTGAAGATACCGATATCCCCCGCATTTATCCCGATAGCGAAACACATATTCTCGCATGTCTCGATGCCTTTCAATTTGAACCCGATGCAGAGATTATTTTTCAAAAAGATCGTTTCGAGATCTATGAGCAGGTGCTTGAGCAACTCAAGCAATTCGATGCGATTTATGCCTGCCAATGTACCCGTAAAATGCTGGGTTCCAATCATATCTATGCCGGGACTTGCCGCGATTTAAATTTAGCGTTTACTGATCAAGCGATTCGCTTAAAGGTTACTGATCAACAGATTTGTTTTGAGGACCGTTTACAAGGTCGACAATGTTCTAACTTACAGCATGAGCTTGGTGATTTTGTATTAAAGCGTCGTGATGGCATTATCAGCTATCAATTGGCAGTGGTGGTCGATGATTATCTGCAAGGCATTACCCATGTGGTGCGTGGTGCAGATCTACTCAACAATACAGCTCGACAAATCTGGCTAGGGTCTTTACTCAATTATCCTGCCCTAAGTTATATGCATCTCCCGCTGGCTATGAATGATCAGGGCCAAAAACTGTCTAAACAAAATCTGGCACAAGCCCTTGATATCAGCCAAGCGCCCGAACTTCTGCATCAGGCTATTCTAGCTTTGGGACAAGCATCTGTTGAACTGGATCAGCCACGTATCATGCTACAACAGGCCGTGCAGCAGTGGGATGTGAATTTAATTCCGAAAGGCATTCATTTAACTGGTACCTATTTATAAGCAATAAAAAAGCCCTGCATCATGACAGGGCTTTTTTATTTGTTTGAATATCCTAGAAATTCGACTCTTCTTTCACAGGGTTCAGCTCTTGTGTCGATGCATCAATTTTCAGGATTAAACTGATCATCGCAGCACACATCATCAATGATGTACCACCATAACTAATGAAAGGCAGAGTCAAACCTTTGGTTGGCATTAGCCCCATGTTCATGCCCGCATTTACCAGAATCTGCATCAGGAAAATGATGCTAATCCCGTAGGCCAAATAACCAGCACGTAAATAATTATGCTGTAAAGCACGATGACCAATACGAATACAACAAGCCAACATGGTAAAAGACAGCAGCATCACCACCGTCACACCAAAGAAACCGAACTCTTCCCCTAAAACCGCCAGCATAAAGTCGGTATGGGCTTCAGGCAAATAAGAAAGCTTCTGCACACTATGACCCAAGCCAGTTCCAAACCATTCACCACGACCAAAGGCCATCAAGGCATTGGAAAGCTGATAACCCACACCCAATGGATCAGCCCATGGGTTGGTAAATGAAATCAAACGCTGGAAACGGAACGGTTCAAAGATAATCAGTGCACTGACACCTGCAAAGATTGCACCCAGCATGATCAAGAACTGCGTGGCAGGTGCCCCCGCCAAGAAGAACACCCCCACCATCATTAACACGATAACGACGGTTGCCCCCAAGTCAGGCTCGGCTACGATAAACCCCACGGTTAAAGCCATCACACCACTCAGACGCAATAAACCTTTCCAGTGCGTTCGCACCTCTTTAGCACGGCGTACCACGTAATCTGCAGTGAAAATCGCCATCACAATCTTGGCAATTTCAGTCGGCTGCAAGGTAAAACCACCGACCTTGATCCAACGATGCGCCCCGTTCACTTCGGAACCCACCACCAACACCGCCAATAGCAACACAATAGTAATGAGCCATAATGGAAAGGCATTTTTAAACCACAGATTCAATGACACCCGATACGTCAGGAATGCGACCACCGCTGCCACGACAATTGAAATGCCGTGACGAATCAGGAAATAAAATGGGCTTTCATGAATATATTCCGCATAGGGCATTGAAGCCGACGCGACCATGACCGAACCGAAACACAGTAATGCAATCACACAAAAGATCAGAATATTTCGTGCCGTCATTTCTGCGGGCAGCTTGGGCAAACGATTGAGCAATTGCGAAATCTTTTGCACCGTATTTGGGGCTAAATCCGCCATAATTCTGTTCCTAGTTGTTCTTGTCATTCAACGCATGGACGCATGCCACGAATTGCTGTCCACGATCATTGTAACTTTTAAACATATCAAAGCTGGCACACGCTGGTGAGAGCAATACGACATCTTCAGCTTGCGTATTTTTCTGTGCCAATGCCACCGCTTCTTTTAAACTCTGTGCATGCTGAATGGCTGTCGCACCCTGAATCGCTTGCTCAATCACCGCTGCATCTTCACCAATCAAAATAACAGATTTCACATATTTCTGAATGGCTTCACGCAAAGGTTTAAAGTCTTGACCTTTGCCTTGACCACCTAAAATCAAAGCCAGCTTACCTTTTTTCACTTCAATTGCTACCCCCAAGCCATCAATCGCGGCCAGGGTTGCACCGACATTGGTACCTTTAGAATCATTGTAATAGCGCACACCATCAATTGTGTCGACATACTCGCAACGATGTTCCAATCCTTTAAAATGCTTTAAGGTTTCTAGCATAGATGCCGTTGGCAAACCAATCGCCTCACCCAATGCCAAACACGCCAAAGCATTGGCAACGTTGTGCATGCCTTGAATATACATTTCAGAGGTCTTAAGTAAACGCTCACGGCCACGCGCTAACCACATACTGCCATCCGCATCGCGCAACACGCCGTACTGATTTAGGTCTGGGGCATTCAAACCAAAGCTTTGCATCGCTGTTGCATCAGGAACTAAAGGGCGACTCAGGTTGTCATCACGGTTATACACCACTTTTTTCACGCCTTGGAAAATACGGTGTTTGGCCTTGTGATAGCCCAGCATATCACCATGACGATCCAGATGGTCTTCACTCATATTCAACACCACAGCAACCTCTGCATTCAAATGTGATGTGGTTTCAAGTTGAAAGCTTGATAGCTCTAAAATTAGTAGTTCTGGCTTGTCTTTGAGTAAATCCAATGCAGGACGTCCGAGATTCCCCCCCACAGCAACCTTTTTACCCGCTTCTTGCGCCATCAACCCCATTAAGGTGGTAACGGTGCTTTTTGCATTTGAGCCTGTAATCGCAACAATGGGAACTTCTGTGGCACGGCGTAGTAATTGAATATCGCCAACCACTGGAATGCCTTTTTCAATCGCTTGCTGAATTTCCGGAAGTTGCGGTGCAAGCCCTGGACTGAGAATGATTTCTTCTGCTTGTAATAACAGTTCCGTATCTAATTTGCCAAAACTGGTCCGTACAGTTGAAGGAATTTGATCATGGCCCGGCGGAGTCGCACGCGAGTCTGTTACTGCAACTTGGTAGCCTTGCTCATGCAGAAAGTTAACCGCCGACACCCCCGAAATTCCCAAGCCAGCCACAACTTTCAACCCGCCACGCTGTATTAACATTTTTGCCCCATTTTTTGCAGATCACAGAATGGCAAAAATGTTAGCACTTTACTGTTTTAAATGCTTTTTCAGTTTTAGTTTTATTCAATCTTTTTTGTGTCCGTGCGTAAAAACTTAAATCTATATAAAAAAGCGAATCCCTAATAAAACCAAGCCCCCCTAATCCACAGGCTTAAAGCCCTGTTACCAGCATTTAAATTCAGCACTCTCACGATAAGCATAAATCCAGCAAGATAAGACATGAACACCGTGATAATCCGTTTTTATAAATATTGATGTACAAAACTAGAGGAAATGATGTCAGCAATCGTCCTAAGCCAATACAATCATTTGTGTTTAAGCTAAATGATTTGTATGAAGTTAGCTTTTTTTTATTCCAAAAAGATTGCCCATCAAATGATGGGCAATCTTTTTAATATTAACGCCATTTGACCGTTTGAATAGTTTCTGGCTTTTTGGTTTCAGCCTCATCGGTTGAGCAACCGCAACCACCACCACAGCCCACTGCCATTTTAGGTTTTAACCACGTTGCCAAACGTTGCCAACCTAACCGCTGGCAAAGGTTTGACAGAGCTAGAAATACTGAACTTGCTGTTTGAGGAAACACCTTCTTAAAGACTACAACAGCACTCCACAGCACCAACACAGCAACAATCAAGTACTCAAACATAAGCCTCTCTCCAATGGTTTCCTCCCTTTTTAAAGAGAGGTGAGTTTTCTTAGCCCCAAATGCGTGATGCAATTTGGTAGGTGAAGAACGACATTAAATAAGCCAAACCAAACAGATATACCGTCATGACTGCCACATGCTTCCATGAACCTGTTTCACGGCGTACCGTTGCTAAAGTAGCTAAACAATGTGGCGCATAGATAAACCAAACCAATAATGACAAGCCTGTTGCTAAGGACCAACCCGAGCCATCCGCACTGATCAGATGCGTCAAACCTTGCGCAACAGCATCATCATCTGCTCCTGATAAGGCATAGACTGTGCCCAAAGCAGCAACTACAACTTCACGTGCCGCCATGGCTGGAATCAATGCCACTACAATTTGCCAGTTAAAACCTAAGGGGGCAAAAACTGGATGCAATAAATGCCCAAGCATCCCCGCCAGACTATAATCAATCGCAGGCTGTGTCGCCCCTTCCGGTGCTTGCGGGAAGGTACACAGGAACCACAAAATGATCGTCAATGCCACAATAATGCCACCAACGCGGCGTAAGAAAATTTTTGCGCGCTCTAATAGACCAATTGCAACACTTCTCATATCAGGGAAACGGTAACTTGGTAACTCCATCAGCAACGCATGCTGTGTTTTGTCTTTTTGCAAAAACTTCATCACAAACGCAACACACAGCGCACTCACAATACCAGCCATGTATAAACCAAACAGTACAAGACCTTGTAAATTGAAAATACCCAGTACGGTTTCACTTGGAATAAATGCACCAATCAACAGGGCATAAACAGGTAAGCGCGCAGAACAGGTCATCAAAGGTGCAACCATGATCGTGGTAAAACGATCACGTGGATCACTAATACTACGGGTTGCCATAATCCCTGGAATTGCACAGGCAAAACTCGATAACAACGGGATAAAAGAACGACCACTTAACCCTGCTTTAAACATTAACTTATCCAGTAAAAATGCCGCACGAGGCAGATAACCAGATTCTTCCAGAACCAGAATAAAGAAGAATAAAATTAAAATTTGCGGTAAGAACGCAATCACGGTTCCTGCACCAGCCAGCACACCGTCAACCAATAAACTTTGTAGTACAGGATGGCTAATCGTTTCTGTCAACCATTCGCCCAACCAAGGCACCACACCATCTTCGATTGCGCCCTTAAATGGTTCAGCCCATGAAAACACCGCTTGGAAAACGATAAACATCATGATCGCCAGACTCAACAAGCCCAACACTGGATGTAAAAAAATCTTGTCCAGAAAATCGGTACGCTTGTCTTCCTGATCAACAAAGTTCACGACATCTTTAAAAATCGCTTCAATTTTTTGATGTGAACTGCCTGCCAGACCACTGAGTTCAGTCTGAGGAATCGCATACTTGCCTTGATCAAGAGCATGCAATAAATTTTCGATACCTGAACTGCGTACTGCAACCGTTTCAACCACTGGTACGCCAAGACGCTCAGAAAGCTTTTGCGTATTGATCTGGATACCACGACGACGTGCCTCATCCATCATGTTCAAAACCACAAGGATAGGGCGACCCAACTCAATAATTTCCAGCACCAAACCAAGATGTAGTTTTAAGTTAGTTGCATCCACCACACACAAAAAAGCATCTTGTTGCCCTTCTTCCGCAATTTTACCTCGACAAACATCACGGGTAATTTCTTCATCAGGACTGGTGGCCTGAAGGCTATAGGTGCCTGGCAAATCCAGGACACGCACTGCTTTTCCAGAAGGGAGCTGAAAATGCCCGACTTTGCGTTCAACGGTGACACCCGCATAGTTGGCAACTTTTTGGCGTGTACCGGTTAAATGGTTAAATAAAGATGTCTTACCACAGTTTGGATTTCCCACAAGGGCAACACGTAACGCATCACTCATGCAGGTGCTCCTTCAAGTTGAATTTCAATTTTATCCGCTTCCGCTTTTCGTAACGCAAAACGCGTAAAACCGAGCTGGATTAGAATTGGATCTCCACCAAAGACCCCCTTGGTAACCACCTGTACTTGCGTACCCGGCACAAAGCCTAAACTTTCTAAACGAACTGCAACTAAATCTGGCTGTTCTGTCTCATCGACCACGCGATTGACTTTGGTAATCATCGCTGTTTGCTTGACTTTTAATGCTGACAATCGCACCGCTTCTAACCCTTAACCCTTTTTTGCTAGTATACAAGCAAATGAGAATAATTACCAAAACCAATCTCAGTGGCATTTACCGCTGTGACAGATCGACAACAAATCATTTTTCTTTTACAGTGCAAGACAATCAAAAATAAATCAGGGTCATACTCGGCCCAAAATATTGACCTCCAATTTTCACCTAGCCAAGCTTTCAACATCCTATGTTAAATAAAAAGCCACGTATTCCTGCTGCAATCCATATCCCGGAACATTTGAGTTTTTTACAGGGTTTTCGGGATTATCTGGTGGCTCAAACAGTGAGCCCACATACCCGTAATGCCTATTTGTCCGATCTGATCCAATGTAGTGAATTACATCCAACAGCAGCATTACCGCAATGGTCCAGTGACGACATCGCCGATGTGCTGATTGCACTCACCAAAGCGGGTAAAAGCCCACGCTCAATTGCACGTTGCCTATCTGCGTTAAGACAGTTTTATAAGTTTTTAAGAGAACAAAAGCTACGCGACGATAATCCGGTTGCCAACCACCATTCTCCTAAAATTGGACGTGCTTTGCCCAAGGATTTATCTGAACAAGATGTAGAAGCATTGATCAATGCACCTGACATCAACACAGCTTTAGGCTTACGTGACCGGGCCATGTTTGAAGTTCTGTATGCCTGTGGTTTACGCGTTTCCGAATTACTCAATTTACGTTTGGAACTGATCAATTTAAAACAGGGCTTTGTACGAATCACGGGAAAAGGTAATAAAGAGCGCCTCGTACCATTGGGACAATTTGCCTGTGACTGGATTGAAAAATATTTAGTTGAATCACGTCCACATCTGTATAAAAGTAACACTGATTACCTGTTTTTAACCCAGCATGGCGGCATCATGAGTCGACAAAATTTCTGGTATGCAATTAAACGTTACGCCTTACAGGCCAATATCCAAGCAGAGCTCTCCCCGCATACCCTACGTCATGCCTTTGCCACCCACTTGCTTAATCACGGTGCGGATCTGCGCATAGTACAAATGTTACTTGGACACAGTGATCTTTCCACCACACAAATCTATACCCATGTCGCACAACATCGCATGCAGGCGTTACATGGCAAATACCACCCACGGGGATAAAACCACCTTTTATCGAGGAGCCCGCTAAAATTTGATTCCGTTCACAGAGCCTATGCAAGATTTAACGAAGTAATTCATTTTTTTTGTTATGCTAGGCCCCTTATACAAATGAATTCGTACAAAAAAGGTTCTATATGTTGTTTACTCGGTCTCAGCTTGTAATTGCTTGTACATTAGCATCAACATTATTAGTCAGTGCTTGCTCAAAAGAAAACTCAGCACAAAAACAAGATGCACTCACAGCAAGTGCACCTGCGACAGGTGAAGCTTCAACCTTAAATGAGCGCAATGCACAGCAGCGTTTAGTCTCTACCTTAGAAAAACATTTCAAAACCGCCAATATCAATGCCAAGATTCTTGCGGTGAAGAAAACTGAAGTTCCAAACTTATACTGGATCAGCCTCGAAGGCATGGGTTCCGTTTATGCAACTGCTGACGGTCAATACATTATCCAAGGGGATGTGGTTCGTTTAGGCGACAAACAACTGCATAATGTCAGTGATGCCTTACAAGCAACCGAAAATAAAAAACATTTAGCGGCGCTGAAAACCGAAGATCTGATTGTTTACCCTGCACAGGGCGGTAAAGCCAAGCATGTGATCTATGTATTTACTGATTCGAGCTGCCCTTATTGCCATAAACTGCATGAACATTTAGCAGAAATTAATGCCAAAGGCATTGAAGTCCGTTACATCGCATGGCCACGTGGTGAACAATTCATGCCAACCATGCAAGCCATCTGGTGTAGCCAAGACCGTAAGGCTGCCTTTGACCAAGCAGCCAAAGGCTTACCCGTTTCGGCGGCAGAATGTAAAAACCCAGTACGTGACCAATATCAATTGGGCTTAAACATGGGGGTCAATGGCACACCTGCAATCTATAACGTCGATGGTGAGTATTTAGGTGGCTATATGACCCCTGAAGAAATCGTACAACGCTTAAACAAATAAGCGAAAATAACACCGCAAAATAACAAAGACTCGGGCGACAGATTAAAGATGATCGGGATAAGGTCTGTTACCACTTTATCCATGATTGCGACAGAGGAGATTTTTAGGCGATACAAGGCATGGATTGTGAAATTTAGTCTCTCTAAATAATGAGCAACGGCTAAAGTTGCGCAAGATAACGCAGAAGTGCCAAAAATCTCCCTGTCCCACAGGGTTGTGGCTAAAACTCCCTCATACGTCGTTATGAAACTTGGCAAGGGAATGTCACTCCCTACGTTTCATGCCTAGTCTGAAGGATTTTCAGCCATCAACGCAATTCATTTATAAAGTGACAACAGACCCTAGTGTCTGCGCACTTTTTTAGCTATGATCAAGCTTCATTAAAATGATTGAATATAATGGAGTGTGACGTGAAACCAGTTCGTCTGGCGATACTCGGTCTTGGTACTGTAGGTGGTGGAGCCCTTAAATTACTACAAGAAAATGCTGCGGAAATTAAACGCCGTACCGGTCGAGAAATTCAAATTACACACGTAGGCACACGCCGTCCACGTCCAGATTTACAACTCGAAGGAATCAAACAAAGTGATGACTTGATGGACATCGTACGTCAAGTTGATGTTGATGTTGTGGTTGAAGTCATGGGAGGGATTCATCCTGCCTATGAAGTCATCATGGAAGCCATTAAACATGGCAAACAAGTTGTCACCGCAAACAAAGCCTTACTTGCTGAACATGGCAATGAATTATTTAAAGCGGCTGAAGACAATGCCGTGCAAATCGCTTATGAAGCAGCGGTTGCAGGCGGGATTCCAATTATTAAAGTGATTCGTGAAGGTCTTGCAGCAAACCATATTGAATGGCTTGCAGGCATCATTAATGGCACAGGCAACTTCATTCTGACTGAAATGCGCGAAAAGGGTCGTGCTTTTGAAGATGTATTAAAAGAAGCGCAAGAACTGGGCTATGCCGAAGCAGATCCAACCTTTGATGTAGAAGGGATTGATGCTGCGCACAAACTTACCATTCTGGCGTCATGTGCTTTTGGTATTCCATTACAGTTTAATAAGGTCTATACCGAAGGCATCAGCAAAATCACCGCTCAAGATGTTAAATATGCAGAAGAGCTTGGTTTCCGCATTAAGCATTTAGGTATTGCACGTCGTGCCGAACACGGTATTGAATTACGTGTTCACCCAACGCTGATCCCTGCGGAAGAGCTCATCGCCAACGTCAATGGCGTGAAAAATGCGGTATTGGTTCAAGCCAATGCGGTCGGCCCAACCTTATATTATGGTGCAGGCGCAGGTGCAGGCCCAACTGCCTCAGCTGTAGTTGCCGATGTCATTGATATCGTGCGTGATATTTCTTATACCGAAGATGGTGCAGGTACTATTCCTCAGCTTGCCTTTGAAGCACTGACCAATGTGCCAATCTTAAGCCGCGAAGAAATGACCACAGGTTATTATATTCGTCTCAATGCTGAAGATCAGACCGGTGTCTTGGCAGATGTCACAACCATTCTCAGCCGTGCTGGTATTAGTATTGATGCCATCATGCAGCAATCACGCTTGAAAGACTTGATTCCAATCGTAATTTTGACAGATCCGATTGTTGAATCAAAAATGGATGAAGCACTTGCACAAATTCAAGCATTACCTGCAATTCGTGGCGAAATCGTAAGAATTCGTTTAGAATCGCTCGATAGTTAATCAGTTTAAATCTCCCCTCACCCCTCAATAAAGAGGGGGAACTCCTCCCTTTGGAAAAGGGAGGTTGGGAGGGATTTTCTCTCTACCTTATATTGGAACACCATCATGTCGAATGCCAATCGTTATACTGGTCTTGTAGATCGTTACCGTGACCGTTTACCCGTGTCTGCAACTACACGTGCAATTTCTTTAGGTGAAGGTAATACTCCACTAATTAAACTCGAGAACATTCCACGTATTATTGGCAAAAACGTCGAAATCTATGTGAAATACGAAGGTCTGAACCCGACTGGTTCATTTAAAGACCGTGGTATGACCATGGCGGTGACCAAAGCAGTTGAAGAAGGCTCTAAAGCAATTATCTGTGCCTCTACAGGTAATACTTCGGCAGCGGCAGCGGCTTATGCAGCACGTGCAGGCATTAAAGCATTCGTCCTGATCCCAGAAGGCAAAATTGCCATGGGTAAAATGGCGCAAGCAATGATGTATGGTGCGATTACCATGCAAATCCGCGGTAACTTTGATGATGGTATGCGTTTGGTCAAAGAAGTTGCAGATCAGGCACCAGTAACGATTGTAAACTCAATCAACCCTTACCGTTTGCAAGGTCAAAAAACCATTGCTTATGAAATCGTAGAAGCGCTTGGCCGTGCGCCTGATTATCACTGCTTACCAGTGGGTAATGCGGGGAACATCACTGCACACTGGATGGGTTATACCGAAGCGGTTGCCAACCAGCCAGCAGATCAGTTTGAACAAGTGATTTATGATGCTGCGACAGATCAATTCACAGGTCCTAAACCAGAAGGTTTACCGACTATGGTGGGTTATCAAGCCTCTGGTGCTGCGCCATTCTTACGTGGTGCACCAGTGGAGAACCCTGAAACGGTTGCAACAGCGATTCGTATTGGTAATCCACAAAGCTGGAACCATGCCAAAGCTGTGGTACGTGATTCTAAAGGTTGGTTTGATGAACTGACTGATGCTGAAATTTTAGAAGCACAACGCCTCCTCTCAATGTACGAGGGTGTGTTTGTTGAACCTGCTTCTGCTGCGTCAATTGGTGGCGCAATCCGTGATCTTAAAGCAGGCAAAATTGCTGAGGGTTCAGTGATCGTATGTACCGTAACGGGTAATGGCTTAAAAGACCCAGATACTGCAATCAAGCAATGTGCTGATGCGGTGATGCTGTCAATTGATGCCACCATGGATCAAGTGAAAGATTCAATTCTTTCAAATATGTAAGCATAACTTTGCAAGTAAAAAAACCAGTTGCTCGCAACTGGTTTTTTTATCTGAATACAAGCTGTATTCTTTGTAGCACGCATAAAAAAAGCTCTTCATAACAGAAGAGCTTTTTTTAACATTCATCTAGATTAAACGCGTTTTGGCAAACTGCTTAACCATGTCAATAGGTTGGTTGCATCACTATTACGAGCTTGTGAGCTTGGTGCACCCAATAAGACAACAACAGCTGGACGTGAATTCACCGTGGTGTGCATGACGACACAACGTCCCGCTTCATTGATATAGCCTGTTTTTGACAGGTTAATGTTCCAGCCACCATTACGAACCAATGCATTGGTATTATTTGATTTCAGTACACGATAACCTAAATTGAAATCATAGGTTGGCGTGGTTGAAAATTGGCGAATCAAACCATATTGCGAAGCAGTACTGACCAGAATCCCTAAATCACGTGCAGATGAAACATTGTGCGGATCTAAACCTGTAGATTCAGCATAACGTGTAGACGTCATGCCCAATTGCCTCGCTTTGGCATTCATTGCTGCAACAAAGGCTGGACGTCCACCTGGGTAAGTCCGCGCTAAAGCGGCCGCCGCAGGATTTTCAGACTTCATCAAAGCAAATAAAAGTGCTTCTGCACGATTCATGGTATCGCCCGCGCGTAAGGTCGAACTTGAATTCTTGCCACCTGCACCAGCGAAATCAATCGATTCCAGCGTGATTTCTTCTGACATGTTTAAGCGCGCATCAGCAGTCACCACAGCAGTCATCAATTTAGTAATCGACGCAATTGGAACCGACATGTTGCTGTTTTTACTGTACAGCACCTCGCCGGTCTGTGCATCCATCACCAAGGCAGCACGTGCATTGACTGAAGGTTGGCTGCTATACCCGAAAGTATCGCGAATTTGTGTCGACGACTGTGGCGCCGTTGAAGAGGTGATGGTTGACGAACTACCATTACGCAAAGTTGTGGTAACAGACGTTGAACCTTGCGGACTAATTTCTAGCGGATCATCATCTTCCATCAACTGACTAGCATCACTTGCAGACCAATTCATCGAAGCTGAACCGCTCACACGCGAAGAAGCTGGATTGTTATTCACAACCAGTTCAGCAAAACTTGTTGAGCTCCAGGCCAACAAGATAGACATGCTTAAAACATGCATGATAGATTTTTTAGAATTTTTCACGACACAATACTCAACTCAGGACGCTGCACATTTGCGCTTAACACCATTATGCCTTACATTTGAACAAATCGGGTAAAGCTTTTATAGACACAATTGTGTACAACTATTCGCTAAAAACGAAGAATAGGATTGCTAATTTTGTCGTTTCATTGCAAGCTAATTTTGCTTTATGTAACAAAAAACCAGTTTTTTTGAAAAAAAGGAGGTCTTCTTGATCACTGTTCTCGTTGTTGATGATCATGAACTCGTGCGCACAGGGATTTGTCGTATGTTGGAAGACCACCCTGATGTAGAGGTGATTGGACAAGCAGAATCGGGGGAAGAAGCGATTGCTTTGGTGCGTCAGAAACACCCTCAAGTGGTGCTCTTGGATGTTAATATGCCAGGTATAGGCGGTGTTGAAACGACCCGTCGCTTGTTGCAAAGTGTACCTGAAACTAAAGTGATTGCAGTCAGTGGTCTTGCGGAAGAACCCTACCCGTCTTTGCTCTTGAAAGCCGGTGCAAAAGGCTATATCACCAAAGGGGCACCTATTACAGAAATGGTGCGCGCCATTAATAAAGTGATGCAGGGCGGAAAATACTTCAGTGCAGATATTGCTGAACAGCTCGCCAGCTCTTATCTTTCAGATACCCAGCAATCTCCATTTGATGCCTTGTCAGAACGTGAAATGCAAGTGGCGATGATGGTCGTCAATTGTATCAGTGCACAAGAAATTGCAGACAAACTATTTGTCAGCGTGAAAACCGTAAATACTTATCGCTATCGTATTTTTGAAAAATTGGCAATTGACAGTGACGTCAAGCTAACTCATCTTGCGATTCGTTATGGCCTCATTAAACCTTAATACATCTAGAATAATAGTCATCGCCTATGTTAGGGAAAATAGCAACATCGGTCTCTCAGACCATCTATCGGTTAGGCGTTTGGTATAGTGGCTATCGGCTTATTATTGCCGTTAGCCTGCTTTTAATTTATTTACTGACTGCCGAGCAACTTTCGGGTAATTATGTTTACCCCTTTTTATATTTCTATACTTTAATTTGCTATATCGCATTCAATATCTTTCAGCTCGCTTTACTACAGCTTGTTCCGATACAGACCTCGAAGCAACTGATTTTTATTTTTCTAATCGACGTAATTGGTCTCAGTTTAATTACGTTTGCTTCGGGTGGCCCTAATCTGCAGTTGAGCCTACTTTATGTCATTATTATTTTTTCTTCTGCGATTTTACTCAATGCACATCTTTCACTGATCATTACTTTATTTGCAGTCATCATGGTAGTTTACCAACGCTTTTTAGGTGACTTCTTTGATGCCAATAATTTAACGCATCTCAGCAATAGTATTTTTCTAGCCTTTTTGTTTTTCGTTGTGCATGCCATTGGCCGCATTGCCGTACAACGCTTTAAAATCTTAGAAACCCTGACATTCAATCAGTCAATCGAGATTCATCAACTACAGAATATTAACCGCTATATTCTTGAACAGATTGAAGACGGCTATTTGGTTCTTGATGAAAGCAATCATATTGTTTTAACCAATCCTGCAGCCAATACCCTGTTAGGGATTCATCTGCCGACCTCTTTGGAAAAGACACCACTGATCAAATTACAGCCTGACTTGTTTGAATTGATCCAATTCAGCAATCTGGAAGATGGTGAAGAGTTCAGTTTTGAGTCACAACAGAGCCCCTATACCATCAATGTTCGGGTCAAACACCTGCTTGTACCAGAACAAGCCCTGGTATTATTAGTTTTAAAAGATGCACAAAAACTGACACAACAAGTTCAACAGCTCAAACTGGCCGCCTTGGGTCAACTTTCTGCCAGTATTGCCCATGAAATTCGCAATCCATTGGCGGCTATTGTACAGGCCAATAGTTTATTAAAAGACAGCGACACCCACCAACTGAACATGCTGTCTCACATGATCAGCAAGCAAGCCAAACGCATTGATAATATTGTGCAAGATACACTCGCCATGGCACGCAATAAGCCAACAGAGCCTCAAATCATTGAGCTCAGCCCTTTCTTGGAAAGTTTGCTGAATGAAGATCTTGCCGATGCCAAACATCGTATTCAACTAAAACAGACGGAACAACTCAGCATTCTCTTTGATGAAAAACAATTACGCCAAGTGCTGATTAATTTAATTCGAAATGCATTACGACATAATTCGACCGATGCTCCTTATATTGAAGTTGAAGTCCAGCTAAAAGATGGACGAAGCTGTATCGATGTCATCGATTTTGGGACGGGTGTCTCAAAACGAGATATTTCTCAGCTATTCAAACCATTTTTTAGTACCGAAATTAAAGGAACTGGTTTAGGATTGTACCTGTCTCATACTTTTTGTGAGGCAAATCATGCAAAGCTCACCTATATAGAGCGACAACAAGGAGCATGCTTCAGGATTGAATGCTCAAAAATTCATTGATTAGATTAGGTTTCTCGGGGAAATGGCAACAAAACAACCACTCGTCTTATTGGTAGACGACGAAGAAGATTTATGTCTTTTAATGCAGATGACGCTGGCGCGGATGGGCATTAAAACACATCTCGCCTATCGGGTCGAACAGGCTAAAAAATTCTTTACTGAATTCCAGTATGATGCCTGTTTAACAGATTTAAATCTTCCTGATGGAAATGGTTTGGATCTGGTCAAACATGTAACTCAAAACTATCCCAACACGCCAATTGCCGTATTAACAGCTTATGGCAATATGGATATCGCGATTGCTGCACTCAAAGCAGGTGCATTCGATTTTGTCAGCAAACCTGTCAACCAAATGCATTTGGATCAACTGATCCAGAAAGCACTGAACCGTCCGCAGCCTGAGCAAGAAGCAGCAGAAACAGCCTTAGAAAACAAGCTATTAATCGGACGTTCCGCACCCATTCAACAACTGCGCATTGCTTTAAAGAAAATTGCACGCTCCCAAGCCCCAGTGTTCATTACTGGTGAGTCAGGCACAGGTAAAGAAGTGGTAGCGAATCTTGTGCACCGCCTAAGTAATCGCAGTGAAGGGCCTTTTATTGCCATCAATTGTGGTGCAATTCCAACCGAGTTGATGGAAAGTGAGCTGTTTGGACACAAAAAAGGTAGCTTCACAGGCGCAACTCAGGATAAGCAAGGCTTAATTCTGTCTGCTCACGGTGGTAGTTTATTTTTAGATGAAATTGCTGAATTACCGTTAAATATGCAGGTCAAACTGCTGCGTGCTGTTCAGGAAAAGAAAATTCGTCCAGTGGGTTCGGATCAAGAAATTGATGTAGATTTTCGTGTGATTAGTGCCAGTCATCAAGATTTAGAGCTGTTGGTTCAGCAAGGCCGCTTCCGTCAAGATTTGTTCTTCCGTATTCATGTGATGGATATCGTACTGCCACCTTTACGTGAGCGTGGGCAAGATATTTTGCTGTTGGCCAACCACTTTATTCAAAAGATTAGCCAAGAATGGGATCTACCCGCAAAATCGCTCTCTACACGTGCTGAACAATTTTTGTTGCAACAGTATTTCCCTGGGAATGTGCGGGAATTACGCAATATTATTGAGCGTGCCATTACCCTTAGTGATGATGACAACATTGATTTGGCACATTTACAGACCGCGCCTTTGCGGAGCACACTGGCCAATCCAGCCGCTTCATTTTCGGCTACGCCTGCAGAAGAAGCTGAACCAGTTCAACATTCTGCCAGCACGACACTGAGCTCGAAAAAACTTCCACCTGAAGGCTTGGAGCGTTATTTAGAAAATATTGAAAAAGAAATTCTCCTCAATGCACTCAACCTGACCCATTGGAATCGGACGTTAGCAGCGAAAAAGTTAGGTATGACTTTCCGTTCGTTACGTTATCGGCTGAAAAAATTCGGCTTGGATACCGAAGACGAAGAATAACCAAAAACAAGGCCCCGATTTTCAGGGGCCTTATTTTTAAAAATGTTTTTTTAATAACGACTTTTCAATACCAAGTCAGTTACATGTTCGAGGTAAGCATCCTCTTTCATTTCTGCTGTTAAGGGAACAATTTGATTGGGTTGAATCCCTTGCCCTTCAATCATATTGCCATTGGGCGTGTAGTAATGCGAAACCGTCATTTGTAACGCCGCACCGCTCGGTAAAGGAAAGAGCTTTTGTACCACGCCTTTACCATAACTGGTCTCACCCACCACCCAAGCACGTTTATGTTCCTTCATTGCTGCGGTAAAAACCTCAGCCGCAGAAGCGGAACGTCGATTGATCAAAATGCCTAATTTCATGTTCTGAAATTCATTAGAGGGTAACGCTTGGAATTGCTGATCGCCTTCTGAACGGCTTTTAGTGGTGACAATAATCCCTTGGTTTAAAAATAAATCGGCCGCTTCAACCGAAGCCGAAAGTAAACCACCTGGATTATTACGCAAATCAAATACCACCGCTTTTAGCTTGGTAGAACTATACTCTTCAATCAAACGTTTAATTTCATTGGCAGTATCTTGTTGAAAAACACGTATTTTCAGCACCAAGACCTGATTGTGTAACAGAACAGGTTCTATATCAGTTTCAACTTTTTTATTGCGAACCAAAATCACCGTACTGCTATTATTGTCTGGCTGTATCTGTAAAGTGCTACCGATTGAACCGTAAAGTAAACCTTGAACCTGATCTTGGTTTAAGCTCTTCAGTTCCTGATTATCGACCTTGAGAATCACTTGCCCATTGTGCAGACCCAACTTGCTCGAGTCCGAACCTGCTTTTAAATCTTGAATCTGCCAAGACTTGGCATGGGCATCATAATTTAAATTAAAATCGACGGAGGCGAGATCACCTTCTGTATATTGAATCAGTTGGCGATATTCTTCTGCAGATAAATAACGGGAATAACGATCCAGACCACTGACCAGACCTTTAATTGCTTGTTGAAATAAAGCATCATCCGATTTTTTATCAACATAGTTATCTTTGACAATGCCATAGATCTGCACAAACTGTTGAATCGACTCAATCGGGACTTCTGCATTTTGAGCAGGCGCCTCATCACCCCATCCCGAAGCGTGTGTTACAGGCGCCGCAAAAAGACTATGGCCCCAACACATCAACAAACTTGCACAGATCGCTCGGTAAATGTTGTTGTGCTGGGTCATTGCTTCACCTTATTTTAAAGTAATTAAATTCTTGCCTTGCATATCAGAAGGTACAGGAATGTGCATCAAATGGAGTAATGTTGGCGCAACATCAGCCAGTACACCACCTTCGGCAATCGTTGCTTGTGTTGGTCCCACATAAATAAATGGCACCAATTCAGTGGTATGCTGGGTATGAACTTGTCCGCTGTCATAGTCTTGCATCTGCTCTACATTACCATGATCTGCAGTAATTAACATATGCCCTTTGTTTGCCATCACGGCATCATAAACACGACCAAGACAGGTATCGACCGTTTCAACTGCTTTCACTGCAGCATCAAATACGCCGGTGTGTCCAACCATATCGCCATTGGCATAGTTCACGACCAATAGGTCAAACTCACCTGAATTGATTGCATTCACCAACTCGTTCGTGACTTCATAAGCACTCATTTCTGGTTTTAAATCATAAGTTGCAACATTCGGAGACGGGATCAGAATCCGTTTTTCACCAGGATATTCATCTTCACGACCACCACTAAAGAAGAAGGTGACATGTGCATATTTCTCAGTTTCAGCAATACGCAATTGGGTTTTGCCTAAATCTGATAAATATTCACCAATCGAGTTTTTCAGCTCTTCTGGCATATAAGCGACAGGTGCATCAATGCTGGCTTGATAACGAGTCAGCATCACAAACTTCGATAAATTAGGTACGACTTTACGCTCAAAACCTGCAAAATCTTTTTCCACAAAGGCCCGGGTAATTTCACGCGCGCGATCGGCACGGAAATTCATAAAGACAACGCTATCGCCGTCTTGGACTTTGGCAATTTCACCAATGCGGGTTGCTTTGACAAATTCGTCATTTTCGTTCGCGGCATAGGCAAGTTCCAAGCCCTCAACTGCGGAATTAGCAACACGGACTGCTTCACCTTCCGTCATTAAACGATAGGCTTGTTCAACACGGTCCCAGCGATTATCGCGGTCCATCGCAAAGTAGCGACCAATCATCGACACGATACGCCCTTGATTTGGATACTGTGCAAATAAAGCATCTAATTTTTCTAATGAGGGTTTTGCACTGCGGGGTGGGGTATCACGACCATCTAAAAAGGCATGCAAATAAACAGTTGCACCACGTTTTAAGGCCAATTCACACATCGCCACAATATGGTCTTCATGCGAATGTACGCCACCTTCTGACAACAAGCCCATCACATGCACAGCACCCTTCGCAGCTTTGGCTTTCTCAACCGCATCCACTAACACTTCATGCTCAAAAAAAGCACCTGTGCGGATATCTTTGGTAATTCGGGTGAAATCCTGATATAGCACACGACCAGCACCGAGATTCATATGACCGACTTCAGAATTACCCATTTGACCATCAGGCAAGCCAACATCTTCACCTGAGCCCGAGATTAGACTATTTGGATGCTTGGCTTTCATCGCTGTAAGATTTGGCGTTTTTGCCGCTAAAAAAGCATTATCATCAACAGCTTCACGATGTCCTACACCATCCATGATTACCAGAACGTGAGGAATTTTGCCAGCATTTGCATCCGTCATAATGGACTCTCTGTTTGTCATTTGATCGGTCTATTTTACCGAAATTTAATCGAATTCTCTATGATCTCTCGATGGCTTTCATCAATACCGATCATAGAGGCTGTCCATCAAGATTAGCGTGCCCGATAGAGCAGATAGCTACCAATCATAAAGATCAGCACTACAGGCAAGAGCACAAACCATGCTGGAGATGGTGCATAAACCAAACTGGCATAACCCAAGAAATCTTGTAAATAGAAGAAACCTAACCCAGTAAATAATGCAATTACTAAACGGAAACCCATCGACTGTTGGCGCAACGGGCCAAAAATAAAGGAGCAGGCAATCAAGACCAGTGTAATTAAAGAAAACGGTGCGGTGATTTTCTGCCAAAAAGCCAGTTCATAGGTCTTGGGTACCTGACTATATTCTTCCATATAACGCATGAAACTAATCAATTGGCTAGGTGATAAATCTTCCGGATCTAATGTCACCATATGCACATATTTTGGCTGTAAAGCCAAACCAAGTGACTGCTGTTCATGATCAGTTTTAATGGCATCACCTTGCGCCAATAAATCGACTTGATGGGACTGCGATAACACCCACTCTCCATCTTTAAGGAACTGTCCCTTTTCTGCGCTCACAAAAGATTGCAAGCGATAATTCTGGTCAAAATCGATGGTTTGAATATTACGCAACTGACCCTGTGAATTGGCATAATCAATATAAATAAAGCGTTGCCCTTCACGTGACCAATAGCCTTTTACTTCTCCCAGCGCAGCGACACTGCGTTGTTTCTTAATACTTTGTGCCTGTTCATTGGTATAGGGAATCACCCACTCGCTCAAGACAAAAGATAGGACGATTAACAGTAATGCTGAGCGCATCACCCAGCCGACAATCCGCCAGAGGCTAATGCCGACCGAACGCATCACAATCAATTCACTATTCGATGCAAGCGCCCCCAGCCCCAGAACAGAACCGATTAATGCCGCAACAGGCAGAATTTCATACAGATAATGTGGTGCACCCCACATCACATACAGGAACGCTTGCCAAGCATTATAATTCGGTTTTAGCGAGCCCAGCTCACCCAGATAGGTAAATAAAACTTGCAAGAAAGACAGTACCAACGTAGTTCCCAACATTGCGAGAACAGTGGTTTTTGTCACATGTTTGGCGACTATTCGACGTGCTAACATTACAACCCCACTCGCTGAATACTTTTCTTAAGTTTTGGTGCCAATTTCTGTTTACGCGCGAAAATTGCTGCAGCAATTGCATAAACCAAAAGCACTACAGGATAAGCCCAAATATCTAATTCTTCTTTACTGATTCGGGTTTTAATCGCAATCATCACCACAATCAAACTGGCAAAAATAAAAATAGCAGGGATCAGGCGATAATAACGCCCTTGCCGCGGACTCACCTCTGACAATGCAACGGCAAGCATCAAGGCAACAATGATGATAAATGGCCCGAAGACACGCCAACCCAGTTCACTACGTACCACCGAATCATCACGTTGCTGCCATAATTTAGACATGGGCAGGGCTTCCACATCATCACTTTCAAATTTTACATCTTTATCACTTTCCAGACGTAAACGGTACGACTGGAACTCAGCCTGAGTATAGCGTGGCTGGTTTGGATAGATCTCGTAACGGCGCCCTTGCACCAAATCCACAACATTCGCCGTGTCATTGGCAACTTCGACACGGGTCGCCTCTTTGGCCAGAATCATGACATCAGGTTTATCTTCTTGCTTGGCTTTTTGGTAGAAAAAAATGTCTTTAAGATTCTTACGGTCTTCGGACAATGAACCTGCATAAATGGTATATGGCCCAGAAGAAATAAACTCTTTAGGTCTCACCAAATCAAAACCCGTTCGGACGGCCTGGGTGCTGGTCAGTTTTTCAAACTCTCTTAAGCCCCATGGTCCCATCCAAAGCATCAGGCTGGTTTGTACCACCAGATACACCAGTGTCATAGGTAACAATAACCGAGCCAATTGATTCCGACTGACACCGCTGCCATTTAAAACTGCCATCTCATGGTCAACATAAAGACGACCAAATACCAGCATCAATGCAATGAAGAAGCCCAAAGGAAGAATTAACGTCAAAAACTCAGGCAGGCGGTAGCCAATAATGCTAAATAAAATCCCTGCATCTAAGCGGCCTTGAGCCGCAACGCCAAAATACTTGATTAAACGACCACCCATCATAATCAAGGTTAATAAACCAATGACCACGAGAGATGTCGAAACCACTTGTTTGACGAGATAACGCCGAATAATCAAAGTAATACTTCCAAAAAGACCAATTGAAGGTAACGCTAGTTTACCCGAATGTTAAAAATATAAAACCTATCGCTTGTTGCGGATTGCAACCTCATATCCGAAAGTGTTTAATGGACTTCTCTTTCTTTTTTGCTCACCAGGTTCTATACAAACAATGAAATTTACACTTCAAAACGCATTCCCAGCTCAGGCGTCTAGCGAATCTTTGTGGATTTTGGTTGATTCAGAACAATTACAACAGAACTTAAATACTTATCAAATCAATCATCTAGAAGAAACACTCAATGCAACGCAGTTCAAGGCAGGATTTAACGAAAACTTGCCCCTGATTGCAAATATTGCCGTTCAAGCCAATGCACAACTCCTCGGACTTGGAAAAAGTACCGAGTTGAAAGCGACAAAATTAGCAAAACTTGCACAAAGCATTATCAAATCATCACAAAATAAATTTAAACAAATTAGCGTTGATCTGTCTGCCCTTCCGACAGATTTACATTCTCTCTTTGTACTCAGCCTCACCCAAGCGGCTTATGGCTATGACGAATTCAAATCGAAAAAGAATGAATTTATCCTAGACACCATTCACCTGATCGCCAATCAAACAACTTTGGATGAATCACAATTAAATCTGCTTCAAGCGGTACAGACGGGTCAAAGCTATGCCCGTGATTTGGGTAACCGTCCGGGGAATATCTGTTTCCCTGAATATTTGGCCGATCAAGCAGTTGCTCTTGCTGCACAATATCCAGACTTGTTAAAAGTGACTGTGTTGGATGAACAGCAAATGGCGGATTTGGGCATGTATGCTTTCCTTGCGGTCAGCAAAGGTTCAGATCGTCCAGGTCGTATTGTCACACTAGAATACAATGCCCAAATTGAGCAGGCTCCTGTCGTACTTGTGGGTAAAGGTGTGACCTTCGATACTGGTGGTATTTCATTAAAACCTGGCTTAGGCATGGATGAAATGAAATTTGATATGTGTGGTGCTGCCTCTGTATTGGGCACCATGCAAGCGCTTTGTGAAGCTCGACTGCCGATTCATGTGGTGGGAGCGATTGCAGCGGCTGAAAATATGCCATCAGGCCATGCCACTCGTCCGGGTGATATTGTCACCAGTATGAGCGGTCAAACCATTGAAATCCTCAATACTGATGCCGAAGGTCGTTTGGTGCTGTGTGATACCCTGACCTACATTAAACGCTTTAATCCTGCGTTGGTGATTGATATCGCGACACTGACAGGCGCTTGCGTGGTTGCGCTAGGGAAAGTCGTTAGCGGCTTATTCACACCCGATGATGAACTGGCACAAGCGTTGCAACACGCAGGTGAACAGTCACTGGATCGTGTATGGCGTATGCCTGTGATGGAAGAGTATCAAGAATTACTCGACTCGCCTTTTGCTGATATTGCCAATATTGGCGGACCTTATGGCGGTGCAATTACAGCAGCGTGTTTCTTGGAGCGTTTCACTCGTGATTATCGTTGGGCACATCTTGATGTTGCTGGCACAGCGTGGTTATCTGGAACAGCCAAAGGTGCAACGGGTCGCCCAGTACCGCTATTGATGCAGTTTTTAGCTAATCGTGTTGCAACGAAAAACTAAAACATGGCGCAAATCAGCTTTTATCTCTTTGAAAACAGTACAGAACGGCAAGTCGAAAGTGCTTGCCGTTTATGTCGGAAGATTCTAAATCAACACCCCCAGATTTGGTGGTATTGCACAGATGCAGATTTACAAACTGAACTGGATGAACTGCTTTGGCGCTTTGATCCGGTCAGTTTCATTCCACACGGTATCGATCAAGTGACGAGTCCTGTCTGTATTTCGGCAGAACTCCCCCCGTCCAGTGATTGGATCGTGTTTAATTTTAACAATCATGCACTTGAACAAACTCAAGATTTTCGCCACATTATCGAGATTATTGAAAATAATGAAGCTGCGAAACAAATCGGGCGGGAAAAATTTAAAATGTATCGTCGTTTAGGCATTGAAGCTCGAACATTTAAATTATAACCCAGCAACCAAGAACATCATTTGAGGAGTGTCTTGTGGCATTAAATGTAGGTCAGGACTTTAAAAAACGTTGGTTAAATGCACCTGAGGCTGTTCGTCAGACCTATCAGGACGATTTAGCACGTATCTGTGATCTATTATTACCACAAACGTCGATTCAAAATTGGACTCAACACGAAGAAACCGCTCAACAAGGTTCTCAACAACGAATTGATCAAGCCTATGCAGAGCTCAAAGCGGAACTGATTGAACAAGCACGGATTCGCAAGCAACAGGCTTTGGAACAAGCTTTAGCTGAAAAACGTGCAGCTGAAGCGGCTTATGCAGCGCAACTACAAGCCGATGAAGCACGCCAGTTTGAACAACAGACGGAGAACCTCGTTGCACTACGTGGCCATATCGATCAGGAAATTGCTCAACAGACTGAACGCTATCAGACCAATCCAGAGCAGCCAAGTGTTGACTATGCACGTGGCCAAACGGTCATGGTTGACGATCAGCAAATTCTGTCTGAGCTAGAAAGTGTCCGTGTGCGACTGGAGCTCGAAGCCGAGGGTTTGATTGAGCAAGCCGTGACCGTATTCCGTGCCAAACTGCATGCTCTGGCACAAGATGAAATTGAGTATGTCCTGAAGAATAGTGACTTTTCCGACGAAAAATAATAAAAAGGCCCTGTTTAAACAGGGCCTTTTTATAGATAAATTTTTATTTTAAGAAACCATTTTCAGCCAAGAATGCCATGCTGATATTTGACTCAGTTTTTTGCTCTGCGGCCTTATCACCCAACAATAAACGCTCAATATAACGCGCCAATACATCCACTTCCAGATTGACTTTGCTGCCGACTTGCCAGGTACCAATATTGGTACGCTCAGCCGTGTGTGGAATTAAATTCAAACTTAGAATGTTGCCACGCAAATGGTTAATGGTCAGACTAATCCCATCAACCGTGACTGAGCCTTTTTCTGCCAAGTATTTAGCTAGCTCAACCGGAGCCGTCACTTCAAAATACAATGAACGTGCATCATGGCGAACCAAGCTAATTTCACCTAAACCATCGACATGACCACTGACAATATGTCCACCAAAACGTGTGGTGGGCAGCATTGCTTTTTCGACATTGACTGCTTGGCCGACTTTCCACTGACCCAGTGTGGTCCGGTTCAAACTTTCACGCGAAACATCAGCCGCATACCAGTTTTCCCCCCATTCAATCACGGTCAGGCAGATTCCATTGGTCGCAATCGAATCCCCCAAATGTACATCAGACATATCCAAATCAGTTTGAATACGCAAACGGACATCACCACCTACACTTTGTAGGCTCTCAACCTTACCTAAACTTTCAATAATGCCTGTAAACATGGGAGTTTCAACCTATCTTTATTGCAGTATATAGCACTGTAAAGAAGATACCTTAAAGCAAAGAACCCGAGATAACAAGGCATGTGCAGTGCAAACACAGGCAAATAAAAAGGGCCATCACCTGATCGCCCTTCTCATGATTCATCTGGTCTTTATTGCATTTCAGACACTTGCTTTTCAGCAGATGATTGTGGTTCTGCTTTCTGATGGACAAGGAAATGACTAAAGAATAGTTTATAACCTAACACACCTAAACAAGCCCCCACGATTGGTGCAATGATTGGCACGATAAAATAAGGAATATCACGTCCCCCTGTAAACGCAACAGGTCCCCAACCAGTGAAATAAGCCACAACTTTCGGACCAAAATCACGCGCAGGATTCATGGCAAAGCCCGTAAGTGGACCAAAAGAAGCCCCAATCACCGCCACCAGCAAACCCACCAAGATCGGTGCTAAAGCACCACGCGGCAAGCCATTACTGTCATCTCCAATCGCCATAATCAACCAGAGCAATAACATGGTGATAAACATTTCCACCATAAAAGCCTGCCCGATCGAGAGCAAATGATGTGGATAGGTCGAGAAAATTCCTGCCAGTTCCAGACTTTCGACACTGCCACGCACCATATGGTGAGTCTGCTCATAATCCACAAAGAGATTGCTATACAAGCTATAAACCAACAGCGCACCCACAGCAGCACCAGCCACCTGTGAAATAATATAAAACGGCACCTTGCGCTTATCAAAGCCAGCAAACAATGCCAATGCAATGGTCACTGCAGGGTTAAGATGTGCTCCCGAAATACCAGCAGATAAATAGACCGCCAATGCTACAGCCAAGCCCCACACAATGCTGATTTCCCACAGACCTAAACTTGCACCGGCAAGTTTAAGTGCAGCCACCACACCAATACCAAATGATAAAAAAATTGCGGTAGCAAAAAATTCAGCTACACATTGCCCCAATAAGGTGGGTTCCGAGCGACTCATAACAACCTCTCTTGGTCATCGCTGCAAATTGGCAAGACCCTAAATTAAGCTCGGCAAACTATATTTATTTTCAAAACGGGTCAATATGATTTGGTAATTTTTTAAACGATTGATCAAAAGATTATAATCCAGAAACTAGATGATGAAGACCATAAAAAAGACAGAAAAATAAAACCTAAAGCTTTGTTTAAGTTATCTATTTAAGATTTTTTAAATATAGATATTGAGATAAAAACAAATGATTAAGAACATATAAATCTGCTAAAATTTGATGTATTTTTATTATAAAAACAAGCAGTTATCTTATAAACCGATTTATTTTATCTAATTATCCGATGCTGGCTTAAAATTGGATACAAAAACACCACTTTGTCATCCAAAGTGGTGCTCGACTTTACTTACCAAAGTGCCAGCTGAGTACTATTGCCAGTGGTATCCACCCCGCCTAGTTCAGCAAAGTGATATAACTGACCCAGTAGCTGTCGCAACGGCGGACCTGATTTGGCATGAGTATCGGTAATCACAATAAACTCAAGCACGCGTGCGCGGTCTGATTGGCGCTGCTTACTTACACGATAGCGCGGAACATCTTGCGTCAGCAGCGTCACTTTGCCGCGTTTTAAATTGGCGGTGAGCAAGTCTTTCGGTTCGATATTTCCATCAGTCGAATAGCTGGTCAAAATATAGCGGGCATTAATGGTTTCCAATAACTTTTCATACGCCTCTTTGGCATATTTTGACGAGTTATAAGGACTTGGACGCTCTTTACGCCATGCGCGATCAATTCCGCTCTTAAAACCTTTGGTATCGGGTGAAGGTAAATCCACCTGATCCCATAAGGTCAGCGCATTGAGGACATGGTAATTACTGCTATAGGCGTGCTGGTTATATGGCGGATCGAGATAGGCCACATCGACCTCAAAACCACTCATCTGATTGGCGAGATGCTGTGCATCTACACACCACATTTCTGCGGCAGGCCGTTTAGGATCACCAATCTCACAAAAACGACTCGGTGTCAGCCACAAGAGTGATTCAATCCGCTCTAAAGCTGTTTGGGTACGTCCACCCCAGCCCTGATGGAAACTTTTAAAGACACCACTGGTATTACTGACAAAACTTGCCGAATATAACAGCGGTGCCAATAAAGCACTCATTTCCACATCATTGATGGCACCCTGAGCTTGCCATGTTGCAATCTGCTGGCGAATCGCATCAATACGCATGCCGTTACGGCGTTTGAAGAATAAACGGTCACGGGCAGGGTCATAAACATCATCATTACGCGGACACAAGTTGTGTGTGACCCAACCTTTGACCTCAGGCAAACGGTTCAGGTAATCAATGGCTTTTTGATAGCCACCCAGTTCTTTAAAAGCAGGCGCATCTACACAAGCTAAAATGGCATGATTCAATGCGTGGCTATAAGGTTCCCAGTCATTGGCAATCACACGATAACCATTCTGACGTGCCAAACGCGAGACAACGCCACTCCCCGCAAAGAAATCCGCAAAAATCGGTGGATTCTTTTTCTTGCTGTTCAGTGTGCCTGTAATCTCGAGTGCCTCTAAAATGAGATGAAGCAGTCGACGCTTATTGCCCAGATAAGGCACTAACTGATGAAAAAGATATTCGTCTGTCGTACGTGCGGCATGACGACGTTTGTGATAAACCGATGGTTCTGGATTCATATCATCTCTTGGATAGGGAGCAATCTTAGGCGAATGTCTTGCCCAAGTTGGGTTACATCAACCAATTCAAAACGCAGCTGCTCTGCCATTTTGCTAAATTCAGCATTGAACATTGCCCGAGCAGATTGACCAAGCAAAGTGGGTGCAACATAACTGATCATTTCATCAACCAGCCCTTGCTGCAGAAAGGCAGTCGATAAGGTTGCACCAGCCTCAACCAATACATCATAAATTTGATAGTGTTGGGCCAAGGTCTGCAATAATTGATTTAAAGGCTGTACTGATAATTGTATCACGCCTAAATCTGCAAGTTCTTGACGAAATGGTGTCATCACCATGACAGTTTCAGGATTTTGTAAAATCTTGGCTGAAAGCGGAAGCCGTCCTTGACGATCAAGCACAATCCGCTTGGGCTGAACCACCGTGCTCAGATCTATCCCGTCTAGGGCACGTACATTCAGTTCACAATCATCGGCTAGAACCGTCTGAATCCCGGTCATCACTGCGCCTGAAATGGCACGCCAGTGCTGCACATCTTGACGTGCTGCCGTGCCTGTAATCCACTTCGACTCACCCGAAGCCATCGCAGTACGACCATCAAGACTGGAAGCGATTTTTAAACGTACATAGGGCAAACCTGTAGACATGGCTTTTAAAAAGCCTGAATTGAGCGTTTTCGCAGTATCTGCACACACACCCGTTTCAACCTCTATGCCTGCCGCTTGTAATATTTGAACGCCCTTGCCTGCAACCAACGGATTTGGGTCTGAACATGCCACTACCACTTTCTTGACTTGCGCCTTAACCAAAGCCTCGGCACACGGTGGCGTTCGGCCATAATGCGCACATGGCTCCAGAGTGACATACGCCGTTGCACCTTTGGCATTCTCACCCGCTTGGCGCAAAGCAAAAACTTCAGCGTGAGGTTGGCCTGCTTTAGGATGATAGCCCTCGCCAATCAACTGACCCTCTTTCACAATAACGCAGCCGACATTCGGGTTTGGCTTGGTCGAGTATTGACCCCGTCGCGCCAAAGCAATGGCCTGTTGCATCCAGTGCTGATGTTCAGATAAGTGTTCTTGGGTTAACTCAGACATAGTCTCTCTAATTTAAGCTTCATTTTCACGTTGTTGCATTTGCTCAATCTGATGGCGAAATGCTTCTACATCTTGGAAATCTTGATAAACAGAAGCAAAGCGAACATAAGCAACATGGTCTAGGGCAAACAAAGCCTGCATGACAATTTCACCAATGGTTCTTGATTTTACATCACGCTCGCCCAGACGACGAATCTGTGATTGAATATCGCTGAGTACCGTTTCAATTTGCTCTTGCGTGACTGGACGTTTTTGTAAGGCATGCATAAGGGAGCGACGTAGCTTGGCCTCATCAAAAGGCTCATTTTTACCGTCGGATTTGATCACACGCGGCATCACCACATCATAACTTTCAAAGGTGGTAAAACGCTCTCCACAAATGACACACTCACGACGACGACGAATCTGGCAGCCTTCGGCAGCCAAACGCGAGTCTATGACTTTACTATCAGCGGCGTTACAAAATGGACAATGCATAGTTGCGTGATTATTTACTCTCTTTGCTTAAGTGTAGCAAAGTTTCTGCAATTGCAGAACCAGTACCCTAAAAGCATAAAAAAACAGCCCGATGGGGCTGTTTTTTAAATCGCATGTTGTGCCGATTATTCGATACGTTCGCCATGTTGGCTCAGGTCAAGACCCATACGCTCATCATCTGCGCTGACACGGATACCAATCACCAAATCGATCACTTTCAGGATGATAAAGGTCACAATTGCGCTATACGCGATGGTTGCCAATACACCTTCAATTTGCACCCATAATTGCCCCATAAAGGTTGGTGCAAGTGCAACATTCGCTGCTTTGATAATTTCATCGCTATAAAAGATACCAGTCAGAATCGCACCCACAATTCCCCCCACTGCATGTAACCCAAATGCATCCAAGGCATCATCGGCTTTAAGTAGGCGTTTCAATGCAGTAATACCCCAGAAGCACACCACGCCACCGATGAGACCCATGATTAACGCACCGCCAACACCGACGAAACCCGCAGCAGGCGTAATCACAACCAATCCGGCCACCGCACCAGACGCACCACCCAGTACCGATGCTTTGCCACGAATCAGACGTTCAACAATGAGCCAAGAGAATGCGGCAGCTGCGGCAGCAACTTGAGTCACTAAGATCGCCATACTTGCACGTGCACCTGCACCTAAAGCACTACCACCGTTAAAGCCAAACCAACCGACCCAAATCAAGCTTGCACCAATCACGGTTAAAGTCAAATTATGTGGTGCCATTGATTCACGGCCAAGCCCTGTACGTTTACCTAACATATAAGCAGCAACCAGACCAGCTACACCTGCGTTGATATGGACAACCGTACCACCCGCAAAGTCTAATGCGCCTGCTTTGAATAACCAACCATCAGCCGCCCAAACCCAGTGCGTGATTGGTGCATACACCAAGATCACCCAAACTGCGACAAATGCCATGAATGCTGAATATTTCATACGATCAGCAATCGAACCACTAATAATTGCAACAGTAATAATGGCGAAGGTCATTTGGAAAATAACAAATAAACTTTCAGGAATGGTGCCATTCAGCGCATTAAAGGCCACGCCATTCAGCATCGCCTTGCCCAAGTCACCAATATATGCACCTGAGCCAGAGAATGCCAATGAGTAACCAGCAATCACCCAGATTAAACTGACTAGAATGGCAGCAGAAAGGCTGAACATCATGGTACTGAGTACGTTTTTCTTACGAACCATACCCCCATAGAACAGCGCCAAACCAGGAATCGTCATCAACAGAACCAATGCTGTTGAAACAAGAATCCACGCTGTATCACCTGTATCCAGTTTTGCTGTCGCAGCAGGCGCTGGTGTGGCCTCGACAGGGGTTGCTGCGGCTGTTGCAGCAATTTCCGGTGATGCAGCCGTTGTATCAACGGCTACAGTGTGTTCAACCGCCGGGCTCGTTACCGCGTCTTCTGCCCAAACTACCGCCGAACCACCTAAGAGTGCGCCAGATAGACTGAGCGCCATAAGCATTTTTTTCATTCGTGTCCCCCAACCTGATTTTGCGAGCTATTTCTATTCTTTCTAACTCAGCAAAGTTTGTGCCAATTTAGACAGCATCTGGCCCAGTCTCACCCGTACGAATACGGATCACTTGTTCTAAATTGGTGACAAAGATTTTTCCATCACCAATTTTGCCAGTGCTTGCGACACGAGTAATCGACTCAATGACCGCATCCACCATCTCATCACTAATTGCAATTTCGATCTTTACTTTCGGTAAGAAATCAACCACATACTCTGCACCACGATACAGTTCTGTGTGACCCTTTTGACGTCCGAAACCTTTGACTTCAGTTACGGTAATCCCTTGAACACCAATTTCAGAGAGTGCCTCACGCACATCATCCAATTTGAATGGTTTTACAATTGCAGTTACAAGCTTCATGTTTGTTTTCCTTCGGCTTATTTCACCAGTAAGGTTTTATGTTCAATTTTCATGCCAATATTTAAAGGTTGGGGGGATTCAAATATTGGGCACAAGCTTTCTTTATAACCTATTTAGCCTTGAAGATGTAGATAGTGCATCGAAAATAAGTTTCATTTACCCCTGTTTCACTGGATTGATAAGTCACTCCAGCATCTGGCCCCAACTGTGCTAGAGGATTGGAGAAAGCAGTGATACACTGGGCAGCAAATATACATAACCGATTGAGCAGTTTATGATTGAGACTCTTTTACAGGCAATTTTGCAGCAAGTTGATCAACCTAAAAAAGATTTAGAAAAGAACTTACGTGCGCTATTGAATGAAAGTATCGAAAAATTGGATCTTGTCTCGAAGCAAGAACTGGATCGCCAAAGGAATGCCTTGAATACTGCTAATCAGCGTCTTGCTGAACTTCAACAACAGATGAAAATACTGGAAGAGTTTCTTCAGCATAAAAAATAGCACCAACTCGGTGCATATTGCACTGAGCAATGATTAAAAATAAAGCACTATAATGGAACAATAATAAGATGTCTTTTGCCAAGATTTATACCAGAGGCCTATTGGGGCTACATGCCCCACAAATAGAGGTTGAAGTGCATATCAGTGCAGGCTTGCCTTCTTTAACGATTGTCGGCCTGCCTGAAGCCGCAGTCCGTGAAAGTAAAGATCGTGTCCGCTCCGCCATCATTAATAGCGGTTTTCAGTTTCCAACCAAGCGTTTAACCATCAATTTAGCGCCTGCAGATTTACCCAAAGATGGTTCCCGGCTCGATTTACCCATTGCACTCGGCATCTTGATTGCCTCTGGTCAACTCCCAGAAAACAGTACTCAAAACTTTGAATTTATTGGTGAACTGGCTCTTGATGGACATTTACGTCCTATTTCAGGTGCTTTAACTATTGCCATGGCCTGTCAACAGGCCCAGCATCGTCTCTTGCTACCAGCTGAAAATTTAGATGAAGCCAATCAACTTCCTGAATTTGAGGTCTACGCGGCCAAGCATCTCCAAGAGGTTTGTGCACATTTTTTGGGCAACCCCCAGATTCAAGCTGCACCACAAAGAATAAATACCACGTCTTCTACTTACCAATTTGATCTGGCCGATGTTAAAGGTCAACTCCGTCCACGTCGTGCCTTGGAAATTGCAGCGGCTGGTGGACATTCATTACTGTTTAAAGGACCTCCAGGCACTGGAAAAACACTGTTGGCTTCACGGCTGCCATCAATTTTACCGCCGCTGAATACACGTGAAAATTTAGAAGTTGCGAGCATTTATTCAGTTGCCAATGCCCCGCATCATTTTGGACAGCGTCCATTCCGAGCACCACACCATACCGCATCCGCTATTGCCTTGGTCGGTGGAGGCTGTGAGATTCAGAAATAGATGAGACAAATCATAAATAGATGAGACAAAACCTATAACTTCTTAAAATCCCTAACTAAACTTATGCCTATTATTTAGCAGCATCAGAACAGCCTAGACAATTAATACACTATCAATAACTGGGTAATTTTTTAATTATCTATGCTGAAATAGTTTTTCTCGAAAAAATTCCACATCGAAAATTTCAATCTAATTAATACAAGCTTTCATAATACACAATGATGTCAAATCTTAGTCATTTGTTTTAGAATAACTATTTACTCTATAATGCCTTAACTTTTAATTTAAATAAATAAATCATACTAAAATTTATGAAGCTGACTATACCTTTCCCTATTATTCCTAATAAGAATGGCTACAGAAGCACCTCTGACTTTAAGAAGCTAAAGATTGATGTAAATTACTTAGTTTGGTGGTTTGGGGGTATTTCAAAGATACATCACCGTAAAACTATACTAACTTGTTTTCAAGTCATTTTTCGTGAAGTCATAGAACAAAATACAGATAACACTGTTGTAGGAGATTTTGTATTAGAAAATATATCGCTTTCTTCCAGTTCTAAGAGTTTTAGGATTGGCGATATTTGGTCTAGAAATAAAAATCATTCAGGGATAATAGAGGGAAAAATTAATCTACCTGTCTTTTCTTTAACAACTTCTTTTGACGAATCAAATTGGTGCATTCGTGAATTTAATGAACAAAAAAATATAAATTCAGATCTTCAAAAATTTCTTGAAGTCTTTCCTCTTCCAAATAAAATCAGAGATACAAGCAAATTTCTGGAATTAGGACTTGAAAATAAGCAGAAACTATTCATCAACAATATAGCTTTTTTAGTTGTAAGTTATGAAAAAGTTTCATTGTTAATGACTTATCCTTTTGTATCCTCACATCCAACGATCAAAACCATTACGAATTTATTAATACGTCCTATAAAATTGGATAAATCTGATGACAAATGGCGAGTCTTTTCATACTCTGAATCAGAGTGTATATTTTTGGCACATTTCAAATACGACCCATACACTCAGAAAGTAATAAAAAAACTAACTAATCAAAGAATTAAAGCATGGTTAAAAATAGAATCAGACGATGATGTTCCTACTTTTTATCCCTCTATTCAACCTTGGTATACAGATGATAAGGTCGACATAAAAGTGCAAGGTTTTTTATGTAATGGGAATATTATTGGGCTAAATATTCTCTCTATTTCAAATCCCAAAGGTCCTATCATTGAGTGGCATACACCTTTACGTAAAATGGGCAAGCAAGCTCCCTCAATTGATCGTGTAATACATATAGATCAGTTCAACAAACAGCTTATGTTGCCGCTCCCCGGATTGAATTAAACCCATGATATAAAATAAATTTATTCATAAAATGGTTATATAGATTTTAGTTGTCAGGCATTAACAGTAATATTCTTATGAGCAAAAATTATGTATCAACTCATTTGTCATTATCTTTAAATCCAAAATGAGTTCTTCACTTATTTGTTAGTGGAATCTTTCGTAGAATTTCCCCTCATTGAATGAGGGGGGCAACTTATGCTTAGTATGGTCATTTCTGTTTAGTATAATATTCCTCAGCATGCGGAGTATATTCATATCTTGATGTTTGATTGACCTTGATGATCCTATGACTATCGTTCATCTCAGTTCCCTGATAATGAACTTCAATAGAATAGAATGGTTTCTCTGTTTTGATTACTTTAAGGGTAGAAGAATAACCATATTCTGGCTCATCTGTACTTCCATTACCTTCAGGAATATAGCCTTGAACGATATAATCATCTTCATTCAATAGTAGAATAACCCAGAATGATTCACTAAAACCATTTCCATAACGACCATCTGTGGTATAGCTCCCCATGACATTCTTCCCCATGGGTTGCAAGTTCTTCTTCAGCTCTTTGTCATTCCACCATGTTTTTCCATATCCATAAAAGCCATCTGTTCCATTGCCCTCAGTTTTAGACACCAATTGGAATTGACCATTATCGAGTCTTTTAAACAGATATAGGTCTAGATAGCCAACACTAGCATGTGATGTATCTGCACCATTACCAAATACTTTTGCTCGCTCAACACCAACCAAATAGCGATCTTCTTTTTGTAAGTTCTGATAGCTCAAGATTGGAGTAATACTAATTACAATCTTAGAGTCAGGCCCATTCAGTTCTGGAAAATTAACGAAATAGTATTTCCCATCTACCCAATCATCAGTTGGCCTTCTATCTCTAGATGATGTCACTTTGTAAAAGCTTCTGGCGACGGTATCAGCACTCAGGTTAGGGAGTATCACTTGCTTAAAGTTCTTAGGCTCAATCTTCGATGTATCATAGTGTTTAATAGCTGTGTTAGTTGTCTGGACTGATACCGTTTGAGTCGTATTAAATTGCTGTACTTTGGCTTGTAGTGATTTATACATCTTAACTGCATCAGGTTGCCCTTGCTGTGCTGCGCTTTGCAATAAAGCAATGCCTTTCTCTACATTCTGTGCCACGCCATCTCCATTGAGATACATGACTGATAGAGTATATTGTGATGGAGCATAACCATTGTTTGCTGCCTTGGAAAACCATTCAGCCGCTTTTTTATGATCTACATTTAAGCCATTTTTACCTAAATAGTAAAGCATACCCATATTATGGTTACTTTGATTGTTATCTCCTTTGCTAGTTCCTTGAGACAGAACATAGTTAAGTCCTGCTAAAAGGTTCACTTTCTTGGTTTCAGCATTTACCGTTGAACTGGTTACGACCACACTGGTAGCTACAGCAAGATTTAGCATTAATTTTTTCATCTAATACTTATCCTATATATTGTTGTTATTGATAATGACCAGCCGATAGTAACTGGCGAATTTCACTTGCCATTTTAGGGCTACGCCAAGGAAACAAAACTTTAAGGCTGTAGTTAGGTTTAAATTGATCTCGTGTTCCAATATTGACTTGGAATTCACGCTTGATTGGTGTTCTATACTCACGTTGATTAACATGAGTTCCCATCATGGGGTTACTGATCACAGTGGTTGTAGTTCTAAAGCGATCCTCAACCAAGTTGTAGTGTCCTACAGAGGTGATATAGTCAAAAGGATATTTAACTAAACGTTGATCAGGTTGATCAAAAAGGATGATTGTTTTGTCTTGGCTATTAATCCATACCCCACGATTTTGATAATCAAATGTTTCACCCTGACTTTTGAGCTGATCAGTCATCCCATCGAAGTAGGTATTTCCATATTCATAGAGGTAGTAAATGATCACAAACCAGAATAAGTCAAAGCCAAAGAAAAAGTAGCCAAACCATCCAAAGGAAAAAATTTTGGCAACAATGAGAAAGATCACAACCGGCAATACCACACACTTTAAAAATAGCTTAGATTTTTGTGGACGCTTTTCGATTGGAATGATTTTTGGTTTAGTTAATTCAGTCATAGTTTTTCCCACATATGTTCAATGTAATACTTCACAATCACAAGGGGATATAAAAATAAGTATTTTTGTATAGGCGTGACTTAGCCATCCACCTTATGAATTGTTGTATTTAAAAAATGCTGCTTTTAATACAGTTAGTTAAGAATTAGCTCTGTATTGCCCATTGTTTGAAATAATCAGGCTGAACATGTGGTAGAGGTACAGATGAGAAAAGAGAATGTGACATGATAAATTCCTATATGCGAATAAATGTTCTACCAAATCACTGCTAAATGATGGTGGCAGAACAAAGAGGGGGTTAGCAGACTGGGCATATAGAACCAGCACGCACGAAGCGTCCCCCTCCCGTTCTACCGCAAAGGGGGAACAAGAAGGTTTCGCACATAATCCACACTTGGAAAAGTATGAATCTGGTACGCTATACGCCACGGTCTGCTAAAACCGACTGACAATTTAGGTCAGCAAAGGAATGATAGTTTTAAGCAGCCGTCCAGTCAATTACTTTGGAATCAATTTAAATTTTATGAAGTTTTATTTAATCTTGAGTGGAAGTATATTTCGTCAACAAATGCTTCTGTAATCCTATGATTTAATGAAACAAGAAATTGAGTCACGTATACCTTTAAATTTTTACATTAAAGTCTTAATCTATGTTTAAGACTTTAATTTCCCAGTCAAAATATAATTGTAAACTAAGGAATATTGGTGTGATTAAAATCCAATATTCTTGCTAACTTTCTCAAAAAGTCGCTGTTTTGTGAAAGCACGGAAAGATTTTTGTTCTTCAAGTAGTCTTTCCCATACTATTATGTCTGATTGTAAGCTAGCAAAAATCCAAGCATTTGGATCTAAATGGTCTTTCCTCATAACTGAAAAACCCATATGAATAGCGGAGCAGATAAATGCACCGTTAGAAACATAAGCATTATCGAATAGATTCAACTTCCGATGATATCTTTCAACACTATGTTTTAGACCATAACTTCCCAAACTATAACGAACCGTCTTTAACTTTTTTAAATGCTGTAAGTACATACAACATCGTTGGCACTCATCAAGTGAATTTCTTAGTATCTCTCGACTTTCATGAAAGTGCTTAATATATTCAGTCTTTGAATCATGAAAAGTACGTCTTTTATAAAAAGATTCATGATAGTTATCAGCATGACCAAAACCATTAGCTGTTAATAAAGGCTCTTGATCTAAGACCTTTGCAATATCAACAAGTGTAATTAAATAATTTGATGAGTCTGAATTTTGTTGAAGCTGAGCCATTGCTATAGCCCATGGTTTATTCACTTCTTTTAAAGAAATTGCATCAAGTGCATCAGTTTGATTTTTTGCCTGCTCACTTCTAACAAGTTCTTTAGCGCGTTTCTTTGCTCGCTGAACAGATAATCCAGATGGGAAAACTAAGTTTTGCATAAGTGCTAACCTTATAGCTTGCCATTTTCATTGTGCAGCCCACATCACCCCTATGGCATACAATAAGGATAGTAAGATTGATCTCAAGAAGAGAAATATACATTATCACAAGGGGATATTCGCCAACTCAACTAAAATTGAGCGGTGGACTGACTAGCATAGTATTGATGCTTCATACTAAATTAATGATGAAAAATATAAATGTCAAAAGATTTTTAGTATTTAGTAAAAACGAAAGAGCCTTTTTAGACTCCTTCTAGAATATGCCAGATTTTTCTATAGACCTGACCATTTACGCCTAATGCTTGATTCCAATCAGAATCGCTAAGATTTCTTAATCGGACACGAAGCGCAGGTAGTGATTCTTTAGAGTCAGATTTACAATAACTTGCTAAGGGCTTTGCAACAGTGCGGGGAATACCTAGTAAGCGCATGACGATTGCATCATCACTGTTAACACCATAGAAGACTTGTGATGGTACTCGTCCAGCTCTGCCAGCGATATTACAAAAGGTCTTCAGGTGGCATATCTTTCATTGACTTATTAATAGGATATTGATGCGAAGCTAAAATAACACCACTCACTGGAAAATTAATACCTTGAGCAATTGTTGTAGTCGCAACTAGATAATTTAATCTTTCGCTTTCAAAAAGCCATTCTATTAATTGGCGTACTTCTTCTGGTAAGCCAGAGTGATGAACACCGATCCCAAACTCTAATAATTCAATTAATGGAAAGTCTTTCCCTAATTCTAGAATAAGATAATTTTGAACAAGTTTTATATCCTCATGTATTACATTAGGTCTTGCCTCACTTTCTTTAATCTTTTGGGCTAATGACCATACAAATGCCGGCTTAGAGTGTATTATGATAACTGGTCCACGTTTTTTCAAAAATGAAGCAGCCATTGCTGTTATACGCCCTTGATGAAGCCTTTGAACAGAAATATTTTAAGAATTTAGAGGGAAATCCTGTCCACAATAGTGTCTAGGATCATCATTGATTCATATTTGTATTGAATCCCTCTCCCCAAACAACATTTTTTTTTGTACTTAAGTATAATAGCGAACTCAATTACCCTCGTTGCTATAAGCTTCAAGTATCAAGTCATGCATACATAACTCACATTATTATGCTAGGAAACTAAGTGAACATTCTTCAATACGAATCAAAAATCTGGGCAACAGCCGACCTACTACGTGGCTGTGGCATCAAAGAATCTGAATGGCCATCTTATATGATGCCATTTTTTGCATTAGCAATGATTGAAAGCCGCCTGATGCGCATGTTTGACGATCTTAGAACAGAGATTGGTGAAGATACATTTGCTCAAATCAAGAAAGATGATCTCTACGACCTGATCAAAGATAAAGGTCAAGGCTATAACATATTCATTTTTGAGAAAACAAAGTCGCTCACAGATATTTGCAAGAACGATAAGTCATTTGATATTGACTTCGATGCTTATCTAAATGGTTTTGATAATGAAACTAGAGACTTGTTAGGCGTAGATGCTTCTGAGGGAGAAAAATTTCTAGATATTAAAGGTGTTATCTCCAAGCTTAAAGCTAAGAAGGTATTGTTTAATTATACCAAGCTATGGGCAGAGATTGACCTCAAACCGTTCAATAACTCTGAAATTACTACACTAGAAGAACACATTAAGCGCAAGTGGGCTGATATTTCTGCTGAAACCGCTGGAGAACAATATACACCAGACGACGTGATCGCACTGATTGCTGAAATCATCGCATCTAAGATTGAAGAGTCAAGTACACTACTCAAAATCTATGACTGTACCTGTGGTGGTGGTAATATGTTATTTGGGGTTGAAGATCGCATCAACCAAAAATTCAAGCGCCTCACCCAAACATATGGTCAGGACTGGAACGATGCACTCTACGCCTTGGCCAAAATTGAAAGCCGCTTCCGCCCAGATTCTAAAATAGAGCATGGCAATACGCTGGTAGAAGACAAATTTTATAACGAAGAATTTGATGTTGTTATTGCCAACCCACCTTATGGTGTGAGTTGGAAGGGTTATCAAAAAGATATTGAAAATGATAAGACCAGACGTTTCAAATTCTTGCCTTCTATTTCAGATGGCCAACTTTTGTTTATGCAACACCTTATATCGAAGCTAAATGCCTCTGGTATAGGCGTGGTAGTTCATAACGGCTCTACCCTATTCAGTGGTGATGCAGGTTCCGCTGAAAGTAATATTCGCAGATGGATGCTCGATAGCGATATTGTCGAAGCAGTGATCCAACTACCTACCGATGAATTTTTTAATACTGGCATTTATACCTATTTGTGGATACTCAATAAAAATAAGCAGCCACATCACAAAGATAAAGTGATGCTAATTAACGCCAGCGATAAGTTCACTCCCCTTAAAAAAAGCAAAGGTTCCAAACGCAAAGAAGTAGATGAGATCAACCGCTTGGACATAGTTGCTACACTCACTGCCTACCAAGATAATGATTACGCTCGTGTGTTCGAAAAAGAATTTTTCTATTTCAATAAACAAGCCATCATGCTCACCAATATAGACGAGCAAAATAGAACCTTTGAAGCACACCTGCCGCTGAAGGAAGATAAATTTGGTGAAATGAAGCGTGCAAGCTCGATTGAGTTAATGCCCATCAAGATCACTCAAGGTGAACTGGAGCTAACTGAATTCAGTATCACTCAGTATGATACAACCCATCACGCCTCGCTAGAAAACTACTACATTGATGCCATCAAAACTAAAGTTGCTCAGCTAGATTACAAAGAGCAGCCTTTACTCATCACCACTATCGATGCTAAATACTATTACGATACCAATCAAGAAACCTTGATTAAGGAAACGGATAACAATAAAGAAGCTCTCGGCTGCGGTAAAATTATTGTGAAGGCTAGCTATAAAAAAGCCAACAAAAAATTCGCTGATCGCATTGAAATCAACGTGGAGCTAACGGCAGATTATCAAAAAGATTACGAAGTCATCCCATTCAATAAAGATCCCGTTATCAACCAAGCTGCTATTGAAGCCTTTATGATACGTTACATTAGTAAACCGTTTGAATATTTGGAAAACGTAGTTGGTGTGGAGATAAACTTCAATAAGATTTTTTACAAGCCCAAAACTCTACGTTCTGTAAATGAAATTACAGTAGAAATTGCAAAGTTGGATGAGCAGTTGAGACAACTAGAAACGGAGTTGGCATTATGAGTGTAATGAAGACTGAAGGTTATGCAACGTATAAAAATGCTGATACCGATTGGCTGGAGGCGCTACCAGAAGATTGGCATTATGCAAGGATAAAAGAAATAGGTACTGTAAGAGGGCGTGTTGGATGGAAAGCACTTAAAGCTGATGAATATGTTGATGAAGGATATATATTTCTTGCTACACCTAACATAAAGGAAAAAGAGATAGATTTTTCAAACGTTAATTATATAACCTTTGAAAGGTATGCCGAGTCGCCTGAAATACAACTGAGGCTTGGCGATATATTGCTCACAAAAGATGGTTCAACATTGGGAACTGCAAATATCGTTATCTCACTCCCCAATAAAGCAACTGTTAATAGTTCTATTGCTGTTCTTCGAATAAAAGAATCCGTATGTAATAAATATATTTATTATCAAATCTTATCAGAATTTATTCAAAAAAAAATTAACTTAAAAAAGAGTGGGATGGGCGTCCCTCATCTATTCCAACGAGATATCAACAATTTTTTTATTCTTCTTCCCCCCCTATTTGAACAAACTGCCATCGTTTCCTATCTCGACACCAAAACTGCACAGATTGATCAAAAAATAGAATTGCTTAATCAAAAGGCAATGCAATATGCCCAACTTAAAAAATCGCTCATCAATGAAACTGTGACCCACGGTTTGGATAAATCCGTGCAGATGAAAGCCAGCGGGGTAGATTGGATTGGTCTGGTGCCAGAACATTGGGAAATACAGCGTATTGGCACTGCATTTGAAGAACGTAGCGAAAAAGTAAATGACACAGATTACCCTCCATTGTCAGTGTCTATGGCAGGTATAGTTCCTCAGATGGACTCTGTTGCAAAAACAGATAATAATGATAATCGCAAGCGAGTTGCTATTGGTGATTATGTTATTAATAGTCGTTCTGATAGACGCGGTGCTTCAGGAATATCAACCTATGATGGTTCTGTTTCTGTTATTAGCATCGTGCTTTCGCCCAAAAGAAAATTTTTTGGGAAATACCTACATCATCTGTTTAGAAGTTACAGCTTCATTGAAGAATTTTACAGAGTCGGACGTGGAATAGTTGATGACCTTTGGACGACACGTTATTCAGTTATGAAAAGTATCGAGTTTTCCTACCCAACTTATGATGAGCAAAAACAAATAGCTGATTATTTAGATGAAAAAACCGCGCATATAGATCGGATCATCACTACTATCAACAGCCAAATAGATCAATTGAAAAACCTACGCAAAACATTGATTAATGATGTGGTTACTGGAAAAATAAAAGTAATAAACTAAGGATTGTTAGGATGAATGAACTGCACCTACAAGATAAATTCCTAATCCCATTCTTTCGAGATGGCTTAGGCTATAAGGAAGTCAAAGCCAATACGATCACTCAGTCTCTGATCATTGAAGAAGACTTACAGGCATTTATTGAAAGCAGTTCACTAAACCAAAAGCCTTACGAAGTTCTTCTAAAAAAATATAAAGGTGATAAAAAAACATTATTGCAAGATTTAATGATACTGCTTAGCGAGCGTATTGCCAGCAGCCGTAATATGGCGTTGTTCATTAATGCCAATAAATCGATTACCTTGCAAGGCATTAAGATTCATTTATTTTACACTAGCGACAGTGTCATTCATGGCAATACATTGTTTGATGAAAATATTTTTTCAGTCGTACAAGAATTACCTTATAAATTCAACTATCAAGGCACACAAATCTATTCGTTCCGTCCTGATCTTGTGCTATTTGTGAATGGTATTTACCTCGGCTATAGCGAATTAAAAAGTAACTACACTAGCCAGAGCGCCAGAAAAAATGGGCGAAGGAAGGTGCTGAAGGATTACTTTGATGCCGTGAAAGTATATTACCAATACATCGACAGCAATGTCATGCTGAGCGAGAAAGAAAAGCAACATGTGCGAAAAGATTTTCTCAAAATCTTTGAGAGTGCGATTCACATTACGACTACAGATGTTGGCGAAACTTATGTTATTCGCACTATTTCCGATTATTTTGACGAAATTTTAACTACCTGTCGTGAAGGCAAATTCGACCGCGAAGATATAGAAAAAAAGGTGAATAGTGTATTCAAGCTCTATCCCCTACTTAAACTCAATGCTGAAAAGAAAGATAAGCTTAAAGAACTATTTTCTGCTTTATACGGCAGACTGATGATTGAGAAGGAAATTCTGTATTATAACTTTATTGAGCGGGATGTTTATGTCAACAAAGGCGTGAAGGAAGTTAAAAACGAGCAAGGTCATTTGATTTCGCCACGGCCAAAACAGAAATACGGCACTGATAAAATCATGGCCAAGATTGATGAACTTTTAGCACATGAGCAAGATCCAGACTATTTTGAGAAGCTGCTGGAAAAACAGTTAGTAGGTGTTTCCGAGGCCAAGAAGAAAGAATTACTAGAAAAACGTAGGGCTTATTCCAACAACAAGAATGTGTATTCACTACTAATGCAATATGCCGCTGGGTTTGGCAAATCTAATATCATCGGTTGGTCTGCCCTACAATTAAAAGATCTACGTCGCCCCGATAACAACGGCAAATCACAATACGTATACGACAAAATCATGATAGTGGTGGATCGACTGCAACTGCGTAGCCAAATTGATTCACTTATGCTCAACATGAACATCGATAAGCGTATGGTGATCGAGGCAACCAATAAAAAAACTTTTCAAGAGGCATTGGCATCTGACACCCGATTGGTAATTGTTAATTTACAAAAATTTGGTGCAGTACGTGAAATGCTTGATGCTGAAGTACTGAAAAAACTCGCAGGTATGCGTATTGTTTTCTTGATTGATGAAATCCATCGCTCTAACAGTGGTGACCAGCATGAAGATATGGTGAGTATTTTTGATGAACTACAAAGCCCATTTGATGGCGCCAGCTATACAGAGCAAGCCACCAAAAAGAACTTGATTATTGGCTTTACTGCCACACCAGACGACCATACTCTAGCGCGATTTGGTGAGTTTAGTGGCTATGCCGAAAGTGAGAAACTATGGCGTCCGTTTGACAGCTATACTATGAAAGAAGCGATTGAAGATGGCTTCATTTTGAACCCACTTAAAAACATTGTGCCCGTTGCATCTAAGATGCTGTTTGATTTACCTACGAATCCACTGGAAGGCTTTACCAAAAAGGAATACAAAGATGCACAGAAAAAACAGATCTATGAAAATCGTGATCGAATTGAGGCTATCTCGAAATACGTTGCCGACCTATTAGTCAAAGATGTTTATCGACAGATACGTGGCACAGGCAAGGCAATGTTAGCCGTATATTCCATTAAAGCAGCCATTGCTTACAAAGGTGCTGTAACGAAACATTTTAATGATTTAGTAAAAGAACCCAAGTATCAGAAATACGCAGATGCACCTGTTCATATAGTATATTCCAGTAATCAAGATGAACAAAGCGCAACTGGACTAAATGGTGGTTTAACAGAAGAGAAGGTGCTGGAGAATTTTGCACTTAGTAAAAATGGCTTGATGATTGTTGTCGCTAAATTACAAACTGGATTCGACGAAAAGAAGTTACACACCTTATTTTTAGATAAAGAAATAAAAGGCATTGGTGCAATTCAAACTATTTCTCGTGTAAATCGCACCACCAAATATAAAAACGACTGCAAGATCGTTGATTTTTCATATAACAACGTGAATGTACAAAATATCAAAGATGCTTTCGAGCATTTTTCTGATATAGTAGTAAGTGACTTTGATCCATTTGGTGATAAAAAAGTATTAGCTATATTACTGATTGAATTGAAAAAATCAGATGCCTACAATAAATTCTTTGCCATATTTACCGCAATTCATAATAATACTACAAAGCGCGATGACCCAGAGAGCTATCTTGACTTTGAAAGTAGCTTGAAAAAATACATTGATGCTAACCCACAACGCACTGCTGATACCAAAGCCAAAGCCGCCCAATACTTCACTATTCTTAATCGCATTGAATTCGTAATACAATTGGATACTAAGTACAGTGAACCAAGCTTTTTATTCTTTTGGCAGAAGTTCAATATGTTGTACAACATGCTACATAGAAGCGACGATATTAAAGACCCAATTGAAGTGTATTTTGACAACAAGATTGGTATTGTTGAAGTCGTTGCCGAAGAGTCGAAAAATAAGAAGAAAAAACCAACAACAGTTGCTGAAGGTATACCATCAGGTCCCGGAGGTCAATTTGATATTCTAGCCATCATTGCAGCACGCAATGAGCAAGAAGCAAAAATAGGAACATTGATCAAGGATTTTGAAACCAAAATTATTGATTTCTTCCAATATGTGCGTGAGTCCAGTGAGGGCAAACGGTTAATCATTAAAATGAAGTCACATATTTCTGAAAATGAGATTTATGAAGATTTTTCAAAAATTTATAGACGATACCGCGCACTCTATCGCTCTAAAGTTGGTGACTACTTTTTCAAAGAAACTGAAGATCTTGTTGACAAGCTTTGTGATGACTTTGAGATTCTGCTTAAAGAAAATTAAGCATCTCACTATAATTATTCAAAATAAATTATAGGAAGATATTAAAATATTCATTCCTATAATTTATTAGTTTTAGTATGAGACTTTATTGTCTGATCACAATTAAAGAAACTATAAATATATTACTAATTACATCCAAACTAAGGGTTTAACAACCACCTATCCATCTATTGAATCATCCACAATAATCTGAACTTTACCAGCAGTCATATTCTGGCTGTAATTTGAAATTGCTAATACCGCATCAACAAGAGAATAGGATTTTTGTACAATACTCTTAAAAGTAGTTCCCATACCTTTGGAAATGTTTCTTGCAGCAAAGAACATGGAGAGCAAATTTTCTTAGCAATATATTGATTAATTTCAAAGCTTTCCAAACGCTTATTATCAAAAAAAATTGTGGTGTAAAACTCATGGGGTCAGCACTCATATATTCCTGAACGTTTACGCAAGAATGCTTTGACAGCCACTTCGATTGCCTTATTGGGGTTTACCTTATATCGCACTAATCTAATGCTAAAAGCAGATGGCTTTAGTTCCATTAAAAGGGCGCAAATGTTTAAACAGGAATATGCAATGAAATAGCTATTTGCTAAAGATAGTATTTTTACAGCAATGAAAAAGCCATTTATAACTTGGTACAAAAAGGATTTTCACCCTAATCAACATCCTGTAATTGCTCAGTATGATATTTGGGTAGAAACATTGGAGCGTACAGGAGACCCATTACAGGCTGGCGAAGCATTATGACATGCAGGGAAATAATTCTCTGCATGTAGAGTCAACGCTAATTAGATCAAATTTATAAGCTTGGTAAATGACAATACCATCCACCAAATACCAATCTCTTATAAAAGAAAAAGCTCGAAAATCGAGCTTAATACTTTGTTTAAATTAACATTATTCATTCATCTTTTTTATGAGCTATAGACTTTTCTTGTGCTGCATTAAATAGGCATTTATAGAGCAAGTACCAGCCAAACTCACCAAAGTGCTCGTTAATTTTATGATTATCAATTGTTTTTTGAATACGTAAAGACAATTGAGGTCTATATGCATCATATGGATCTTTCAATCTATAATCCAATAAACGAAGAATAGCTTTCAAATGATATCTTGCATGATCAACCATACCTTCTTCTTTTAGTTTATCAGCCACTGTCATGCCAATAAAATAAATATACTTAAATTCATCACTACTTAATTTATCTGGTAAAACATTGTAGAAATTTAAATATTTATTAACTTTTTCATGTGTTTGAATATAAATTTCTTGAAAATTTCTATTAATTAGTTCAATCCATTGTTCTTCCATAGGATCTATCACTGATTCAGGAATTTTTCCCTCATCTTTAATAAAAGCCCGCATCGAACCTCTTATGACTTCAAGAATATCTAAATAAACTGCCTTTTCCAATTTAAACCTAGCAACCATATATTTCTCTGAAAGTTTAAACATTAATATAAAAGCCCCAAACTATGTTTGGGGCTTTTTCTAAAAAAAATCAATTAGTTAAAAAGCTAACAAATGCTTCCCAGCCTTGATATTAGCTAAATACTCCATATCAAGGTGATTACTAAGAGACTCCATATCCGTTTCTTGTTGAGCATATACGGCTGTTATTGAAGCTTCTTGAGCACATTCATCAGGAAATCTTGGTATAATTTTAGCTTTTGAACTTGTTTCCATTGCCCATTTAACAATTTCTGGATTCATAATCAGTTCTCAAAAAATATATCTCCACTTAAGACTACAATTATAGCTTTACTGTGCCTAATAATTCAACACATGGGGTATGTTTAATGTAAATATTTACTCTATTAGGCTTAACTTTCTAAGGAATACCTCTCTCCAAAAAAGGTAGTACATAGTCTTTCCCATCTTGGAATACAACATATTGACCGTGTTTAATTTCAAATTTACTTGAAGTCCTATAAGTACAGCCATGAAAATATTTCATAGAAACCATAATCCAATCAATAACATATATTGGTTTAGATTCTTCTCTACTTTTAATAAGGAATGCGATTATCTCATTTTCCAAATTTTTCTTTTTCCTTTGTTGAACCTGAATCCTTTCTTCTTCACTATGATTACACACTAGATGTTTACCATACTTTCTGTTCAGATAGTTGATAAACCCTGTTAGAGCTGCTTTTTGACCTGATTTCTCTGACAAATAGTGACTAATTTCTGACTGAGTTGGTATCTGGTGCGTTCTTAGCAATAAACCAACAGCAGGTTGTAGAGCTAATCTTACTGATTTCAATGTAGTTCTGCCTGCATGAAGTTTTGCCATAAGCTCAGACTGATAACCTTGTAATAGTTCATAGATAATAGGTTGGTCAGCAATCTTGGCAAACAAAGCATCTATCCTACAGCCTTCAGCTAAATCCGTTTTTTTAGAATCCTGAAAGTTTTCTTGATAAAGGATATGTAGCCATTGTTTCACTTTAAGGTATTTTCTCAATCCTTTCGGTTTAAAGTGCTGAAGTATCAACTCATATGAAGGCAGCTTGTTCCAGAATCGAGTAACTTCCACAAAGAAAGGCACATAAAGCTCAATAGTCATCACAGCTTTATTACTACCAACATCCTGTAATAGCCATTCAGAGAACTTAATAAAAGCGACTCTTACCTGTTCAGCAGAAATAGTAAATTTTAGTAGATGGACTCTTTGCTTGAACCGCTTTAACCAACCACAGGAGTCACAGGTGCTTCCCATACCCGCAGGCATCTGTATTCCACAGACTTTACAGTCGATCAATCCAACTTCATGACATTTCTTACAAATCCTGACATGTTCAGTTTCTATTAAAAGGCGATTCTTACGGCATTGTGAACAATTTTCATAACCCTTCTCTTGTCGATAACATTTAGGGCAGATTGAAAGACCAGTGCCATTCTTTTCAGTTTTGGTTAATTTTGTGGACATTGCACCACAGTATCCACAAGGCTTTTTCTGCCTGAAATATGGGCTGCATGAATTACATACAGGTCCATACACTGTAATCTTTCCTATTTTATATTCTTGCTTACCACATCGAATGCAAGGCTTGTTATTATGGCAAGTTTCACAAATTAGTTTTTCCTCTTTATAATGAATTCGTTTTTTCTCACCACATGATGAGCATACACAAAGCTTGAACATACGAACATAACAACTATGGCAATATCCCTCACCTTTATAAATACGGTGATATTTAGCAACTGATTTACCACACTGACTACAATCTTTCACGAGGCAATAATCCTATGCACTTTACGTTGCAATCTTGCCCATTTTCGCATGACGATTTTCTCGGAAACGGGGTCATCTTTGCACTGACGTTTTGAGTAGTTCTTACTCTGTCGCTCTAAGCCATTCACTAAGGGAAATAAAGTCTGGGGCAGTTTATCCTGTGAGACAACATTCAAAATCGCATTCGCAGAAAGAGAGTGCGACTGAGCAATGTCTATGAGCTTTTCCAAAGGTTGTTGCAATAAGATATAGCAATCCCTCAACAAGCCGTGTCTCTCCGCAATCGGAAGCCATTCAAATGTTCCTACAGTCTTGGGTAAAACCAGTGTCTCTAGAGATACGCCCAAATCAGCAAAAATATTGGCAAAACGACCATTTTTATGTGCAGCAGCTTTTCTTAATAACAGAACGAATACCTTTGCCACAGCAAACCATTCGGCTACTAATAAGAAATTAGTGCCACAGTTTATATTGCCTTGTTGAATTGCAGCTTGGGCAGCTTTCTGGAATGCTGAATTTGCTTTAATACCTTGACTGTTACGAAGATCAAATCCGCAGTGATGACATATACATAATACGTGCTCCAAACCTTGCAATTTGTGTGGTAAGAAATAAAATCCACATTCAGGACAAGAATCTTGTAATGATATCTGATGCTTAATACAGACTGTTGCCCATGCCATTCTCCATTCCTTGCGTAGATAAGGTATCCCCTCAGCAAAACAATGTGGGCAATACTGTTGTCCTACTGACTTCTTACGATTTCTAATGCCTTGACACAATATCCATGACCAAATCGCACTCTCAGCATGGAATTCATGAACACATTTTTTTGCCAAATGGATAAGTAGCATTTGATCGAGCACATCAATTTGCAATCCTGTTGCCTTAGACAATGCCAATAAATGCTCATGTGCTAAATTACGTTCAAAATCTATTGTCCAAATTCTGTACTTATCCCAAATACGCCACGACAAAACCATAGGATCGCACCCTTGATACAAGGCTGTACGGACCAACCAAGAACTCAAGGTCTCATCATCAATTAAATGTGGTGAGCGTAAGAGGGAGCGTTTCATACTCGTCCCTTTATAGTAGAACGGAAATCCTGCTGTGCATTGATCAAATCAAGATCAATGATTTCTGAACCATTACGTATTGCCTTAATGGCACACTTTGCCAATAGATTACTGATATTTCCGAGATTTCCATCAGACTTGTAATAAATGGCTTGTGCTATTTTAGGGTCATGCAGATTAGATTTATGCTTAAGTGGCAGGATCTGTTCAAACGAAACCAGCATACGTTGAAAATCAGAATCTAACGGCCAAACAGGGAGTTCCGCCACGTCAAACCGACTAGCAAATTGTTTATCAGTAAATAAAATATTTACTGCATTTTCAGTTCCAACCCCAATAATTGGTATTCGTAGTTCATTACATAGTCTTTTAAGGGCATTCATCATCTCACGTTGTTTACGTGCCGTTCCTGTAAACATTGAGTGAAACTCATCAATTATCAGCATTTTCACACTATAAGTACGCATTAAATGCAAAGCCTGCGTATACAGAATTTCAGTGGAAGCTGTTTGACGATATGGTGCGACCAATTTCTCTAAAATAGAGATATACAATGCTTTTTCATTTGCGGTACTAGGAGCTTCGATCAAAATAATAGGGATGACCAATTCCAAATCTTCTGTCTCATAGGGTTCTTTATACTTCTCATAAAAATGCTGAACCAAAGTAGTTTTGCCATTATTTGATTCACCCACAATCATTAAATTGGGCATTCTAGGTCTCTTGGGAAAATTAAATAAGTCTTCCAAATTTTGTAAAATATCCTTAGCAGCCTGATAGCCAATCCAACGAGCTGTATTGATAAATTCAATTCTTTCATCATCAGATAAAACCACAATGTGCTGAAATTTTGGATGAATATGTGAGAATTTATGCATCATTGAATATCCTCAAATGGTTGAATGAAATCAGTATCTAATAATCCGTCTACTTTAATTGGGGCTTCATTTTCAGGGCGCTTTTGTTTTTCAATCGGTTGAACTGGCGTAACATTTTTTTGATGAATTTTGCTTCGTTGTCTCATACGTCTCATTTTTTTAGTTTGGGCCGCAGCATTATCAACAATCTTTTCCATTTCAATGAGTGTTTCAATGATTTGATGTTCGTTGTAGTCCTTGAGGCCACGTTCTTTTAACCGTTTTTTACTCGCACGTAACTGCCATAGACTAGTGGATGGCAAGTTCTGATTAGCTACAGGAATCGGAATATAGTTTTTCGTATCAGGATTTAAGAAATAAATAATGGAAATATCACGGGGATCTCTACGGAAGATATACTTACGTGCCTTACCATCCTCTCCCCGTAACCCAATATAAGGGGCAAGTATAAAATCAAAATATCGAACCCCATCCCAAGTTACACCTGTATTCTGGATAGTACGCTCTTCAAATGGCATAAAATCCAACATCACAGTTTTAGGATTAGCAGGTACATGTGGCAACCCACAACCTATCTCATAATCAGTCCCATAAATTCCATCACGCCATTTACTGGTAGGTGACATATTCAAAGTAGAGTGAATCTCTTTATGATAGACACTAACAATTTGTTTCAGTATCCATGCTTCAGCTTCATCAAATGTGAGACAGGCGTATTTTTCAGAATCATATTCTTTTCTTTCTTGAATATTAGAAAAGGTTGTACCTTTTAATTTATGAGTCTCTTTCATAAAAGTTCCAACCAGTCGCTCAATATGCCCACCATAATTAGGCACTTTAACTGGTCTAAACTCTAAATTGATGTCATATTCCAAACACGCCCTTCTCAAAGTTTCTGTGCGAAAATCTGGTCCATTATCTACATGAATCTTTTTAGGAATCCCCCATACTTTCCATTCACCAGTTATCTCTTTTGCTGCCAACCATTCCTCTTTTGGTAAAACAGCATGTGCTATACACATAGCAACTGCAATTTCGGATGGTGCATCAAGAGATAAGTAATAACCAAGGATCATCCGGCTATACACATCAATCGCAAAAGTAACCCAAGGTCTTCCTATCGGCTGTCTATTCAAATCATCAACCAGTATTAAATCTACTGGTGTATGATCTATTTGAATAACATCAAGTGGATACAATACATTTGGAAACATACCTGCTTTTGGGGCGAACTTATCTTTGGCTTTTTTAGGCTGTCCACGACCATATAAAACATCTTTAGCTGATAAACTTAATATGCGTTTACGAATAGAGTTTTTCGTAGGTCTTGTAAGATTTCTTTGACTACAGACAATTTTAATCTGATTAAATATCTCATGTTGAGATAATCTCTGAGGAGATAAATAATATTCCTGAATAACATCATGAATAATTTTGTCTTGTTCAAATGTTAAACGTGAATTGCCTTCTCGCCACCCTCGTTGTTTTGGTATTAAAGAGCTTACAGAACGTGTTGCCTTATATACTCCAAACCATCTATATAGGGTTGCTCGCCCAATACCCTTATTTTTTGCATATTCATCAATTTCTTTTCGCCCCGAAATCTCTCCATTCAATAGAGGCAAAATCAGGTTATATCTACGTTCAGCTTCTTTCCAGTCATCAGGCTCAATACTATTTAAGTCTGGATAGCTCACCTGTAGGGAATTATTTGATTTTGATAAAGAAAGGATGGGCAAAACCATTAGCCTACCAGTCTCACTACACTGACATTCAATATATGAGAAATCAATCTGCCGTTTAATTTTATAGTTCTTACCACTGGGTATATGAATAACCGATGCCCCAACAGAAAAATCTACTTGTTCCCGGTTCAGAGGAATCATACTTTCTTTGGAATTATCTTCCATACTGACTTACCTCAATCATTGAATCCTTGTTTAGGGGTAAGGACAAGTCTGTCACCAATATTTTCTTAGCCAGAAGTTGCCATAACAATTGAGATTGCCTAGCATGTTGCGCCACAGGAAATTGAACTAAATAATCTGCAACTGAAATCATTCCTGAATTTTCAATAAAGTCATAAGCTTTCTGGATTTCCTGCTCATTAAAAGCAGTTCTTTTAAAGCTATGTAGAATTTTAATATTGTCTAATTCTTGCCCACGAATTCTTGACTCATCATAGATATGGAATAAAAAGTTCCGTTTCTTTGCCCATCGAGCGGCTGCTTTCCATTTTGTACGCCAAATTCGCCAATTCTCTCGCCACTCACTTTCTGGTTTTACTTCAACCAACATCCCGCTTTTGGTGCAATTTTGGAATAGTACTAAATAATCTGGATGGTATTTATAGTTGCCCCCATTCAGTGCAAAAGGAATTGAAACTGGTTGTGAAATTATTTCAATCACATTGTCATCAAATTCATGAAGCATAACAAAGTCACGTTCTAAAGATGATTCATAAGGAATGGAAGCTTTGTTTCTAAAAGAGTAATATCCCGAAACACTACGTTTGGTTGGGCCAATTTTTCTAACAGATTTATACATTGTGATCTACCTTCTTATTTATACAATATTAGATGATGTCTCATCTATTTATGGTGTTTTTCAACACTGTCTCACTTATTTATGGTATTTTTGTCTCATTTATTTACGAATTATAGTCTAAAAATGGGGCTTTCAGCCTAATTTTGTCTCATTTATTTCTGATTATCACAGAGGCTCACAACCCAAACCAGGTGAAATCACCTTGGCGCATTTGGGTGTTCTATTCTTGGATGAATTACCCGAGTTTGACCGTAAAGTTCTGGAAGTGCTACGCCAGCCGCTCGAATCCAAAGAGATCGTGATTTCACGGGCAGCACGACAAACGACTTTTCCTGCAAACTTTCAATTTATTGCTGCAATGAATCCTTGCCCTTGTGGCTATGCCTTTAATCAGGATAGTCGCTGCCAATGTTCGCCAGACAGTATTCAACGTTATCAAAACCGAATTTCAGGTCCTTTATTGGATCGTATTGATTTACATATTGATGTACCGCCTTTACAGGCACAAGAATTACAGAATCGCGCGCCAACTGAAAACTCAGCCACAGTACGGCAGCGTGTGATTAACGCCTATGAAAAACAGCTGCAACGCCAGCAATGTTTAAATCAGGCACTTTCACCGAAGCGATTAGAACAACATGCTCTATTGGATGACAGTTCGAGTAAGATTCTTGAAATGGCTCAGCAACGTTTGAATCTGTCTGCACGTGCTTACCACCGGATATTAAGAGTTGCGCGAACCATTGCGGATCTAGCTGAAAATGAAGTGATCAATAGCAGCCACATTAGCGAAGCACTGTCTTATCGTGGACATCAAAGCTAAAAAAGTGGCCTTAAGGCCGCTTTTTTTTAGGTCAGCTAAAGTCAGAAGGCATAACCGAGTGCTAAAACCACTTTGTTCTTTTGTTTGGTTTCATCACGGGTGTAGCCTCCAAAAATATAATCCAGCCCCCATGTGGCGCCTGTATTGCCCAATGGGTGAGACAAACCTAGGGTTGCGTGGCGGAAGGCAAAATCCGTTTTGGTCACATCCCCTGCTTTGGCTTGATAAGCCAGATATTCATCATCATCGCCATAATAATAAGCAGCAACTTGTACTTTACCGGTAAAGCCACCGGCGAGTTTTGGTGTATAAGTCGCGAGGAAATAGGTATCACCTTTATTTCCGAAACTCACATTATTCAATAAAGTCTGTGCCGTTACGCTAAAGTCCTTATAACTCAACCCCAAAATAGTTTCATAACCTGTCGACTCCCAACCGGGGTAATAGTAATAAATCGTTCCGCCAATTTGATAACCCAGATCTTCGGTAATTTTGCCTTTATAACCTGCATAGAAATCATTTTCGAAAGATTTTTTCTCTTCCTTCACATCGGTTGGTGAGGTATTAAAATCAGCATAGGCAGCGGTTAAAGTCGAAAACCAATAGCCCAAATAAAACCCACTGTCATGCGTATAGTCCAGTCCCCCTTGGACCGCTGGCGTATCACTTTCTGGCGAGTTGGTCATGCCGCGTAAATTGTAACTTGAGACCACATTCACATTACCCGTAACGGTCCCTGGAAATGGGAGTTTATTCTCCTCCGCCCAACTCCATGCTGAGGTTGCAGTCATCACACCCAATAACGTAGCCTTGCTTGCAAATTTCATCATATTGATCTCCCCCTATATTTAGATACTCAATTGATTTTTAAGCTTTAAATTGCAGCAGAGTCTACTTAGCAATTGCTATGCCAAACTCAAAAATAAAAATAATTCAATATAAAACAAATGGTTAATATAAACTCAAACAATCAAACCCGCCTTCAGCTCAACCCAGTTTCAATCTTGCAATAGAACTGGGCGCGCCATACGCCTGATAGCGCATAAAAAGCACCGTTTTAGTCAGATGAAAAATCTTATCAATATAAATAATCACTTTAGGTTTGCATAAAAAATCAACAGAATAAGAAAAAATAATGTTTCATTATCGAGTTAGATTCATAGGTGAAGCCCTTTACAAATCACTTAGCACCTCACAGATGGGTTAATGATAATGATCGATGAAACCGTCCTGCTGACTTTAGGATTCTTTGCCTTCTGTGGTGGTCTGATTGACGCCGCAGTAGGAGGTGGCGGTTTAGTCCAAATTCCTGCGCTATTGCATGCCTTACCTCAACACAGCATTGCAACCGTATTGGGCACAAATAAGCTGGCGGTTTGGGCCGGAACCGCATCTTCCATTTTTAGATATGTGAATAAAATTAAATTTGTCTGGAAGCTTCTGATTCCAACGATGCTTGCTGCATTTATATTTGCCTTTGTCGGTGCAATGACGACTGCCTATATTCCAAAACAATTGATGAGCTATGTTGTTTTCTGCTTACTGATCATGATGGCCATTTATACTTTTTTAAAAAAAGATTTAGGCGCACAAAGTACTTATGTGAAATGTGGTTACAAAGACATCGCGCTTGGCGTTGTTTTTGGAGGGTTGATTGGATTCTATGATGGTATTTTTGGCCCAGGTAGTGGCAGCTTCCTTCTTTTTCTCTTTGTCAAAGTTTTTGGTTTTGATTTTCTCAACGCATCTGCATCAGCAAAGGTTGTTAACCTTGGTACCTTTAGCTCAGCACTTTTATTTTTTATTCCAACAGGTCATGTGCTATGGGAAATCGGCTTAATCATCGCCTTATGTAATGTGATTGGTTCTTTAGTTGGTGTATTCCTAGCACTCCGATATGGCAGTCAATTTATTCGCTTGTTTTTTCTGATTCTGCTCATTTTTCTGATTGCTCGCATGGGATGTTCAATATTTTAACCCTACCTCAAACGTTTATACTGCCATATCATAGTCTTTCTGCTTCTGAAAAAACCTGATCTCAAATCATAAAAGCCAGCAGGTTTGCTGGCTTTTATCTTAATGTAATCAGAAGCTTTTGCTTAAGCTAAATAAAACACCTGTGTCATAAGGTTTTTTCTGCCCGTCGGTCATGCCTGACTTACTGATATTAGTTCCAACCACATCGACCTCAGCCAAAATCCCAAGGAAATTATAATTTACGCCCAATTTATAATCGACATAATTATCATCCTTGCCAGGCCCACCAGCAACAACACTTAAAGCATCGGTATTCTTCAATTTATTGTAACCCACCGATGCAAGACCCGTTAAGCCTGTATCAGCAATCGGAGCTGAATATCCTAAATTAAAATACCAGAAATCATCACTTCGGCCCCAGTAATCCGGTGAATAGTTCACTCCTACACTCAGTGCATCACCAGCAAAAATAGTTTCTGGGAAGGTTAATTTTCCGAACACTTCAGTAAAGGCCAAACCCTTTTTACCATTATAACTATTTGTATAATTTGACTTAGATCCAATATAACCATAATGAGTCACACCAACGTCATACACTGGCTTAATTTTATCTGTCAAAGCAAAGCTATTGGTGAATCCCAAGGTCGCATCAGTTTCAGTGGAAACACCAGAGATACCGAAGTCAACACTGGAACCCCAAAGAGCTAAATAAGCGCCTGAAGTATGTGAAAATGTAAAACCACCTTGAATGGCCGGGTTATTTGAAGATTGCGTCACACCACGGAAACGATAGTCCGTTGTAGCAGCAACATTCCCTGAGGCTGTTACCCCATAAAATGAAGGTTTATCTTCCGCCATAGCAAAAGTCGAAGTCACAGCACAAACACTCAACGCGATCGCTTTACATGCAAATTTCATCATATTGATCTCCCCCATGATGGATATTCGACTGAATTCATGTTTTAAATTGCATCGAAGAGTAATTAGCAATTGCTGTGCCAACTTAGGAAAATCTGCGTTAAATCTTATTTCAGTTTGGCAAAAGTACTGATTTTTTGCTTTATTTGCCTCAAAACTGGTCTTTCATAAAAAAATCATATTTTTTTGAACTATTTAAAAGCATATAAAAAAACAAGGCTATTTTATGCACAAAAACAATGCATCAAGTGAATGTTCAGAAACGCTAATCATGCTTAAAACAACAGCACCTCACTGGGAAATTTAACTGTGTTCCACAACAGTGCGTCTACAAAAAGCTTAAACAGGTATGAACAAAGTAAACTTTAGATTGGTCAGTCACTGTCATTCGTCGGGATGTCATTTTTTGCAAATTCATCTGAATATTTTTTAAACAAAGAAAAAATAACTCTTTCAATAAAAAGAAAAAATATAACAATAAATCACATATTTCAACCAGAATAAATTTAAAAATAATTTGTATATTTCACATCCAAAATAAATCAATTTATTATTTAAAATCAAAATATTAAATTAATTATGATTGTTTTTTAAACACAGAACAAATCATAAAATTGTATAAGTATTTTATTTAATAATAATTAAATTATTTTAATAAAAATCTATCTTTTTTATGCATAACTTATACAATTGGTCAAAATTTCGGTCTTACCCCAAATTTATTTTATTTAATGAGGCGAGCTATGCCAAAGGCAAAGAAACTTACTTTAGCGGTTTTGATTAATGCCGCGTTAATTACCTCAACATATGCAAGCGAACAAAGCGAAGCAAAAGGACTTGTTGAAGATGCCAAAGGGGATATTTTATTCCGTACTGGTTATTTAAGCCGCGACAAAAAGAATGGTGTCAAAGACACGAGTTCATATGCTCAAACAGCAATGGTAAAACTAGAAACAGGCTTTACCCAAGGTCTAGTTGGCTTTGGCGCGGGTGTGATCGGCGATGGCTCATTTAAACTGGGCTCAAACAACAATTCTGGTAACGGTATGATCCCGAAACGTCCAGATGGTTCAGCCTATGATCACTGGGCACGTGGTGGCGGTTTTGTTAAAGCGCGTATCTCAAATACAACCGTAACCTACGGTACCCAAGTGTTAGACCTTCCAGTTCTAGCAAGTAATACTACACGCTTGGTTCCTGAATACTTTGAAGGTGTTTTGGCAACCAGCCGTGAAATTGATGGCTTAGAATTAACTGCTGGTAAATTCACCAAAGACCAGTACTCTGATCAAATCAATCGCGATGGCCGACATCTTGATAGCGCTGTAGTTTGGGGCGCAAAATATAAATTCGATGACAATTTAAGTACGTCTTATTTTGGTATGGATAGCAAAGACAAACTCAAACGTCATTATGTCAATGCCAACTACAAACAACCTTTAGATAAAGATAGCGCGCTTACTTATGACTTAAGTGCTTACCATACCAAGTGGGATAAAGAAGCAAGCACGTATTCAAGCACGACTGATGACTTATCTAATCGTAAAAATACCATTTGGGCTCTGTCTACCACGTATAACACTGGGCCTCACAGCGTAATGTTGGCTTACCAACAAAACAATGGCAATACTGGTTATGACTATGGTGAGAATGCCGATGGCGCTCAAAGTATCTACTTGCCAAACTCTTATCTGTCTGACTTCATTGGTAACAGTGAAAAATCGGCGCAATTGCAATACAACATCGACTTTGGTGGCTATGGTGTTCCAGGCTTAAGCTGGACTACAGCTTATGTCTATGGTTGGGATATCAAAGTTAAGAATTTGACTGATAATGCACATGAACGCGAATTCTTTAACCAAGTGAAATATACTGTGCAATCTGGTTTTGCCAAAGATGCAAGTTTGCGTTTACGTCATTCATATTATCGTGCAAGCGATGACTACCAAACAAATGCCTACATTGGAGATACCAATGAATGGCGTATCTGGCTTGATATTCCTGTGAAATTATTCTAATTCACAGTTCATCAAGTTAAAAAAACCTCCATTCAAATGAATGGAGGTTTTTTATGACCAGCAACTAAACAAAAAGCAGCTGATCACGCCGACCAAAATTACTTTTTAGCCGCTTCAATCGCTTTAAGCACTTCAGCTTTCGCCACATCAGCACCTTCCCAGCCACTGATTTTTACCCACTTACCAGGCTCTAAATCTTTATAGTGAGCAAAGAAATGCTCCACTTGGCTGATCAATAACGGTGGAAGATCCGTATATTCTTGAACGTCTTTATAAAGTGGAGATAATTTTTCGTGTGGAACCGCGATCAATTTCGCATCAATACCACCATCATCTTCCATTTTCAATTTACCCACTGGGCGGCAACGAATCACAGAACCCGCAGCAACAGGATGTGGGGTTACAACAAGTACGTCTAATGGGTCACCATCTTCTGACAATGTATTTGGCACATAACCGTAGTTTGCTGGGTAGAACATTGCTGTACCCATGAAACGGTCTACAAATAATGCATCTGAATCTTTATCAATTTCATATTTGATTGGCGCTGCATTTGCAGGAATTTCAATGATGACATAGATGTCGTTTGGTGCGTCTTTACCCGCAGGAATATTGCTATAGCTCATATCAACACTCGTTTATATTGTGAAGTCAGATTTAAATCGGACAGATTATAACGTGAATACAATGAAAATGATGCTAGATATACGCCGAGCTGGCGAATTTTATCGCCAGCCACGACTAAGTCATTTTGATTGTGATCACAAACAGTAAAATTGGACAAAGTAGAGAGAAAAACCAGATGATGGAGCGTAAAGTTGCAAGATTAGCTAAATAACAAATCCCATAAATCACGCGAAATACGATATAGGCCCAGCCTAAGGTAAAAATAAATCGCTCTGGTACCACCATGTACTCAGCCATCAAAATGGCAGCAATAAATAACGGTAGACTTTCAAAGCTATTTTGCTGCACCGCATTTGCCCGTGCAGATAATCCCGTTGTTTTGGCTAAAAATTCACGCGGATTTTGATTATCTTTTGCCTGAAAACCACCTTTTGATTTCGCAATCAAGGTAAATACATACGGCAACAAACATGCGACTATAATCATCAATATAATGCCGCTAATACCTTGCATGCTGAGATCCATCATTTGAAGTTCTTCTGATCATGCTATCATAATCTATAATTTATTGAACTTTCATTTGTGCTTGTTCAACAAGCGTTTCTTTTACACAGGATGTTTGTGTAAAAGTTGTGTTTTTTCATACAGTTTTAAGGTCAAGCTATGCGACAACCCGATCAAAAAGAAATGTTTGATGTGCTCGCACAACAACGACAACATCAGCTTTTAGTTGATCGTGTCTTGAAAGTCGTGCTTCCAATCATGGCATTTCTGCTCAGTGTGATTTGTGCCAATCTCAATTGGCAGTCAACTTTGGGGACCTTTGTGATCCTAAGCATTGCCTTTTATGCAGTTGGTATTTATCGCTTAACACTGTGGCATTGGCTCGCAGTCATTGCGCTGTATGCGGTTGCTGATAATTATTTTAGTTTTAATGGTATTGATGCCACCCGATTACGTTTTCAATTGGCCACAATGATGGTATTTGTCGGCATTGTCGGGATCGGACGTCCTTATATCGATCGCTGGCTCATGAAGTCAAATGGTACTAAATAAATCCAAATAAAAAAACGCCGCGATTGCGGCGTTTTTTCAGCGATGTACTTAAGCTGGTTTACGTAAATCTTTACGTAAGATTTTACCGACGTTTGATTTCGGTAACTCTTCCATAAACTCAACATAACGTGGGCACTTATAACCCGTTAAGTTTTGTTTTGCATAAGCAATGATTTCTTCAGTCGTTAATGATGGATCTTTCTTCACAATGAAGAGTTTCGGCACTTCACCTGATTTTTCATCAGGCACGCCAATCGCAGCCACTTCCAATACTTTTGGATGTTTGGCAATGACTTCTTCAATTTCACTTGGATAAACGTTAAAACCAGACACCAAGATCATGTCTTTCTTACGGTCAACAATCTTCACATAACCACGCGAATCCATCACACCGATATCACCCGTACGGAAGAAGTTATCAGCGGTCATCACTTTCGCGGTTTCGTCTGGACGGTTCCAATAGCCTTTCATGACTTGTGGACCACGAATCGAAATTTCACCTTGTTCGCCGAGTGCAACTTCGTTACCGTCGTCATCTAAAATCGCCACTTCAGTCAATGGCAATGGAATACCGATCGTGCCACTAAATTCAGTGCTTGCAGGTGGGTTTGCCGTTGCAACAGGAGACGTTTCAGACAAGCCATAACCTTCGATAATGGTTGTGCCTGTGATCTTTTTCCAAGCTGCTGCAGTTGATGGCAATACTGCCATACCACCGCCCATCGCCATCTTCAGATTGCTATGATCAAGCTGTTTGAATTCTTCGTTATTCACCAAAGCATTGAATAAAGTATTTACTGCTGGGAAGAATGAAGGTTGATATTTACGTAATTCACCAACCACTGCTGGTAGATCACGTGGATTTGGAATCAAGATATTGGCTTGACCTTTGTACATACCGTAAAGCGCGCACACCATAAATGCAAAGATATGATAGAGCGGCAATGCACAAACGATACGGTCACCCTTCGCGCTATCAGAACTACCAAACTTACTTGAGAAGATCGCTTCGCACTGAAGCAAGTTCGCCACAAGGTTTCGATGGGTCAATTCAGCCCCTTTCGACACACCAGTGGTACCACCTGTGTATTGCAATACTGCTGTATCGCTTAAAGTGAGGCTTGGACGTTTGTAGTTACTTGGATTGGCTTTATTTAATGCGGCATTGAATTTGGTATGGCCTGGGATATTCCATGCTGGAATCTGTTTACGTACTTTACGCAACACAAAGTTGACCAATGTGCCTTTCAATGCGCCCAGCATATCACCCACTGAAGCCACCACGACATGCTTCACAGGGGTCTTACCAAGAATGCTTTGATAAACACTGGCAAAGTTTTCAATAATGACCAAGGCTTCTGCACCAGAGTCATTCAATTGATGCTCAAGCTCACGCGCTGTATACAATGGGTTCACGTTAACAAGGACTAAACCTGCACGGAATACCCCTAAAGCAACCACTGGATATTGAAAAACGTTCGGCATCATCACCGCAACACGAGCGCCTTTGGCTAAACCCAGCGTTTGTAAATAGGTTGCAAATTGACGACTAGCGACTTCTAATTCATTAAACGTTAAAACTTTATCCATGAAGATAAAGGCATCACGTGAACCAAATTTTTGGAAATTGCGTTCAAAAATATCAACAAGTGAGGTGTTTTCAGCAGGCAGTTCAACTGTTTCTGGAATTCCTGTCTTTTGGTATTCAGCAAACCAAATCTTTTCCATAATGCCATTATCTCCGAGTGGTAATCCTTAAAAATGTAACAACGTTACGTCCATGACAAAACATTTTTTTTAACTTTTTGAATTGCCCTGTCAACCTATCCAAACAATATGAATACATTGTCATATATAACGTATTTGTATCACAGAATACTAGCCTTATCTCTGAATGAAGAGTCTATTTGCTTTTTGATATCCGCGTGGTAAAAGTTGCCCCTTTGTTGCTCTTTTTCCTAGATATTTTTGGAGATCATCCCCTTTCAGTTTGAGGTGCTGTTGTCCTGCAGCGACTTGGATTATTTCATCTAACGTTAGGGTTGTCATGGATAAAATTTGCTCTTTTTCATCAAGTTGTATCAACTTGTTACCTTTACCTTTATTCAGTACAGGAAGTTCTGCTAAATCAATAATCAGCAATCGTCCTGATGAACTCAGTATGGCAACGTGGGTTGCTTGCTGGATTGGGAGTAATGGCAGAGCTGTTGCCTTATCTGCAACTGTCAAGAAAGTCTTGCCTGCTTTGGCATTGGTATCCAGTTGTGCAACTTGGGTTTTAAAACCATAACCTTTGGAACTGGCAACCAGTAATTCATTCTGGTCATCGTCCACCAAGACTTGAATAAATGAAACACCGCTTGCTGGTGACAGTTTGGAACTCAAAGGTTCACCAAAGCCACGCGCTGAAGGGAGGCTGCTAATTGGCAAGGCATAACTGCGCCCCGTTTCATCTAAAAAGTACACCCGTTGATTGGTTTTACCAACCGCATGACTTAAATACTGGTCACCCGCTCGGAAGTTGAGATTAGCCGCATCCACTTCAGCACCTTTGGCTGCACGGACCCAACCTGCTTCGGACAAGACCACGGTCACGGCTTCTGCTGGCATCAAATCCTGTTCTTTAATCTGGACGGCGTCTGCACGGACGACCATTGGTGAACGGCGATCATCACCGAACTTTTTCGCATCTTCTTTCAATTCATTGATAATCAGATTTTTTAATGATTCTGGATTGGCCAATTGCTCGCGAATAATCGCCGCTTTTGCTTCCAGTTCTTCTTGCTCACGGCGAATTTCCATCTCTTCAAGCTTGGCCAAATGGCGCAGTTTCAGCTCTAGAATCGCTTCGGCTTGAATATCATCAATCCCAAAATGCTGCATCAATACAGGTTTCGGTTGATCTTCTTCACGGATAATCCGAATCACGGTATCAATATCGAGATAAGCAATTAAAAGACCTGCCAAGATATGCAGGCGTTTTTCGATTTTATTTAAATGATACTGCAAACGACGCGTTACCGTTTGCTTACGGATCTCAATCCACTCTAACAAGATACGGCGAATCGATTTCACTTGCGGGCGGCCATCGGCCCCAATCATGTTCAAGTTAACACGATAGCTGGACTCTAAATCCGTGGTTGCAAACAAATGACTCATCACCGTTTCTGCATCAACACGATTAGAACGTAGCACAATCACCAAACGAGTAGGATTGGCATGGTCGGATTCATCACGAACATCACTGACCAAAGGCAATTTCTTGGCAATCATCTGATCGGCGATTTGAGTAATTACCTTTGAACCAGAAACCTGATAAGGTAATTCAGTAATCACGATTTCATTCTTATCGACCGTGTACACGGCACGCATACGATAGCTACCACGACCTGTGGTTTGAATTTTAAGCAGTTCTTCAGGCGGAGTAATAATCTCTGCTTTGGTCGGTAAATCTGGTGCAGGAATATATTCTGCTAATTTTTCATCAGTGGTTTCAGGATTACGAATCAGTGCGATCGTCCCTTTTACCACTTCACGTAAGTTATGTGGCGGGATATCCGTCGCCATTCCCACCGCAATCCCCGTGGTACCATTCAGCAAGATATTCGGCACACGTGCAGGTAAAGTAATCGGCTCTTTCATTGAACCATCAAAGTTATCCTGCCATTCACTGGTACCTTGCCCGAGCTCGCTCAGTAATAACTCACTATATGCGGACAGTTTAGCTTCGGTATAACGCATAGCCGCAAATGATTTTGGATCATCGGGTGAACCCCAGTTGCCCTGACCTTCAACCAATGGATAGCGATAGCTAAATGGCTGTGCCATCAACACCATCGCTTCATAACAAGCGGAGTCACCATGTGGATGGTATTTACCAAGTACGTCTCCCACGGTACGCGCCGATTTTTTCGGTTTACCGGTCGACTTTAAGCCCAGCTCGCTCATCGCATAAACAATACGGCGCTGTACAGGTTTTAAACCATCACTGATATGGGGCAATGCACGATCCATAATCACGTACATGGCATAGTTCAAGTAAGCCTGCTCAGTGAATTCGGCTACGGAACGGTTTTCTGTTGCATGATGTGCAAGGCTGGTCATTTCAGCGAGTCATCCAAAATCATTTATTATCGTCAATGCTTTGTATGCTATGTGGATGAAGGCGTTGTGACAAGCCCTTGTTGTTGTTTAAACGTCAAATGGTGTCTTAGAAGGATTTCAAGCCCTCAAAACTTAAACATTCTTCAAGATTTATAAGCTGACAAGCGGCATGACGCCGCTATTCAAGGCTATATTTTTGCTATATACATTCACTTCTTTTCAAAGATTTTTCTTTTGACTTAAATAGATCAATGCTCATCTGTTGAGGAAGCAGATTCTGCATCATCTTCCTTATAGATAAATTTCGGCATTTCCAGCCCAAAATAAATCGCAATCAAACGTAGCGTAAAACCAAAGACCAAAGTCAAAATTACAGTCAGATCATGTGGTAAACCAACTTCCAAACACACCCAATAACAAATCACGGCGACAAAGGAAATACTGGCATACAACTCACGGCGGAACACCAACGGTACATCATTACACAAGATATCACGCAAAATACCGCCCGACACCCCAGTGAGTACCCCTGCAACCGCAGACACCACAAAACCATGTCCCATCGACAAAGCAATCTGACAGCCAATAATAGTAAAGCCAATTAAGCCCAAGGCATCTAGAACCAAGAAGATATTGCGCAGATGGCGCATCCATTTGGCAATAATAATGGTGACAAAAGCGGCAATACAGGTCAGCACCAAATATTCAGGATGTTTCACCCAAGTCAACGGATAATGCCCTAATAGCACATCACGTACCGAGCCACCGCCCAATGCCGTGACACAGGCAATCAGTACCACACCAAACCAGTCCATACTGCGTCGCCCCGCTGACAGTGCGCCCGTCATTGCTTCCGCAGTAATGGCAATAATATAAATTACGGTGAGTAACATCTGCCTACATCCCTAAATCAGGCGTAAAAGTGTGCGCTATTCTAAGACAAACTTAGATGAATTGTGCACAACATTGTTTAAATTTTTTCCCCGAGCCACAAACGCAGGGTTGTTTCATGGTGATTTGCAGATCCAGCGTCGGATCAAGGAAATACCACTGCTGTTGGTGTAATACAAAATGTGAAATCTCATGATGAATATGCGCTTGCTTGCCATCATGATAATGTGCCTTGAACTCAACCAGCGCATGGGTTTTATCCAGCTTGGGCTGATGTTGCACGACATCCAGTTTGAGCCATTGATTCGATTGACTCCAGTCTGCAATCGCAGCTCGATCTAAAGCGGTTTGTTGGCCCAAAGCGGTGGTTTGCAGAATATAGTCGATCTGCTGCAAGGCAAAGGCACTATAACGCGAGCGCATCAATTGCTCTGCAGTTTGCGCGACCTGCTGTTTTAAATGTAAGGGCTGGCAGCACTCAGCATATTGCCCCTGCCCGCAAGGACAGTGTTGTGACAACGTCATTTTCAACTCTCAAATAAAATAGCCCTGAACCAGACCATTGCGAAACAAAGGTCAAACTCAGGGCTATTCGGGAACGACTACATTATTTCTCTACAGGTTTTTCTTTGGCAATAATGCGCACTTTTTCGATTTTGTGCCCATCCATTGTGACCACTTCAAAACGATAGCCATCGACTTCGATCATGTCACCATTTTCAGGTAAACGACCCAAGTGGAACAGGATATAGCCAGACAACGTAGAATATTCTTCACTTTCATCAACCAAGTCTTTGCCCAATAGCAAAGACACATGGCGAATATCAGTTGAACCTTCCAGTAACATCGAACCGTCATCCAGACTTTCCGCTGTTGCTTCTAATTCATCTTCGTCAGGAAATTCACCTGCGATCGCTTCCAGCATATCAATTGGTGTGGCAATACCTTCAATTGAACCATATTCATTCAAGACAATCGCCATTTGCAACGGTGCTTGACGTAACTGTTCCATCACCATCAACACTTGCGCATTCTCATGCACAATCACAGGTTCACGTAAGTGCTTAGTAAAATCAATCGCCCCGGTTTCAATGTATTCATTCAACACTTTATGCGTTAAAACAACACCTTCAATATTGTCCAACTCACCACGTGCAATGATCAAACGTGAATGGGTCATCGCCATTAAACGTTCTTTTAGCTCGGCAGGATCATCATCTAAATCCAGCCATTCCAACTCTGGGCGTGGCGTCATCACTGACTTGACTGGACGCTCGGATAAACCCAGCACACCTTGTACCAAGACACTATGATAGACCCCATTGTCTTCATCAAAGACTTCTTTGGCATAAGCCTGTGTTGCTAAAACATCTTCAGTTTCTTTATGCTGACCTTCGTTACCACTGCCCTTACTGCCGAGCATACGCAGTACCGCAGAAGCAGTGCGATAACGTAAATCTGTCGTGGTGACCAATTTCTCTTGGTTACGGCGCATGGTTTGGTTCACCATTTCCACCAGCACAGAGAAACCGATCGCAGCATACAAATAACCTTTCGGGATATGGAAACCAAAGCCTTCGACCACCAATGAGAAACCAATCATCATCAGGAAGCCAAGACACAGAATCACCACGGTCGGATGCTTATTAACAAAGTCCATTAACGGGCGTGAAGCCAACAACATGATGCCGATTGCAATCGTGACCGCGATCATCATCACCGAAAGCTCTTTCACCATCCCCACGGCAGTGATGACGCTGTCGAGTGAGAAAACCGCATCCAGCACCACGATCTGCACCACCACCATCCAGAACACGGCATGCACCGGATTTTCTTCTTTATGTGCTTGCTTTCCTTCGATTCGTTCATGCAGTTCCATGGTGCCTTTAAATAACAAGAACACACCACCAAACAGTAGAATCAAGTCACGTCCAGAAAAGGGATGATCAAAAATATGGAACAGCGGTGTGGTTAATGTCACGACCCATGCGATCGAGGCCAGCAAGATCAAACGCATTATCAGGGCCAGCAGCAAACCAATCTTACGCGCAGCATTCCGTTGTTCGGGTGGTAATTTTTCGGCTAAAATTGCAATAAAAACAAGGTTATCAATACCCAATACAATTTCAAGCACCACCAATGTAGCTAAGCCAACCCAAGCAGCAGGATCTGACATCCATTCCAGAATCATTGAGGTGACTCCTCTGCAAAATCAGCAATATTGTTATGAAGTTGAGATTTTAAAAGGCTGGCACTAGGAGCCAAAACATTTTTTTTAGGAAATAAGAACAATGCGGAGCGACAACAACCACTACTCATAGAGGTACATAAATTAATAAAAGGATTTTCAGTATAGGCAAGATTGCAGTGAAATTCATCTTTTTTATGTGGATGATTTTGTCAAATTCTTTCGAGGCACGCCAAAAGTCCATTGTATGTAAAATGTGCATAAAACTGTCACAAACCTGATTTAGCCTAGACAAGCACAGTGAAAATGATAAGGTGAAAATAAACGAATGAATAGTGTATTAAGAATGACAGAGAAAAAAAGCATTAACCCGACTCCCATAACCACTCAATCTCTGATTGCCCTCTATTGCGGTTCGCGTACAGGCAACAAACCGATTTATCGAGACAAAGCCATTGAACTTGCCCAGCATATTGCCAATCAGGGCTTTGGGATTGTCTATGGCGGTGCCAGCATTGGCTTGATGGGCCAAGTGGCTGATACCGTACTGGAACATGCGGGTGAAGTGGTCGGCGTGATTCCAGAGTTTATGCTGGACTATGAAATCGCTCACCATAAACTGACCGAACTACATATCGTTAACAGTATGCATGAACGTAAGGCACTGATGGCTGAACGTGCCAGTGCCTTTATTGCCTTACCGGGTGGTTTAGGCACTTTTGAAGAAATTCTGGAAATTGCGACTTGGGGACAACTCAATCAGCATCAGAAACCGATGATTATCTATAACGTCAATCGTTTTTATGATGCGCTGATTGCCCAGCTGGATCATGCGGTTGAAGAAGGCTTCTTACCGCCGCAGCATCGTGCCAAAGTGATTATTTGCGAAACACTGGAACAGATTTCAAGTGTGATTAAAAACTTAAACACGCCCAGCCATATCGAAGTCTGAAACCGACCAATAAAAAGCGGATCACATCGATCCGCTTTTTTTTTTATCTCTCACATTGATTTATTGCACATTTACTTGGTACACCGCGGTTGAACCACTCACTTCATTGCCGACGACCAATAAAGGCTTGCCGTTTGGTGAGTCTTTAGCTGCAATAAAGATCAGGCCTTCAGGCCCTAAATCTCCCTGTTTGGCAATATCCGTCTCAGCAAAATGACGCGAGGTAAAATATTCAATAAATTTTGGTTTATTCGGTGTGCTGATGTCATACACCATAATACCACTCATCCGTTCCAAGCCGATAAAAGCAAAGGTTTTTTGACCAATTGTGCCAATTGTAACCCCTTCTGGTTCAGGGCCTTTATTATCACTACGGTCATCAAAGGCAACCGCTTCATGATCACTGTTAAAATATTCAGGGAACAGTTCAGCCGTTTTCTTTTCAAACTCACTGCCTGAATCCCAGACCAACTGACCTTGGGTATTCCAGATACTGAATGAACGTGCACCATAAGCATAGAGCTTGTCATATGTGAGCAAACCATTGGCATCCAGTTTCGGAGAACCATCCGCATTGGTCTGATAGCCCATATTCCATGCGATGTTAAGACGGCCTAATTGCGCATCCTCACGGCAAGCACCTGCGGCTGTCGCCGTTGCGCCACAATATGCAAAAGTCACTGGATTGAGTTTGGCACCCTTCACCCCGACCGCAAGTTGTTGTAAATGTGCTGGGTAATCGCCACCCGTATTAAAGCCTTTGCTGTTAAACAGATGCTTCATTCGGATATTTTCAACAAAGCCTTTACTGGCATCGCCTGCATAATAGGCTTTGGAATCTTTTAACCACTCACGGCTATCCCCTTCATTGGCCGTGACCAAATAGGTTTGACCATTGGCTTGATAACTGGCAATCGAGTCAGGTTGGTACATCCCGACCAGCCCCGCCCAGGTCTTGATATCAATCTTCTTGTCTTTATCACTGACATCGAGCTCATTACCGACTTGACCGTGATCTTTATAACCCAAAGGATAAATATCCGTGACTTTCTTTTGCGCAATATCAATCCGCGCAATGGCATTATTTTCTTGTAAGGTCACCCAAGCCGTTTTACTGTCTGCGGCAACAGTAATATATTCCGGCTCCAAGTCTTGAGCCACGCTTGCATTGGGCCCAAAAATACGTACACCTTTGGCAAGCAAATCTGCTTTCTGCGTATTCCACGCCTTAAAATCAGCCGTATTTACTTTTGGTTGCTGAATATTACTGACATCAATAATGCTGACTGATCCTTCAGGATCAACTGAATAATCATCATTCGGCTCGCCTTCATTGGCCACCAAGACGGTTTTGCCATCAGGGCTAAAGGTCAACATATCAGGCAAAGAACCCACGGTAACCTGACTGATAAAACTTAAATCTTTGGCATTGAAAAAGACCACCATCCCTGCATCGGTTTTGTTTTCAGCTTGAACGGCGAGTGCAACAATGCCATTTTTCACCGCAACACTATTGACGTCTGAATTGGCTAAATAGGTTCGTGCAGAAAGTTCTGCAATATGGATGGGCTTTTCAGGTTTAGATGCATCTAAAACATCCACTAAACCTTTCTGTGCGTTGACCACAAACAGACGTTTTGTCGCAGCATCATAGGCTGGAATTTCTGCTGCGCTTTTGGCAAAAACGTTAGTCTCGTAACGTCCTAGCAAACTCAGTTTGATGGTATTTGGCGTCGGCTCAACCACCTCAGCCGGGTTGCTCTTGTTGTCATTGTCATCATTACACGCCACCAACCCCACAGACAGTATTGCGGTCAGTAAAACTGAAATCCTAAATTTCATGATCAAATTCCATACAATTCATTTTGTAAGGCTAATCTAGTCCATTGAGTTTCAAGTTCGATGACACTCTAATGTCATTTCCATGACCACTCCTTGACAATTTTTGTCTTTATTTCACACACAGTTGCATTAAACTAAAACTGGCTTTTTATTCATCATGGCTCATGACAACAACACATCAAGCAGTACAGCCTGAATTTCGTCTATTGGTGCTCTTAGTCTCGATTGGCTTTTTTATGCAAGCCTTGGATACCACCATCGTCAATACGGCAATTCCAGCGATGGCCGTACAGCTCAATGAAAACCCATTGCAAATGCATAGTGTCATTGTGGCCTATGTGCTGTCGGTTGCAGCCTGTATTCCACTGAGTGGCTGGCTGGCGGATCGCTTCGGTATCCGGAATACCTATCTCAGTTCCATGGTGATTTTTAGTCTGGCCTCTCTCGGCTGTGGTCTCTCCCAAAATCTGGAACAACTGTTATTCTTTCGCGTGATACAAGGCCTTGGCGGCGCCTTACTCATGCCTGTCGGGCGTTTAGCCCTGTTAAAGCTGATCCCACGCACACAATTCCTGTCTGCCATGAGCTTAATGAGCCTTGCAGGTCTGGTCGGTCCCTTGCTGGGGCCAACCTTAGGCGGATGGCTGGTTGAAGTCACAACATGGCACTGGATTTTCCTCATCAATATTCCAATGGGCGTGCTGGGCATGATCATGACCCTAAAAGTCATGCCAAATCAAAAAGAACCTACGGTAAAAGCGTTTGACTTCAGTGGCTTTATTTTATTAATGGTGGCAATGGTGGGCCTATCTTTAGGCATTGAAAATATTGCGGCTTCACAATATTCACGTCTGGTCAGTCTGGTATTACTGGCAGGCGGGCTAATTGCGACCGTGGGCTATGCTTATCATGCCCACAGCCATCAAAATGCGCTCTTTCATGGCCGCTTATTCCGCTACAAGATTTTCTCTATCGGGGTGCTGGGCAATTTCTTTGCCCGTTTGGGCAGTAATGCCATTCCCTTTATTTTGCCTTTGATGCTGCAGGTTGCCTTTGGCTTTGAACCTTTCATCACGGGTTTGATGATGATTCCAATGGTTTTAGGCTCATTATTTTCCAAACCGATCGTAAGGCCACTCATTCAGCATGTGGGTTATCGCCGTTTTCTGCTGACCAATACGGTTCTGGTCGGCTTATGTATTGCCAGCTTTTCACTCATGACCGCAGCAACCCCGCTTGGGTTGAAGGTACTGCACCTGTTTATTTTTGGCACACTCAATTCCTTGCAATTTGTCGGCATGAATACACTCACCCTAAAAGATTTGCCGCAACAGGATGCCAGCAGTGGTAATAGCTTCTTGTCTATGATTATGATGCTCTCGATGAGTATTGGCGTGGCGCTGGCAGGAACACTGATCAATGTATTTGGTCAATACTTTACAACAGCATCGATTAGTACTGCGTTTCATGCCACGCTGATTACACTGGGCTGTATCAATATTATTACAGCAATGGTGTTTTGGCAGATTCCCAAAGAAACGACCGAATAAGTCAAGAGATCACGCCTCAAACAAATGAAAAGAATAAGGAAAATGACATGATTATTCCTCAGCATTGGGCTGAAGCCAAAATCAAAACCAAGATTGCAGGTCGCCAATACTCACTCAAACGTTTTGGCTGGTCAAATCAAGACCCTGATGCAGCCCAAGCACATGCTGAGCAACGCCTTGCCGAAGCAATTGCAAAGATCAAAGCCGGAGAAAATATTCATCGTATTGATCATAAAGTTGCTTATAACGGTGCAGAAGGCTTACCCATTCGAGAAGAAATCATTGCTCAGCATGATGATGTGATTATCACACGCAATGCCTATGGTGCCTTATGTTTAAACACTCCAGATGTATTATTTGCAGATATTGATTTTATTGATACACCGTCTTTTAAACTTCGTTTGATTGCATTTTTAATCCTGTTGCTGAGCTCAATCGCAGCTGCAACCTACTTGATGTCATGGTTGATCTTCGGTATAGGTGCTGTCATCACCCTTCTATTTACAGAGCTTCTCACCAAAGGACTGGCCCGTATCCAAACTCAATTTGCAGGTCGTCCAGAACAGCGGACTTTAAAACGTATTCAACAGTTCTCGACACAACACCCAAGCTGGCATTTACGCGTCTATCGCACTCCCAAAGGTTATCGAATCTTAGTGATGCACCAGATCTTCCAACCGAATGGCGAGATGGCCCAGCTCCTTTTTGATGCGATCCAAGCCGATCCCAATTATGTCCGTATGTGCAAAAATCAGAACTGTTTCCGTGCCAGAATCAGCCCAAAGCCATGGCGGATCGGTATCAACCGTTTACGCTTAGGAGTATGGCCAGTCAGTGCGGAAAGACAAGCCATTCGGGCGAAGTGGGTTCAAGATTATCAACGGCAGGCTGAACATTATGCTTCTTGCCGATTTGTGGCACAATTGGGCAGTCAGGCCATCAATCTCAAGGCAAAACGAGTACAATCCCTACATGATCAATACTGTAAATCTAACTCCTCTTTAGATATCGCATAATCCTGAACGATATGGTAAAAAAATCCGCGAAATCTCAGTTTGCACAACATTATCCGACCTATGCCAGTATCGGGTTAGCCGTGATGCTTGGAGCGGTCAGCTACTTTGGATTGTTCTATCAGCAAAAGGCTGTTGCCCAAGATTATTCCATCCGTGGTTTTGATGTTTCCCACCATCAAGGTGAGATTAACTGGAAAAAAATCTCTCCAAGGCAATATCACTTTGTCTATCTTAAAGCCACCGAAGGCGGTGATTTTAAAGATCAGAACTTCCAGCAAAACTGGCTTAAAGCACGCGAACAGGGCTTACATGTCGGTGCTTATCATTTCTACCGCCTATGCCGTGACGGCGCCATTCAGGCCGAAAACTTTATTGCCACCGTTCCAAACAAAGCAGATGCTTTGCCACCGGTGATCGATTTGGAATATGACAGTAACTGCATCAATACCTATACCAAAGAGCAGCTGTTAAAAGAAATTCAGGTCATGCATGATCAACTCCATCGGCATTATGGCAAACAACCGATTTTTTATATTTCCAAAAGTTTTTATCATATTGTCTTAATGGGAAATTTTAACAACACCCCGTTATGGGTTAGAGACTATGAGGGTAAACCTGAGCTTAAAGATGGCCGGCAATGGCTGTTTTGGCAACATAGTAGCCAAGGCAAAATCTCAGGCGTGCCCAAAGCCGTCGATTTAAATGTTTATGCAGAATCACCGAAACAATGGCGCATGTTTCTAAAAGCACAGGGCATCGAAGATGCCAAATGAGCTACGTAAAATTATCCATATCGATATGGATGCCTTCTATGCCTCGGTTGAGCTCAAAAATCGCCCTGAGCTAAAAGATTTGCCTGTGGTGGTGTCGTCCCATCATCCTCGTGCGGTCATTGCTGCAGCGTCTTATCCAGCCCGTGTTTTTGGGTTACGTTCTGCCATGTCGATGGGTCAAGCCAGAAAACTGTGTCCACAGGTGGTGGTGATTGAGCCCAATTTTGAAAAATATCGTGAAGTTTCAGCACAAATCCATCAGATTTTTCAGCAATATACGACGTTAATCGAGCCCCTGTCTTTAGACGAAGCCTATCTGGATGTCACTGAAAACCTGAAGAATATCCCCAGTGCCACCGAAGTAGCGGCACAAATTCGTGCAGATATTTTTGCAGTCACTGGACTTACCGCTTCGGCAGGCGTCGCACCGAATAAGTTCTTGGCCAAGATTGCCTCGGACTGGAACAAACCTAATGGCTTATTTGTGATTAAGCCCCATCAAGTGCTCAGTTTTATTCAGGATTTGGCACTGAATAAAATTCCGGGAGTGGGTAAAGTCACTCAGGAACGACTGCAACAACTGAATTTACATACCTTGGGTGATCTGCAAAAAATTGAAGAAAATGTGCTGATTCATCATTTTGGTAAATATGGCAAACAACTGTATTTATATGCGCAGGGTATTGATCATCGTCCCGTCAAAGCAGAACGGGAGCGTCAGCAGATTTCCAAAGAAATTACCTTTGATGAAGATTATACTTTTGCTCAATGCAGCCATGCGTGGCAGCCTTTGACCGAACAAGTCTGGCGCAGCTTGAATAAGAAACAGCTGACTGCTCGCGGCGTAACCATCAAACTGAAACTTAAAAATTTCCAGGTGCTGCAACACAGTAAAAGTTTTAAACAGGCACTACAATCGCAACAGGACTTGGGACAAGTGATACTGCAACTATTGGATGAAATGCATATTGACCCAGAATCCCAATTTCGTCTGGTTGGCGTCGGCGTATATCAGTTGCAAGCGGTACAAGAAGAATCACAACTTTCTTTATGGTAGTGCTGTTTTTTACACAAAAATATCATCTATGCTGAAAATTATGTTTGCTTTTTATCCAGTTTTCAGTACTCTAAGTAACGCAATAACATTATCCTTGTTATTCGCTTTGCTAAAGAAAACCTCACTTTTAGCATCTGCTCCTGTGGTTGGCGTGACGATCAAATCCGAAGATTACAGGGCGCTTCAGGTCTTCTTTCTCTGCCCTCTTTTTTCCTAGAAAAAAATCAATATTTCCCATTACGCACTTCGTGACTTCAGTTAAACTCAGCAGAGAAAACTAGAAAATTCTGTATGACAACTGCCTTATGAAGCAAAAACAAATTCTCTGTGTTGAAGATGAAGCTGCAATCGTCCTGCCCCTGCGTTATGCACTTGAGCGCGAAGGCTGGTCCGTCAGTTGGGTTCATACTGGTACACAAGCACTACAACTTCTGGCACAGCAATCCTTTGATTTTATTATTCTAGATATAGGCCTACCAGATCTAAATGGCTTTGAAGTCTGTAAACAACTGCGCCAGAAAGACCACACCCCTTTACTGTTCTTAACAGCGCGTGATGATGAAATTGATCGGGTCGTCGGCCTCGAAATCGGTGCCGACGATTATTGCACGAAACCCTTTAGCGCACGTGAGATTGTTGCGCGGATTAAGGCCGTTTGGCGCAGAATGGAAATTCAAACTGAGCCTGTTATAGCGTCTGTAGCAATGACGGAAACTGAAATTATTGTACAATCTTCAACATGGTCATGTAATCCACACACTTTACAAATTCATTATCATGGGCAAGTGCTACAGCTTACGCGTTATGAATATCGCTTGTTATTGCTACTGATTCAACATCCAGAGCAAGTATTTAGTCGCCAACAATTGATGGATCATATTTGGGAATATCCAGAGCATAGTCTGGAGCGCACGGTTGATACTCATATTAAAAGTTTAAGGCAGAAACTCAAACAGATTACCCCACAGGATGACCCAATTCGTACCCATCGTGGTTTTGGCTATAGTTTGGCAAAGTTGAGCTAAAGCATGTCGATCTTTGTCCGTATCTGGTTTTTCTTTAGCTTGGTGGTGGTACTAAGTCTAGGCTTTATCGCCTATACCCTGACTCAACAAGTCAAACCGAATGTACGGCAAGTGGTTGAAGACACTCTCGCTGAAAATGCCAATATCATTGCCCAGTTAATTGCAGAAGATGTCTATCAGCACCAAGTCGACACCCCAGCATTTGATCAAAAAATTCAGGCTGCGTTATCCCGTCAACTAAACGCCACTATTTGGCAGTATCGCAAAGAACAAATTAACCAACAGCTGTATATCACTGATCCCAAAGGTATTGTAACCTATGATTCAGAGGGGCAAGCCGTCGGACAAGACTATTCTAAATGGAATGATGTTTACCTCACCCTACGTGGCAAATACGGTGCACGTTCGACTGCAACCAATCCTTATGACAACAATAGCAGCGTCATGCATATTGCAGCACCTATTATTTATGATCAGCAATTATTGGGGGTTGTCAGTATTGGCAAACCCAATCAATCGGTACAGCCTTATATTGAGCGTGCCGAACAGCAACTGATCTATCAGGCCCTCTGGATTGCAGCACTCAGTTTGCTCTTGGCCAGTATGGTGGCCTATTGGCTCAGACATAGTATTGATCGGGTACGTCGTTATGCGCAGGCACTCGCACCTGTGAATCAGGCGCCATTCTTCTATTCCGCCAAAGAGCTCAACCAAGTGACTCAGGCACTGAGTGAAATGCGAGAGAAGCTGGAAGATCGAGGCTATGTGGAAAACTACGTCAATACACTCACCCACGAACTCAAAAGCCCGCTTACTGCCATTCAAGCCAGCGCTGAACTGCTTCAAGATGATTTACCCTTGGCAGATCAACAGCAATTTGCATTGCATATTGTTGAGCAAAGCCAACGTTTGCAGTCTTTGGTTGAACGGATGCTACTACTCACACGACTCGAAAAAAACCAGCATGTCTTAGAGTTTCAATCGGTCGATCTGAATCAACTGATTCAGCAGTGTGTTCAGCAACAACTGAGTGCGCTACAACGGAAACAGCTCCAAATCCAGCTTGACCTGCCTAAATACTGTTCAATCTATGCTGATCCATTTTGGTTGAAACAGGCATTGAATAATCTGTTAGACAACGCCAGAGATTTTTGTCCGGCACAAGGAAAAATCGCTGTTCAGCTTCAACAAGATCCTGTACATGACCGTATTACCCTATTGTTTTTTAATGAAGCTGAGTCCATTCCTGAATACGCCTTGACTCGTGTGTTTGAAACTTATTTTTCCCTGCCGCGCCCACATAATCAGCAGCGTAGTACTGGGATTGGCCTCAGTATCGTCAAGCAGATAATTCAACAGCATCAAGGTCAGATTAATATTCGGAATATTCAGGCCAATACACTCGACTTCTTGCACACGCATCATGCAGGCGTACTTCTGACGATCACACTTCACACAAACTTCACTTAAGCTTCAGACTAAGCTCATCCGAAGTGCATCTCCGATCGAGATACTGGTCATATTACCATGAACCGTGACATGCGCCACAATTTCATTAGTTTTAAAATCGGAGCGATTTTATTGCTGATTTTTATATCGGTTTATTTTTTATTTCAAGTTTGGTCTCTAAACATCAAAGCCATCAACAACAGCTGATTCATGACCTTGCCCATGAACCCCAACGTGATGATCTCTGGAAACAAGCTGAAATTATTTTTTCGCTCTAAGCTGCGCGAGGGCTCAATGCCAAGCCAATCTTCAATATTGATGGAAAAACCTATACGTTTGATTTTTTTAGAACAAAGCCAAGAACAACGGGGGTTGATCTGGTGCAGCGTCAAGCTGACTGGACAAATATTGCACTGGTTACAATAGTCACAAGCTGTGTTGTTTGTGCTGTTACGTTCAATCCTGTCCTTGCTTGATTGCCTCTGTCATGTTTCTTACTCGTCCATGTCAATTGGTATCAATCTGAACAAGCAAGGTATTAACACTATTCGGGTCGGGCGAAACCATGCTTTCGCCCATTTTTGATAAAATTTCATAGGAATAAAAAGATGTATCAAGCCACTTATTCAGCATTAAGCCAACTCAAACAACTTTGTCCTGCACACAGTTCTATTGCAAGTTGCTTGAATCAGCTACGACAAGCTCAAATTCAGTTTTTAAATCTGGGGAATATTGTTATCTGCCCACAACAAAGCTGCATTTTATTTTTTAAAAAACGCCATTTAATGGAAATAGAAACTTTTTCAGCCTGATTTATACAAAATTACACTGTGCCTGAATCGCATCAAGTACAATCCAGTCTCTATATTTTTTGATTCAGGAATAACAATGTCTGTGCAACGACTTCATGTCACTTCACGTTATTGCGAAGTCGCAATTTCAGGAAATCTAGTTCATTTAGCAGGTCAATTGGCAGATGACACCAGCGTCGATGTAACTGCACAGACCCAGCAAACCTTAGACAATATTGACCGCTTACTTGCTGAAGCAGGAACTGATAAGACCCATATTTTATCAGTGATTATCTTTTTAAAAGACATCGAAAAAGATTATGCCGCCATGAATAGCGTCTGGGATGCATGGATTGCAGCAGGTCATCCGCCAGCACGTACCTGCGTCGAGTCTAAACTCTACGCACCAGATGTACTGGTTGAGATGACTGTCACTGCAGTACGTCCAGATTAATAAGATTTCATCGCAAATTCATTATATTTCATCATTCGATCCGCTTTAGCCATCGACATTGAAGTAGAAGTGGAGATAGTTACAACTGAAGCAGGTTCAAACAGATCTGGCACTAAATCTTGTCTGAGTTCTTGTTCCGTTGGAATACTGCTATAGCGCAACACACGATAGCCTGCTAACTCCAACAGGCTGTCCTGATAATGTTTTTGATGTAGACGATTGACATAAGATTCGTCGGCAATTTCAATAATTGCAAGCACTTGGTGTTGTTGGTCTAAGACCACAAAGTCGGCCACCAAACCTTGATATTTACGCCGTGTGTGGGCAAATTTAGTGGTAAGTAAGGCATCAAAAGAAACATGTGCCAAGACTGTATGACGTGGCAAAACCGCTTGTAAACGCATCAGTGTAATTTGTTCAGCGATATTGAGAATACCACGACGTTTGAGTGGACTATCCTGACGCCTGTTTTGTTGTAGGCGGCGCAACGCAAGCGCTGCGATTAACAGCAGCCCAACTATTGTTATAAAATAATACATTTCTAACCAATCCCTTTAGATTTTTTATAATCATTTTGGCTTTAAGCCAATTTTTTTAATCAAGAACAGCGATAGCAAAATCATTTTGCAGTGCAAACTTAAGTTTTTTAATCGTGTTTTGCTAGACGACCTAAGTCGTAAAAGCCCTCTGCCCTTTATTTATAATCATTCGCTATTCAATATTCAAGTCGTTATTGTCAGTTTATGTTTCCTTAGGCGACAGTTTTATGATCAAATTGTGAGCGCTTATGCCGAGCCGAAAAAAAGCAGGCATGATCTGGATCATGCCTGCTGTAATATCGAATTAACGAGCTGCTTTGGTTTTCGGCTTGGTTTTACCAGAGAATGGTCTTTTCTCACCTGTTTCACGTGGTGGTAAGCCATTATGCTGAGTTAACACCTGTCCTTTCTGTGGGCGCTTTTGTCCTGATTGTGGGCGAGATTGGCTCTGACCACGTTTGGCCGAATCTCCCGCCACAGAGGAGTTCTTCTTGCGCGCTGATTTATATTCACCCTCAGCTGTACCTTGCGGCTGATAGGTTGGAATCAAATGCTGTTTTGAGTTACCGATCAGATCGGCACGCCCCATGTCTTTCAAGGCTTCGCGCAATAAAGGCCAGTTATTTGGATCATGATAACGTAAAAATGCCTTGTGCAGACGGCGACGCTTTTCACCTTTGACGATATCGACATTTTCAGTATAGCGCGCCACTTTAGACAGCGGGTTCTTACCTGAATAATACATGGTGGTCGCAGTGGCCATTGGCGATGGATAGAAGGTTTGAACCTGATCGGCGCGGAAACCATTCTTCTTCAACCAAATTGCCAGATTCATCATGTCATAATCCGTGGTACCCGGATGCGCAGCAATGAAGTATGGAATTAAATATTGTTCCTTACCAGCTTCCTTACTGAAACGCTCAAACATTTGTTTAAAACGATCATACGTTCCAATCCCCGGTTTCATCATCTTCGATAACGGGCCAGTTTCAGTATGCTCAGGCGCAATTTTCAGATAACCACCGACATGATGCTGCACCAATTCTTTAACATATTCAGGATTCAATACTGCAAGGTCATAACGCAGCCCTGAACCAATCAGAATCTTCTTCACGCCTTTGATTTCACGAGCTTTACGATACAGCTGAACCAAAGGTGCATGGTCGGTATGTAGGTTTTGACACACTCCTGGATAGACACAAGACGGTTTACGACAATTCTTTTCGATCTCAGGATCGTTACAGTGTAAACGGTACATGTTGGCGGTTGGACCACCTAAGTCCGAGATAATGCCCGTGAAGTTGGGTGCCGTATCACGGATCTTTTCAATTTCACGTAAAATTGAATCTTCCGAACGGTTTTGAATAATCCGGCCTTCATGTTCAGTGATCGAACAGAAAGTACAACCACCAAAACAACCACGCATGATATTGACCGAGAATTTGATCATATCAAAAGCAGGGAAACGCGCATTCTCATAGGTCGGATGAGGGAGACGTGCGTAAGGCAAGTCAAACACATAATCCATTTCCTCCGTCGTCAGAGGAATTGGAGGTGGATTGATCCAGACATCACGTTCGCCATGACGCTGTACCAAGGCACGCGCATTACCAGGATTGGTTTCCAAATGCAAAATACGGTTGGCATGTGCATATAGCACATGATCATCAGCTACCTCTTCAAAAGAAGGTAAACGAATCACCGCCAACTCACGTGGAGGCAATTTATGTTTAATCGCTTTGGATGGTGCAGGCTTTAACTGCACAATCTGGGTATCTGGATCAAGCTGATCGCCTTCACGAACAATCGGATTGGCAACAATTTCTTTTTGGAAGTTTTGATATTGTGCCAGTGAGTTGCCTTTTTCTTTTTCAACTTCACAGCCATCAATATCTTCAGTCATGACATAAGGATTGATAATTGGATCGACACGTCCAATGGTATCCACATCATTGCTGGCGATTTCAACGAATTTGGCTTTCGAGGCTTTATTGTGTTTATTAATAATAAATGCGGTACCACGAACATCGGTAATCTCGTGGATTTTCTCGCCCTTGGCTAAGCGATGCATGACATCAATAATCGCACGTTCACCATTGCCATACATCAATAGATCAGCTTTAGAATCCATCAAAATAGAGCGGCGAACTTTATCTGACCAATAGTCATAATGTGCAATACGACGCAAGCTGCCTTCAATCCCACCCAGCAAGACTGGCACATCTGGGAAAGCCTCACGACAACGCTGACAGTAAACTGTTGCTGCACGGTCTGGACGTTTATTCGGCTCATTGTTTGGTGAATAGGCATCATCCGAACGGATTTTACGATCTGCCGTATAACGGTTGATCATCGAATCCATGTTGCCCGCAGTCACCCCCCATGCAATGGTTGGCTTACCGAGCACACGAAAACTCTCCACATTGGTCCAGTCTGGCTGTGCAATAATCCCGACACGGAAGCCTTGAGCTTCAAGCACACGCCCAATCACACCCGATACAAAAGAGGGATGGTCAATATAGGCATCGCCACACACCAGAATAAAGTCACATGCATCCCAGCCGAGTAGATCCATTTCTTCTCGAGACATCGGCAAAAATGGTGCAGGTTCAAAACACGACGCCCAATATTTGTCGTAATCAAACAGCGCTTTTGGCGCAGTCTGCATGGTGTAGGCAGTAGACATGGCTTGCGAATCTCGGCTAGCAGATGGAGGAGAGACATCTAAAGATGAAAGCCGATCATTTTAACATGAATTTCATTCATTTTCCCTGTTTATAAAACATTCAGGAACAAGGAGATAACAAATTATTTGTACAAAGATTAAGCAAGGCCAAGATCGCTTAGCCATTTTGGGGAAATTGAGCTAACTTCACCGCCAAGTAAAGCCCAAACATTAAAACCACAGCAACCATGAAATTAATTCCACCCCAGCCAAAGTTTTCCCAAACTAAACCACCACTACTGCCCAGTAAACTCGAGCCGATGTAATAGCAGAATAAATACAGCGAAGACGCCACGGCACGATATTGCACTGCCTGCACCGACACCCAGCTACTGGCCGTGGAATGCGCTGCAAAAAATGAAAAGGTAAAAATGGTAAGGCCCAATAAAATCGTCCAAAGCGATGGAATCAAGGTAATTAATAAACCAATGATCATTATGACTAACAAAACCGGCAGAACTTTATCACGCCCATATTTAAAGCCCCATTGTGCAGCTTTAGGTGAACTATAAATTCCAGCCAAGTAGGCAATTGAAATCAGACCAATCCATGTTTGCGATAAATGAAATGGCGCTTCTAATAAGTGGTAACTGATATAGTTAAATACTGTGACCAGGCAGCCCATCAGAATAAAGCCTTGCGCAAATAAAATCCGTAGTTTGGGATCTTTTAAATTTTGCTCAAACGCTGCTTTAAAACGTGAAAATCGAAACGGGAACGGCTTGAAATGCTGTGATTTAGGTAATAATAAATAGAATAAACAGGCAATCAGCAGATTCAGAAAGCCAATAATATAAGTCGCTGATTGCCAAGAAATAAAATCGACCAACACACCAGCGATCAGACGTCCCCCCATTCCCCCAATCGCTGTACCAGAAATATATAAGCCCATGGCAAAACCGATATCCTGCTGTGCAATCTCCTCTCCGATATAGGTCATTGCCACTGCGGCAACACCACTCACGGCCAAACCAATCAAAACACGAGTGGTCAGGAAAATTTCCCAAACAGGAAAAGAAGCACTGATCAGCAATAAAATCGAGACCAGAACCAAAGCAAATACCATGATCGGTTTACGCCCAAAGCGATCAGAAATAAAACCGGTAAACAGCAAACCAATCGCCAGTGCAATGGTCGAAAAGGATAAGGGAAAACTACTGTGGGTCGGGGTGACATGAAAGAATTTTGCGAAAATCGGCATCATCGGCTGTACACAGTACAAAGAGGAAAATGATGCAAAACCGGCAAAGAACAATGACCATAAAATCGCAGTAAACGATTTTGAACCATACTCAATATGGGTTGGGCGCAACACTGATTCAGACATGAGAACTCCTTATGCCCGATCAGTATACGCCCTCAGCCAAAATGCGGAATGATCATTTCGGCTATTTTTACCTAATGTTTAAAATAATGCTTTGGGCAAGCGAATCTGAATGATTTCATTATCATCCGCGAGTTTAGCATTCCGTCCAGAAGAACCAGGGAAGTTATTGTCATTCAGTACCGTCAAAGTCGTAGCATTTTCAATGATCACATCCTCAATGGTTTCAAATGGGAAAGCAAACACCTTACCTGTTCCGATATCACCAGTCCGTGCAGTGCCATACAAGCCATTTGGATTGGCAATTTTCATTAAATCCACCAGATCTTCACGTGCGACGGCTTGCTTCGGCTCATTGAATTTAATTCGGATCAGCTTTTTATAGCCGCCCAGATTATTCTGGCTGACATCACGTTCAATAATGATACCTTCTTTGTCATTGAATAATTGGAAATCTCCAATATTGGTGGCTTTACTATCCAGTACAAACCAATAATAAACACCTGTATAGGTCTTTTTCTGTAGATCAAATTGGGAGATCAGTAATCTGCCTGTCGAGTCATTGACGAGAGGCTTTTCTAGCAATGGATACAGATACTTGCCATCTGGTGAAATCGCCATGCCTTCAAAACCACTACTGCGTCCAACCAAGGGTTCAACATAATTGATCTTGGCTTTATTCAATTGATTTTGCGGCGAACGTAATTCTTGCGCTGGATTCATTGGATTTGGCAATCCAATCGGTGCATCAAGTAACACTCCATCTGCAGAGAAGTGTAGTAAATAAGGACCAAATTCCTCACCGATCCAATAACTACCATCAGGCGCACGCTGCATGGATTCAGGGTCGAAATCCGCCCCAGTCAATAATCGCTCTGGCGTATTGCCATTTACAATCTCAAAAGGAACCAATTTATTTGGGTCTCGTAATTGGATAAAACTTTGTACTTGTACCTGTCCTGTCCCTTTGCTCTTGGTTTTAAAGTCAGCTTTGAGTTTATAAATTCTTAATAAGAAATCGGCTGAATTCTCCTGTGTACCAAAACCGTTATCGGCCATGGCCATATAACTACCATCAGCATTTTTCAACGCGGCTGAAAAGCCTTGGACAGGCTGCCCTTTGAAAGGTGGATAAATGCCATTGGCGCCACTGACGGCTAGACCTGAATCGGGTCCAGCGGCATAAGTAGCCACAGGAAGTTTAGCAAAAGCGACCAATGTCGGTTCAGTGACTGGGTCTGTCGAGGTATTCTGGTCTTGATTATTATTGTCATCATTACAGCCGGTTAAACCCAAAGCTGTGCAGCAAAATAAGGCCAATAAAGTTTTCTTGTTCATTGTTTTATACGTTTGGTAAAAATTAGACAAATTTAAACAAGTTTTTATGACGCTTTTACTGCAATAAAATGAAGTCTTTATGGCGAAAAGATGACAATCACGCTTGGTTTTTCTCTCTAAGCGCAACCAATTGTCACCATATCCTATTCTAAAGTTTGGTCGGCTGATATTCCCCGGCAATTGCAGCTTTAAGCAACTTTTGAAAGGTTGGACATTGCAGATGATGTGCTGCGGGACAAATGGCTGCATGTCGAAGTCCTTCACTGATAAAATGCAACCGCCGCATCATCTGTTCAAGTTGTTCCGCTTTTTTATTCAACATGTTTCGATCTAATTGAGGCTGACCATCTTGATCAAACATCTGTGCAATTTCAGTTAAGGAAAAACCTGCTGTCCGCCCCAAAGCAATCAATGCCAATTGATCCAAAACTTGTTTGCCATATTGTCGGCGTAAGCCATGACGACCAATCGATTTAATCAAACCTTTTTCTTCATAAAAACGTAGTGTCGATGTTGCAACATTCGCTTTTTTTGCAACTTCACCAATATCCATACATCCACCTTGACTTCAAGTTGACTTGAACTTGCACACTGTCTTTATCTCTTTTTGTATAGAAAAAATCAAGGTGTAAAAATGCAAACTGTCGAACTGTTTTTTCAAATATTTTGTCTCGGGATTGGTACGACCATCCTCATGGATTTATGGCTTCTAGTTTTAAAAAAACTCAATCAGCCCATCTTAAATTTTACCCTGCTGGGTCGTTGGGTCGGCTGGATGCTTCGCGGCAAATTTCGGCATCAATCGATTGCCCAAAGCCCCGCCATTCGACATGAATATGCATTGGGTTGGCTGGCGCATTACAGTGTCGGCATCCTGTTTGCATTTGGCTTTATTTTAATGATAGGCAAACAATGGCTGTTACAGCCCCAATTTTATTCCGCTTTTTGTTTTGGTCTGATCACGGTGCTCATGCCTTTTCTAATCATGCAACCCGCCATGGGTGCGGGGATTGCTTCATCCAAAACCCCACACCCCTTGCAAAACAGCCTTCGAAGTCTGCTCAATCACGCTATTTTCGGTTGCGGTTTATACCTCATGGCTCAGCTATTGCAACGGTTCAACTAAGACACACAAAACCTGCTCGTTGACAGGAATGAACGGCAACCAACCCTATCGGAGAAAGCCTCAACAGGAGATCGGGGCTTTTTTCTTCAGCTGAATAGCTAAAATTAAACGATTTACCCAAACAGATTACATTGACTCACATCAACTTGCTCCCTACCATCCGCATGTTTTTTATATTTGATGGTCAAATTGTTTCACGATGATAATTTACAACAAATTTTCTTTTTCTTGTTTTCAAATCTCTTTTGCCAAATTAACTCTCATTGTTTTTAGTACTTATCTCACTGTGGCTTGTACCAGCACCAAAGTTGCTACAGTTAATCACTCTCAAAAGCTTGCTTCAGGCATTCAAAGTGCTTTTTCAGTTTCACCAACAACGGCAAATCGCGTTGCACCGATCATTCTGCAAACGGCCGAGCGCCATAATATTTCACCCCATTTGCTTGCAGCCGTGATTCGTCAAGAATCCAGCTATAGAACTCGTGCACGTTCTTCAGCTGATGCGGTCGGATTAACCCAAGTCCGACCAAAATTCTGGCAACAGTTCTGTCCTGGTGATTTATATGATGAACACGTCAACATCAATTGTGGTGCCTACATTTTAGCGAACTATTATCAATCCACAGGCGATTGGTCAAAAGCACTTGGCTACTACAATGTTGGACCTACAGGTTATCGAAGAAGTCCCTATATGCGCCAGCAAGCTGAACGCTATGCCAACTCGGTTAAACGGCATGAACAAAGCTTAAAAGCAGCGCTATAATGTATTGTTGTCAGTCAAAACCTACATAAACTGTGGTGATTCGCGAATATCTAAGATGGCACAATTGCCCTAATCTGTTCATCATACAGAGATAGGATGTCTCATTCAGAACAACAAGAAACACTGGATGTGGTCGTTGACAGGAGTTGGCGGCAAGAAACCAAATATGAGAAAGCCTCGACAGGATGTCGGGGCTTTTTTATGTTCAGGTCGAGTCCAATCATTACGGTAAAATAACTGCTATTGACTCCCCTAAACCGAGTGCATACCATCCTTATAATTTTGTTTGGTATCGGGTCTTGGTTTTGCACATCACATCAACTTCATCTGATCAACACACGGCCTTTAAACCGTTCGCCTTCATCATTTTAAAGATCAGCCTTGTTGTGCTTGCAATCAGTCTATCTGCCTGTAGTAGTTTAAGTGGCTCCTTTGCCAATCGCTCAAATCAGCTTTCATCAGGCTTACAAAATGCCTATTCGGTTTCCCCGACGACCGCCAATCGCTTATCGCCGATAATCATTCAAAGTGCTGAACGTTATGAAGTCTCACCTACACTGCTCGCAGCTCTGATCCGCCAAGAATCCAACTACAATAGTGCGGCCCGTTCACCCACAGGTGCAATAGGCTTAACCCAAATCATTTCCAGTCATTGGCGTCAGTCCTGCCCAGGCAATCTCTATGATGAGAATGTCAATATTAACTGTGGTGCACATGTACTCTCGACTTACTACAGATCAGCAGGTAGCTGGTCTAAAGCTGTGGCCTATTACAATGTCGGACCAACCGGCTATGAACGCAGTTTCTGGACCCGCCATAAAGCCAAAAAATATGCACGCTCCGTCAAACGCCACGAAAAAACCCTAAAGAAAGCACTTTAAAATCAATTAAGACTAAAAAACCATGCGCTTAGGCATGGTTTTTTTATGAGCTGAAGAATGAAATTAAGCGTCGTCAAATAAACCTTCAAATAACACTGAAGATAAATAACGCTCGCCACTATCAGGCAAGATCACCACAATGGTTTTGCCTGCATTTTCAGGACGTTCAGCAATTTGCGCTGCCGCCGCTAATGCTGCGCCACTCGAGATACCGACCAAGATGCCTTCTTGTGTTGCACACTTTCTTGCCCACTCAATCGCATCTGCGCTATTCACAGGTAATACTTCATCAACCAAATCAAGGTCTAAGTTTTTAGGAATAAAGTTCGCGCCAATGCCTTGGATTTTATGGGGTGCAGGGGTGATGCTTTCGCCACGTTTGGTTTGAGTGATAATGGGTGATTCGGCGGGTTCAACAGCAACTGAATAGAGCGGCTTATTCTGAACTTGCTCAAAATAACGTGAAATCCCAGTAATGGTACCACCCGTTCCTACACCCGCAACCAAGATATCAACTTGACCATTGGTAGCCTGCCAGATTTCAGGACCGGTGGTATCAACATGAATCTGTGGATTGGCTGGATTTTCAAATTGCTGTGGCAAGAAATATTGTTCTGGATTTTCCGTTGCTAGACGAACTGCCTCATCTACTGCACCTTTCATGCCTTTGGCAGGATCAGTCAACACCAGATGTGCACCTAATGCCTTTAACACCTTTCTACGCTCTAAGCTCATACTGGCTGGCATTGTTAAGGTAATCGGATAACCTTTGGCTGCCGCAACAAACGCCAATGCAATCCCTGTATTACCACTGGTTGGCTCCACAATATGCATACCTGCTTTAAGTACACCACGTTTCTCCGCATCTGCGATCAACGCTGCGCCAATACGGCATTTCACTGAAAATGCGGGGTTACGGCTTTCAACTTTTGCCAGTACAGTTGCGCCTGTTTTGATCAGACGATTAATACGAACTAAAGGTGTATTACCAATCGCTTCGGCATTATTGGAATAAACTGCGATACCTAGGTTGGCAGGTACTGGAAATTGTTGATCGGTCGACATGTTATTTCCTTATTAGATTTGGAATGATTCTCAATCATTATAGGCTTGTCAGCCAAGGAGAAAAGCAGAAAACGTTAAGATTTATGAAAAGTTATAATCTTCAATGATATAAAAGATTAAATGAGCAATTAATCTCATTCTGCTAACAAATTTTTTTTATTTTTAAATCAAACTATATCTAATTCTATCTTTATATATGCCTCTTATTAGCATAATTTCAGTCAGGGTTGTGGATTAAGCTAGGGATTACCAGAGCTCACCTTCTCGCCAATCAGCGCAAATCGTATCATCAGCTGTACTACGTGACGGCAACTCTTTCAGTTGAATACTCAATGGATACAGCATGATTTCATTCTCATCGGTCAGATAAGTAGACCTATCTTGCTGAATATATAAATCCCCCAACCAAGAAGTCCAGCCTAATTTTTTATAGAATGCATCATTTTCAGGCTGTAATGCGGCAAGTTCATAACCCAAGCGAGTTAAGGCATCGACCAAATATCTTAATAATTGTGATGCTAATCCTTTACCCCGCATCATTTCATCAGTCGTCACGTATTCAACATAAGCAGTTTTTACCTGATGATTACCATGAATAGTGAAAACTCTATCTGTCCATAGGGCATGCGATACAATTTTTTCGTCCAAGATACCGACGAGATGAGTAGCTGTTTGCATGAAAGCATATTGGCTCCAAGGATCCTCATCAAAAGCAGCAAAACACAACTTGGCAATCTGTTGTCGCTGTTGTGGCTCTAGGTCTCGGGCTGCGATAATTTTAAACTGCATAGCAAAGGCTCAATTCAAATTGAATGTATTTTAGGCAAGGATTAGGATAAAATGAAGTATTTTTAGTCAAATCTAATTAAAACAAATGGATATATCATTAAAAACCCTAAATAGGCGCTTCCGATAGCAAATAAAAGTGTATGGAAAATCATATCAGGCCTAATAGCATTTCTTATTTACGTCTTTTTAGATATTAAATTATATTTTCCCAATAAAAAAACACCCCCAACTGTTATGTTGGGGGTGTTTAGTATTTAAAAGCTGGCGATGACTTACTCTCACATGGCAAGTGCCACACTACCATCAGCGCTAAGAGGTTTCACTTCTGAGTTCGGGAA
>NZ_KB850121.1:959132-1136069 GCF_000369645.1 Acinetobacter sp. CIP 64.2
TATCAATCAACTCAAGAATCCAACCTTTTCAGCCAAATCCTTGTTTCTCAACAAGTTTTTATCTGCATCACCGCCGATGGATGTGCATTCTACAGCATTTCAGAACCGTTGCAAGCACTTTCAAAAATTAAATTATTCGGTTGTTTTATTTTTAAACTTTAACGCATCTAATTCACTGATTTATATAATTTAAAATTTATTAATTATCTTAAAAGTGAATTTAAACACACTAACCATTTGAAATTTAACTACTTTATTAAAAATATGTTTTTATTATCAGCAATAAAACCGCTTTATTTTTATATTTTGCTTTTATTTTAAACACCTCACTCGATTCAAAAATCTGTCTCCTATTCAATGAATGTTTAAAATTCCATCACCCAGAATAAAAACAACGGCTTTGATCGCTCAAAACCGTTGTTTTCAGTATTGCAATAAGTACTTTCTCTTAAGGAGTACTCCCTCTCACAATATTCAAGAAGTATAGATGACGTTCATATTGATCAATAATGTCCTGGATTAAATCTTCCTGCGTCCAATCCATCACATCATAGTTTTGCCCACCCTCTCTTAAGAAGACTTCTGCTTGGAAGTAATTGGCCTCATCTTCCTCCGCTCGTCCCAACATAAAACTTGGTGGAACAGTGGCATGGGAGATCACTTTATAAGTGAAGTTAATTTCATGATGATGATCGACATGCAATTGCAGACCATTTTCGATTTCACGTATCTCCACTTCCAAGTGACGGCGTTTAAATTCACGTTGAATACTTTCAAAGGCTTTACGCACCTGTGTCTCGATATAGTGCTGAACTTCAGTTTCTGTATGCGGGTAATGCATGATCAGACCCAGACGTTGCTGCCAACTACGTGGATTATTGATGGCACGTGGGGTAATGCGCGCTTCCTGAATGGCTTTCATCTTGGTGACATCCAGCTTTAAGGCCTTTAACAGCCCCCAGCTCATCAGCAACATAATAAAAGTAAAAGGTAATGCACTCATAATGATGGAAGATTGCAATGCAGACAGACCACCCACCAACAATAGAATAATGGCCAATGCTGCCATCAACACCGTCCAAAACAAACGTTGCCATGTTGGAGAGTTTTCAGTTTTAGCGGTGAGATAATCGGTAACCAACGCACCCGAATCCGCAGAGGTGACGAAAAAGAGCATCACCAATACCGTCGCCAATAAGCTCATCACTCCTGAAAACGGCAAGTGATTCAAAAACTCAAATAAAGCCACTGATGAATCCGTTTGCACAGCATGAAGCAAACTTACATTATGTTCTTGCATAATACTGAATAAAGCAGCATTACCTAAAAAGCCCATCCAGATGATGGTAAAGCCTGTCGGGATGAGTAATACCCCCACAATAAATTCACGGATGGTTCGTCCACGTGACACACGCGCAATAAACATCCCCACAAATGGTGACCATGAAATCCACCATGCCCAGTACATAATGGTCCAACCGCCAATCCAGCCATTCGGTTGATAGGCATAGAGGTTAAAGGTCATACCAAATAGATTCGACATATACGAACCCATGTTTTGAATGGTGGTTTGCAGTAAATAGATACTTGGCCCCGCAATAAACACAAAGGCCAGCAGCACCAAAGCCAGAATCAGATTCAGCTCAGAAAGGCGTTTTACCCCCTTATCTAAGCCCAAAAATACGGACATGGATGCCAAAATACTCACAAATACAATTAAACCGACTTGGACTTGGCTACTTTGCTCGATTCCAAATAGATAATGTAGGCCTGAGTTGATTTGCGTCACACCAAAACCGAGAGAGGTTGCTACACCAAAAACGGTACCAATGGTAGCGAAGGTATCAATACCATCGCCCCAAGGCCCATAAATTTTCTTACCAATAATGGGATATAAAGCCGAACGGGTTTTTAACGGCAGATTATGGCGATAAGCAAAATAGGCCAAAGCCAGTCCAACCACGGCGTAAATCGCCCATGCATGTAAACCCCAATGGAAAAAGGTAATCCTCAGGGCTTGTTGTGCCGCAGCTACACTTTCAGGGTCACCACTCGGTGGGCTGACATAGTGCATCACAGGTTCAGCCACACCAAAGAACATCAAACCGATGCCCATGCCTGCGGTAAACAGCATGGCAAACCACGAGCCATTGCTATATTCAGGTTGGCTGTGATCAGGTCCTAATTTGATTTTACCGCTGGCTGAACAGGCAATATAAATCAGCAGAATCAGAAATACCGCAACAGATAAAACATAGAACCAGCTAAAAGAGTCCGTAATCCATTGCTTCAGTTGTTGGGTCAAAAATTCAAATGAACTGGGTGCGATGACAACGATTGCGATAAAAATCGCAATGATTATTACCGTGCTTAAAAACACGTTTGGATTCACATTCGCAAACTGCGAAGATGGCTTGGAAGGCATAATTCCCTCACGTTATTCTAATGATAATGGACAGGCCATAATGGCCAAAGAAGACATTCACACAGTGAACAAAAGCGAGCTTAAATTTCGCAAAACTCGGTATAAATTATAAAAAATGTGAAAAATAAAGCAGTTGTAATGCTGTAACAAAGCTAATCTTTATCATTCAACTGTTTAGGCACATGCGCAATATACTGTAAAGCAATCAAACGAGAGACCACCACAGCCAGATACATCACCCCACCAAACATTTGTAACATGGCCAGCACACGAGCTGCTGGACTCAGTGGCATCAAATCAGACAGACCCGTTGCCGATTGCAGGCTAAAGCTGAGGAAGAGTAGATCAAGCCAACTTTGTAGTGCTTGTGGCTGATTGGGATTTTGGAAACTATCAGGCAGAATTAGCTGACAGATACTATATAGAAAGGCAAAAGCCCAAGCGATTAAGGTAAATACCGCTCCCGCTGCAAACAATTCATCTTTGGTCAGATAACGATCCGCAAACATATAGCGCAACAGACCATAGGCCGCATAGAAATAGGCCAAAGCTTCGAAACTATGGGCAATGATTTGAATGGTCGGGTTGCCATAACCCATAAAAATCATAATCGAAAATAGAAAGGCACCACTGACAAAGATCAGTCCCCAAAAGGTAAACACAGGGCTTTGCCGAATCACTTTGGCAATAATCAATAATGCCAAAACACCCAAGGACCAGGTTAAAGCCCGATATTCACTGTGCCCTGTAGTCAACATATATAAAACCAATAACGCCAGCTGAACCAGTAATAACCATGCCGATGGCAATAGCCGAAAGCTATCCCAAAATTGTTTTAAGCTCTGCATGTTGTTTTCCTTGCTATTGTTATGATTTTCATTGTGTTAATCGCATCAGAATGTAACTAAAAAGGCAACAATCATTTTAGAGAGTTCTTGTTGCAGTCGTTGTTCTTCAATCAACAAGGTATTCTTACTGGCATAACGCATCATGGTAAATAAAGTACTGTTAATTATCACAAAAGATTTATGTTTTAAAGTTTCAAAATCCCAGTGTGGATAATAGCGACCAAATAAATACATGCCGATTTCCAGAAAATGTTGTTCCAGTAGCTGTGCCGCTTCGGAATCGCTATAGGCATGCCAGTTTTTGAGAATCTCGATGAAAAAACCCTGATCGGATTTCAACGTTTCAAAGCCAAAAGCGATACTTAATCTGATGATGTCCTGAATAGCAGTTTGTTGTTGCAGCATCACCAGTTGCTTGAGTGCTTGCCCCAAGTGTTCACTTTTACGCAACAGCAATTCCGCGATGATCTGTTCTTTATTTTCAAAATACTGATAAATTGAACCGACACTAACCCCTGATTTTTCAGAAATTTTTGGGGTTGTGATCTGTAGCACACCATACTCAGAAATACATTTCTGTGTCCCTTCCAGAATGCTGTTAACAATCATTTTGGCGCGCTGTTGCTGTGGTCTTTTTCTCATCCTCAGCCTCAATTGAAATGCGAATTGAATGCGAATAAATATTCATATTAAGCTTTGATTAAATAACAATCACAGGCAGTATGCAATGCAAAGCATCGTTAGACCTAAACGCTTGGCGGCGTTTGAAGACATGATTCAAACCAATATCAAAACTAAAATTCTCAGTTATATGACTCATCAGCAGGTGCAACCGAGCTATGAAGAATACCTCGCGCTCAATACCGCCCTGCAAAGCGGAGATGCACCGATGGATCAATTGCTGCTGTGGGTATTACAAAATCCCAAACAGCATCGTAAATACTTTGAAACGGCGCTATACGAAGGTCTCGATAAATTGCCGCATGAAATTGCTGAACTGACCGCCTTCTTCCAGTTAGTGGAACAAAAACCTGATTGGTATGAACAAGTCAAAATCGATGAAGCCATTAAATTTACTTATCGCCTCGGCATCAATAATGGACTTGTTCTGCGAGATTTATCGCTAATGACAGGTTATTTGTACCCTGGTTTTAATCAACCTTTAATTCTGACAGGCGCTTTAAAAAAACAGGCAGGAACCCGTTTAGCCGAAACCACCAAATGGTGGGTGGATATCACCGAACCAAACGGGTTTGAACGTTTTAGCAAAGGCTTTACCTCTACGATTTTTGTACGTTTTATTCATTCACTTGTTCGTCATCAGCTACAAAAATCAGAGAAATGGGATGCCGACACTTGGGGTCTACCAATCAACCAGTATGATCAGGCGATGACCAATATTGCTTTTAGTGGTGTGGTACTGATTGGTATTCGGGCTTTGGGGGTTTTTCCTAACAAGCAGGAAATTGATAGCTTTTTACATTTCTGGAAATATGTAGGCTGGTTAATGGGTGTGGATGAAAAATGGTTAGTCAATAAAGAATCAGAGGGTTGGAAAATGATGTACTGGATGCAATTTGCACACCCCCAATCAGATGCCAGCAGTATTTCATTAGGTTCCAGTCTGTCCAAAGAACCCTTCGAGCGGAAATATCGCTATCTACGCTCTTTCCAGCAGAAGCTGGCGTATAAGCAACATCTAGAAATTACCCAGTTTTTTATTGGTCGCAAAAAAATGCAGAAGTTGGGTTTAGCCCCACAATCGGCCTCATGGTTTGCCTATTATCTGATTGGTCGCAATTTAGCGCTGTATAGCAGTGCCAAATTTATTCCAAAGTTAAACCGAGTGCTTGAGCAAAATGGACGACATCTACAACGCATCGGCTTGTCTCTTTATCGAAATCAGACGCAGCAACTGGCCAGTATGCATCAATAGTCCATAAAAAAGCCCTCAATCAATGAGGGCTTTTATTTTACAATTGATTGTGATTAATGATCTGAAGCACCAGATGCACCGATCCCCGTCATTGAGCGAACAAACTGAGCATCAAAGGCTTTACGCTCTTTCTCTGCACGTGCTGATTTGTCCGTAACCGAGAAGAACCAGCAGCAAAGGAATGAAAGCGGCATAGCAAATAATGCTGGACCATTGAATGGGTTTGGCGCAGTTTCAGAAATCGCCAGTGTATCTACCCAAACCGCTTTCGACAGAATGATCAGGCTCACTGCACCCACGAGACCAACAACACCACCAATCACTGCACCACGTGTGGTTAAACCTTTCCAGAACATGGATAACACCAACACTGGGAAGTTTGCACAACATGCCACCGAGAAGGCCAAACCCACCATAAAGGCAACGTTTTGTTTCTCGAACAAAACCCCCAAGATCATGGCAAAAATTGCTAAACCTAGCGTTGCGATTTTTGACATACGCAACTCTGATTGTGGCGTGGTTTTGCCTTTTTTAAACACGTTGGCATACAGGTCATGTGAAATTGCAGATGCACCTGAAAGGGTTAAGCCCGCTACCACAGCAAGGATGGTTGCGAATGCCACCGCAGAGATAAAGCCCATGAACAGGTCACCGCCGACGGCATCACTTAAGTGAACCGCAGCCATGTTGTTCCCCCCCACCAACTCCAATTTACCCGTCAATGCTGATTTCGCTACATCAAGAAACTGTGGATTGTTGGCAACAAACAGGATCGCACCAAAACCGATAATGAAGGTCAAAAGATAGAAGTAACCAATAAAGCCTGTTGCCACCACAACCGATTTACGTGCTTCTTTCGCATCTTTCACAGTGAAGAAACGCATCAAGATATGCGGTAGGCCAGCCGTACCAAACATCAAGGCCAGACCAAGAGAAAGCGCATCAATCGGGTTGGCAGCCAGTTTACCCGGTCCCATGATTTTTGCGGCTTCATCCCAACTCATATGATGTACTTGGCTATAAACACCAATGGCTTGGTTAAACATATTGGTGAAGCTAAAACCAACCGCTTTCATGACCATGAAAGCCATAAAGGTTGCACCACTGAGTAACATGACCGCTTTAATAATTTGTACCCAAGTCGTCGCCAACATCCCACCGAACATGACATAGGCCATCATCAGCAAACCGACGATCACTACAGCAATGTTGTAGTTCAAACCAAAGAGTAGTTTGATCAACTGACCTGCACCCACCATCTGTGCAATCAGATAGAACGCAACCACCACCAATGAGCTGAATGCAGCCAAGGTACGGACGGGTTTTTCTTCCAGACGGAATGACACCACATCGGACAGGTTATATTTACCCAAGTTACGCAAACGTTCCGCCACCAAGAATAAAACGATTGGCCAACCCACCATGAAACCCAGTGAATAGAGTAGACCATCAAAACCAGAACTGAATACGAGTGCCGAAATACCGAGGAACGATGCCGCTGACATAAAGTCACCTGCAATCGCCAAACCATTTTGAAAACCGCTGATTCCGCCACCTGCGGTATAGAAGTCTTGTGCGGATTGCGTCTGTTTTGCTGCCCACTTGGTGATGAACAAGGTAAAACCAACAAAGATCATAAACATAATGATCGCATGCCAGTTGGTTGCCTGCTGTTCAGCCGCACCCAAATCTGGGCCCGCAAATGCGACACTGCTACAACAAAAGCTGAGCAGCGTAAACAATATCGCTTTAAATGATGTCCCTTTCATCTCAGTGCATCCCTTTTTCATGTGCAATGGCCTCAACTTCCTTGAGCGCCTCTTCATTCAGTTGGTCGAGCGTATTATTGGCAATGTAGGAATACACACCACATAAGACAAATGACAATACGATAATGCCTAACCCAAGAGGAATTCCCCAAGTAGTTACGCCACCGCTAAATGAACTCGCTAAAAATTCTTTGTTGTAACCAACCAAAAGCATAAATCCAACGTAGATAAACAGCATGATTGCTGTTAATGTCCAACTTAATGTGCGCTTTTTGCTGACCATCTCTTGAAACTTTGGATTATGTAGAATGCGATCTACCTGTGAATCATCCATAATCAACTCCTTATTTTTGTGCCCAACCGTGGACCCTTTTCCGCATGGGATTTTTCATTATTCAAATTAACAAGATTATGCTTGACTCGTAACTTAGACTTTGGTCTCTAAATGCAAATCTCTACTCCTTGCTCTGCCTGTGCTTCGGGTATGATAAAAAATGGAATTTGATCACGTGAGCAATATGAACAGTTGGCTTATTCTTGGGGTATTGGCCCTGTATATTGTGCTGTTATTCGGCTGTGCTTTTTTTGGTGAAAAACACGCCAGCCGTTTAGGTATGCGCGGTCGGATGCTGCTGTTCAGTTTAACCTTGGGTGTCTATTGCTCTTCATGGACCTTTTACGGTGCGACAGGCGCAGCCGTTCGCCAAGGTGTGATTTTCCTCCCCATTTATCTGGGTCCATTACTGTTTATCTGGTTTGGTTATGATATCTGGAAGCGCTTAGGCCGGATTCGTCAGCACCATGCCATTTCGTCGATTGCCGATTTTGTTGCCGCTCGTTACGGCAAGAGCGGTAGTTTAGCTGCGTTAGTGACCATTCTGGCCGTGATTGCAATTGTGCCCTATCTGGCGTTGCAACTGCGTGCCATTGCCTTGAGTGCGTCAGTGATTCTGGAGCAAAATGCCCATATTCACACCACCACCAATAGTGTGTTGGTATTGACAGCCGTACTGGCAATTTTGGCGATGATTTTTGGTACCCGTCATATTGCGCATACCGAACAACACGGCGGCTTGATGTTAGCCGTTGCATTTGAGTCCTTTGTCAAACTGTTTGCTCTACTCTGTGTAGCGGCTTTCTTCTTATTGCAATCGCCTGACAATATCAAACAGGTCAGCAGCGATGTTCACCAGCATTTCCATGACCTGCAACAATTGGGCGTTCCTGAAACCTTTTGGGTGCAGACCTTGTTGGCGGGCTTAGCCATGATTTGCCTGCCGCGCCAGTTTCACGTGGCCGTGGTCGAATTACGTGATGAAAAACATATCCGCGGCGCACGACGCTGGTTCGCGGCTTATCTCATTCTGACTGTGATTGCAATTATCCCGATTGCCAGTTGGGCATTACACTCCTTACCAGAATCACTGGGTACGCCAGATATAGCGGTATTGGCCCTGCCTTTAAGCTATCAACAAGAATGGTTGGCCTTATTGGCATTCTTAGGCGGCTTTTCAGCTTCAACAGGGATGCTGTTGGTGGCCTCAGTAGCACTGTCGATCATGCTGAGTAATGACCTGATCATGCCTGCATTATGGCGCTTTAAAATCATTTCCCGCCATGATCAACATTTGCCGCGTGTGCTGAAACTGACCCGTCGGATTAGCATCATCAGTGTGATGTTGCTGGGTTTTTTATTCTTCCACTTCTTTAATGACATTAACCAGCTTTCTGTTTTTGGTTTATTGGCCTTTAGTGCAGTGGCACAATTTTCTCCTGCACTGATTGGTGGACTCTACTGGCGCGGTGCCAGTCGTCAAGGGGTCTATGTCGGCTTACTCATGGGCTTTGCCATGTGGAGCTATACACTGCTCTTCCCAACGGTATTGCGTAGTTTGCCTGATCATTATCAAGACTTTGCACAACATCTGTTATTGTTTGGCCCTTTTGACATTAATGGCTTACGTCCTGAAGCACTCCTCGGATTTGAATCTTTTGCGCCCCTCACCCACGGCGTATTGTGGTCATTGGGTCTCAACGTGGTGCTGTATATCTGGGTATCTCGCCTCTATCGTCCAAGTGTGGCGGAACAAATTCAGGCAGAAAGCTTTTTCTATTATGAAAGCAAACCGTTGCCATCTGCACAATCGAATACTGACCTGACCGACCTGCATTTGAATGCTGCACGCCTCAAAGTCGGTGATCTACTGGCTCTGGCCAAACGGGTTACAGGGGATAAGCCTACCCTGCAAGCCTTCCAGCAGTTCTGTGAACAAAACCATGTAGTTTTAAATGAGAATCACGTAGCCAATGGCATGTGGTGGCGTTTCACCGAGCAGTATCTGGCAGGTATTATTGGGGCAGCCTCTGCCCGTACCTTGCTGACCACCGCCATGATTAACAATGGCCTAGCCCTTGGGCAAGTCGCCAATATTCTGGATCAGGCCTCGCAGTGGCAACGTTTCAACCAAAACTTACTCATGACCATGATTGATCATATGACCCAGGGTGTCAGCGTGGTAGATAAAAACATGTGTCTGGTGGCATGGAATAATCAATATCTTAAACTGTTTGATTATCCTAAGGATCTGGTCTATGTCGGCTGTCCAATCGCTGATTTGATTCGTTATAACGCGGAGCGTGGTGAATGTGGTCCCGGCCCTGTGGAAGAACACGTCCGTAAACGGCTGCACTGGATGAAAGTCGGCAGTGCACATGAATTTGAGCGCATCCGTAAAGATGGTTTGGTCATTCAAATGCGCGGCAATCCAATTGAAGGCGGTGGTTTTGTCACAACATTCGCGGATATTACCGCCTTCCGCGAAAATGAAGCCATCTTGGAAGAGCGTGTCAGTGATCGAACTCAACAGCTAGCCAATGCCCTGACTGAACAGCAATTGGCGCTGGAACAAGCCGATAAAGCCAATCAATCCAAAAGCCGCTTTTTGGCAGCCGCCAGCCATGACTTATTACAGCCGATGCATGCAGCACGTTTGTTTAGTACCGCGCTAGAACAAAGCGTACATTCAACGGAAGATCAACAAACCTTGCAACAGCTGGATCGTGCCCTGTATGGCGCGGAAAGTATGCTCTCTGCACTACTGGATATTGCCCGTTTGGAAGGCGGTACCATTCAAGCTAAACGTCAAGCCTATTCTCTGCATGACCTGTTAAATGACCTTGAGCTGCAATTTAAATCGATTGCGGCGCAACGCAATATTCAACTGTCTGTACATGATACCCAGTTCTGGGTAGATACGGATCCACAATGGATGCGACGCATTATTCAGAACTTTGTCAGCAATGCCTTGCGTTATACCGCACAAGGCCGTGTGGTGGTCGGGGTATTACGCTCCGCACATCGCCCGAAGCATATTCGGATTGGGGTCTGGGATACTGGCCCTGGGATTAATGAACAACAACGCCTGAAACTATTCCAAGAGTTTGAACGTTGTGGGCACACCTCACCTTGGGGTGAACAAGGTCTTGGTCTCGGGCTGGCGATCGTGCAACGCATGACCAGCCTGCTTGATTTTCCGGTATATGTGTATTCGCAACTGGGCAAAGGCTCATGCTTCATGATCGAAGTGCCGTTGGTCGATGCACCGAAAATTAAGATGAACACGCCACAAGTGACCGCACTACAGCACACCGCCTACAAAGTGTTGTGTTTGGATAATGATGAAACCATTTTAGCAGGCATGCGCACCTTGCTAAGTAAATGGGGGTATCAGATTTTTACGGCCACTGAACCTGAGCAAGCATTGCAATTGATTGAACAGGAAGATATTCAGGTTTGGCTCATCGACCAACATTTAAACCATGATCAACGTGGTCTAGATTTCATTGAACAATATCGTCCTGCACATATTCCAGTGGCCCTGATTACTGCAGATTCTGATCCTGAGTTACCACAATATTTAAAGCAGCAGAATATTGTATTGTTGAAAAAGCCATTAAAACCTGCGGGTTTAAGAGCTTGGTTATCAGGTTTAAAAATCATGCCAATGCAATAAATGACCAAATATTTTGCAACATAGGCAGAAACCATCAAAAAGCAGCGCTTAGTGCAACGATAAATTGACCAAAGTGCTCAAATCATGATTGGCTATGGCAAAAACGTTCACTTACATTAGTGAACGTTTGTACACTTACTTACAATTACATAAGATAATGTTTTTATTTATAAATTTTAGCATAAAAATCCTATCTACAACTTTAGTCGTATTCTACTTGCTTTCTTGATCCCGCATAAATTGATCAACGAGATTGAAAGCCCAATGAAGGTTTATTGGGTTCTCATCAGAAACATTGTCAAAAAGGACATTGATCATGAATAGTAATCACTCATCAACTGACCACAGTTCACAACAGCTGTATCGCCAATATAGTGCCAATGCATTATTACCTGAACTGGATTGGCAAACGATTTTTGTGCATAGCAAACTGGAGGATACCCATTTACGTGCACTGAATACGCTTTATCAAGCCGCTGTTCCACTGGCACTCAATGTATTTGATCAACTCAATTTTGATGTGTTTGCACCTGCGGCTTATCATCCACAAGGCTTGGGCTTATTTGAAAAACTGGCACAACAAGAACAAAAATTCTTGGAAGCGCTGGAAAATGAATCTGCTCATCTTGACCATGAGACCCGCTATCAAATCTGGAGTATGTTATTGCGTGGTGGTGCGGTACTGGTATTCAAAGCCTGGTTAGGCCATGTCAAAGGCGGCGAAAACCAGCTCGATAAAACCCATTTTGATGAACTTTCTGACTTACTATTTATCAAAACACGTCCCGATCAATTGGCTCAACGCTTAAAAGTTGATACCAATGCCCCGCTTACCCATATTTTCTTGATGTATGAAAATGACGTGTTTCTGGATCACTTTAACAGTTTGGAAACCGCCGCTTTATTTGTTGATTTGGGTGTATATGATGCTGCATTTTTAAGTTTGCGTGATGATCGTGTGGCTGAATATCTCAAAGCCAAAGGTTATGTGACTCAAGAGCAGATTGATGATTTGCAATGCGCATTGAATCCCTTGTATTGCGATAGCTTAATGCCAAAACAGGATTGTCTGGCCTAACCGACCGAGGCCACAATCAAGATTGTGGCTTCGCTTTGGCTTTTCATTCAAGAACGATCTTTTTCTAAACGCTGTTTATGGATCTGCATCACCACATCACTAAACTCGTTTAAAACATAATTGACCCATAAACGGCTATACCAGTTATATTCAGTGGATAAACGATAATCAATGCTCAGAATCAACTTGGTGGTGTGCGCATCGATTTGTTGCAACTGATAATCTGTTTTCAGCAAATCGAAATACTTACCGCCCATTTCCAGGTGGTCATCCAGTGATCCCTTCGGAAAAGAATCTGGAGCAAACTGGTATTTCCATGACAATAAATACGGCGCATGTGATGCGGTCACCTTTTCTTCAAACTTGATACCACGTTCCCACTGGATGGTGCGTATCAACTCGCCTTCATGCTGCTCGGTCATACCAAAAATAGGTTTGGGAAAGCCCATGCTAAAAATAAAACTGTGTTTGACTTCTTCAGGCTGAATCTTACCAATTTGGTTAATAGCCTGAAATACTTGCTGTGCTGGCGCATGAATCACGACCGAGCGCTGGGTTTGTCCATATTCAGTACGGCTAAAATCAGGCAACAACAACCATAAAATCAGAGGCAGCAGTGCAAAAGAATAGATTTTTGCACTAGGTTTCCATAGATAATGACAAATCAATCGCATCAAGCCCGCACCCAGCAGCAACCCCATCAACAGAATGGGTAAGAGCATGATTAGACAGATAATGCCTTCTCTCAACACGATCACACAGAATACAATCACGATCACAAAAACAAGCGGCTGAATTTTAAACAGTCTGGAGAGAAAAATGGGATTGGGCTGTTTTCGAATCATAAAGTATTCGAATAATGAACCGAGTATTGCCGGAATCACGAGAACCACGACAAAGGACATTAGATCTTTGGCATAACTACTCAGCAGCACGGTAAATGCCATCAAGCTCGCAGCCAGAATTAGCGGTAAAATCCGTAAAAAAGACGATCTGGCTGGATAAACCTTTTCCAAAGCATAAGGCAGATCATGAGTTAAATTTGTCAGAACAAGCACATAACTGTTCTGCTCATGCTTAATTTTATGCACATGGTAGTGCCTGAATCCTGCCTGCCGCAACATCTGATCGATACTGTCCCGAACTTCATCAGTCCAGGCTTCAACTACAATGCGGGCATACCCCTGTTGTTGTAATTCTTGAATAATTGTTTTTGGATCCTGAAGATAATGCATGCCGGCCTCGATTCAAATCTCAATCAGCCCAATGCAGGTCATTGAGCTGATTGATTCTAACCGAGCTTAGAACTTCATGCTCATACGCATCCAATAATTGCGTCCAGTATTATTGAACTGCTCTTCACTGGCAAAACCAAAGCCTGAACTACCGGCTTTATTGAGATGCTCTGTATAAGTTTTATCCAACACATTATCGACACCGACTGAAAGGTCGATATCTTTACTCAGACTATAACTACCATTTAACGAAATCGTTGAGAAACCAGCACTTGGCTTGAGGTCATAACCCACAATGTTCCCTTGATGCAAACTGACACGGTTTTGCTGATCTACCACACGCCACAACATGCCCAGTGTATATTTATCTGCGACATAACGTAGGTTCAAACGTCCTTCTAATGGTGCAATTTGTGGTAAAGGTGTATTGTCCGTGGTATTTTTACCCCACGCATACATGGCACTTAGATCCGCTTGGATATGATCAGTAAACTGATAGCCAATTCCAGCCTCGGCACCTGCAATCGTGGCATCCACATTCTTGGCACTTGCAGTAATCTCACTGCTGCCATGCCCGCCATGTCCACCACCATGCAAATGGCTATGATCGTGATAATTCATCAGAATATAATCATCAATCAACCCTGCATACGCCGACACCCAAGACGTAAAAGCGCCCTGTTGCTGGGTAAAACCAAAATCTAACTGCAAGGTTTTCTCTGGACGCACACCATTAAAAGTATTTGTCGAACCTGCATTGCCATGTTCAGGACTGAACAACTCCCAATAATCAGGCATACGTTCGACATAACCTACGCCAACATAACTATTTAAGCCATGTTCAACATTCTGATTTTCCAAACGCACAAATGCACTTGGTAGAGTTTTTTCAAGCTGGGTATTGAATCCTTTGGTTTTCGAATCAACACGCTCATCATCAACAGTGACTTGGTCTACGCGAGCACCTGTCACAATCTTATTCTGCGGGTTCAATTGATAAGTCAACTCACCGAAAGCACCATAAGACTGGAAGCGCATATCCTGACGGAAGGGTACATTCATCGATGGCATGGTCGGCGATGACATACTGCCACCATGTTTATTGAACTGAGAATCAACTCCAGTAATTAAACTCCATTGATTCCATTCCGAGGTCATGGCCAAACGCGAGTTCAAGGTACGGCGTGTCACTTGCATGGCCATCGGGTTTGGCATCAGCATGGTCATGCCATCATGGCTCATTTCAACCAAAGGCGGTGTACGCAAACTATAGTTATCCATAATATGGTCGTTATAGCTATAGTTCACCTGAGCTTCAATTTTCTTGATCACATCGGTGACATTTTTCTTTTCAAACCGTAAACCTAAGCTTTCACGCGCAAATTGTGCACCGTCCATACCACGACCAGCATATTCCGCTTCACCATCAGCCTTGCCACCCGTCAATTCCAGCCAGGTATTCTCATCTGGCATCCAGCCTAAAGCGACATCGGCATTCCAGCGTTCCCATGAAGATGGAATGGTTTTACCATCACCATCTTGATAACTATTCGATTCAGAACGGTTGGCATTTAAGCGGATATATTTTTTCTCATCACCAACTGCTGCTTCAACATTCTGATCTAAACGTCCAAACGAACCCCACAATACACTCGCCTGCCCACGATATGGTTTTTCTTGCGTAAGCTTTTCAGGTTCACGTTCAAAAATCACCGTCGCTGCTGAGCCGGTATTGGCATATTGAACAGTTTGCGGCCCTTTAATCACTGAGATTCGATCATAACTTTCAGGGGAAATATAAGAGGTTGGTGCATCCATACGAGCAGGACATGCACCGAGGTTCTCGCTACCATCAGTCAAAATCTTGATGCGGGAACCAAACATACCACGGAAAGTTACATCCCCATTGGTACCACCACTTTGTATCGAATTAAACCCCATAATGCTTTGTAGATAATCCGCCCCATCTGTCGCAGGGATCGGTTGAATCGGTTGCTTTGGATCGGCTTGCACCACCAGACCATTATTCTGATTCGGTTGTTGTGCTGTTATCACAATCGGTGCAAGTGAGGTGTGCGCATGATGAGTATCTGCTTGCTCAACAGGATTTGCCCAAGCCATCACTGTATTTGAGGCAGCCAAGATCGCAACCGTAAGCGGTTGTAGTAAAAATTTAGGTTGAGCCATGATCGGTCTCTCTTAAAACATAAATAAAACGTGGCTAGGGCTATAAAAACCCTAACGAATATAAAGTCTTAATTATGCAAAGAGTGGTGGTGCTCGCCCTTGAGGCAATAAAAACAAACGTTGTAGCGCAAAATAAATATGCTTAAACGCTTGTTGATAGGCAACTAGACGGATTTGGATGCGGACCAGAACTTCTTTCACCCCAAATTCAGGCGGCAATACCAAATTGGCATACACCGTACAGTACTGACATTGGTGATTGGGATCGTGATGATCGTGTTGCGGCCTCGACACTTGAGCCTGTTCAAGCTGAGCTACATGATGCTGAGATGCATGGGCCGAATGGCTCTGCGAAGCTTGTAATTTAGGTAAGAGTAAGGCCTGAGTAATGGTTTCACAGACTGGCGCGATTTGATACTGCTTCGGAAGTAACGGCTGCAAGAAAACCGCAATCTGTAAACAGACCGCGGTTAAGGCAAGCAGCAAGCCACAACGAAACAGAGACAACATCTTTAAAAAAATTATCGCTTGACGCTAACTTTTTCTTTTTCGCGCTGGCGAACCACCTTTTCCACTTTTTCACGTGCGCGCTGACGCTTCAATGGTGATAAATAGTCAACAAAAAGTTTGCCATTTAAGTGATCCATTTCATGTTGGATACAAACAGCGAGAAGTTCGTCAGCTTCTAACTCAAATGCTTGACCTTCAAGGTTAATTGCCTCGATTTTTACGCGTGACGGACGCTCAACTTTGTCGTATATTTGAGGCACAGAGAGACAGCCTTCTTCATACGGCTGCGTATCTTCGGTCAGTGGAATGACTTTGGGGTTAATGAACACCATCGGTTGGTTTTTCTCTTCAGAGATGTCCATAACAATAAGCTGAATATGATGATCAACCTGAGTTGCCGCTAAACCGATACCCGGTGCCTCGTACATGGTTTCAAACATATCTGCTGCAAGCTGACGAATATCATCAGTGACTTCTTCGACTGGCTTGGCAATGGTACGAAGGCGGGGATCAGGAAAACTTAGAATAGGTAATAAGGCCATACTGTCGTCCTCACTTATGCCATTGATCAAAAAACCAACTGAAGGGAATGCTTGATCAAAAAATTGTGTGTAAAGTCGTTATTATAGCGCAACTACACACATAATTTTTAGGAATTATGATAATGAAAAAGGTTTTAAACGGCATACACTCATTTCATGCCTTGGGGTTAAAAAAACAACTGATTGCTGCTGCGATTTGTGCAGGACTGGGGATGGGAGTAAATTTTGCCCATGCAGCCAGCCCAAATGTCAGCCCACCCTCAGTTAAAGTCGGTGCCCCACACGTTTATGTGGTGAAAAAAGGCGATACACTTTGGGATATCTCAGGGAAGTTTTTAAGCAAGCCATGGCGCTGGCCAGAAATCTGGGCAAGCAACAAACATGTCAAAAATCCGCACTGGATTTATCCAGGCGATCGCTTGCTGCTGTGCAGCTTGAACGGTAAACCCTTAGTTGGTAAAGATGAAGGCGACGGTTGTGACGGAATTATCCGTCGTTATACGGGGAATACCTCAACATTACGCCCACAAGTGCGTGTCGAAGCATTGAACAACAGCGTTCCAGTGATTCCTCTGGCCGATATTCAACAATGGCTGGAACGTACTTCAGTTCTGCCAGCGGATGCCATTGCCAACACTCCTTATATCCTGGGCACAGCAGATAACCGTGTCATCGCTGGTAAAGGTCAGAGTGTTTATGTCCGAGGCAAAGGTCTGGAAAATGGCCAACGCTATGGGGTCTTCCGTGAAGGTGAACCTTATGTGGTCTTAGATCCAAATGGTAAAAAGCAGGTCCTTGGTGTTGAACTGACCCAAGTCGCTTCAGGCGTTACCATTCGCAATGAAAATGACATCACCACGCTTGAACTCACGGAAAGTTATAACGGCGAAGTGCGGCGTGGCGATCGGGTAATGGCCGAACAAGATGCCATGTTACCGACTTTATTCTATCCCGTTGATGCTCAGCAGATCAAAGACGGCGGCAAAATCATTCGGGTGATGGGTTCAATTGGTACAGCGGCCAAAAATGGCGTTGTAACGATTGATCGTGGCACCGCAGACGGCGTTGAAATCGGTCAGGTGCTCAGTGTCTACCAAGATGGTGAAATGATCAGAGACCCAAAAACCAAAGAAAAAGTTAAACTACCAGGTCAATATCTGGGAAGCATCATGGTCTTTAAGAGCTTTGATCGGATCAGCTATGCCTACGTGCTTGAAAGTGAACTGCCAATCAAGATTGGCTCAAATATTAAGCCACCCCGCCTCGATGACTGAGTAATTGCCGATGTTGAATCAACTATCACCACATCACTATCACACTGTGCTGGTGTGGTATTTGGTTCAACATTCACTCTCCAGTTTTGCCAAGCTTCAACAACATTTTGGTAATTGTGAACAAGCCACACAGCCACACCGTTTCTCTGAATGGTCACAACTGGGCTTACACGCCAATCACTTAAAACGTTTGGCGGAATTTCAAAGTCCTCAGGGTCAACAACAATTTAAACAGTTGCTTGATCAGGTGTGTAAACATAGTGATTTTATCCTGACTCCTGAAGATCTGGGCTATCCGACCCAATTACAGCCTTATGCAGACCGCCCCCCGATTTTATTTGGACAAGGTCAGGCACAAGCCTTATTACAACCGCAAATTGCCATGGTCGGTAGTCGTAAACCGAGTCCTCATGGACGACAAGTTGCTTATGATTTTGCCTATTATCTCAGTGAAAAAGGCTTCTATATCAGCAGTGGTTTGGCGCAGGGTATTGATCAAGCCGCGCATCAAGGAGCTTTAGCTCATCAACGTACCATTGCCGTGACGGGCACTGGTTTAGATAGCGTTTACCCTGCTCAGCACAAGCAATTGGCACAACAAATTACCCAATCAGGTGCTGTCATCACTGAGTTTTTACCCTCCACCCTGCCATTGCAACAGCATTTCCCAAGACGTAATCGAATTGTCAGTGGTTTGAGTCTGGGGGTATTGGTGGTCGAAGCTGCACTGAAAAGCGGCTCTCTCATCACAGCGAATGAAGCAGCCAATCAAGGCAAAATGGTCTTTGCGATTCCTGGACATATTTACAGTGAGCATCATCAAGGTTGTCATCAACTGATTCGGGAAGGTGCGATTCTGGTCGACCATCCCGAGCAAATCATTGAAGATTTAGCCTTGCCAACGCAATGGCAAACGCAACAACAAACCGTGGAAGCCATCAACTCTCCACCTAGCCTGCCAACCCATTTGATTGCGTTGTATCAAAGTCTAGACTGGGTCGGACAAGATATAGATCAACTGGCACAGCGCCATCCAATCACGACTGCAGCACTCACCGCTCAATTGATGGAGCTGGAATTACTCGGTTTATGCCTGCAACAAGCAGGCCGCTATTTACGTTGCCGCCCAATGCATTAAACTAGTCATATTCTCCCATTTGTTTTAGTTATCCTATGATTACTTCCTCTATTGCTGAAGCAGCACATCTATTAAAACAAGGGCAGGTTCTGGCTTATCCGACCGAAGCAGTCTGGGGCCTAGGCTGTGACCCCTTCAATGAGCAGGCATTTCAGGACATTTTGGAACTGAAGCATCGTCCCGTTGAAAAAGGGGTGATTTTATTGGCGGGACATATACAGCAAGTAGAACATTTATTGCAGGACTTAAATACAGACATCCGCCAGCAAGTGATCGCCAGCTGGTCTGATCGTCAGCCAACTGAACGTGCGACGACATGGCTATTGCCTGCAAATGCGTCTATTCCGACGTGGATTAAAGGACAGCATCCGCTAGTTGCAGTTCGGGTCACCACACATCCTCTCTGCATAAACCTCTGCCAGCAATTTGGTGGCTTTATTGTTTCGACCAGTGCCAACCCGACAGGTCTTGCACCTGCGCAGAGCTTAGACAGTGCACAGGTTTATTTTGGCAACAACTTAAATTACCTTCAAGGAGATTTAGGGTTGAGTAGCGAACCAAGTCGCATTTTAAATGCTTTAACCGGTGAAGTGATTCGTGCTTAATTAGGTGAATAGCGGACAAAAAAAAGCTCAGTTATATAGGGATAACTGAGCATAAAAAGGATGTGTATAAGCACATCCAGAGGGTTCATCAATTTGGTGAGCAACGTATTCATTATCCAATGAATCATCTTGCTATGTTTGCTATTATGAGGGAATAATCACATTTATACAAATATATTATTTATCTAACAAAAAGTGTGAAAAGCGTACAATTTTTGTCACTCCTACATTTTCAATAAAATTATATTGATATTTTTATTCAACTTTTTTTGATCATAAATTCAAGAGTTGTTAAAAATATATTTGCAAATCATATAGAAGACACGGCAAAAAAATTTTAATTTTAATTTTAGATGCTTAAAATCTGATAATAAATAGATGATCCAAGCTGATTCATCTATTGATCATCATAAAAATATTAAGGAATAAAGGATTTCCCCAATGATGCAGGTAAGTTCATTTGCAATAGTTTTTTATCACGTGAAATCAGGACCAGAACTAAAATCGTAACCACATACGGCAACGCAGCCAGTAATTCGACAGGCAGATCCAGACCCAACGCTTGCGCATGGAATTGTAAAATGGTGACACCACCAAATAAATAAGCACCGACTATCAATCGTGCAGGTTTCCAGACCGCAAATACCACTAGTGCAATGGCAATCCAACCACGGCCTGCTACCATATTTTCAACCCATAATGGCGTATATACCGTTGATAAAAATGCCCCACCTATTCCAGCCATTGCTCCACCGAACAACACGGCACCATAACGAATCAACAGTACTGGATAACCCATGGCATGTCCTGACTCTGGTGACTCGCCCACCGCTTTAAGCAATAAACCCAGCTTGGTTTTTGCCAAAATCCACCAAATGACAAAAAAAGATAAAATCGATAAATACACCATATAATTTTGGTGAAATAAAATCGGCCCAATAAAAGGGATCTCCGACAGGACGGGAATATCCAGTGCCTTTAGCCCCTCCAAACTGTTACTGACAAAATGTTGCCCCACGAAAGCGGATAACCCTACACCGAAAATGGTTAATGCAAGCCCACATGCAGCCTGATTAGCTGCGAGCGAAAGGGCCAAAATTGCAAAAATGAGTGCAGCACTCGCACCTGCAATGGCCCCTGCCAAAAGTCCTGCCGCAGGCCCTAGACCTGTGCTTGCACAAAAAGCAAAACCCGCAATGGCACCAATCAACATCATGCCTTCAACACCCAGATTAATCACCCCTGTTCGCTCTGCAACCAACTCACCCATTCCTGCAAAAATCAGGGGTGTGCCTGCGGCTAGAGTACCCGCCAAAATTGGAACTAAATCAATCATGTCTAACTCCTAAGCTGTTTCAATGGATGCAATCGAAGATGTATGCTTTTTCATTGTTTCAGACCTGCCAAACCGATAGCGATTTTCGATGAAAGCATCCGCAGCCAATAAGAAAAACAACAACATTCCCTGAAATAATCCTGTAATTGCCGCAGGAAGCTGTAGATTTAGCTGTGCGGTTTCTCCACCAATGTAGAGCAAGGCCATCAAAAATCCTGACAAAACAATCCCGATCGGGTTTAATCGTCCCACATACGCCACAATAATTGCGGCATAACCATAACCTGGGGAAATATTTGGATTGAGTTGTCCAACCGGACCTGCAACCTCACCAATGCCTGCAATACCTGCCATAAAACCTGAAATCATAAGACTAAACCAGATAGCCTGCTTTGCAGAAAACCCCGCGTAGCGTGCAGCATCAGGTGCTTGACCACCGACTTCAAGCTGATATGCAAGAAAACTGCGTTTACTAAACAGCCAGAATGCCAACACTGCAAAAATGGTCACCCCAATCACAGCATTGATTCGTGTGCCTTCAAATAAAATAGGAAATAAAGTTCCACCGTCGAACATAACCGATTGTGGAAAATTCATGCCTTCAGGATCTTTCCACGGCCCGTTAATCAAATACAGTAAAATAAATGTCGCAATATAATTCAGCATTAATGTGGTCAGAGTTTCTTGCGCATTAAAATGGGTTTTTAGTAATGCAGGAATAGCTCCCCATAAGGCTCCGCCAATTGCACCCGCAATCACCATAGAGGGTAAGACCCAGAATGCGGAGGTTCCCTGACAGGCAATGGCTAAACCACCGCCAAAAATTGCCCCCATAATAAGCTGGCCTTCAGCACCGATATTAAAAATACGGGCTTTAAATCCAACAGATAGGCCTAATGCAATTAAAATTAAGGGGCTGGCTTTAATAATCAACTCACTCCAGCCATACCAACTGGATAAGGGTTCAATAAAGAACACCAGAAATGCTTCAAGCGGATTTTTGCCTAAAATCATAAATAATAGGCCACCAATAGAGAATGTTGCCACCAAAGCAATTAAGGGAGAAAGCCACTTCATTAAAATCGATGGATGATCACGCGGTTCGAGTAAATGCATATGTAACCCCAGTTCAAATGATATAGACCTAAGCGGATGCGTCTAAAACGCTTGGACTTTGCGATTGCCGATGCAATCCGGACATCATCAAACCAATCGTTTCAGCATTGGTTTCATTCACAGGTTGAGCTTCACTTAGGCGACCTGCGGCCAAAACAGCAATTCGATCACTGATCTCAAATAACTCTTCCAATTCTTCAGAAATTACAATAATGGCGACACCCTGACGCGACAGATCAATTAGTGTTTGACGAACAAAGGCGGCTGCACCGACATCGACCCCCCAAGTGGGTTGGGCCACCAGCATAACTTTAGGCTGTTGCAAGATTTCACGACCTACGATGAATTTTTGTAGGTTGCCACCCGACAAAGAACGCGCGACAGCCGCCGTTCCAGAGGCCTTTACCGCAAATTTCTGCATACAGTCTTGTGCAAAATGACGCGCTTTTTCGTAATTGACCAATCCATAACGCACAAAACCTTGTCGAAATGCGGTCAGTAAAGCATTTTGAGTTAGACTCATCGCGGGAATAGCGCCTCGTCCCAAACGTTCTTCAGGCACAAAACCAAAACCCAGTGCGCGGCGCTGTCCCGCATTTAAATGGCCGATCGCCCGTCCCTCTAACATTACGCAGCCTTTTGCAGTCGTTATTTCGCCAGACAAGGCCGTCAACAGTTCGGCTTGCCCATTTCCTGAAATACCTGCAATCCCCAGAATCTCTCCTGTTTTCACACTAAGCTGAATATGTTCGAGCGAGGTTCCAAAAATATCAAGTGCCTGAACATTGAGCTGTTTCACTTCAAATATAGGCTTACTCTCGCCTACATAAACAGGATGTTCATAAGCAGGAAGATCACGCCCAATCATCATCTTAGCCAGACTCACGGTACTTTCCTGTTTAGGAATAGCAGTTCCTGTCACGGTTCCACCCCGTAAAATAGTAGCGCAATCACATAAGCTCTGTATCTCATGGAGTTTATGACTGATATATAAAATTGATACCCCTTCACTGGCTAAACGGCGTAACGTTTCAAACAAGATTAATACCGCTTGAGGCGTGAGTACCGAAGTAGGTTCATCTAAAATTAACAATGATGGGTTTTGCAATAAACAACGTACAATTTCAACACGTTGTCGCTCTCCAACCGATAAACTATAAACGGTTCTTTTCGGATCAATGGGCAATCCATACTTTTCAGAGACTGCAATGACGCGCTTGGATAATACGTTTAGATCAAATTTTTCATCCAGACTCAGGGCAATATTTTCCACTACCGTCAACGTTTCAAATAAAGAAAAATGTTGATACACCATACCGATTCCCAAACGTCGGGCCGCAGCAGGACTTTCGATCGTGACAGAGCGACCATTCCAGACAATTTCTCCTTCATCAGCCTTGACTGCCCCATAAATAATTTTCATCAGGGTACTTTTGCCTGCCCCGTTTTCACCCAATACTGCATGGATTTCACCGGGTGCGACCTGTAAATTAATATGGTCATTGGCCACTAAACTGCCATACTGTTTCGTTATATTGATTAACTCCAGACGATTTTTCTGCAAGATAGGTGCAGGTCTGCTGGTGCTCATATTCAAGTCTGGATTAACAGAGATTTTATCGGTCGGTAAAGCCATCAGGTCATCTCTTTAGCTCATGTGATTAGAGAGAAGCAAGGGGCATGCCATGCTGCAATCACTTTATTTTGTGGATCATATTTAAATAAAAAATCTGTTTAGTGACTTAATTCAGTCCAAAACCCTTGATGTGCTTGCGCTGCTTCTTCACTCAAACACGGCCCAATGACCCTGATTTCGCGTTGTCCACTAGCAAATACCTGACGACAAGGTAAAGATAATGTCGGGTTTTCTGGGTGATTCCCTGTAATTTCGAGGAGTTGTGTTTCACTCATGCCATAGACGACCCGACCAATGCCGGTCCAATAAATCGCACCAGAACACATCGCACAGGGTTCAGCATTGGTATATAAAGTACAGTTACGCAACTGTTCCAATGACAAAAGTCGTGCGGCCTGCCCTGCTGCAACAGTTTCAGCATGACGGGTGGGATCACCCGTCGGAGGTAATGAATTATTGCCTGCCTGAGTGACAACCTCGCCTAGTGCATTCACCACAATTGCAGCAAAGGGATGCAAGCCTTGCAATTTAGTTTGTTCTGCCAATTCAAACGTTTTTCTTAGAAAAAACAGATCTTGCGCTGTTGCCTGATCATTTAATGTCATTTTGATGTCTCTTTTAATTCAATAACGATTGATCTTAAAGACGGAGCGTAAGTAAAAATTTTCTATTTAGGCTCTATCTGCATCATTGCCGATATTTTTAAAAATGATAGTCAACCCGAACCATTGGTGTACTGGCCGTGGCACCTTTTCCTGCAAAGCCATCGCTGTCACTGCCAAATTTATTTTTCCAATACTCATAGCCTGCGCCTGCGCGTAACTTGCTGCCTTTTAACCCAATAACTGGGCCCAAGTCATACATCACACTTACATCAATATGGGTTTCAGCTTTTGTATCACCACCAGACTCATTTTTTCCTTTTGAATCAATCCAAAGTGCATATCCTTCAAAAGATAGCGGTGTTTTTCCAATTGGAATGCCCCATGTAAACTGTGCAGCAGCATGAGTGTCATAGGTGTAACGCCCCGAAGAATACCCAAATCGCGGGGTATCTGATGAAGGATCATTACTTTCAAATAATGCCAATACGCTAAAATCTAGAAAACCAGGCACATCAAATTGAATAGTTGGCCCTACGACCCACATACGTTTTTTTGAACCATAACTATCATTTTTAGTGTTCCAGTCCAGCCCCAATGTTAAACCTGCACCACGAATGTAACCTGGTACAGATAAATTTGTTTTAGTAATGGCGCCAACATCCAGATAACGACGAATGACCACATAGGCTTCCTGAGTTCCTTTAGCATTGGATTGAGTGCTATTCGGTTCATCATCTGACTGAAGCAAATCGACATTAAAGAAATTTGAACCATACTTATCACCACTGGCATGGGTCAGATTAAAAATTTGTTTGGTGATATCGGTACGACTGCCATCTGAATCATTTTTATACGGTTCTGCAAATTGTGATCCATAACGCCATCCAATAGAGGTATCGCTCCATGTGGAAGCCTGTACAGATTGCATGGTTCCAATTCCCCCCAGAATAGTAGCCATAGCAGTCATTAGCGTTTTTAATGCATTCTCTTGTTGGAATACCTTCATTGCACATTTCCCCTTATCATGTTCTCAAGATCAAAGCTCACAATATTCATCTCAAGACTCATAATGATGGCTTTTCAAAAATCACGTTTGCCCAATGCAAAACGATCTGACCCTGTGATAAAGGCAAATTTCCTACCAAAGATTGGCATATTAAAAATGTGCAATGTTGCTTATGTTAAAACAGATATAAACAATAAGATGATTGTTTTGAACCGATGTCATGAAATCACAGACAGAATTTAGCACAGGAAAATGAGCGTTATCTTCCTGTGCTTAAGCAGAAGTAATTGAGACAATGAGCTTAGATATTGGTTAATTGACCACATGACTATCGTTTCTCAGAACCGAAATCACCAACTCTCTGAACCAGCGAAACTCAGGAGAACGATGCTGACGTTCATGCCAAAGTAGATAATAGGAAATTTTGGGAAACTGGATTGGCGCATCGGAAATAGTCAAAGGCAATAATGCACTATAATGGCGAGAAAATGAGCGCGGCGCAGAAAAAATCGCGTCAAGTTGTAGCAGCATATAAGGAATCATTCCAAAGTACGGAATAAATGCCACAATATTACGTTTTAGGCGTTCTTTGGATAAATGTAAATCGATAACTCCACGTTGCCCAACGGTATAAGGTGTTGGAGCAATATGATCAGCATTAAGATAATCATCCATCGACAAGGTCTTATGCGCCAGAGGATGTGACTTACGCAGCAAACAGACCACTTCATCCTCGAACAATGGAGCAAGCCGTAAATATTCAGGAGGCTGTGGCCAGTTACCAATCACCGCATCGTACATACCACTTTCCAATGCGTGTGCATAATCTACATTATGTCCCATGGAATGCATGATGACCGTGCAATGGGGTGCTTCAACATGAATCCTGCGAAGAATTTCACCAATCGCGATGGGGTTTAAATAGTCCGATGCTGCCAGATTAAATATCTGACGCGATTGTGCCGGATCAAAATTAACTTGTTGGGTGGCAATTAATTCAAGCTGGCTTAATACCTGACTCACTGGCTCGAGTAAGGATAAACCACGCTCAGTAGGGGTCATGCCATTACGGCTACGCACCAAAAGCTGATCACCTGTGATCTCCCTTAATTTTTTTAAAGCGGTACTAATGGCCGGTTGTGATTGATTTAGTCGTTTGGCTGCATTAGAGACACTTTTTTCTGTTAAAAGCATATATAAAACTTGCAGCAAATGTGCATCTAATGCTTCCCATTTATTTGTAGGATGAATCACCAATCTGTCCTTATCTAAGATCACCCGAGTCCATAGGCAAAATTTATACCATCTCTGGGCTACAATAAGGCAGAACGATTCATAATGATGAAAATAAAAACGATTTTTACGATTTATCTCAGTTGATAGCCAATAAACCAGCCATTGGAATAAATTTTGGTTGATGGCGAATATGATTGATCCAACGACGAATGTGTAAAAAAGGCAGCAAACTTACACCCGCATCCCAAGCCAATGCAACTTGAGGAAATACAATCAAGTCAGCGGCCGTCAGTTGCCCACGCAATAAATAACGGTGTCCGCAAATGGTTTGCTCACATAAATGATCATCCAGCTCACGGAACTGCTGCGCTGCCTGCTGAAGTAATCTTTTCTCATCTGTCAAAAATTGATCCATTGTCAGACCGGCCTGACGTAATTGTCCCAAACTCAGTTTGAGTTTCTCATTAAAATCATGCCACTCCTGTATTTGCGATGACAAATAAACTGGTATCCATTGAGATTGTGTTCCTGTTAATTCAATTAAATATTGAAAGATAAACATCAGCCCAGATATGTTTGAAGAAGAATCTAATAAAACTGGCGATTCAAATTGATTATCGAACTGTTCAACATCTGCATATACAGACTGGTAAGGAAGTTGTAAAAACTCAAGTAACAAACGTACGCTATAGCAATCTGTCGATAATGGATCATCGGCAAAATTTAGAGGCAATGTTGATAGATTCACGTTCATACCACTTGCTCCGTTTGTATGCTTTTATGTACTCCATAGCTCCAATTCTTGGTGATCAGCCATTTGCGATATGCAGTCGCCAGTGCATCAGCTTTGGTCGGAATTTCCAGTTTGTCCAAAGGAAGTTTTAAAGGCACATGATTTTCCAGAATCGGTTTGTCCTGAGTAAAAATTTTCTGCTGAAATAAAACCATATCGGTCATGCTGCTCGTCTGATCATCCAAAATCATCAGCAAATGCGCCCGAATATGAGTTTCACTCAGGGGTTGAATAAAAAGACACACTACATCAGCAGGAATAATCCCCTTAGCCGCAGTATTCACTTTATATAAAATCGCGTTTAAGGGGGAAGCAACGCGATAGATATATTCAGTTTCCTGCGGCTGGGGTGAACTCGGTGCGGCAAGTGGTTGCGTAAAAAAACACTCCGTTGCCCAGATTTCATCGACATCTTCACGCCATTCAACGTGATAGGGTTTGACTGCAGTTTCTGGTTCAGCTCCCAAAATACCAGTATGGACATACGGAAAATGTGCCATATCCAGAAAATTTTCTATGCCACGTAGTGGTGAAGTGCGTACCCCGTAAGCACCACACGGCACACGGCGTGCCTCTACAACCTCATATTCATCAAGCTGAAATAATGGTTTTTTTTCAGTTCCGACACATAACCATACAAACCCAAAAGCCACTTGCACAGCCAAATTCAACATGTCTACATCGAGTGAATCGAACTTCACCTGATAAACATGGACATCATTGATGATATCTCGATGGATCGTTAAAATTTGTCCATCCAGACATGTTTTTATCTGCTGGCACCGAACGAATTCCTGCTCTGACGCAACCACAATCCATTCCCCCATCAAACTAGATGAAATCATCTGCGAATACTGCTGTGTATTAGGCATGGCTGAGTTTCTCCGACTCCAGATTTTCTCGCATCTGTCTTAATAAAGGATAACATTGAGTAGGCTTTGCGCTTTGTAATAGCATGGCATGTACCGTTACAACATTGGTCTGTGTCGGCGTGAGATAAATACGCAATCTACGATCTGCTGCATCATCTCGCCAACTCAATCCATTATGCATAGCGCATTCAGTCAAACCCGCTTCCAATAAATAATCTTGTACTTGAGGGAGTGTGACCGAGATAGTGACAGACCCTGCATAGACTAATTGTATTTCCTCAAATAAAGGATCAATGTCAGGTAAAGCATCTTCGCCATACCAGATCAGGCCTGAATTTTCCATGACTGCATAAGATCTTGCACATACACTTTTCGGTGCGCGCTGTTCAGGCTGAGCAGGAATACGCTGACAATGCCCATCTTCTGCGGCAAACTGCCAACCGTGATAGGCACAGACCAGACTTTCACCCTGTACCTGCCCCAAACTTAAACGCACACTACGATGTGGACAACGGTTTTCCCAGATTTGAACATGACCCTGCATGGAACGCCAGACAGCAACATCTTTCCCCCTCACCAGAACCTGCTCTACCTCACCTGTTTCGATCAGTATAGAAGGGACTAACGGAATCCATTGACCTGTAATCATGCCCATTTTCCTCAATATAACTTAAACCACTTTGCCCAATTTTTATTTTGGCAATACACCTTGCACGCCTTGTACATAGAAGTTCATTTTGTCGAGTTGCGCTTCGGTATAAGCACTCCCCGCCTTAACAAATTCTTTACCTGCCTGTGTATATAGAGGGCCAGCAAATGGATTCAATTTGCCTGCTTTAATCGCATCACGACGAGCTAATACCATCTTTTTGGCATCCGCAGAGACCGCTGTGCCAATATTTTCAACATTGATCGTGCCTTCTTTTACACCAGAGTAGATCGGTGCATTGCTCCATTTTTTCGCAGCAACATCTTTCAGCACTTTGTCGTAAATCGGATCCCAATGTAGTACCGCAGCACCCAATTGCGCATCGCCACCAAATTTACCCATATCTGAGTTCCAACCTAAGCCCCAAACACCTTTTTGTTTGGCTGCCTGAACAACTGCTGGCGAATCAGTATTTTGTAATAACACATCACAACCTTGTGAAATCAAAGCCAATGCAGCATCACGTTCTTTACCCGGATCAAACCATGAACTCACCCAAACCACCTGTGTCGTGATTTTTGGATTAACACTACGCGCGCCAATGGTAAAAGCATTGATATTACGCACTACTTCTGGAATGGGGTAAGAACCGACAAATCCAATTTTATTGGTCTTACTTTTGCTTCCTGCCAATACACCCAGTAAATAAGCCCCTTGATAGGTACGGATATTGTAGTTACCCATATTCTTACCAGACTTATAGCCCGTCGCATGCATAAATACGGTATTCGGATAAGTACGTGAAACTTTTTCCATCGCATTCATATAGCCAAATGACGTTCCGAAGATCACTTTATTGCCTTGCTGTGCTAGATTACGAAATACTCGCTCCGCATCTCCTGTTTCAGGCACATTGGCAACAAAGGTGGTTTTTACTGCTCCTTTCAGATCTTTTTCGGTGCGAATGCGAGATTGGTCATGTGCATATGTCCAGCCATGATCACCTGGCGGACCAATATAAACAAAAGCTGCTTTGAGTGGATCAGCCGCATAAGCTGCAGTCACCATTGTTGCTGTTGTCGATAGAGCCCCTACGGTGAGTAAACCACTACTAGCCGCACAAAATGCGGTCTTTTTAAATTTTGAGAATAATTTTGAAAATAAACCCTGCGGGCTTTGATCGTGTAACGTATTTGGATTTTTGTTCATTTCAATAGGCATCGCATTACCCCAATTTTGTTATGGTATAAACGCCAGAAAATAAAATTGCTCGAATCACAATGATCTATTTTCCAGAATACATAGAGGTAAAATGCAACGTTTGCGCCAACATTCAGTTTAATATTTTTAATTGATCATTTTTAAATAAAGGTTATACAAAAATTAAAATAGATCACTCTTTAAATTAAAAATAAAATTCATAACAATCAAATTGTTAAAATAAATTTTTTTAGCAACCGCTACTTTCTCTTACGGCGCAATAATCGCTCCAAAAAGTAATTTCTTGATCGTGATAATTATTTTGCACAAGTGTGGAACATCTAGGACCCACACCTGCTTCAAAATCGTATTTCTAATTCCGAAGTAACTGCGCTACCTTTGCAGGAGTTTTCTTCTGTGCCATGACAATACCGATCAGAATCATGATCCCACCAATGCTATGATAAACAGTCCAATGTTCCGACAACCACAGGCTGGCAATAATTGCGGTAAATACAGGCATTAAATTCATAAAAATACTGGTACGGTTTGGGCCAATCGCCTGTACCGCCACCATCCATAATAAAGGTGCAATCAGCGATGGAAACACCCCTGCATAGAAAACACTGGCTGCATTTTCAGCATTAATCCCATCTAGGCCAAGCCAGAGTAGAAATGGCAGGTGATACAACAATGCAAACGCAATTTGTACATATAGACTGGTCAGCAATGGCAATTGCAGCTGCCATTTTTTTAGAAAAACCCCATAAAAGGCATAGAACCCGACAGCGAGTACCATCACCGCATCGCCCCAGTGTCCGCCCTGTGCAAACAAACTGGAAATATGCCCTTGGCTCATGACATAGATCAAGCCAGCAAAGGACAACAGACTGCCAAAAATCGCAAAACGGTTTGGTGCATCTTTTAAAATGAAATAAGAGATAAAAATGGTAAATATCGGGACAAAGGCATTCACAATGCCCATATTGGTTGCGGTGGTATAATGCGCTGCGGTATAAGAAAGACCTTGATACAACACCATCCCAAAAGCACTCAACACCGCTAATTTAGGCAGGTATGGCACAATTAAACTGCGCTGTTTCCATACCTTGGGCAACATGAATGGTGTTAAAATCAGAAAAGCCACAAACCAACGATAAAAACTAATACTGACGGGTGAAATATAATCAGCCACATAACGAGTCACCGCAATATTCAGCGACCAAATCAAGACGGCAATCAAGGGCAAGACAAAGGCCCATTTTTGGTATTTACTCAACTGACCCATCATTTTCTCACAATATCTCAGCAATGCTATATTGTGAAAGATGTCCAAAATAATTGAAATATTGAATTTCAGACATTTATATCGCGCTCACGACATCTGTTATGCTTAGAATAGCTCCCAAGCACGCATGGCGTGTTCAACCACCCGATGCAATTGTTCAACCGTCGCACCATCGCGTGCCTGAATAGTTAGCCCCTGCACAACCGTTGCATAAAAGTCTGTCATTTCCTGTAAAGGCGCTGTTGCTGGCAAATCCCCGTTGGCAACGCCCTGCTCTAAACGTTCAAACAGTTTTTGCTTGGTCTGCAAACGTTTTTCCAGAATATTGTGTTGCACCGCCTGTGCATTGTCCGAGCAGTTCATGGTTGCAACCACCAACATACAGCCTGCTGGTTTATTGGGTTGAGCCAAACGTTTGACGTTGTCATATAAATAAAGCTCAAATGCAACTTTGGCGGTTTTGGCTTCTAAAAAAATAGGAATTATCGGGCAAGCTTCATGTGCCAAATAATAATCGATGCATTTATAAAACAGCCCAGCTTTATCACCAAAACTGCTGTATAAACTCGGGGCAGTCAGCTCTAGCGCTTGTGTCAAATCACTGATTGACGTAGCTTCATAACCATGCTCCCAAAATAACAACATTGCTTTTTCCAAAGCCTGCTGCTCGTCAAAACACTTCGGACGACCACGCTTCTTTTTCAAGCTATCATCACATGGTGTTGGCAGAGGATCAGGTGCATTTGTCATAACAGTCACAGGTATTTTCATAACGATCACTATCAAACTAATTGACGCAGCAACATTAATCAACTATTTTATTTTATAGCGATCATTATAAAACTTATTATTTTTAAATTTTATTGTTATCCGACTAACAATAAACGGAATTTTTATGGAAAACTCATCTGCAACTGAGATCAGCTCACTGGAGTCAAACCCTTCGCAAGGGAACTGGCTCGCGCTGCTTTCAGTGACATTCAGTGCCTTTGCTTTAGTTACGGGTGAATTTCTTGCCATTGGCGTACTCAACGACATCGCACGGGATTTCCAGATCTCAGTGGGAACAGCGGGTCTCACGGTTTCGTTAACTGCAATTGTGGGTATGTTCGCTGCTGTGCTGATTCCAATTTCAGCGAAGACACTCGATCGACGTAATTTGCTCTTGCTGCTCACTCTGTTCATGATTGTTGCCAATCTTCTTACTGCATTTGCGCCTAACTTTCTCCTGCTTTTAGTCGGGCGCATTATTTTGGGCGTTGCTGTTGGAGGCTTCTGGGCCACTGCGGTTGCTTTAAGCGGCCGTCTTGCACCCCCTCATTTACCCATTGCCAAAGCTACCGCATGGGTCGCGTTCGGAGTCACTTTAGCCAGTGTATTGGGTGTTCCCATGGGCACCTGGCTGGCTCAATATAATGGCTGGCAAACCTCTTTCACGGCGATTTCATTGATGGGGATATTCCTGTTTATATTCCAGTATCTATACCTGCCTCAATTGAAACCCGCATCTTCCCTACGCTGGAAAGAGCTTCCGATCCTGCTACAACATCAGGCTGCACGTAAAGGACTGATTATCTTTCTTTTTATGGGTTTCGCACATTTTGCAGCTTATAGTTATTTTTCTGCCTTTTTTAAGCATGAACTGGATTTCTCTGAGGGCTTGATTAGCCGTTTACTGCTGGTCTATGGGATCGCAGGGATTTTTGGCAATATTTTTGCGGGCTACCTCGGACAGATCAATATTCGTTATACCTTCGCAGTGAGTGGTATTGCCTTCTTGTTTGCCTTTCTCAGCCTGCCGCTGTTTGGCACCCATATCATCTCTGCAATCATATTGACTGCCGTGTGGGGCTTCGCTTATGGCATTATTCCAACTGCAGTCAACATCTGGATGTTTACCCATGCACCCGAAGCCGTTGAAAAAGGCATGCCTATGGTAACATTGACCTTTTTAATCCTGATTGCGCTAGGCAGTATGTTTGGCGGCATTATCGTTGATTATTTTAATGGTACGATCTTATTTTTTGCCATGCTGCCCTTGGTCTTCTGTTCTCTGGTATTGATCTTTACGCTGGCACGCGGCTTAAACAATCCTAAAAACCATTATCAAAACAATAATACAGGCTGAGATGGAACCTGTCTGTGATCAATGATGAATGGTCGCCGCTATAGTACGATAAGTTAAGGCGACCGTATTGATTGCTTTCTGTTCCAGCATCCATTTCCCCGACCATGCAAATTTATAATAAGCCTTACAGATATTTTTATAATGATCACTATAAAAACATTTGACGACCTTCTATTTATGCACTATTTTATTTTATAGCGATCGTTATAAAAAATTAATCAATTCTTCACCCTTTTGTCATGCTACTGACAAATAAGGATATTCACATGGAACAATCCACCTCTTCAGACACCCGACCCACTGAAACTACACAAGGAAGCTGGTATGCAATTTTAGCGGTAGCTGTTGCTGCCTTTGCACTGGTCACCAGTGAATTCTTACCTGTGGGCGTCCTCAATAGTGTCGCGACCGACTTGAATATTTCAGTAGGCACAGCGGGATTAATCATTACCTTACCTGGTGTTATGGCTGCAATTGCAGCGCCGCTCTTGCCCATTTCCGTGAAACAGCTTGATCGACGCTATGTATTGATCTTGCTGACCGCAATTATGGTGATCGCCAATACCATTACTGCTTTTGCAGATAGCTTCAATGTGTTATTGCTTAGCCGCTTGGTACTGGGGATTTCAATTGGCGGCTTCTGGGCCACCGCCATCGCGTTAAGTGGCAAACTTGCACCCGCACATTTGCCAATTGCCAAAGCTACTGCGATTGTCATGGCTGGTGTTACTTTTGCTACTGTACTCGGTGTTCCAATCGGGACTTGGCTCAGTGAATTCTATGGTTGGCGCAGCGCCTTTGGAATTACCGCTGCCATCGGCTTAGTGGTGTTAGTACTGCAACTGATTTTCTTACCTGCACTAAAACCTGAATCTGCCATTCATTTACATGATCTGCCCGCCCTACTCCGTACACCAAAGGCGCGTAGTGGTATGTTGATTGTCCTGTTAATTGGTCTAGCTCACTTCTGTGCCTATAGTTATTTAGCGCCTTTCTTTAAAAATATTGCAGGCTTTGATGGTACCACCATCAGTTCATTGTTGTTGCTCTACGGTATTGCAGGTATTTTTGGTAATGCATTTGCTGGCTATAGCGGCAATTTAAATGTGCGCTATACGCTCGCCTTTGTCGGGATCTGTTTTGTAATCGTATTTTTCGGCTTCCCGATTTTCGCGACTCACCAGTTTGGGGCAATTGTATTGACTGCTTTATGGGGGTTTGCATTTGGTGCTTTCCCGACTTCAGCCAATATCTGGATGTTCGTGCATGCCCCTCACGCTGTTGAAAAAGGTATGCCGCTATTTGTAGGGATGTTCCAAGTGATGATTGCCACGGGTTCATTACTCGGCGGCTATGTGGTTGATCATTTCAATGAAAATATCTTAATTTATGGTGTAATTAGTTTTGTTGCCTTGGCATTGATCAGTATCTTCACTTTGGCCAAAGGCTTGAATAACCCCAAAGTGACTTTCGAAAATTAGCATGAGATCCTCAAATGAAGCGTGATGTTGCTGAACAATTTCCATTCTTGCACGGTATAGAAGTCCATGAATTTCTGTATCAAAAGGATGATATTGTCACACCTCATTCTTCACTTTGGGGCGATTTCAATTTCAGTCTGAATGGGACTTTAGAGTTTGATATTGAAGGTAAATATTACCTATCACCCCCCTGTTATGGATTATGGTTACCCCCACGAACCGAACATCAATCACTGCCGGTTGAGCATGAAATTCATTATATCTGTATTCGTCTACATCCGAAGTTTGGCGATTTTTTGGGTGCTGAATGCCGTTGTTATAGTATCGAACCATTTTTGCGGGCCTTGGTACTGCAGATCCTTGAGCAGCAAAAACAGGCTGCTGCGCCTGAATATCGTGAACATCTGCTTCAAGTTCTGTTGGATCAACTGAAACAAGCACCCGCTTATTCTCATTACCTCCCACAAAGTAGCCACCCGATCTTGGCTCCTATTCTGGAAAGACTGGCAGATCCAGATCAATTTAATCAAAGCCTGCAACAGCTCTTACAACAGTTTCCAGTCAGCGAACGACATGTATTACGCCTTAGTCAGCAGGAATTACAACTTTCATTATCTGAATGGCGTAATCGCGCCAAAATCATTTTTGCCATCAATCAGATTCGGCAAGGCATGACCATCAAGCAACTGGCTTTTACGCTGGGCTATCATCATAGCTCCAGCTTTATTGAATTCTTCAAACGCTATACCGGGCAGACGCCAATTCAACTCAAAAATTCAGCAGTCTAAAACAAATCTTTGGTTTTACTTATTATTTGTATGGATTCATATCAAGAGGATTGCACTCTGAAGCAATAGCAGTTAAAACAAACAGGTCTTGTCACAACAACAAATTAGGACGCATTCCATGAGCCAGTCGGTTTATCACATTCCTGTTAAGGACATCAAAGGTCAAGAGGTTGATCTTGCTCAATATCAAGGCAAAGTTCTGCTTATCGTTAACGTCGCATCAAAATGCGGTTTAACCCCACAGTATGAAGGTTTAGAAAAACTCTATCAGGCCAAGAAAGAACAAGGCTTGGAAATTCTGGGTTTCCCTGCCAATAACTTCTTGGAACAAGAACCAGGTACGAATGATGAAATTCAACAATTCTGTTCTTTGAATTATGACGTGCACTTTCCGCTATTTGCCAAAATCTCGGTTGCAGGTGATGACAAACATGCATTATATCAAACCCTTACTCAAGCCATTCCTGAACGTATTGGCGAAGGGCCATGGTGGAAAGATCTCGTGGATTATGGTTTAACCCCAAATAATCCGCCAGAGGTGTTATGGAATTTTGAAAAATTTCTCGTGAATAAACAGGGTGAAATTGTCGCTCGTTTTGCACCAGACATCACTGCAGATGACGAGCGTATTGTCAGTGCCATTGAAGCTGAATTGGCCAAATAAACTTTAAAAACATATAAAAAAGAGCAGTTGATCTGCTCTTTTTCTATTTGAATTCCCTCTCTCCATATGATCGTCTGCCATCAAACTGTTGCAGAATTGCAAAAATCACTTTTTTCTCCACACTTTCTCACTATAGTGACTTCCCTCTTATAATCTGGTGTGTTCAGCCATGATGGAAAAGCGATCTATCAAAGCCATTCTCACAACATCTACACTTGCCGCAGTGCTTGCCTTGGTCGGTTGTGACCAAACACCACAGGACAATCAACAGGCTGAACAATCCACTGAGCTGGAGCAATCCATCAGCACACCAGAAGATCAACAAGGTCACAGCTCAACTGCGCAGCAAAGCCAGAATTTAAGCCGTGGCAATATGCTCAATATTGCCCGTGATATTGCCAAGCTTCAGATCGAAACCGATGACTATGTCACGCTGCTGAAACAATCGCAAAGCAATCTAGAGCAGGCGATCCAGGATAAGAATGCACAGAAGTTACAAAGCACCACAGGTGAGTTAAATCAGCAACTGCATAACTTGCACGACGCCTTATTGTCATTGAATCTCAGAAGTGATGAAGTCGATCAGATCCGCCAAAGCCTATTGGCTGCCAATCAGCAGCTGTTAAATATGCCTCTCTTGCATGGTCAAACCGACCTTTCAAAAATTGATTTTGCCAAGATCGAGAAACAGTTTAATAGCATTCAAATGGACATGGTGAAACTGGCCACTTTGGTATTGGGCAATCATAAAGCCGATTCGAATGCCTAGAGATTAATTCTTTTAATTTTCAATTTGCGATAAAAAAGCCACCTGACGGTGGCTTTTTTAATCTCGAACCTGCAGTAATTAAAGTGCGCGGTTTTTGATTTTACGAATTGTTTCAAGCTGGCCTGAGATCTCTGAAAGAGATGCCAATGCCGCAGCTGAGTCCAAATCACTCTTTTGATTGGCTAACAATGCTTCAGCTTGTTTACGAGCTTCCATAATTGCAGCTTCATCCAAGTTGTCAGCGCGAATTGCAGTATCTGCAAGTACGGTCACAACGTGAGGTTGAACTTCTAACACACCGCCTGATACATAAACGATTTCTTCTGTACCATTTTCCAACTGAACACGAATCGGGCCCGGTTGGAGCAAAGTTACGAGTGGCGCATGTCCTGGTAAAATACCAAGCTCACCGCCCGCACCTTTTGCGATTAACATCGTAACTTGTCCAGAGTAAATCGACTCTTTAACACTTACAACATCACATTGCATAGTCGCCATGAGAATCTCCTTAAATTAGAGTTGCTAATTAAAGTTTCTCGGCTTTAGCAATCACTTCGTCAATACCACCAACCATATAGAACGCTTGTTCTGGGATGTGATCGTATTCACCAGCTAATAGACCTTTAAAGCCACGAATCGTTTCTTTAAGTGGTACTAATTTACCAGGCGCACCCGTAAATACTTCAGCAACATGGAACGGTTGAGAGAAGAAACGTTGGATTTTACGTGCACGGTAAACAACCAATTTATCTTCTTCAGCTAACTCGTCCATACCCAAGATTGCGATGATGTCTTTAAGCTCTTTATAACGTTGCAATACGTTCTGTACAGAACGTGCAATTTCATAATGCTCAGCACCAACCACTAATGGGTCTAACTGACGTGAAGTTGAGTCAAGTGGATCGATCGCTGGATAAATACCAGAAGATGCGATGTCACGGCTCAATACAACAGTAGCATCTAAGTGAGCAAACGTTGTTGCAGGCGATGGATCTGTTAAGTCATCGGCAGGTACGTATACTGCTTGGATCGATGTGATCGAACCAGATTTAGTCGACGTAATACGCTCTTGAAGAACACCCATTTCCTCTGCAAGTGTCGGTTGGTAACCTACTGCAGATGGCATACGACCTAACAATGCTGATACTTCAGTACCCGCAAGTGTATAACGGTAGATGTTGTCGACGAATAATAATACGTCACGACCTTTACCATTTTCGTCTTTTTGATCACGGAAGTATTCAGCCATGGTCAAACCAGTCAACGCTACGCGTAAACGGTTACCTGGTGGCTCGTTCATCTGACCGTAGACCATTGCTACTTTGTCAAGAACGTTAGAATCTTTCATTTCGTGATAGAAGTCGTTACCTTCACGAGTACGCTCACCAACACCAGCAAACACAGATAAACCTGAGTGAGCTTTCGCGATGTTGTTGATCAACTCCATCATGTTAACGGTTTTACCAACACCGGCACCACCGAACAGACCAACTTTACCACCTTTCGCGAACGGGCAGAGTAAGTCGATGACTTTAATACCAGTTTCTAAAAGATCAGTCGAAGCTGCTTGTTCAGCATAAGAAGGGGCTTGACGGTGAATCGGCAAACGCTCTTCAGTCGCTACAGGACCTGCTTCATCGATAGGGCGACCCAATACGTCCATGATACGACCAAGTGTCGCTGGACCTACTGGAACAGAAATCGGTGCATTTGTGCTAGTTACATTTAGGCCACGTTTAAGACCTTCTGTAGAACCCATTGCGATGGTACGAACAACACCATCGCCAAGCTGTTGCTGAACTTCTAATGTAGTTTCAGTACCGTCAACTTGGAGAGCGTCATAGATCTTAGGAACGCTATTGCGCTCAAACTCGACGTCGATAACCGCGCCGATGATCTGAATGATACGACCGCTACTCATTGCTGTCTCCTCAATTCAAACTTAATAATGTTAAACGGCAGCGGCACCGCCAACGATCTCGGAAATTTCCTGAGTAATCGCGGCTTGACGCAGCTTGTTGTAAATGAGCTGTAGGTCTTTAATCAATTGTCCTGCGTTGTCTGTCGCTGCTTTCATCGCGACCATACGAGCTGACTGCTCACATGCAACGTTTTCAATCACACCTTGATAAACCATAGACTCGATATAGCGAACCAACAAACCATTTAACAATTCTTCTGCTTCTGGTTCGTAGAGATAGTCCCAACCATAAGTACGGTTGAGGTCATCGCCTTCTTCTGCCGGTGCTAAAGGAACAAGTTGTTCAACTTTAGGCTGCTGAGTCATTGCATTGACAAAGCCATTTGATACGAGGTAGATACGATCTAATTCGCCCTTATCAAATGCATCAAGCATAACCTGCACTGAGCCTGTTAACTGTTCCAAACTCGGCGCATCGCCAAGTTGGGTCGTTGCACCAAGCACTTTACCGCCGTAATTCTTAAAAAACGAAACCGCTTTTTGACCAATCAAAGCAAATTCAACTTCAATTGACTGCTGTTGTTGTGCTTTGACATGCTGCACAACTTTCTTGAACAAGTTAATGTTCAAGCCACCTGCCAAACCACGATCTGAAGACACTACGATATAGCCAACACGCTTAACTGGGCGTTCAACCATATAACGGTGTTTGTATTCAGGGTTTGCTTGGACCAAGTGAGCAATTACACGGCGCATATTATCGGCATACGGACGGCCCTGAGCCATGCGCTCTTGCGCACGACGCATTTTCGAAGCAGCTACCATTTGCATCGCGCGAGTAATCTTTTGCGTGCTCTTGATACTAGCTACTTTGGCGCGAATTTCTTTTAAATTTGCCATACGCTTAACCTAGTATTCGAAAGCTCTTTCGAGCTTCCGAAGGTTGATCCGTGAACCAAACTTAACTAAAGATAAACTTAGTAAGTTTGAGTCGCTTTGAAGCTCTCAATACCTGATTTGATTGCTGCTTCGATGTCTTTGTTGTAATCACCAGTTTCATCGATCTGTTGCATTAACGCAGCATATTCAGAGCGGAAGTAAGAGATTAACGCAGCATCAAAGTCTACGATTTTCTTCACTTCTACGTCAGCCATATAGCCTTCGTTCGATGCATATACAGAAACAGCTTGGTCAGCAATTGAGTATGGAGCATATTGTTTTTGCTTCATTAACTCAGTTACACGTTGACCATGCTCAAGTTGCTTACGTGTTGCTTCATCAAGGTCAGAAGCAAACTGAGCAAACGCAGCCAATTCACGGTATTGTGCTAGAGCAGTACGGATACCACCAGACAATTTTTTGATGATCTTAGTTTGAGCTGAACCACCAACACGTGATACCGAGATACCCGCGTTCACAGCAGGACGAATACCTGCGTTGAATAATGATGTTTCTAAGAAGATCTGACCGTCAGTAATCGAGATTACGTTGGTTGGTACGAATGCAGATACGTCACCAGCTTGAGTTTCAATGATCGGTAATGCAGTTAAAGAACCAGTTTGACCTGTTACAGCACCGTTCGTGAATTTCTCAACATAATCAGCTGAAACGCGCGAAGCACGTTCAAGAAGACGCGAGTGAAGATAGAATACGTCACCTGGATACGCTTCACGACCTGGTGGACGACGTAACAATAATGAAATTTGACGGTAAGCAACAGCTTGCTTAGACAAATCATCATAAATGATTAACGCATCTTCACCACGATCACGGAAGTATTCACCCATTGTACAGCCAGAATACGGAGCTAAATACTGCATTGCTGCAGGATCAGCGGCCGCAGCTGCGACAACAGTTGTATACGCCATAGCGCCAGTTTCTTCTAGCTTGCGTACTACGTTTGCAATTGTTGATTGTTTTTGACCAATCGCAACGTATACACATTTAATGCCAGAGTTTTTCTGAGCGATGATCGCATCGATCGCCATTGCTGTTTTACCAGTTTGACGGTCACCAATAATCAACTCACGCTGACCACGACCTACAGGGATCATGGTATCAACTGATTTATAACCAGTTTGAACAGGTTCGTCGACAGACTGACGCCAAATTACACCTGGTGCTACTTTTTCAACAGCATCCGTTAGTTTTGCATCAATCGGGCCTTTACCATCAATTGGGTTACCCAAAGCGTCTACGACACGGCCAAGAAGTTCAGGACCAACCGGAACTTCTAATACACGACCTGTGCAACGAGCTTTTTGACCTTCTTGCAGGCTTAGGTAGTTACCTAAAACAACGGCACCCACTGAATCCTGTTCTAGGTTCAGTGCCATACCAAATAAGCCGCCGTCGAATTCGATCATTTCACCGTACATTGCATCTGCAAGACCGTGAATACGCACGATACCGTCAGATACCATGACGATGGTACCTTCATTCTTCGCGGTCGCGCTGGTGTCCAGATCGCCGATACGCTGTTTAATGAGCGCACTGATCTCGGATGGATTCAGTTGTTGCATTGCGCTATTCCTCAATCTTTTTTAAGTTCAGTCTTTTTGCTATTAGGCAAGAAGACGAGTCCGCATTTTTTCAAGCTTGTTAAGCGCAGAGTCATCTATCACTTGGTCGCCTGCACGAATCACAACACCTGCGATTAACGCTGGATTAACGTTAACAGTGACATGAACTGTTCTGTTAAAACGTTTTTCAAGCGCGTGAGCTAAAATATGCTCTTGTGTCGCATCCATTGGAAAAGCAGATTCAATCTCTACTTCCAATGTGTTGTTGTTCTGCGATTTAAGTAATTCGTATTCTGCTGCGATTTCAGGCAATAAAACCAAACGATCGTTGTCTGCAAGCAAGGTCAAGAAATTTGACACTGATTGAGACTGATCTTCACCTAAAACCTTCGCAAAAAGACCTACTTGTTCCGCAGGAGTCAGCTCAGGGCGATTTAAATAAGCGGAAAATGCTTCGTCTTGCACCGCAGCACCGAGCAGTTGTAACGCATTTGACCAAGCGTCAGTTGCATTCTGCTCAGATGCATAAGCAAATGCTGCTTTGGCGTACGGGCGTGCTAACGTCAAGAGTTCAGCCATATTCGCCTCGCTTAAAGTTTAGCAGCCAGCTGATTCAGCATGGCATTATGAGCTTCTGCGTCAACTTGTTGGTTCAGAATTTTTTCTGCGCCAGCAACTGCCAAAGCAGCAACTTGTTGACGTAATTCTTCGCGAGCAGAATTGATGTCTTGATCAACAGTTTCTTTCGCCTGTTGACGAATACGCTCACCTTCAGCAGATGCTTGGGTACGCGCTTCTTCGATCAATTGTGCTGCACGACGGTTCGCTTGTTCGATCAATTGAGCCGCTTGTGCTTTTGCTGCGTCTAATTCTGCCTTAACTTGTGCTTGCGCATCAGCAAGGTCAGCTTTTGCTTTTTCAGCAGCATTTAAGCCATCAGCGATTTTACGCTGACGCTCACTAATCGCATTGATTAGTGGTGGCCAAACAAACTTCATGCAGAATGCGACAAAGATCGCAAATGCAATTGCCTGGCCAATCAATGTGAGGTTGATATTCATTTCGCTATTCCTCAATATGTGGATTTAGGAATTAAGCTATTAACCTACAAATGGATTAGCGAAGATGAAGAACAAGCCAATACCAACACCGATCATAGGCACAGCATCAAGAAGACCCGCAATTAAGAACATACGAGTTTGAAGTTGTGGAGCCAATTCTGGTTGACGAGCAACAGCTTCTAAGAAGCGACCGCCTAAAAGACCGAAACCAATCGCAGTACCTAAAGCACCGAAAGCGATCAAGATAGCAGATGCAATTGCAACTAGACCTAAAGTGAGTTCCATGAAAAATTCCTCAGAGGTTAGGTTATTACCAAATTAAACTAAAATTTAAGCCCAACTGTCAGGTGACAATCAGGCAATACCATTAATGCTTTTCGCTTGCCATGCTCAAGTAAACGATGGTCAGCATCATAAAGATAAATGCTTGCAGCGTGATTACGAGAATGTGGAAGATAGCCCAAGGCACAGATAACGCCCACTGGATCCAGAACGGCAATAATGCGATCAAGATGAAGATCAACTCACCCGCATACATGTTACCGAACAGTCGTAGAGCCAACGAAACTGGACGAGCAAGGAAAGTTACTAATTCCAAAATTAAGTTCACTGGAATCAATAACGCTTTTGCAAATTTGTTACTTGGGTTGAATGGGTTAAGTGCCAATTCACCGACGAAACCGCCGATCCCTTTCTCACGAATACTATAGAACAAGATTAAAACAAATACAGACAACGACATACCAAGGGTAATGTTCGGGTCAGTAGATGGAACGATCTTGAAGTAAACGTGGTGAGGGTCCATGCCAAATACGTTTGCACCAATCAATTGAGCTGTATACGGGATCCAGTCAACTGGGATTAAGTCCATTGCGTTCATGAGGAAAATCCACACGAAAATGGTTAATGCCAAGGGTGCAATTAAGCGTGATTTGCCGTGGAAAGTATCACGAACACTTGAGTCAACAAACTCGATAATCATTTCAATCGCTGACTGAAATTTAGTTGGAACACCTGCATTCGCAGCTTTCGCAACTGTCCAGAACAACAAACAGAAAATAACACCAAGTCCGATAGACCAACCCATTGAATCCAAGTGAATTGCAGTGAACCCCATCGAATGAGCTTCTTCAGCAGTCTCAGCCAATTTCCATGTACCGTCAGGCATTTTGCCATAGGTCATATTGGTCAAGTGATGCTTGATATACTCGGTCGAAGTCAGGGCATGTTCTTCAGCAGCCATAAATCACACCTGGTCAATGTCAATCATTAAAAAGAAGAGAAACGAATCATGCGGATGGCCATAATTCCGCTTCTACTTCCAAAAATCTCAAAATGTGCCTTACCCTCGTTTTTGTAGACGTGCCACCCAAAATGGCGCGACCCACGACATCGCTTGTACGAGAATAAATCCACAAAACAATGCAACCGGTGACAGCGGTTTAACATTGCTCAAAATTAATATAAAACCCACGATCACAATCGCAAACTTACCGAGCATTCCTCGGTACATATTCAGCATGACTTGTTTTGATGCTCTTGCGCCTGCCGTTCTAAACGACTGCCAAGCAAAATAACAGTGTGCCAACCAACATACCAAAGCCCCAAGCGCAGCACTCAAAGCAGCAGTTGTATCTTTTATTGCCCATGCAAGCAACGCTGCAACAGCAATCATACACGCTTGTAAGAAGACCAAAGCTTTTGCTAATCGTCGGTCAATCATGCGACTAGTTTGGCTCATTTTTTACCCACTTACAGCAGAACTGCTTGACAAGTTTTAATCATGATCGTTTCGAATCGCAGGCATTATAGAGTTACACCCCTGAACATGCAATCTTTTCTCGACTTAAGTCGGGTTTTTTCGTTACCATATTTTCTGACGATAGAGTCAATTGATTTTTATTTTTTTGATCAATTTTGTGCACTTATTACGCATTTATCGGTTTTTGAAGCCAATTTTTGCCACGCTGTTACAAAATTGTCTTCGCCACGCATGCTTTCATCGACCGGTTGGAAAACTACTGGGTTCATTTTTTGGTACTGACTGGCACTCGCTGTCGTTTCAGCCAATAAGCACATTTTATTTTGTGGGCGATTATCTCTTAAATACTTGATTTGGGCTGCAGTCGGAGCAATGTGCGGATCATCCGTTAATGCGCCTGCAAATTTCAAGTTTAAGGCCCGCTCCAAGTATTGATAGGCATCATGATAAGACCAATAGTTCTTGGTTTTGGTTGAACTTTCATATTGTTGAGAAGCCTGCAACATTTGCTGTGAAAATTCTTTGGCATTGGCCATATATTTGGCCCGATTTTCGGGATATTGCTGCGAACGTAAGGTCGCGATAAAAAATGCGATGCGAACTGCATTATTCGGATCCAACCACACATGACTATCTATAGTATTTGGCATAGACGCACCACGCAAATTACGTAGTGGCAAAGTGGTTAAAATACCTGAGTCCAATAAAGCAATCGCTTTACGGTTCGAGCTCAACATTTTTTCCAGTGGCGCTTCATGGGATTTACCCAACCAGATGACCAATGACGCATCTTGAATCGCTTTACGATGAGCAGGGGTAAGTTGTACATCATGACCACTCTGGTCTTTCAGGAGCAGAACAGGTTGTTCTACTCCATCTGTGACTTGTTTGGCAATCAAATAAATTGGATGTGTTGAAACCACCAAGCTTTGTGTCCAGCCCCATGTGCTTAACATCGAAAACAAGACAAAAACAATTAGGCGGGACATTTCAACATTACTCACGAAATAAAGCATGTTATAATATAACAAAAGTTAAAAAATGCCTATGTCTATTTTAAGATTCATAGCCCGATCGACCACGAGCTTAACTTATATATAGCTCGTTATATTAAATTGCATGTTATGATAGTAAATCTATTGAAATGTCATAAACCTTTATGACCCACTGAAACATCGATAGATTTTACAAAAACAATGAGGTCAATCTATGAGTTCTTGTTCACATGAACATGACAATGCCTTACATGGTGTTCATGGTCATCATGACATTAAAGCGCGACTTGCTGAGGCAGAACTGTTATGTACTGCAACTGGCGCTCGCCTGACACCTTTACGTAAAGAAGTGCTTGAACTCATTTTAAATGCCTCTGGCCCAATGGGCGCCTATGATTTATTGGCGAAAATCAAAGGTCAGGCAGACCGCCCTGCTGCACCACCAACAGTGTATCGTAGCTTAGACTTTTTATTAGAAAAAGGGTTGATTCACAGGCTGACTTCAATTAATGCCTATATTCCTTGTTGTCACCCGCGTGAAGGACATCAAGCCGCGTTTCTCATCTGTACAGAATGTCATTCCGTCAAAGAAGCATCTGCACAAGGGCTGATCCAGCAGCTTGATCAACTCGCCGCCTCAGACCAATTCTTAGCGCAGCACAGCATTATTGAAATTTCTGGAAAATGTCATCAGTGCAGCACACGCCAATAAGCACTCCACTTATTCAACTGGAGAATATCTCAGTTCGGCGAGACGAACGGGATATTTTGAGAAATGTAGATTTTGCTTTGCAGGCAAAAGAGATTGTGACGCTGATTGGTCCCAATGGCGCGGGTAAATCTACATTAATCAAAGTACTGCTTGGCATCATGTCCCCCAATAAAGGCAAGATCCACTGTGCTAAAAAATTAAAACTGGCCTACGTGCCGCAAAAGTTTAATCCATCTGCCAGCTTGCCTTTACGAGTACAAGATTTACTGGATCTGGAAATCTGCACAGCAGATTTACGTGCAGAGATTATTCGCGACACAGGCATCCAAAAATTACAGGCATCCAAAGTACAGCAGCTGTCAGGGGGTGAACGGCAACGGGTGTTACTGGCTCGCGCCTTACTGCGTCAGCCTGATATTCTCGTCTTGGATGAACCGATGCAGGGGCTGGACATTCAGTCCGAAGCTGAACTGTATGAATATGTACGTAGCTTACCTGAACGTTATGGCTGTGCTGTGCTGATGGTGTCGCATGATTTGCAATGGGTGATGCAAGGGACGCACCGTGTGGTCTGCCTGAACAAACACATCTGTTGCAGCGGTCTACCTGAAAGCATTCAACAGCATCCAGAATACCAAGCCATTTTTGGTACCCAAAGGATGTTCTACCAGCACCATCACAACCACTGTGGCCATAGTGATCATGCTGAACCGTGTTCCCACGATCCGCGTCCTCATATCCACCCAGAACCAAAGGTCTAAGCCATGATGGAATGGTTACAACTCCTGTTACCTGCTTGGATCATGGGGTCATTGCTGGTTTTCCTGACCGCTCCACTCGGTTGCCTGATGCTGTGGCGCAGAATGTCTTTTTTTGCCGACACCATGGCACATGGTACCCTGCTCGGTGTGGCAGTTGCAGGTATTCTGAATTTACCGTTCTGGCTCGGTGTAGCCTGCCTCGCCCTATTGCTGGTTGCCCTGCTATGGGTGCTGCATGATTCACGCTTACCCAATGATGCACTGCTCGCTTTAAGCTCGGCCACCCTACTCTGCTCTGGCCTACTGTTAATTCAGCAAGTGCCAAGCCTACGCCCGGAATTATTGAGCTATCTATTTGGTGATTTACTCAGTATCGAGTGGTCTGATTTACCCATGTTTGCAGTGGTGATCAGTGCTGCACTGATCGTGCTCTATCGTTCATGGTCAGCTCAGATTCAGATTGCAATTGATCCTGATATTGCGATGAGTGAAGGGGTAAATGCCAACTGGCAACGTCTGGTCTTTATGTTGTTATTGGCATTGTTTACGGTACTGGCGTTACGTGCGGTGGGTTCACTCTTGATGGGCGCGCTGCTGGTCATCCCAGCCCTCAGTGCCCGTTTACTGGCACACTCTCCTAAACAAATGGTGATCTGGGCATTTGTGTTAGCACAGTTTGGCGTTACCGTTGGCTTATGGTCAAGCGCTGCTTTAAATATTGCAACGGGGCTAAGCATCGTTTTATGTATGGCGCTGTGTTTTGCTGCCATTTTTATCGCACAAAAATTTAAAAGCCAGTCACAATCTGCCTAACACGATTTAGGCCGATTGCTGAATTACACTCAATAATAAGGCTGCACCACTAAACATCACGGCAAACCCACGATTTAAATATTTTTGCTGTGTCGGTGAGCGAAGCAGTCTCAACACTTTCGATGCCAGTCCGGTATAGCCCGCCATGACAATCAAATCAATCGTCACCATTGTCATTGCCATGATCAGGTATTGCAGCCACTGTGGTCGATTTAAGTCCAAAAACTGCGGTAGAACAGCCAATAAAAATACGATTGCTTTGGGGTTGCTCATATTCACCACAAAGCCTTTAAACACCAAAGCCAAAGCAGATTTATCATTCTGTTCCTGCTGAATCTCGATGTTTTGGATAGGTGCTGTCCACTGCATATAAGCTAGATAGAGCAAATAAATCACACCAAACCATTTCACCACCTGAAAAGCCCAAGGAGTCGTGGCAAATAGGACACCAACGCCCGCAGCGACAATCAAAATTTGTAGAATCAGGGCCACTTGCAAACCGATCGCATTCCAATAGCCATGCTGAAAGCCATAGTTGAGACCACTCGACATTGAGGCAATTGCACCAGCCCCTGGAGAAATACTAATCACCCAGCAAGCCAACATAAAAGCAAACCAAATATGCAAAGACATAGAAGTCGTGTCTGAAAAAAACGGAAATTATACCGTTTTATCAAGCTATCATGATGATATTTTGGACAATAAAATTTCATAAATAAGCTACTCAGCCTTCATCACATCAGGCACAATTATTCTTTTTGTCCCTTAAAAAACAACTAAGGAGATTTTAATGACTGCGCAATCTGTCATTCTTCCACTACCTTCTGACCATGCCCGCTTTATTGTTTTACGTTTAAAAGATTTAAGTGTTGCCGAATTAAAACAACAAATTGAAGTTCTACTTTCAACACGTGATCGCCTGATCACACAGCATCCCAATGACCAGATCAAAACTGCGGTTGCATTTGGCCCTGAACTCTGGTCAAAACTCTATTCTCAAACTCCAGAAGGCTTTAAGCAACTCGATCCGCAACAAGGCGCCTTCAATATGCCTGTAGTTCCTGCCGATGTGTTTATTCATATTGCCAGTGCCCGTGCAGATATCTGCTTTGCCATCAGCCAAGCCTTCTTTCAGGGTATTCAAGATAAAGTTGAGGTTTTGGATGAACGTGCTTGCTTCCGTTTCTTTGATGGCCGTGACATGACCGGCTTTATTGATGGGACGGAAAACCCGCAATTCCCAGATGACCGTGCTGAAGCCGCCCTACTCCCAGAAACAGCCGAAGCTTTTGCCAATGGCAGTTTTATCTTTGCACAACGCTATGTTCATGATCTGGCAAAATGGCAAATGCTCAAAGTCGATGCGCAAGAGCATGTCTTTGGTCGTACCAAACTAGAGTCAATTGAACTAGATGATGAGATCAAGCCAGAAAACTCACATGTGGCACGTACCGTGGTGGAAGATGATAAAGGGGAAGAAATGGAAATCTTGCGCCACAGCTTGCCTTATGGAGATGGCAAAGGTGAGCAAGGTTTATTTTTCGTCGCTTATACCAACAACCTCAGTATTATTGATGAAATGCTGAAACGCATGTTCGGCACCACAGGTGATGGTATCCATGACCGCTTATTGCATTTCACTACTGCCATTGATGGTGCTTATTATTTTGCGCCAAGTGATGAATTATTAGCACAACTTTTAGAAGACTAAAACACCAAGATGCTATATCTATCAAGGGTATAGCATCTTTAAAACCCAGCTTTAAAACATGAACTTAAAAAGTTTTATAGGAATATGTTAATTCCAGATCAATCCCACTCCCCCTAAGCCGATAAAGTTTGCTATATTGTTCGTTTTTCCGCGACATTTATTTTCGGTAACTATGAATACGGCAATACAAGCAGCTCTTGATCATGCGGTACAAACTCTGCAACAGCAAGGTGTACTTCCTTCAGATTGGACCAACACGAGCCATTTAACCCGTACCAAAGACCGAAGTCACGGAGACTTCGCTTCAAATATTGCCATGATCGGTTCAAAAGCCGCGGGCATGAAACCACGCGATCTTGCTGAAAAAATCCTGGCGGCCCTCCCTGAAGTGGCGGACATTACTAAGTCAGAAATTGCAGGTCCGGGTTTTATCAACTTCTTTTTAAATGCTGATCAGCGCTATGCAGTGCTCGACCAAATTCAAGCGCAAAAAAATGATTATGGTCGCAGCCAAGCCAATGCAGCTAAAAAAATCCAAGTCGAATTTGTCTCTGCCAATCCAACTTCTAGTCTGCATGTCGGACATGGTCGTGGTGCAGCCTATGGCATGACTGTTGCGAACTTATTAGAAGCAACAGGTGCATCCGTTGACCGCGAATACTATGTCAATGATGCAGGCCGTCAAATGGATATTTTGGCCACTTCAACTTATTTACGTTATTTAGAATTGACTGGTCAAACTTTAGTTTTTCCTAAAAATGCCTACCAAGGTGACTACGTCAAAGAAATTGCACAAGAAATTATTGATAAAGATGGCAATGCCCACGTTCGTGCCGTTGCTGACATCTATAAAGATGTACCCGAAGATGTTCAATACGCTGAACAACTCGATGCAGAAGGCAATAAAGTTATTCTTTCTGGCGACAAAGAAAAGCACATTGATGGTTTGATCGCAAACTCACAACAACACTTGGGTGCGGACTACCGTGTTTTCCATCAAGCAGCTTTACATGCCATCTTGGATGATATCAAAGATGACTTGGCAGACTTTGGTGTAACCTTTGACAAATGGTTCAGTGAAGACTCCCTGACCGACAAGATTGACGAAGCGCTTGAGACATTAGACCAACGTGGTTACCTCTATGAAAAGGACGGTAATATCTGGTTTAAATCGACCGAGTTCGGTGATGAAAAAGACCGTGTAGTGAAACGTCGTAATGGTCAAACCACTTACTTTGCTTCTGACATTGCTTATCACTTGAATAAATTACAACGTGGCTATACTGACCTGATTGATATCTGGGGTTCAGACCACCACGGGTATATTGCACGTGTGAAAGCAGCGATTGATGCCATGGGTTACGACTCCAAAAAACTGACCGTACTTTTGGTTCAGTTCGTAAGTTTGTGGCGTGGTGGCGAGATGGTACAAATGTCATCTCGTTCAGGTCAGTTCGTGACATTGCGTGATCTTCGTAAAGAAGTGGGGAATGACGCGGCGCGTTTCTACTATGTGATGCGCAAGTCTGAACAACACATCGATTTTGACCTCGATCTTGCCGTCTCACAAAGCAAAGACAATGCAGTGTATTACATTCAATATGCACATGCCCGTATTTGCCGTATGTTAGAAAAAGCAGCCACTACAGGGATCAGTTTTGATGCTGTTGCGGCGCGTGAACAAGCCAACCGTTTAGAACTTGACGCTGAAACAGAAATTTTATCTAAGCTTGCTGCGTATCCAGATATCTTGGTTCGTGCAGCCAATGCCTATGAACCGCACCAGATTGGTAACTATCTGAAAGAATTGGCGGCCTTGTTCCACGCATGGTACAACGAGCATAAAGTATTGGGTGATGATGTGGCTCTGACTCAAGCACGTTTATTGCTTTCAATCAACGTACAGCAAGTTCTACATAATGGCTTAGAATTGCTTGGTGTCTCCGCTCCTGAGACCATGTAAAAAAAGTGAAGCGAAAGCTTCACACATGGTCGCAAGACGAAGGGCTGTGCCCGAAGTAACCATGTAAATAGTGAAGCGAAGCTTCACACATGGCTGCAAGACCGAAAGCTATGCTTGAGGTGGGCTGTAAAATAGCAAAGCAACGCTTTGCACATCGTCGCAAGACCGAAGGCGATGCCTGAGGTACCGATGTAAGCAAGCCCTCTTTGCATCGGAGGGCTATGCCTAAGGTGAACGGTAATGAGTAAAGCAACGCTTTAAACCCATGTAAACTTAAGCCATCATTGTTAAACAATATGGTAAACAAAGCATTATTTTTAAACATAATGCTTTGTTTTTAAGCAGATTCAAGTTACAAATAAACCAATAGGATCAAGAGGAATTTTCCGGTGTTTGGAAAAACGCAACGTGGTGTATCTGAACGACCAAACAAGCCTAAAAAACCGCTCATTCCAAAGTGGTTAGGAATGCTTGTCGCCATTCTCGCGATTCTATGTGCTGCGGTGATGTTGATGCTTTGGCAACCATGGCAGCCCGTACCTGCGAAAAATCAGGTGACCTCTGAACATTATCAAGAAGAAAATACCAATAAAGACTACCGTTTTTATGACTTGCTTCCTCAACAGCAAGTAACCCCAATTCCTGAACAAGCGGTACCTGAGACCAAAACTCAAGGAAATGTAGTCATTATTGAATCACCAAAACCACAAACCACCACAACTCAAGAGCCTGATAGCGGAATCAGTGCAACTGAACAACCCACAGCACCCGCACATGCGACCTACATTTTACAGGTTCGCAGCTATCCTGACCCAGACAGTGCCGATGCGCGTCGTGCAGAAATTATTCTAAATGGTTTATCTGCTGATGTGGTGAAAAGCGTTGAAAATGGTCAGACTTGGTACCGTGTATTCTCTGGACCTTACGATAGTCAGGAATCTGCACTGGCCGCACAACAAACCTTGCAACACAGCGGTATTGACTCTATTGTGATTAAACGCTAAGGCAAAAATCCATTAAAAAAGGGAACCCATGGTTCCCTTTTTTAATGCTCAAAATTCTATGCGCATTGCGAATGTAAGGTTTTTTGTTCAGCACGCTGAAAGGCTGGACGTTGTTGAACCCGTTGTACAAAAGCTTGAATATGCGGATATTTACCATGTAAACGATTTTGTATGGCGATCAACGGAAAGGCCATTTGAATATCTGCAAAAGAAAAGTCGCCTGCAAAATAATCATGTTTTGCCAGATAATCTTCAAGATACAAAATATGTTCTTTGACGCGCGGACGCACAAAACCTGCTTTGACACCATCACTAATTTTTTCAGCGATGGGACGAATCACCCAAGGAACATGTTTACTGACATTGTTCATCACCAAAGTCATGACCAATAAAGGCATTAATGAGCCTTCTGCATAATGCATCCAATAGGAATATTGGCGTTGATCAGCAGCTTGTTGCGGTTTAAATTGATGTTGCAGATCATACTGTTGCTGCAAGTAGTCTAAAATGACAGCAGATTCAACAATCACATCGTCACCATCCACTAAAATAGGTGCTTTACCCAATGGATGGATCTGTTTGAGGCTGTTGGGTGCTGAGAAATTGGCTAACCTTTGATAATACTCAACTTGGCAATCCACACCAAGTTCTTCTAATGCCCACAAGATACGGAACGAACGTGAACATTGTAGGTAATGTAAGGTAATCATTTTTGTGCCTGCTTTTGAGCTGCGTAACCATGGTGTTAGTCCCTCTCACGGTTACGCTTAGAATTTTGTTTTGCCCAAGCACAATAGCACTTTAGTCTTAAAGAATCATGGTGTGAATGTCTAAACTACGTAACAAAGTTTTAGTTACTGGTGTTTTGCTACAGACATTAAGAAGTTTTTCTTGCAAATCCTGTGCAACAGGTTGCTTAAACACAACTCGACGTTCTATACGCTCCTGCTGCTCGCGATTGATATGAAAATCCACCTCAACCTTGAATTCACCTAAATCGATTTCCTTATGCTGCGCATACATACGCAAGGTGATCATGGTACATGAAGCCAAACTTGCGGTGAGGAAATCATAAGGTGCAGGACCTGTATCATGTCCTCCAAACTGTTCTGGTTTATCGGTAAGGAATTGATGCCTGCCACTGTGTACCTCACCCTTCCAAGGTTCTGGCAAAGTCTGGACGGTTGCACTTGCAATCATACTCATTTTGATGCCCTCATTTGATCGGGTAACACAGGGGCTTCCAAACGTTTGCCCTGATAATCTGGAATTTCGCCGAAACGTGCATCATGGTTCACCCAGTCTTCACGCGCTTGCTTTAACTCTTCCATCGTTCGGCCTACGAAATTCCACCACAGCAAAATCGGCGATTGAAACGGTTCTCCGCCAATCAGCAACAAACGATGCCCTTGGGTAAGTTCTACCTCAATTTCCGTCAGCCCAGTTTCCAGTACCACCATGTTATCGGCAGTAAGTTCATGACCATTAACGCGAGCGGTACCTTCAAGTGCCATAAACGCATATTCAAACTCTGGGTTTAATGGAATACGGGTCTTGGTATCGGCTTGTGCGGTAAGATCTACACCCACTAAAGGCGTATGCACCTGCACAGGTGAAGTTGTGTCGAGGAAATCTCCAACCAGTACGGTAAATTCAACCTGATCTTTATTTACAATTGGTAATTCTGGATAGTGTTCAAACTTAGGCTGTATATTCAGTTTGTCATCAGGCAAGGCAATCCATAGCTGAGCAGCGTGCATTTTAGTTTCAGTATCAGGTGCAACTTCAGTGTGTGAAATCCCACGACCGGCGGTCATCAAATTGACCTGTTTCGGACGGATGAGTTGTTTTGAACCCAGACTATCGGTATGCATCATGGTGCCTTCAATCATCCATGTAAAAGTCTGCAAACCAATATGTGGATGCGGCCCCACATCCAGACCATCACCTGCAGGAAAGCTCACAGGCCCAGCATGATCGAGAAAACACCATGCCCCGACCAAGCGCTTTTGTCGACTCGGTAAAGCACGTTTAATCACGGTTCCCTTGCCAATTTCGGCCGAGCGAATAGTAAATTCTTGAATAAATTGATTGATATATGTTTCGCAGTCTTTTGAATCAGAAATATCGTAGTCGTTATTATTGCTCATGATATTGCTCTCTGTTACCTATGCTAATGCAATGAGTTGATATCTTGATCTTAACAATACATACATTCAGCAATATAGTCTTTTCGTAATACACAGAGTGCTATTCATAGGACAATCCTGATGAAAATTCAAGAAGCGTTGCCCTTCTAGATAATGCCGCCTCATCCAGTTTATGGCTTAGGTTGCATATCCACAATCAGACCTGTTAATCGCCGAACTACGGGCAATAAAATCAACACCAAAGGATAGGCGATCAGCCAGGAAAACATCCATGTCTCTAGCCATATGATCAGAAAACCTGGAATAAAACCTGTCCTCATCCATAGATTAACCAGTGACAGCGTCCCACTCATAAAAAAGGATAGAATCAATGGTAATATCCACATCGCATACTTGGCGGGCAATTTCGCAATCCGCCAAGAGCTTGCTTTCAATTCCTGCATTTTCAGCCTATTTTAATAAAAAAACTCTTTAGTTTATTTTAACAATTTAAAGCTTCGTCGACACCATATATTGCTGATACGCAGAGTGCTATCTATGCAACAACCTGTTGTCAAATTGACAATACCTCTTGTTTTAAATTCGTCTTATTCCAGAAGATCTTGTTTCACCTGCTGTTTTAAATTTTTCATAAATTGACCAAATTGAGGTAAGAACGTTGCGAATAATGGATGATCTTTATTTTCTAACATCACCTCACTAAATAGTTTTAAACCCACTGCAAATGACTTGGTGGTTTGATCATCAAAAAAATCTGCTTTCTTCAAACGTTCGACTATCTCGAAGAGATCGTCATGATTGCCCGTATAAAACTCTAGACGCTCACTATAGGTTGAGACATGCCCTTTCGCATCTTTTAAATGTTGCACCGTGACATGATATTGATGTTGTTTCATACTTCTGCTCCAAGGTGCTGCTCAGCACTCTCTTTGATTTCAACCTCTATCAGATCGACTTTAAATTGATGAAATACCGCAGCCAAAGACTGTACAAACGGTGCCCGCTTGTTTTGTGTTGTAGCTCTGACAACTCGCCCCAACTTATAAACGTCCGATTGCGATGGCGGCCTGATCAATTTTTTCCGCAATTTGATGGATCTGCTCTTGTTGCAAATCCGCGATATTCAGTTTTAAGCGCAATGCCGTCTTGAGGTTCTCCATGGCGCGGTGGATATCAATCAGCTGATCATTATTGTGAATTTCACGTCTTAGTCGTAGCTTTTGTAGAAGTGCCAATAGCATGTCTTGCTGCTCTTTTAAATAACTGTCGCCATAGTCGGTGATCTGGTATTGCTTACGTTCGGCATCCAGCAGGCGAATCAAATTCATTTCTTCCAGTGTGGTCAGCGTTGGATAAATCGTTCCTGCACTTGGGCTATAACCATCACCGACCAGATCGCTAATTTCTTTAATAATTTCATAACCGTGTTTGGGGCTTTGCTGAATCAAATGCAACACCAACAGTTTCATGCGACCTGATTCAAATAAGCGACCACGGCGGCCTGAACGAGGATGTTCCCGATGGAATAAAGCCGCTTCGGCTTCATCATGAGAATGCTCGGATTGATATTTCATCTGTTATTTTTCTCTATATTTGCTTAATTTGCGACAATTAAGATATATCTTAAATAGTCTTATAGCAAGTTAAGATATATCTTTAAATTTTAATATTTTGATAATCAATGAATTATTTATTCTTTAAAAAGCGCTTGAGCAAAATTAAGCAATAAAAAAGAGTGCTCAGGCACTCTTTTTTATGACTTTGCATGCAATTAGAATCGTTTCGTATAATTCACAAACAGACGATCTTCACCAAAGTCATTGCCATGTTTGACTTTGTAATCAACACGTAGATATTGAATGGCAAAGCCCTTTAAATAAGGCTGCTGAAAAGCATAATTGACCAAGACATTCGATTCAGTTTCATGGTTTTTCACACCATCGGCTGTTTTAAAGTCATAACCATAGACATATTTCACCATAGCATTTAACCCTGGTACGTAGTCCTTAAAATCATAGCCGTACATCAGATGATAGGACTTTTCATTCTGCTTAAAAAAGCCTGTGGCATTCCAGTTGATAAAATACAACTCAGGTAAAAATCCATCGGGTAAAGGATAGGCTGATTCACCCATAATTTGCTGATAACCCAAACCAAAACTCTGATTGTTTACTTTCAGCATTTCCAACACCCCGATATTCTGGGCATCGATCTTAAAATTGTCGCCATCATTTTTGGCATTGAAATATTTAAACTTGGAGTTCAGTGAAAAAGTGGGCTGTTTCCAGGTATGCTCCAGACCGAGATAGTGTTTGTTATATAAATCTTCTAAATTGCCAAAGTAATATTCAGCTTTGAGCGAGGGGGTCAGCTGATAACGTAGGTCAAGATAATTCAGGCCATCGGAATAGGCCGTTTTACCATTCGAGCTGAAGGAGAACTTATGAAAGTTATCTTCATTACGTGGAGACACTTTTGTCACCCGACCCAGTTCAGCATAGAGTTGATCCGAAATCTGTGATTTTAAACTGCTGCCCCAATAGGAGGTAATTAACTGACGACTGGCATCCGAGCTGGTAACAGGCAAGTCCAGCCATAGCTCCCCAACACTCAATAAAGTTTTGCCATAGCCTAGTTTCAGGGTTGCTCCATACTTTGAATAATCAGCCGCTTGGGACTGGGTCTGCCGATCAAAAGGCAATACCATATCACTGACGTGTCGATCTGCGCTTAACCGTACTGCATATTGTACCGAAGCATCCGCCCCGATCCGAATTGGCTTGTCTGCGATCACGAAAGGGGTATCGTATAAGTTTGAGGTATAAAACAAAGATACCCCTTGAGACCAACTGCCAAAGTTTTTTGCATTGCTATTGGCATAATCACGGTATAGATAGGCATTCTTCAGGTTAAATTTCCATTCGTCTTGAATGGGCTGGGTGGGGTCAGCTGCCCATACGCCCGAACTTGCCCCAGACATTGGCAGCAAGATACTCAGCGCTACAATTTTCACATTAAAGTGGTGCATAGAATCAATCATCCTGTGTTGAGTTGCCGTGCCATCCACTGGCACAGCGATCTATTTTTATTGGCAATGGCTTGAACTCAGCCGAGAGTTGTCACAACGCTAGGCTGTTCTTTTTTAAGACGTTTAATCAACAACAATGAAACTGCGGCACAAAAAGCGGGAATGGCGAGCAGACTGAGAATAGCAAAGTTAGAAAGATGCAATGACATCAGCCAGCCCCCCATGATCGAACCCACCACAGAACCAGCACGTCCGACCGCATTGGCCCAACTCACGCCTGTTGCACGACAATGGGTGGGATAAAAACTGGAAGAAAAGGCATTGGCACCGACCTGTGACCCACTGATTCCGGCACCGACACCAAACATGGCAAACATCAGCAATACCGTGTTGGCTTGTTCGATTCCCAAACCGAGACAAATCAGAAATAGACCACCAAATGCATAAGCGGTGCTTAACACTTTGGTGGCATCCAGCTTGTCCATCAGCAAGCCCAAGACAATGGCACCAATCGTCCCGCCAATCTGGAAAATCGAGGTGAGCCATGAGGCGTTGGATAAGTTAAAACCGGCGTTGGTCAATAAGGTTGGCATCCAGCTTGAGATCATATAAATAATCAGAAAGCTCATAAAAAAAGTGAACCAGATCAGAAATGTTCCCAAGGCAAAACCTTTGCCGAACAAATTTTTTAAACTCGATTTCGCAACTTCATTTACGGTGGGTACTAAGTGTGGAATCTCGCTGATCTGTGGTGCGATACGACGGATAATGCTTTCAATTTTTTCGGTACTTTTTTGTTTCAGCACAAGAAACCGTAACGATTCAGGCAGTAAATAATATAAAAAAGGGACTGTGCATAAAGGAGCAATCCCACCAATCAGTAAAATGCCATGCCAACCAATATGTGGCAGCAATTGAGCCGACAAAATCCCACCCAAGGCAGAGCCAATGGTAAAACCACAAAACATCATGGTGACCAGATTTGAACGTCGGGAAGTTGGTGCATATTCTGAAGTTAAGGTAATCGCATTGGGTAAAGCACCACCCAAACCTAAACCTGTCAGAAAACGCCAGATAATCAGGGTTTGTAGGTCTGAAGAAAAGGCTGCAAATAGACTGGCGCAACCAAACATGATCACTGAGCCGATCAAAATCGGTTTACGGCCTAATTTATCGGATAACGGTCCAAAAACCAGTGCACCTGCCATCAAACCAAATAAGCCTGCACCAAATAACGGTGCCAGATCGGTGGGTTGTAGTCCCCATTCGGCTTTTAATGCAGGCGCGATAAATCCCACTGCTGCGGTATCAAAACCATCAATTGCAACAATCAAAAAGCACAGCCACATGATTAATTTTTGCAAAGCTGAAAGCGGAATTTCATCGATGAAACTTTGCACATCTATTGTTTTTTGAGACATAACGACTCCTTTTGCCAATACCTTGGCCGATGCAATCCTTAGCAAAGGTGCTCAACTTTATTTGTTCTTCAGCTTGAGCACCTGTTTAAACCACTCAGATCAAGTGCGTTATTTCACATTCACGGTAATGCCAGTCAATCCGGTAATCTCAGCACGCATCACATCACCTCGAACCACAGCACCCACCCCTTCAGGTGTTCCTGTAAAGATCAAGTCGCCTGCTTTGAGTTCAAATAAGGTCGATAGATTGGCAATGGTTTCAGCAACTGACCAGATCAAATGGCTAATATCACTGCGTTGCTCAGTTGTACCGTTGACGGTCAAATGAATATCCGCCTGATTCATTTCACCTGTTTCGGTGATGGGATGAATCGGACCAATCGGCGCAGAAAAATCGAATGCTTTTCCAATTTCCCATGGACGCCCTTTTTCACGCATACTCATTTGCAGGTCACGGCGCGTCATGTCCAAGCCCACTGCATAACCATAGATATACTGTGCAGCCTCTTCGACTGAAACATTCTTGGCATCCCGACCAATCGCAACCACCAACTCAATTTCATAGTGATAATTTGAGGTCTCGCTTGGATAAGGAATATCTACCGCCTCTTGATCAACAGGTACAATCGACTCTAAGTCATTCGGTTTGCAGAAAAAGAACGGTGGTTCACGATCTGGATCAAAACCCATTTCACGCGCATGGGCAGCGTAGTTACGTCCGACACAGTAAACTCGACGGACTGGAAATTGTTGATCTGAGCCGTGGATAAACAGGCCTGCTGGTGTCATGGGTTCAAATATAAAGCTCATGGCATATTCCTTATTGATATAGGTGGATCAGCAACTTAAAACGCATCTGCTTGCTGTTCAGGTGCAGCTTTCTGAAATGCTTCAAGCGTCATACAATGCTGATAAATTTCATTAATTTGGGGATAGGCCGATAGGTCGACCTGAAAGCGTTGTGCAGACACTACCTGTGGAATCAAATAGGCATCGGCTAGGCTAGGTTGATTGCCATAGCAGAACTTTTTCCGCGTAGGATCTTGTGCCAAGATCTGCTCTAAAGCCGAAAAACCATCTTGAATCCATTTAGCACACCATGCATTGATCTGGTTCTGATCCAACCCAAGCTGGCGTAAATGTTCCAGCACACGTTTATTGTTTAAGGGATGAATATCACAGCCAATCAACGCCGCAATGGCGCGTACTTTTTCTTTACCCAATGCATCTGCTGGTAACAAAGCAGGCTCTGGATATTGCTGTTCAATCCATTCGATGATGGCTGGACTTTGTAGCAGCAGACCAGATTCAGTTTCCAATACGGGGACAAAACCCTGTGGATTCAATCTCTTAAAGTCCAGCTGTTGATGCTCATTTTTAGCCAGTGAGACATAACTTATCTCATAATCCAAACCCTTTAAATTCAGAGCAATGCGGGTTCGATGTGATGTACCACTACGAAAAAAACTATAAAGTTTCATATACTCGCTCCTCAGCAGCATGTGCTTTCACCACAGCTGAGATTAAAATTATGGACGTGCAGCAGTTCGCTCACGGATTGAATACAGGCCCAACTTACGCTGCAAAGGAGCTTCATCTGCGATAAAGACATAGCATGGCTGTTCGGATGTATTGATTAAATCAATAACAGCAAAACACGGTGCACAGGCGGTATCGGCTTTACTCAAATGAAAATCCTGTTGATCGATCTGGATCGTTAAGCCCCCTTCAATGACATGAAACACCTGTGGGGTGGAACGTAAAGGCAGAGATAGTGTTTCATTCGGACGCAGCAGCAGTGCTGAATAGCCTAGAATATGTTGACAATCTTGACCCGTTTCAGGATTGACATAGGCCACTTGTAACGGGTCCTGATAGCCTGCTTTTTTTGCTAAGGCATCCAAGACCTTTTTAGTATCCTTCCACGCATAACGCATCATCGGATATGCGGCATCTTCACGACTAAAATGCGGGGTCGGTACAATACCTGCTGCATATTGGGGGGTAGAACCTTGATTGATTCGATCCACTTCTTGACGACGGCCCTCTTCCACAAAAGAGGCTTCCATATAGTAAACCAGTGGTAAATCAAGGATATCCATCCAGATCACAGGTTGGTCACCATCATGTCCATGCTCATGCCATAACCCAGAAGGGGTAAGGATCATGTCACCATGTTCCATAATGCATTTTTGCCCTTCAACAGTGGTGTAAGCCCCTTCACCTTCAACAATAAGACGTACTGCATTCGGTGCATGGCGATGTGCAGGTGCCCACTCTTTAGGGAGCAGCAGTTGCATGCCTAAATACATGGCTGGACTGACCTTCATATTGTCCAAACCATGCCCTGGGTTAGCGAGTGCCAACACTCGACGCTCTGCCTTTTCGATCGGCGTTAGCTCCCCAGCTTCTAGTAACAGAGGCTTAATCTGATGAAAATACCAAGCGGTTGCAACTGTTTGTGGTCGTGGTTTATTGGGTGGGATAAAGCTTCGTAAATTAGGCCATAACGGCACCAGATTTGACGCATTCAGCTCCTCTCGATAACGTTCGGGTAGCTCTTCTAGCGTGCCTAAAGGTTCCATATGTCATTCCTTTTTCTGCCCATGGAGCACAATAATAATGACGATAATTTCATCAATATTCGGTGTTGGCTCAATGTAACAATCAGGATGTGTTGAATCTATGCACAAAAAACAATAGGCTGTATTGATAAAATCAATACAGTGGGTCAGTGCGATGTTTGATCTGGATACAAGATTGCTGAAAATTTTCTTTGAAATTTATCAGCATAAAAGTATTTCTAAAGCCGCGGAACAATTGGGTATTGGTCAACCAACCTTAAGTATTGCACTGAATAAACTCCGCACCCATTTTCGTGACCCACTGTTTGTACGAATTGAAAATAAAATGCAACCCACCGAACTCGCCCAGCAAATTTATCCAATGGTGGTGGAAATTCTCAACCGCCTAAAATTGGTAGAAAACTATAATATTGAGTTCGACCCACAAACCTCAACCTATCAATTTCGTATCAGCATGACTGACATCAGTCACTTGGTATTTTTACCGCGCCTGATGAATTACATGCGTCAGCATGCCCCGTCAATTCGTCTGGACATTCTGCCAATTGATAGCCAGACAGCCCCGATGATGTCGAATGGACATATTGATCTCGCCATTGGATTCCTCCCCCAACTGGAAGCAGGTTTTTATCAGCAAACCTTGTTTCAGCAGCATTACACGTGTTTGGCTAGTCAACAACATCCTCGGCTAACAGGAACCAGCCTATCCGCTCTAGAGTTTGCTCAGGAATTACATGTCGATATCTTGGCAACAGGAGGACATTATGTGGTGGAGCATGAGCTACAAAAACACGGCGTCAACCGCAATATTCTGGTGCGTTTACCCAGCTATTTGGGTGTCGGTCTGATTGTCAGAGATACCGATGTAATTGCCACTATTCCCAATTATCTGGCGCAGGTGTTAATGACTCAAGGCGGGTTGAAAACCTTAGAGCCTCCCTATCACTTTCCACAATTCAGCGTTAAGCAACACTGGCATTCGCGTGTCCATCAAACCCCAAGTAATCAATGGTTAAGACAAGTGTGCTTTAAACTGTTCTCGACCTAATTCTAACTCAGGCTAAAATAAAAACAGCGTATCGAAATCGATGCGCTGTTTGTAGTGTCATTCAATGCTTGACCAAATCCCTAGTCCGCTCCAGAAACACCCGTTGAAATGGTAATATGCTTATATTCAATGAAGTCATCCATTGCCGCCATCCCATTCATTCGCCCAAGACCAGAGTTTTTAAAACCACCCTCCTCAAACTCATCATAAACCACGGCCCAATCATTGATCCACACGGTACCCGCTTCCATTTCAGTCGCAACGCGTAATGGTAAATCTACATCACGACTCCAGATTGAAGCCGCTAAACCATATTGGTTATCATTGGCAAGCATAATCGCTTCTGCTTCGGTATCAAACACTTGCAAAGTAAGGACTGGCCCAAAAGTTTCTTCCTGAATAATATCCAAGCTGTTGTCATTCACTTCAAGTAAGGTGGGACGATAGAAAGCACCTTTGGCCAGTTCACCTTCGGTAATCGGGCCACCACGAACAATCACCTTCGCTCCTTCTGCAATCGCTTTTTCAACCACAGCATCAACACGTGCCACATTATTTTTATCGATCAATGGTCCCATATCACTGCTAGGATCGGCAGCCGGGCCGACTTTGACGGCTTCCAAACGCTGCGCCAGTTTCCGTTTCAGCTCATCTGCCAGCTCACGCTGAACCAGTAAGCGTGAACCTGTCATACAGAACTGCCCCGCAAAGATGGTCAGGGCTTTTTCCAGTTTAGGTAACACCAGATCAAGATCGGCATCCTTAAACACGATCATCGGCGTTTTACCACCCAATTCTAGACCAAAGCGTTTTAGATGCTGCGCGCCTGTCGCTGAAATAGCTTTACCTGTTGCTGTGCTGCCCGTAAAACTAATCACTGGGACATCGGGTGATTCCACCAGTAAACGCGACCCACCTCCTGTCGACTCACTAAATAAATTAATCACTCCTTGCGGTAAAGAAGTAAGCTCAGAAAAAATTTGGGAGATTATGGCATTGGTTTGTGCAGTTTGACCTGGCATCTTAATCACTGTTGTGGTGCCCGCGGCTAATGCAGGTGCCAGTGAACGAATCATTAAAACCACGGGAGAATTCCAAGGTACAATAATCCCAGACACCCCCATCGGCTCGCGTATAACCATCGAATAACTACCCGGCTTTGGCTCTAATGCTCGACCATATTCAGTTAAAGTCAACGCTGCGTAATAGCGTAATTTAGCGGGAACCATCGTCACTTCAAAGGTGGCTTCGGGCTTAATCTTTCCATTTTCAGTGGCAAGAATCTCGATCAACTCATCGGTATGACGTTCGAAAGCATCCGCCATTTCATTCAGTACTTTTGCCCGTAAACGACGATCACGCTTCCAATCTGTTTCTTTCAATGCTTTCTTTGCGGCCCATATCGCACTTTGCACCTGCTCTATCGTGGCATTGGCATATTGTCCGATTACTTCATATGTTGCTGGATTAATTGACTGCATATGCTGATGAGAATCTACCCACTCACCATTTATCCAGTTCTTAGCTAGTCTATTCATCTGCATATCCTAAAAGTAAAAATCAAAGAAGATCGACATTGGGATGCTGTCTAATATTAATCCACCAAGACATTCAATTAATATTTTGATAAATATCATAATCTTAAGTATTCAACACATCTCCCCCACGCTGTTTCTAAACCACACTTGCAAGTTACTTGAGCTACATGGGTTGAAAATGTGATAACAGCAAATCGCGAGGGTAAATGCTCAGTAACATATCGATCTTCTCAGATCACCCGATATCAATCGGTGTTAAAAGAGAGGCAAACACCCTAACAAATGATGTTTTTTGTTCGCTAGACCAAAAAAAGCAAAACTATGATTCGCTTTTTCCGAACAAGGTCTTATGACTCCTGCCGCAGCATATTCTGAATCTGGCTATCCCACGGCGCAGGATGACCAATTTTTGTGGATAGAAAATCAACCAAAGTTTGAATTTTAGGGGAGGCTCGATTGGACAAGCGGTAAACCACTGAAATATTGCCTCCCGAAGGAGAGAACTCAGGCAAGATCACCTTGAGTTGCTTTTGGCAAATTGCTTCTGCAGCAAGAAAGCTTGGCAGAATTGCAATCCCTAAACCACGCTTGGCAGCCGCCAGTAATTGATGACCACTATCTGTGCGTAGATAAGGAGATATTCGGAAAAAGGCCTTTTTTCCGTCCACAGGAAGTTGCCACATCCCATGTGGTTCTCGAGACAAATACAACAATCCACGATGTCGCAACAACTCATTAGGGTGAGTAGGCATCCCATACGCTTTTAAATAATCTGGACTTGCACAAATATAGTGGTGATTCTGTGCAACCGTCTGACTAATCAGATTGGAATCAGCTAACTCTCCCATCCGAATCGCCGCATCATAATGACCATTATTCAGATTGACAAAATGATCACTCGACTCAATATCTAGCTTTAATTCAGGATACAGTTGCACGAACTCAGCCAAATAAAGGGCGAGATATTGAATATTAAATGCCTGTGGTACCGATAAACGAAAACTACCACCAATATGATCATGACGCGCGCTGATAGATTCTTCTAGCTCACTTAACTCCACCAGAATCTTGCTCGACTGCTGATAAAACTCCTGTCCAGCCTCGGTTAACAGCATACTTCGACCACGATGAATCAGCGCAGCAGACAAACGCTGTTCCAGTTGCTGAATCCGCTGACTCACTACTGATTTAGTAATGCCTAGGCGTGTCGCAGCATGGGTAATACTTCCCGCATCAACCACGGCAATGAACGTTTGCATTTCAACAATCTGATTCAAAAGGCACTCCCGATCTGGGCTTTATCATGAACAAATGTTAGGTCTAATCGAGATGGCCTGAATAGCCTGTTCTTGCAATACTAAGTTTTATCTATGCAACAATCCAAGTATTGTCCTTTACTGTTTATTATTTATGTATTTTATGTTTTAAAAGTGCAGTGATCTTCATATTAAGAAAGTCAACAATCGCTTGCAAAGTCAGATGCTCACTTGGCCAGTGCTGCTTGCCAATCTCACCTTTATATTCTTGGCTCATACGCTGTAAAACAATTTGATGCTGCTGTTGTAATTGAGGGATCACCCATTGTGCAGCCTGATCTTTCGGTACAATATCATCCATAACCAAACTAAAATAAATTCGGCATAAAGCCAAAATCTGGTTGCGTTCATCCGCATCCTCATCCCAATGCGCCACGATCGATGGATAGGTGTCTGCCATCGCTTGCCAAAGCTGTTGGTTTGGAATTTCAGTTGACCACTGTGTCAGACTTGGCCCCAGCAAAGTACGATGATGCATTTGTGCTTTCTTGAGCAAAATACTCAGATCGGGGTCTGCATGTGTACTGAGTATAGCGCCTTGGCTTAACTCATCACGCAACCATTCACCAAATTGTAGCTCGTAGCTGAGCGGGTAACTTTCTGAAAGAATCTGCTGTTTGAGTACGATGGTGACTTCAAGTGCTCGTTGTACAGTACCGATCGGATGAGAAATGTGTAATAAGGTTTCTGCCAGTTGCTGTCTTTGCTGGAGCGTCAGTACTTGGTTGACGACAACCAAAATATCCAGATCGCTTTCTGGACCTAGGCCGCCATCGATGGCCGAACCATAAAGATAAATAGCAAACAGTGATTCGCCTAAAAGCTGCTGTAAGGCTGTTTGTAACTCATCTAATTGCAAGGTCTCCAACATGCTTCACCTCTTGATCAATCATAAAAAAGGCAGGATTTTCATCCTGCCCTTTTTCTTATTCCCACTCGATCGTTGCGGGTGGTTTAGATGACACGTCATAAACAACACGTGAAACATCTTTAATTTCATTCATGATACGGGTTGAGATTTTATCAACCAAGTCATACGGTAAGTGCGCAAAACGTGCTGTCATGAAGTCAACGGTTTCTACGGCACGAAGTGCAATCACCCATGCATAACGGCGACCATCACCCACCACACCCACTGATTTTACTGGTTGGAATACCGCAAATGCTTGTGCAGTTTTGTCGTACCAACCGCTATCACGTAGTTCTTGCATGAAGATGTCATCAGCAAGACGAAGAATATCTGCATATTCTTTTTTCACTTCACCCAATATACGCACGCCCAAACCTGGACCTGGGAATGGATGACGGTAAATCATGCTATGCGGTAAGCCAATGGTTGTACCTAATTTACGTACTTCGTCTTTAAACAAGTCACGTAATGGCTCAACCAATTCAAATTCCAAATCATCAGGTAAACCACCCACGTTGTGGTGTGATTTAATCACGTGTGCCTTACCTTGTTTGCTTGCTGCAGATTCGATCACGTCTGGATAAATCGTCCCTTGCGCCAAGAATTTCACGCCATCAAGTTTACGCGCTTCTTCTGCAAAAACTTCAATAAATTCACGACCAATGATTTTACGTTTTTTCTCAGGATCAACTTCGCCCGCCAATGCAGACAAGAAACGTTGTTCAGCATCAGCACGAATTACACGGATACCCATGTTTTCTGCAAACATTTGCATCACTTGATCACCTTCGTTTAAACGAAGTAAACCATTGTCTACAAATACGCAAGTTAACTGATCACCAATGGCTTTATGCAATAATGCTGCGACTACAGATGAGTCCACACCACCCGACAAACCTAACAGAACTTTTTCATCACCAATTTGCTCACGCAACTGTTCTACACGCAGGTCAATGATGTGCTCAGGGGTCCACAGACCACGGCAACCACAAATCTGATGGACGAAATTCGACAGTAATTCAGCACCTTTGGCCGTGTGCGTTACTTCTGGGTGGAACTGAACACCATAGAAACGACGTGCTTCATCACTTACTGCAGCGAATGGGCAGCTTGGTGTGCTTGCAGTCACTTGGAAACCTTCTGGAATCGCACTGACTTTATCGCCATGACTCATCCACACATGTAACTGGTTTTCACGGTCTTGCAAGTGACCAATCAATTTATCACGAACTAGAATATCAACTTCTGCATAACCAAACTCATGTACTGTACCCGGCTCTACTTTACCGCCAAGCTGTTCAGACATGGTTTGTAAGCCATAACAGATACCCAACACTGGTACGCCTAATTCAAATACAACTTGCGGCGCGCGTGGGCTTCCTTCTTCATGTACGCTCTCAGGGCCACCTGACAAAATAATCCCGTTCGGATTAAACGCACGAATGTCTTCTTCAGACATATCGAATGCATACATTTCAGAATAGACACCCGCTTCACGTACACGACGTGCAATCAGCTGGCTATATTGAGAGCCGAAATCCAAAATAAGGATACGATCTTCAGTAATTTGAGTATTGGTCGTCATGGTTCATCATAAAGGCAAATGAATTAAGCGCCATATTCTAACATTTTTCACGCTTTGGCGCATCGCAATTCATCATCTATCTCGTTTTTTCCTTAGGCATGTCAATGGGCACTGATATTTAAACTAAAATTCTCAAGTCAAGCACAAAATAAGGAGCGTTCAATCAACAATTCTTGCCCATTCTGCTCAACACAAAGCAAAAATTGGTGCTAAGATGACGAATCGAAAAGGTATTACCAAGGAAAGGTATGCTCTCGGCTACATCGTTGCCTTTTATACGATGCTATGTCCTCACCCAAAGGAATAAATCAAAAGGCAACTACAACTCTAAAGGCCTTGGCTTATCGTCAATGCCCTAAAATATTTTACTATCATCTAACGCTTGTCCGACCACGAGCAACAATTAGGACTTGAAGGACCAATAAAATAATGTTTCAAGAAATGATTGCGGATTTTCAACAGAATTTCTGGTTGTATATTTCAATCCCTTTTATCAGTGGCTTTATTGGTTATGTAACCAAAGTCATTGCCATTCAAATGATGTTTTCACCACTTGAATTTAAAGGATTGCGCTTATTTGGTCTTCCACTCGGATGGCAAGGGATTGTTCCCCGTAAAGCAGAGAAGATGGCCACCACGGCTGTGGAGTTGATGACCTCCAAGCTGATCAAACCCGAAGAAATTTTTGCCCGACTCGACCCCAAACGGATTGCCCAAGAAATTGAAAAACCATTAATGGCAGCCGCTGAGGACATTACCCGCGAAGTGGCACAGCAATACCAACCTGGCTTATGGGAAGGTATGCCGGAGTTTGCACGACAGAAACTAATTAAACGTGTTCAGGCCAAAGCGCCAGAAATTGTTGAACATATCATGAGTGAAGTACAGAAGGATGTTGCCAAGTACTTTGATATCAAACATATGGTGATCAACAATCTGCTCAAAGACAAACGCCTGCTCAATGAAATCTTTAAAAAAGTTGGCAAACAGGAATTCAAATTCTTTAGTAACGTCGGTTTCGTGTTTGGTTTTGCGATTGGTGTAGTGCAAATGCTGTGCTGGATCGTGACTCAAGGTAAATATCCATGGATGCTGCCAATGTTCGGTGGCTTTGTCGGCTTCTTTAGCGACTGGATGGCCTTACAAATGATGTTCCGCCCGTTATACCCAAAAAAGATCATGGGCTACACTTGGCAGGGTTTGTTCATCAAACGTCAGAATGAAGTTGCTGCCGACTATGCTGCATTGATTTCCAAACAATTACTGACTTCACGCAATATGATGGAAGAATTGTTTTCAGGCACACATTCGGACAAAGTCATTGAATTGGTCAGCCGCCAGGTAAAACAAGAAATTGACTTACAGGCAGGTATTGTGCGTCCATTGGTGGTCTATGCCATTGGCGGCGAGAAATATCAGAACCTGAAAGCCGAAGTCGCAGAGCGTATTCTGAAACAGCTTCCAGATACCATGCGCTATGTTGAGTCTTATGCTGAAGATGCCATGAATGTGCGCAATACACTGGTTGAACGTATGCAGAAACTCAGCCCGGAAGAGTTTGAAGGGATGTTACGCCCTGCCTTCAAAGAAGATGAATGGTCACTGATTATTGTTGGTGCGGTGTTGGGTTTCCTCGTTGGGGAAATGCAGATTCATTTTATGCTCTAAAAATCTGAGTGATAAAAAAGGAAGCATCTGCTTCCTTTTTTATGCTTTTATCGAGATGTATATTTTTCAATTTTAATCACTTCAATATCGGTTGCTTTATAACGATGGGTATCTACCTCACCCACCAAACGCACATGATCACCGACTTTTAGCCCTGCCTGACGCCAAAGATCATCATCAATTTCTACACTGATCGTACCACTCCGATCTTTAAATTCATAATGATCACTTTGCAGATGCTTTGTGATCTGGCCTGTCAGCGTGACACCCGTTTCATCTGCCAATTTCGCCACTTGGCTCACGGTCACCATATTCTTTGTCGCTTCCTGTAGCAATACATGATCATCCTTACCCGCCCATGTCAGCGTCGAAAGACCAGTGAACACTACGATCCCGCAACCCAAAAGCACTTTTTTCATTATCATGTCCTATTTGTTTTCACCAATTATGATCTAAACAGAAATAAGCACAGATGTCGGCTTTTGTTTGTAAGCAAGCAAATACGATCGGCAAAATTTAGCCCCACTATTCACAGTGGGGCATTAATAGCGGCCTATAGTTTATTTTTCAATCAAATGATCAAGACTAATACGACCTGCACCATAAAGCATTAACATGAAGAAACCACCTGCCATGGCAAAGTTTTTCATAAAGTTAATGGCATCCTCTGCACCACCATGGAAGATAAAGGCGGTGATAATACTAAAAATACCTAAGCCTAAAGATGCAAAACGTGTTTGGAAACCAAACAATAAGGCTAAACCACCACCAAACTCAACCAAGATTACGAGGGGTAACAACGCGCCTGGAACACCCATTGATTCCATATAACCAGCCGTGCCTGCATAGCCCACGATCTTGCCCCATCCAGCAACAAGAAAAATATAAGCCAACAACAAACGCGCAATCAAAGTTACGACATTAGCCACACCAGACTGTGTTACGATATTTTTTACAACAACATTTGGATTAAACATAATCAATTTCCACACTGTTCGTTTTTTAACATGTTAGCAAGTTTATGCATCTTTAATTTTGCAATAAAGTCCTATTTAGTTAACATATCGTTCCTATTTTGCAACAATAACACTATTTTTCTCGCGTCAATCTCCTTTGAATATGTGCTGAAAAGTTACCAATTAATTTGCTTTTTATACTGACTTTCTACAGATGCACTGCTAGGATTTAGTCCACATTCATAGTGTTAACACCTTCATGGAACTGATTGATTTTATTCTGCACGTTGACGAACATCTTTTAGAATTTATTACCAATTATGGTGTATGGATTTATGCCATTTTATTCCTGATTATTTTTGTTGAAACCGGTTTGGTAGTAATGCCTTTCTTACCTGGCGATAGTTTATTATTTGCTGCAGGTGCATTGGCTGCTTCAACAGGTGCAATGGATCCATGGATATTGGGTATTTTACTCTTTCTTGCTGCGGTACTGGGTGATACCTTAAACTATCATATTGGGCGTTATATCGGGCCACGTGTGTTCGAAATTAACTCGCGTTTTATTAATAAACAACATCTTATTAAAACCCAGCAATTCTTTGAACGCCATGGAGGTAAGACCATTATCTTCGCGCGCTTTGTTCCATTTGCACGTACTTTTGCCCCATTTGTTGCGGGTGCAGGTAGTATGAATTATAAGTACTTCCTTAGCTATAATGTCGTTGGTGCATTCTGCTGGATCGCCTCCTTCATCACGCTTGGTTATTTATTTGGTAATATGCCAATCGTGAAAGATAATTTCACCCATCTGATTTTCGGTATTATTATTATCAGTATCTTACCAGGCGTGATTGGCTTTATCCGCCAGAAAATGAAGGGCACGAAAGCCCAATAAGTCGAGCGTTCTGTTAAAAGAAACGTAAGATCATAGGCAGCATACAAATCAGTAATAGCATGGCCGACCCTTTATACAAATGGTCGGCTTTAATTCCAATCAAACTTCCCGCCAGCAATGCACGTCCAAATAACATCCAGAAAATACTAACCGGGATCAGAATAAGACTAAAAATGGCAAAAACCAAAGCAGCTTGCTCAATCGAATTCCACGTTTCACTCGGAAAAACCCCTGAAGCCAGCAGTACTGTTTTTGGATTTTTTAAAGTCGATAAGAATAGCTGTCTTTTACGAATTTGCTGATGATGCTGATCGTGCTTTTGTAGATGTGAACCTTTCCAGAGATGAAAAGCCATCCACAATACGTAGAGTAAACTGAGCGTATGTAAAATCGCGCCAATCGCAGGCCAGATCGGATCAAATAAATGAATGAATAGCGCCCATAAACTAATCCCGTAGAGATAGCCCAACCACTCAATTGGAATAAACGTGATGGTTTTAGGAACACCGTGTTGGTGTGTTGCACTGGCAAGCAAAGCATTGGTTGGACCAGGTATCAATAACACCGCCAACATCGCCAAAACAAAAAACCAACTCTCAATCATAGATATACCGAACAACTAGACATGGGCGCCACCTTAAACGAATTTAGGGCAAAAATACAAATTTGAGCGAGATGCAGGCAAGGGAAAAATCAATGATTTAGTGGATATAATTTTTTAATATATTGAATTTTTTTATTATTTTACGAAACATTTTGCCATAATTTAGTTGCTGACCATCATCCTGACAGATGACGGTCAGTTGTCAAAATCTATGATTTTGGACGTTGTTTGACAATAATCGGGCAGCCTTTAAATTTTGCTGCCTGTACAATCGCATCTTGTTGACCCAGTACATTGGCCAACTCAGTGTTCTTGGTATTCATTGACTGTCCCATATTGAGTGAGATCGATGGACCAAAGCCCCACCCCCCTCTGCCCCAGCCACCACCAAGCCCAACACCAACGCCCATACCTGTACGTTTTGGCGTTTGTACACCATTTTCAATATAAAGCTGAATACGGTTGTATTCTGCTTGTAACTGTTGGCAATTCAATGCTTGATATTGTGTAGGCGACACATAAGCGGGTTTAACCGTTGATGCACATGCACCCAATAACAGACTCGCTGCCAAAACAGGCATCCAATATAAGCGTTTCATAAGATTCTCTTATTTATTTCTTTGATTCAATCTCATTGAACAGGGTCACATAAGCGACGGTCAATTTATGGTCAGATGCCAAATGAATCAAGGGTAAATTCTTTTGATGTGATTCTTTCATCAAGATCGAGGGGGGTAACATGCTCTCTAGCACTGGTAAACCTTCATCTTTGAGTTGTTGAACCACTTCACGGGGTAGTTTTGCCTGAGATTGGAACTGATTGACCACAATTCCTTCAATCTCCAAGCGATCATTATGATCATCTTGGGTTTCGAGCACATTTTCAATCAAAGTTTGTAACGCACGTTTTGAGAACACATCACAATCGAATGGAATTAATACCCGATCCGCAGAGATCAAAGCAGATAAAGTAAAGAAATTAAATGCAGGGGGTGTATCAATAAAAATCCGGTCATAACGTGCACTCAAGGATTGGATCGAGTCACGCAATTTATAGATTTTATGCTTGCTTTCCAGTGCATGTTCAAGAGCCCCCAAACTTGGACTGGCAGGAATCACATCCAGATTATCAAAAGTAGTACGATGCACATAACTGTCTAAACCTTTACCGCGCGGTGCTTTCAGAATGGAGCCAATAGCATTGCCAAGCAGTCCTTTTTGCTGCGTACTGCCTAAAATATCCTCGAAGAAATTTTCGATGTTTGGCTCTAATGCGGCTTTATCGGCAGAATAGGTTGCATCTTCACCCAAAAGATACTGGCTTGAATTTGCTTGCGGGTCCAGATCAATCACCAAGGTTCTTAAACCTTGCTGCGCACTAATGGCCGCTAAATTCACGGTAATACTTGATTTCCCCACACCGCCTTTCTGGTTAAACACCACACGCGTTAACATAATTTCCCTCTAAATATTTTTGTAAACTGCATGCAGTTTAACCTAGCGCTATAACTATTACTTACACAATGTGTCAAACAATCAGGTAAAAACCGGCTGAATCATGACAAGGCCTAAAATACCGACCAGAGCAACCGTTCCGATTAATAAACCTGCGCGACGTTGTACCAATAAAATGCTGCTGTCCTGCTTGTAGGTTTTGATCAATGAAGACCAGAACACAAAGAACAAAATCACTTTGGCATAGAACCAAGGCTGTACTTCAAAATTGTTCATACTGAGCAAGATTGCACCCGTCACAATAATCAAGGTCAAAGACAAATGTTGTAAACCAACCAGACCTTTACGGGCTTTCGCATTGGGTTGCTGATCCTGCACACCTACAAATAAAGTCGAAGCACGTAATACAAAAGCAATGATCAATAAGCTCACTGCTGAGATATGCACAATTTTAGTAAGTAAATGAATGTCCATCATCGATTGTTAACCTTTGGGTGCATGTGCGCATTCCGGACTGGCAGGTGCCTCACCCTGCCACTCACTCGGCACATAGGCATGAATCGCTAACGCGTGGATGCGGCCCGGGCTCATTAACTCAGCAGCAACCGCATAAATTTTTTGATGACGCTGTACCAGACGTAGGCCTTGGAATTCTTCACTGACCACAATCACTTTAAAGTGTGACTCTTTACCAGGGAAATAACCGCCATGTCCTGCCGACTCATTGATTACTTCAAGATGGTTGGGTGCAAGCGTGTTTAAACGTTCAATCAACTGTTGTTCTAAGTTCATCGGTCACTCTGTAAGGTCAGATTGAGATAGCTCATTAGTATACATGAGCGCAATCTGAGGGAAACTTTTGTACAAAAATTTGCTATATCCTGCTCTTTTTGCATGAAAGTGCTTTAATTTTATGCAAATAATCAATTTCTTTGCATAAAATTATTGACCCTATTTTTGCATAATGTATTATACACGGCATGCGGGAATAGCTCAGTTGGTAGAGCATAACCTTGCCAAGGTTGGGGTCGGGAGTTCGAGTCTCCTTTCCCGCTCCAGATTCAAAAAAGCCCTAGTCGAAAGATTAGGGCTTTTTTCTTGTGTTTTACTTCATACCTTATTTTAAATCACGGGTTTATTCGCCTCTACCCACGCTTTAAATCCAGCATCTAGATGTATATCACATTGCGATGCCCTAAAACCTGTACGTCTTCGCCGCTAACGCCGAATGTGTATTAATTTTCTGGATAACTTCATTCAGAATACTAGCGCATCTTGATGTCAATAAATGGGCATAAATACAATTTAGAGCCAAGATTAATAATGAATCACTCAAACAATTACTAAAATTGAATGCTCCACGTGGAACCTTTTAAATCCTTCAAAAGATTAGATATGGGTTAAGACGTCATAAATGAAAAATATCCATAGAACACCTCTGTTGTTATTTCAAAGAGAAGCTGGATTATATTTTTGATAGTCAACGACAGCTTGAGATAAATTGTAAACTCCTGCATTAATCTGATGAGCTGGTATTGAGCCAATTCCCAACCTTAAAAAATGTTGATGCTGATTTTCATCAAAGAAAAACGGCTGTCCTGCTTCTATCAGCACACCAACATTCGCCGCATATTTCGCTAACAGAGCACAATCCATATCACTTTGCGTGTCAATCCAGCATGCAGCTCCCCCATTTAAAGAATAAGGTCTCCATGTAGGGCAGTATTGCTGCAGTGCATGCATCAACTCTGTCCCTCGGTGCTGATGTAATTGAAACTGCCGCCTTAACATTGCATGGTAATAACCTTGGTCTATAAAAAAAGCGAAGACGCGTTGGTTAAATACATTCGGATGTCGTAACATCAAACGACGTAAATGACGTAATTCAACGATTAACTCGGGTGCAGCAACAATGTAGCCAAGCCTTAGCCCAGGTGCTATTGGCTTAGATAAGCTCCCGATATACACCACTCTGCCATGTCGATCTAAGCTCTTTAAAGCGGGAATTGTTGTATTTTGAACCAGGATTTGCGCATCATATTCATCCTCAATAATGATGCTATCCTGCTGTTCAGCCAATTGCAGAAGCTTATTACGGCGAGAAGGAGACAATGTGACACCCGTAGGGCACTGCCTTCCAGGCGTCACGTAAATATAATCACAATCGATAGCTTGAGTTAAGGTTACCCCCTCAAGATCAACGTCAAGCGGAACGATATGTGATGTGTGCAGCCTAAAAATATTACGAGCGTCTGGATAGCCTGGATTTTCAACTCCAACGACTTGCTCTCCATGCATGAGTAACCGTGCCAACATATACAATGCATGCTGGCTTCCGACCGTCAGGAGAATTTCATTTTCTCGAGCCAGAATTCCTCGTGTTGGTAAGATATGCTGTTGTATCGCATTAATAAGGTATAGATCATCTCCTTGTTGTGTCATGTCCCTTGCCCAAATAGAGGCATCTTTTGCCGATAAAGCTTTAACCGCACACTCACGCCATGCCGAGACCGGAAAAGTTTCCACATCAGGCTGTCCATATATAAATGGATAAGCATAATCCATCCAGTCAATCGGCTTAGTAAGATGTCTTTGCGTAGATGGACGAAGCTGAAAACGAGAATTCCACGAAGTTGCTTTGGATGTTGTTGTGACTGTTTTACTTTCACTACGATCCATCTGGAAATTAGGGTGCACGAAGTGAGCACTTCTTTGCCTAGATTCTAAGATACGCTCAATCACCAATTGTTGATACGCAATGGTGACCGTATTACGCCCAAGCCCGAGTTGAGTCGCTAAGTATCGAGTGGATGGAACAGCCATTCCCGGTTTTAGATATCCCTGAACCAAAGCGGTAAACATCATCCGACAAATTCGGCCTTGCAAATTTAGACCACTATTTGCAGTATCAGCAAACAAAGCTTCCCATATCTGTGGTGCTAGTGAATTTGTCACTCGTTTGTCCTTTTTGTTAGTGCAATTTATGAGCTAATTTGAAGCCATCATCCTTAAAGTGGTGCTTTTTAGAGATAGAAAAGCTGCATTTCTTTTAATCTGGCATCATTAAAAACTAAGCAAAACACATTCCATAATTAAAATTTATAATTAATCAATATAAAACAATAAATTAAACCAAAAAATATCTGGCTCCATCAAAACCTCAGTTCTGGTACTACGTCGAACACAATGATTTACGTACAGTCCAATCATCAGCCGAGATCTTTAAATATTTGGAGCTATCTAATGAATCCAACTGCACTTCTACAACTCATTACCGAGTTTTCTGCTGCCTGGAACAAACATGATGTTGAAGCCTTAATGGCCTGTATGCATCACGACTGTTGCTTTGAAACGGTTGCAGGCAGTGATGTATTTGGTACTCGCATTCAAGGCTTTGATGCGGTCCGACAAGCATTTGAAAATACCTTTCAATCTTTCCCTGATGCCCAATGGCTGAATGCTAAACACTGGTTAAGTGAAGATGCGCAATTTGGTATTTCAGAAACGACTTTTACTGCAACTGCACCAGATGGTGGACATATTGAAGCCAACATGGTCGATGTCTTTACCTTCAAAGATGGAAAAATCCTAATTAAAAATGCATTCCGTAAAAATCGGCCCGTACAGGTCGCTGCATAAAGGAGCTTGTCTATGAATCAATCGATACAGCATTTGATTGGCGATTCGGATCAGCACATCCCTCCCATTCAAAATGTATTCAATACGTACAATACAAAGTTTGATCCTTTAATCGATCAAGGATTAAAAGGTAATGAACAATATGCCCCCACCTATTGGGTTGCAACTGCTGGCACTCCACCAGAAGATGACGGTCCGCTTCTAGGTGACATCGATGCAGATATTGTGATCATTGGTGGTGGTTTTACTGGTCTTTCTACTGCGCTCACCTTAGCTGAAAAATTTGGAACTGCGCCCTTGGTACTAGAAGCCAATCGTACCGCATGGGGATGTAGCAGCCGTAATGGTGGTCAAGGACAAAATGCGTCTGGTCGCCTCTATCGCTCACAATGGATTGATAAATGGGGACTCAATACTGCAAAACGTCTCGACGCTGAAATCCGAGAAGGTTTTGATTATTTCAAAGAGCTCGTAAGTAGTATTGACTGTGATGCACAGGACGGTGGGCATTTATATATTGCTCATCGCGCAAAGAAAATGGCCTTTCTCGAGAATGAGAACAAAGTCATGCGTGAGGCCTTCGGATATCAAACACGAATGTTGAGCCGAGAACAACTGCATGAAGAATTCGTTGCAGATCAAGAGGCTGCAGGTGCATTATTCGAGCCAGATGGTATTGGTATACACCCATTAAAATTAGCTTTTGGTTATTTAAAACGTGCTCGTGCAGCAGGTGCAAAAGTGCATACATCGACGCCTGTGCTCAATTGGGAAACACGCAACGGTATCCATTACTTACAGACGCCATATGGCATCGTCAAAGCAAAACGTGTTGCTGTTGCGACAGGTGGATATACACCGAATGGTTTACACCCAAGTTTGTCTGGCAAAATCATGCCGATTTTATCTAATTCGATCGTGACTCGACCTTTAACAGCACAAGAACTCAAAGAGGCTGGATTAAATAGCACAACTTTTATTACGGATACACGTACCTTAAGACACTACTACCGTTTACTCCCAGATGGTTCAGTGCAATGTGGCAGCAGAAGTGCACTTACGGGTGCTGATGCTAACAATCCTGCTCATCTTGAACGATTAAAAGAGGGTCTTTACCGTAAATTTCCTCGCTTACGTGGTATACCGATTGCATATTCTTGGTGGGGGTGGGTTGATGTCAGCCATGACATGATGCCTCGGATCGTACAACCAAATCCTGATGAAACCATCTATTACGCCATCTGTTATGGGGGGAATGGTGTCTCTTTTTCCGCAATGGCAGGTCGTCGTTTGGCAGAGCGAATCATGGGTATTCAACGTCCACAATTCGAATTACCTATTTACCAATCACCATTGCCATCACATTTATTTCGCCCCTTTAGACGACTGGGTCAAGCCTTGTTATATCGCTGGTATTACTTAAAGGACGAGATGCTTTGAGTGCTATTTCACAATCAGGCGGACGGTCAATTTATAAAAAATTATGAGGGATAAGCAGTTATGTATGATTCAAATTCTAATCCAGATTTAAAAAGCACATTGAAGCCTCGGCATGTACAAATGATGGCACTCGGTGGCGTGATTGGCATGGGCTTATTCGTCGGGAGTTCAGTGGTCATTCAAGCTGCTGGGCCAGCAGCTATTTTGTCATTTTTGATCACAGGTATTTTGATCATTCTGGTCATGAGAATGCTTGGTGAGCTAGCAACCGCTTCTCCCGTTACAGGGTCTTTTTATGCTTATGCCCGTTATGCCTTTAAAGACTCTCCATTTTTATCTCGATTGGCTGGCTTTATGACGGGGTGGATGTATTGGTATTTTTGGGTGATTGTAATCGCGCTTGAAGCCATCGTCGGTGCAAAACTGCTTGCGTATTGGATGCCTGATTTACCTCAATGGATTGTCAGTCTAGTTCTGTTGATCTTACTGACAGCCACCAATCTGTTTTCTGTTCGCTCTTTTGGTGAGTTTGAATTCTGGTTTTCCTCAATTAAAGTTGCTGCGATTACAGTCTTTATTTTCTTGTGTTCTATTTACTTATTCGGCTGGTGGCCAAATCATCAAGCTTCAGGATTTGGAGAGCTCTTCAAACATGGCGGTTTTATGCCAAACGGCTGGGGGCCTGTCTTATCAGGCGCTGTAGCTGCAACAGCGTTCTATTTTGGCGCAGAGATTGTCACCATTGCAGCGGCCGAAACCAAGAATCCCGAAGAATCCGTTGCGAAAGCAACTCAATCTGTTATCACACGGGTTTTGATCTTCTATGTTTGTTCTATTTTCCTCGTGGTTTGTATTGTCCCTTGGAATAGCACTGCGATTGCAACACCTTATGTCAGTGCTTTACAGGTCTTAGATATTCCCTATGTCGCAGACATTATGAACGGCGTGATTTTAGTTGCGGTGCTCAGCTGTCTAAACTCTGGCGTTTATGCCGCAAGCCGTATGCTATTTGCTTTAACAAAAAATGGGGATGCGCCTCGTAGCCTAACCAAGCTGTCAAAAAATGGGGTTCCTATCCGTGCCATTTTATTTAGCACTCTATTTGGTTATTTTTCGATCTTAGCCTCCTACTTTTCTCCAGACGGCGTATTTCCTTTTCTCGTTGAATCGTATGGAACCGTCGCGCTATTTGTTTATATCATTATTGCCTTTTCTCAAATTCGTTTACGCCGTCATTTAGAACGCGTCGCGCCTGAACGCTTGAAAGTTCGGATGTGGTGTTTTCCTTATCTCAGCTACCTTGCGATCATCAGTATGTTATGTATTTTTGCTGCCATGGCATTTTTACCAAACCTACAGAAAGCCTTTTGGTTCGGGATCGCAAGTGCTGTAATGATGTTCTGTATCTTTATGATTCGTGACTACTTTGAACTACTCAAGCTACGTCATCGTTATCCCCAATTAGATACGTTCATCACCACAAAAAATCACAAAATCTAAGCTCGCTGTCTCTCAACGACCTGCTTCATCGTAGGTCGTCTTGATCAGGAATTCTTTATGTTACTAAAAGATAAGCTCGCTGCTTTGGCAGTGGTGTTCATCTGGGGTATTAACTTTTATTTCATGAAAGTTGGTATAAGTGAAATCAGCCCGATGATGCTTGGATGCCTACGCTATATATTAGTGTTACTGCCAGCCTTGTTTCTTATTCGCATTCCGCAAGTCGCTTGGAAATGGCTTCTGCTTTATGGGCTGATCAGTAACTTTTCCCAATTTGCATTTATGTTTAGTGCAATTGCTACGGGTATGCCTACGGGGTTGGTGGCTTTAGTGGTGCAATCCCAAGCCTTCTTTACTGTCATCATCGCCACTTTTTTTCTTAAAGAGCAGGCGTCTTGGAATCAGTGGTTGGCTATCATGATTGCATCACTCGGCTTAGGATTGATTGCTTTAGGACAACAACATAGCCATGTCCCTTTGCTCGGTTTGCTCTTGGTTCTATGTTCAGCTTTCTCTTGGGCGTGTGGAAATATTGTCGTCAAACGTATGAAGTCTGTTCATCCAATTGGTTTAGTGGTTTGGGGAAACCTACTCACACCACTTTGGTTTTTATTATTGGCTATCCAGACTACAGGTTGGCAAGGAATCATTGCAGATTGGCATGCTTTGAGTTGGAGAGGATTCGGAGCAGCGGCTTTCCTAGCCTATTTTGCGACAATTGTTGGTTATGGTTTATGGATTTATTTATTAACTCGCTATCCTGCGGCAAAAATCAGCCCTCTCTCGCTCTGGGTGCCTGTAATTAGTATGATTTTCGCTTATCTTGTACTCGATGAACATCTAAATAGTTGGCAATGGTTAGGCTCAATCATTGTAATGCTGAGCTTAATGGTTCATTTACTTGGACAAAAGATCAAGGTGTCTTCTATTCGTAGAAAGATGCTGCAAAGTTAAATTTGTTCATTGTTCTTTACACAACTTCTTTTCCCCATATCAAGCAGCCTAATAAATTTTAGATTGCTTGATATAAGGTGGGGGTAGATAAAAATCCTATTCAGCAAGACGATTACAAAGGATCCGTGGCATTCTTATCGAGCTTTAAACGATCTTTACTTTGATAAGGTTGATCTAGTCCGACGCTCTGATCCCGTGGCATAAATGTGGTTGCAATAATCGCAATCACTGCCATGCTGCCAATATATATCATAATCAAATGCGGACTACCGTCACCCATACTCAACAGTTTGGTGGCAATCAGTGGTGCAAGTCCTCCTCCCAACACACCTGCCAACTGTACCGAGATGGAGATACCGCTATAACGGATTTCTGCGGGAAACTGCCGCGCAAACAATTGTGCTTGTGGCGCATACATAATCGGGAACACTACGCCAATCGCCAACACGATTGCAGTCCAGACCAACACAGGGTCTTTGGTATTGAGCATGCTAAAAAATGGATAGCTATATAGTGCCAGTACACATAAGCCGAACATGAACATATTGCGTTGCCCGACTTTATCAGACAAATGTCCACATAATGGGGTCATAAACATAATCACAATGGCCCCACAAATAGTGGCAAAGAGGATCTCTTGTCTGGCAATTCCGAGCTGTGTAGTGGTGTAAGCCAAAGTAAAGGTCGAAGCAATATAAAACCAGGCATTTTCAGCCGCGCGCGCCACAATAATGCTGATCAGTTGCTTTGGATGCTTTTTAAAGACCTGTAAAGCAGGGACTTTAACTTTGTCTGCTTGCTGCTTCACTTTTTCAAAATCGGGCGACTCAGGCACTTTAACCCGAATATACCAACCGACTGCCAGTAACACGATACTGGCAAGGAACGGAATCCGCCAACCCCAACTAAACAAAGCCTGCTCAGGCAATAAAGATACCAATCCCAATGCAATCGAAGCCAGCATTAAGCCACCGCCAGTACTGGCTTGAGGCAGACTGCCCCAAAACCCCTTTTTACCTTCTGGCGCATGTTCCACCGCCATCAGTATGGCACCGCCCCACTCGCCTCCCATCGCCATACCTTGCACAAAGCGCAAGATCACCAAACAGATGGCAGCCCAGTAACCGATTGATTCATAGGTCGGTAACAGACCAATCAGGACGGTGGGAATCCCCATCAGCATCAGGGTTAGCAGCAACATCGATTTTCGCCCGATCTTGTCACCAAAATGCCCAAACACCAAACCGCCCAACGGTCGACCGATAAATCCCACCGCATAGGTGGCAAATGCGGCAAGCACACCCGTTAACGGATCAAGGTTAGGGAAAAACAATTTATTAAAAATTAAAGCTGCCGCAGCACCGTAGATAAAAAAGTCATACCACTCAATCGTAGTGCCCACCATACTTGAGATACCCGCCAAGCGATGAGATGACTTTTTAGCAGATGAACCGTTTCCATGTATTGTTTGCATCATCATGTTCCTTTCTTGGATTTTCTTGTTTTATATTCTTTGCGGACCATCAGTCCTGATCATCCGCATTTCAGACGGTTTAATCCTCCTTAGATAAGTCAATATGCATGATTGGATTTAGCTGAGTTTTTCCAGAATCTGTTCCAGCTCTAGATTCCGTTGTTGCCATTGCGGCTGTTTGTCTTTGTCTACAATCAGGGCACGTACCCCTTCAATAAAATCGCCATGATCAAACCAGATATCTTGTAGATCCCGTTCCAGTTGCATACATTGTGCTAAAGACAGGCCACGGCCTAAATGTTGCAGCTTTAAACTGGTTTGTTTGGCAATAGATGACCGCTGCTGCAAGATGCCGAGCATTTTTTCTGCCCAAGGTCGCAACTGTTCATCCTGTTCTTGTGCCAGACTATGTTCAATTTCATCCACATGCTGAAAACCGAAATGCTTGCGTATGCCATCTGCCAACGGTTTCAGTTCACTTTCAGCCGGTCGGGTAATAAAGCAAGCGACAATATGCTCAATATTTTGTTTGCTTAGATTCGGTTCATTAATCAGCGCATCTTGCAAGGCTTGTAGCTTGTCACTGGGTACGTGATAGTCGATCAAGTCTAAATAAAGCGCGTCACTACTACTGATCTGCTCACCCGTAATGGCCAGATAAACGCCGATATCATCCAGTCGAGACAGGAAATGGGTCGCACCGACATCAGGGAAAAAGCCAATCGCAGTTTCAGGCATTGCAAATCTGGATTTTTCACTGCTCACCACAATATGACAGGCTTGTGCTAAGCCAAAACCACCGCCCAGCACATAACCATCGAGCACTACGACCACAGGCTTTGCATAGTCACGCAGCAGGTTCAGCATCTTATATTCGGCGCTAAAATAGCCCTTATAATCAGCCGTATCATTTTTATAGCTATCATACAGATAGCGAATATCGCCACCTGCACAGAAGGCTTTGGGGCTATTCGATTTGATCAAGACCGCCTGAATTGCTGCATCATAACGCCACAACTCCAGTTGACTACAGATACCCTCAATCATCTCCAGTGACAAGGCATTTAAATGTTTGACCCGATCTAAGCTCATCAGGCCAAGACCACCCTTTTGCTCAATCATTAACTGATTTTCGATATTCATTGTTGTTGATCTCTTATCGATTTTTAAATTTGGCCTGACGTTTTTCCACAAAAGCCTGCATACCTTCTTTCTGATCCGATGTGGCAAAAATAGAGTGGAACATCCGTCTTTCAAAACGTAAGCCTTCGGACAGATTGACTTCAAAGGCTCGATTAATGCTTTCTTTCAGCATCATGTTGGCCGTTAAAGAGCGTGCAGCAATGTTCTCTGCGGCTTGCAGGGTTTGTTCCAGTAATTGTTCTTTACCAAACACACGTGCTACCAGCCCGCTTTGTTCAGCTTCGACTGCGCCCATCTGCCGCGCGGTAAAGCACATTTCCATGGCTTTGGCTTTACCAATTGCATGGGTTAGACGTTGCGTGCCGCCAATCCCTGGAATCACACCCAAAGTCACTTCAGGTAAACCAAACTTGGCATTGTCGGCACAATAGATAAAGTCACACATCAGGGCCAACTCACAACCGCCGCCAAGCGCATAGCCACTAACTGCTGCAATCAACGGTTTACGGCGTTGCGCGATACGATCGGCAAGATGGAAAAAATCATCAAAATAAATATCGGGAAAATTCAGCTCGGCCATTTCCTTAATGTCTGCACCTGCGGCAAAGGCCTTTTCCGAGCCTGCCAACACCATACAGCCAATCTCGCGATCTTTTTCCAATTCATCTAAAGCCTGATTCACTTCGCTAATCAATTCACTATTCAGCGCATTCAGGGCTTGCGGACGATTCAGGGTAATCAATCCCACGCCATTGCGTTTTTCGAATAAGATGGTTTGCCACTGCATCATGGATTCCTTGTTATATTGTTATAAGCTACGTGCGATCACTAAGCGTTGAATATCGCTAGTGCCTTCATAAATCTGGCAAATTCGGGCATCTCGATAGATCCGTTCAATCGGAAAATCTTTGAGATAACCATAGCCACCAAACACCTGTAGCGCGGCCGAACAGACACGTTCGGTCATTTCCGAAGCAAATAGCTTGGCCATGGAAGCCTCATTCAAACAAGGTTGCCCTGCTTCTTTAAGACGTGCAGCATAATGCACCAATTGTCGTGCTGCTTCGATCTCGGTCGCCATACTGGCAAGGCGGAAAGCGAGTGCCTGATGCTCAAAAATTGGTTTGCCAAAGGTCAGACGCTCTTTGGCGTAGCACGTGGCTTCTTCCAGTGCTGCACGTGCCAAACCCACCGCCTGTGCCGCAATGCCAATACGTCCGCCTTCCAGATTGGCAAGTGCAATTTTCAGCCCCTCACCTTCCGCACCCAACATCAGGCTTTGATGAATACGCACATCAGTCAGCGCAATCTGGCAAGTATCTGAGGCATGTAAACCCAGTTTCTCTTCGACCCGAATCACTTCGTATCCCGCTGTATCACGTGGCACGAGAAAAGCACTGATACCCTTCTTGCCTGCATTGGGATCAGTCACGGCAAATACGATAATCACCCCAGCATTGTCCCCCGAGGTAATAAACTGCTTGGCGCCATTGAGAATATAGTCATCGCCGTCTTTGACAGCACGGGTTTTAATCGCTGCGGCATCTGAACCGGTATGCGGCTCAGTCAGGGCAAAGGCACCAATCATTTCACCTTGTGCCAAGGGTTTTAAAAAGCGTTCTTTCTGTTCATCGGTACCAAATTTTAAAATCGGCACACAGCCCACAGAGTTATGCACACTCATGATGGTTGAGGTCGCACCATCCGCTGCGGCCACTTCCTCAAGCGCCAGTACATAAGCAAGATTGCCTGTATCGGAACCACCCCATTGTTCAGGAATCAGCATGCCCATAAAGCCGAGCTGACCCATTTGTGCCAGTGCGGCTTTGGGAAATGTGCCGTGTCGATCCCAGTCACTGGCATTGGGCTTGATCTGTTCTTGGGCAAAGCTTTTCGCCATATCTCGAATGAGACCTTGTTCTTCAGTCAATTGCATCTTGTCTTCCCTATCCTACTTTGGCTTGCTGTTTGGCAATTTCCTGATTGCGCAATAAAAAGCGCTGAATTTTGCCGCTTGGGGTTTTTGGCAGTTCAGTGACGAACTCGACCAGTCGCGGATAGGCATGCGCAGACAGACGTTTTTTCACAAACTGACTCAGTTCTTCCGCCAGTTGTTCCAAGGGCTGAATCCCTGCCGATAAAATCACAAACGCTTTCACCACCTCGGTCCGCTCTGGGTCAGGTACTCCAATCACCGCCGCCTCAACCACCGCATCATGTTCCAGCAAGGCACTTTCCACATCAAAAGGGCCAATCCGATAGCCCGACGTGGTGATCACATCATCACTGCGTCCGACAAAACTCATGCTGCCATCGGCATGCAACTCGGCAGTATCACCCGTCAAATAGTACTGGCCAATAAACGGTGATTTACGGGTTTCATGATAGCCACCAAACCACATCATCGGTGACTGGCTGATATCCACAGCTAAAATTCCCGGCGTATCTGCGGGTAATTCTTCGCCCTGTTCATTGACCACGGCAACACGATAACCTGCGCTGGCAAAACCTGCTGAACCCGCACGAACCTCATGGCTTAGGCCATGGTGATTGCACACCACCATGCCCACCTCCGTCTGTCCATAATGGTCATAAATCGGCGCATCCAACACCTGTTTAAACCAGCGAATCACTTCTGGATTCAACGGCTCTCCTGCACTGCTGACCACGCGGAACTGGCCTTTCAGTGCTGCCATCTGGGCAGGATCCGCCGCCATCATCATGCGGTAAGCTGTAGGTGCCCCCGCCAGATTGGTAATCTGATAATCCTTGACAATCTGACACAAACTGTCGGTGCTAAAACCACCGTCATAAAACAAGATGGCATGACCCAAAAATAACGGCCCAGTAATACCGAAGTACAAGCCATATGCCCAACCCGGATCGGCAATATTCCAGAATGAATCCTCTTCCCTTAGACCAACCGCATCTTGCATATAACGCGCAAAGGCCAGTAAGGCTTTTAACGGCACTTCTAATGGTTTGGCGGGGCCTGTGGTCCCCGACGTAAACATCAATAAAAATGGATCTTGCAGGGTTCGCATCACCAAATCACAGTGCTTAGGCTGCTGCTGTACTTCATCCCAGAAATTAAAGTCTTCTGGATTTAACGGTGTGACTTGCTGATCTGCAACCCTGACAATTGCTGGACAACGCTCAACTTCATCCAGTTTGCTGCGGTTACTCGTATCCGTCACCACCAACTTACTTTGTGCCAGTTGCAGACGATGCTCGATTGCCTTGGGGCCAAATGCAGTAAACAAAGGTTGATATACCGCACCAATCCGCCATGCCGCGAAAATCGTCACCAACAGCTCAGGTGTTCTCGGCAATAATCCTGAAATACGATCACCTGCTTTTACACCCTGCGATTTTAAGAAATTGGCAAATTGACTCGACCATTGCTGCAACTGGCGAAAGGTGTATTGTTCTTTACGACCATCTTTGCCTTGCCAATACAAGGCGATTTTGTCGCCTTGTGCATGGCGATCACAACATTCATAACAGGCATTCAATGCATCGACTGAACCTGACAGCATCTGTGTTGCTGTACTGTGCAGATCAAAAGCCTGTACCGTCTCTTTATAATTCAACATCTGTGTTCCCTCAGTCTGGTTTGATTGTTATTCATGACAGGGTTTAATTTTTTGATAAAAGCCATCCTTTGGCTTTAGCTGTTATGCTTCTGGCGGCAGGTATTGCTGAATAATGCTGGAAAAATCGAGATGCGCATTGCCACGCATGCACATTTGCTGATAAAGCTGCTGCACCATCCCACCCAGCACAATCGGTTGTTGAACTTGTCCTGCCGCTTCTACCGCAAGCCCCAAGTCTTTCAACATCAACTGAGTCGCAAAACCATCTTGATAGCCACGTGAAGCGGGTGCATTTTCGTTAATCTGCGGCCATGGATTACAGACTTCCGAACTCCAGCAACGCCCGCTTGAAGTGTTAATCACCCCTGCCAAAGCATGTGGATCAATACCGAGTTTGACACCGAGTGCCATGCCTTCGGACACAGCAGCCATGGAAATCCCGAGAATCAGGTTATTGCAGATTTTGGCAATTTGACCTGCACCCACTTCACCACAATGCACCACGTTTTTGCCCATGTGACTGAGTACGGGTTTCACTTCATCAAAAGTCTGATCATTGGCGCCGACCATGAATGTCAAGGTCCCCGCTTGTGCACCGATGGTACCGCCTGACACAGGCGCATCACAAATATGAATATTTTTACTCTGCGCAACTGTGGCAATGTCTTTGATGGTTTGCGGGTCAATGGTGCTGCTGTCAATACATAAGCTGCCCGCTTTCAGTACGTCCAACACGCCATTTTCACCGAGATAGACTTCTTTGACATGTTTCGCCGCAGGTAACATGCTGATCAGCACATCGGCTTGTTTGGCCGCTGCTTGTGGGCTGTCGCACACTACACCACCCGCCTCGGCAAAGTGCTGAATGGCCACTTCGCTGAGGTCATAACCATAGACTGTCAGTCCGGCTTTAAGCAGGTTGTGGGCCATTCTGCCGCCCATATTGCCTAGACCGATAAAGGCGATATTCATCCATGATCCCCTTAACGTAAATTGATGGTGGTGTTGACACTGCCCACTTCGTGACTGTCTTCAAACCAGCGGCTGGTAATGGTTTTGGTTTGGGTATAGAACTGCACCGCCTGTTTACCATAAGGGCCCAAATCACCCAGTTTAGAACCACGTGAACCGGTAAAGCTAAAGAACGGTACAGGCACAGGAATTGGAATATTAATCCCCACCTGACCGATATCAATCAGGTTCTGGAAAGTACGCGCAGTCGCACCACTTTGCGTAAATAAGCCGACACCGTTACCAAATGGATTGGCATTGATCAGTGCAATTGCCTGTTCCAGCGTATCAACAGAAATAATCGCCAGTACAGGTCCAAAGATTTCTTCTTTATAAATGCGCATATCCGTGCTTACACCACTGAAAATGGTCGCACCGACAAAATTACCGTCCTCATAACCCAACACCTGAACATCACGACCATCCAGCAACAGTTCCGCACCTTGCTCGACTCCGCTATTGATCAAATCCAGTACACGGGCTTTGGCACGTTTTGAAATTACAGGGCCAATATCGGTATTGGGTTCATGCCCTGCATTCACAGTTAGGGTTTTGGCTTTTTCAACCAACTCGGGAATCCAGTGTTTACTTTCACCAATCATCACAGCGACCGACAGTGCCATACAACGTTGCCCTGCGGCACCAAAAGCAGCTCCGACCAAAGCATTTAAGGTTTGTTCTTTATTGGCATCGGGCATCACTGCCACATGGTTTTTCGCCCCCATCATCGACTGCACACGTTTGCCATGCTGCCCTGCAAGGTTATACACATGGGTGCCCACTGCGGTCGAACCAACAAAGGAAATGGCTTTAATCTCTGGATGGGTACACAAGCGATCAACCACTTCTTTACCGCCATGCACCACATTCAGTACCCCTGCTGGAATACCGGCCTGAATCGCGAGTTCCACCAACATCATGGTCGACAGTGGATCTTGTTCAGAAGGCTTCAACACAAAGGTATTGCCACAGACGATCGCCATCGGGAACATCCACAACGGAATCATGGCGGGGAAATTAAATGGGGTAATCCCTGCACACACGCCCAAAGGTTGCTGTACCGTATAGGTATCGACGCCACGCGCCACGCCTTCAACGTATTCACCCATCTGCAAAGTGCCAACCGAACAGGCATGCTCAACCACTTCCAGACCACGTTGAATATCGCCTTCAGCATCGGCCAAGGTCTTACCCTGTTCAGCGGTCAGCACCTGTGCAATTGCTTTCATATTGGCACGAATCAGGTCTTGCAGCTTCAGCATGATGCGCATGCGCGCCTGAATCGGGGTTTGACGCCAAGACGCAAATGCTGCTTGTGCAGACTGAATTGCCGCATCGACTTCCTGCACCGTCGCAAATGGCACACGACCAATCACTTCCTGCGTTGCAGGATTAATAATGTCTTGCCATTGTTGGGTTTCTGATTCGATAAAACGGCCATTAATGAGTAACTTGGCTGTTTCCAATTGAATATTTTGGATTGTGTTCATAACCTCTCCATAGGCCGTATTTTTATTGTGTTCAGTGTTCAGAAAATATCGATCGTCGTATTTTCTTTATTCAGGTTTTATTCGAGACTAACAAAGAAAGCTTTGACCACCAACGCAAATTAATGCACGATCGTTGTGCAAATATGCACATGGACGGCAATAACAATGAAAGTGGATTGGGATCATCTACAGTTTTTTTTAGTACTGGCACGTACCAAAACCTTGACCAATGCGGCACGGATCATCGGCGTGGAACACAGTACCGTGGCACGGCGGATTCAGGCCTTAGAGCAAACTTTAGGGGTGACTTTATTTAAGCGTGAAGCCTCGGGTTATGAACTCACGCTGGAAGGCATGGCGTTAGTGCCTCGGGTTGAGCAAATGGAATATGCCTTTCTGCAAATTGAAAAACCACAACAACCTTTGCAAGGTCGTGTGCGAATTGGCACACCTGAGGGCTTTGGTACCGCCTTTCTGGCACGCTTACTGGCTGAGTTTTCCATGCAATATCCTTTGCTGACCATCGACCTGATTCCCGTACCGAAAATGATCAAGCTGTCGCATCGTGAAGCCGATATTGTGGTCTCCATTGAACGGCCCACCTCAGGTCCCTATATCATTACGCGACTCTCGGATTATTGTTTAAAAATTTACGGCAGCAAAAGCTATCTGTCTCAGCATCCACCGATTCGGCATTTGCAGGATTTAACTCCACATCGCTTTGTCAATTATATTGATGATTTGGTGTATAGCCCCGAGCTGTACTGTCTGGAACGTTTACCGTTAAAACTGAATGCAAACTTTCGCAGCAGCAGTATTTTAGCGCAGCAGATTGCCGTAAGTGCGGGTGCAGGATTGGCAATTTTGCCCAAGTTTCTGGCTGATGATAAACCTGAACTGGAGACCGTATTAGAGCAACAGGTGCGCTACACGCATACCTTTTGGATGCTGACCTTTGTCGATTTGCAGCATGAACCCCGTATCAAGTTGGTCTGGGATTATCTACGTAAACAGGCCGATCAATATCAGCACTTATTGGTGGATTAAGCACCATGACCAGAACATAAAAAAACCGATCAATGGAGATCGGTTTTTTACTCAATAGACATGAACTATTGTGCCAATTCACGCCCCAATTTTTTCATGCGGGGTTTATACATCAGCTGGTAGGTCACCGCCAAAATGACCACCCACAATGGGCTAACATACAGTGCTTTTAAGGTATCTGGTTCAAGTGCCAAAATCACCAATGCAAACAGCAAGAAAGCGATTACCACATAAGACATCAACACCCCACCTGGCATTTTAAACTTGGATTGAGCATGTAATTCTGGACGTAATTTACGGTAGCGCAGATAGCACACCATGATCAGACTCCAGACACTAATGAATAGAATCACGCACAGTGAACTGGCTAAAGTGAAAGCCTCAAGGGTATTCGGCACAAAGTATTGCAACACCGCCCCGCCCATGATGAACACACACGAGAAGATCAGACCATTGGCAGGCACAGCACTTTTCGATAAACGACCAAAGGCATTGGGTGCCTGACCATCTTTAGATAAACCAAACAGCATCCGACTGGTGGAGAACACGCCACTGTTCATAGAAGACATCACCGAAGACAATACCACCAAATTCATGATGATCGCTGAGGTCACAATCCCTGCATTCAGGAACAACTCCACAAACGGACTCTTATCGGCACGGATAATATTCCAAGGTGTCACTGACATCACCACCAATAAGGCCAAGACATAGAACAAGATAATCCGAATCGGAATCGCATTAATGGCTTTGGGCAAATTCTTATGCGGATCTTTGGTTTCAGCTGCAGTGGTTCCAATCAGTTCCACCCCAACAAAGGCAAAGACCGCGATCTGGAAGCCTGCCAAGAAACCATCCAAGCCTTTCGGAAACATACCACCATGCGACCAAACATTACTCAATGAAGCGACCGTGCCATGCGGTGCCTGAAAATGACTAAAAATCATATAGCCACCGACACCAATCAATCCAATGATGGCCAGAATCTTGATCAGCGCAAACCAGAATTCAATTTCACCAAACAGGCGTACAGTGAGCAAGTTTAAGAACAGCACAAACAATACACAGCCGGCACTAATGGCGGCCTGTCCAATCGGGGTAAACATGGTGCCTTCGGGCAGCCAAAAGGTGAGATAATTAATCACAGCAGCCAGATCGGCAATACCAACCAGCACCCAACCCAACCAATAGGTCCAGCCCATGTAATAGCCAGCCCATGGCCCAATCAGATCATGCGCCATATCGACAAAGGATTTGTAATGCAGGTTGGCAAGTAACAATTCACCGAGCGCCCGCATTAAGAAGAAGAACATGCCACCAATAATCATGTAAATAAACAGAATTGATGGGCCTGCCAAAGAGATGGTTTTGCCTGAGCCCATAAAGAGCCCTGTACCAATGGCACCGCCGATGGCGATCAACTGCAAATGGCGATTGGAGAGTTTACGTTGTAAGTCTTGGGGCGACTGTTCGCCTTCTGACTGATGAGATGTCACCGTCATATAAAGTTCCTTTTACTTTTTTCCTAAATGAGTCAGCACTTGATTTATACGCCATACCCTAGCTGTCTTTTAAAGACGGCTGACTCATTTCGATTGCAAGAAAATACGTATCTGACTACGTTTTATCTACTGCAAATACGTTACTTTTCTTCTTTTTTTATATTTTTTAAACAAAAATAAAGCGGATCGCTTTATTTTTGTGCTGCAACGACTGCAATTTCAATCAACCACTTCGGATTGACCAAGTCTGCCTGAATGGTGGCACGCGAAGGCGCAACATGACCTTTTAACCAGTCAATCCAGATAGTATTCACCACAGGGAAATCTGAAAGATCTTTTAAAAATAATTGCGCAGACAATAAACGTGATTTATCGGTTCCTGCTGAAGCCAAAAGTTGTTCAATGGTTGCCAACACTTCACGGGTTTGCCCTTCAATATCCAGTTCGGCATTTTTAGGTACTTGTCCTGATAAATATACCACTTGATTGAAGACCGTCACTGCGCTCATGACTTCATTGGTATTGAGCTTTTGAATATCTGAGTTAGACATAAGAAATCCTTATTCCTGAGTAATAAATGAAACACGTGCAGTCACGCCACACATCAGTTCATAACCGATGGTGCCTGAACCTGCTGCCACTTCATCAATGGCTAAAACTGTGCCTGAACTGGACTGACCCCAAAGCACCACCTCACTGCCGACATCGGCATCGCGGATCGGGCTGAGGTCTACCGCCAGCATATCCATGCTGACCCGTCCAATGATCTGGGTCCGAATCCCATTGACCAGAACAGGGGTTCCTGTTGCTGAAATACGTTCATAACCATCGGCATAGCCACAGGCTACGATGCCAATTCGGATCGGTTGCTCGGCTACATAACTGGAACCATAGCCGACACTTTCCTGCGCATCGAGCTGTTGCACGGCGATAATCTCGCTGCGCAAGCTCATGCCCGGAGCAAGGCCCCAGTCCTGAATGGTATGTTTGGGATAATCGGGAGAACTGCCGTACAGCATGATGCCGCCACGTACATAGTCCGATTGTAATTGGGTCTGATATCTTAAAATTGCAGCACTGTTACTGACCGATCTTTCGCCAGGCAAGCCTGCAATCGCGGCGTCGAACTGCTGCAGTTGATAGTCAATTCCGGTTTCACCAAAACGGTCACCATCAGCGTCGGAGAAATGCATCATATGAGTGATGCTGGCAATGTTGTCCGACTGGCTCAGCTGCTGCCAAATGTCCCGATATTGTTGCGGCTTGAAACCTAAACGGTTCATACCACTGTTCATTTTCAGGAAAATATCGAACTGGGCTGGATAAGCATGCTGCTGTATCCACGCCACCTGTTGCGTATTGTGCACGGTAAAACTGAGTTGGTATTGGGCACAATCAAACAGGTCTTGGGCCGAGAAAATTCCTTCCAGCAATAGAATTGGGCCTGTCCAACCCAGAGCCCGCAGACGTTTTGCTTCGTCCAGATCGAGCAAGGCAAAGCCATCCGCACTTTTAAATGATTCGTAAACACGTTCAATGCCATGCCCATAAGCATTGGCTTTAACCACCGCAAACACTTTGCTGTTTGGCATTGCTTGCCTTACCACCGCAAGATTTTGGCGTAAGGCTTGGGCATGGATCACCGCAGTAATTGGACGAGGCATAATTCACTTCCCTGTCTGTGCAATTAAGCAGCGTGTGAATAACGTTGAATCGACAAACCATCCGTGCTAATGTCAGGACGGTGGTTCATGACCAGATCACTGATCAATTTGCCTGAACCACAAGCCATGGTCCAACCTAAAGTCCCGTGTCCCGTATTCAGGAACAGGTTCTTGTACTGGGTTGCACCGATGATTGGAGTGCTGTCTGGGGTCATTGGACGTAGGCCTGTCCAGAATGAAGCTTGAGCTAAATCCCCACCCGGGAACAAGTCCTGTGTCACCATCTCTAAAGTGGCACGACGATCTTCTTTTAACCCTAGATTAAAACCACTGAGTTCTGCCATGCCCCCAACGCGAATCCGTTGGTCAAAACGTGTCAGTGCCACTTTGTAGGTTTCGTCCAGTACCGTTGATTGTGGTGCAAATTTTGGCTCGACAATCGGAATGGTCAGTGAATACCCTTTCACAGGGTAAACTGGTAAATTCAGTTGCAGTGGTTTTAAGAAATCACGAGAATAGCTACCAAAGGCCAAGACATAACGATCCGCTGTGAGGATTTCACCATTAACCTTGACGCCTTTGATCTCATCGCCTTCAACAATCAGGTTTTCGACATTTTGATCGAACTTAAATTCCACACCCAAATCTTGGGCCAATTTTGCCAAAGCATTGGTAAATAAATAGCAATCTCCCGTTTCATCATTGGGTAAATGGAGGCCACCGACCAATTTATCGGTATACCCTAAAGCGGGTTCAACACTGGCCAATTCTTGCGCATTGAGTAAAGCGAAGTCGACGCCACATTCTTGCAACACTTGAATATCACGTTGTACTGCTTCAAGTTGCGCCTCGCTACGAAACACTTGTAAGGTGCCCTTAGAGCGGTTTTCGTAGTTGATGCCAGTTTGTGCTCTTAAATCACGCAAACAGTCACGGCTGTATTCTGCCACACGCATCATGCGTTCTTTATTCACGGCATAGCTGTGTGGGTTACAGTTTTTCAGCATCTGTGCCATCCACTGCAACTGCCACATACTGCCATCAATATTGATCGCCAATGGCGCATGATGCTGGAACATCCACTTCACGGCTTTGAATGGAATGCCCGGCGCTGCCCACGGGGTTGAATATCCTGGAGAGATTTGGCCTGCATTACCAAAACTGGTTTCTTTGGCAGGCCCTGATTGACGGTCAAGTACCGTCACTTGCGCACCTTGTTGTGCAAGATAATAGGCACTTGCCACACCAATGACGCCACTTCCTAAAACAATTACGCGCATAATAGATCCCTCAAGCACACACTAGGTTATTTAACTAGTATATTTTTGGATCAATAGTTTTTTTCACTGATTTTATCGCTATAATCTAGGTAATTTAATGTTTTCGTCACGGAAAAATTAAAATAAAAGGGAATAAATGATGCGTAAATTAGACCGTATTGATCGCCTGATTTTGGACATTTTGCAACGTGAAGGCCGGATTGCCATCAGTGAATTGGCGTCACGGGTCAACTTATCCACCACGCCTTGCTCAGAGCGGGTCAAGCGTTTGGAACGTGAAGGCATCATCATGGGCTATTACGCCCGTCTCAATCCAGAATATGTGGATCGCAACTTGTTGGTGTTTTTGGAGATCAAACTTTCAGCTAAATCGGGTGATGTATTTGATCAGGTGGCTCGGGATTTAGTCGATATCCCCGAAGTGCTGGAATGCCATCTGATCTCAGGTGAGTTTGATTATCTGGTCAAAGCCCGTCTTAAAGAAATGAGCGCCTATCGCCGCCTATTAGGTGATTTACTGAAAAAACTGCCTGCCTCTGCATCCTCGCATAGTTATGTGGTGATGGAAGAGGTGAAAGAATCGTTATATCTGGATATGGGCGTTTAAAGCCACCTCCCTTACAATAAAAAAGCCCGAAATTCCGGGCTTTTTTAAATAGCAAGATGGATTATTCATCTTCATCGTAAATATAGCTCATACAGCCCCAGCCATCATATTCGCCATTAAACTCTTTCGCGATCTTGGTCATCCATTCTTCCAGATCAGCGATGTCTTCATATTCCAGCGTCATATTGACATGAATATTCAGCACCCACAGATCAGACCCGTCCGAGTGCTGCTCTTCCTGAAACAAGGAAATTTTCTGTTCTTGATGTAAAAGATGTAAGGCACATTTTTCAATTTGTTCCTGTTTTTCAAAAACAATGGAAAATTCAACCTCATGTGGCTCATTCAGGTCATTGCCATCTTCAACCATCTGCCACAGTACATTGCCATTATCGTTGTCTGGAAATTGCTCATAGTCACGTGTCATATGCATATCCTTTGTTGTGTTTTGGAATTGGTATTTGGCTATAGAGTAACCGATTTTTATTGCAGTTTTTAGACGTGTGAATAGCAATATTGTAGTCAAAAAATAATCAAGCTAAAACATCCGCTCGCGGCTGTTTAAGATAAACCGATGGAAAGTACCACTTGGTCGAGACAACGAATGCCATTTTCATACATCGGTGTTGGGTAATCTTTAAAAACATCTGGCTCGATATGGGACAGACGGAAGCCACATTTCTGATACAACGCCAATTGGTCCAGACTCGAGTTGCCCGTTTTCACCCATAGGGTCTGGATATTGAGCAGTTTGGCGCTTTCAATGACCTGCTGAATCAATACTTTGGCTAAGCCCTGCCCTTGATAGTGTGGATCTACAGCCAGATTTTTAATTTCAGCTTGCTCATCATCACTTTGCCATAAACAGAGCTGGGCAATTATGTGTGCCTGATCATTTAACATGATAAAGAGCTTTGACTGGAACAGATAGCGCGACACCTGCTCCCAGCTTGGATCGGCATCTAATAAAAGTGCCTTGAGTTGTAGTTGCTGTATCTCGGAGAGTGTTGACCATTCAGCTTGTTGAGGTGCATACATGGACTTGCCTATTGATGGTTCGATTTAGAACTTTACCTGAGAATGAATTTCAACATCATGCAATTTTAACGGATGCTTGAAGGCCAGATAAGCCGCATGCAGCGCCATACGTGTTAAATGGAACTTGGCGGGTTCTGGATGATAAAGCTTATCGCCCATGATCGGATGACCGATATGCATCATATGTACCCGTAATTGATGAGAACGTCCTGTCACCGGCTCTAAACGCACGCGGCTCTGGTCAGTTGCTGCATCATATGCCATACACTGAAATAGCGTTTTGGCGGGCTTGCCCAATTCAAAATGCACCATCTGACGCGGACGGTTTTCCCAATCCGTAATCAAGGGCACTTCCACGCAGCCTTCTGTCTGAATCTGACCCTGCACCAGTGCTTGATAATATTTTTTGACAGTCCGTGCCTGAAACATTTTACTGATCGCCACTTCCGCATCGCGATGTTTGGCAAACATCAACAGGCCTGAGGTTGCCATATCCAGTCGATGCGTGACTTTGGCCGCAGGATACTGTTCCAAAACCCGTAAATAAGCACTGTCCTGATGTTCTGGTAAACGCCCCATCACCGACAATAAACCTGCGGGCTTATTGATCACCAGCAAATCTTCATCTTCATAGGCGATCTCAAGGGGTGTTTGCGGGGGTGCATAAACAAAGTTGTCATTTAAAGGCATGAGTGCAGCATACATTGAATCAGGTTCTGGATGGGGAACGATTATAGTAGTGTCATTGGCTTTCGCAACATCTCATTTCAATGCGATACCCGCACAATCAAGAGGCTGTCTTTACCCCTTGCTCAGACCTTGTTGATAATGCTGTTCCAGTGTTGCAATATCCTGATTTAAAAAAGCAATCAGATAATCTTTAACTCGTGCAAGACTCAGTTGTTTAAATGAAATATGCTCTTTACTTTTACGTGTCAGCAAACCAAACAGATCTTTTTTCGCAATGATGGTGGGAATATCACTGTCCAATTTAAATTCAAGCTGTTGTGATTTGGCATAGGCATCCAGAGTAATCACACAGGTCTGTTCAGTACGGTGATCTGTCACAATAAAATGGGTATCTACACCATTGAGTTGCAATTGACGCACCAACTGCTGACGCCACGTCATCTCGTCAAATTTGGTTAAAATAGTTGCCAAATCGAATCTGCCCACATGATCGATTTCATTGTGATTCATTTGATGCGGATAGCGGATTTTAAGCTCGAACTGATTCATCATGCTGTGACCTATTACTGTCATTTTTTTTAATTTTTAAATACGAAGTAATTATATCATTTTGTTTTTTAATATAAAAATATCGACCTATATTCACAATGGCAGGATTTCAGGATTCATTTCACATTCATTTTTTATTTTATTGATACAGTTTTTATTATTTAGGTCTGATTATTCTTTTCTATTTACTTAAATTTTTAGGGTATCAAGGGAAAACAGAGGTTGTTTACTTCAACACCTATGACTTTGTAAGCCATAACCTTTGCCTATAAACTTTTGATCTATAGCGTCCTAAGCCGAATCGAGACCTTTTGGGTTCGTACACACTTGCTTTATAAGCGTCGGTGCATGCTACTCTTTTCGATCCCTTTCACACCCTTGAGACATAGTTTAGGCAGATCACGGCGGGATTGTTTTCCTAAAAACAGCTATTTTCGATTATCAATGAAATAATTTTGCACACCGATTGCTAAAAGTTGAAATATTTTCCATATCCAATAAAAAATGACGATTTATATTCCGATAAATTCAAATTTACATGTGTATTTTTTCAAATACAGCTTCTAGTTTAGGCCCAAATCACCATAATGGCCGCCACAATCACCAGCCACAGACCTAAGTGATCGGTCTTGGCGAGTTTTTCTTTAAAGAAAAAAGCTGAAATCAACAAACTAAATAGAATCTCCACCTGACCCAGCGTTTTGACAATTGCCACGGTCTGCATACTCATGGCACTAAACCAGCCGACTGAAGCCAAAAAGCTACAGATACTGACTCTTAAAGTTAAACCCATGCGCTGCCACATTTTATACAGCGTCGGTCGGCTAAAAAATCCGAGATAGATCAACAGTACAATACATTGAAAGCTGATCAAACTGCACAGTACCCAAGCAGCGCGGTGCAAGAATGGCAATACGCTCAGTTCTAGACTGGCTTCACGCACCAATAGAGAAGTAATGGCAAAACACAGCCCACTACCCAGTCCAATCATCAAGGTTTTCAAGGACAGATCAGACTGCTGTTTTCCTTTACTCAGTAAAAATACCGCAAATGCACCCATCACCACGCCGACCCAACCCCACGCACTGAGATGTTCTTGCAAGAACAAAACAGCGACCAAGGCTGCCAAGATCGCTTCACTTTTGGCAAGTCCGACACCGATGGCATAGTTCTTTTGCTGAAACAGTTTCACCATCAAGGCAGTGGCATAGATCTGGCTAATGCCTGCAATCACAATATACAGCCAGAATTTATCGGTAAAATGCACCGATGTTGTGACAGGCTGATGCCAATAGAGAAAGGCCAAATAGCTAAAGGCAAAGATCGGTGAAAAGATAAAGCGCGCCAGTGTGGTGCCATAGACATCCACCGTTGTACTGAGCTGTTTTTGAAAAGCATTGCGCCAAGCCTGCATAAATGCAGCCATGAGCGTGAACAGAATCCAAGTCATCATCATAAGCTTGAGCGCAATATTATAAGTGCCGCTAATTTACGCTGTTCTGCTTATTTTTTCGATGGTCATCTTCAAATCTTAAGTTCTAGTGCATCTTTTTCACAAGCAATGCAACACTAGCCTGTGTTGATTCAATCCATCATCTATTGTTTCTTCTTGCTCATTTCAGTCAGTAGGTCGAGCTGTATTTCCTGAATTTTTGCCAGTCTATCCCATTGATGCATCAGCAGATGATCCATTTTTTCATGTAAATTATGGATTTCCAGCTCTGCTTTGAGATTCACCTTATAGTCATTTTCTGAGCGTAAACGGTCTTTAGCTTCCTGACGGTTTTGGCTCATCATAATAATAGGGGCCTGTACTGCAGCCAAACAGGACAAAATCAGGTTCAACAGAATAAAGGGATAAGGGTCCGCAGGATGTTTCACCATGACCACGGTATTGACCAAGATCCAAATCGCCAGAAAAGCGGCAAAACAAATCAGAAATGTCCAACTCCCACCAAATGATGCGATTTTATCTGCCAGTCGCTCTCCCAAGGTCCAGTCTTGGTCAAATTTAGTTTCTATATTCTTATTAATTAAATCATGATGTTGCATGCTCTGTAATACATCATTTTCTAGATTTGAAACTTCACCTTGTTCTGAGTTTAATAGTGAATGTACATATTGCATTCGATACTTGGTCAAATCTGGCAGGCAAATATAATCCTGTGCCCCACATTCTGGAAAATCTTGTTCAATTTCTTCTGTAATGACCCGACGTAGCGTTCCAAGTGGAATCAAGCTTTTAATAGAAAAGCTTTTTTTACAAACAATACAGTTTTGACACTCTGTTTTCCCATTCATGCTCTATCCTCTCTTTGTGAGATTTATTCATTTATCTGGTTATTGTTATTCAATTTTATCCTGCGGCATCGAGTTGCCCGTGATGCTTTTGTAAGCTTAAACCGAAAAAAGATCGTCTGTAGAGCAGCTTTAAAGCAAGATAAGGCACGAGACCGAATAATAAAATAGCAATTTTATAGATCGCCATCCCACCATAGTGAATTGCATCAAACTGCTGCTCAGATAAGCTGAACCAGTGTCTATGTAGGCGTTTAATCGAGTCTTTTGCAAAGACAAAGGCCAATAACCAAAGGATTAAAACGATATAATTCAAGATCGTCATGTAAAGAAAAAATTGTGTGAGTTGGAAAGCATTCATGACGGTTTCCCTCCATTGGCTATTGTTGTTATTTTAAGCGGTTTTTATGATCTGAAACTTAAAATACTTAGCGCAAATCAATCTCTTTCTCTTGGCAGTTTGAGCGGTGCCAGTGCATGGCAGCAATCATCAAAATAATCACCCGCTCTTAAAAATTTAAATCATCAAAGTCCTTTACTTTGGACAGATAGATCGGTGCCTGATTGATTTTGCTCCATGTTTCTTTAAAGCTTGGATCTTGTTCTGGGTCTTGGCTTAAATTTTCACGAAAAACTTTTTTGCCTGTTAAAAAATTAATACTGGTTTGGCTTTGAATGAGAGGCCCATGATTGCTTGAATCATCATAGCCAATCAGACGCAGATCATTACCGTCTAACCGAAACAGATAACGCCAATAGCCATAACGTCCATGTGAATAATAAATACTGAGTAGGTTATTTTTAATTTCCATCCATAGCTCAGGTGGAAAATAGACGCCGCCATCTTCATTTTCAGAGCTAAAACAGCTGAGGTTACTGACAATAGGTATGTATTTGCCTTTTTCATTGAGTAAAACAATGACGCCACGGCGGTTACGATCTAACTGTCCATAATATTCATGATCGACAAAGGCTTTGGGATCAGTGGCTTTGACGATCAGCACCACATCCTTTAAGCCGTCTTTATTCAGGTCGCCTTCAATGGCTTTAAAAAGTTGGTATTTTGCAGGGATATAGGCTTTATAGGTGACTTTGTCTTTGCTTAATTGAAGCTCTTCTGCTGTGGGTGGCTCTTGGGCAAAGCTGACTTGCGGCAGTGCAGATAGGCTTGAGAATGCTAATAATGTTGCAAGTATTTGAGTCTTTATCATCTTTTATATCGCTCCATTCAAGTTATTAACGGTGTTCTTGTTTTTATGAGGAATGGCTGAGTTTCTCTTGTTTTTTTGCACGAATCCAGCGTGCAGCAACGATAATAAAAACGATCACCAAGACCGCAATCAGCACAGGCATGATAAAGGCCAGAATCGATAACACAATTGAGCCTATCAACTCACCTGTCGAGATCACAAAATTACCCAACCCACCTGTAGTTGCCGTCGAAACCCCACGTGCCGCAACCGTGCTCATTTGTACTACGCCTGCTGTTCCACCACCAACGATTAGCGCGGCAGCCCAAGTGGCAAACTGGGACATTTCACCACTACTGACTGCCATTGTGGTCAGTGTACCTGCCACCACAGCCGCTGATGTGGCAATGCTATCTAACAGGTTATCCACCCACGGCACATAGTAAGCTGCAATTTCACAAATGGTCGCAAAACCCAATGCCATACAGACCGATGGAAGTGCCAGCCATTCAAAGCCTTGGGTAGGTTGATACCAACCCATTAAGGTGGCAATACTCATGGCCAAGAGCGGCACAAAGACACGAAAACCACAGGCTGCACTTAGGCCCACGCCAATACACAGTCCTAAAATTGTTTCCATCATGGATTTCCTTTCTATGCCTATGACAGGTCTTGTTATTTACATCTTATTTTTAAGGTAACAAAAAGCCCTATCAAGGGATAGGGCTTTTATTCAAACAGTGGGTAACTATTTGGTATTTTGCGGCTTAGGCATTCTTACTGTTGAATTGATTGCCAAGGCATTTGGTACACGGAGGTAAACGATCAGTACCAATTTCTAAATAGGTGCGGTGTCCGCATTGAACACAAAAATAGAAGCCTGTTCCAGGTTTTTCGCCAGCAGTGACCATCTTTGTTCTCCATAGATTTTAGAAATGGTACATATACTATAGCGTGATAGTTTTGATTATTTATTGACCTTCCCGACAAGTGGTGGTGGCGGAAAGGTGAAGTTTGATGATTATTTAAAATTTAAACGAGTTACAAGGGATTCGATACCCAATTCTCCACACGCAATCCATCAACACGTAAAAACTCTTTTTCATTATTGGTGACCATTACCCAATTATTTGCTCTGGCATGCGCTGCCAACCATAAATCATTAGATCCAATGATCTGACCTCTAGAAGAAAGCGCTTGACGTATTTGTGCATAATGATCCGCAACATCTTCATCTAATTCGGCGACTTGAATCATTGAGGTAAACTCATCAATGACTTTTAATGCTTTTTCTTTGCTTTGACTTTTTTCAGCGCCAAAACGTAGTTCGCCCAAGGTAATCACCGAGATTAAAATATTCCGATTGGGAAGATGTTTTTCAAAATGCTGACGGACACTTTCAGGCTGATGTTTGCTGATATAGATACAAATATTGGTATCCAATAAATATTGTGCCTGCATTAGGGTCTGTTGACATTTACTGTTCATAATTAAACCTATAAAGGTAGCCATAAAAATATACAGGCTAAGGCAACAGCACTTTGATAATTTCTTTTGAGCTTGTCATATCGAGTAGCTATCCCTCTAAATTGTTTTAATCTACAAAACATATTTTCAACTAAATGCCTGATTTTATATAAATACCAGTCCATATGATCATTGTTCGATTGGCTATTTATTTTCTTTGGTATATTCGCTTTTGTTCCTGTTTTTCTGATCTGCTCACGCAGTGGTTCTGAATCATAGCCTTTATCTGCGCATACCACTTCTGTCTCTTTTAAATCTAATGTTGCTATTAAATCAGGTGCAACTTTGATGTCATGTGTAGTGCCATCGGTAATCATGAAATCAATAGGATTGCCATGTGAATCAACAATCAAATGTATTTTTGAGGAGTTTCCTCCTACACTTTTAGAAATGGATTGATTCGCTATACCGGCAGAATGTTGATGAGCACGTACGTGAGAGCCATCAATAAAAATCCACTCCATATCGGGGCATGATGCTAATAATTTGAATAATCTAAGCAACTTACCGCTGCTTGACCAACGATTAAAACGTTTGAAAATAGAGTTTGATTGACCGAAATAGGAAGGAATATCTCGCCACGGACAGCCTGTTCTAATTCTATAGAGAATAGCTTCAATAAAATTACGTAAATTTGAGTTGTGATGAATAGATAAATTACGCAAAATAGTTTTCAACTTTTGCCAGTGTTGATCTGTCAGCATGGTACGAGGCATAGCGAATAGTAAAATTGGGTTTGGCGATTTGATTTTACTACTTCGCTATTTTTTTAAGCTAAAAGTGTCAACACACCCTACAATTCTTCTCGTTCTTGTGGTGGTTGATCCACTCTTTCTTCTGCATAAAAATCATCTGGCATTTGTGCCAATACATTGAATAAGTGTTCCGCGGTAATTGGCTTTTCACGTAGGATCACTTCATCACCACGGCGAAATATTTCAACTTCTGTACCTTCAAATCGAAATTCTTTAGGTAAACGAATCGCTTGGCTGCGCCCGGTCATAAAAACTTTTGCGGTAGACATTGTCGCTACTCCAACCGTTTTGATATATACCTTATGATAGATACTATTTGATCATTTTACCAACAAAATTTAATTAAAATAAAAGCACAATACTGACTAACACTATAATCCTTCACTTCAACCCTAAGTATCCTCCTCTTATAAAAAATAAAAGACCCTACACGAAGTAGAGTCTTTTCATCACAATATCAATCACTTTCAGATCAAAGTATTAAGCCACTTGACCTTCTAAAAAGTCTTGCGCAAAACGCTGTAATACCCCACCCGCTTCATAAACAGACACTTCTTCTTCAGTATCTAAGCGACAAGTCACAGGCACTTCCAGAATCTCTTCCTTACCATCCGCTGTAGCACGCTCAATCACTAAAGTTAAAGTCGAACGCGGTGCAATATTACCAATCACACTATATAGCTCAGTACCATCCAGCTTTAAAGTTTTACGGTTTACACCAGCTTTAAACTCAAGCGGTAAAACCCCCATACCCACTAAGTTAGTACGATGAATACGCTCAAAACCTTCGGCAACAATCGCTTCCACACCTGCAAGACGAACACCTTTCGCTGCCCAGTCACGACTTGAACCTTGACCATAATCTGCACCCGCCACAATGATCAACGGTTGCTTACGGTTCATATAGGTTTCAATCGCTTCCCACATACGCATCACTTCGCCTTCTGGCTCGACACGTGCTTTTGAACCCTGCTTAATGCTGCCGTCTGAACGAACCACCATTTCATTAAACAGTTTCGGATTCGCAAATGTGGCACGTTGTGCCGTTAAATGGTCACCACGATGGGTAGCGTATGAGTTAAAGTCTTCCTCAGGTACGCCCATTTTGTGCAGGTATTCACCCGCAGCCGAATCCATCAAGATTGCATTGGATGGTGACAAATGATCAGTAGTGATGTTGTCGCCTAAGATCGCCAATGGACGCATATTGGCTAAGGTACGTGGTGCGGCCAATGCCCCTTCCCAATACGGTGGGCGGCGGATGTAAGTACTTTGCAGACGCCAGTCATATAGCGGGCTTTCAGCCTCTACTGTCACACCCAGATCAAACATTGGAATGTAGACTTTACGGAACTGTTCAGGCTTCACAGCTTCTTTCACCAGCGCATCAATCTCAGCATCCGAAGGCCAGATATCTTTCAGGTAAATTGGATTACCGTCTTTGTCATTGCCAAGCGAATCTGTTTCGATGTCAAAACGAATGGTTCCTGCAATCGCATACGCCACCACCAGTGGCGGAGATGCCAAGAACGCTTGTTTTGCATAGGGATGGATACGTCCATCGAAGTTACGGTTACCCGAAAGCACAGCAGTCGCATACAAATCACGATCGATGATCTCTTGTTGAATCACGGGATCAAGTGCGCCTGACATGCCATTACACGTAGTACATGCATAGGCCACGATACCAAAACCAAGTTTCTCTAGATCGCCCAACACACCTGCTTCTTCAAGATACAGCGCAGCTGCTTTTGAACCCGGTGCAAATGATGATTTCACCCAAGGTTTACGTACCAACCCCAGCTCATTGGCTTTACGTGCCAATAGACCTGCAGCAACGGTATTACGTGGGTTAGAAGTATTGGTACAAGATGTGATCGCAGCAATAATCACCGCACCATCAGGAATTAAACCTTCTGCTTCTTGTGCCTTGGCAAGCTCTAAATTCCCTGCAATACCTTTGGCTTTCAAATCAGCGGTAGAAACACGCGCATGCGGGTTTGATGGCCCTGCAATGTTACGCGTCACTGCTGAAAGATCAAAACGAAGTACACGTGGGTATTGTGCTTGGGTCATATCCGATGCCCAAAGACCAATTTCTTTGGCATATTGTTCAACCAAAGCCACCTGCGCATCTTCACGACCTGTTAGGCGTAAATAGTCGATGGTGTTCTGGTCGATGTAGAACATTGCCGCGGTTGCGCCATATTCTGGGGTCATATTTGAAATGGTGGCACGGTCGCCCACAGACATGCTGTCAGCACCTTCACCGAAGAACTCAAGATATGCACCGACCACACGTTCTTTACGCAAGAACTCGGTTAATGCCAAGACGATATCGGTTGCAGTAATCCCTGCTTGACGCTGACCGATAAATTCAACCCCAATGATGTCTGGCAGACGCATCCAAGACGCGCGACCGAGCATGACGTTTTCCGCTTCCAAACCACCGACACCGACTGAAATCACCCCAAGCGCATCGGTATGTGGCGTATGTGAATCGGTACCAACACAGGTATCAGGGAAAGCCAAGCCGTCACGGTTTTGAATCACTGGAGACATTTTCTCCAAGTTGATCTGATGCATAATGCCGTTGCCCGCAGGAATCACGTCGACATTTTTAAAAGCGGTTTTGGTCCACTCAATAAAGTGGAAACGGTCTTCGTTACGACGATCTTCGATTGCACGGTTTTTCTCAAACGCGTCAGGATCAAAGCCACCAAACTCCACTGCCAAAGAGTGATCAACGATCAACTGGGTTGGCACAACGGGGTTCACCTTGGAAGGATCACCGCCTTTGTCTGCAATCGCATCACGCAGACCCGCAAGATCCACCAATGCGGTTTGACCTAAAATGTCGTGACAGACCACGCGCGCTGGATACCAAGGGAAATCAGTATCTTGACGGCGTTCAATCAGTTGTTTTAAGTATTCAGTTAAATTTTCTGTATCAGCTTTACGCACCAGCTGTTCAGCCAACACTTTCGAGGTGTACGGCAAAGTCGCATATGCGCCTGGCTGAATATCTTCAACGGCTTGACGCACGTCATAGTATTCGAGCTGGGTACCCGCCAGCGGTTTACGATATTTTGTGTTCATTAACCACGCTCCGCCAATGGTTTGAATTCAAGATTTTCAGGGCCAGTATAGTTGGCGCTTGGACGAATGATTTTGCCGTCCTGACGTTGCTCAATCACGTGTGCAGACCAGCCCGCAGTACGAGCAATCACGAATAATGGGGTAAACATTGCCGTTGGAACGCCCATCAAGTGATAGCTCACTGCACTGAACCAGTCGAGGTTCGGGAACATGTTCTTCACTTCTTTCATCACCGCTTCTAAACGTTCAGCGATCAGATACATCTTGGTATTTTCTTGTGCTTCAGCAAGTTCACGCGCCACTTGCTTGATCACTTCATTACGTGGATCAGAAACGGTATAGACTGGGTGACCAAAACCGATCACCACTTCTTTTTTCTCCACACGGCTACGAATATCTGCTTCTGCTTCATCTGCATTGTCATAACGCTGTTGAATCACAAACGCCACTTCATTTGCACCACCATGTTTAGGGCCACGTAACGCCCCGATACCGCCTGTGATTGCCGAGTACATGTCTGAACCTGTCCCTGCCACCACACGTGACGTAAAGGTTGAGGCATTGAATTCATGCTCTGCGTACAGAATCAAAGACGTATGCATGGCTTGAATCCATTCTTCCGATGGTGCTTCGCCATGCAATAGATGCAAGAAATGCGCAGCAATCGAGTCATCATTGGTTTCAACTTCGATACGACGACCATTGTTGCTGAAGTGATACCAGTACAACAACATTGAGCCTAGGCTTGCCATTAATTTATCCGCGATGTCTTTTGCACCTGCTTCGTTATGGTCTTCATGTTCTGGGGTTAAGCAACCGAGTACAGATACGCCTGTACGCATCACATCCATTGGGTGTGCAGACGGTGGCAGTTGCTCTAGTGCGGTTTTCAATGCTGCGGGTAAACCACGCAGTGCTTTTAATTTTGCTTTATAGGCTTTGAGTTCGGCTTTGTTTGGAAGCTTGCCGTGTACCAGAAGGTGTGCCACTTCTTCAAATTGGCTACCGACGGCAAGGTCAAGAATGTCATAGCCACGGTAGTGCAAGTCGTTGCCGCTGCGGCCTACGGTACAGAGTGCGGTGTTGCCTGCAACTTGTCCGCTGAGGGCAACTGATTTTTTTGGTTTGAAGCCTGTTGTTGTTTCATTACTACTCATAAGATTGTCCTTTTTATATCCTTTGGTGAATTTCGTAGCGGTGTCTTACCGAACTCTCATCTTATTTGAGGATAAGCCTTCGGCTGGACTTACTTTTGAGGGATCAAAAGTAAGCAAAAATCCTTTGTTGGCCTGACGGTGCTTCCCTGCTACCGCAGCCCAACGTGGCGGCATCCATGCCGCCTTCACGATTACTAAGACTTTCATGAAAGAAGGGCTTAAATTCGTGAAATCCCTCTCCCTCTGGGGGAGGTTAGGAGGGGGTAAAATTATTTACTCTTCGCAAAAGTTCCATCAAGATATTGTTCAAACGCATGGTAATTAATGCGTTCATACAGTTCTTGACGGGTTTGCATGGTGTCAACCACATTCTTTTGTGTGCCTTCTTTACGCAAAGTCTCATAAACATTTTCTGCTGCTTTATTCATGGCACGGAATGCAGACAGTGGATAGAGCGCAATGCTGACATCGGCAGAAGCCAATTCTTCCGTCGTAAATAATGGCGTTGAACCAAATTCGGTGATATTGGCTAAAACAGGCACCTTGGTCAGATCAGCAAATTGCTTATACATGGCCAATTCAGTGATCGCTTCTGGGAACAGCATGTCCGCACCCGCTTCGATATACGCCCCTGCACGGTCAATCGCTGCCTGCAAGCCTTCAACTGCAAGTGCATCAGTACGTGCCATGATCACAAAGCTGTCATCGGTACGTGCATCGACCGCAGCTTTAATACGATCGACCATTTCTTGCTGAGTCACGATGGCTTTATTCGGACGATGACCACAACGCTTGGCACCGACTTGGTCTTCGATATGCATCGCAGCAGCACCGAATTTGATCATCGACTTGGTGGTACGTGCGATATTAAATGCGGAAGCACCAAAACCTGTATCGACATCGACCAATAACGGCAGGTCACAGACATCGGTAATACGGCGTACATCGGTCAATACATCATCAAGGTTACTGATACCCAAATCTGGTAAACCCAAAGAACCCGCCGCCACACCGCCACCAGACAAATAAATCGCTTTGTAGCCTGCACGTTTTGCCAATAACGCATGGTTGGCATTGATCGCACCGACCACTTGTAATGGTTTTTCATTTGCGACCGCGTCGCGGAATAGCTGACCAGCAGACTGTTTAGCCATGTTGTTGTTCTCCTTGATTTTGTAGCAATGTTTGCTCAACAATTTTGTAGGATGCATTGATGTGACGGTGCATCAGCATTTCGGCAAGCTCACCGTCACCTTCAGCAATCGCATCTAATATGCGGATATGTTCGTCCCAAGCTTTGCTTGGTCGATCTGGGGTATTTGAAAACTGGATTCGATACATCCGGATGAGGTGATACAGCTCATCGCATAACATTTTTTCGAGGGTTTTATTGCCACTGCTTTTGATGATGCAGTAATGGAAATCGTCTTGGCCTTCTTGTAGATAGTAGCCCTTACCTGCTTTAAAGTTTTCATCCTCGGCATGCATCCGCAATACATCACGCAAGGCCAGAATCTGTTTTTTATCAATATGCTGTGCTGCGAGTTTGCAGGCTAAGCCTTCTAAAGAAGCACGAATTTGATAGAGTTCTTGAAACTGCTGTAGCGACAGTGACACCGCACGGGCACCGACATGGGCAGTTCGCTCTACCAGTTTCTGCCCTTCCAGACGGTGAATCGCTTCACGTAAAGGCCCGCGACTGATGCCATATATCCGTGCCAGTTCAGGTTCTGAAATCTTGCTGCCCGCAGGAATATGTCCCAATACAATCGCCGACTGAATTTGCTTGAATACGTGTTCCGTCAGGGTCATTCCCTGACTGGTGCTGAGGGCTTGAGGAACAAGGGTATCTTGCATATTGTCGACAATCTCTACAATTTTTATGATTTTATAACCAGATAAAAGAAAAAATGCAATAGGATTGTCGACAGTAAGTTAGACTAGTGCTTTCAATTCTACTGGATTGTGATCACTCAGCGGCTGATCAACACACGGCCAAAAATCTCATATAAAAATAGATAAAACAATAGGTTATGATGTTTAAAATCATCACATAAACCTAAGCTTTGATCGGCTGAGCAGGCTTAGACTGTTCATGCTACGACCATGGTATGACAGCTTGATTGTAGACAATCTTTATAATCAGCTTGTAGCGACAAATTTTGTAAGTAAATACTGCACCAAAATGTAAATAACAGCGTGCTTCATGCAGTCTTTATTGATACATTATTGGGCATCAAAGGTTCCGCTTCTAAAGCGCCGACCTCCCCAGACATCTATGCACTTTGTTGAAGAAAAGGACATTGTTAATGTTTCAACATATCCCACCTTATGCAGGCGATCCGATCCTTTCATTGATGGAACAGTTTAATGCTGATCCACGTGCTGAAAAGGTCAACCTCAGTATTGGTTTGTACTATAACGAAGACAGTATTGTTCCTCAGCTTGATACCATCATCGAAGCGCAAAAACGTATTGCCCCTAAAAATACGCAAACCAAGCTTTATTTACCAATGGAAGGTTTCAAACCTTACCGTGATGCGATTCAAGCCTTATTGTTTGGTGCCAATAGCCCTGCAATTCAACAAGGTCGTGTTGCTACAATTCAAACATTGGGTGGTTCTGGTGCATTAAAAGTCGGTGCAGACTTCTTAAAAACCTACTTCCCAAATTCAGAAGTTTGGGTCAGCCAACCAACTTGGGATAACCACGTTGCCATCTTCAATGGTGCTGGTATCAAGAGCAACTTCTATCCATACTTCGATGCTGAAACACGTGGTGTTGATTTTGATGGGATGTTGTCTACGTTAAAAACATTGCCAGAACAAAGCATTGTGTTATTGCACCCATGCTGCCATAACCCAACAGGTGCAGACTTGAACCCAGCACAATGGGATCAAGTGATTGTGGTATTAAAAGAACGTAACCTGATTCCATTCCTCGACATCGCGTATCAAGGTTTTGGCGATGGTATGGAACAAGATGCTTATGCCATCCGTGCCCTAGACCAAGCAGGTCTGAACTTTATTGTCAGCAACTCGTTCTCAAAAATCTTCTCACTTTACGGTGAGCGTGTTGGCGGTCTGACTTTCGTATGTGACGATGCTGAAGCAGCAAAATGCACATTCGGTCAGTTGAAAGCAACAGTACGTCGTATCTACTCTAGCCCGCCAACAACAGGTGCATGGTTGGTCGATCAAGTGTTAAATGACGCTGATCTCAATCAACAATGGCAAGGCGAAGTGAAAGAGATGCGTGAACGTATTATCAAAATGCGTAGCATCTTAAAAGATGAGCTAACTAAAGCCCTTCCTGAGCGTGACTTTAGCTACCTTGTGAATCAAAAAGGCATGTTCAGCTATACAGGTTTAACCGCTGAGCAAGTGGACATTCTTCGTGAAGAATATGCAATCTACTTGGTACGCAGTGGTCGTATCTGTGTTGCAGGCCTGAACATGAATAACGTATACAAAGTTGCCAAAGCTATGGCTGAAGTTTTAGCAAAATCTGCTGCAAAAGCTTAAGTTGTAACGATTTAAAAAGGCGCTACGGCGCCTTTTTTATTGCCTGTTTTATTTAAAGTCAGGACTTGGCCTTGCCCCAATACTTCAATTTAGAAGTGTGCCCAATCCCGACATTAAAACAATTATTCGGATCAAGTTTCTGGTAAAAATTGACCAATGCAGGCTTGGCAATATACAAATGACCGACATTGTGTTCGGCAGGATATTCCGCACGACGAGCATCCAGCAAATGCCACATTTGATGTTCCATCGCTAAAGGATCATTGCCCTTTTTAAGAATATAATCCTGATGAAACACATGACAGAAAAAGTGTCCATAATAAAGCTTATGCATGATCTGCTGTTCCATCTCCGCAGGCAATTGCTCGACCCACTCACGATCATTACGACGTAAGGCAATGTCCAAAGCCACAATATCCTCAACCTCATCCCGATGGGTATCCCGATAACGAATCGCAGCACCTGCCACGGCAAAACGATGCAAAAAGGCTTTACGCCCTTCATCCGCATCACAAAGGAAAAAATTGCCAGAGGGATGGACTTTAAAATAATCTTGTAAAAATTGCTCGGTCTGGGCTTTGCAATTATTTTCAACGCGTAACATCAGATGATGTTCATAACGATCACGATATTCAGTCATCCGTTTGGGTAAATGGCTCGGTAACAAACTAGTGATGGCTTGTAAAAGATGATCAGTAAGTCCTTTGATTTTAAATTTTTCTAAAAAGCCATCGACCTTGTCTTTCAGTGCAAAAGCTTTGGGCACATTGGCCGTGCCAAATTTCTCAATAAACAAAAAGGTATCTTTGCCATATTTTTCACCAATATGATACGCATCACGATGAATATATTCGCCTGCGATCGGCAAGCTTGGCAATGAAGTCAATAAATAACGACGGATCGCAGTCAGGTCGTCGGCATCATTGCTGCCAATATAAAAGACATTGCTCTCTACCTTTTCATAGGTATCCAGACGTACCGCAAACACGCAGACTTTCCCTGCCGAACCTGAGGCTTCAAACAAACGGGATGGATCGGCATTAAAACGTGCAGGGCTATCGGCATCGACTTGGGTGACATCTTGCGCATAACGCTGATCGGATGCCTGTTTTTCTGCATGATCTAAAATATCTGTGGCTTGATATTGCTGCTGTTCTAAACGGGTCAGGATTTCTTCTGGCGTTGCGCCCAAATTCACGCCCAGATGATTCACCAACTCCAACTGACCTTGGGCATTGACCTGCGCATACAGTGCTAACTCCGTATAAGCAGGACCACGGCGTACCAAGGCACCACCTGAATTGTTACACACCCCACCCAATACCGAAGCGCCAATACAAGAAGAACCAATCACCGAATGCGGCTCACGATCATAGCCTTTCAGGACTTGTTCCAGATTATCCAAGGTCGCGCCAGGTAAACAAATCACCTGCTGACCGTCATGAATCACCTGAATGCCTTTTAAACGGCGCGTACTCATTACCAACACAGGGCGGTCATAATCATCACCATAGGGGGTTGAACCACCAGTCAGGCCTGTATTGGCCGCTTGCATGATGACAATACAATCTGCTTCAATCGCTGCTTGCAGCACCTGCCATTGTTCCAGCAAGGTGCCAGGGATCACCACTGCAAAGACTTTACCCTCACCAAAACGACGACCTTGTCGATACTGGCGGGTACTTTGATCATCGCTCAGCACATGTTGCCGCCCAACAATCTGCTGTAAACGATCAATCACCGCTTTGGGAGAAAATGTTTGCATGATGGCTCCTTTGGATCATCCATATAAAATCTAGCTATATCTTATGCATGCTAAAACTAGATCAGCACGGCAGAGTCTTACGGTATATAAGTTATGACGAAAGCAACTCATTCTGTTACTTTGGTTTTGCCCTGAGTGGCGGCTAAAGGCACGCAAGACCAAAGGCAGTCAATTACAGAACCTGTTTATTGCATCCATTTTCAAAGTTATACTGCAAAAACAATATCTTACCAACAAAACACAGGCTGTAAGTGACGTTTAGCACCAGCAACTAATTTCTTAACCTAAGTGGCTACACGTCGGCGGCAAGGATGCCGCCTGTTTCGATGCGGTAGCAAGGACGTACCGTCATCGAAACAAAGGTTTTTGGTTACTTTTTTAAAAAAGTAACGCCAATTAGTGCCTTACATTGAAATTTTCTCGATAAGACTCTGTCTCGCCAATCTCATCAGAAATAGACACACAACGTATTAATACGAAAATTTAGAGTCTCAAAGCCTGTACCAAACAATCCGCATTAATCTCCTGAATCGACTTAGCCCCTGTTAAGGTCATCGCCACACGCATTTCCTTCTCAATCAAATCCAGCAAGTTTGATACCCCTTGCCCACCTGCTGCCGCCAAGGCATAAACAAAGGCACGGCCCAATAACACCGTATCCGCACCCAAGGCCAACATCCGCACCACATCCAGACCATTACGAATGCCAGAGTCTGCCAGAATCGCCAAATCGCCTTTCACTGCATCGGCAATTGCAGGCAAAGCACGTGCAGAAGACAGCACCCCATCCAGTTGCCGCCCACCATGATTGGAGACTACGATGCCATCTGCACCAAAACGGACTGCATCTTTAGCATCCTCAGGGTCCAGAATACCCTTAATCACCATCGGACCATCCCAAAACTCACGAATCCACTCCAGATCTTTCCATGAAATCGACGGATCGAAATTAGAACCTAACCAGCCGATATAATCTTCAAGCCCAGTCGGTTTACCTAAGTATTTCGAGATATTGCCCAAATCATGCGGACGACCACACATCCCGACATTCCATGCCCAATGCGGATGAAACATAGACTGCATATAACGACGCATCGCCGCATTTGGACCACTCATCCCTGAATGCGCATCGCGATAGCGCGCACCCGGCACTGGCATATCCACGGTAAACACTAGTGTTGAACAACCTGCCGCTTTCGCACGTTCCAAGGCATTACGCATAAAGCCACGATCACGCAGCACGTACAGTTGGAACCACATTGGACGCTGAATTGCAGGTGCCACTTCTTCAATCGGACAGACGGAAACCGTTGATAAAGTAAATGGAATACCCTTTTGATCTGCTGCTACCGCTGCTTGTACTTCACCACGACGTGCGTACATACCGGTTAAGCCCACAGGTGCTAATGCCACTGGCATCGACAGAGTTTCATTAAACAGTTTGGTTTCCAGACTCAGCGCGGACATGTCATTCAATACCCGTTGACGCAAGGCAATCTCAGAAAGATCCTGTACATTGCGCTTTAAGGTATGTTCAGAATAGGCACCGCCATCGATATAGTGAAATAAAAATGGCGGTAAACGACGCTGTGCCGCAGCACGATAATCATTGCCAGAAGAAATAATCATTTTAAGTCCACTCTCGTTAAACGTGTTGCACGTTTCTGGCGCGCTTCGTCTTCGCCCAGAGCACGTACATGATTAATCACAAATTCAATATGCCCACACACCGCCTGGCGCGCAGCCTCGGGATCTTGACGATCAATCGCATCCATCACCTGAAAATGCTGCTCACTGAGCAAGTCACCATTGACAGGATGGTTATAAACTTTGTTACGCCCGAGCAAGACGTTGTATTGCAACAAGTCAAACAAACCGCGCATCATCTGGATCAACACAATATTGTGTGAAGCTTCCGCAATCGCCAGATGAAATTCTGCATCTGCAACCGCCGCTCGGGCTGAATCGCCTGCATTTTGATAACGGCTGATCTCATCAAAATAATGATGGATTTTGGCACGATCTTCAGCGGTTGAACGCAATGCCGCATACCATGCCGTGCCGCCTTCCAGTAATAAACGGGCTTCTTGTACATCAAAACGATACAGTGGATCTTCTTCAATCAAAGGACTGATCGGATTGACGATGAGCTGTTGCGGCCATTGCTCAGGTAACTGTTGGATATAAGTGCCATCACCACGGCGGCTACTGAGCACGCCCTGACTATTCAACTGTTGGATCGCTTCACGCAAGGACGGACGAGATACGCCTAAGCTGGCCGCCAGTTGACGCTCGGCAGGTAAGCGATCACCTTGTTTCATCTGGCGTTGCCCAATGAGCGCCTGTAATTTCATGACCACTTGATCAGAGATTCTCATCACATTTCCTTGATTAGCGTTATGGAATCATCCACGGCAGTAGGTAAGCCTGAACCGTGACGATGATGCCGACAAAGACAGTAAATATGATGCTATGTTTTACCGTGAAACGGAACAAGTCTGACTCTTTTCCAACCAAACCCACCGCGGCACAGGCAATCGCAATCGATTGCGGTGAAATCATCTTGCCCGTTACGCCTCCACTGGTATTGGCAGCCACCAGTAACACTTCTGGAATCCCAATTTGCTGTGCCGTGGTCGCCTGCAAAGCCGAGAACAAGGCATTGGATGAGGTATCGGAACCCGTCAGGAAGACACCCAACCAACCCAAAAATGGAGAGAAGAAAGTAAAGGCATGGCCAGTATGTGAAAGTGCCAGAGCCAGTGTCGCAGACAGGCCTGAGTAATTGGCAATAAAGGCAAAGGCCAATACCATGCCAATCGAATAAATCGGGGTTTTTAATTCATTTAATGTTTCCGCAAAAGTACTGACCGCATCACGGGTTTTCATTTTCAGAAAAATGATGGTGATGATGGCCGCAATAAAAATAGCCGTACCTGTGGCAGAGAACCAGTCAAATTTATAGATCGCTTCATAGGCCGTGGTTTCTGGCACAATCGGCGGCATTTTTTCCACCAGTTTATGCAGATACGGGACTTCGATTTTAAACATCCAGTCCGCCAAGGCACCGTTTTTGGCAAACAGCGCTTTAAACGGTTGGATACTCCAAATCGTCACCATCACGGTTAAAATCATAAACGGCGACCATGCTTTAGCAATCTGGGCAATGCTATAGCACTGTTGAGATGAAGCCGCTTGGTTTGCTGCTTGTTCATCGGTCATGTCAAAACGGAAAATATGCTTTGGTTTCCAGACGCGGAACAATAGGGTCAGGCTGACCAATGAGGCAATCGCAGCGGTAATATCAGGCAATTCTGGCCCTAGAAAATTCGAGGTCAGGTATTGCGCAATAGCAAAAGCACTACCACCGACCAGTACCGCTGGCCAAGTTTCTTTCACACCACGCCAGCCATCCATGATCGCCATAATCCAGAACAGCACAATAATGGTTAAAAAAGGCAACTGGCGACCGACCATCTGGCTGATTTCCATGGTCTCTACACCCGACACTTGCCCTGCCACAATAATTGGAATCCCCATCGCACCAAAGGCCACAGGTGCCGTATTCACGATCAGACAAAGACCCGCAGCATATAGCGGTTTAAAACCTAAACCGACCAACAGGGCTGCGGTAATCGCCACAGGCGCACCAAAACCTGCTGCGCCTTCTAAAAAGGTACCAAAGGCAAAACCGACCAAGAGCATCTGCAAACGCTGATCTTCAGTGATCGACAAAATACTGGAACGAATCACATCGAACTGCCCAGTCTTCACCGAAATTTTATACAGAAATACCGCCCCGATAATAATCCACGAAATCGGCCACAAACCGTAAAAAAAACCATAAACAACAGAAGCAAATGCCATTTCAGCTGGCATTTGATAAGAAAACAGCGCTATCAGCAAAGCAATAATCACGGTACAAGTCCCCGCGACACTGCCTTTCATACGAAACACTGCCAAAGCTAAAAAGAAGAAAATAATCGGGATCAGCGCAACGGCACTGGATAACCAAATATTATTGAAAGGATCATAAAGTTGTTGCCACACATTAAGCATTCTCATCTCCTTGAAATGCTGGGCGTCATTTTGTTTTCACTTCGATATTTAATGAATCTTTTTAATATTGGTATGACCAATATTAAACAAATAAGCAAATCCCACCTATTTGCAATCTAAATCCATCTTAATTGTACGAATTATCAGGCGCAACCCCACTATCACACCAATAATTGGTATGACCAATAATAATTAAACTAAATCAATCCCTTTTAATGAAGCCCTATTATTCACGCTAGACTAAAGTCGTATAAACAGTAAGGCATGCTGATTAAGCGAGAAAATGATGAGTTGGACACAAACAAGCTAAACACGATAAATATGACTTTTTAGCGATATCGGTATAATGTGTTCACAACTCAAATCACATCACTATGAATTGAACAATATGACTCAACTGACTTGCTTTAAAGCCTACGATATTCGTGGCAAACTCGGCACAGAACTCAATGAAGAGATTGCCTATAACATTGGTCGTGCCTATGGACAGATCTACCAGCCTAAAACCGTGGTGATTGGTTGTGATATCCGTTTAAGTAGTGAAGGCCTTAAACAAGCGACAATTCATGGTTTGAATGATGCAGGCGTAAATGTGCTTGATTTAGGCATGACTGGGACAGAAGAAGTCTATTTCGCCGCCTTCCATTTGGATGTACAAGGCGGTATCGAAGTGACTGCCAGCCACAACCCGATGGATTACAACGGCATGAAATTGGTACGTGAGAATGCACGCCCCATTAGTGCAGAGACAGGCTTAAAAGAGATTCAAGCGCTGGCAGAATCTGGTCAATTCGCAGAAGTTGTCGAAAAAGGCACCACGCAACACTACAATATTTTGCCTGAATTCATTGAGCACCTACTGACTTATATTGATCCACAGAAAATCAAACCGCTTAAACTGGTCGTGAATGCAGGCAATGGCGCAGCGGGCCATGTCATTGATGCCATTGAACAAAAATTCCAACAACTGAATATTCCCGTAGAATTTATCAAAATTCACCATGAAGCCGATGGCACGTTCCCAAATGGCATTCCCAACCCAATCTTGATTGAAAACCGCGACAGTACCCGTGATGCAGTGCTTCAGCATCAAGCGGATATGGGCATTGCCTGGGATGGCGACTTTGACCGTTGCTTCCTGTTCGATGAAAAAGGTCAGTTTATCGAAGGCTATTACATCGTTGGTTTATTGGCACAGGCCTTCCTGATCAAACAATCAGGTGAAAAGATTGTGCATGATCCACGTTTGGTCTGGAATACCTTTGATATCGTCGATCAATACCAAGGCATCGCAGTACAATCTAAATCTGGACATGCGTTTATTAAGGATGTCATGCGTGAACACAATGCCGTGTATGGCGGGGAAATGAGTGCCCATCACTATTTCCGTGATTTTGCTTACTGTGATAGTGGCATGATTCCTTGGTTGCTCAGCATCGCTCTGCTCTCAGAAACGGGACAATCACTTTCAACCCTGGTTGAAAACATGATTGCCAAATTCCCATGCAGCGGTGAAATCAACTTTAAAGTGGCAGACACGCAAAAGACTGTACAAAAAATCTTTGACCATTATGCCGACAAAAATCCGCAGGTCGATCGTACTGATGGCGTCAGCCTTGATTTTGGCGCATGGCGTTTAAATGTTCGTGCTTCGAATACTGAGCCATTATTGCGCTTAAATATTGAGAGCCGCGCCGATCAAAATCCGCAACCGATGCAGCATTATGTTGATGAATTAACTACTTTAATTCAGGGTTAATTTATTTCCAATAAAAAAGGAGCATCTTGCTCCTTTTTTATTGCTTTTATCGTTAATTGAAGCCGTTTGGATTCTGCTTCTGCCAATTCCAGCTGTCTGCTAACATATCTTCCAAAGTATATTGAGGCTGCCAGCCAAGTTCAGCTTTAGCCCGTGAGGCATCTGCATAAAAGGCTGCTAAATCTCCTGTTCTGCGGTCAGCAAATTCTGCAGCAATTAGAATCCCAGTTACACGTTCAAAAGTTTCTTTAATTTGTAAAACCGAAATCGGAGTGCCTGTCCCAATATTCCATGCCCGACATCCTTGATTTTTTAAGCGATTGCTAACCGCCAAAACATGCGCCGATGCCAAATCAACGACATGAATAAAATCCCGCTCACAAGTCCCATCGTTTGTTGGGTAGTCATTACCATAAATAGATAACTTTTCACGACGACCGACCGCCACTTGGGTGACATAAGGCATAAGGTTGTTCGGAATGCCTTGTGGATCTTCACCGATCTGGCCACTTTTATGGGCACCGACTGGATTAAAATAACGTAGCAAGGCAATAGACCAACATGCGTCTGCTTGTGCTAATTTTTGCAGCATCTGCTCGATAATCAGTTTGGTATAACCATAATTATTGTTAGGTAAGTTTAACGGCATATCTTCCTGATACGGGGATGGGTTCAATTCACCATATACTGTAGCGGACGAACTAAATACCAAGGTATAAACACCTGCTTTTTTCATGGATTTAAATAGTTGTACACTACCTGCAATATTGTGATCAAAATAAGTCAAGGGAATTTGTTGACTCTCACCAACTGCTTTTAAACCGGCAAAATGAATCACAGCATCAATCGAATGATCCTGAAAGACTTGATCCAAGCCTTTTTGATCACGAATATCACCTTTCACAAAAACCAACGCTTTATTCGCCAACTTTTGCACACGAATCAGTGATTCTTCACAGCTATTCGAAAGATTGTCAAAGACAATAACTTCATGACCTGCATGAAGTAACTCTAAACAGGTATGTGAACCAATATAACCTGCACCACCAGTGACTAAAATCTTAGCCATCCGCCTTTCCCAACAATATTTTCAACAAACCTTGCGTAGATGCATCAAAAGGAGATAAATCATCCTGCTCACGATTTAAAATTGGCAAAAGTTGATTGGCAATCTCTTTGCCTTTTTCCACCCCCCATTGATCAAAGGGGTTAATATTCCAGAGTACCGACTGTACAAAGACTTTATGTTCATACATCGCAATCAACATCCCTAGACTATAAGGATTCAGCTCTTTAAGTAAAATGGTGGAGCTCGGTTGATTACCTTCATATTGCTTATAAGTTGGTAAGTCTTTTAGCTCATCTACCGCAAGTGCTTGATTCCCAAAGGCCAATAAACGTGACTGTGCCAGACAATTTGATAAGGCCAAATGATGCTGCTCAGCCAATGCCTCTGCACTTTCAGCATAGGTAAATTGATTCGCATTATAACGTTTTACAGGCGCAATAAAGTCACAACTAACTGAATGGGTACCTTGATGAAGCAACTGGTAAAAGGCATGTTGTGCATTCGGCCCTACCTCCCCCCAAACAATCGGGCAAGTAGCCGAGCTGACCTTTTCACCATTGCGTTGAATCGACTTACCATTCGACTCCATTTCAAGTTGCTGTAAATATGCCGCGAAATACTTGAGACGGCCATCATAAGGCAGAACTGCATGGGTCTGGATATCCAAGAAATTATTATTCCAGGCACCTAAAAGACCCATCAGGACAGGAATATTCTGCTGAAATGGTGCGGTCTGGAAATGCTGATCAATGGCATGCGCTCCTGCAAGCAGTTGCTTAAAGCCCTCTACACCAATGGTCAATGCAATTGGTAAGCCAATACATGACCAGAGCGAATAACGACCGCCGACCCAATCCCAGAGCAACAGTTGCTTGTCAGTAGCAATGCCCCATTCCGTCATTTTCTCAGGTTTAGTCGAAACCCCAATAAAATGATTTTGCAGAATCTTCTCATTATGGCCCAATGCCTTTTCTAGCCATTGACGTACGGTCTGTGCATTAGAAAGCGTATCAATGGTACCAAATGATTTTGACGAGATAATAAATAAAGTTGTTTCAGGACGAAGCTGATGTAGCAATTCCGATAGCTGACTACCGTCCATCGTTGAAACGAAATGTACATCTAAAGGCTTTGTGGTTGTAACTTTAAAATCGGACAGTGCATGTGTCACCATCAATGGTCCTAAATCGGACCCACCGACTCCAATATTGACCACATCCTGAATCACTTCACCTGTCGCACCACGATACTGCCCCGCATGGATTTTATCCACCAAGGCATACATACGCTCAAGCTGTTGGTGTACCGCTTGATTAATCTCGGAAAAGTTCTCGCTTGATTGAGGTAAACGCAGAGCCCAATGCATCGCTGCCCGATGCTCAGTGTAATTCACTTGCTCTGATGAAAATAACTTTTTGATCCATGGTCTTAGATCTTGGGCCTGTGCCAGATCAACCAGACTATTTAAAATAGTCTGGTTGATCCGATGCTTGCTAAAGTCTAAAACAATTTGATCATATTCAACCGAAAAACATTTAAAGCGTGTAGGATCAACTTCGAATAATGTTTTTAGATGGGTCTTTTTAAACTGCTGTTGTAAAGAGGACAAATGCTTAAGCACCTCAGCTGGTACCTTGATTGCAAAAGGTTGAGTCTGCTTGATCATCATTATCGTCCCACCCCCATATATGCAAAACCTTGCGCTTTAACATAATCTGGGTCATAAATATTGCGACCATCCAAAATTAAAGGATGCGCCATAAGCCGTTCAAGTTGCTTAAATTCGGGGCTCCAATATTGTTTCCAAGCGGTCAGTACACAAAGACCATATACATTTCTCACTGCATCATACTGATCTTCGCAGAGGACTAAGTCATCACGTTGCCCATACATCAATCTAATTTCATCTAATGCCTGAGGGTCATGAAGATAAACTGTTACCCCTTGTGCCCAAAGTGCAGCCAGCATTTGGTGAATCGGTGATTGTTGAATACTGGAGGTATTTTCTTTAAAAGATGCCCCCCAAATCGCAATGGATTTACCTTGCAAGTCACCGTGGTAATAATTCCAGAACTTACGAAACAGGATTTCTTTTTGCTGCTCGTTAATTTCCCAGACTTGGCCTAGCAATTGGCTTTTCACCCCAGTATTTGCCACCGTATTAGAAAGTGTCAAAATATCATGAGAAAAGTTTTCACCGCCAAATCCAGCACCTGGCGCTAAGTAGGCTGAACCAATCCGGTTATCTGCCGCCATGCCCTGTCGCACTGAAGCAATATCAATCCCAAGCTTTTCAGCCACCACAGCCAAGTCATTGATATAACTGATCCGTGTCGCCAACATGCCTGAAATACTGAGTTTGGTAAATTCAGCATCTAAAATTGGCATAAACAGATATTGCTGTTCCAGAGGGAAAAAAGGTCGAAGCAATTCTTTTACTTTGATCTGAACATCAGTCTGGATACACCCTACAATCAGTTGTTTGGCTTGAGTTAAACTATGTAAAGCATTTCCTTCTTGAATCGTATCGGGTAAATAGACCCAGTCATCCTTGGATAGAATCTGCTGGAAACGCTCTGTGCCTTGTAAACCAAAGGTTGACGCATTAATCATAAGTTTAGGATGAATAATCGGTCTCTGTTTTAACGACTGCAAAAGTTGAAAAACTTGCTGCTCTTGTGTCTGATTAAAACTAAACAGATAAACATCAATATCGAGTGGAATACCATTCAGATCACGATAACTCAAAAAACCAGTACTTAATTGCTTCTCTAATAACTGACTTACATGCTCATCATGAAATGAATATTGTTGCCCTTCTACGGCTTTATCGAGTTGTGAACACCAATAAACAAAGTGCCCAGATTCAGACAATAATGCAGACATGACGCCTGCATATAAAGTATTACCAAAAATTGCAACTTTCATTAATATTTGCTCCCCAATCTAGAGAGCCAATTCTTGGATTAAGCTCTTAAAATCTGTGCCTAATTTTGGATGTTCAATTCCATAGTGTAATACAGCTTTTAGATAGCCGAGTTTGCTACCACAATCAAAGGTTTGTCCTTTCATACGATAAGCTTCAACTGTTTCCGATTGTTGCAATGCCGCAATCGCATCGGTAAGCTGGATCTCATTTCCTGCACCACGTGGCGTATTTTCCAAAAGCGCCATAATCTGAGCTGGTAAAATATAACGGCCAACTACGGATAAATTCGAAGGCGCTGTGCCTACTGCCGGTTTTTCTACAATACCTTGCATGACAATACTTTCACCTTCATGCGGTGATGCAGTAACATCCACAATACCATATTGGTCAACCAAATGGTCTGGCACTGCTTCCACCATAATTTGTGCAGCCTTAGACTGCTCAAAACGTTGAATCATCAAGGAAAGGTCATTAACTGTTGACTGATTTTTTACCAAAACATCAGGTAACAATATTGCAAAAGCATCATTACCAATAATGTCTTTAGCACAAAGTACCGCATGTCCAAGCCCAAGCGGCTGTGGTTGACGGACACTCACGACACTGACATGTTTTGGTAAAATATCAGTAATTTCTTTAAGTAGATCAAATTTCTTTTTTTGCTCTAAGGTTGTTTCCAGCTCAAAATTACGATCAAAATAGTTCTCAATCGACACTTTAGATGAATGCGTGACCAAAATAATTTGTTCAATACCCGCTTCAACCGCTTCACGCACCACATACTCAATCGCTGGACGGTCAACTACGGTAACCATTTCTTTTGGGATAGACTTACTTGCCGGTAAGAACCGTGTACCTAAACCAGCGACTGGTAAGATTGCTTTTTTAACCATTTTCTGTAAATCTTTACTTTGTTAAGGAGTTTGATTGAGACTCTGAACCTGTGAAACGAGTTGCACCAACAACCTGATCTGGTGAGTTGATGCCTTCTTTTCTGAGCATAACACTAACAGTCTTGAACATAATTTTAAAATCTAGGGAAATATTATGAGTTTCGACATATTTAACATCTAAATCAAATTTTTCTTCCCAAGATAAATTATTTCGTCCATTCACTTGAGCCAGTCCTGTCATTCCTGGTTTTACTTCATGGCGACGCATTTGGTAAGGCGTATAATGTTCTAAAAACTCTGGCATCTGTGGTCGAGGACCAACAATGCTCATTTCACCCTTTAAAACATTCAATAATTGAGGCATCTCATCTAAAGTAGTAGCCCTTAATTTATGTCCAAATGGGGTAATTCGTTGATCATCAGGCAATGCATTCCCTTCAGCATCCAAAGCATCTCTCATAGATCGAAATTTTATCATTTTAAACAGCTTTCCATGCTTTCCTGGACGCTCTTGTAGATAGAAAATTGGAGAACCTAAATTTTTTCGAACTTTATAAGCAACAATTAAAAAAACAGGTAATAACAAAATTATTGCCAACGAACTAATAAGAATGTCTAAAAGCCTTTTCATATAATAGCACTCAAATGGTTTCTAAGACTTGTAGCAACCTAGCAAAAAGAAATCATTAAAATTTAAACCTGAAGAATAGTATACCCAGATCGATCTAAATGCCTTAAAAAAGCTGCTTTTTTAACCATACTTTAACAATAATACAGTTCCATTAAACCATACAAATTTTAGCATATATTTCTAATGTCATCTTGAAAACGCTATTGTTTTACATAATTTTTTTACAAAAAAATTAAACAATTTAATTAATTCAGATACATAACTAAACGTTAAATATTGTCATAAGCAAAGACCTCGGACTCTTCAATAATGTATCTCTTTACTGGGGAAGATATCTTATAACCAACAATTACTTGAACCCTTATCTTACAAACTTGTACTTAATACCATACATTTCACGCAAAAAAAACCTGTCTCAATACTATGAATAATGAATGAAAACTTAAGATTATAAAACTATAACTTAAAATACATTTCAATTATTCTTTAATTAGTTAAAAATTAATCTTTAAAAAATCAAGATAATGTTTAAAAAACCACAATCAATTAAATACAGAATAACTGCAAAACATTGATAAGATAATAAATGCAACTTAAAATCATGAAAACCTGAATCACAGACAACTCTATTAAAAACATCTCAACCCTTAAAAATTTATAAATAAAACCATTTCTAACACTCTACATTAATCCAAGAAAAAAGCATAAACAGCAGATATTAATTTACTCTATCAACAAGATAATTCGTAAAGATCAAAGCATCATACATACAGTAATTACAAAATCTTGCAAAAACCATGAAATATTTCAAAAACGAAAAAACTCTCCAATGCAACTATAAAATCACTCACCCATTTCTATTCAACTCAAAAATATTTCTTACTTAACATCTTCATATTGCATACTAATAGATTTTAAGCATTGTTTATTAAGTATTTTGCGATTAGGATCATAAATCCATCCCCACTTATTAAAATAATGAAAAGCACTTTGTATATGTGCCTTGAGCAACAAACCACTTTTATAAGAAGCTTTTTCATGTACATGAGTTATAAAAAACTGTGGGCAATATAATGCTCCAAATTTCTCTGCACACCGTCTTGATAAGTCAATATCCTCCATATACATAAAGTATCGCTCATCAAATCCGTTTAAATTTAATAAAGCATCTGACTTAAACAGCATAAAGCATCCTGAAAGATAGGGTGCAAACACAGGTTTCTCTATGTGAAAATTTTGTAATAAATATTTTCTATCCAATTTAGCAGCCAACTTCTGAGAGAACCGTCTTGAAAACAAATTCATTGGTGTTGGAAGTAACCTAGCACCAAATTGATTTTCTCCATTCGGATATAAAATTTTAGGTAGAAATAATCCTTCTTCCCTAGCCAAGGCATATTTAACCAAGTTCTCAAATTCTTTTTGCTCAAAACGAATATCTGGATTGCAGACAAGAAAAAGGGGGCCTCCATCAGCATATTTTTGAATTGCAAAATTATGACCATAACCAAATCCAAAGTTACCATTTGACTTCAAATAAACTACTTTTTCATTTTTGTACGTATTTGCCCAATCACTATGATCATTATCAACCAAGATAATTTTTTTAACGGCATTAGAACTCGATAGACAATTTAAAGTATCTTTCAAATCATCATAAGTGTGTTTGTATAAAACTATTGATGCAATAACCATAAACTACCTAAAATATCTTAGTGGGAATTTCAAATATTCGAAAATATAAGCTAACAAGAAAAAAACTAAGGAAATTTTTTTCTTTTCTCTTAAATATAATAATGCATCAATAAATCCTTTATGCATTTTATAAATATTACTAGATAAACCGCTCTCACCAAGTGGTTTTTTAAAGCCATTAGCTAAAGGTTTATCAATAAAATAGAAATTGCTTTGAATTGACATAAGCCAGCAACAATAATCTTCACAGTATGATAGATGTTCAGGAAATCCAGGAAATTTATTTTTTCTAACAAAGACAGTAGGAGTAGCAATAAAGTTTTTTAAAACAAAAGAATATCTTTTTTTCTTTTTTAAAATAATATTTTCCAAACAAATTTCTTCATCAGAAGGCAATGGTGAATACAAATGATATAAAAAGTCGAGATCATACTTTAATGCAAACTGGAGCATAACCTCCATTTTTTGAGCATGCCAAACATCATCAGAATCTAAAAAAGCAATATATTCACAATTTGATCTAAGCACGCCATTGTTGCGTGCTCTAGAAGGGCCACTATTCTCTTGTTGAATTATTAAAAAAGAAATCTCCGCAGGTGATACTTCTTTTAACTTTTTTAAAATAGATATTGTAGAATCGGAGGAACCATCATCCACACATATTACTTCTGTCGGCTTAAATGTTTGGTTAAAAACAGAGTTAACTGTTCTTTCAATCGTCATTTCCGAGTTAAAGCAAGGAATAATTACAGATACTGACATATATAAAATTACTCAACTAAAACACTCATATGATTTTCGCCAGCTTATATACAAGAACAATTAAAATAATTCAACAAATCCTCATACATTTACTTATCAAAAAAAATATTTTTATAAGGTACCAAATTATTTACAGTTCTTGTCTCAGCCATATCAACTTTGAGGGCCCCTACATACAAAACAGAATATAAAAGAACCAATGATATTAATACTAAAACACGAATTTTTTTATCAAAAATAAATAACAATTCAGCGACCAACACTATTTCAAAAATTTTAAAGTAGTATGAGAACCGAGATAATGCAATTACAGAAGAAAAAACATTCAAATAAACAATATTCATCACAAATAAAGCGACAATATAAATATTATATTTATTCTTTTCAATAATCCTTGGGGAAAGGTATACATAGACTAATGCCAAGGCATTTAATATTAAAATTTTAATAAAACTTACAGACTCTCCTGCCTGATAAAACTCATACCTTGCACCTTTAGCAAAATAATATACTAAATTCCCAATATTAAAACCTAAAAACAACATTGAAAATAAAATTAAAAAGTAATAGTAATTATATTTAACTTTTGGAGCATATTTCCATACAAGCAGATGAGTCACAAATGCAATCGCTGCAGTATAATGAAAAGAAAATGCCAAAATCATCAATAAAAGATAAATAAAGAACTTCTTATCTCTCAAGAATGAAAAAGCATAAAAAGCAATTACTATTGCTAGCTCTTGCCTCATAATAGAAAAAGTATTTAAAAACAACCCAGGTATAAGGACAAAAATTAATATTGCAATACTTGAGTGGTTGGTATATTTTTTTATACCAAGATATAAAAATAGAAAAGTAGCTAAGGCAGTAAAGAAGAATAGACTTTGGAAGTCATCAAAAAAAACTCTTAAGAATTTTATTAAAAAAACATAACCAAATTCTATAGTATGATGAAAAGTATCATACTCAAAAAAGTTACGATACATAGCCCAATCGTAACCAGTTTCAAATCTAAAACCAACAAAGAAAACAATAAAAATGAATGCAATTTTTTGAAAAAGTTGGATATCCGTCTTTATTAAAGAGTTCAATATCAGCAAGGCTATAAGGACAACAACAAAAAGGATATAAATTGTCACTCTAAATATCCTATAATTTTAACTACAGAACAAACCATCTGAATCATCTTATATTACCCAGCTACCCATAGAAATATTAAAATTAATCGATCTATTAAATTAACTATTTAATATCTGGTAAAAATGACTATTCCCAGTTTTTCTTTCATTTTCAACTTTCGACTCAAGCTTAGTTAAAACCTCTCCGACTGAACTAGCATCGAGGCGTTCAATATTTAGAAATTTATTGATACCAAAATAAATACTATAAACCTTTGCCCAATATCGCCATTTTGATCTAGCAATCCGCTTCATATATGAATTAATCTGAACTTTTATAGCTTGTACTTCCTCAACACTATACCGCAATTGTAAAAACAACTCAAAGTCTTCAGTAAACTCTGGAAATTCCGACAAATATTCAGCATAAATTAGTGGAAAATTTAATTTAGAAATTAAATCAGCATGGCCTACTTTCTTTAATGCACTCATTGCTGCATCAGGCCAGACAGTCTGCCCAACAATACGTTTTGGAAGTTTGTCAGACCATTCTTCTATTGTTTCTTTAGCAAACCAAGGCTGATGTTCAAAAGCAGTATGATTATTCTTTTTAGCTCCTTTACCTGCATAACTTGAACCAGAAGCTCCTGAAATTATGAGAGGAAAATTTAAATAATAATGCTTCTTAGCAAAAAAGACTAACCCAACCGCTGAAGACATGTCAGCAATGGAGCCAGGAAAATATGTACCTGTTTTCGCTTTTAATAAGTTCAAAGTTTCCCTAGACACAATTCCATGGTAAAGCCTAGTTATTCCATTCAAAGTCAAGCATCCATTTTCCAACAAGGAATTTAGCCCAGAAATCGCATCTTGTTGATATAAATCACCATTATGAGAGTGATAAATCAACATACCAGCTAAAGATTTTTTCTTCCCACAATTTTTGTATCTATATTCTGGCCAGCAATATGATCCTTGTTTGCAATTTAATGAATCAACATCATGCTTTTTCATCCATTTAACTATATCTAAAGACTGTTTGATAATTCCATCATCGTCGCCTAAAAAGCAAACATACTCACCACTTGAATTATCAATTGCATCCTCAGAATTCTGACAAACTGTAACATGGTTAAGATTATGAAAATATTTTAATCGTGGATCATTACTATAGTTGATTAAAAAATCTTTAATTGGAGCATTATCTTCAGAATTATCTTGAATTACAATCTCATAATCACTACTATTCCAATCTAAAAGTTTTTGGACTAGATTTATTAAGGTTGAATACCGATTTTTTGAGGGTATAACAATACTTAAAAGAGGCCTCATTTGCTGCCACTCCTTACAAGATTAAATAATTTATTTGACGGATTGCATTTATTATAGATCATTATATTAATAACAACACTGGATAAACCAATAACTATTGACTCAATAATAAATGCATAAGGAAGCTTCGTAGAAACAGGAAATGAGATTACAAAAGCACCAATGACTATAGTAATTAATGTAGGTAGAAAAATATCAAACATCAACCACCTAAAAGTATGTCCTGCTAAAAATCTATTTACAACGTATAAGCCTATGATAAAAAAACTAATTAAATTAACAAATAACCAAGGAATAGTAGCGCCTAACATACCATAATTCTTAATACTAAATATCATTAAGGGAATGACAGTCATCAAGCAAACAACTCCTAAATACAAATTTATTTTTGTAAAACCATTAGCTAAAGCAAGATAAAAGGGGGTCAGTTGCATACACAGGAAGAATCCACCTAAAACCAAAAATTTCACTACATAATTCGTAGCTAAGGAAATTTCAGGCTTACCAGTCCACAACGTAATTAATGGAATAGAATAAAATGCAATGCAAAATACAACTGGAGCAACTACTGCAGTAATTAAAAAAGAATATTTATGATATGTTTCACTTAGTTTATCGATATTAAATTGTGAAACATAACCAGTAAATAATGGAAAAACTGAGATAACAATAGGACTAGCTATAATGGTTGGAACTTGTGCAAGTGTACTTGCAATTGAATAATAACCAAACTCAGTAAGGCCCAAGTATTTACTTGTTATCAACTTATCACTTTGTATATTTATAGCAGAAATAAAAGCAATCCCCATCATACCCAATGCATATTTTGAGACCGATTTAAACAAATCTATTGAAAATACTAGTTCTCTTGTAGCCAAATAATTATACAATAAATTTCTAAATACGAATAAAAGAATGATATTACAAATTACTTGCCACCAAAAATATATTTCTAATTTGGGGATAAAATATAATGGTATTAACACTATACCAGACCTAAAAGCGCTCCATATAATTTTAACTTTATTTGTTAAAACCTGATGCTGCAAACCATTTAACCCACCCTCATACAACGTGGAAAAAAGTTGTAATGCAACACCCACACCAATTAGTCTTAAGAAATATGCCACATTATCAATTGAGTAATGGTCAGATTTTAAAAAATTCTTTGCAATATAGCCTGCAAAAACCACAACTAAAGCCATTAATAAAAAACATATACCTAGATAAATTCTCTCAAAGGTATAAACCAAGTTGGCTTTTGTTTCTACATTAATATCTCTTGCCAACTCTCTTGTTAAAGTTGCAGTTAAACCAGCATCAGCAAATACTAACAGCCCCAATATTACTGTATAAAAATTTATTATTGCGTATGATTCAATACCTAACAAATCAATATATAAGCGTACAAAGATAAATATAGATACAAAGCCCCATAGCTTACCTAAATAGTTAGCAACAATATTTTTAGTAACTTTATCCACTCTGTTAAAAACCTGTACTCATGTTGCCAACCTTCAAATTAACTTTAAAATATATAAACCTTAAAAAGTTCAGCCAAATTAAATAATTTGAAACGCACTAAAAAGACTGCATGAATTAAAAAAGAATCCCATCATACTTAAAAAAAACACCATTTCTAGTGTTAAAAACCATGACCTTGCTATTCCCACAATTAATATTATATTCAGCTTGGTCTAATTCAACCCAGCCTAAAGAACTATAATATTTCAACAATGGTTCCTTGCAAAACAATAATCCAACTTTATTTAACTCAATTATAGTCTTATTCGCTACTTCCATTAATTTAAATCCATAACCCTGACCCTTTTCAATTGCACATACATTACCAACACCAAAACCTTTTATCACCATTTCCTCTATAAACAAATCAATGTCAATTAAATTTAAATAAGCCACATTTTTCCCATTCAAAGATAACAGCACATGAATATCTGAGTCCTTTATATTTTTCTTTATCCACTGCAATTGCTCAGCATAGCTATAATGCCATTGTGCAGATTTAATTCTGATGATGTCATTTAATTCATTCTCAGTTATTTCTTTGTGTACTATCAACTTAATTTCATACATATTGATCAACCTATATTTCAGTTTCCTTTACCCACCAACCACAGGGTAACGCTAGAAACTTATTCATAAAATCATTAACTCCATTTAAGTTTTCAGCATTATTAAAAACAGAGTAAATATTGTTATTGATATGAACTCCTGTTGCATACCAATTTTGATTACGGAAATTTTGTAAAGCTTGTGCTTTATCCTCACATAAGACACCAAAAACCCAATAATTTGGCTGAGTATTAGGTATTAATTTTAGAGGTTTTATAAATGGAACTTCTTGAATTCTATTATTCCAATCTATCGCATTTGCCTTTTGTTTTTCTAACAAACTAGACAAATTATCCATTTGCTTCAAACCAATATATGAATTAATTTCACTAAGCGTTGCACCATAACCCTCTAAAGTGATATCACAATTTGGATTAATTTCACCCGCTGAGGTTCTAAAATCCTTTCGATCTATACCGTAGTCACGCATGAGAATTGCTTTCTCATATAATTCTTTAGAAGAAAGGCTTATTGCCGCCCCGTCTACAGTATTTGGTAATCGAACTGTTTGGAAAGAAAATACTGTTAAGTCGGCGCCTAAATTTCCTGTTTTTTGGGTGTTGTATTCTGAACCGAATGCTTCAATACAATCATCAACAATCCAAAGACCATGATCTTTAGCTAATTGATTAATTGCTGCTATATCACCTAAATAACCACAAAAATGATTATGAAATATCGCTTTTGTTTTTGCAGTGATTCTTTTCTTAACATCGGCAACGCATAGCGAACCAGTATTTGGGTCAACATCAGCCCACACGACCTTGAGTCCCTTAATCACAAAAGGCTGATTAGATGCCAAACAACTTACAGGGGATGCGATTATCTCATCCCCTGGCTTTAAATCTAATATCGACAAAGCTAATAGCATAGCTTGATTATAAGAATTCACAGATATTACGTGTGGATTCCCTATAAATTTTGCTAATTCTGATTCAAATAGTTTCCCATATTTTCCATATGCTAATTGACCTGAATATAGAATATTCTCTAGTTCAGGCAAAATATCATTTGGCATATACGGTTTAAAAATAGGAATCATTACCAACCTTTCCGAATTAATTCAATCATCTTATCGCAGTCATCTTTAGTGACCCACCACCCACATGGAATGTGTACCATCTTTTCATAGAACTGATCTAAATTTGGTAGTTCCACAGGATTATCATTTAAGTATTCATGTAAATCATTACGTTTATGAAGTTCAGAAGCAGCTATTCCATTTGCCTCCATCATTTTGATAAATCCAGCTCTATTCTCAACCTTTAATGTGTATAGCCAGTAAGATGGCTCTGAGTTATCATAGTATTTAATTATCTCTACACCTTGTACACCCGTTAGATTCTGATCAAGGTATTTACCATTCTCGATATACTTATCAACAATTTTATTGATTCCTTCCAACTGTAGAAGGCCTACGCAAGCATTCACATTGTTCATATGATACTTATAGCCCTGTTCAGTTATATTATTCTCTAATCTGGTTTTCTTTTTATCCAACCCAAACCATCTTATAATTTTACCACGCTCGTAAAGGGCTTTATCTTGAATCTGCAATGCCCCACCATCTATGGTCGTTAGATGTTTTATTGCTTGAAAAGAAAATACGGTAAATGGAAAATGATTGCCTGTTTTTTTGCCATCAAATTTAGCCCCTATTGCATGCGCTGCATCTTCAATTACAGGAATCCCATATTTTTCAGAAATTTCCTGAATTCTCTTTACATCAACAGGGATACCTGCATAGTCGACAACAATGATTGCTTTCGTTTTTTCATTGATTGCTTTTTCAATCGAGTCTGGCGATATATTGCCAGTTTCGTAATCGACATCAGCCCAACGAACGTTTGCTCCAACCATTTTAATCGCTACATTGGTTGGTTCAGCGGTCAATGCTGTACTAATGACTTCATCACCTTGCCCAACCCCAGCCAATATCAATGCGATATGTAATGCTGCGGTGCCTGAGTTTAATGACAGCGTATTTCCACTTCCAATATATTCTTCGAATTTTCTTTCAAAATTTTCAACAACCTCGCCTTGAGCGATATATCCACTATACAAGACCTCCTCTAAACGAGGAATCAACAGCGCTCTGTCAGGTAAACTGGTTTTTATCAATGGCAACATTTTCTTATCCTTGATGTGCTTTTAATTCATCTTGAACATAATCTAAAGTGAGTAATAGTTCTTTTAGCTCTGCAACATTCAATCTATGAGTATTATGTGAATTATATTCGTCATCAAGTAAAGCTGGTGCATTTTCTTGCACGTACTTACTATAGTTTAAATCTCTAAAATCAGCAGGAATCCGGTAAAAATCTCCTAAATCATCAGCTTTAGCCATTTCCTCTTTAGAGCAAAGAGTTTCAAACAGTTTTTCGCCATGACGCTCGCCAATAATTTTAATCTCATTATCTGCATTAAAGAGCTCTTTAAGTGCTTGAGCTAAAACCTCAATTGTTGCACCTGGTGATTTTTGTACCAGAATATCGCCAGGATTACCCTGACTGAAAGCAAACATAACTAGTTCTACTGAATCCTGTAGCGACATCATAAAACGTGTCATATTAGGATTCGTAATCGTTAGAGGTAAACCTTCTTTAATTTGTTTAATGAATAACGGAATAATGGAGCCACGTGAACACATCACATTTCCATAACGCGTTGCGGTATAAACCGCCTCTATATTTTTTACTCGGGTATCTCTAGCTTTAGATACGGCCAATTTTTCCATTAACGCTTTTGACATTCCCATAGTGTTAATTGGATATACCGCTTTATCTGTACTCAAAACAACAACACGTTGTACATTATTGCGAGCTGCGGCTTCAAGCACATTTTCTGCACCTAAAATATTGGTTTGCACCGCTTGCATTGGATAGAACTCACATGATGGGACTTGCTTCAACGCTGCTGCGTGAAAAACAAAGTCCACCCCCATCATTGCTTGATTTATATCATTGAAATTCCTAATATCCCCAAGAATAAAATCAAGCTTTTCATTTTTATACTCAATTCGCATATCTTCTTGTTTTTTCTCATCACGGCTAAAGATTCTAATTTCTTTCAGCTGTGAATTTAAAAAGCCTTTGATCATCGCATTACCAAATGAACCTGTACCACCTGTGATCAAAAGCGTTTTACCTTTAAACATCTCTGATAGGTCTTGAACTTGTTTAGTTTCCATTTTTCCTCAATCTCTTTGCTTCACTACCCACATAAGTTATTAAAATCAAATGATTTCAATGTTAGATAGTTGTAACTATTTTGAATGGTGAGAATGCCTTTTAAATCCACTTCACCAAACACAACTTATTAATCCAAAATTTCCAAAATCTTAAAGATTGGAAAATCGGCTTGCCTCTTGATCTTTTTCACTCACCAGTATTTCCGCCAAGCCATCGACTTGCCAATCTATAGCCAAGTCTTCATCATTCCAAATTATTGCACGCTCACTTGCTTTATTATAATAATTGGTTGCTTTATATAAAAATTGGGTGTTGTCCTCTAATGCAACAAAACCATGAGCAAAGCCTTCAGGAATCCAGAACTGCTTATGGTTTTCACCTGACAGTTCAACGCCAACCCACTGCCCATAAGTTTTCGAGTCTTCTCGAATATCAACAGCTATATCCCATGCACGCCCTTGAACAACTCGAACTAATTTACCCTGTGCAAAAGGACTAAGTTGATAGTGCAATCCACGTAATACACCCTTTTGAGATAACGAGTGATTGTCTTGAACAAATTGAGGGATACCGAGACCACGCTCTTGTAATGCTTGTTCGAAAACCTGTTGATTAAAGCTTTCCATAAACCAACCGCGGTCATCTCCAAACACTTTGGGTTCAAGTATTAGAAGGCCTTTAATTTTTGTTTCAATTACATTCATTTTACTTCTCTATCGAGGCTACTAAGCTTAATTAAAAATTATGCTTTTGACTTCTTTTGCTGTTCTTGGTGCAATTTCAATAAATATTGACCATAACCAGTTTTCTTGAAAAAAGTAGCTCTATCTAATAGCTGATCAGTATCAATCCAACCATTGTTAAAGGCAATTTCCTCTAAACAAGCAACTTTCAAGCCTTGACGATGTTCAACTGTTTGAACAAATTGACTTGCTTCCAATAGTGAATCGTGTGTACCCGTATCTAGCCAAGCAAATCCGCGACCAAGTAATTCCACATTGAGATGTTCTTGCTGCAAATACACATTATTTACATCAGTTATTTCCAACTCACCACGATGTGATGGCTTAATATTTTTTGCAATTTCAACTACTTTATTGTCATAGAAATACAATCCCGTAACAGCATAATTTGATTTAGGCTGTTCGGGTTTTTCTTCAATACTTAAGGCTTTGCCTGTTGAATCAAAGTCGACTACACCAAAACGTTCGGGATCCTTAACATAATACCCAAACACTGTTGCCCCTGTCTGTCTTTCAGAAGCACGTTTTAACTGAGCTCCAAAGCTTTGCCCGTAGAAGATATTATCTCCAAGGATAAGGCAGACATTATCATCACCAATGAACTCCTCTCCGAGAATAAAGGCTTGAGCTAAGCCATCTGGTGAAGGTTGTACTTTATAAGAAAGTTTTATTCCTAATTCTTCTCCTGTGCCTAATAATTTCTCAAAATTAGGTAGGTCTTCAGGAGTAGAAATAATAAGAATCTCATTAATTCCGGCCAACATTAAAACAGACAAAGGATAGTAAATCATCGGTTTATCATAAATTGGAAGGAGCTGTTTTGATGTACCCATTGTAATAGGGTATAAGCGCGTTCCAGACCCGCCAGCAAGAATAATACCTTTACGTTTTAATTGGCTCATTAGATTATTTCCTCTAAAACATGTGCTACCCCGAACTTCCAGTCGGGTAAGTGTATTTTAAAATTCGTTTGTAATTTATTGGTATTCAATCTTGAATTCAATGGACGTTTGGCTGGTGTTGGATATGCTATTGTTTCAATGGCATTGACTTTTTGAATTTCTAAGTTTTGACCTTTTTGTTTTGCCAAATCAAAAACAAACTGTGCATATTCATACCATGAACATTGCCCCGCAGCTGCAAGGTGATAATGTCCAAGTAACTGTTTTTGTTTATCTAAGTCAACCAGTGAATAATATTTCAAAGCTTGGCTAGTAACATCAGCAATCAGTGCAGCACCTGTAGGAGCTCCAATTTGATCATTGATAACACTTAACTCTTCACGACTCGATGCCAATTTCAACATCGTTTTTATAAAGTTATTGCCATGCGAGCCGTATACCCAACATGTTCTAAAATTTATAAAAGCGCATCCACTTTGCTCTAATGCAATTTCACCTAGTCGTTTAGTATGTCCATAGAGATTTACAGGATCAGACTGATCATTTTCAGACCAAGCTTTTTCGCCTTCACCATTAAATACATAATCCGTAGAATAATGAATCAATAGCGCCTTGTGTTCCGCGCAAAGCTCAGCTAGTTTTTTAACTGCTAGATGGTTAATCAAATCAGCTGTTTCCAGATCCGATTCAGCTTTATCGACAGCCGTATATGCAGCAGCATTTACCACGACATCGGGCTGAACTGCTTCAATTGCGTTTTGAATTTGAACAAAATTTGCTAAATCACCACACAAACCATCTTCATTTATAGTACGATCCAGAGCGACCACTTCACCTAAGGGTTGTAAAGCGCGCTGCAACTCCCAACCCACCTGTCCATTTTTTCCAAGCAATAATATTTTCATAATTTTGTTCAGCGCTTAGGCATTGCTGGCCTGATATTGTCGTTGAACCCATTTTTGGTATTCACCACTTTGAACATTTTCCACCCACTCTTGGTTATTCAAATACCATTCAACTGTTTTACGTAAACCAGTTTCAAAACTCTCTTGTGGAACCCAACCTAGATCTTTCTGAATTTTGCTTGCGTCAATCGCATAACGTAAATCATGACCAGGACGATCTGTTACATAGGTAATCAAATCTTCATATTGGTCTACGCCACTTGGCTTGTTCGGGGCTAACTCTTCCAGCAATGTACAGATTGCCTTGACAACATCTATATTTTTTTGTTCGTTGTGCCCACCAATGTTATAGGTCTCACCTACAGCAGCCTCAGTCACAACTTTATATAACGCACGAGCATGATCTTCGACAAATAACCAATCACGGATTTGACTACCATTACCGTAAACAGGTAAAGCCTTACCATTTAATGCATTTAAAATAATTAAAGGGATAAGCTTTTCTGGGAAATGATAGGGGCCATAATTGTTTGAACAATTCGTTAAAACAACAGGCAACCCATATGTACGCTGCCAAGCACGTACCAAGTGATCTGAACTTGCTTTGCTTGCAGAATAAGGAGAACTCGGGGCATACGGTGTCGTTTCCGTAAACAGATCCGTTGTTCCTTCTAAATCACCATAGACCTCATCCGTCGAGATATGATGAAAGCGAAAATTCTTTTTTTGTGCTTCGTCTAATGCTAACCAATATTTACGTGCAACCTCCAGCAAGGTGTATGTTCCGATAATATTAGTCTGAATAAAAGCACTTGGTCCATCAATAGAACGATCAACATGAGATTCGGCCGCGAGATGCATAATAGCATCTGGCTGGAACTGTTCAAAAACATGTTCTAATTTTTCAGCATCACAAATATCAACTTGTTGAAACTGATAACGGGGATCCTGATCAATTTCTTTTAATGACTCCAAGTTACCCGCATAGGTAAGCTTATCTACATTGAGAATTTCATCATTCGTATTTTTTATAATATGGCGCACAACAGCAGAACCGATGAATCCAGCTCCGCCAGTTAATAATATTCGCATACTTCCTACCACTTCTCTTAAAATTCGACCACAGCTTACGCTTTAAACATTAAGTTATTTAGACATTAAAGTTACAGAATATAAGTTAAGTTTTTGTAGCCAGATCCTATTTTGAAGCATCATATAACAAATTTTGTCACTTTGTTAGAGTATCCTTCTTATCGTTTTCTTATATTTATTTTAAGTTTTGAAACTTTTCACAACAATCCTGTATTGTTTGTTGTCATTACAATTTACCAAACAATTCGAAGATTTTAGATCAAAAAAAGAGTGTTATGATTTTTCCTGCTTTTCAGCTAAAATTGCAGAGTTTTGTGTTCCCTAATGGTCGGCAATAAGAGTTAGGGTTTAACAGATAAAATATAATTAAGGGTTTCATGTGAAGTACAAACAGCTTTTCTCGATTCTTGCAGTCAGTCTTAGCACAGCAAGTTGTGCAATAACTTCTGGTCTCCAAACATATGATTTACCAGCTGAAGGAAGCTACCAGACTGATCAAGGTGCCAATATCGCCGTTGTACAACTTACCCAAGAGAACTTGCTCAATCTGACGCCAGAAAGCTACCTTGCCCAAAAAGATCTTAGTTCCCTCTTTAATACACCACATTATCAATATCGCTTAAGTGCAGGCGATGTACTTTCTATCCAGTTATGGGCCTATCCAGAAATCACACCCCCAGTAAACAATATTAACAATACTGAATCAGCTCAAGCAAGCGGATATCCTATTGATATTAATGGAAATGTACAACTTCCACTAGTAGGACAGGTACATATTGCAGGTAAAACACTCCCTGAAGCAAATCGATTTTTACATACCCAATTCGCAAAGTATTTAAAAGCACCAGACATTGTGGTTCGTGTTCTATCTTACGAGGGCAATCGCTATTTTGTGAATGGTCAGGTGATGCGTAGTGGGCAATATACCTTAAAAGACCAACCTATTAGCTTATATACCGCATTAAGTATGGCTGGAGGTATCAACACGCAATCTGGCGATAGTACATCTATTCAGCTTATTCGTAATGGTGTTAGCTACGACTTAAATCTTATTGCACTAGAAAAAAATGGCTATTCTTTACATAAACTCCTGATCCAACCTAACGATACTATTTTTGTAAATACCAAGCAAAATCAGAAACTTTATGTCATGGGGGAGTCCAGCCGTAGTCAAGCGATTAGTCTACGCGATCAAGGCATGACCTTAAGTGATGTCCTTGGAGAAAGTGAGGGCATTAATCCATATTCAGCAAGTGCAGCACGTATTTATGTAATGCGTACAAATCTCAATACCCACAAGTCTACGGTTTATCATTTAAACCTTAGTAATTTCGGTAATCTGGCATTAGCCAACCAGTTTCAAATGCAGAAAAATGATATTGTCTATATTGATGCTACTGGCCTCACTCGCTGGCAACGTATCATGAATCAGGTTATTCCATTCTCTAGTGCTTTATATACCTTTGATCGACTAGGTAAGAATTAGAATGCAATTACAAAATATCTTAGTCGTCTGTGTGGGTAATATTTGTCGAAGCCCAATGGCAGAGTATTACTTACAAGCTCAGCATCCAACTTTACATATCTCATCGGCAGGTATTGCTGCACTTGTCGGAAATCCAGCTGATGCCAAAGCAATTCATTGCATGGACCAAGTGAATATCGATATGCGGGCACATGTTGCTCGTCAGCTGAATGCTGAACTAATCAAGCAAAATGATCTTATTCTCGTCATGAGTAGTAATCAGCAAAAGCACATTGAACAAACTTGGCCATTTGCAAAAGGGAAGGTTTTCCGGTTAGGTCATTGGCAAGAAAAAAATGTGCCTGACCCCTATCAGCATGACCAAGCTTTTTTTGATCAGACTTGTCGTAATATTCAAAGCTATACGCAAGATTGGCGTACCCGATTATAATTCTGTATTAGTTGTAAACTTATGAACCAAAATTCTAAAATTAGTGAAGATACGATTGATGTAAAAGAATTATTCTTTTCTTTAATCGCTCAATGGAAAATTATTGCACTCTGCGTAATTTTAAGTTTGATTTGCGCACTTCTTTATCTACGCATTACATCGGATATCTATTCTGTAGATGCAATGGTGCAAGTTGAGGAAAGTAAAGGCGCAGCATCGGCAGCACTACTGGGTGACCTATCGAAGGTTGCAGGCGGTTTAGAAAAATCTCCAGCTGACGCAGAGATTGAAATCTTACGCTCTAGAATGGTTCTAGGTCAGGTCATTCATAACCTCAATCTTGATATTATAATTAAGGATAATTCATCAGGATTAATAAGTAAGCTTACATCACAGAACAATAATAAAATTAAATATCAACATGACGCAGTCACTTTCAGTAATCAACAAAATAATCTAACCATAAAAAAACTAATTGTACCTGAATTTTATTTAGATAAACCATTAAAATTAGAATTTAAAGACTCTGATCGTTTCAATTTGATCTATAACGACCAAATTGTATTTAGCGGAAATATAAATAAAAACAATAGATTAGATTCAAATAAGGGATTGTGGACTGTTGAAATTAATGCTCAAGGTGAACTGTCAAAACAAAGTTATACGTTATCTAAACTTGCGCTGCCGACCGCAGTTAAAAATTTTAATGACATATATTCCGTTGCAGAAAAAGGGAAAATGACTGGGGTCATTGGCCTTAGCTATCTGGGTCAGGACCCTAAACAAATTACTCAAACGCTAAATAATGTCCTTAACGTATATCATCAGCAAAATATTGAACGTAAGTCTCTAGAATCTAAACAGACTTTAGTTTTCTTGGAAAAACAGCTCCCAGAGCTTAGAAAGCAGTTGGAAGATTCTGAAATTAAATTTAACCAGTTCCGTGAAAAGTATAAAACCGTTGATGTGAATGCAGAATCAGAGCTTCTACTAAAACAAAACATTGACCTAGAAAAGTTAAAAATCGAATTGCAACAGAAACAAGCAGAACTGTCTGCCAAATATACCAATGACCATCCATTAATTCGTCAGATTGATGCGCAAGTTGCAGAAATTAATAAAAAAATAGCTGATTTAAACAATCGTCTTACCCAGCTTCCTGAAACACAGCGCCTCTATTTACAGCTGTACCGTGATGTCAAGGTAAATACGGAATTGTATACCTCATTACTTAATTCGTACCAGCAATTGAAAATTGCCAATGCTGGTGAGATTGGCAATGTTCGCATTATTGATACCGCTGTAGAGCCAGTTAAACCAGTTAAGCCACAAAAGTTGATCGTTTTAATTTTATCACTATTTATGGGTATCTTTATTGGTGTTTTAATTGCCTTGATTCGCAATCTGTTTCAAACAGGGGTTAAAGATTCGGCGCAAATCGAAAATGAGTTTGACCTACCTGTTTACGCGACTGTACCTCGCTCACCTATTCAGGAAACTCGTATAAGTATCTTGAAAAAGAAAAAATCGATTCCTATTTTGGCAGTTAAACATAGTGATGATATTGCCATTGAAAGCTTGAGAAGTATTCGAACCGCAATCCATTTTGCTTTGAGCAGTGCCAAAAATAATATCATTATGATTTCTGGTCCAGCGCCAGAAGTTGGTAAATCCTTTGTCTCGACCAACCTTGCAACAATATTCGCACAAAGTAATAAACGCGTATTACTGATCGATGCCGATATGCGTCGTGGCTATATGCATAAATACTTTAACCTAGAGGTAACGCCAGGCCTATCAGAACTGTTAAGCCAACAAGTTAGCTTAGAACATGTTCTGCATAAAACGAATGTTGAAAATTTAGATGTGATTAGTCGGGGTAAAAGTCCAACCAATCCATCTGAAATGCTAAGCTCAACCTTCTTTAAAGAGCTTTTAGAAACACTGAGCCCGCTCTATGATCATATCATTATTGATACACCACCCGTTTTAGCAGTTACTGATGGGATTATTATTTCACAATACGCTGGTGTCAATTTAATGATTGCTCGCTACGCAAAATCTCAAATGAAAGAACTAGAACTGAGTGTTAACCGTTTTGAGCAAGCCGGGGTTAAAGTCAATGGCTTTATTCTCAATGACATTCAACGTTCGACTGCCGGAGGTGGATATAACTATGCTTATGCCTACACGGCGCAAAAAGATAATTAATATCTTCTAATTGAATGTGCAAAGCCAGATCTCCGGATCTGGCTTTTTATTTGACACCTGCAAACATAAATCTTATAAAAAACACACGCATTTTTGCGGTTAATTATTCAATGCCCTAGCCTATACATGCTAAGATCAATGCCATATTTTTTATCAAAATCTCACTTTGGGACATCTCATGAGTAAAGCTTTACCTTTCGTTGTCGCGGTCGTTTTAGGCGGTGCAGCGCTCGTTCCTGTATATTATGCGACTAAACATCCGGCAACTGAACTTGGGGCCAAAGCTGATAAAAATGCAGCGCCTGTCGCGAAAATCAGTTATGCATTGGGCTATGAGGTTGCTAAGCAAACACCACCTGAATTAGAAACCAGCGCCTTCATTACCGGTTTCCGTGACGGACATGGACAAAAACCTGCTGCTTATACAGAAGAGGAACTACAAGCCGCTTATGTTGAGTTCCAGAAAGAAATGCAACAAAAACAGCTCAATGACAGTAAAAAAGTTCAAGCAACTAACAATAGCTTCCTAGCAGAAAATGCGAAAAAAGAAGGCGTGAAAACTACGGCTTCTGGTTTGCAATATAAGATCACCAAAGAAGGTACAGGTAAACAACCGACGGCCAGTTCTGTGGTAAAAGTTCACTACAAAGGCCAGCTCACCGATGGTAAAGTCTTTGACAGCTCTTATGACCGTGGTGAGCCAATTGAATTCCCACTGAACCAAGTCATTCCAGGTTGGACTGAAGGCTTACAACTAATGAAAGAAGGCGGTAAGGCCACGCTTTATATTCCTGCAAACTTAGCTTACGGTGAGCAAGGTGTTCCTGGTTCAATCCCACCAAACAGCACATTAATTTTTGATGTAGAATTAATCGCGGTAAAATAAATTGATATAAGGAGAGCTTGTGCTCTCCTTTATTTTTGGAAGAAAGAATGAAAAGACTCGGTTTAATTTTAATTGCCTCAACCATCGGAACGGTTTACGCAGCACCTATTACACAAAAAAGCCCACAAAAAGATCAGCTTGGCTATAGCTATGGTTATCTGATGGGTCGAGGTAATGCTGAAACTTTAAAAGATTTGAATATGGATGCCTTTGTACAAGGCTTACAAGAAGCGATTCAAGGGAAAAATGCCTCCTTAACGGATGAGGAAATGGCCAATGTTCTCAGCCAATATAAAAAGCGCTTGGAAGCAAAGCAACTGGTTGAGTTTCAAGAACAGGCCCAAAAAAATGATCAGGCAGGTAAAGCCTTTTTAGCTGAAAATGCGAAGAAAGCAGATATCGTCACAACCAAATCAGGCCTGCAATATCAAGTTTTACAGCAAGGCAAAGGCAAAACACCAAAGGCTACATCTACAGTGAAAGTAAATTATGAAGGGCGTTTGCTTGATGGTACCGTTTTTGATAGCTCTATTGCACGCAACCATCCGCTTGAGTTTAAGCTTAGCCAAGTGATTTCAGGCTGGACCGAAGGTGTGCAAACCATGAAAGAAGGGGGCAAAAGCCGTTTCTTTATTCCTGCCAATTTAGCATATGGTGATGTTGGCTCTGGTGATGCAATTGGCCCCAACAGCACTTTAATTTTTGATATTGAACTGCTCGAAGTTAAATAATAAAAAAACCCTCCTTCACGGAGGGTTTAATTTTTCAGTCATATCCTTAAGCTTTTAAATGTCGAGGACGGAAACCGGTCACCAACAATCCAATCACATAAGCCATTACGCCGACCACACACAAACCGACCACCTCTGCGATACGTAACCATTGCGAGATATCGCCTTGGTACCACGTTAAACCATACCAAAGTGCAGCGATCATGGTGATATTGGCCACGGCATATTGAAATGCTAATTTCTTCCAGTGCCCACCAAAACGATAAATATTGCGTTTATGTAAATAGAAATACAGCATCCCTGCATTCACCAAAGCAGAACCTGAAGAAGCAAGCGCTAAGGCCATATGCTCTGCATGCCAATCAATCAATTTAAAGAAGCCAATAAAAATCACGTTTAAAATAGCATTGGCTGCGACCGCCATTAAACCGACACGAACGGGTGTTTTGGTATCTTGCTGTGCGTAAAAACCTGGTGCAAATACTTTGATTAACATAAACGAGATCACCCCCGCACTCATACATTGCAAGGCCAATGCTGTCATTCGGGTATCTTCTAAAGTGAACTCACCTCGTTGGAACAAGGCCTGAATAATTGGTGTCGAGAGCATAAACAGCGCAATACTCGATGGAATCCCCACCAACAAAATAATCTTGGCAGCCCAATCAATCATATTTCTAAATTTAGCTTGATCTTGTTCCGCATGACGCGCAGACAGCGAAGGTAAAATCACAGTACCAATTGCCACACCAATCAAACCGAGTGGCAGTTCAGTCATACGTTCCGCACTGTATAACCAGGACACCGAGCCATCCTGCATGAATGAAGCCCAAATGGTGTTCAGTAATAAATTAATCTGCGTGACCGAAACACCAAACAAAGCAGGAAGCATTAATTTTAAAATGCGATCCACGCCTTCATGCTTGAAGTCCACTTTAGGCGGAATCAGTAAATTCTTCTTCCATAATTCAGGAATCTGGATCGCCAACTGTAAAACGCCTGCAACCACAACAGCCCAACCTAAGGCCATAATCGGTTCCGCCATATACGGCGTCAGCCACCACGCCCCTGCAATCATCGCGACATTCAGCAACACTGGTGAAAATGCAGGTGATGCAAATGAGCCATAACTGTTTAGGATACTGCTGGCAAAAGCCGTCAATGACATAAACATTAAGTAGGGAATGGTCAGGCGGAACATATCCACAGCAAGCTCAAACTTCTCTGGATCGTTATGGAAACCTGGCGCATAAATATAAATAATTGCGGGTGCAGCCACCATCGCCACAAAGGTCAGCAATGACATTGCCGTCAGCAAACAACCAAATACCCGACTAATTAAAATCTGGACTTCGGCGTGCGCTCGACTGGTTTTGTATTCCGTTAAAACAGGAATGAAAGCCTGAGAGAAAGCCCCCTCGGCAAATAAGCGCCTGAAAAAATTGGGAATACGAAAGGCAACGACAAAAGTATCGAAGTCCTTACCGGCACCAAATACATTGAGCAGCACCACATCACGTACTAAACCCAACACTCGAGATAACATCGTCATTGCACTGACAATTACAGTCGATCGCCACAATGCCATCGCATTCACCTACGGCTTATCTTTTAAAAAGCGTTATTGTAATGAAAGTCCAAATAAATTTTGTTATCAAATCATAAATCCGATGAGATTTTTTTAGATAACTTTTGTTTAACCAACAAGTTTCGGAATAATTGCCAATCAAAATGTTCACCTGGATCGGTTTTACGATTTGGCGCAATGTCCGAATGGCCTGCAAGATGCTGTTGAATCTTTGGATAAGCCTGTTGCAACGTGCTGACCACTTCAACTAAAGCTTGATATTGTTCAGGCTCGAAAGGTAAATCATCACTGCCTTCTAGCTCAATTCCAATCGAATAATCATTACATTCTTTCTGAGCAAGATAACTAGAACGCCCTGCATGCCAAGAACGATCATTAAAATTTACAAACTGAATCACCTCCCCTGTCCGCAAAATTAGCAGATGAGTAGACACTTTCATTCCTTCAATCGTTTGAAAATAAGGATGCACAGACCAATCCAGTTGATTCTGAAAGAATTGCTGAATATAACCACCACCGAACTGTGAGGGTGGCAAACTGATATTGTGGATGACAATCAGTTGAATCTCGGTATCGGCAGGACGTGCATTAAAATTGGGCGATGCAATCTGTGTTGCGCCGACCAATACACCGTCTTGTACTTGAGCAAATCTAGCGTGTTGCATGAGGACTCGAATCAGCAATTTAATCTTTACAGCAGCCATTCTGCCATGCTTTATCTAGAATAATCGAGATGAAATGCTTATTTTTTACGATGGGAGTGCTAATATAACGCACACGTTTTTTAGTCAAACATACACTGGAACTGGTATGAGTATCGCTCAATCTTTGCTTGAACACTCTATTCAAATCAATATTCAACAAGCATTACAAGAAGATATTGGGGACGGCGATATTACCGCCATGCTTACACCAGTTGATGAACAAGCCACTGCGACTATTATTAGCCGTGAAGAGATGGTGCTGGCAGGCCAGCCTTGGGTCAATGCCTTAATTCAGACTTATGACAGCTCAGTTGAGGTGATTTGGTTAAAACAGGAAGGTGATGTTGTTGCCGCCAATGAAGCCTTTTTAAAACTGGCTGGTTCAGCACGCAGTTTGCTCACGGTAGAACGCCCAGCATTAAATTTCATTCAAACCCTGTCCGCTGTTGCAACGAAAACAGCAAGCTATGTCAAACAGCTTGATGGTTTACATACCAAACTACTGGATACACGTAAAACCTTGCCGGGTCTCCGTATTGCTCAGAAATATGCAGTTGCGATCGGCGGCGGTCAAAATCATCGTTTAGGTTTGTTTGATGCCTTCTTAATTAAAGAAAATCACATCATGGCCGCAGGCGGTATTGCGCAAGCGATTCGCAAAGCGCATGACATTGCGCCGGGCAAGCCAGTCGAAGTAGAAGTCGAAACTTGGGATGAACTGAATCAAGCGCTTGAAGCAGGTGCGGATATTGTCATGCTGGATAATTTCAGCCAGCAGCAAATGATTGATGCAGTCAAGCATGTAGCAGGTCGTTGCAAACTGGAAGCCTCAGGCAATATCACCATCGACAATTTACGTGAAGTTGCGACCACTGGAGTCGATTACATCTCTATGGGGGTATTGACGAAAGACGTACGTGCAGTTGATTTATCAATGCGTTTTAACGCTTAAGCCTGATCTTGTTCTTGCTTTACAGGCTGTTGCTGAGCAACAGTCTCTGTTTGAATCGATTGCGTTGTTGCTACTCGCTCACCCCACGCTGATTTGGCCTCGGTCGAATTAGCTGGTCGTGGATCCGCAGCCATTAAAACAAATGTAACTGCCGTAAGTAAAACCAGAAAAATTTGTAGCATCATTATCCCTTTATGATCTTCGTTTCAATTTTTGCCTAATCTATCAAAGTAAAATGAGCCAAATCTGAGGACTGTGTAACAGCATGCAACCGCACCGTGATCTCTTGTTGAAGATAATAGGGTTTTGTCGGCATTGGTTAAATGTATGTAAAGCCACATCAAGAAACAGGTCTATTCATTCAGCACGAAGCAGCCCAAACCTTCTTGGGCTGCTCTTGGTTCAACTGGATTGAACTGCTTTTATGAATCCGTAAATCCCATATATGGATCAGAAATAGAGTCCTCATTGGTCTCCATACGACCCGCAAAACGGCGGCTATAACTTGGATCATTTTCAATCGTGACAGTAAAATCATACCAGCCACCAAATTCAGACATATCCCAACTTAGTTCTTTTTCAGTTGCAGCCGTTTCAATTTGCCAGATCTTCTTCGGTAAGTAAGCATTGGCTTTAATGACCAGTTTAGCGGTTTGGGCCGCATCATTACGGACCTTTAACAACAGCTTCGGATCACACGCTTCCATACAGACACGAATTTCTGGCAGCGCCTGAATCTGTACTGCCTGCGTCAGCTTACCCGCAAAACTGCGATGAAACCCATTTGGCCCCAATACCCACAAATCATATTGATTGTCTTTACTCTGCCAAACATCATCCAGTTGCTTGCCTGCCTCCACCATATAGCGGCGTGGTACAGCATCTAGATTCAACTTATCATAGACATGGAAAACTGCAGCATGTGTGCCTGTATTCGAGAACATCAGTTTGACGGTTTTCGCTGTGGCATCGACTTTGGCACTGGTGTGTAAGACATAAGGCAATGCACGCGATGGGCGAATCCCCATCTCTTGTACGGGATAAGTCTGAGTTAAAGGACGGCTGACCTGTGCTAAACGCTCCTGCGCTTTACGAATCGCATCTGCTTCAGCCTGACTCTTTTTACCAGATAAGTCTGGTACAGGCAGTAAATTAGGTGTTTTAAAATTAAATGCCGAGGTTAAATCTCCGCATACAGCACGACGGTATGGGCTAATATTCGGCTCTTGCACCCCAAAACATTGCTCCAGAAAACGAATCACCGAGGAATGATCAAAGACTTGTGAATTCACCCAGCCACCGCGGCTCCACGGTGAAATGATATACATCGGCACACGAATCCCTGGTCCATAGACCCCGACACCATTACTGACTTTAGGATCAGTAAAGTTCGGTTGTCCCGTAGAGGCTTTGGCATGCGTTGCATATTCATAGGACATTTGTTCTTTGCTCAGCGTCGACTTGCCATAGACCGTGCCTGCTGTATCCATTGACGGTGCACTTGGTGAAGGCACATGGTCAAAGAAACCATCATTTTCATCAAAGTTGATTAAGAAAACCGTTTGGCTCCAAAGTTCTGGGCGTGCAGTGAGGGCATTCAGGACTTCTTGGATATACCATGCCCCTTGTACAGGGCTCGATGGACCAGGATGTTCACTATAGGTCGCAGGTGCCACCAACCAGCTCACTTGTGGTAATTGGTCCTTGGCAATGTCTTCTTTAAATGTTCCGAGAAAACCGCCATCGGGCATGGTATTGGCAATGCCTTTATACAGCGGTTGGCTGGCATCAATCGCTGGGTCATAGGCTGGGCAAATGGTGCTGTTATTCACGGGCTTGCCAGATAACTCATTGGCACGACGATATTGTTTAAACCCTGCCAATGGATTATCCGTAAAGTTGTCGGGCATGTTCTGATAAACTTTCCAGCTCACGCCAGCTTGCTGCAAACGCTCGGGATAAGTAGTCCAGTCATAGCCTGTAGTCGATGGACCAATCTCATCGAGATCATTGACTACACTGGCCACATTGGCTCCTGTTGGACCATTAGTTCCTGTCCAGATAAACATACGGTTGGAATTGGTACCTGTATGCATGGCACAGTGATAAGCATCACATAGGGTAAAAGCATTAGCCAAGGCAAACTGGAATTCAACTTCCTGCTGTTTGTAATAACCCATCGATTGGGGTTGCTTGTATTGTACCCAGTTACCCATGCGCCCATGATCCCAGGCATATTGCCCATCAGTCCATGAATGCGGTGTACCGCTCACCCGTTGCGCGTTGCCACGGCTACTGTCCAAATGATAGGGATAAACTTTATTCTGCTTGGCGTCGTATTGTTCCCACACTTTTCGACCTTGGCTCAGCGGAATAGTGAAACGATCACCGAAACCACGTACTCCCTTCAACGTACCAAAATAATTATCAAAAGAGCGGTTTTCCTGAGTCAAGATCACCACGTGTTTGACATCTTTAATGGTGCCAGTTTCTACCTTGGCATCAATCGCAAGCGCTTTTTGAATACTCATTGGGAAACTGGTCAGCGCGGCTGTACCAAATAAGGCTTTGGTTGAATTTAATAAAAAGTCACGACGATTCATTTATAAATTTCCTTATTTTTATTGTTAGGGTGCACAGTGAATTTTGCAGCTGGGCTGTGGCGGCTGCGGATTTGACGTTGAATTATTATTGTCGTCACTATCGTTACAGGCACTCAGTAACAAGCAGCTCCCAGCAAGTAACGCTAAAAAGAAATTTCGCATTTGACTATCCGTTAAATATCAGTGCAGATAGTCAATACAATCTAAATGACAGTTCGATGATGATTTGATCGCAATTCGATGACAAAAAAACAGATAAAAAAAAGGCGGTCTAAAAAACCAGACCGCCCGCACTATCAACTGGAATTTACCAACCGAGTGCCTGCTGTTGCTTTTGAATCAATTGCGCGATTCCTTTTTCTGCAAGCTCTAACATGGCATTGCACTGCTGGCGCGTAAACGGTTTGTCTTCTGCCGTTCCTTGAATTTCAATAAATTCACCCGCCTGTGTCATCACCACGTTTAAATCAGTTTGGCAATTTGAATCTTCTTCGTAGCATAAATCGAGTAGTACTTCGTCTTGATACATCCCGACTGAAATTGCTGCGACTAAGCTTTTTAATGGATCTTGTTTAATTTTCTTATTGCTGAGCAATACATTCATGGCATCAACCAAAGCCACGGCTGCACCGGTAATCGCTGCAGTACGCGTACCACCATCGGCTTGGATCACATCACAGTCGATGGTAATCGTGTTCTCACCCAATTTCTTCAAATCCACCATGGCACGCAAGCTACGACCAATCAGGCGTTGAATTTCCTGAGTACGACCCGTTTGCTTTCCACGCGCCGCTTCACGATCGCTACGGGTATGAGTAGAACGCGGCAACATGCCATATTCCGCAGTGACCCAACCTTGACCCTGACCTTTGAGGAAACGAGGTACTGAGTTGTCAATGCTCGCGGTACACAATACTTTGGTATGACCAAACTCAACCAAAACCGAGCCTTCTGCGTAACGAGTATAGTTACGGGTAATCTTGACCTCACGTAATTGGTCTAATGTTCTTTGGTCAATACGCATAACAATTCCTTAAAACTATGGCTCAAATATCATTGCGCCATAGTATAGCTCAATTACACGTGCTTTCAGTTTTACTTATTCGTTACAATTCACCGAATTAAGCAAACTTGAACTTGGCTTTGAGTTGGCTCCAGCCTTGTCCCAACTGTGCTGACAGATCATTTGGCAATGAACATTTGGCTAAGCGTACCCACACCGTCCAGAACTGTTTCATGAAGTTCGCTTCGTTGTAGTTCACTCCATATTCAGCACATAAAGCCCTGATTTTTGGTGCGACTTGTTCATAACGATTGGCTGGCATATCTGGGAACAAATGATGCTCGATCTGATGACTCAAGTTACCACTCATAAAGTGCATCCATTTGCCACCCGTGAAGTTACTTGAACCCCGAATCTGGCGAAGGTACCACTGCGCCTTGGTTTCGTTCTCAGTGTTATCCGCTTCAAAGGTTTCAGCATCTTCAGTAAAGTGACCATTAAAAATCACCGCAGATGACCACACGTTGCGCATGATATTCGCCACTGCATTGCCTGCTAATACCGGAATAAAGTTAATGGTGGCAATCGCTGGGAAGAACACATAGTCTTTCAACACTTGGCGTCTGGCTTTTTTTCGGAACTCGGCCGCATCCGCCCAGACCTGTTTCCAGCTTTTGGTTTTATACACCAGTGCATCTTCTAAATGCAGATTTTGTACACCAACATACCATTGGAAAAAGAACATTAACTGCAAGGCCAATGGGATATTGGCCAAATGACGCACTTCCCACTTTTGATCTTCAGTCACGCGTAAAATGCCATAGCCCACGTCGTGATCCTTACCAACAATATTGGTATAGGTATGGTGCATGTAATTATGCGTGTAACGCCAGTCATTACCCGAACAGGTATTGTCCCAATCGTAGTCTTCGCCACGCAAGCTTGGGTCATTCAGCCAGTCAAACTGACCATGCATCACATTATGGCCCAGTTCCATATTCTCGACGATTTTAGAAACACCGAGCATCGCGGTTCCCAACAACCATACCGGTGGAATCCAGCCACCGAACATCAACATGCCACGTGACGCAATTTCGGTATAACGAACAAAATTACGGACTTTATAGATATATTTTGAATCCTGTTCGCCGAGATTCTGCATCACCTCTAAGCGAATTTGCTCAACACGGCGACCAAATGCCTCAACCTGTTCAGGGGTTAAATGCGCTGACTTTGATACGGTCTTAAATTCTAATGCCATATTCATGGTGTTCATCCTCAAATATCTTTGTTTTTATAGATCAATGGTGACTGGGCTTAAGGCCTGGCTGACACATAACTTGATCGGACGATTTGGTTGGTCATCAATTTCACCCGTGATGACGTTCTGAGTAACGCCACTGACTTTGGTACAGCTACAGCGGTTACATACGCCCATGCGGCAACCATGTTGTGGACGTAAACCGGCTTGCTCTGCACTACTCAGCAGATTGGTCGTGGCAATAAAATTTTGCTGTGCGCGACGGAAACTAATCGGTTGAGCCTCACTGGAATGCTCGATTTGTACAGGTTGGAAAAATTCTTGATGGAAGTTTTCCGCGGCACCCTGCTGTGCATAAATGTCTTGTGCTTGGCGCATCATACTGTGATGACCACACGCATACGCTTTTAGATCTTTAAAATTCGGAACTAACTTTTCTAACAATGCAGTATCTAAATGTTGTTTTTGTTCAGCAGTATTAAAGAAGTGATAGTGCAACTGCGGATATTGTTCAGCTAAAGCTAAAATCTCTTGATGAAACACTTCAGCGCGATTGAAGTACAACACATGAATTTCTTCGAGTTGCTGTTGTAATGCTTGTTGCAATAAAGAATAGATCGCGGTAATGCCTGAACCCGATGCAATCAGTAATGCAGGTTGCTGACCTTGATGTAAGACGAAATTCCCTTGCGGCTGAGAAATCTCAAAGCTGTCCCCAACACGTAATTGTTGTGCTGCTTTAGACACCACCCCTTGGACTTTGATGCCCAAACGGATTTCACCTTGAGACGTCACATCAATAATTGAATAACTACGTTGCTGATACACCCCATGAATCATCAGCGTAATCAACACGCTTTGCCCCGCTTGGACTTGGCGAACATCAAAATTATGATTGGGCTTTAAGGTCAATAACACCATATCTGCACTGAGTGGCTGTACCGCAGTGACTTCTGCAAGCGTACGTTTCCAAGCAAAGGTTGGTTTGATTTTTTGTAAAATAAAATCAACAAAATCTTCTCGAATCCAATGGGGTTGATAACTTAACTCTGCGTTCATACGTTCCTCGTTTTGTATCTGGCTATTTATATTGAGTGAACAAATGTTCATATAGTGAACATATGTACACTATATTTATTTGTGTTCACTGAGTCAACACTTGTTCACTAGTTTTTTGGATAATTTTTATACTTTTTGATAAGCCATTTAAAATAAGGAAAAAATAAAGAAATTGACGCATGCATCAAGCTCAAAGCCCAACCTGTGCTGATCAGTGAAAGATCAAAAACATTGGCATTTTGCAATGGACAAAGACTAAAAAGTTTCTGTTTTTTTTGCTAGACTCTGCTGTACGGTTTCAATGAGTCTTATTCATGTCGATTAGAGATGAACGAAAACAACAGAGTCGGCAGGCTCTACTGGATGCAGCACTTCACCTCAGCACTGCTGGGCGCTCATTTAGTAGCATTAGTTTGCGCGAAGTTGCTCGCGAAGTGGGCTTGGTGCCTACGGCGTTTTATCGTCATTTCCAAGATATGGACGCACTTGGGCAAGAGTTGGTTGACCAAGTCTCTTTACATTTAAAAAGTTTGATTCATCAATTGGGACAAAGCTACTTACAGCATAGTGGTTCTGCCAAAACCCGAACCAGTATTGAATTGTTTGTACAAGCCGTTAATCATAGCCCGCAACAATGGCAGTTTATGATTGCAGAACGCTGGGGTGGTTCAGAGACGGTACGTATTGCCATTGCCCGTGAAATTGAGTTTTTAATTGAAGATCTGGCTATTGATCTGTGCAAACTGGAAACCTTTAAACATATTAAAGAGGCCAAAGACTTGCAGGTACTGTCGACCATTTTGATTAATATGTCGTTTACATGGGCCATGACCTGGATCAATCTACCCAAACAATTCACGATTGATCATTTACTTGAGCAACAGAACCTGTTTATTGACAATGCCGCGACTCAAGTCCGCTTATTATTCAGTGGGATCTCAAATTGGGAACCCCAAAACGCCTGACCCGATCCAAACCAAAGTTTGATATATAAAAACATTGCTTAGCGTTATGATGGCTTAGACACCAATGCAAACGCAGTGTAGAACATTATGAGGAGCTTATAAGCATCATGAATCCTGATCGTCATACTCAGTTCTTAATTCGTAAAGAAAAAATTTTGCAGGTTGCGGAAAAGCTGTTATTAGAAAACAACCAAGAAATGACCCTAGATGAACTGGTGGCTGAGCTGGATATTGCCAAGGGAACCTTATACAAACATTTCCGCAGCAAGAATGAATTGCTGCTGGAGCTCATTATTCAAAATGAAAAAGAAATTTTAAAGATTTCAGATAAATATAACACTGATGTCAAAGAGTATGCACCACGCTATATGCTTTATCATTTAACCTCACCGAGCCGTACCATTCTGCTACATCAGTTAGAAGAACACCTCACCATGACCGAGTCGAAGTTAAAGCATCTGTTTGATGAACTTTACGCCATTCGTCAGCAACGCATTGTGTCATTAAAAGACATGACCGAAAAATATTTAAAATCACAAAATTACGATATGTCGATTCGTGACTACCTGTCTTATATCTGGTCACTGACCTATGGTGCAGCCTTATTACTGAACTCAAGCTATTACCAGCGTTCAATCGGCTCACGTGAGAAGTTAATCAACCTCTATGTCAATCAGGCCCTGTCCCTACCGACACAAAAAGTTCAGATTGATTTAAAAGACTTACAGATCGATCAAAACTAAATCAAAAAAGGACTGCAATCGCAGTCCTTTTTTGTTGGAGACAGCTCTAGATTATTTCGCTTGACGCTCTTTTTCCAATAAATAATCAACCACCTGGGTTACTTTTCCATCTTCACCCTGCACTACATATTTACCATTCACGACCACGGCTGGCACGCCCGTCAACTGGTATTGCTGCGCCAGTTTATTTGATTCGGCAATTTTTGCCGTGATTGGGAAGGAATTAAACATGCTGTTAAATTTCTGCTCAGGTACGCCATAACGTGCAAAGAATTTTGCTTGCGATGCTTGGTCAAAAATCTGCTGACCGCCGTCATGAATCGCATGGAATAACGGAATATGGGTTTTCTTGCGCACACCCAGTGCTTCAGACACATAGTAACCGCGTGCCCCTTGTTCCCAGACCTTATTCATTGCCGCAGGTGTACGGAGGAAATAAACATCTTTTGGAATTTGCTTTAACCATGTTTGCATATGTGGCTCAAGCTTGAAGCAGTGCGGACAGCCATACCAGAAGAACTCGCGCACTTCGAGTTGTCCAGCAGGTGCTGAGGTTTTGCCTGGATTGGCAATCACGGTATAGTCTTTACCAGCCACAAAATCTGCTGCCATCGCATTCATTGAGAATGCCAACGCAACTGCACTTAAACCACCTAATACTAACTTTTTCATTGGCTTTGCTTTTCCTCTAAGCATTTTTCGTAAGTTTATATGCTAAATATAAAACAAACACGAGCAATTCGTTTTGCTTGTGTGAAGTTTTTTATGGGATTTATCGCTTTTTTTGCCAGAATCGCTACACTAAGCTAAATTCAGACTCAAAACATTCTCTGAAACTAGATACTCGACAACGTCATCTGCAACCTGCGGGCTATCTACAATATATTGTTTTTGCAATAGATTGGATAAATGCAAGAAGTGAACAGGTTTTGCAGATGACAATGGTTTTGCCTACTTTTCCCGAAAGAAAAGTAGGTCGAACCGAAGGTCTATCCTGAAGCTGGATGAGAACTCAGCAAGACACTGCAGAGTTTAGTATTCTAGGATTCGATCAACAACACATCTCCATAAAATATTGATAGAGGTACTTCCATGTCGCAATTGAATGTTGACCCGCAAGAAATCGCAAAATTTGAAGCATTGGCTGCCAAATGGTGGGATCAACATTCTGAATTCCGCCCACTTCATCAAATCAATCCCTTACGTCTCAATTGGGTCGATGAACGTGTTGGTGGCTTGGCGGGCAAGAAAGTGCTCGATGTCGGCTGCGGTGGCGGTATTTTGGCTGAAAGCATGGCGCGTCGTGGTGCCGATGTCCTCGGTATCGATATGGGTGAAGCCCCTCTTGCTGTCGGTCGTTTGCATGCGCAACAAGACAATGTGCAAAACATTGAATATCGTCAAATCCCGGTTGAGCAACTGGCGCAAGAGCAAGCAGGTCAATACGATGTGGTGACCTGTATGGAAATGATGGAACACGTGCCTGATCCGGCCTCAATCGTGAAAGCCTGCCAAACGCTGGTTAAGCCAGGCGGTCATGTGTTCTTCTCGACCATTAACCGTAACCCTAAATCGTATTTATTTGCGATTATTGGGGCGGAATATGTGCTGCGTTTATTGCCTAAAGGCACGCATGACTATCATAAATTCATCCGCCCTTCAGAAATGGCGCATGATATTCGCAATGCCGGGCTTAGCCTGAAAGAAATGACGGGCTTACATTATAACCCGATTACCAAACACTACTGGTTAGCACCGAATGTGGATGTGAATTACATGGTGCATACCACCAATGCAGGTGCCAAATGAAAGCGGTTTTATTTGACCTCGATGGCACCCTGATCGACACCGCTGCGGACTTTATTCGTATCATCCAGCAAATGTGTCGGGATGAACAACGTCCCATGGTCGATGCCGATACCATCCGCACTCAGGTGTCGGAAGGTGCACGTGCCATGGTAAAACTGGTCTATCCTGAATTAGAGGTCACAGATCCGGTATTTTTAGCACATCGGCAACGCTTTTTAGATGTGTATGGTGACAATATTGTGGTCGATACCGACCTGTTTTCAGGGATGTATCCTTTGCTTGAGGAACTTGAAGCACATCAGATTCCGTGGGGCATTGTGACCAATAAACCGCGTGGTTTAAGTGAATCGTTATTGGCCAAACTGGATCTGACTGAACGCTGTGCGGTCTTGGTCTGCCCAGAAGATGTCAGCAAAACCAAACCCGATCCTGAACCCATGTATTTGGCTGCCAAACAGCTCGAAATCGATGCTCAAGACATTATCTATGTCGGTGATCATCCACGAGATATTGATGCAGGTCGCCATGCCGATATGTATACCATCTTGGCAGCCTACGGTTATTTACCGGTAGAATCACGTGATGATCTTGCTGCTTGGCAGGCGGATGCCATCATTCATAGCACTGCTGAACTGCACCAACTGCTTAAACAGAAAATCACGGTGTTGTCAGAAAATCAGGGTATGATGGGCTCAATTTAAATTTTTGTAGATAAGAACAGGAGGCATAACAATGAACTATTCAGAATATCAACCTCGTCCAGATTTACTGAAAGATCGTATTATTCTCATTACAGGTGCGGGTGATGGGATTGGCCGGGCTGCAGCGATGAGCTATGCCTTGCACGGCGCAACGGTGGTCTTGCATGGCCGTACGTTAAATAAACTTGAAGTGATCTATGATGAAATTGAAGGCTTAGGTGCACCGCAGCCTGCGATTTTACCCTTACAGCTTTCAACTGCATCAACCCACGATTATGAGCTGTTGGTGAGTACCCTAGAGCAACAATTCGGTCGTCTGGATGGTATCTTGCATAATGCGGGCATGCTGGGTGATCGGGTTGAGCTGGCCCATTACCCTGTTGATGTTTGGGATGATGTCCTGGCTGTGAATTTACGTGCCCCTTTTGCCCTGACTCAGGCTTTGTTGCCTTTACTGGAAAAATCTGAGCACGCTTCTGTGGTTTTTACCAGTTCAAGTGTTGGTCGTGAGGCACGCGCTTTATGGGGTGCTTATTCGGTCTCTAAAGTAGCCACTGAAGCCATGTGTAAAATTTTTGCTGCAGAAAATACTTATCCGAATATTCGTTTTAACTGCATCAATCCAGGAGGAACCCGTACCGCAATGCGGGCCAAAGCCTATCCACAAGAAGATCCAAAAGTTCTTCCAACGCCAGATAGCATTATGCCTGCCTATCTATACCTCATGGGTGATGATAGTTTAGAGATGAATGGGCAAAGTATTGATGCCCAAGCTTAAATTCCATCATTAGAATAATTCTAAATAACATTGGACACGGTGCCTAAAACTGCTTTTTTAAGAGAAATATGTGGAGAATCTTCATTGTTTTAATGGAATAATGAATCGATCTTCACAGTTTCTCTGCATTTTTAACGTACAGTAGTTCACATGAGAGACATCCGAAGTCAATAAGGTGCATCATGAAAAAATTTTTCATTATCTTGGTATTAGGTTCGACAACCCTGTTCAGTAGTCTGGGGACTTTCGCAGGTCCACATGATCGCGACGATGATTCTCGTGGCGGCTGGCAAGGTGGTGGTCGTAACTTTGATCGCCCAGATGGTGAAAATCGTCAACGTGAGCGTCGTATGCGTGAAGAACGTGGTGTTGAGCGCTTAAAACAACATCGTTGGCAAGAAGGCTATGTGATGCCGCAACATTACCGTGGTAACGGCTATAAAGTCGACTATAAAGACAACAATCTACCTCGGCCAGGTCGCAACGAACAATGGTATAAAATCAATAACGACTATATTTTAGTCAACTCAGATGACAACAGTATTATTCGGATCATGGGTTTTTAGAGCGTTTTCAACACCGTCACGAAAGAAAGTTGAATGCTCGCTTTACGAAGAGATTTATCTTTTCGTTTTTTTCGTTAGAATCAAAGCAATTGATGTACATCTGAGAACCCCATGGCGAACCAAATGATTGAAACTTCACATAGTACAACCCAAGATTATGTGCATTGGTTTCGCCACTCCGCTCCTTACATCAATGCACATCGTGATAAAACCTTTGTGTTGATGTTTGCCGGTGAAGCGGTTCAGCACGAAAATTTTCAACATATTATCCATGATATTGCCCTGCTGCACTCTTTGGGCATCCGCCTGATCTTGGTCTATGGCGCACGTCCACAAATCAATCAAAATCTGCGTGATTGTCATATCGAAGCTCCATTTCACCACAATCGTCGTGTCACCACACGTGAATCCCTGCGTGCCGTCATGAATGCAGTCGGTTCGATCCGCCTAGAGATTGAAGCATTGTTATCGATGGGTTTGGCCAACTCTCCCATGTACGGCGCTCGCATTGATGTGGTCTCTGGTAATTTTGTCACGGCAAAACCGTACGGGATTCGGGATGGCATTGATTTCCAGCTCACTGGAGAAGTCCGTTCAATTGATACCGATGCCATTCAGCGCCATTTAGATAATCATAATATTGTCTTGTTGGGACCAACAGGTTATTCAACTACGGGAGAAGTCTTTAACTTACTGGCAGAAGAAGTTGCCACCAAAACAGCCATCTCCTTAAAAGCAGACAAGTTGATTTTTCTTGGTGAAAAACAAGGGCTTATGAACTCTCAACAACAATTGTTGCGTGAATTAAGTCCACGCCAGCTGGAGCCCTATATTCAGCAGAATCAGCAACAATATCCCGAGTTCGCTTTACATCTCAAACAAGCGCAACAAGCTTCTTTATCTGGTGTGCATCGCGTGCATTTAATCTCTTACACCTATGACGGTGCCTTGATTGAAGAGCTGTTTACCCGTGATGGTATTGGGACATTAATTACCGATGCACACTATGAAGAAGTGCGTATCGCCAATATTCACGATGTGGGTGGCTTGATTCATCTCCTTCGACCACTGGAACAAGAAGGCATTCTGGTTTATCGCTCACGCGAACGCCTTGAAAGTGAAATTGAACAGTTTGCTGTCATTGAACGAGATGGCATGATCTTGGCCTGTGCAGCGCTTTATCCAATCCCAGCAGATAGCAGTGAAATCCGTTCTGCTGAAATCGCCTGTGTTGCAGTCGATTCAAGTTATCGAAAATCCAATCGCGGCAGCCAAATTCTGCAATTTTTGGAAAGCAAGGCCAAACAACAAGGAATTCAACAGCTGTTTGTCCTCACCACGCGAACCGCACACTGGTTTTTAGAACAAGGCTTTATCCCTGCCAGTGTGGATGATTTACCGAATGCACGTCAGGCCCTATATAACTATCAACGTAATTCGCTAGTATTTAAAAAGAGACTGGGCTAAATATCCAGCATGATGAAGAGATATGTTTATTTTTGATAAAGATCTCTCTTCATCATCATTATCTCTGCTTAAGTCTGTATAAAGAAAAAATTTATTAAACAGAAAAATCATAAAATATAAATAAAAAACAAATATTTAATATTGTTTACTTTTTAACACTTATTCCATTTATTGATAAGATTATGCAATCTTCTATTTTGCACTTTTCATCATAAGCAAAGCCTGATTACTTATTTTTTATGCAATAAAAAAAGCTTTAGCTTAATTGCTCATCTTATTTAAATCTTTTTGATTTGTCGGGGAGCACAACCAACATGACTATTTCCATCCAGCGTTCATGGACAACATCAGCCCTCATTGCGGCAAGCCTTGCCAGTGTGATTGGTGTTACAGGTTGTGCAAAAAAACCAGAGCAGCAAGCAACAACAAAACAAGAAACCACAACATTAAATATCGGCTTTCAAAAGTATGGCATCTTGCCGATTCTCAAAGCAAAAGGTGAATTAGAAAAAAACCTTGCTGCTCAAGGTGTAACCGTGAAATGGGTGGAGTTCCCAGCGGGACCACAACTGTTGGAAGGACTCAATGTCGGGAGTGTAGTGTTTGGTGAAACAGGGGAAGCCCCGCCAATCTTTGCTCAAGCAGCCAACCGCAACTTGGTCTATATTGCCAACCAGCCTGCAGCAGCAACTGCTGAGGCTTTGATTGTTCCAAAGGATTCTCCAATTCAATCAATCCAGGATCTGAAAGGTAAACGGGTTGCGTTGAATAAAGGGTCAAATGTTCACTATCTGTTACTTAAATTACTCGAAGCCAATAATCTGACCTTAAAGGATGTTCAGCCTGTTTATCTGCCACCCGCAGATGCACGTGCTGCTTTTGAAAAAGGTGCAGTGGATGCTTGGGTAATTTGGGATCCATTCCTTGCCGCAGCGGAGCAGCAAATTCATGCACGTCAGATTGCCAACGGTGAGCACTTGGTCAGTAACCATCAATTCTATCTGTCTGATCGTCAATTTGCGGAAAGTCATCCTGCAGTTCTTAACACCTTGGTCACGACGCTCAACCAAACTACAGATTGGGTCAAAACCCATCCTGATGCAGCTGCACAATTGTTAGAAAAACCCACTGCACTTGAGCTTGATATTTTAAAAACATCCATTTCCCGCATGGGTTTTGGCGTTCTACCCATTTCTGAAAAAGTTGCAAAAGAACAGCAGTATGTTGCTGATGCCTTCTACGCTCAACAACTCATTCCAAAACAGCTCGTCATTCAAGATGCCTTATTGACCCCCAAAAAATAATTGACCTTTCATCAGTAGATACGAGTTCAAGGAGATTGCAATGCAACAACAAGCCCACCGATTCAAATGCCTCATCGCCTTGACGAGCCTGAGTATGCTGCTTTCTACTCCGGTTTGGGCGGTTGATCCAACGGTCAAGCAACTGCGCATTGGTTTTCAAAAAAGCTCGATTAACTTTGCAATCGCCAAACAACAAAAACTATTGGAACAAGAATTCCCAAATGCCAAGGTCAGCTGGAATGAATTCCCCGCAGGTCCACAGATTTTAGAAGCGCTCGCAGTCGGTTCAATCGATGTCGGTGTGACTGGAGATGCACCTCCAGTTTATGCGCAGGCGGCAGGAAAACCGCTTTATTATATCGCTTATGAAACGGCAAAACCTTTGGCTTCCGCTATTTTAATTCCAAAGAACTCAAACTTGAAGCAACTGAGTGAGCTTAAAGGTAAACGTATCGCTCTACAAAAAGGTTCCAGCGCACATTTCTTATTGGTACAAGCCGTACGTAAGGCAGGATTGAAGTGGAGTGATATTCAGCCGATCTGGTTAACCCCGGCCGATGCACGTGCCGCTTTTCAAAAAGGGGCTGTCGATGCTTGGGCCATTTGGGATCCTTATTATGCATCGACCCAGTTAGAAGATCAGGCCAAAGTCTTGGCAACAGGACAAAATCTCAGTCCAAATTATACGTTTTATCTGGCTGCACCAAATTTTGTGCAGCAATCACCTCAAGCCGTTGCAGCTCTCTTAAAACAAATTAACCAAGCAGATCGTTGGGTACAACAACATCAAAGCGAAACAGCCGAACTGATCGGGAAAGCTACTGGCCTGAAACCGACGGTTAGCAATTTATTTGTGCAGCGCCGCCCACGGTCTTCTGCTGCCGCACCACTCAATGCCAAAGTGATTGCGGAGCAACAGCAGCTCGCCGACATTTTTACCCAGCAAGGCATTATCCCGAATAGCATCAGCATCAAACAAGCTGTTTGGCAAGCCAAATAATTTCAACATATAGGTAAGCATATGAATATTTTCTGGTTTATTCCCACTCATGGTGACAGTCGTTATTTAGGCACCAGCAAGGGTGCTCGTCAGGTCGATCATGCTTATATGAAACAGATTGCCGTTGCCGTAGACAATCTGGGATATGCAGGGGTACTCATTCCAACAGGACGCTCTTGTGAAGACCCTTGGATCACCGCTGCCAGCCTGATTGATGCCACCAAACAGCTTAAATTTCTGGTTGCACTGCGTCCCGGTATCACCACACCAGCACTTGCAGCACGTATGGCCGCCACCTTTGATCGCCTGTCGAATGGTCGTATTTTATTGAATCTGGTGACTGGTGGGGATGAGCAGGAACTTAAAGGCGATGGCCTGTACGAAGATCACAGCACCCGTTATCAGACCGCCTCCGAATATGTCAAAATCTGGCGTGAAATTCTCACCCGTTCACACACAGGGGAGGCTTTTACTTTTCATGGTGAGCGCCTAAGCGTCGATGATGCCAAATTACTTTATCCACCCGTGCAACAGCCTTATCCCCCCCTCTGGTTTGGGGGATCTTCAGAAGCAGCAACTGAGCTGGCGGCTGAACAGGTCGATACCTACTTGACGTGGGGCGAGCCTCCTGCTGCAGTCAAACAGAAAATTGAACATTTACGTGCCAAAGCAGCAGCCAAGGGCCGTATCCTGAATTATGGGATTCGCTTACATGTGATTGTACGTGAGACCAATGAACAGGCTTGGGCTGCAGCGGATGAACTGATTCAATATCTAGATGACGCAACGATTGCTGCCGCTCAGAAAAAATTTGCGCAAATGGATTCGGTTGGTCAGCAACGTATGGCCGCACTGCACGGCGGACGTAAAGACCAGCTGGAAGTTTCTCCAAACTTATGGGCAGGCATTGGTCTAGTTCGTGGTGGCGCAGGAACAGCCTTGGTCGGTGATCCTGAAACTGTTGCTGCAAGAATTCAGGAATATGCTGATTTAGGCATAGATACCTTTATTTTCTCAGGCTACCCACACTTGGAAGAATCCATCCGTTTTGCCGAACTGGTGTTCCCATTACTGCCTCTTAAAACTCGTGAAAAACTGGCGCAGCCTCATCTCACAGGCCCATTCGGAGAAATCATTGCCAATAACTATGTCCCTGAGACCAAGGAAACAAAAACCTTGATCAAGGAGGACGCATGAGTGCAAAACCTTTTTTGAATGATGTTTCACGTGGAACACAAAATATAAGCAAAGTTCTGCTGCCTTGGCTATTCCCGATTTTGCTCCTTCTCGTCTGGCAAGCAGCCTCAAGTTCCGGTCTTTTACAAAGTCGCGTTTTACCTGCCCCAACCGCTGTGGTGAGTGCCTTTTGGCATTTGTTACTGAGCGGTGAACTTTGGCAGCATGTCAAAGTCAGTGCAGGGCGTGCCTTGCTCGGTTTATTGATTGGTGGCGGGCTCGGTCTGGTTTTAGGACTGCTCAATGGTTCATCGCGTTTGGCTTCAACTTTATTGGACACCACCCTGCAAATGATTCGTAACATCCCTGCACTGGCGCTGATTCCACTGGTGATTTTATGGTTTGGGATTGATGAAACGGCCAAACTGTTTTTGGTCGCTGTTGGGGTGTTCTTTCCAATTTATATCAATACCTATCATGGGATTCGCTCGGTTGACCCACAATTGATCGAAATGGGCAAAAGCTATGGACTGAATCGCTGGCAACTGTACAAAGACATTATTTTACCAGGAGCGATGCCGTCCATTCTAGTTGGACTCCGCTTTGCACTCGGTCTGGTCTGGGTACTTCTGATTGTTGCTGAAACCATTTCCGCGCAGTCTGGCATTGGTTATATGACCATGAATGCTCGCGAGTTTTTACAAACCGACATTGTCTTGGTTGGGATTTTACTCTATGCCCTGCTGGGTAAATTAGCCGATGTTTTGGCCCAGGCTTTAGAGCGTTATTTATTACGCTGGCATGCAGGCTACCAAAAATAAAAGGAGATCACGATGAGTAACCTCAATTTAAATTTTTATGACAACAATCTCATTCAGCCGATTGCTGAGCCAGAAAGCACAACGACACCCGCCAATGGCGCAGATATTCTGATTGAGCAACTGTATAAATTTTATGGCGACGTTAAGGTACTTGAAGACTTAGACCTGAATATTCAAGCAGGTGAGTTTTTGGCAATCGTTGGACGTAGCGGTTGTGGTAAAAGTACGCTGTTGCGCTTGATTGCCCAACTGGAAAAAGCCAGTTATGGCGAAATCAAATTCCAGTCTGCCCGTCATTTCCGCGAAGGGATTACCAATGCAGATATCCGTGTCATGTTTCAAGACCCTCGCCTTCTGCCTTGGAAAAGTGTTTTACACAATGTACAACTGGGCTTGCCGAAAGATCAGCAGCAGCTTGCCGCAACGCTATTGGAAAAAGTAGGTTTAAAAGACAAAGCTAATCACTGGCCAGCACAGCTTTCTGGCGGACAACGGCAACGTGCTGCACTGGCACGTGCCTTATCCCATGCCCCACGTATTTTACTCTTAGACGAACCTCTGGGTGCCTTAGATGCGCTGACTCGCTTAGAGATGCAAAATTTGATTGAACGTTTATGAAGAGAACAAGGTTTTACTGCGATTCTGGTCACCCATGATGTCAGTGAAGCGGTACAACTTGCTGATCGAATTATTCTGTTAGATCAGGGGCATATTGCGCATAGCTTTCAGGTCAATCTACCCCGCCCTCGCAAAAAGAGCATTGCCTTTGCACAACTTGAGCAACAAGTACTTGATGCGGTTTTAGCCACCTAAAACCCGCAAACAAGTCCGTTTAGCTTTATGAACAATTGATGAATTATTTACAAAATATGTATTCGCTGTTTTAGATTTCAATAATTATCAAATACATCGTCACCATTGGTCTAAGAAGCATAGCTTTTTCGATAAAAAAATTATGTTACTGTGCACAAATCCAACAATTTATCTTACAATGTCAAAGACATTTTTTGAATTAAGCTCGCAGATGGAACAGAAAAAAAGTACACAAAAGCGCAATCAACTGCTGAATGCTGCCCTCGATGTTTTTTCCGTCTATGGGTTCAGTGGTGCCAGTCTGGATGAGATTGCGCAACTGGCAAATATGCACAAATCTAATATTTTCTACTACTATGAAAATAAAGAGTCACTGTATGTTGAAGTGCTCACCACGGTCTTACAAAAATGGCTTGCACCCTTGCAAACCCTAGAGTCAGAGCTTGAACCAACAGAAGCACTAACGCATTATTTAATTCAAAAAATCGAAAGCTCACGTGACCAACCCAAAGCCTCACGTTTATTTGCACTTGAGATCATTCAAGGCGCACCACATATTTTACCGATCTTAAAAGGCCCTCTGAAAAAGCTGTTTAAACGTAAAGCCAAAGTCATTCAAACCTGGCAAGAACAAGGCAAATTATCAGCAGATATTGATCCAGAACTTTTAATTCTGAATATCTGGGCCATTACACAGAATTATGCGGATTTCTCAACCCAGATTGAAATGGTGACAGGGAAAACCTTACGTAACCGTAGTATGTTCCAACGTACAATCGAACATACTGTACATGTGATGTTATACGGCGTATTGCCACGCTAAACACTCAAAATATTGTCCAAGAAGCCCATCGATTTGATGGGCTTCTTGATTTAAAAATGTGCCTGATACAGCGCCAGTAATTTTTGTGCCCCAAGTAACAGGTTTTCTTCCCAATCTAAATGAGTCGTATCATTGGCACCATCTGTAATATATTTGACCGAGATTAAACGCACTCCTAGCTTTTGACAGACTTTGGCTAAAGCGTAGGCCTCCATATCCACCAAATTACAGCTCACTTTCGGTACGCCTGTTTCAAACGAATCGCCTGTGCCACAGATCCCTTTGGGTAAAAGCTCAAAATGTGGCTGTACATGAATCTCTGCTGGAATCTCATCATCCATGGGGGTCACTCCAACTGCGAAACCGAGTGGAGACACATCCATATCGCGCTGTACAAAAGTGACCACCTCAACCAGACTGTGCGCGTCGAAATGTGAACTACCTGCACTGCCTAGATTGATCAGCGTTTTACAGCCTGTCTTTTGAATCACCTCAAAGGCTTTAAATGCTGCATTAATTTTGCCGATGCCACTGTAATGAACGTCAATACCAGCTTGTTCAAACAACCCTTTAGACTCATTCGGCAAAGCCATAATCAGAGCAACATCAGCATTCATAAAGGACTCTTTTCAATCAGAATAAACAAACATAGCCTGAATTTAACAAAAAATATGATTCTCGGAAACGTCGTCCGCAACTGTTCGAGACAGGGCTCTATTTATAAGAAGTTGTTTCTGCGACTCTTTCGGCTAGTTGATGATAGTCAACGAGTTTTGCTGCTCATGCCGAAACAAAAGTAAGTCGAACCGAAGGTTTATCCTGAAATTGGATGAGAACAAATAAGATTCCATCAAGATAATTGTTTTTAAAAAACTAAAGATATAAACCGAACCTAGATCACATAAAAAGGCGTGCTTTAGCACACCTTGATATTATTGCATCTTCTGCTGTAAGGCGACCAAACAAGGAGAGAAAAATAGTTGACCGCTATAGGCTCCTGCCAGCGTTTTCTTCATCACCAGTGCCCACAGACCCACCAGCAACACGCTTAAAACCACTGCCACATACTGTAACAAGTCGAGATGCAGTTGATGCGCCAAGTTAAAGATCGCCAAGATAAACACACCGAATGGGAAAGTCAGCCCCCACCAACCCAAGTTAAATGGAATGCCAGTACGCATATGACGCAGTGTGGTCAAAATCGCAATCCCAAACCACCATAGACCAAAACCTAATAGCACCAAACTTGCCACAATGCCCAAGGCTGGAAGTAATGTGGCTAAGCCTTCGAAACCCATCGCCTGCATGATACGTGGCGCTTGTTCACCGAGTAGCAATAATGCCAATGCCCCTGTTCCAATCGGTCCTAAACATAACCAGCTAGAAATCGCGACTTCTTTCTCAGGTAATTGATGCAAAGCCAGACGTAGCATCAAAATGGTTAAGATCGCAAAAGCAGGTAGTACAGAAATGCCCCATAACACATAGCCTGTGATCAAGATGGTTAATGCATGCTGATCTGCTGCTAAATGTTGCAATAGCAGCCCCGCAGAGCTGGCAGCGACTTCACAGGCCACGATCGGGAGTAACCACACTGCGGTCATGCGATGTAATTGATGATCTTGGCAGCTAAACATACAAAACGGCACCGCCCATGCAATCACCACTGCCAGAAACACATCCAGATACCAGAGATAGGTCGCAATCTGGATGGCAATATCACCATATAAATGAGTCCCAAAACTGAGAAAACCATTGGCAATCGTCGCTAAGCCCATCGGAATCGCACCGAGGAATAAGCTCATGTTGGAATGAGTAAAAATCTGCTTAGCTTCAGCCGGAAATAAAATCCAGCGTAAGATATAGAGCACACTAAAGGTGCTAAATAACAGAATATTAAACTGCCATAATTTGGTCGCAAGCATAAATAAGATCGATGAAGCGAAAGGCAGCTGTGCTAAAATCATTGCCACCACACCCGTACCCATGGTTGCAGTAAACCAGTTTGGGGTAAAATGGCGAATCACATCGGTGCTCTGCTCTAGTTGATAAAACGGCTTTTTCATCTCTATCTCGATATCAAGCGACTATGAAACTATTTTAGATCAACCTTTAAATAAGAAAAATTGATTTATTTTTATTTTATGAATCAATTTAATTGATATAAAAACTTTAAATATTGAAATTTTTCTGTGTAAAAACACAACAACAAGACGAAACGCTGAGAATATGGCAATATATAGCCTTTGCAAAAATCACTGTATTTAACGCCCATGAAGTTGCTTCGTCTCAACGCATTATCGCCAGACTTTCAGTTACCCCCAACTGCGGTAACGATTGGCAATTTTGATGGTGTCCATCTTGGCCATCAGGCGATGATCAGCCAATTGAAAAGTCTGGCTGAGGCACAAGGTCTAAAAACACTGGTGATGATTTTTGAGCCACAACCGCTTGAATTTTTTAAAGGCTATGAAGCGCCACCACGGATCAGCTCACTCAGAGAAAAAGTAGAATATTTAACTGAGCTGGGTGTGGACTACATTGCTGTTGCGAAATTCGACCAATATTTTAGAAGTTTAAATGCTACTGAATTTGCTGAACTACTCAAATTAAAACTTAATGCACAAAGTTTGGTACTCGGCGATGACTTCCATTTTGGCAAAGACCGCCAAGGCAACAGCGAATTTTTACGCGATTATGGCTTTGACGTGACCAATTTAAATACCGTCGCTTTAAATGGTGAACGTGTCAGTTCAACCCGTATTCGTCAAGTTTTACAAGAAGGTGATCTGGCATTGGCAGCCAAACTATTGGGTCGCCCTTATAGCATCACAGGCCGTGTGCAATATGGTGACCAGATTGGCCGTACCCTTGATTTTCCAACCATTAATGTTCGTTTAAACCGTCACAAACCATGTTTAAACGGGATTTATGCGGTGGATGTAGTCTGTGAAAATGCATCCTTGAATGCAAAAGTAAAACATGTCGATCCTGCCCTGAACGGGATTACAGGCTATCAAGCCGACAGTTTATTTGGTGCAGGTCATGTGGGGACACGCCCAGCCATCAAACAAGTCCATCCAGAATGGCGATTAGAGGTACATTTCCCTGATGTTTCTGCTAATCTGTATGGCTTATTGATGCGGGTCACTTTCCTTCACTATTTACATGGTGAACTGAATTACCCTTCGCTTGAAGCCCTCAAAGCTGGAATTAATCATGATGTGCAACAGTTACGAGACTATCGGACCAGTACACCAGAATTTCCATTTTAAATTTAATTAGTAGGATTTGTTTACACTTCACAATGCTTGCGACAGAGGAGTTTTTTAGACGATACAAGGCATGACTTGCGAAATTTAGTCATTCTAAATGAGCCAAGTTATAACGCAGTAGCGGCAAAAAATATCCCTGTCCCGAAGGGTTATAGCTAAAACTGCCCCAAACATCGTTATGAGACTTGACAAGGGGATCGCCATTGCCTACGTTTCATGCCTTGTTTGTGTGGTTTTAGCCAATAACGCAAGGCATGGCTGAAGTGTTAACAGACCCTAAAGTAATACATGTCAGTTTACAAACTGATCAAACTGGAAGAAAACTTGCATGAGCGATAAGCAAACTCCTGAAAATGCAGTGGATTATAAAGCCACACTCAATTTGCCAGCGACTGAATTTGCCATGAAGGCAAACTTGGCTGTGCGTGAAGCCAAATGGTTAGAAGAGTGGTATGCCGACAACATTTATCAGCAGATTCGTGAATCGCGTATTGGCAAGAAAAAATATGTACTGCATGATGGCCCTCCCTATGCCAATGGTCAAATCCATTTAGGTCATGCTGTCAATAAAGTCCTCAAAGACATCATCATTAAAAGCCGCGTTTTAGACGGCTTCGATGCACCGTATGTGCCAGGTTGGGACTGTCACGGTCTGCCAATCGAACTGAAAGTCGAAGAAAAAGTCGGTAAAGTGGGCGTTAAAGTCGATGCTTCAACCTTCCGTAAAGCTTGTCGTGAATATGCGTATACCCAAGTCGAACTACAAAAGAAAGACTTTGTGCGTATGGGTGTGTTCGGTGATTGGGACAATCCGTACCTGACCATGAACTTCAAGCAAGAAGCGGATATCGTGCGTGCACTGGGCGCTATTGCCAAAGCAGGCCATATCGAACCGGGTTTAAAACCTGTGAACTGGTGTATGGACTGTGGTTCTTCCTTGGCTGAAGCTGAAGTTGAATATGAAGATAAAAAATCAGATGCAATTGATGTTGGCTTTACCGTGGTTGATCTCAAAGAGCTCAGCGCACGTTTGAATGTTGATGTTCAAGATGCCACGGATATCGTGATCTGGACCACTACACCATGGACCTTGCCTGCCAACCAAGCCGTGGCGCTACACGCTGATATCGACTATCAATTGGTTCAAGTGACCACTGAACGTGGTACGCAAAACTTTATTCTGGCCAAGGATTTGGTTGAATCTGCAATCGAACGCTACAAACTGGCAAATCCAGTTGTACTTGCTGATTTCAAAGGGGCTGCGATCGAAAACCTGTTATTGCAACATCCTTTACTGGCCGATCGTCAAGTGCCTGTGATTTTAGGTGAACACGTGATTGCGACCAGCGGGACTGGTGCAGTACATACCGCACCCGGTCATGGTGTGGACGATTATAAAGTTGGCTTGCTGTATCAATTAAAAGTTGAAAATCCTGTCGGTGGTAATGGTGTTTATTTAGCAACATCACCTATTTTTGCAGGGGAACACATCTATAAAGCCAATCCTCAAATCATTGAGGCCTTGGGTGCAGTTGGTCGTCTATGGGCACATCAGCCAATCAAACATAGCTATCCGCACTGCTGGCGCCATAAAACTCCAATTATCTTCCGTGCAACACCACAATGGTTTATCAGCATGGATGCCAATGGTCTGCGCCAAAATGCCTTGAATGCAATTGAAAACGAGATCGAATTTGTGCCTGATTGGGGCCAAAGCCGTATTCAGTCGATGATCGAAGGTCGTCCAGACTGGTGTATCTCACGTCAACGGACTTGGGGTGTGCCAATCCCATTCTTCGTACACAAAGACACCAATGCCCTGCATCCACGTACCCCTGAATTGATCGAAGAAGTGGCTAAACTGATCGAACAAGAAGGCATTGATGGCTGGTATAACCGTGAAGCTAGCGAATTCATCGGTGCTGATGCTGAGCAATACAATGCCATTCGTGACACCTTAGATGTCTGGTTTGACTCTGGAACTACACATTATGCCGTGTTACGCGAGCGTGATGATCTGCAAGAGCCAGCAGACCTCTATCTGGAAGGTTCAGATCAACATCGTGGCTGGTTCCAATCATCGTTATTAACCTCTATTGCCATCAATGAACGTGCGCCATATAAAGGTCTGCTCACGCATGGTTTCGTGGTCGATGAGAAAGGCCGCAAGATGTCTAAGTCATTGGGGAATATCATTACCCCACAAGACATCATTAAAGATATGGGTGCAGATGGCTTACGTTTCTGGATCGCATCTGCGGACTATCGCTATGAAATGACGGCTGGTAAGGAAATCTTTAGCCGTGCCTCTGATGGCTATCGTCGTATCCGTAATACCTTACGTTTCTTGTTGGCCAACTTAAATGGTTTCAAACCATCGACAGATGCTTTACCAGTCGACCAACTGATTGCCTTGGATCAATACATCTTGCAACGCGCTGCTGAGGTTCAAAAAACCATCCAGCAAGCCTATGAAGAGATGAATTTCCATATTGTCACCAATGCATTGACCAACTTCTGTATTAACGACTTAGGTGGTTTCTATCTCGACATCATCAAAGATCGTCAGTACACCACTAAAGCAGATTCTCAAGCACGTCATTCTGCACAAACAGCGCTATATCACATCGTACAAGCCTTTGTACGCTGGATGTCACCAATCTTGAGCTTTACCGCACAAGAAGCTTGGCCATTGATTCCTGAACAAACCGGTAAATATGTGTTCACGGCTGAATGGTATGACATCCCAACCGCATCAACAGCAAACTTACTGTCTGAAGCAGATTGGCAAACATTGATTAGCGTAAAATCAGCAGTAAATAAACAGATCGAAGCCGCACGTAACGCTAAACTCATCGGCAGTAACTTATCTGCCAAAGTTGAACTTTGGGCAGATGAAGCCTTACAGACATTGTTAAACCAATTGGCTGATGAATTACGTTTTGTCTTGATCACCTCTCAAGTCATCGTTCACCCTTATGCTGAACAAGGTGAAAGCACGGATCTTGCAGGATTACGTGTCCAAGTCTCCGCAGCAGATGGTGAAAAATGTGTACGTTGCTGGCATGTACTGCCAGATGTAAATACACATGTTGGCCATCCTGGTTTATGCGCTCGTTGTATTATCAACGTCACTGGCAGTGGCGAAGTGAGAAAATATGCATAATTCTGTGCAAACTAGCCCAGCAAAAAAAGGCTTATTCCAATTTTATCCGCATAACCTGCTTTGGCTTGGACTTTCAGTCCTCGCCATTGTGTTGGACCAATGGACTAAATGGATTGCCAGTTCACATTTAAATTATGCAGATCCTGTTCCAGTACTGCCCTTTTTAAATTGGACCTTGTTGCATAACTATGGTGCAGCATTCAGCTTTTTGTCTGATGCAGGCGGCTGGCAACGCTACTTCTTCACCTCTTTAGCAGGTGTGGTATCGCTCATTTTCATTTTCTGGCTGATGCGTATGCCAAAGAAAATGATCGTGTTACCAATGGCGATCGCGTTGATTCTCGGTGGTGCAATTGGCAATCTGATTGACCGTGTCAGCTTAGGCTATGTGGTCGATTTTATTCATGTTTACTATCAAAATAGTCATTTTCCAGCCTTCAACCTTGCGGATAGCTCAATTACCTTAGGCACGATTTTGCTGCTGATTGATACCTTCTTCTTAGAGAAGAAACGCAACCAAAACGCGGATGCATAAGATGAACGAAATTATTCAACCAAACGAAGAAATTCGTATTCAAGAAGGCTCAAAAGTCGACTTACACTTTTCAGTCTCTATTGAAAATGGTGTCGAAATTGATAACACCCGTGGTCGTGAAGAACCTGTCAGCCTCGTAATTGGCGATGGTAACTTACTGCCAGGATTCGAAAAGGCATTATTTGGTTTACGTGCAGGCGACCGTCGTACTGTACATTTACCACCTGAAGATTCCTTTGGTCCTTGGAATCCTGAAAATATCCAAATCTTTGATACGGTTAAATTTGAACAACGCCCAATCGTGGGTCATATGATTGAGTTTGAAGACAAGGCCAAAGCTACACTGTTTGGTATTGTAAAATCGGTCAATGATGACACCACAGAAATCGATTTTAACCATCCACTCGCAGGAAAAAATATTACCTTTGAAGTGGAAATCTTCAAAGTCACCCCTGCGGGTCAGCAAGGCATCAAATTGATGTAACAAAAAAGCTCTCAAATGAGAGCTTTTTTTATCGCCTAAAAAAAGTATAAGATCATTTAAAGGCATTCATTTTTAAAATCAAAGCAATAACACAGGAGTTTAAACATGCTCATTTATATTATTGTTGGTAGTGTTCGGGAAGGTCGTACAGCGATCAAAGTCGCAAATTGGGTACAACAAGCAACGACTGAACTCGCATTAAAAGATATTCAAACTGAAGTTGTTGATCTTAAGGAATGGGACTTACCGCTCTTTGCGGGTTCTCATCCACCGGCAACAGGCATCTATGATCAGCCCAAACAACAGCAATGGGCGGATAAAATTGCGCAGGCGCAGGCGTTTATCTTCATTAGCCCTGAATATAACCATGGCTATAGTCCAGCATTGAAGAATGCCTTGGATTATGTGGGTAAAGAATGGCAAGGCAAACCTGCAGCCTTTATCGGCTATGGTTCAACTAATGGCTCACGTTCAATCAGTCAAATTCGCCAAGTAACCTCAAGCTTAGGAATTGTTGATCCCAATGCCGTAATAGAAATCCGTGACATCTTTAAACGTAATAAAGACGAGAACTTTGAAGCCAATGAGTTTGAAGTGAAAGGATTAGCAGCGCTGATTAGTAAATTACAAAAATATAATATCGCTTAGTTGTAAGCCTAAGCGTACGTTGATCAGGTCAATTTACGTCTATTCCACTTTCGACTTAGTCGCTAATATATGAAGCATAGAGAGACAGGAAGTCTCATTGAGAATAATAAAACACACAGGACGTGGTCGTTAATAGGATATCAACGACATAAACTGAATATGAAGAAGCCCCGTCAGGATGATGGGGCTTTTTTAATTATTTATGAACATGGACTACAATAAAGACCAAATTTTAACTTATTTATAAATCTAAGAATTTCAAAAACACGTACTATATTTTTAGGTAGTTTAGAATAGTTAACAACATCTATCAGTTAAGTCATAGCTATTAATTCTTCAATTTTATCAAATAATCTTTGAAATCCCATAAATTCATTTTGTCCAAAACTTACACAATCTTGAGAGAAAGTATTTTTATTTCCTGAAATCTCAAATACATTACTTTGAAGTATATTTTCACCTTTCATATTGTATTGTTCTAAAATTTCATTTGTAAATAAATGTTCAATAACCAAATATCGTTGTGTAAGAGAATTTTGTGTCACGAAACCAACTCTAAATTCAGGCGGAACCAGGAGTAACCCAAATATATTCTTAGCCAAATGTTTACGATAAGTACATGCCAAATCATGTTGGTTAAAAATTTGGTTATTCAACCCTTTAAATTGTTCATTCCCCTCCCTATCATTATCAAATAGGCCAATAATCTTTCTATCTGTAATAGTTGATAGGTACTCTAAAGACCGTCTTACTGTTTCTGCTGAACCTGTCCTTCTATCTTCGTCAATTTGGATACCTGAAGAGATAATTTTGAATGGTATTGGCTGCTCAGGGTTTAACTTCTCCCAAGCAGTATCAAGAATTTTCTTATCAGACTTTCCTTCAGTTAGGATTATCGGTCTATCATCTGCACCACTTAGCTCTTCAAGTACACCTGCTAATCCCGTCTTAACTTTGTAAAAATCACTCATTAAAAGTGGATCTAGTTTCCCTAGTTCTTTAACCGCGCTATTTAAGTAAAATAACTCCCCCTCATCGACCTTACTAACAAGCCGATCATTATGACTAATCAATAGTATTTGACTATCTGCATGATTTTTCAACTCATCAATCAGATAAGATTGAAGGTCAGAGTGAATATGGGAATCAGGTTCATCAATAAGAATTAAGCAAATACCATCGACATGCGACTCTATATATTCTATGGTAGAAAATATTTCTAGAATTTGTAGAAATCCACTTCCCATCATAGATATTTCTAATTCTTTATGATCTACGCACTCTGCAGTAATGCGAACATATTCATCATCTGTTCTATTTTTATTTTTGAATCGAATTTGGTACCTTTTCTTTAAGACTCTTTCAAGTCTGCTTTCTAATTTATTAAATCTTTCAGCAACTCTAACTTGGGAGCTTTCAGTTTTTAAAATCTTATTTCGCAATACATCATGAGATTTTCCGATAGATATTTTCTTTTCTATCTGACCATTATTATAGAATGGCTCAGACCTGCCTATTGTTGAAATTGGGCGTGTCTGATAAATAAAGATCGCATTTTTTAGTGAACATGACTTAGACCTAACAAAATCTGCAAATCTTTCAAATTCGGAAAAACGATGAGAATTAAAAAATCGAATATATGCATTCTTGATACCAGGTTTTTCAAATCTAATCTGAAGCGAGAAGCACTTATCCTCTTCTCTAATAGTTACAGTAATAGATGCACTTGGCTGATTTGTTCTATATAAAAGATCATTATCATCTACTAAACGAATCTGATTTAGCTCTGAAAAAGGCAAATAGTAATTAGAAGCAGCTTTATAAAACCTAGTCTTATCTCTTTCTTGAATAAGCCTGTCATACGCAAATTTCCATAAATTTAACGCTTCAAAAATTGTACTTTTTCCAATATTGTTTTCACCCACAATCACATTAAATTTTTCATTACACGTATACTCTAGTTTTTTAAAAGCTTTGAAATTTTCAAGCTCTATTTTTTCTATATACATCAATTATCTCTATTATCATAATTTACAGTGCAACTTATTATAATATGAATGTCATGTAACGAAACTATTTAATATATAATTTATGTTTGAAAAATAATGTCTTAAAATCTAAATTGTTTATAGAAGTGCTTTTTATTATATAAAATTCCGCGCGATAAAAAACACCCCCAACCGTTGGTTGGGGGTGTTTATTATTTAAAAGCTGGCGATGACTTACTCTCACATGGCAAGTGCCACACTACCATCAGCGCTAAGAGGTTTCACTTCTGAGTTC
>NZ_KB850122.1:0-217198 GCF_000369645.1 Acinetobacter sp. CIP 64.2
CCATCATGCGGTATTGGGTCCACTGACCCTGGTGATGAAGGGTGAGAACATTCCAGCTAAATCGGCTTGGATTGGTTCACCTGCTGTGCCTTGGAAATATAAGTAATCTATGTTGAAAAAATGATGTTTCTAGACAAGATGAGCTAGGCTAAAGAGATAAGAGGATGAATTCTTCTTATCTCTTTTTTATTAAAATGGATTTGAGAAAATTTCTATACGATAAAAATCAATGCAAGGTCTTATAGTTAAAGTCTGGCAGTAAAAATCCTATTAATGATTTTAGGTGGTGGATTATGAATTTATTTCATCGGATTATTCAGGCGTTTAACTGGCACTCACGCCTTGAAGCTGTTCCAGAACGGATGACAGAAAAAGCAATTATTTCAGGTATTCCCAATGCACGCGTTTGGTTTGACCATGATCTGACACCTTTTATTGAAGCGATACTTCGAAATAGTCAGCGCGAGTTGGAATCGCTCAGGCATGTATCTGAAAAATTACCTCCATTATATGCCTTGGCAATCTCGGGCGGAGGTGAAAATGGGGCTTTTGCCGCAGGTGTATTATGTGGACTGACGGCAAGTGGTAAACGGCATGATTTTAAGGTTGTTACAGGGGTAAGTGCGGGTGCATTGATTGCGCCATTTGCTTTTTTAGGCCCAGAATATGATGATATTTTGAGTACAGTCGCGACCTCCGCTGGACCGAATACGATATTTCGATATCGTAATATTGTCATGGGTTTAGTCAAAGATGGTATGGCCAGTAGCGAGCCACTTACCCAGATTGTTGAAAAATACATAACACCTGAAGTTTTAGCTTTGATTGCACAAGAGCATGCCAAAGGTCGGATCTTACAAATTGGAACAACCGATATCGATGCCGGACGTCAATCGATTTGGAATATGGGAGAAATTGCATCGAGCAATGCACCGAATGCACTAGAATTATTTCGTAAAATTATTATTGCATCTACCAGTATTCCTGGAGTGGTTTCACCCGTGATGATTGATGTTGAAGTAGATGGGAAAAAATATCAGGAAATGCATGTCGATGGTGGGGTGGTCAATCAGGTCTTTTTATATCCCGCTTCACTAAAGAAACGATTAGAGCAAATTATGGGTCAATCCATCAATCGCGAAGTGCATTTGTATGTCATCCGCAATGGCCGTTTTCGGCCGAGTTGGAATCAGACCAAGAGGAAAACTTTAAGTATTGGTGGACGGGCTATTCGGGCATTGATACAAAATCAAGGCATAAGTGATGTATTGCATCTTTATCAAATTGCAAAGCAAGATCAGGTTGATTTTAATCTTGCTTATATTGATGAGGATTTTAAAGGAGAACATTTAAAACAGTTTGATACCGTTTATATGAGGAAATTATATGACTATGGCTATCAGTTTGCAGCGACGCAACAACAATGGCATAAAGATTTGCCGAATGACATTTTGATGAGATGAATTAAACGATAATGATAAAAAATATCGGGTTTAATTCATCCATGCCGTATTGATCTCATGGACTAAACGTCGGTTGAGCGCTTTTTGCTGTAATTGCCAATTCTCAATCTCAGTCAAGGAGGGCTCTTGTTGTCCATCTGAGGCGGCCAAGAAGCGCTTAAAATAATTTTTATAATGATAGGCCGAGATATCACCGGTAATATCTGCAGCGATTAGTCGACCCTGACATGCCTGAATCAAACTTTGTAAATGTTGTTCGAGAAACAGACCTTGATCCCAGTTGGTCATGACCACTTCACTGGAGAGTACGTCTTTATCAATGGATAAATAAATCGGGCTATCCTGATGGCTTATTTCGGCTAAGAAACTAGCGAGCAGGTCATCTGGATGGTTGAAATTATGCCAAACACCTTTAGCACCGATAAAGCGTGTCCATGAAGCATTTTTTTGTAAGCTCCAATAATGCAATTTACCTTTGCGTAACGGAGACCAATGGTTCTCCCAAGCATGTTGCCAGCCAATGTCATTCGAATGAATTCCAATAACATCGATACGTGCAATATGGGGCAATTGGCTTGCCCAGTACACCCATGAACCACAATGAATACCAAACGGATAGCGCATGTTATCTGGGTGATTATCACAGACAATGAGATGAATGGGTCTGGTTATGACTTGTCTTGCAAGTAACAGTTGAGTGAACCGTACCGGGTTTGTCGGAGACTTTTTTATTTAAGTTAGGCCACCTGACCTAACGGGTTAATCTTATCATAGTACATTGCTTCAAACTCAAAAGGCGATACATAACCCAGTGCACTGTGTACACGCTTTTTATTGAACCAATCTACCCAGTTTAGTGTCGCAAGTTGTACATCTGCTAAACCTTGCCAATCTGCTTTTAAATATTCAATCACCTCTGTTTTGTATAAGCCATTCACCGTTTCAGCCAGAGCATTATCGTATGAATCACCTGTCGTACCGACTGATGCTCGTAAATTTGCAGCATCTAAACGATTGGTATAGCGAATAGAAAGATATTGAACACCTCTATCGGAATGATGAATCACATTCTTTGGCATGCCTCGATCGTGCAATGCTTGCTCCAATGCATCGAGCACCATATCTGTATTCATCCGTGTAGATACTTTCCATCCAACAATTGCTCGTGAGAACACATCAATAATAAAGGCGGTATAGACCCAGCCTGAATGTGTTTGAATATACGTAAAGTCACTGACCCATAATTGGTCAGGTCGATCAGCACTAAAATTCCGTTTCACTAAATCATCTGCTCGTTTTTGATCATCTCGGCTACGGGTGGTTTGTTTATTCTTACCACGCCAAACACCTTGTATACCTAGCTTTTGCATCAATCGAGCAACTGTACAACGTGCAATAACATAACCCTCACGTTTCAATTTTTGCCAAACTTTACGTACACCATATCGACCTGAACTTTCTTTCCAAATACGTTTGATTTGCTCTGCATGATGTAAATCATGCAGAGCACGTTTCGCTCGATGTTCTGGGTTATCAACGAAATCTAAAGCCCGATAATAGGTCGAAGCTGCAATCGGTAAAATTCTACAAATCGCTTCAACACCATATAACGCCTTATTGTTATGGATAAAATCCACCATTATTTGTGTGGGCGGTCGAGCTCCGCCTGGGCGAAAAAAGCGGCTGCTTTACGTAGAATTTCATTGGCACGTTTTAATTCTTTAATTTCACGTTCCATTTGCTTCATTTTTTCTTGGTCAGATACCTGTTGTACTTTGGCGGGATTTTGTTGATCTAAGTATTTTTGATACCAAACACGAAGTGTTTCAGGAGTACAGCCAATTTTAGGAGCAATTGCGGAAACTGCTGCCCAATTCGATGGATAATCTTTTTCAGATTCAATTAGTAATTGAACCGCTCTTTCTCTAATTTCGGGGGTATAGTTTGGTTTTTTCATCGGAATAGTCTCTCAGAATATTGAGTCTCCGACAAACCCGGTACGGTTCAATTCTTTGCTGGCACTGCAACCTGAACCGCACATGATTGCAACCTCATCTGCGCGTGCAGCATTGCTGAATCTGACCCATTCATTGGCGCATGAATTTACCCAGTACGGTGTTCGTGTCAACTCAATACTGTTAGGTATGGTGGAATCAGCACAGTGGAAACGCCGTTTTGAAACCCGTTCAGACCCCAATGCGACTTGGGAACAGTGGACAGGCAATATTGCCAAAAATCGTGGCATTCCAATGCAACGTTTAGGCAAGCCAGAAGAGCCAGCACGTGCCTTGGTGTTTCTGGCATCGCCTTTGGCATCGTATACCACAGGTTCGACACTGGATGTTTCTGGTGGATTTAACAAACATTTATAAGGTGTGCACATGAAACAGTTGATGATGATTGGTTTTGGCGCGATGGCGGCAGAAGTGTATGCCCACATGCCACAAGACCTGCAACTTAAATGGATTGTGGTACCTGCTCGCAGTGTCGAAAAAGTACAGGCGCAAGTTGCTGCCGATGTACAGGTGATTTCTTCAATCGAGCAATGTCAGGGGACACCAGATTATGTGATTGAAGTGGCTGGTCAGGCAGCAGTGAAAGAACATGCACAAAAAGTCTTGGAAAAAGGCTGGACCATTGGTCTGATCTCAGTGGGTACTTTGGCCGATAACGAATTTTTAATTCAACTCAAAACCACGGCAGAACAACATGATGCACATCTGCACCTTTTAGCGGGTGCCATTGCAGGGATTGATGGCATCTCCGCAGCCAAAGAAGGTGGTCTGGAAAAAGTCACTTATAAGGGCTGTAAGAGTCCGAAAAGCTGGCGTGGCAGCTATGCCGAGCAATTGGTCGACCTCGATCAGGTCAGCGAAGCAACAGTTTTTTTCCGTGGTACAGCCAGAGAAGCTGCCTTGAAGTTTCCAGCCAATGCCAATGTAGCCGCCACGATTGCACTGGCTGGACTGGGTATGGATGACACCATGGTGGAATTGACGGTTGATCCAAATATCAACAAAAACAAGCACACCATTGTTGCAGAGGGTGTATTCGGTGCAATGACCATTGAACTGGTTGGTGTGCCATTGGCGAATAATCCCAAAACCTCAACTTTAGCCGCACTCAGTGTGATTCGCGCTTGCCGCAATAGTGTTGAAGCAATTCAGATTTAAAGGATTTGATCATGGTGAAGGAAATTTATATCGCAGGTGAATGGCGATTAGGTAAAGGCGCGACGATTCAAAGTTTATTTCCAGCAGATCAATCGGTGAATGCTGAAATTTCAACGGCGAGTCTGGATGATGTCAATGAAGCCATTGAAAAAGCGGATCTAGCATGGCGTAAGGTTGAGTGGCGTAACAGCATGCCGCATGAACGTGCCCGTATTTTATATAAAGTGGCCGACATTATTGAAGCGCGTGTGGATGAACTTTCAAAGCTGCAAACCCGTGATAATGGTAAGCCCTTGGCTGAAACCCGTGCCTTGACCCTAAGTGCAGCGGCAACAGCGCGTTATGTGGCAGCAGCTTGTGAAACCCTGAATGATGAGCTGACCACGCAACGTGCAGCAGATTTTATGACCATGAGCGTGCATGAACCTGTAGGCGTAGTCGCTGCAATTACCCCGTGGAACTCACCGATTGCCAGTGAAGTGCAAAAATTGGCACCTGCGCTTGCGGGCGGCAATGCCGTGATTTTAAAACCTGCGGAAGTCACTTCTTTGATTGCATTGGAACTCGCCAAAATCTTTGAAGAAGCAGGTTTACCGAAAGGTTTGCTCAGTGTCTTAGTTGGACGCGGTTCAGTGATTGGTGATGCGATCGTGAAGCATCCTTTGGTGCGTAAGATTTCATTTACGGGCGGAACCACCACGGGTCGTCATCTGGCACATCTTGCCGCAGATAAACTAATTACGACGTCTTTAGAGCTAGGTGGAAAATCCCCAACGATTGTATTGCCAGATGCAGATATTGAATTGGCAGCCAAAGGCGTGGCTTACGGTATTTTCAGTTCAGCAGGACAAGCCTGTATTGCCGGTTCGCGTCTGTTTGTACACAGCAGTATCTATGATCAATTCCTCAGTCGTCTGGTTGAAATTACCAAAGGCTTGCGTGTTGGACACCCTGAAACCGCAGGCGTACATCTTGGTTCTTTGATCAATCCGAAACATTTGGCTTCGGTTGATGACTATGTACAGCTCGCGAAACAAGAAGGTGGGCAAGTCCTAGTTGGTGGTCATGCCTTAACCGAAGGTGAGTTGGCCAAAGGTAGTTATTACTTGCCAACCATCATCACAGGTTTAAGTAATTCAGCACAAACCTGTCAGGAAGAGATTTTTGGCCCTGTACTGGTGGTGATGAAATATGACGATGAGCAAGATTTACTGGCACAAGCCAATGACAGCTGTTTTGGTCTTGCCGCAGGCATCTGGACTGAAAACTATCGCAAGGCATGGCAAATTGCGCGCGCTTTAGAAGTCGGTACGGTTTGGATCAATACCTATAAGAAATTCTCGATTTCTGCGCCATTTGGTGGCTTTAAAGAAAGTGGGATCGGGCGTGAAAAAGGTCGTTTAGGCATTTTGTCTTATATGCAACAAAAAAGCATCTATATGGGATTAAGCGAACAGCCAAATCCTTGGGCGAATTAATACATTCATGGAATGAACAGTTTTTAAGGAATATAGCAATGACAGAACGTGTAAATGTCGGCGAAGCCATCGCCCGTGTTTTAGAAGCACACCAAGTAGACAGTATTTATGGGGTGATCTCGATCCATAACTTACCGATTGCCGATGCAGTCGGTCGCCGTGAAAAAATCCGTTTTGTGGCGGCACGTGGTGAAGCAGGTGCGGTCACTATGGCAGATGGTCATTCACGCTTTAAAGGACTGGGTGTGGCGCTCACCAGTACGGGTGCAGGTGCAGGTAATGCAGTTGGTTCACTGATTGAAGCCATGAATGCAGGCAGTCCAGTGTTGCATTTAACTGGACAGGTGGAGCGTGAATATCTAGATCGTGATGCCAGTTTTATTCATGAAACTAAAGATCAGCTGACCTTCTTACGTGCATCCAGCAAAGCTGCATTTCGTATTACCAGCCCTGACAATGCGGTGGGTGTGATTCGTGAAGCGATTCGTGTGGCAACGACAGTACCGATGGGGCCAGTCAGTGTTGAGTTACCGATTGATGTGCAAGCAGCAGAAATCGATTTGCCGCTGAACTTAGGGCCAGTAAAAGCGCTTGAATTGCCACAAGCTGAGCAAGTGGAAGTCGATTTAATCATCGATGAACTGAAGAAAGCCAAACGTCCCGTGTTCTGGATCGGTGGTGGGACGTTGAATAGTGTTGCAGAAGTCAAAGCCATCGCTGATCTCGGCATTCCTGTAGTGTCATCAACACATGCGCGTGGGGTATTGGCCGATGATCATCCTCGTAGCCTAGGTGCATTCCATAACTCGGCTGGGGTTGAACAGTTGCTCAAAGAGGCTGATTTATTGGTGGTGGTCGGTTCACGCTTACGCAGTAATGAAACCAAAACCTATTCCGTGCAGTTCCCTGACAATATTATCCAGATAGATGCCAATCCTGTCGCACAACAGCGTAATTACAAAGTTCGTAATTTCATTTGTGCTGACGCCAAAGATGTGTTGCAACGTGTATTGACGGGCTTGCAAGGTATCTCAAAAGTCGATGCGGAATATGATGCAGCAGTGGTGAAGGCAAAACAGGCCGCAATCGAGGCATTACGTACGCAGCTGGATCAATATGCCTTGATCTGTGATCACTTACGTGCCGCATTACCGCAAGATGGTATTTTTGTACGTGACATTACCATGTCAGGGAGTACTTGGGGTAGCCGTCTATTCCCGGTACAGGCGCCAAACCAGAATATTCATTCTCTAGCAGGCGCGATTGGTCTAGGTCTGGCCACTGCGATTGGTGCGTCGATTGCCAATCCTGACAAGAAAGTGATTGGCTTGGTTGGTGATGGCGGTTTGATGTTAGGCATTGGCGAAATTGCCACCATGGCGCAAGAAAATACCAATATGGTGCTAATGATCATGAATGATGGTGGTTATGGCGTGATGCGTGGCATCCAGAAGAATTACTTTGGTGGTCGCCAGTACTTCAATGAGTTGCATACCCCAGACTATAAGGTCTTAGGTGAAGCAATGGGTGTGAAGAGCTGGAAAGTGGGCAGTGCTGATGAATTCAAAACGGTGATTCAGGACGCGGTTGCTTTCAAAGGTCCAAGCGTGATTGAACTGGATATGCATTCAATTGGGCCATTGAACTTTGCAGGTCCACCACAGAAAAAATTGTACTAATCCTACTGAGCATTGGCAGTCCGTGCTGATGTGAAGACCGCTTTATGGGCAAATTTTTTTGCCCATAAAACGATAAAAACTATGTTTTATAGGTAAAACAAAAAAGCTAGCCAACAGGATCGTTGGAACAAAAACCAAGGAATCAAGAAATGAAAAAGACCTCTATAGCTATGCTATGTGCTGCATTTTATTTGGGTAGCAGTGCAAATGTATTTGCACAAAGCTCAGCCCTGGAATGGAAAAGTGAAGACAGCAAGGATTCAGTACAAGTCGGCGGTGTGGTACGACTCAATCAGCGTTATGAAAATTGGCAAGGGCCGAATGGTGGATTTGGTAAACTGTATTTCGATATTTTTCGGGTGGATGTAAAAGGCAAATTTGACGATGCCTATTTCAATGCCAGTTATTTATTTCAAGATCAGGAAAAACGTTCGGTTGAGAAAGCCTATGTCGGTTATAACCTAGATGAAAATAACAGTATAGAAGCAGGTTTTGTCTATAAGCCCTTTGCCATTTATCCTTATCCGCAAAATGGCTGGACTTATCATATCCCATTCTTCTTGGGTTATGGCAATAACATTGCACCCGGTTTGAACTGGAACTTTCATAACAAGGATTGGGATGTGAAACTGGGCTATTATCCGCAAATGCTGGAGACCAACCTTCGTTATTCACCTGAAAGCGCCACCTATGATGATCTGAGGAACAATGCATTTCCAAACCAGAAAGCCTATCAAAATGAAAAGCGGCATCAATTGAATACGCGTATTGTACGTAAGCTGGAAACCGAATTCGGTAAGCAAGAGTTTGGTGTATCGGGGGCTATTGCACAATTGCATAATAAAACGACCGATAAAAATGGCCAGTATTATGCGGTCGGTTTGCACACGGATAATAATTACAAACGTTTTAATTTACAAAGCTCTGTGATTCATTACCAATATGATGCCAAAAATCCAGAAGGGATCAATAATGACATGACCTTGATGGGGAATAATGGTTTTACCCCTGCCTATTTCATTGCATCCGAAGCCACCGTCGCCAGTTTAAACTTGGCTTATACCTTACCCGTACAGGATATGGGCAAACTCAAAGCCATCCGTTTTTATAATGACTATAGTTATATGGACAAGAAACGTGATGATTGGTCAGCTTCACAAATGAATACCACTGGGATGATGTTTATCGCCTCACCATTTATGCTCTGGGCAGATTATAGCTGGGGTAAAAACGCCAATATTATTGGGGGTGCATCCAATGCAACGGGGTTTACCTCAACTGTTTCTCCATATAGTGATCAATGGTTGTATCGAATCAATTTAAATATTGGCTTTAGCTTCTAAATTTTTAAATCAGTAGCTTTTTGAAAGAGTGAGTCATATTGATGATTCATTCTTTTGCTTTTTGTAGGTGCTAGGCAAGCTGATTTTTTCGATATTCTGACGGGGTTTGGTGTTCCCACTGTTTAAAGGCCCGGCTAAAAGCACTTTGTTCTGCATAACCCAGTAACAGCGCAATTTCAGTGAGTGACAGCTCTGATTTGAGTAAATAGCTTTTAGCCAGTTCTAAACGAATGCTTTTTACCAGATCACTATACTGCAAATGATAGCTACTTAACTTACGATAAAAACTTCTTAACGATAGATTCATCTGTTTGGCGATATGCTCCGCCGAGGGTTCACCCATCTTGAGCATATTCACGATGAGCAACTGTAAGTCTTTTAAAAAGGTATCAGGATTTGGAATGCTCTTCAGCAAGGCTTCAGCCTGCTGATCCAACAGTTTTTTTAGATGTGGATCGTGACTAGGGATTGGAAAATGCAGAATCTCCAGCGGAAGCCATAATCGTAATATTTCTGAATCAAAACTGACAGGGCAACCATAAATTTGCAGATAAGGTGTGGTATCGGCAGGTGCAACAGCAGAGAACTCAATCTTTAAAGGCTGAATATCTGGTCGGTGTAAAATCTTTCGAATGGTACTCAATACACCAGAAAGCAATACTTCATTTGAAAGCTGAGAGTTTTTATGCACCACGGGTGTCCAGCACATACAGAAGCGATCTTCTTTCTGCACAATAGAAAATGAAGCTGAATTTTGTAAAAGGGGCTGGAAGTTTTTAAAACAATTCAAGAAACTGAGTAGATGAGGGCTGGATAAGGCCAAGTAGCCTAAAATATGAATATGATGGGGCTCTGAGAGTTCACCAATATAATGTCCTAACACAGGTGTTGGGTGTTGCTGGTGGATTTCTTCAAGCAAGTTCCACCATTTGTGTAAGGGCATTCTCGGTTGATTGGCGTACTGTTGAGTAAGTTGATTGAGCTGATGACTCGAAATATTCTGTTGCTTTAAATATTTATTGATGAGTTCTAATAGAACGGATGGAATACTTGGAAGATCAGTCATAATTGCTCTGCTAATTTCGAAGCCAAATCCTTTAACCCAATTAAAGATAAATCATTGCAGCATGATGCAGTTGATTTATAAGTTATCTTAACTTATTCAATTCAATCTCTGTGTATCATCAAAGGACAGAATCATGGACTTTGGTCTCTATATCTATGGTTAAAAAATTAATCAATTAAAACATGATTTAATCATTCATTCATTTGACTTTGATTCTTTTAAGATGATATTTCAGGTCAAATTTTAGGGCTGAATGTTAAACTTTCCAGAGAGATATCTTTGCGTCGGTGTAGATAGGATTGAAACATTTAACTGAAAAGGTTTTATGATTTGAGAGTAGAAGATCTCAGCGTTAAATCAAGATTGAGCTGAAACAGCAAAAAATCAATAATTTTATTATTGTTGAAAAATCAAATGAAGTGGATGGCGTTTGGCGGGAAAATACCTATCCTGGCTGTGAATGTGATGAGCCATCTTTGATTTATTCCTATTCATTTGCACCGCATCCGAACTAGTTCATATTTTCGTGAAACAAATAGAGACTTGGCAATCGTTATAGCTTTCATCGCTAAAACCTTAAAAAAGTTTATATTGATAGGGCTTTTATCTTGAATTCTGTTAAAACAAAAAAAGGCACATCATGTGCCTGGAAGTGGAAGGAATAATTGAGTGACTTAGCAAACCCGAAGTTGGGTTAGGGCTTTGACCGCAGGGGAGTTATTGATGACTTGCAAGGCTTTTAAAGTATCGCCTTCATAATATGGGTGATAGCTCGGTTTCAGCCAATGTTTTAAACTAAAGACCACCGAGAAAAAGCTTGGTACCTGTTTGCTACGGGCATTTTCAATTGCCATTTGAGCTAGGGAACGGAGCAGACCATAATTTTGATAGCGTTTGGTTTGAGTATCTTGTCGAGCAAGTTCCTTAAAGCATTGATAGATGGCAAAAGTAAATCCCGGTGCGACCGCCAGCATGATCATTTGGCGTTGTAAGTAGGCAAAGATTTTATTTTCTTCACCACATAAGTGCATATAGAGATCAAAAGCTACACTTCGATGCTCAACTTCTTCTGCCAAATGCCAAGTCATCAGATCAGACATCATTTTATCAGCAGTTTTATTTTGCCAAGGTTGGTTTTCGAGACACCAAGTTCCCAGCATCGTTGTAAAATGTTCAGCCGCAGCTGCGATACCGATGCGCATTGTGAGCCAACGATATGCCAGAGTACTGGATAAGGTTAAGCCAAAAGGTGCAACATTAATTTGTTTAAAGATATTGTCTAAAGATACAAGAAATTCATCAATATCATAATTATAGTGACGTAAATAATCTTGAGCGACCTTGTGTGCGGAGGCATGGTGCGCTTCTTGATGGACAAAACCTTTTACATCGGCACGAAGCTTTTCATCTTTGACATAAGGTAAGGCTTCATTAAATGAGCGACACATCCAGAGTTCGCCCACAGGTAAAATCAAATGCACTGCATTAACTAAATGAGTGGCAAAAGGATTGTCATAGATCCAATATTCTGGTGTATTGCTAAAATCGAATTGCACACGGCGCTGTTCAAGATAGTGATTTTCCAGTCGTTGTTTAGGATGCATAGTGTTCTCCCTCATTCACGGCATTGATAAAATAATGGCTAAGTTGCTCGGCATTCTGGGCAGGAATCCAATGTGTGGCATCCAGATAAATTTCCTGATATGCGCCAGTAAAAAACTGTTTATTCAACTGTACGCTTTTCTTACCAACTGCAATATCTTTATTGCCCCAGATAAATAAGGTAGGGACTTTTACCTTGTTAAAGGTCGAGTTGAAAGGTGCGAGTGGCATACTGCGATACCAGTTGATTGCTGTGCCGATGCGATTTTCTTGAATGAAATACTGCTGAAAATCCCTGATTTGTTCCGCATTCATCCCTGAGTTTTTTAGCAATAGCCGACTCAGTGATTTGGCCCGTTTAAACAGCAGTTCAGGAATAAAGGGCAATTGGAAAAAGCCAATATAGTACGAGCTAAAGATTTGCGTACTGCTAAGCATGGATTTCAGAAATGCCCCAGTATGTGGAACCGAGACCAATGTGAGATGCTTGACTAGATTGGGGAATTGCTGGGCCAATTCGCAGGCGACAATTGAACCCCAATCATGGCCAATGACGTATACCGGTTGGCCTAATAAATCGATGAAGGCTTTGACATCAGCAACCAGCTCTCCAATAGCATACTGAAAACGACCTTTGGGTGAGGCTGTTAGGCTGTAGCCTCGTTGTTCAATCGCAAACGTTCGAAAGTTTTGTTGATTGAGAATGGTGCTGGTGGCTTGCCAACTTTGTGCAGTCTCGGGGAAACCATGCAAAAGAATGACGGGTTTACCATCGATTGGACCCGAATCAATCACATTAAAAATCAGGTGATTACGATCATACTGGCGGTATCGTTTTTCTGTCTGTTTTGTCATGCTGATCTACTTGTCAAAGCTGCCTATTTCAATCGATAGTAATCAGCGCTATTGGTATAGTCTTGACAGTAAATCAGGTGTTTTAACTTTTTGTGCCATGCCCTCTATTTTTGGCACATCTAGCATAAGGCTTGGCACATAATGACGCATTGCCTGAGCTGTTAGGTGATTTGAGCAGAAATCATTCACGTTGTGATGCTTCAAAACGGTTGCTGAGTACGCTCGTCATTTGTGCTAAAAGATCAAACACCAGACCATCTTTATCCCAGGCATAGATCGCAACAGTCATTGCTTGAGCTTTACCCAAGGGCAAATATTCCTGTACTCGATGGCCTTTGGTGGTCGCTACAGGCAAGAGTGATAAACCCAGACCAGTTTCAACACCGACTAATACACTGGCTAAACTATTGCTGGTAAAGGCGATATAGCCATGTAGGCGCTCGCGCTCAATCCGTTCAAACATTTCATCACGATAGAGCCCACCTTGTGGGAAGGTCACCAAGGGTAGTGGATCAGACCAATCCCCGCCATGATCAATACTTTCAAACCACGCCATTTCTTCGGGGAAACAGGCATGATGATCAGAACTGGCCGCAGTTTCTTTGACAATCACAATATCAAGTTGTGCATTGCGATAACGTTCCATCAAATCGCGGCTGAGTCCTGCAGTCACATCTAGCCGTACCGTACGGTGTTGTTTGCTAAAGGCACTTAAGGCCAAAGCCATATCACTATTCATAATATCTTCAGGCAAACCAATCCGAATTGGAATCGTGCCTGATGGATCGCTCAAAATCATCTGTGCTTCTTGTTGCAGGGCTAAAATCCGCCGTGCGTAGCTAATCAGATATTCACCTGAACTGGTCAGTTGTAAGGGGCGCGCATTACGGTCAATCAAGCTCTTACCTACAGATTCCTCTAGTCGGGCGAGTTGTTGGCTGATTGTAGATTGTGTCATATGCAAATGTTCAGCAGCTAAAGTAAAGCTTCCTGCTTCATAAATACTGACGAAGGCACGAAGCAAGCGTGGATCAAACATATCGACTTACCCTTGAGGCAGTGGAATTTGGTGGTGTTGTTTATATGGTATTTATAATCTTAATAGATTTTATTAAATAATTTAATTTTTAAATAGCAATGAAGCTGATTATCCTAGTCATAGTGTTTATTTGTCATCTAATAACTTCGGCTGAGCCAAGGAGGATTTTATGCACAAATCATTATTATCGGTTATTTGTACGATGGCATTGACTGCATGCAGCCATGCGAGTTCGGGAGATGCGATGCAAGAAGATGCCTTACATACGGCGGCAGCACGCAATAATGTAGCACAAATCCAGCAGTTGCTCGCTCAAAATATTCAGATTGATGCCCGTGATGCCTTTGGTTCTACCGCTTTACTGGTTGCAACGCGTGCCAATAATCTCGATGCCGCACAAGCCTTGATAGATGCAGGCGCGGATGTCAATGCCAAAGATCGAATGCAGGATAGTGCTTATCTCTATGCAGGAGCGCGTGGTTATCTAAAAATATTAAAGCTCACGTTAAAGCATGGTGCTGATTTGAAAAGTACCAACCGCTATGGTGGCACAGCATTGATTCCTGCGGCTGAACGTGGCCATGTGGATACGGTTCGTACCCTGATTGACGCGGGTGTGGATGTCGATCATATCAATAACTTAGGCTGGACCGCTTTATTGGAAGCGATCATTTTAGGCAATGGTACGCAACCTTATCAACAGATTGTCGATGTGCTGATTGCAGCAGGGGCGAATGTCAATATTCCTGATGCTGATGGGATTACGGCACTCGAACATGCGCATGCACGTGGCTATAGCCATATCGAAAAAGCGTTACTGCGTGCAGGCGCAAAAGCAAAATAATTGGAGTATAGACGTGCAACAGAATACCGATTTTCTACGTCAGGCCATTGAACTGGCTTATCAAAATTGCGAGCAAGGTGGACGGCCGTTTGGTGCAATCTTGGTGAAAGATGGCCAAGTGATTGCGTCAGGTGTCAATGAAATATTGAAAAGTAATGATCCAACCGCACATGCAGAACTCTTGGCAATACGTGCCGCAAGCCAGCAATTGGGGACAGCCAATTTGGACGGTTGTGTTGTATTTGCCAGTGGGCAGCCTTGTCCTATGTGTATGGCAGCGATGCGTATGGCGGGCATTAGTGGCGTGACTTATGCACATTCCAATGAAGATGCTGAAGCCTATGGTTTGTCAACGGCTGCGATCTATGCTGACTTAGCCAAACCCTTTGCAGAGCAGTCGATGACAATCCGTTATGTGCCTGTACGCATTGAAACAAAGCCGGACTTGTACCGCTATTGGCAATCCATTACATGATTGATGTGCAGCTAAAACCATGAATAGGATAAATCAGCGATCTTTTTTGATTATAACCGTTGCTTTGGTGGGATTGAACCTTCGACCATTCATGACCAGTATTGGGCCCGTTGCCAATCAGATTCGAGCAACGACTGGATTGAGTTTACAAGGCATTGCACTATTAACTCTAGTGCCAATGGTGCTGATGGGGCTGATTGCTTTTATTGGGCCTGTAATACAGCGTGCGATTGGAGAACGGCGTGCCATTCTCGGGGCCTTAGGGCTGATTTGCTTAGGGTGTGGCTTGCGTTTCATTGTACCTAATGGATGGGCTTTAATTGGAACGGCAGCCATTATTGGTTTTGGTGTGGCGGTAGTTCAAGCAGCTTTTCCAAGTCTGATAAAAAGAGAATTCCATGCCCATCTAAGCCCGATGATGGGGCTTTATTCAGCGACGTTGATGGGCGGAGGAGCGCTTGGTGCTCTCATTGCACCAGTAGTAACAAATAGTAGCGGTAACTGGAAAATCGGGCTGGCTATTTTTGTTTTGCCTGCATTACTTGCTCTTGTATTTGCAAGTTGCTTTTTGACTGAAGCAGCGCGGCAGCATAATAAAATGCCTTCAATATTAACCCTGTTAAAACAGCCAAGAACTTGGCTGCTGATCTGTTGTTTTGGTTTAATCAATGGTGGCTATAGCTCGATTGTGGCTTGGCTGGCACCTGCTTTCCAAGCACAGGGCTGGACAGCAACTGCGAGTGGTAATTTGATGGCTGTGTTAACACTCAGCCAAGCGGCTGCCGCGTTGCTATTACCTTATTTAGCCCGAAACAATCGAGATCGCCGTGTTTGGATTGCGATCACCTTGATCTTGCAATTGATTGGCTTTTCAGGCTTGGCCTTTTTTGCTGATGCTTTGCCTTATCTATGGGCAATTACCGTGGGAGCGGGCTTAGGCGGATGTTTTGCCTTGCTGATGATTGTAGTGCTCGATCATTTAGCTGACCCAACGCATGCGGGGCAACTTTCAGCTTTGATGCAGGGTGGTGGCTTTCTATTGGCAGCGCTTGCGCCATGGTGGGTTGCAGTACTGCATGGTATGACGGACACATATCGTGCAGGATGGATTTGGCATATATTGATGGTCGTGATTGTTGCGGGGCTGATGATTCGTCTAAACCCTCGGCATTATGACAAGGTTATCCGTCTTTAGCTCAGAAAAGAAAATCAGTAGACTGCTCATTCAGCCCCAGAATAAACAGACATATCAGTGATGTGTTTGTTTATTCTGTACATATGAATATTGTGGAATGAAATACTTAAATGATTTCAATATCGACATATTGCTGAATCAGGTTGTCATCCAGCATATGCACATAATCTAAAAAGGCCACATTAAAGCTGCCAACGGTTTGCGCATGCTCATAAGCCAGTTTACCAGCAATGGCAAAATGAATGTGTGAGGCAAGTGCAGCGATGGTTGGATGACTGACTGAATGATAGGCTGCGGTTAATGCGCCTAAGGCACACCCTGTTGCGGTAATTTTGGGTTGTAAATGACAGCCACCATTGACTTGAATCACCGCATCGAATTGTTTCGAGATGATGAAGTCTGATTCACCTGAAATTGCAACACATTCAGTGTGCTGCAATAGGCTTTTGGCTTGTGCATAAACCTCATGACTATTTAAAGTGCTATCGACACCTTTAGATTGGATTTGGCTGCCCGCTAAGGTACTGATCTCCGAAGCATTGCCGCGAATAATGCTGGGTTGGAATGTTAACAGTTGATCGACCGTTGCACTGCGCCATTTTAACACTGCACCATAACCGACAGGGTCAAGTACCCAAGGCACTTGCTGCTGTTGAGCCGTTTGAGCTGAAATCAACATGGCTTGGGTCTGTTCGCTGGTGGGTGTACCCAGGTTGATACTTAAGGCGGCACTGATTTTAGTGAAATCTTCGGCTTCAAATGGATTATCAATCATGGCAGGAGATGCACCTGCTGCCAGTAAGATATTTGCCACATAATTGTTGGCAACGCTATTGGTCATGCATTGCACTAAAGGCGTTTGTTGTTGTAAGGCACGCCAAGCTTCGATGACTTGATCAATCAGTTGTTGTTTGTGTGACATGACATATCCTGAATAAGGTCTTTATTAGCGAGTGAAATAATGATCTTGATGCTTACATTGACGGCAAATTAATGACACATAATCTTCGGCATCATAATCCACAATTAAGTCATTTGAACCGCAATACATGCATCGCTTAACCGAGTAGAAACTTAAGCGAGGTTCGATTTTTCGCCAAGACTTCCAGACTGGCTGAATAAAAATGCTCTCGTCATAACCCAAAAATTTAAACAGCAGCACTTCACTCATTTTACTAAATGGAATGGTGTAAGGTCTGGGTAAGGTCGTGGTTTCCCAACGTTCAGTTAAGGCGCGCTCACGATATTGTTCCAATGTCTTTTTTAATAAATTGGTATTAATGAATTTATCATTTCTTGGCTGTAAGGCATTCTGTTTATGCAGATATTCTAATGCAGTTTGAATCAAATAAAAAATTTGGCCAACAGCGAGACCTTCCATTAAACGGTAGCAAAAAGCTTGGAATGGGCGGCTACCTGCAATCTGGATGCCCCAAGTTCGACAATAGAACTGCATGAATTGTACAATTTCTTGGTAAAGCACAAGATAGAGGGCATCCTTGACCTCATCGGTGTTTTTAAAGGGAATTCCTAGACTCAGGTTTTCATAAAACCAGTGCCGCAATTGTTGGGTGACACTAAACAAGCTCGGGTCAGAATAGCCATCCAGTCGAACATTCAAATAAAAATGTTCAGTTTCCAAGTTACTATCTTGTGACTTAAATACCCCGAGTTTCAGTAATTCTTGAACTAAATGATTCTGGAACAAATAGTTGGGTGTAAATTCTCGATATTTGATATTCTGCCAATGAATCAGCTCATCATGTTGTACGTCTTCGCGTGCATAATTATCTAACAGGCTGAGCAAAAATAATTTATGTAAAAAACTCAGTTGATTCAGACTATAAATGACTTCGTCTTTAACTTTGTTCTTTCGCTGTTCTTGTAAAATGGTTTGCTGGGTTTGTTTTTTCCGTTGAGCGGTACATTGACTACAATGACAATTCAGTTTGCTATCACTTTTAAAGACACGGTGCTGACAATGGCTGCATTCGTGAAATTGAAATTCTTGATTGTACTGTTCTGCCTCAATCCAGTACATCGACGCGCGGCACAACGGGCAATGGCTACTTTCATCTAACTGTTTTTGTAGAATCTGTAAATCCATCGATTTGAAACCTGCGACCATTAAAAACAGAATTATACATGCTGTATCTGTAGAGTGATGCAAAGTTTACAGCGAGATCAAAATTATAGGTGAGATTGTAGACACTCAAAGAGGTGAAGCTTCATACAGTCTAGGCAATCTAATCGTTGCTGAGATGCGGAACACTGTCTGAGTTTCTGCTTTAGGTCGAATCTTAAAGTGGATTTGTATGTGTAGTGCCAAGCCATAATCATTAATTAAAAATTCTGAGAATTACTTAAAACTTTGTTCAATTTTAAATAGTTAAATGATCTTTTGCTATGTTGATTGTTTCTGAACATTCGTATAAAAATGGAGCCATAGACGGATCGGTTTTGCATTACGGAGTTGATTATGCAAAAAAACACACTCATGAAAGGAATCATGGGCATCTCTTTCACTGTATTCACGACACTTAGTTTTGCTTCAACCCCAGAAGGGTTTTGGAAAAGTATTGATGATCGTACAGGGGAACAGCTTTCAATCGTGGAAATTAAAAAGAAACCCGATAATACTTATACAGGAACGATTGTCTATCGTTATCCCGTTCCTGGCGGTGCGACAGTATTGACCCATTGTGTTAAATGTCCTGAACCATTTAAAAATAAGCCAATTCTCGGATTGCAAATTGCGTGGGGGCTAAAAGAAGATCCGAAAAATCCGAATCAATATATTGATGGTCGAGTTCTTGAGCCTAAAACAGGTAATATTTATAAGGGTAAGGCGCAATTGAGTGCCGATGGCAAGCGTCTGCGCATGCGGGGGTATATGGGGATTTCTGCACTTGGGCGCACTCAAGTCTGGATTCGAACCGACAGCGCGAATCCTTAACGGATTCAATCGTTCTTTAGAAAGCCTAAACGACCAGTTTGGGCTTTTTTATTTGTACTAAACAGTAACGACTAGTGTTTTAAATTTGGCAAATAGATAACTCATTTCTTATACAAATGAACGCTAGCGTACAGTGTAACTTATTAAAAAGTGTGATAATTTCCGTGCATTAAACCTATAACGATGAATAGGTTTCTTTTTTTAGACGGGGTTAATATGCTAAATCGTATGCTCATGAACGGAATCATGGGACTCACTGTTGCTTGTGCAAGCGCAACGACTTTTGCAGCTTCAATTGAGGGCTACTGGAAAAGTATCGAAGAACGAACAGGTGAGCAACTCTCAATCGTAGAAATCCGTAAAGGAAATGACGGCCGTTATCATGGGAAGATTGTTTATCGTTATCCAAACTCACATGGCATTGCACTGACCAATTGCACTAAATGCGCAGCACCCAATACCAATAAACCGATTCTAGGTCTAGAGATTTTATCAGGCTTTAGGGAAGATCCAGATAAACCAGATTCTTATATTGATGGTCGAGTATTGGAGCCGACATCTGGCCGTATCTATAAAGGCAAAGGCGTGGTAACAGGCGAAGGTAAACGTTTACGTATGCGTGGTTATATGGGCGTTTCAGCATTGGGCCGTACAGTCGTCTGGTTGCGTACCGATAACGCGACCCCTTAATCAAATAGTTATAAAAAAAACCTCGAAATCGCTTCGAGGTTTTTTGGTTAAAGTGAATGATTAAACTGGGCATGGTAAGTTTTCGTCCTCCTGACCGATTTTTTTTGCAGCAATGAGTGCTTGTACTTTTTTACTCGGTAATTTTTCTTTACCAAGCGCGTCATAGGTGTTCACGATATTGGTCACTTCTAATGCGGTCAATTCAATTCCTTCTGCAGTTAAAAAAACGGAAATGACATGATGATCCACGCCTGCTTTTGCTAGATCGTGAATCGCCTTGATATTTTCTAAACGATATAAGTGTGCTTTTAATTCCATCGTCATACCCTCACATGTTTTATTGTATTACCTACATTGGCATATAAACTTAAGCAATAACCGTGCACAAAATGTAAAACGCCAGAAAAAAATGTAAGTTGAGCGATAAAACCCCTTCGATTCTGTAGCATTTATTTAAGAATGGAAAACCATGTTGTAATTTTGTCTAAACGGCACGTGATTTGCTCAATAAATTTGAAAAGATGAAAAGTAAACCCAATAAAATTCTTAAAACTGGTACGTGGCTCTAAAGACAGCTTTTGTAAGTTGGCGTATGATCGACTCATCAAGAGTCTTGCCAACAAGACCATCCGACATGATGAAAGATAAGGAATACTGATGAATATTGCGGCGCAGCCCCCTGTACAGGCAGATCAAACCATTTATTTAAAAGACTATCAAAAGCCTTCATTCTTGGTTGAATCCATCAATTTGGATATTCAGGTTTATGATGATCATACCGTTGTTGATTCTACACTGGTGATGAAACGTCAGACAGCAGGTGCATTGGTTCTGTTAGGTCGTGATCTGGAACTCAAATCAATTCAACTTAATGGTCAGACGCTGAGTGCCGAGCAATATGATCTGGACAGTGAACAATTGGTGATCACTGATGCACCAGATCAGGTCATTCTACAAACGCAAGTGATCATTCATCCTGAGTCGAACACTCAGCTTGAAGGTCTATACAAGGCAGGGGATTTATTTGTCACTCAAAATGAACCTGAAGGTTTCCGTAAAATTACCTTCTATCCAGATCGCCCAGATGTGCTTGCTGAATTTACAACGCGAGTAGAAGCAGACAAGAAATATCCAGTATTGCTTGCAAACGGGAACTTATTGGAAACGGGTGAGGCTGGAGAGGGCCGTCATTTTGCGATCTGGCAAGATCCAACCAAAAAACCGAGCTATTTATTTGCCTGTGTGATTGGTGATTTAGCAGTATTGAAAGATCGTTATACAACTTCCGAAGGCCGTGATGTTGCTTTGGAGATTTATGCGATTGAAAAAGATATCCCAAAATGTCACATCGCGATGGAAGCCCTAAAGCATTCAATGCGCTGGGATGAAGAACATTATGGGCGTCCTTACGATCTCGATAACTATATGATCGTGGCAGTAAGTCAGTTCAACATGGGGGCAATGGAGAACAAAGGTTTAAATATCTTTAATACCTCTTGTGTACTTGCCGATGAAGAATACACCACCGATGCTGCGATTATGCGAGTCCAGTCGGTGATTGCACATGAATACTTTCACAACTGGACAGGCAACCGGATTACCTGTCGTGACTGGTTCCAGTTGTGCTTAAAAGAAGGTTTAACGGTTTTTCGTGATCAGTCTTTCTCTGAAGACTTACAATCAGCGGCCGTACAACGCATAGATGATGTGGCCGTGTTAAAGTCGCATCAATTCCCGGAAGATGCAGGTCCATTGTCGCATCCACCACGCCCAGATCATTTTGTTGAAATCAACAACTTTTATACTGCTACGGTGTATGAGAAGGGTGCTGAAATCAATCGCATGATGGCCACTTTATTGGGCAAAGAAAAATACCGTCAAGGGACTGATGAATATTTCCTGCGTCATGACGGGCAAGCGGTCACAGTGGAAGACTGGGTGGCTGCATTAAGTGCAGGTTCTGGTGTGGATCTCTCTAATTTCCTGACTTGGTATAACCAGCCAGGGACGCCAAAGTTAGAAGCCAAAGGTGAATATAATGCCGCTGCACAGACTTATCGTCTAAGCTTCAAACAAAGCTTGAAAGCACATCCAAAATATCCAAACCTTAAAGCAGTGCCAATTCCTGTGGCCTTGGCTTTATTTAATGCCAATACGGGTGAGCAATATACTTTGCACAGCACAGACCTGTTTGTGAATCAGGTCAAAGATGGGGTGTATTTATTTGATCAAGATGAAGCAACAATTGAATTTACAGGGGTAACCGAGCAACCTGTCGTTTCCTTATTGCGTAATTTCTCGGCACCTGTGAATTTGGTATTTGACTATTCCGATGACGATCTGGCTTTTCTAATTCAGCATGAAACCAATGGTTTTAACCAATGGCAAGCCACACAAACCTTATTGGAACGGATTTTATTAGACGATCATAAGGCAGATATTTATATTCAGGCGATTAAAAATACCTTGCCTGAATTAGTGAATCAAGATCCGTTACTGGCATCGCGTTTATTTGATGTACCAAGTGAAAACTACTTGGGCAGCCGTATTGATCAGGACTATGAACCCGAACTGATTCGTGAAAAACGTGAAGCGGTACTGGATCGTTTAGCGCGTGAGTTGGGCTCATTCTGGAAAGACACCTATTTAGCCCTTGATCCAGCGCAACAGAAAGAGTTTTCTTTGGCAATGGGCGTGCGAGCATTGAAAAATATCATGCTCAACATGCTGGCACGTCAAGGTGATGAATCGGTCTTTGAGTTGGCTTATGCGCAATATCAACAAACGGGCAATATGTCTGAGCGTTTAGGGGCCTTACGTGTTTTGGTGTGGAACGATGCACCACAAGCGCAAGCAGCGCTCGCTGATTTCTATAACCGTTTTAAAGATGAAGCCTTATCTTTAGACCAATGGTTTAGTATCCAGGCATCGAACCCGTGTGCAACAGCAGAAACAATTGAGTATCTGACCAAACATGCCGATTATGATTTGGGAACACCGAATCGTATCCGTGCAGTGAGTGGTGGTTTGGCAGCAAACCCAGTCAATACCTGGAGTTTTGGTGTTGATCATTTCATCGAGCTTGCCGCTTATCTGGATGAGAAAAATCCAATTTTGGGTTCTCGATTATTGCAAGTATTGTCACGTTGGTACACCTTGGCTGAACCACAACGTAGCCAAGTGCAACAGGCACTTAAAGGCCTACAGCCTCAAGTAAAATCGAAAAATGTGGCAGAGACTTTGAACAGTTTATTAAGTATTTAACCAGCTGATTGAATGAATGCAAAAAGGATGTCGTCAGACATCCTTTTTTATTTGACAATTGATATTGTCACAAATAGGATGAAAATCATTCGAACGCAACGGATGACTGCAATGGAAATAAAAACAATCACATTACCGACACGTCAAATTGAAGTTGAAGTGTATGCACCTGCTCAAACCTTAGAAAAAGCACCTGCCATATTATTGCTGCATGAGTTATTCGGTATTTTAGATGTCTATCGAGAAGATGCCCAAGATTTGGCGGATCGTGGCTATTTGGTCTATGTCCCTAACTTATTTAGTGGTGGCGCAGTCAAATATTGTATTCGTGCTATGGTAAATAAGGCAGGACGAACCAATGCTGCGGATAGTGGGGTGAATCAGGAAATTCATGTATTACTGGATGCATTAAAAGCAGATCCACGGTCAAATGGACGTTTGGGGATGTTGGGGCAATGTCTTACAGGCGGCTATGTCATTCAGATGGCCAAACGAGACGATATGTTGGCGCCTGTGGTGTATCACCACTCATTAGGGATTGAAGGAGCAGGCGTACCGAAAAAAGAATCTTTAGATCAAGTTCGTATTTTACAAGGACATTGGTCTACGGTTGATCCATTTTGTCCAGCGAACAAACGAAATCAACTTATTCAACAATTGGGTGATCGTGTGGAAGCCTATACCTATAATATGCCGCATGGTTTTCGTAGCGTGAGTCGCGGTATGCCGGAAGCACAAGTGGTTTGGCAACGAACTATTGATTTTTTTGAGCGAGAATTACAACAAAAGATAATATAAATAAATGCTGCAACAGGTTATTATTTATTAATATTTTATAGAAATAATCAAAGAGAGGGGAAATATGTCTCAACAATATGAGTATGCGGGTTTCTGGATACGTGTTGGCGCAGCAATTATTGATTCGATCATTATCATTGTCGCATTAATTCCTTTAACCATGATCTTTGGGGGTGGTGATACTACTGTTGCCTCAGATGGGTTCTCATCATTCCAGTTTATGTCTACATGGGATTGGGTGTGGCAAATCATCACAGCAGCTTTTTACATTTTTTGCTGGATTAAATTCGCAGGAACGCCAGGTAAACGTTTACTTCGATTAAAAGTCTTGGATGAAAAAACAGGAGAAAAGATTAGTGTTGGGCAAGGGATTATTCGCTACATTGGTTATATTCCAGCTACATTAGTATTTTTTATTGGTTTAATTTGGGTTGCATTTGACTCCAAGAAACAGGGTTGGCATGACAAAATGGCCAAAACAGTAGTAGTGAGAGAGCTTTAAGCAATAAAACCTTGTCGCACTGAATTGTGTGTTGCAATAAAAAATTCATGAAAAGGGGCTTGTTAATCTAATAACTTCCCCTATAATGCCGATGAGTTTATTCAACGGAGATCCTAAATGGGAAGTTGTTCGAGGTTCGAGTTTAATTATCTTTTAAACCAAAGCGAATACTGAGCAAGTTAGCCTTTTAGGTCGGCTATCTTGCAAGGAGATAGCTTTGATAAAATGTATATAATTATTCCCTGACTTATAAAATTTTTACGTATTAGCAAAAATTTATTGTATTGACTACAGCCCGTTTAGTTTCCCACCTAAAAATGGGGAGAAGCCTATGTTTTTACACGCTTCCATTCAATGGTATTATACCCTCAGCGTATTTTTACTCTGTGGGGTATTGCTGCTCGCTCAAAAGAGCAAAGCAGATCCACTGTTAAATACAGATGATGCTTCAATAACCGCAGCACATCATTGTCAATTAGAATCGTCATATCTATTTTTAAAGGGCGGAGCCAGTTCCTATCAGATTACGCCAGCCTGTAATCTAGGCCAAAATTTTGAAGTCTCGCTTGGCTATCATGCGACCCAAGATCTGGATAATGTGCATGGTTTTTCTGTTCAAGCGAAAACTGTCTTAAAGCCAATGAGTAACCACTGGGGTGTTGCTACCAGCCTGATGTTGTCACGTGATGAACAATCTAAACAGCGCTCCGATCTAGATTGGTTTTTCAACGTACCGATGAGTTTTAATCTGATTGATCAACGCTTGGGCCTCAATACCAATATCGGTTATCAGGATGGTCCGGATCATGTCGGTTTAATCCGTTGGGGAGTTGCGACCAATTACTCTTTATCCGACCGTTTCGCCATAAGCGCAGAAACCTATAATCAAGACCGTCAATCACCCTTTGTGCAAGCTGCTGTGAATTACAGCCTCATTCCAAATATCCTCGTATTAGAAGCTTCAATCGGCGAACGTCTAAATGCCTTTCGACAGAGATGGTTTGGGCTTGGGTTAAGTTTTACCCCTTCATTCTAAGAATGCTCAACTTCTTTATTTCCTAAATTTATATTTTTTCAATCGACTTTATTGATGAAAATAAGGTCAAGGCCTTTGCATGCCTAAAAAAGAGGATTTCAATATGAAACTCTGGCAACGACTTTTTACTGCATTTCTTAAAAGATTCCACCTCATGCGCTTTTTTGGGCGGAGTCAATCATTTAAAGAATTACATCAATCAAGCTATGCACAAGAAATTGGTAAAACATTATCTGCTCGTTTAGTGGATGCTGCACAGCTTGATTCAGCACAGTTATTACAACAATTAAATAGTTCAAATTCGGGGTTAACTGAGCAACAGGCAAACGCACAACAGAAACTTGTTGGGTTAAATGAAATTGCACATGAAAAGCCATTAACCTGGTGGCAACATCTTTGGTATTGCTATCGCAATCCATTCAATATTTTATTGAGCTTGTTAGCTTTGGTTGCCTTTCTGACAGATGACCTAACCGGTGCCAGTATTATTAGTGTGATGGTGATACTTTCAACCTTATTACGCTATTGGCAAGAGTCAAAGTCTAATCAGGCAGCAGATGCATTAAAAGCCATGGTCAGTAACACAGCAACGGTGTTACGTCATCAGGTCAGCTATGATGATCTGACATTGATGCAACAACGTTATGGAATTGATGTAAAAAATCAAAAAAATACTCAATTTGAAATGCCGATTCAGTATTTGGTTCCAGGTGATGTCATCTTGCTTTCAGCGGGAGATATGATCCCTGCAGACTGTCGCATTTTAACAGCCAAAGATTTGTTTGTGTCCCAAGCTGCAATGACGGGCGAATCGATGCCTGTAGAAAAATTTGCATTGCAAAAAAATATGCAGGAGCAAAGTGCGCTTGAGTTGGAAAATATCGTATTTATGGGGACCAATGTGGTGTCTGGCTCAGCCCAAGCTGTTGTAGTCAGTACTGGTATTCAAACTTATTTCGGTGCTTTGGCACATCGTGTGACGGCGACAGATCGGGGGACCACATCGTTTCAGATGGGGGTCAATAAAGTAAGTTGGTTACTGATTCGCTTTATGTTGGTGATGGCACCGATTGTGTTATTTATTAATGGTTTCACCAAAGGCGACTGGACAGAGGCATTTCTATTTGCACTTTCAGTTGCGGTCGGCTTAACACCTGAAATGCTACCGATGATTGTGACTTCAACCTTAGCCAAGGGCGCAGTCTTCCTCTCTAAAAAGAAAGTAATTGTCAAACGGCTGGATGCAATTCAAAATTTTGGTGCGATGGATATACTCTGCACAGATAAAACGGGAACGTTGACACAAGATAAAATCTTTTTATCTCAGCATGTGGATGTACATGGACAAACTTCACATTATGTTTTAATGCAGGCTTTCTTAAACAGTTATTATCAAACTGGATTAAAAAATCTGCTTGATGTGGCAGTGCTGGAAGCGGTTGGCCAAGATATTAAAACGCAAAAGTTACACTATAAAAAAGTAGATGAAGTGCCATTTGACTTTGATCGTCGTCGGATGTCTGTGGTCGTGAAGACACCCGAAGATCGTGTCAGAATGATTACCAAGGGTGCGGTAGAAGAAATGCTGAAAGTTTGCCGTTATGTTGAGGTTAACGGAAAAATTGAAGCATTGACCCAGCAACGGCAAGTAGCGATTGAAGCGTTAACTCAGCGTTATAACAAGGACGGTTTGCGTGTTGTGGCGGTTGCATATCGCGAGTTTTCAAATGCACAGGAAAACTTTTCGGTCGTCGATGAAAGCGATCTTATTTTAATTGGTTATGTTGCTTTTCTTGATCCGCCAAAAGAGTCAGCAATGGCGGCAGTAAAAAGCTTACATGCACACGGTGTAACGGTGAAAGTACTGACAGGTGATAATGAATTTGTCACTCAAAAAGTATGCCGTGAAATTGGGATCGATTTTAAGCAGGTTTTATTGGGTAGTGTGATTGAAACCCTGACCGACCAACAGCTTCAAAGAGCGGTAGAGCAGTACCATATTTTTGCAAAACTCAGTCCCGTGCATAAAGAACGAATTGTCGAGCAACTTAAAGCCAATGGGCATGTGGTTGGTTTCCTAGGAGATGGTATCAATGATGCAGCTGCCATTCGTGCTGCGGATATTGGTATTTCTGTTGATACAGCGGTTGATATTGCAAAAGAATCGGCAGATTTGATTTTGCTTGAAAAAAGTCTGATGGTACTTGAGCAAGGTGTGATTGAAGGACGTAGAACATTTGCCAATATGCTGAAATATATCAAAATGACGGCAAGTTCAAATTTTGGTAATGTTTTTTCGGTATTAATAGCCAGTGCTTTTATTCCATTTCTACCAATGTTGCCTATTCACTTACTGATCCAGAACCTGCTTTACGATATCTCTCAAATTGCGATTCCATTTGATCATGTCGATGAAGAGTTGATTGCTCAGCCGCAACGTTGGCAACCTGAGGAAGTGGGGCGTTTTATGATCGTTTTTGGGCCGATTAGTTCAATTTTTGACATCCTTACATTTGCATTGATGTGGTTTGTGTTCTCTGCGAATACGCCAGAACAGCAAACTTTGTTCCAATCGGGATGGTTTGTTGTGGGATTGTTGACGCAAACCTTGATTGTGCACATGATTCGTACCGCTAAAATTCCATTTATTCAAAGCCGAGCTGCAACACCATTACTGGTCATGACTGCAATCATTATGTGTATTGGTATATTCTTACCAATGGGGCCTTTAGCTAGCTATTTGAAATTGGAAGCTTTACCGCTAAGTTATTTTTTCTATCTACCTTTCATCTTGATTGCCTATATGTGTGTGACACAATGGGTCAAAACAATGTATATCCGCCGTTACGGCTGGCAATAACACAATAGGTGTATAATGCAATTAAAATTTCTACAACATATTGATTTATCTAATATCGTTGATACATTAATTAGCCTTGTTACAGCATTCGCTTTAGGTGCATTAATTGGTATAGAGCGTCAGTATCGGCAGCGGACGGCAGGGTTAAGAACCAATGTACTGGTTGCCGTTGGCGCTGCGATTTTTGTAGATATTGCAATAAATCTCACGGGGGCAGATGGAGCTGTCCGAGTGATTGCCTATGTGGTTTCAGGGATTGGCTTTTTGGGTGCTGGTGTGATTATGCGTCAAGAAGGCAATATTCATGGTTTAAATACAGCTGCTACTCTGTGGTGTTCGGCAGCTGTGGGAGCTTCTGCGGGCGCAGACCTAATCGTAGAGGCTATTATCGCCACCTTATTTATTCTGGCGGCTAATACCTTGCTGCGTCCGATCGTGCATGTGATCGATCGTCGTCCATTAGACGATGACACCGAGGTTTTGCATGTGATTTATATCATTTGTGATCGTAGCCATAGCAAAGCTGTAATGGATGAACTGAATCTCACCTTAAAACATCATAATTACCCTGCAAAAGATATTGATGTCACGCCATTTGGGGAAAAAGAAGTTGAGATTGAGGTGACGCTAATCGCAACCTCAATTGATGCTGAAGAAGCTCAGCACATGATTAATCACCTTAATGCAATGCCTCAAATTCGACAGGCTTTTTGGGATAAAAATGCAATCAATTAAGCCTTGGTTTTATTCTTGAAAAAGTAGTGATTTAAAAGCTATTAAATGAATGAGTTGAGATACATTGTCTCATAAATGATATATAAAACGTGTAATGTTTCACATAAAATGAAAGCAGCTAGATAACAATGAGAACTGTATGAGTTCAGAAGCACATTCTATTAGTTTAATTGCACCAGTGGTGCTTCTCGCGGCAGCGGTTGTTGCCGTTCCTATTTTTAAGCGCATTGGCTTAGGTTCAGTATTAGGTTATTTAATTGCGGGTCTGATTATTGGGCCGTTCGGCTTTGCATTTTTCCATGATTCTGCCTCGATTTTGCATATTGCCGAATTAGGCATTGTGATGTATTTATTTGTGATTGGTCTGGAGATGCAGCCTTCGCATTTATGGAGTTTAAGACGTGAAATCTTTGGTTTAGGGACTTTGCAGATTGTTGCTTGTGCCTTAGCTCTCACAGGTGTTGGTTTGCTATTTGGTTTTAGCTGGCAAGTTGCATTCATTGGTGCCGCAGGTTTTGTTTTGACGTCGACAGCCATTGTGATGCAGTTATTAGGCGATCGAGGGGATATTGCTCAACCTCAAGGTCAAAAGATCGTTGCCATTTTATTATTCGAAGATTTATTGATTGTTCCTTTATTGGCAATTGTGGCTTTTATGGCACCCAACCATGTGGTTGAAACAACCTCAACACGTTTAGAAAGTATCGGTCTTGGACTTATTGCAATAGCGGGTTTAATTGCCGCAGGTTATTGGTTACTTAATCCATTATTCAGATTGTTGGCCGCTGCCAAGGCACGTGAAGTCATGACTGCCGCAGCACTTCTTGTGGTTTTAGGTGCCGCATTGTTGATGCAAGTAAGCGGTCTATCTATGGCAATGGGTGCATTTTTGGCAGGCGTGCTGTTGTCTGAATCGACCTTTAGACATCAAATTGAAGCTGATATTGAGCCTTTCCGTGGTTTACTACTGGGTTTGTTCTTCCTTGGCGTAGGCATGTCTTTAGATCTTTCCGTGGTTGCGCAAAACTGGCAGCTGATTCTCAGTGGCGTATTGGCGATGATGTTTGCTAAAGCCCTGATGATTTATATCGTAGCGCGAGTCACCAAAAGTTCGCATACGGAAGCACTGGATCGTGCACTGTTAATGGCACAAGGGGGCGAATTTGCCTTTGTACTCTTTGCAGCAGCGCTAAGTGCCCAAGTGATTGATAATTCGGTAAAGTCGAATCTTACTGCGATTGTGGTGTTGTCGATGGTGTTGACACCGATTTTAGGCATCATTTTCAAACGCTTCACGCAAGCCAAAGATCAAGTCAATTTGGACAATGTTCAGGTGGCCGAGGGTTTGAGTGGAAGTATTTTGATGATCGGTTTTGGTCGTTTTGGCCAAGTAACCAGTCAACTGTTATTAGCACGTGGCGTCGATGTCACTATTATTGACAATGACATTGATATGATTCAAAACGCAGAAAAGTTTGGTTTTAAAATTTATTATGGTGATGGTTGCCGTTTAGATATTTTGCATGCCTCTGGTGCTTCTTCGGCACAAGCCATTGTTGTCTGTGTGGATAGTAAAGAAACGACGAATCGGATTGTGGAGTTGGTAACACACGAATTTCCATTGGCAAAGCTGTTGGTGCGTTCGTATGACCGTGAGCATTCACTCTACTTAGTGAAACAGAAAGTCGATTATATGATCCGTGAAACCTTTGAATCAGCAATCAAGTTCGGTGGAGTGATTTTACATGAATTGGGTGTTGACGAAGACGAAGTACAACGGATTACCGATGAAATTCGAGATCGTGATGAAGAGCGTTTTGAAACTGAAATTGCAGCGGATGATGTCTATGCAGGCGTCGGCTTACAGTATACTCATACGCATCCACGACCAACGGCGCCATTAATTCGCCCTCAACAGGCTGCCCGAATCCTCAATGATGAAGAAGCGCAGAAAGATTTAGAGGAAAAGTAGTCCACAATTTTCCTCTCTAGTGTTGAATAAGCCTTAGGGTCTGTTGATATTTCACAGATGCTTGCGACAGAAGACATTTTTAGACGATACGAGGCATGACTTATGAGATTTAGTTATTCTAAATGAATAAGGCATAACGTAGTAGCGACAAAAAATGTCTCTGTCCCGTAGGGTTATAGCTAAAACTTCCCTAAACTGCGTTATGAAACTTGGCAAGGGGACTACCATTACCTGCGTTTCATGCCTTGTTTATGTTGTTTTAGCTAATAACGCAAGACATGGCTGAAATGTCAACAGACCCTAGTCAACTAAGGCTTATTTTTTTGCTTTAAATCGGCTTTGTTGCACAAACCTATCTGTAAAGGCTTTTTCAGCGATATAATTTTCAAATGAAGAAGCCTACACACAAAATCTACCGCACAACCAATTGGCCCGCATATAACCGAGCACTCATTAATCGCGGAAATATTGCCCTTTGGTTTGATCCTGCTACGCAATGGTATGCTCCATCAAAAGGCAAACAAGGGCGAAATCAAACCTACTCCGACGCAGCCATCCAATGCTGCTTAATGATTAAATCCTTATTCCGTCTATCTTTACGTATGGTCACTGGCTTTGTGCAAAGTCTGATTAAACTTTGCGGATTAAATTGGACCGCACCAGATTACAGTACGCTTTGTAGAAGACAAAAGCATATTGATATTGCAATCAGCTACCAAAAAAGTAGCGATGGGCTGCATCTACTCGTAGACTCTACAGGGATGAAGTTTCTAGGTGAGGGCGAATGGAAACGCAAGAAACATGGAGCTGAATATCGTCGCCAATGGCGTAAACTACATATTGGTATAGATGCCAAAACCCTACAAATACGCGCTATTCAGCTCACAACCAATAATGTCTGTGATTCACAGGTGCTTGGTGATTTACTTAATCAGATTCCACAAGATGAGCAGATTGACTCTGTTTATACCGATGGAGCTTATGACACCAAGCAATGCCGTCAGGTCATTGCAGATCGGCAAGCACATGCGGTGATTCCACCTAGAAAAAATGCGAAACCATGGAAAGATACAAAGAGTAGCTCGCTAGAGCGAAATGAATTACTTCGAACAATTAAACGTTTAGGTAGGACACTATGGAAAAAATGGTCAGGCTATCATCGCCGAAGTTTGGTTGAGACTAAAATGCACTGCATCAAATTATTAAGAGATAAACTCAGTGCAAGGAGCTTTGATAGCCAAGTCAATGAGGTTCATGCACGTGTAGCAGTCCTCAACAGATTTACGGAATTAGGTCGACCACTTACCCAAGTTACGCCTTAAATTTGGCTCAATTAGGGGCGCTTTGCCTTTCAAATCTTTGTGCAACAAAGCCCTTTAAATCTAAAGAGCAGCAATACCAAGATACCCAATAACAGGCCCCAAAATGCAGAGCCAATGCCCCAGAATTGAACACCAGAAGCGCTACATAAAAAAGTTAATAATGCTGCTTCACGCTCTTCTACATTTGAAAAAGCCACCGCAATGTTATGACTTATCGTTGCAAATAGCGCAATTCCTGCAAGTGCCACAATAAAAATCTGCGGAAATGACATTAATAAACTGACTAAGGTTGCTGCAAAAAGTCCCATCAAAATATAGAACAGACCACAACTGATACCTGCAATATAACGTTTGCTTGGATCAGGATGCACTTGATCATCTAAGCTCACTGCTGCACTAATTGCTGCGAGGTTGATTGAAAAGCAGCCAAAAGGCGCGAAAACAGTATGTGCAACACCTGTCCAACCCACCAATTGATTGACATGTGGATGATAGCCATAACTTTTAATCATGGCGATGCCTGGTAAGTTTTGTGAGGTCATGTTGATCACAAACAGAGGTAACGCCAAACCCAAGATCGCAGACCACGAAAATGAAGGCTGCATCCATACAGGTTGAGTTAGAGACCATGTGATGGCTTGGAGTTGAAAATCAATAAACAGGGGACAAATGGCCGCACCTAAAATGACGGTCAGTACAATGCTATAACGTGGGAATAAGCGTTTTGACACCAAGTAAATCACGAGCATACTTAAAATAAAGCCGAGATGACTTTCTAAGCTGCTAAAAATCTGAATACCGAACTTTAATAGAATCCCAGCAAGCATCGCGCAAGTTAAGCTTTGTGGAATATGGGCCAATAGTTTTTGAAAAATCCCTGAAAAGCCGACCACAGCAATGGCAATACCACAGATCAGGAAGGCACCAATCGCTTCATAAAGATCGTAATGTCCAGTCGATGCAATAATTAGTGCAATACCGGGTGTAGACCATGCCGTGGCAACAGGATATTTATATTTCCAAGACAAGATTAAGCCAGAGAGGCCAATGGCAAGCCCCAGAGCCCAGAACCAAGAACTGATTTGGGCGGTATTGGCACCTAAAGACTGTGCACCTTGAATAACAAGGACGGCGGAAACACTAATCCCGATTAAGAATGTAATAAAGCCAGCGAAAACTGCTGGAATGGAAAAATCCTGAAGGAGACGTTGCATCTATGCATCTATACTTGTTTAAAATTTGTTGAAAAGTATATCGTTAATGCGTATTAAATCGTAGTTCTAAAATGATTGAATAAATTGATCATTCGGTTAAATCTAGATTAAGTTAAAGTCGAGGTAGCCAATCTTAAACCGAAACCAAAGAATAAAATGCCGACCAGACAGATACCAGAAGCTGCGAGCTTATAATTATGTTTGAAAAAGCCAGCAAGTTTTATCCCTGAAAAAATGAGGGCTGTTAAATAACTGAAACTCACGATTTGTAGAATAATTGCCAAAATTAAAAAGCTGAATGCTGGGTAAGCATAACTTGGTTCAACAAACTGAACAAAGAAGGAGAGGAAGAATAGAATCGCTTTGGGGTTTAGCAAGCTAATGCTGAGTGCGGTACGATAGGGATGAACCTGATCAAGGTTCGGCAGTTCGGCCATTTCTACATGATGCGGTGGTTTATTCCACGTTTGATAAGCGCCTTGCAGTAATTTAAAGCCTAAGTAAGCGAGGTAACATGCACCTGTCAATTTGAGAATAATAAATAAGATCGGGAAGGCTTTGAGTAAAGAGGCCGCGCCCAATACGGTACACAGAATTAAAATAAAATCGCCAGTAAATACACCACATGCAGCGGCATAACCAGTGCGAATGCCATAACGCGATGCTACGGACATGACATAGAGTGAATTTGGACCAGGTAATAACACAATTAAGATTGTACCAATAATATAAGTGGTTAAATCTGTTATACCGAACACAATAAACTCATTAAAAAACCGATTTTCGCTAATATAGCAAAAATCGGTTTTTATTGGTGAAAAATCGACTAATTAGGGTTGGATTTCAGCATCAATTCCAAAAGATTGACGCAGCAATAAACTCAACTGGTCACGCGCTTTGATAAAGCCATCAATGCCGCCTTGCAGCAATTGGAAAGCCATCAGATCTTGCTCAAGCTCAGCTTTAAAACTTTCTTTTGTTTGTGCAGGACGTTCGATTTTTTCTGCTTGTCGGGCAAACTCGGTGCTGAGCTGAGCTTCAACACGCTGTTGGTCTTGCTCCAACTGTGCCAATAGATTAGGGGCAATCGTGAGTAAGTCACAACCGGCTAAACCCAGTACTTGTGCCGTACTACGGAAGCTCGCACCCATGACTTGGGTTGGGATACCATGCTGTTTGTAATAGTTATAAATTTTCTTCACCGACAGTACGCCCGGATCTTTGGCAATTGGATATTGCTCAACACCTTCGGCTTTTTTATACCAATCCAAAATACGTCCCACAAAAGGCGAGATCAGTGTGACCTTGGCATCAGCACAGGCTTGAGCTTGATGTAAACCAAACAATAAAGTTAGGTTACAAGGAATTCCTTCAGCTTCTAGAACTTTGGCTGCCTGAATCCCTTCCCAAGTGGAAGCAATTTTAATCAGGATACGCGATTGTTCGATGCCATAACCTTGATAGAGTTGAGACAACTCACGTGCTTTGTTAATCGTTGCTTCAGTATTATATGACAGAGATGCATCGACTTCAGTAGAGACACGACCGTCAATCAATTTTAAAATTTCGACACCAAATTTGACCGTCAAAATATCAATGGTACGTTCAATCAGTTCATCACTTTGATAGCCTTCTTGCTTTGCTTGGGTATAGGCGTCTTCAATCAGTGTTCGGCTTTCCGGTTGTTCTGCCGCTGCTGTGATGAGTGATGGATTGGTTGTTGCATCTAAAGGACGAAACTTTTCAATTGCTTCGAGATCACTACTATCAGCAACAACAGTAGTTAAATTTTTTAATTGGTGTAATGCAGTCTGAGTCATTGATATCGCATTCTTAATAAACAATATTATTGGTAACTTCTGTTATAACACAATCTGCATGAAAGCAAAGCCCCGCTTTTGTTGGTTGTATTGTTCATCTGAGTAAGTCTCAGGATTCATTCTGCTGACGTTGTAAGCGAATATGATCAATCAAATATTTTGCAGCCAGACCCAATTCGCTTTCACGGCTCCACACCAGATCGACATAATATTCAAATTTTGGTGTGAAATCATACATCTCCAAAATCTTAAGTTTCTTTTTAAGTTCTGGGTTTTCATTAAACATCTGTAAAGGCAGAACGCCCCAACCTAAGTTACGAATAATCATCATACAGGCCGAATGGTGATTATCCGTACGCCAATAGTCTTTTGAATAGAGTAACTCTGGCTTGATGCTGTAATCACGACTTGCTACGACAATCTGACGTGTTTGTACAATTTGCTCAAAAGACACATGAGTGAGTTGCGCTAAAGAGTGATTTTTAGCAATGACAGGGACAAGCGCCTCTCTTTTTAGTTCCACGAATTGTTCGCGGCTATCCAGTTGCTCACGTTCGAACATCAGGGCCAGCTGTGCCGATTGATCCAGCAACATTTGTAAAGCATCTTCTTGAGGAGCAGAGAAGATATTAAGGGCAAGACTCGGAAAGCGCTGTTCAAGCAGGGTAATGTAGTCGGTCCAATTGGTATAAAGCAGTTCAGATACCACTACAATATTCAGGGTTGACTCCAGGCCTGTACTCAGTGCGTGGGCATGCTGCTTCCATTGATTCATCTCAATCAATAATTGCTGGGTTTTCTCATAAAGTACGATTGCCTCGGCGGTTGGTATAGGCTCACGTCCAGATCTTTCAAATAGATTAAGATTGAGATCAATTTCCAAATTGGCAATCGACATACTTACCGCTGAAGGAACCTTGCCTAATTTACGTGCTGCGGCTGAGAAAGAGCCGGTTTCAATAACGGCTTGAAACATGATGAGTTGTTCTTGATTAATATTCATCTGTCAAAAAAACTGAAAGAACCTGATTGGATTAATCAAAATTATAAAAATAAAATAGCGACTATCCAAACAAAAGAGTGTTATTAAATGTTGATTTCCAAAAGAAGACTCATTCATGCAATTAGCTATGAAGTGATTTTATTGGTCATCATCGCAATTGCGTTAAGTTTTATTTTTAGTATGCCGCTTGAAGTGACAGGTGTTCTTGGCACGATCATGGCTGTCATTTCCGTGTTCTGGAATATGATCTTTAATCATTACTTTGAAAAAGTAGAACATAAATATCAGTGGAAAAGAACGATTCCTGTGCGTATTCTTCATGCGATAGGTTTTGAAGGCGGTTTAATGTTGGCAACAATTCCAATCATCGCTTATATGATGAAGATGAGTTTTCTTGAAGCTCTGATCCTGGATTTTGGGTTGACGATGTGTATTTTGGTTTATACATTCATTTTCCAGTGGTGTTATGACCTTATTGAAGGCCGTTTCTTCCCAAATGCAAAATTCGCATCATAAATAATGATGAATGATGAGAAAAAGCATTTTTCGGAATTTTCTGAAGAATGCTTTTTTATTGTCTTGGCAAAAATGACTCGATTACAGTATTGATAAAGTCAGGACAATAAAGTTTATTTAATATCGTGATTGAAAATAGTAAAAATAAATAGATATCACCATGTAACATCGTAGGAGAATAACAATATGCCTAGTGTACTTATTGAGGTCAGGCAACAATATGCTGTAGATGTAGAACTTGAGATTATGGAAGCCGTTCATTCAGCACTCAGAGATGCGTTTAAAATCATGCACGGTGATCGAAATGTCCGTTTAATTGTTCATGAAGCACATCGGTTTCAATGTCCGCCAGAAAAGGCCAAACCCGAATGCTATACCTTGATCAGTATTGATGCATTTCTTGGGCGCTCTTTAGATGCAAAGCGAAAGCTGTATAAAATGATTGTGCATAATCTTGAGCCGATTGGCATACCTAAAGACCATGTGAAAATTATGCTTCGTGAACTGCCCTCGGAGAACTTCGGTGTTCGTGGGGGACAAGCGGCTTGTGATGTTAATTTAGGTTTTAAAATTGATGTATAGATTGATGTTATTCAGCAGAAGGCTCTATATGAGCTTTCTTTGCTAAATTAAATAACAAGAATAGCCTAAGTAAAATTAAATTGTTTGAATAAGGGGAATTTGCTCTTCAACTAAAAAACATCATGCTAAAATAGGGTACTTATGTTTTTAGATTGCATGATTTTCTCTATGTTTCAACAAGAAATCTCTCAATTAAACTTACAACAATTTAAAGCGGGCGAAAAACGCTGGATTGGTTCATTAATGGGCTCATCCGCAGCATTATTATTCAAAGAAATTGCTTCACAAAGTTCAAATCTATATGTCATTGTCGCAAGGAATAATCAACATCTTGCTCAGCTCGAGAGCGAACTCGAATTTTATGGTATCAAGCCGATAATTTTCCCAGATTGGGAAATCTTGCCTTATGACCGTTTATCTCCACATCAAGATATTGTTTCTGAGCGCTTGGCAATTTTATCAAATATGCCACAAAAAGGGATTTTACTGGTTTCAGCCAGTACTTTAGCGCAACGCGTTGCGCCTTATTCGTGGGTGGTGGGCGAACACTTTGATATTAAAGTAGGACAGAAACTTGACCTTGAAGCGCAAAAGAAACAATTGGTTCAAGCAGGCTATCGCTTAGTTGACACGGTTTATGATCACGGTGAATTTGCAGTTCGCGGTAGCATCATGGATATTTTTGCATCTGGACAAGATCAACCGATTCGAATCGATTTATTTGATGATGAAATTGAAAGCCTAAAATTCTTTGACCCAGAAACACAAAGAACCACAGAATCCTTAAAAAACTTTACTGTTTTACCTGCAAAAGAATTTCCACTCAAAGAAGGGCGTTCTACCTTTAGAGACCGCTATGCAGAAAGCTTCCCAACTGCAAATCCCAAGAAAAATCCGATTTATCAGGATGTATTAGAGGGAATTGCAACGCCAGGTTTAGAATTTTACTTGCCATTATTCTTTGAGAAGAAGGTGATGGAAGCACAAAGTATGTTGACGACATACTTACCAAATAATTGCGTTGTCATTACAAATAGTGAAATTGAAGATGATTTAATGAACTTCTGGAAAGAAGTAATGCGTCGTTATGAAGATCGACGACATAACATTGATCAACCAATTCTACCGCCAGAAGAATTATTTTTAATGCCCAACCATGTTTTACAGGCATTAAATCAATTTCCTCGAATTTTGGCTTCAGCAGAAGTTTTTGAGACCAAAGCCGGCGTACTCAATATCGCCGCTGAACAACCGCCTAAACTGGCAGTTGATCCGAAAAAAGAACAACCTTTTGAAGCAGTAAAACATTATATCGACCAAGCCAAGCATCCTGTTTTATTGGTGGCTGAGAGCGCGGGTCGTCGTGAAACTTTGAAAGATGCCCTGCGTGGGGTGTTGGGTGAAATCCAGAACGTAGACAGTTTTGTTCAATTTCAAAAAGACCGGTTACAGGTTGCGATTACCAGTGCACCGCTGGATCGAGGTCTATTACTGAGTCATCAATTATCGGTTATTTCTGAAAATCAGCTTTATGAACATCGTGTGGTGCAGCGTCGCCGTAAGCGTCAGCAAGAAGTATCTGAAGAGTTCTTGATTCGTAGTTTAACCGAACTGAGTATTGGTGCACCTGTGGTGCATATTGATCATGGTGTAGGGCGTTATGCTGGTCTGGTTACCTTAGAAATCGACGAGCAGGATCATGAATTCTTGCAGCTTGATTACGCTGATGGTGCGAAAGTCTATGTACCTGTGACCAATTTACATCTGATCAGTCGTTATAGTGGTGGCGATCCAGATCTTGCACCATTGCATAAATTAGGTACAGATACGTGGAGTAAGGCAAAGCGTAAAGCTTTAGAGCAAATTCATGATGTGGCTGCTGAGTTATTACATATTCAGGCACGTCGTCAATCCAAACCGGGTTTTGCTTTTGAACTGGATCATACAGGGTATATGCAATTCTCCAGTGGTTTTGCCTACGAAGAGACTTTAGACCAAGCCAATGCCATTGAAGCAACTCTGCATGAAATGCAACTTGCCAAGCCGATGGATCGTTTGGTTTGTGGTGATGTGGGCTTTGGTAAAACAGAAGTGGCGATGCGAGCGGCTTTTGTCGCAGCGCAGAATAATAAACAAGTTGCAGTATTAGTCCCAACGACACTGTTAGCCCAGCAACATTATGAATCTTTTAAAGATCGTTTTGCTGATACGGCAGTACGCATTGAAGTATTGTCTCGTTTTGGCAGCAATAAGACCCATTTGAAAACCATTGAAGACTTAGCCGAAGGCAAAGTTGATATCGTGGTGGGAACCCATAAAATCCTGCAAGAAAATATCCAATTCAAGAATCTTGGACTCATGATTGTCGATGAGGAGCATCGTTTTGGTGTTCGCGATAAAGAAAGGATTAAAGCCCTGCGTGCCGATGTGGATATGTTGACCTTAACCGCGACCCCGATTCCACGGACTTTGAATATGGCATTCTCTGGGATGCGCGATCTGTCGATTATTGCAACACCACCAGCACGCCGTTTAGCCGTCAAAACCTTTGTACAAGAACATACTGATGATTCGGTCAAGGAAGCAATTCTGCGTGAGTTATTACGTGGTGGTCAGGTGTATTTGTTACACAACGAGGTGGATACTATTGAGCGTGCTGCTGAAACCATTCGCAATTTAGTTCCCGAAGCACGCGTGGCTGTGGCACATGGTCAAATGCGAGAACGTGAACTTGAGCAGGTGATGCAGCAGTTCTACCACAAAGAATATAACGTGCTGGTATGTTCGACCATCATTGAAACAGGTATTGATGTACCCAATGCCAATACCATCATCATCGAGCGTGCAGATAAACTAGGGTTGGCACAACTGCATCAATTGCGTGGTCGTGTTGGACGTTCGCATCATCAAGCCTATGCTTATTTGTTGGTTCCGTCTATTAAACACTTGAAAGGCGATGCAGAAAAACGTCTAGATGCCATTCAACGTGCTTCAACTTTAGGAGCAGGCTTTATGCTAGCGACGGAAGATTTGGAAATTCGCGGTGCGGGTGAGTTATTGGGTGAACAACAAAGCGGTTCAATGCAGGCAATTGGTTATAGCCTGTATATGGAAATGCTTGAAAAAGCGACCAAAGCAATTCAAAAGGGTAAGACCCCAAACTTTGATGCACCACTTTCGTTAACTGCTGAAATTAATCTGCATATGCCTGCCTTGATCCCAGATGATTATCTCGGTGACGTACATCAGCGTCTGTTGTTCTACAAGCGTATCAGTAATACCGATAGTCAGGAGAAGCTTGATAATATCCGTATGGAGTTGATCGACCGTTTTGGTATTCCGCCACAACCCGTGAAGCAATTGTTTAGTGTCCATCAACTGCGTTTGCGTGCAGAGCAGTTGGGGATTACTAAGATTGATATTAATAGTAATGGCGGTTATATCGAGTTTGCTCCTGATACACCTGTGCAGGCGATTAGCATTATTCAGTTGATGCAAAAAAATCCAACCTACTATCGAATGGAAGGCGGACAACGCTTAAAAGTCATGGTGCAATTGGCCGAGTACGATAAGCGAATTCAGTTCATTGTTGAGCTATTGAATAAGTTATTGAGTGAGTTAAATTGAGGTTTTTAAGCACATAATGTGGTGATTAAATGAGCATGTACTTTTTTTTAGTAGATGTGATCATGTTTTGATCCGATGTTCATGCAATAAATGAGGAAAATCATTGTTATTTGTAAGCAAACGGGTTACTAATAATATTCACATCAAAACTGATGTGATAGTATTGATCATCATTATTCTGCATCATTTATAAAGATATGTTTAGTTTGCATCCACAACTTGCTCAAGATACATTTTTTGTAGGCGACTTTCCGCTTTCAACATGTCGTTTAATGAATGATATGCAATTTCCTTGGTTAATCCTGATTCCACGTGTTCCAGGTGTAACAGAATTATATGAATTAAGCCAAGCAGACCAAGAACAGTTTTTACGTGAGTCAAGTTGGTTATCAAGCCAGCTGTCACGTGTGTTCCGCGCTGACAAAATGAATGTTGCAGCTTTAGGCAACGTTGTTCCGCAGCTTCATTTTCATCATGTGGTGCGTTATCAAAATGATGTTGCATGGCCGAAACCTGTATGGGGAATGCCAGCTGTGCCATACAGCAATGACGTGCTTGCGCATATGCGTCAAACATTGATGTTGGCATTGCGTGGACAGGGTGATATGCCATTTGATTGGCGTATGGACTGATCCAGAAAAATAGAAGAAATACAGTATTCTATAATAAAAAAGGAGGATAGGGTGCCACTAGATAGGTTGATTGATAAAGAACCTAGACAGTTCGCTTATTTTCATCGTTTGATGGGATATTCGATTCTGTCGCTGATCTTGGTAATTTATACATTTACCTCAACCAGTGCTAGCTATCAACTCTATCTCCTTCCTCTGTTACTTGTCTATTTTTTGCTTTGTCCCCGTTTAGAAAAATGGTTGCAATATAAATTTGATAAAAAAATAGAAAAAAATGTTCTTTTTGCCAATGAGGCAGTTGTTGTAGCGCTTGTACTAGCTGCTATCCATTTAAGTTTAGTTCCTACTTTTACTATTTTATTTGGATTGCTTTACGTCGGCTTGAATAACAGAATTTCTCTACCTGTTGCATGTTTAATCGGCCTGATTGGCGTTATTATTTTCTATTTTAGTACCTTCGTAATTTTTGGCGCAGAGCAATATTTTGAGCCAACGAATCCTGAATTGACCGTGGTCAGTCTGCTTGGATTAATGATGTTTATTGTGATTGGTAATTATTACCAACACCGTCGTTTAAATATCCTCGGGCAGCAACGTCAGCATTATCATAATCAGATGACACGCTATATTGCATTTGCAAATCAGTTGAGTCGTTATGCGCCACTGCAATTGTGGCAATCGATTATGCGTGGTGAAGCAGAAGCAAAAATTGAATACAAACGCAAAAAATTAACGGTTTTTTTCTCCGATATTCAGGGTTTTACCGAACTTTCAGAAACTTTGATTCCTGATGATTTGGCTTTCTTGCTGAATGATTATTTGAGTCATATGACTGAAATTGCCAAGCAGTACGAAGCGACCGTCGATAAGTTTATGGGCGATGCGATTCTTATTTTCTTCGGCGATCCAAACTCGCAAGGCGTTGAGCAAGATGCCAAGTCTTGTGTGGAAATGGCAATTGCGATGCGTCAGCAAATGAAGCTGTTGCGCGAGCGTTGGAAGAAAATGGGTTATCCCGCTTTACATATTCGTATGGGCATCAGTACGGGTTATTGTCACGTAGGCAATTACGGTGCCTCACATCGTATGGCCTATACCATTGTCGGTCGCGATGTAAACTTGGCGGCACGCTTGCAATCTGCAGCTGAAGTCGATGAAATTTTAATTGCCGATGACACTCATCAATTGATTAAAAATGAGTTTTTGTGTGTACCGAAAGTGCCTATTTATTTAAAAGGCATTCAAGGTCCGGTTAAAACATGGCAAGTGATGGAGAAATTCACAGGCAAGAAATCAGATACGCAAAAATGGTTTGATTTCGATTATAAAGGCTTCCATTTGGTTCTGAATCTGGAAGAGGTACAGAACTACGAATATCCTGAACTGGTAGAAATCCTGGAAAATATGGTTCAGAGGATCAAGACCCAGCAAAAAATTACCAATGCACAGGGTATTCCTAAACTGACTTTAGATGATGAAGTTAGATAATAATTAGCATTCTATTTTCACGTTCATTATGAATGTGCATGAATTTCATATAAATGATCAAATTCACTAGCTAATGAGGTCAGTCGTGGCTTTGAGTTGTTTTGTCAGAGTGGTTTGTACATATTAAATCGTATGATTCAAAGTAGTATTCATGACTCGTTCGACTCAGTATTCTGGATTTTCAATCTCATAAATAATCGCAAAAATGGTCAGTTTAGCTACGGCTGACAAATATTCCAAAGCAGCGTAATTTTTAAATTGCCATTGAATGACTAACTACCAAATATTGGGGCAGGAATAGACTCTTCTGTTGGGTGGTGAGATAGAGTAGAACGCAATGGGTGAGGCGATTAAACTCAATACCATGAAAGAAACTTTAATCACAGGGGCTTGTGGCGATGTGGCTTGATCGGGGAGCTCGGTGTTCTTGTCTGTTGGAGATGGCATCATGGCTGGCGCTGCTGCGCATCAATCTTTAATTTTTACAGCACGATACAGTGAGAAATAAAAAAGCCAGAGATTAACTCTAGCTTTTTTATTTTAAACTATCATTTAAGCTTAATGATTTTCTGAAGCGTGGTTGATGGTGTATTTAGGAATCTCGATTTCTAAATCCTCATCCACAATTTCAACTTGGCAAGAGAGGCGAGAGTCAGGCTCTAAGCCCCACGCGCGGTCAAGCAAATCTGCTTCAACGTCATTCATTTCCTCAAGGCTGTCAAAGCCTTTACGCACAACCACGTGACAGGTGGTGCAGGCTGCAGACATGTCACAAGCATGTTCAATTTTAATACCATTTTTTAATAAACTTTGGCATAAATTGGCGTTATGTTCGACTTCAAATTCTGCACCTTCAGGGCAAATTTGTGCATGAGGAAGAACTTTAATACGTGGCATATTGATCACCTATACCTTTAGTTTGAGTTTGACCAATCTTCAAGTTTTGTACCTTTTAAGGCATGGTCAATATGTCGGTTCATACGCAATGCAGCAAAGGCATCGCTATGAATTTTAAGTTGCTGAACTGCATGTTCAATCGCTGCAAGCTCATCGGTTTTCAGACGGGCTTTTAATGCTTCAGCGGCAAGGATTAAATCGCGAGCCTGTTGCTGAGAAAGTAAATCCGTATCTGCTTTCAATGCTTGTTCGAGTGCTTCTAGCTCGCGTTGTGCTTCGACTTTGGTTTCTTGCAAATGACGAAGATGTTTGTCTTCTTCGGCATATTGGAAACCTTCAACCAATAAACGCTCTGTGTCTGCTGAAGATAAGCCATAAGATGGTTTAATATCGATTTGCGCCTGAACACCAGAGGTGGTTTCTTTGGCTGATACGGTCAGTAAACCATCGGCATCGATTTGGAACGTTACTTCAATACGTGCTTGACCCGCAGTCATTGGTGGAATGCCATGTAATACAAAACGGCCCAATGAACGACAATGCTCGACTAAATCACGCTCACCTTGCACCACATGAATTAACATGGCGGTTTGACCATCTTGATAGGTGGTAAATTCCTGACGGCGTGCGACAGGAATAGCAGTGTTACGTGAAATCAAGCGCTCAACCAAACCGCCCATGGTTTCTAGACCAAGTGAAAGTGGTGTGACATCAAGTAATAACGAGCCATCCTGACTATTACCAATCAGCTGATTTGCTGTAATTGATGCGCCAATCGCAACCACTTCATCAGGGTTGATGGTACATAATGGCTCACGTTCAAATAATTCGCGTACCGCTTTCTGTACGGCATACGAACGGGTTGAACCGCCGACCAGGACCACATGTTCAATTTCATCAAGTTCAAGTTTGGCATCGCGTAATACGCGTTTGCACACACTCATACTTTTATCGAGCGCAACTTGAATAATGGATTCAAAAGTAGGTCGATCTAGCGTTAAACGGTCATCCAGTAATTTTAATTCAGCAGATTCGTGATCTGTTAAATATTCTTTGGCTTGACGAGCTGCAATCACAAAAACGGCATACTCTTCATCGCTTAAAGTCTCGATGTTGAGCTGTTTTTTGGCCCATTTTACGATTAGGCGGTCAAGGTCATCACCCCCGAGAGCAGTGTGGCCACCAGTTGCAAGAACTTCAAAGACACCTTGCGAAAAACGTAAGATTGACACATCAAAGGTACCACCACCTAGATCGTAAATCACATAGTTACGATCTGTGCTGAGGTTGGTCTCTTGATCAAGACCATAAGCAACAGCCGCGGCTGTCGGTTCGTTCAGTAAACGTAAAACGTTCAAGCCTGCGAGTTGTGCAGCATCACGTGTTGCTTGGCGTTGTGCTTCATCAAAATAAGCTGGAACAGTAATCACCGCACCATTCACAGGATTATTCAGGCTTGCTTCAGCGCGGTCTTTTAACTGTTTTAGAATTTCTGCAGAAATTTCGACAGGTGTTTTTCGACCCGCAGCAGTTTCAAATGCTGGCATTTCATTTTCTGCACCAACAAGCGTATATGGATGCTGGAATTTGATATCTGCTTGCGAGCGACCCATAAAGCGTTTGACCGAAACCACTGTATTTTTTGGGTCAGTCAGCATAAATGGCTTGGCTTCATAACCAAACGTGGTTGCATCCTTTGCGTAATGAACAATTGATGGAAGTAAAACCCGGTCTTTGTCATCTTGTAGAACTTTCGGTTTTGCCGATAGCACTGTCGCCACTAAAGAGTGGGTTGTCCCCAAGTCAATGCCAATCGCAATACGATGTTGATGCGGGGCAGTAGATTGACCAGGTTCAGCAATTTGCAAAAGTGCCATGCGTACGGTATCCCTTGAAAATAATTGGTAACAGCGGATTAGAAATCATCATCGAGGTCGAAGCTATCTTCTTCGTCCAACATGCGATCTTCAGCTTTATCAATATCATTCATAACACGTTGGAAAAAACGTAACTTACGAACAGTATCACGTGCTTCAGCCCAGTCTTCGTCGGCAAAATCGAGTTTAAATTCACGAATTAGACCGTCAATCCATTGCTGAATTTCAAGCTTTAATGTGCGAAGTTGCTCTGTTGAGGTCGCTTCATCTAGTTGCTCGCGCATTTCGAGTGCAGATTGAAGAAACTCAAAATCGCTAATGGATTGATCCAGATGGTGATCTTGTTTTTTTAACGCAAGTAAATATGCTGCACGACTATCAACCTGTGAGAGTACTTTATACGCTTGGTTGATTTCACTTGACTTGATCAAGGCCTGATCTTTGTCAGCAGCTTTATCTGGATGATATTGCTGTTGCAAACTTAAAAACTGTTTTTTTAAAGCAGCTAAATCTATATCGAGTGCTTCGGGTAATTGGAACAACTCAAAATGATTCATGGGAGATGAATTCCGCTATTGATAAATACGTTAAAACAGTGCGGAACACACTGTTTTGACGAAAAGAAAGAGGGTGGTTGAGGTTAAACAGTAAATGATTCACCGCAACCACATTCACCTTTTTGATTTGGGTTATTAAACTCAAAGCCTTCGTTCAGACCGTTTTTCACGTAATCCATCTCTAAACCATTGAGATAAACTAGGCTTTTAGGATCAACAAAAACTTTAACACCGAGCTGTTCAAACACTTGATCATGTGCATCGATATCATCGACAAATTCAAGTACATAAGCCAACCCAGAACAACCCGAAGTTTTCACACCAATGCGAATGCCTTCACCCTTACCGCGGTTTTGCAGGTAATTGCTGATGTGAGTCGCAGCATTTTCAGTTAGATGGATCATGAAAACTCCAATGTTATTTCGGTCATCAATTAAGCTTTCGCTTTTTTACCACGATAATCTTCGATCGCAGCTTTAATTGCATCTTCAGCCAAGACAGAGCAGTGTACTTTTACTGGTGGAAGTGCAAGTTCAGTCGCAATATCAATATTCTTGATTGATTGAGCTTCATCAAGCGTCTTACCTTTTAACCATTCAGTTACCAGTGAGCTTGATGCAATTGCAGAACCACAGCCATAAGTTTTGAAGCGAGCTTCTTCAATTACGCCATTGTCATCGACTTGAATTTGCAAACGCATTACGTCGCCACACGCTGGTGCACCGACCATACCTGTACCTACGTTTTCTGCATTTTTGTCTAAAACACCTACATTACGAGGGTTTTCGTAATGATCAATTACTTTTTCGCTATAAGCCATATCGCTTCTCCAAACCTCGGGGTCAGCCTAATATTAATATGAGGGTTAAAAACACGTTTTCAATGAACTGCTCAATTGAGCGTGCAATGAATTAGTGTTCTGCCCATTCAACTGTTGAAAGGTCGATACCTTCTTTGTACATATCCCAAAGCGGAGAAAGTTCACGTAATTTCTCAACCGCAGCTTTGGTAATTGTTAACACATGGTCAATATCAGCTTCAGTGGTGTATTTACCAAAACTGAAACGAATTGAACTATGTGCCAACTCATCAGATAAACCTAAAGCACGTAAAACGTATGAAGGTTCTAAAGTTGCAGATGTACATGCTGAACCACTTGAAACAGCAACATCTTTCAGTGCCATCATCAGTGATTCACCTTCAACAAAGTTGAAGCTGACATTTAGATAGTTTGCAACGTTTTGTGTTGGGTGGCCGTTCAAGAATACTTGTTCAAGATCTTGTAAACCATTCCAAAGTTTGTCGCGTAATTTACGGATGCGCTCTTGTTCTGCTTGCATGGTTTTGCCCGCAATTTCAAACGCTTCACCCATACCAACAATTTGATGTGTCGCTAAAGTACCAGAACGCATACCACGCTCATGACCACCACCATGCATTTGTGCTTTTAAGCGAACACGTGGGCTACGACGAACGAAAAGTGCACCAATGCCTTTAGGGCCATAAACTTTATGACCAGAGAAACTCATCAAATCAACTTTCATTGTTGAAAGATCAATCTCTACCTTACCAACAGCTTGAGCTGCATCGACGTGGAAGAATGTTTTGTTGGCACGAGTTAATTCACCAATCGCAGCAACGTCTGTTACGGTACCGATTTCATTGTTTACCATCATGAGGGAAACAAGAATTGTATCTGGACGTAGGGCTGCCTGAACCATTTCTGGGGTAATTAAACCGGTACGTGGTTCTGGTTCTAAATAGGTAATTTCAAAACCTTGTTCTTCCAGCTCACGGCAAGGATCTAGCACAGCTTTGTGTTCGATTTTACTTGTAATGATGTGTTTGCCTTTTGAACCGTAGAATTGAGCAATCCCTTTTAATGCAAGGTTGTCTGACTCAGTCGCACCTGAAGTCCACACGATTTCACGCGGGTCTGCTTTGATAAGATTTGCAACCTGCTCGCGCGCATATTCAGCTTTTTCTTCGGCTTGCCAACCATATGCATGTGAACGTGACGCTGGGTTACCAAAAGTTCCCTCGAACGTTAAACATTCCATCATACGTTCTGCAACTTCAGGCAGTACAGGAGTGGTTGCTGCGTAATCAAGATAAATTGGACGTTTCATGTCAAATACCTGTAACCGATAGAAGGGCTGAATCTAAACTTGAAGAATTTTGGCGTAAAGCAACAGTTTGGACGTTGTCACGCGCAATTAAATCAGCAAGCGTGATTTTTGCGAGATAATCGGCAATATGGTGGGAGAGTTCTTGCCATAAGTCGTGCGTTAAACACATCGCACCGTTCTGGCAGTTGCCTTTGTGGTCACAACGTGTTGCATCAACGGTTTCATTTACAGCTTCAATAATTTCTAGCACAGTAATTTCACTTGCATTACGTGCAAGGTGATAGCCACCATTTGCACCACGAACGCTTGAAACTAACCCATGACGTTTGAGTTTCGCAAATAACTGTTCTAAATAAGCGACTGAGATGGATTGGCGTGCTGCTATTTCCGCAAGCGTGATCGTTTGTTCAGTTGGCTGCAAAGCTAAATCAAGTAGAGCAGTCACTGCGTAACGACCGCGAGTTGTAAGACGCATGATTCGGTACACATGGTTAGACTAGATGCTTAAATTTTATGAATTCCGACTAAAATAGTCAAGTTTTAAATTGCCATAATCAGCGTGAAAAGTGAAATATGTTGGAATTATTGTATCCACGTATTATAAACAAAAAAGGCAATGAAAATAAAGCTCAATACAGCAAAGCTAATGTTGATCAAGCGTTGACGTTTTTGCAGGCGATGAATGCGGTTCTGATATTGCTTAACTTCTACTAGCAATGTATTGATTTCAGAACGTTGTTGATCGATTTTTTCCAATAGTGGAGCAATACGCTGTTGGGTTGCAATGACTTCTGCTTCATCATTAAACAGGTTAAACCATTGTTTCCAGTTTGCTAAAATACTAGAGAGGGTTAGATGAGGAACTAAATCTAGAAACTCTTCTACAAGGGCTGCATCACCTAAAATGCGCATATTTGTAATGCTACGCTGATTGTTTAACACAAATATCTTAATCAAATCGATCAATGTGCTATTAATTTCTAGATCGATATTTCGATCCAGCGCTTTCATATCAAATAAAAGACCTTTTTCGGTAAATTGGATATAAAAGTCAAAGAAAGGAATATAACTATTGATTCGAATAGTCATTTTTTTGTCGATCAACTTTTTTGCTTGTAGGCGTAGGCCAGCATCATGCGTCAAGATGAAGGAGAAAAAAGTTTCTAAAACAATGATGACAATGTTTAGCAACAAATGGGGATGTTTATGTCTTTGTTGCGTATCACTCATAGATCTCTTTTTCCTTACCAATAACGTTGCGAAACAATAAAATCTGTAAACCTGAGCATCCGTACTCAAATTATTAAAAATAATTTACATGACTTTATTGCTTTGTAGAACAGTTTTTTAAAACGATCAAGTCTTAACTTTGATATTATAAAAACATTTTTATGGTTAAATACGACATACTGTTTGTAAAGTGCTTAGGAGTAATGGTCAATGGATAACTCAAATATAGAAAATCCTAATGAAGAAGCTGAAGTAAAAACTAAGCCAAAATCAAAGAGTTCTAAAAAATCTGCACTTGATTTCAAAAAATATACACAACAAATTTGGCTGGCTGGTTTGGGTGCTTTTTCACGTGCTGAAGAGGAAGGCAATAAATTGTTTGACTCACTGGTCAAGGTGGGTGAGGAGCTGGAGTCTAAAACAGTCGATTTTGCCGATAACACTGTCGGCAAGGTGACAGAAAAAGCCAAAGAGTCTGTAACAGACACCAAAGACAAGGTTGAAAAGATTTTAGATACGAGTGTCAACCACTCGTTGAATCGTATTGGCTTGGTCACGCCAAAGGATCTACAGCATATCGAACAGTTACTGGTGCAACTCCATATTAAGGTTGATGCGTTGATCGAAGAAAATGATCAATTGAAGGCTAAATTGAATAAAAAGTAAAAAAATGGCAGGTAACTCGTCCGTTTATGTCGTATTTCAGTATTTATTTTAATTAAAAGGTCCTTCTAGTATTGCGTTCTCCCCCAAAGCATTGCTATAAAGGCGTCATGGCCTTTTAAACTATAGCCTTGGATCTTAACAAACGATATTAAGAGGATATTTTTTATCATGAATAAATCAGAATTAATTGATGCGATTGCTGAAAAAGGGGGAGTGTCTAAATCGGATGCTGGTAAGGCACTCGATGCGACAATTGCGTCAATCACTGAAGCACTTAAGAAAGGTGACACTGTTACTTTAGTTGGTTTCGGTACTTTCAGCGTGAAAGAACGTGCTGCTCGTACAGGTCGTAACCCTAAAACTGGTGAAGAGCTGCAAATCAAAGCAAGTAAAGTACCTAGCTTCAAAGCTGGTAAGGGTTTAAAAGATTCGGTTGCGTAATCTTTTTAAATCAATAAACGCACCATTTAGGGTGCGTTTTTTATTTATTGAATGAAAAAGTTAATTTGATTCTTATTCTGCATTCATTCGCCTTTGTTTTTCAGTTAAAATTGCCCCGAAATAAAATATTGGAATTCTTATGGAATCGTTTCGTACTCTCATTAAGGGTTGGCTTGGCAAAGTCCTGTTAGTTTTGTTTTTGACCCCTTTAGCACTTGTAGGTATTGAAGGATATTTTAGTGGCAGCAATAAAGCAGATGTTGCGAAATCGGTAAACGGTCAAGATATTTCTAATAAAGAATTAGAAAGTGCCACCAAAAACTATAAAGACCAATATCTCTCTTTGGTGAAAGGTGATGAGTCGCTTTTAAATTTACCTGTTATTCAGGAGAAAGCTTTAGATGCATTAGTTGCGCGTAGCTTATTACAGCAACAAGCTGAAAAGTTGGGTATGACTTTAAGTGATGTGCAACTTGAACAAATGCTGGCGCAGCAACCGAGCTTTCAAGAAAATGGTCAATTCTCTAAGACCTTATATGAAAATTATTTGCGTTCAGTGGGAATGACCAATCAAGCTTTAATTGCAAGCTTGCGTCAGGATCATGCATTGAAAATGATTTCAACGTCTTTAATGGATTATGCATTGGTTAGTAAGTCAGATGTGCAGCAATTGGCAAATCTACAAACTGAACAACGGACCTTGCATTTGGCGAGTATCAAGCTAGATAATTATAAAAAGGGTGTAACTGTATCAAATCAGGAAATTACCGACTACTACAACAAGCATAAAAATGAGTTTAAGCAAGTTGCGAGTGTTGATGTTGATTATGTGGTATTGACGCCAGCATTGCTTCCTAAAACAAATCTTGCAGTAACAGAAGCAGATTTACAGCAGGCTTATGCGGCATTTGTTGATGAACAGAAAAAAGCAGTTAAACGTCAAGTTAAGCATATTTTAATTACTACTGATGCACGTGATGCTGCGGCTGCTCAAAAGCTTGCCAATGAGGTGTATGCAAAAATTCAGGCAGGTGAATCATTTGCACAGGCTGCTGCTCAGTTCTCTGAAGATCCGAGCTCTAAAGCGAATGGTGGTTTGGTTGAGTCATATGCACCAGGTGTCTTCTCGGCTGATTTTGACAACGCAGTGAATGCATTAAAAAATGGTGAGATTTCAAAACCAGTAAAAACCCAATATGGTTATCACATTATTGAAGCTGAATCACCAATGGTGAAATTACCATCGTTTGAAGCTGAGAAAGCTCGTTTGACGGCTGAGGTTGAAAAGTCGAAAGCAGCGAATTTATTCAGTGATACGGTTAACAATCTCAATGAAATGGTTGTTGGAGGTGATTCATTAGATGTGGTTGCACAAGAAGTGAAAGGTGCACGTATTGAATCTGCAAATGCTGTGACCCTTACAACAAATAATCCATATTTAGGTGATTTAAGCGTTAAAGCAAAATTGTTTAATGATGATGTGAAAAACGGTGACCGTAATGCATCTTCAAATATTCAATTGGCGAATGGTGATACGATCTGGATTAAGGTTCGTAATTATCATGCAGCAGGAGTCAAGCCTCTAGATCAGGCAACTGCGGAAGTGAAGGCTAAAGTCATTGAAGCAAAGGCGTATAAAGCTGCTCAAGCCAAAATTGCAACGATTCTTGCTGACTTTAAAACTCAACCTGCGGCACAAGTGGTTGCAAAATCACAAGTGACTTTTGAAAATGCGGGTACCTTTGCACGTTCACAAGGCTTAAAACGTGCGATTGAGCGTGCTGCATTTAGTATTCCAGCGCCAGCTAAAGAGGGTTTATGGTCTGCAACCACAGCGAAATTGCCAAATGAGTTGGTGATTGTTGCGGTTTCAAATGTGAATAATAGTGTTGCAAGTACTTTGCCTGCTGAACAGTTGCAAGAGCTGAATAAGCTTTATCAACAGTTCCGTGGCCAGCAAGTCTTAGAAGACTATACTGAATACTTAAAATCACAGGCAAAGATCAAATAAGTTTGTTCTAAGCAATAAAAAAGCCAGTTCTGATCGACTGGCTTTTTTATTGCAAAAAGAAAACTACTTTTTCTGAATGAATTTCGCTTCTTCTGATTGCGGATATTGGCTTAAGAGTTTACTTCTGTATTGATTGGCTAAGGCGGTATTCTTATCCACTTCTTTGGCAATACTATAGAGTTGATAGACCGCACGAGATGCTTTTGCTGAGTTTGGATAGCGAGTCGCAACAATATTATAGTTTTGCTTTGCAGCTTTATAATCTACAGGCTCAACCGCTAAATAAAACTCAGCTAGCCAAAAGTAGGCATTACCAACATAAATTCCATTGGGATGGTTTTTGATGAAGTTCTGCATTGGCTGGATGGCTTTTTTTGCACCGCCTTGTTTATAAGCGTCGAGTGCAACGGTATAGGCTGCTTTTTCGAGCTCGATTTGATTGGTGGTATTGTTTGTTGTCGCTGTATTGGCAGGTGGTTGATCTGCAGCAGGTTCTGCTTTCGATGGAGCGGCCTGTTGCTGTTGCGCTGGAGCTGTTGGTGCAATCACGGGTGTTGCTGTCTCAGCATTGGCGGTTGCTGCAGGAGCAGTTCCATCTTGGGCTTCTGGATGATCTTCTGGTGGATCAATTTTTTGCGAAAGCAGTTCTAAGCGTTGATCTAGATCAGTGTAGCGATTGCTCAGTTCTTTTTTTAATTGCTCAATGGTATTGTCATGTTCTTCAAGCTGACCACGGAGCTTGCGAATTTCTTCTTCAAGCTTCTGGTTCTTTTGCATGATTTCCCAGTTTAGGCTAGGAGTACCAGCAACAACATTATTGGCTTGTTGTTGACTCAAAGAGCGGGATTCAATTGGAACATTGGCATATAAATGCGCACTACTGAGCAGGGCAATAAAAAGTACGGAATGCTTTTTTAGCATAAAAATTCATCCATAAGTTGAAAAATAAAGCTGTGGTCGAAAAGTCTTCACTTTTTACTTGCAACACACTAGATATAGATTTTTGATTAAGCCATTAAAACAGCAACTCATTTAAATGCAATAAGCATTTACAATCTTCAAGCACTTTTGCAGGGAATTGCGAGGTTGTTGTTTAATGTTTGTTCGTATTGAAAGTGAATAGATAACAAATATATAGCAGTTGACGAGGAATTAGGCAGTTGAATGCAAAACTTGCGGAAAAACAGCGAGAAGTCTTGCAACTCAGGTAAAAATCTCTATACTTTGTCAGGCAATGGTAGCCCTGCTGGTAGCTTCGCAATTGTACTCTACGAACCCCGCCAGGACCGGAAGGTAGCAACGGTAGTAGAACTATGATGTGCCGAAGTCATGCTGGTAGGGCTGCCACCATTTATTCTTCTCCGCTCGTTCGAGCAACCGCTTTCATAATAACTCCCATATCAAAGCCACGGTATTGTAAGAACCGAATTTGTCTTGCCTTGATTTTTGGATCAGTTGCCACTTCCTCTCCAAATTTTTTAACTTTAAGCTGATAGGCTTGATCAAGCCAATCGACCTCTTCAAGTTCTTCAGTAATTAGGTCGGTATCTAACTGCTTCGCTTTCAGTGCTTGTTTAATGCGTTGCAAACCTTTGCCTTTTCTGAGTTGGCTCGCTAGGGTGAGTTCGGCCACGCGTTGATCGCTTTGATAATTGTGTTGCGCTAACTCTTCGACCAGTTTTGCGACTTCCTCTGGGTTGATCGCATATTGATTCAGCTTGGAAATTAATTCAGCTTGGGAATAATCGCGGCGCGTGAGTAGGGCAAAGGCATAGGAGCGTAATCTCGAGCCAGTGAGTGTTTTAGGCTTTTCAGTTTTTTCATTGTTAAAGTTAAACAAAATTTATTTCCTTCATTAAAGAAAAACGCCCCGAAGGGCGTTTCAGTTTAGCTCTCTAAGAAATCTGGTTCTTCTTCTTCAATTTCTGTATTTTCAGTTGGTTTGTTTTTGGTGAGTAGTTGTTCGCGAATCAGCTTTTCAATTTCTTGAGCCATTGCTGGATTTTCTTCAAAATGACGAATCACATTGTTCTTACCTTGGCCAATTTTATTGCCTTGATAAGAATACCAAGCACCCGCTTTTTGTACGATATCTTGTTGAACTGCAAGATCAACCAGTTCACCGAGCTGATTAGTTCCTTTGCCGTACATAATTTGGAACACTGCTTCTTTGAAAGGAGGTGCCATTTTATTTTTTACAACTTTAACGCGTGTTTCGTTACCGGTAATCTCGTCACCTTCTTTGACTTGACCGATACGACGAATGTCTAAACGTACAGAGGCATAGAATTTAAGTGCGTTACCACCCGTTGTGGTTTCTGGGCTACCAAACATCACACCAATCTTCATACGGATCTGGTTAATGAAGATCACCATACAATTCGAGCGCTTTGCATTACCTGTAATTTTACGTAAAGCCTGACTCATTAAGCGCGCTTGTAAGCCCATATGTGAGTCACCCATTTCGCCTTCGATTTCAGCTTTTGGGGTCAATGCTGCCACAGAGTCGACAACGATTAAATCGATTGCACCAGAACGCACCAGCATATCTGCAATTTCAAGTGCCTGCTCACCGTGGTCTGGTTGTGAAACCAAAAGATTATCAATATCGACACCAAGCTTGCGTGCATATTCTGGATCTAATGCATGTTCCGCATCGATAAAGGCACAAGTACCGCCATTCTTTTGACATTGAGCAATCGCCTGTAATGTCATGGTCGTTTTACCTGATGATTCAGGACCGTAGATTTCAATGATACGGCCTTTTGGTAATCCGCCAATCCCTAATGCAATATCAAGTGTTAAAGAACCTGTAGAAACCGCTTCAACGGCTTGTACTGTGTTATCACCTAAGCGCATCACTGTATTTTTACCAAATTGTTTTTCAATCTGGCTTAACGCAGCTTGTAACGCCTTACTTTTATTATCATCCATCTCAAAACCTCAAAACTTTATTTCTTAACGACTAACCCAAGTGGATGTATTGAATCTCAACTTGTTGGGACTTGAGTATAGTGGCAGATTCTCGTTGTTTATTCTACATCTGATCTGTGTCTATGCGACACAAAATGACGCATCCAAAATTGAAAAATATCCATCAAAATCTACTCATCATGATAAGACCATGATTGGACATTTTCCTGTTTAAAACGATTGATATCACGACGATCTTTTTTACTTGGTCGGTGATCTGGTCGGGCTAGATTATGCAATTTTCGCTGAGATGCATGCAACTCTCTGCGCGCAATACTTTCTGTTGTTTCTTCATAAAGTAACTGGGCTGCCGGAGCGCCACCCCGGACGGCGGAAAGTGCCTTGACCACTACAGTTTTTTTCTCGAAACCTTGTTGAATGGTCAGTTCCATTCCAATACGGACATCTCTGGAAACTTTCACCCGATCATTGTTGTGGTGAACTTTACCACCTTCAATGGCGGCCTTGGCAATCGAGCGTGTTTTAAAAAAACGTGCTGCCCAAAGCCATTTATCAATGCGCATGGCATCCATGCTGTCTGGTTCATGCTGTTTTGGCATCTGTTACCTGTAAATTGGTTTCAAGATAATCAACGAGTTCGGTTAATTGATCAAGTGCGGGATAGGGTAGCTCTGTTGCCATTCTGGCGGATTTTCCGCTAGATGGCTGTAAAATGCTAAAGAGTTGAGTGATCCCAAAATCTTCAGCACTTTTGAGCACAGCAACAGTATCGTCTATAAAGACCGCTTGTGCAGGATCGAATGGATGAAGTTGTTGTAACTTTTGCCAAAATGCGATTTCTTCTTTGGCGTGCCCAAGTTCTTCGCTACTGATCATAAGTTCAAAGTAGGGGCTTAGTTCGACATTTTCAAGTTTAAGTTGCAAACCTGCCTGATCCGCATTGGTCAATAACCAGCACCGATAACCTTGTGCCCTAAGTTTTTCTAGGAGTTGGTGACAACCTGAACGGGCGCGAATTTTTTCACGATGCTCGTATTGTAGTTGCAACACATCAACACCTACTTTAGCTGTCCAGTACGCCGAAGAGTACCAAGATAGTGTATGCTTATGTTGTTGGTAAAATTGAAATAAGGTCTGCTGGCTTTGTGCAAGTGTGCATTGATGCACTTGAGCATGTCGTTCAGGCAAACAATGATTCCAAATCAAATCATCAAAGGCTAAATCGAGTAATGTGCCGTCCATGTCAAACATGGCAATCGGCTGCTGTAAATCTGAATATGACATAAGGTTGGTCTATGTTTATAAAAACGCTTGCCCCACAAGATCAGTTAATTACACAACTTGTTCCAATTATGGCGCAGGCTAGTCAAATATTGTTGGAAGAATACCAAAGTTATTGTGCGGGTTGCGAATTTAATATTCAGGAAAAAAGTGATGATTCTCCAGTTACGCAAGCCGATTTAAAAGTAAATCACTTTTTATTGAAGCATTTAGCAACAGTGACACCACAATTACCCGTGTTGTCAGAAGAAAGTGATTATTCTGCACGTGCGGCATGGCAGCGCTGCTGGATGCTAGATCCACTGGATGGAACTAAAGAGTTTATCCATGAGCGCGATGAATTCACCATTAATCTTAGTTTGATTGAAGAACATCAAACCACTTTTGCGATTATTGCAGTGCCGTGCGAACAGGTGATGTATATCGGTTACACCTCGCAACGACCTTATAAATATAGCTTTAGCCGACAAGAATGGGCGCAATATCAGTTAGCAGAACATGACTTGGCAGCACCACTGCAAATTGGTTTGAGTCACAACAGCAAAAATCCTAAATATAAAAATTTTATTGAGCCGATTTTGCAAAATCGTGAAGTGGAGCGTCGTGAAGCCGGCAGTGCTTACAAGTTTTGTATGATGCTGGAAGGTGAAATTGATATTTATCCTCGTTTTCACCCAACCTCTGAATGGGATACCAGCTCAGGACAGGCTTTACTGGAAAGTATTGGGGGTGGTTTGATGACGTTGGACGAAAAACCTTTTATGTATAACCAGCGTGAAACAGTCTTGAATGGTGGCTTTATCGCTTATCGAGATCAACATTGCAAAAAAATTGCTTATGAGGCTTTGGCGCTTTCTGGCATTTTAGATTGAGAGTCATCCTGCTCATGCTATAGTGGAGTAAATCCGAACTTGTGTGTGAATATGGCCCTGCATTTATTGCCTAAAAGCATGTTTGAAGCAATTGATTTATTACCCGATGCTTCAACACCTGTGACGTTATTTACTCGTCATTCCCTACGTGAGTTGGTGAATGGACAGGGCTTGGCGGGTTATGATCTACAGTTGACTGAACAGGGGCGAGAGTTGGCCTATGCTTGGGGTGAATATTTAAGCCAGCATAGTGATCGTGCAATCCAGCATTGTATTTCAAGCCCAATTCAGCGTTGTGTGGATACTGCAGCCTTGATGATTGAAGGGGCTGATCAGACCCGTAAAGCCGTGAATACCCATCGTATTGAAATTGTGGAACAGCGTTTATTGGTTGAGCCTGGTAGTTTTGTGTTGGATATACAGCAAGCAGCCCCGTACTTTCGCAAGCAGGGAGCTTTGGGGTTTATTAATAGTTTTGTGAATAATGCATTACCAGGAATGAAGCATCCGATTACAGGTGTGTTTGATGTACTTGAATTGCTTTACCATACGCATCCCACACAAAAGAATGGTCTGAGTTTAGCGGTTAGTCATGACACGATTATTGCAGCAATCCTTGCTGTGATTTCAGGTAAAAATCAAATTGAACAAACAGATTGGCCCGCCATGATGGAAGGATTGTTTGTCTGGTTTGAGGGCGAGGATTTTGTTGAAAGCCAGTTGAAATGGATCTGGCGTGGCGAACTTAATAAATTAGATGTTAAACAGTTTTTGCATCAATAGGATTAATAAACGACGGGCAACTTTATAAGAGTAAAAGGCACTGAATCGCTGTTAATTTGAATCCAAATGCTATATTTGGATTTATCTATAGCTGATTGCAAAATAACCTGATTATCGGCCTTTTACTAATTTCTGTCCTTCGATACTGCTAAGATGGGCTTACAACGTGGTTGAGATTGAGCCATGTATATCACTAGAAATAATCGATTTATCTCAGCTGAATGTGGTCGCTGAATCTGCAATAAGTACATCATCCCTCGCACTTGAATGAATTGATCTAATCGCTTTTGCCTGATTGGCTTGAATACTATTTTGCACTGAAGAGCCATGTTCCAATTAAACATCCGCCTTTTTGAATATCAATATCCTCTTTAATTGATGAATTGTTTAGCGTGCAGTTTGCTCGTGAGGGGATGGTAAGCTTGCTGGATGGTTTATATTTAATTTAGCGGTGTGAATAAACTGGGGGTGCGTGTGCCATAAACTTAGCGTTTCTTGTTTTTAACTATAAATTAATTTCCCTTGATGGTAATAAAATTGCTAGTATATATAAGCATATGATTTATATAAATTTTAACTATTTAACCTAATTTGTCGTTAACGATAATTTATCAAATTTTTCTTGGGGAAATGTGATGCAATTACAACTTAAGCATTTAACAGTTTGTTTGCTATCGATCATGCTGGCCGCTTGTGGAGGTGGGGCTGATCGTACAAGTGGGGCAAACCATAATGAACCACCAAAGAATGATCAAACCACTGCTGGAAATGGCAACCTCATTCCAGGTGATGGAACCAATGAGTTACCGGGTGACGGCACATCTGAGACACCGAATAATGGCTCGGGGAATATTACACCGGAGACACCAAATAACGGTTCAGGGACTAACACGCCAGAAACACCAAATAACGGTTCAGGAAATACTACGACCGAAATACCCAATCAGGGCGGGAATGGAAATACTGAGACGCCTTCAGTCCCACCCGTTGCCGAAAAGTATCCCGAACCTCGTAAAGATCTTATCGATGAAGCGGTATTAGGTTTTTATGATTACGATAAACTTGGATTACCACGGTTACTACGCAATGATTTAAATGGCAGTTTTGCTGCAATGTTGCAGTTTGCACAAAGCCATGTAGTGAACCCTAAAAATAATGAAAAAGATTCAATGCCGCGTTTAACCACAGAAAAAGATGCTTTGTTGTTGGTGACACCTCTGGCGGAAATGGGTGATCTGCAAAAACTACAAGTCGAAATTTATCAAGGTAATCAACTGCTCAGAACGGTTAAATTAAAAGAGCCATCACGAATTGCGGCTTCTGATCAGTCCAATACCGATGGGCGCCCACCAGTAAGCTATTCAAAGCGAGCATGGACGGTTGCATTAAAATGGAGTGAAATTCGTGCAGGCCTGCATCTTCGGGTCATTGATCCACTGAATAATCGTAGTGGTGAGCTCACTGCTGATAATATTGATTTAGCCGCACCGGGTGAATTGGTATTGCAAAATATCCGTCTAGGCCTATTGACCGACCCGCCAAAATCAACAGGTCATTATATGTTGCTCGAGCCTGCAAAGGCAGGCACAGATTATTTTCAAACGATTCCTGCGGCACGCATGATTGTTGCTAAATATGATGACTTAAAGTTGAATAAAGTTATGGTGGCAAGCGGTATCATTTATGATACTGCCAGTGCAAGCACGGGTGATGTCTATAGTGGTGATATGCGTGAGGATACGGCTAAATCGACCTTTGGTGTTGGGATTAACCTAGCCAATTGGGGGATTACCAGTGCTTCAATGGCCAGTCAGGAACAACCACAAATTACTCAAAGTGTCGTGGCACATTATGCACGTGGTAAATATAGCAACGGTGAGGCAACCCATGGCTTAAGTGGTGGTAATGGTATGCTGACCTTGATTGACTCTGTGGGTAATGAGTTTAGTCACGAGATTGGACATCACTATGGGCTTGGGCATTATCCTGGCGCTGTGGGTGACAATATGTTTTGGGCTGCGCATCATGCAGATAGTGGATGGGGCTATATTGCCTTTAGAAATAAAATGCGTGGTAACCTCAATTGGACCACCACCAATCTAGGTGATGGTGCCAATGGAGTTCCTAACTTCCTGAATAAATATGCCTATGGTTGGGATGCAATGTCTGGTGGTGCAACTGCAAGCAGTATTTCTAAATATACCCATTACACTGGTTATAGTACCTATTTGAAAATTCAGCCAGCATTTGATCGTTATGTCTGGGATGCAAGTTCGCCAACAGGCTATAAAAAATGGAATGCAATAACCCGTAGTATGGAAGTGGCTCAGCCTAAAACGCCTAATTCAAGCAATGTTTGGTATAACCGCGCCGATGGCAATTACTTGAAACCAAGAATGTTTGGTGTGCCTGTGTATACCATTCTGGGTGGCTATGATCCAGAAACACAAACAGGCTTGGTCTATCCTGCTGCCAAAGGGAACTGTGGTAATGTATTTGACCTGCCGCAAGCCAATCCGAATGCAGTCACGGCAAGTTGCTGGTTGAATGTGCAGTTTGCAAGTGCGAGTCAAAATATTGCTTTGGCTCCACAGCGAATGAACAGCAATAGCAATGCCAATAAATTCCATGTCAACCTTGCACAAAGTGAGGTGCCACAGCAAGTTAATCTGTATTGTAAAAAAGCCAATCAAGCGGCGGTATTACTGTCGAGTATGTCGATTCCAGCCAATACAATTGCTTTAGCACCCGCAGTTGAAATTGGTAAAGAAGCAGAATACTCAGCGCTCAGAGCGATAGAGCTACCTCAACTCGAGCAGGTCTTGCTTGATAATAAAGATAAGGCTGTTGTAAATCTTTCGCCTGAATCTAAACTGTTGTTTGATTCATACCGAGGTTTTAAAGATCAGCTTTCTTCAGATGCTCAGAATGAAATGGTACGTTATACCCAGCAGCAAATTAAGCTGTATCGTTTAAATCGCTGGATCAATGTGTATCGTTCAGATTTAGATCATTTAAATGCTGATGCAGTAACGGCATTTCAGGCCTTTGTGGAAAAGCTAGCGCTTAAAGGTGATTTGAACTTTGCTTCGAGTACCAATTTAATGAACCGTACCAACTGCCTAAAAGCTGAAACTTTGGCCAATGGACAACTCAATGCATTTATCAGTGGTTCTACGGGTTGTGTTGGTAATGATTCGGAAAAGTGGGTCTACGATGCCTTGGGTAAAATTCATAACAAGCAATATATCGATCAATGTTTAACGACCACCGCAGGCAATGTGATTAATCTTATGCCTTGTAGTGGCGTGAGTAGTCAGGTTTGGGAAATTGATACGACTGCACAAGCGATTAAGCAGTCAAATCAGTGCTTTGATTTGGAGGGTGGTTATTTAACCAATAATCGTGCACGCTTAATTCGCTATCGTTGTACCAGTGGTGCGAATCAAAAATGGACAATTCCTGTAGCAAATAACAGTTTGATCCTTGCAGGTTTGTCTGCCAAGAATTTACCCGTTGCGAGCAAGATTTTGGCTGTTGCCCCTTAATATTTTTATTTGTGTGTCATAAATGAATGGTATGAAGCTCTTCGGAGCTTCATATTTTTTTATCCAGAATATATTTGTTATAAAGTTTAAAAAATAATAAAAGTGCACTTTTAAAATTTATCATTTTTCGTCATGATAAGGCTATAAAAAGAGAAACTTGACACATAATTGGATAAAAAGATGTTATCAAACACAATTTATTTATGGGAGCCTGAAATTTTTACAGGTAAAGTTCCCGCAGAAGATGATTCATATCAAGTTGCTTTTGAGTTGCATCAGCAATATCGTAATATCTCTAGTCATGGCAGAACTTTGCAGGCGTGGTTAGAGTTATTTAGCAACAAGATTGGTGATCCACAATATCAATCCTATTTTTCTGAACAGACCCTACAGTGGGTGCAAGAAATTAAGAATAAATTTGCTCAGGGCATATGTGCCAGTATCCAGTTGGAAACTTGGGCAAGTGAAGCGCAAAATGATGCGGTATATCGGGTTTTCTATGAGGCGGTTCATGAAACAGGGATAGGCTTCTATGAGCCGAATTATAATGTATGGGCTACAGGAGAGTTGCAATCTCCTGAAAATGCGGTTTCCCATATGCTGCAACCTTATTTATTGGAGCCTTTGCATACTCAGCAGATCGAAGCTTTGGTTGAACCTGAGCCTGTTAAGGTTGCAGGTGAGTTACCAGCCCCACAGAATATGCCTGAGGCTGAGCAATTGATCAGTCAGTGGTTTGAACAACAATTCTATACCCAGCAGTTAAGTCTTAATGTGTTTAATGTTGCTCATGACTTTATTTCAAATTGGGGGAATATTGGTCGTCCTGAATTGGCTTTGGATACAGGCTATCGCTGTTTTTTATTGACGCAAAAACAACTGGGTGTTTTTTATCAGTTAAAAATGGTGCTAAGAAAATTAACAGTTAGTCCAATGCTATCTTTTGCGATGGACTTTACTGACCGCTTTATTCCTCAGCAGTTGCAAGAACAGTTATCAGAGCGTTTGATTTTTAGGCTGCGCTCTATGGATGTACATAAGAATACAGGGCAGAAGTATCACGCAGAACCGTGTTTTGCCTTAACAGGTCGATGGGATACACAGGCTGATATTCAGAATTTCTTTAAAAATCTGGATGATTATATTAATTTTATCTTTTCTAATTTGGGACAAAGCCGATTAGAGGTGTTGCAGGCCTGGGCGTATGGGGATATGCCTGAAGGAATTAAAATTGATCTGGATTTTCGTTTTGAATTAATGATGCTGGCGTTGAGCCAAGATGAACTATATTTGCAAGAGCGTTATCAGTATCATAAAACTGTGCTGACACAGAATCATGCACGTGCCAGTGATTTAGGTTTACTTGAAGAAAGTCATAACTTTTGTCAGAAGTTAGTCAGGATCGTGACAGAAGCGGGAACAGGGATGCAGCCTTACATCAAAAATTAAACACAATAAAAAAGCCCGAATATTCGGGCTTTTTTATATGCATCAAATTAGTTAGCTAATGCTTTAACTTGAGCGTTCAAGCGGCTCTTATGACGAGCAGCTTTATTTTTGTGGATAATGCCTTTATCAGCCATACGGTCGATAACTGGAACAGCAGTTTTATAAGCTTCTGTAGCAGTAGCATAATCACCAGCAGCGATCGCATTTACAGTACGTTTGATATAAGTACGAACCATAGAACGTAAGCTTGCGTTGTGTTTACGTGCTTTAACGTTTTGACGAGCACGTTTTTTAGCTTGAGCAGAGTTTGCCACTCGTGCACTCCTTGAAAATAAGTTGGTCTGGGCGGGCTGAAGTTAAAACCAATAAAACATTAGCAACATTCACCAGCCCGTAAACAAGTGCCATATTTTGAGGAAACTAAGCCGCGAAGTCAAGTCTTGTGATACTTTTAAGTAGATTTAACAGGTGAAAAACGTGCAAGAAAACGTTACATTAGCCTTAGTCATTGATTGGAACAAATAAAAATGAAAATAGGTGATAAAAAGGCAATTGTTATTGGCGCAACAGGCTTGGTTGGTCAAGCCCTTGTAGATGCGTTGCAGCAAGCAGGTGATTTTAGTTCAATTACAGTGGTGGTTAGAAAAAGTTCAGAAATATTAAAATCTTACAGCAAAGTAACACAGCTGATATTAGAAGACTTTCTGCTATTGAATGATGAGGATGTAAGTCCCTATACCCATGCATTCAGTTGTTTGGGAAGTACGATCAAACAAGCAGGATCTAAAGATGCTTTTTATGCGATTGACTATGAAATCAATGCCCATTTTGCAGATTTAGTTCAGGATAAAAATATTCATTTATTGGTGGTGAGTGCATTGGGAGCGAATGCTAATTCGCCAGTTTTCTATAATAAAGTCAAAGGCGAATTGGAAAACTACCTAAAAAACCTGTCAATTTATAAGCTATCAATTTTCCAACCCTCACTGTTAATTGGTAAGCGTAGTGATATTCGCTTGCTTGAGGACTTGGCGCAGACCGCATTTAAGCTGGTCGAAAAAGCATGGACCAGACCGTTTAAATTTAAACCTGTTACTGCTGAGCAATTGGCGCATACTATGTTGATTGCAGCACAAACTCAAACTGCAGCACTCAAATACTATGATAATTTAAGCATACAACAAACTAGATAAAGGAGCATTTCAGTGACCGCAATCCCTTTCGTAACATGTGATTTGTTAGATGATAATCCTGAAAAAAAGTTACAAGTCGTAACACCATCTCTAGATGGTAAATTCTTTAAAAGTTATGGTGCCCGTAAGACATTTGGTGGACAAGCCGTGACCGTTAAGTGTTTTGAAGACAATTCACGTGTAAAAGAATTATTGGCAACCGATGGTACGGGTAAAGTGTTGGTGGTTGATGGTGGTGCTTCGATGCGTTGTGCGCTCATGGGGGATTTGATTGCTGAGTCAGCGGTTAAGCATCACTGGAATGGTGTGGTGATTTATGGTTGTGTCCGTGATGTTGATGCGATTGCAGAACTCGATTTAGGCGTACATGCATTGGCTGCCATTCCACAAAAAAGTAATCGTAAAGGCATAGGTGAAGTGGACATCACATTGTATTTTGGTGGTGTGACAATCAACTCTGGCGATTATATCTATGCAGATAATAATGGCATTGTGATTGCAGAAGAAAAATTAGTCGACTGCTAAAAGGATAATATTATGTTGAAAATGGTGAGCCATCAATTCAAGGTTTTACAATCTGTATGTGCAACTGTAATTGAAGGTGGAAGAGGTGTTTCTGGTACACCATTTCCAAATCAGCCTGCAAAAGCACTTAAGCTCTACGAGTTTGAAGGTTCTCCATTTTGTCGCCGTGTTCGTGAAGTAATGACTTTATTGAATCTGGATGTAGAGATTTATCCCTGCCCAAAAGGGGGGCAGAAATATCGTCAGATTGTCAAAGCAACTGGTGGTAAAAAACAGTTTCCATTTCTGATAGATGAAAATACGGGTGATCAGTTATATGAGTCACAGCAAATTATTCATCATCTGTTTAAACATTATGGCAAAACAGGACAAACACCAAAGAAGTTTAGTCATTATCCAAAGCTCCCGTATGTATCTGCTTTAGCTTCCGCTGCCAATGCTGCGCGTGGAGTATGGATTAATCCGCAGATTGTTGACCGACCAGCGCCAGCACAGTTACTGGAGCTGTGGAGTTTTGAGGCAAGCCCTTATACACGGCTGGTTCGTGAAGTACTGACTGAGTTCGAACTGCCTTATCTTCTGCATAATGTTGCTAAAGAGCGTTGGCAGGATATGGGGCCAGCAATTTTGCGTTTGAAGCCTGGAAAATATATTCCACTGCCCAATGGTAAACGTGAAAAAATTGTTGAAGTAATGGGGCGAGATATTCAGGTCCCATATTTGGTTGATCCGAACACAGGTGTGAAAATGTTTGAGTCGGCTAAAATTGTGGAATACCTCAAGCAGCAGTACGGGCAATAAAATGAAGGCAGAGAAGGCATCTTTTGGAAGATACTTTTTTATGTGAGATGAAGTGATTGCTTCCATCGAAGATTTAGCGGTTTAATAGACCCGAAAATAGTTATGTGATCATCCACCATGTTGAGTCAATTCACCAATCTCTTTAAAAGTTCCAAAGAAACACCTGAGCAATTATTTTTAAAAGAACATGCTTTGGTGTTTGATGCTGAGCAAGGCGCCATTCTGAATGGTGTAGTGTTGAATGGGTTGAGCGTTCGTCTGGAATATTTTTCTAATCGAAAATTAGACCGATTTGATGATCTGGAGAAGTTATTTCGGATTACACCGCAAATTAATGAAAAGATTGATTTGGAATTGCATTCGCAACGTTTTGTTGAGCGGTTAGGGAATACAGAGGAAAATCTGAAAGAACTCAAGCAAGCGATTAAAGTGTTAAATGATTATTATGTGAAGTTTAAACGGGCGAGATGAATGCAGCTACTGTGTAAGTCAAAGATGTGCTCTAAATAAAAAAGCTGAATCAAATGATTCAGCCTTTTTATGGGTAGGTGAACAATTATTTTTCAATAATCGCTGTTACACCTTGACCACCAGCAGCACAGATCGAAACGAGGATACGACCTGAACCTTTTTCATTTAAGATTTTCGCAGCAGTTGCAATGATACGACCGCCTGTAGCAGCAAATGGGTGACCCGCAGCTAAAGAAGAACCTTTAATGTTTAACTTACTACGATCAATTGAACCTAAAGGTGCATCTAAACCTAAACGCTCTTTACAGAATTTCTCATCTTCCCAAGCTTTCAATGTAGAAAGAACTTGTGATGCAAATGCTTCGTGGATTTCATAGTAGTCGAAATCTTGAAGTTTAAGACCAGCACGCTCAAGCATACGTGGAACTGCATAAGCAGGTGCCATCAATAAGCCTTCTTTCTTGCCAACGAAATCAACTGCTGCAGTTTCCGAGAAAGTCAGATAAGCAAGTACTTCATGACCATTGGCTTTCGCCCATTCTTCAGACGCTAAAAGTACACAAGACGCACCATCAGTTAATGGTGTTGAGTTACCCGCAGTCATGGTTGCAGCTTCGCCTTTACCAAAGACTGGTTTTAATTTTGCTAATTTTTCAGATGTAGAGTCTGCACGTAAGTTGTTGTCACGGCTTAAACCCAAGAATGGTGTGATTAAGTCATCGAAGAAACCTTCTTCATATGCTTTTGCCATTTTTTGGTGAGAAGAAGCAGCTAGAATATCTTGCTCTTCACGTGGAATACCCCACTCAAGCGCAGTAATTGCTTGATGGTCACCCATCGATAAACCTGTACGTGGTTCACCATTTTTAGGTGCATCCATAAGATCTTTCACATTGATTTTCGCTAAAGCTTTTAAACGGTCTTTACCTGTTTTCGCAATGTTAAGTTCAAGTAGGGCTTTACGTAAGCCATCACCGAAAGCAATTGGCGCATCAGAAGTGGTATCAACACCACCTGCGATACCCACTTCGATTTGACCTAAAGCAATTTTGTTTGCGACAAGGAATGCTGCCTGTAAACCCGTACCACATGCTTGTTGAATGTCATATGCAGGGGTTTCTGGCGCAAGTTGAGTATTTAATACACACTCTCGTGTCATGTTGAAATCACGGCTGTGCTTTAATACAGCACCAGCAACCACTTCGCCTAGGCGTTGGCCTTGTAGGTTGAAGCGCTCAACCAAACCGTTTAACGCAGCTGTAAACATATCGATGTTGGAAGCTGTGAAATAAGCGCCGTTAGAGCGAGCGAAAGGAATACGGTTGCCGCCGATAATGGCAACTCGGCGCACAGTGTTTTGGCTCATGGTTTTATCCTGTTGAACAGAAGGTTTGGTTGTTTTAGCTGCAACTGCTTTCGTTGTTGTCGAAGAAGCAGTGCTTTTTGTCGTAGCTGCACTACGCGCGGTAGAGCGAGCACGCGTTGTTTTTGGTGTCGTCGTTGCGGCTTTTGGAGTTGTGCTTGCAGTTTTACGTGAAGTTGAAGCTGCTTTTGATGTATTTGACACAGTCTCTTGAGCTGAAGTCTCGACTGCTGGATTTTCTTGAGTTGTTTTGCTCATAAGGCTTTTCCAAGCATAATTGCGATATTCTTGCTACAAACATACCATATTTCCAATACTGCTGTATTGACTAGAATGACGCTTGAGACCACATTCAGGTCAAGACATCCAGACATGAACTCAAGTATGATTTGCGATGAGTCAATCAGACATTGATTTCATGCCACATCCCAACATGATTCATGTGTTTGTAACAAATTCATTTGTATGAGAGATAATAACCATGACTGATCAGTACCAAGCATTTACACAATCACCATTAGGTAAGTTTGTCGTAAAAAATCTAGGTTTACCATCGCCAGTTGCGCTAGATCGTTTTGTAAGTGCTCAACCAGTTGTAAATGGTGCAGTATTGCTTGGCGCAGCACCATCAAGCACGATTTCTGCTGCGATTGCTCAGGTTTTGAGTAATATTCATGCCGATAGCTATGTCGGTAATAATGTTGAATTACAACAAACAGCTGCGAAAGTAGGCTTAAACCTTCGTCCACTGAATTCAGATGATAAAGAGTCTAAATTTAAAGCGGTTGTATTTGATGCTTCTGGTATTCAAGATTCAGAGCAGTTAAAAGCGTTATACGATTTCTTCAATCCTATTGCTCGTCAGATTTCAAGTTCAGGACGTGTGATCGTGATTGGTACCACACCAGAAACTGCAAAAACAGTCAAACAGGCGATTGCACAACGTGCGCTAGAAGGTTTTATCAAGTCTGTTGGTAAAGAGTTCAAAAAGGGGATTACTGCACAAGTGGTCTATGTCGATCAAGGTGCGGAAGCAAACCTTGAATCAACTTTACGTTTCTTGATTTCACCACGTTCAGCTTATGTTTCTGGTCAAGTGATTCGTGTTTCTAAAGCAGATGTGGTTGATTTGGACTGGGCAAAACCACTTGCAGGTAAAACTGCATTAGTGACTGGCGCGAGCCGTGGTATTGGTGAAGCGATTGCACATGTTTTGGCACGTGATGGTGCACATGTGATTTGCTTAGATGTACCACAACAACAAGCAGATCTTGAGCGTGTTGCGGGTTCAATTGGTGGTTCAGTATTGGCAATCGACATTACTGCTGCTGATGCAGGTGAAAAAATCAAAACTGCTGCTGCAAAACAAGGCGGTTTAGATGTAATCGTGCATAATGCGGGGATTACTCGTGACAAGACTTTGGCAAACATGAAACCAGAGCTTTGGGATCTTGTAATTAACATTAACTTGTCTGCCATTGAGCGTGTTAACGATTACTTACTTTCTCATGATGGTTTAAATGCAAATGGCCGTATCGTTTGTGTATCATCAATCAGTGGTATCGCGGGTAACCTTGGTCAAACCAACTATGCTGTGTCTAAGGCGGGTGTGATTGGTTTGGTGAAATTTACTGCACCGACATTAAAGAATGGGATTACCATCAATGCAGTTGCGCCAGGTTTCATTGAAACGCAAATGACTGCTGCGATTCCATTCGCGATTCGTGAAGCGGGTCGTCGTATGAACTCAATGAACCAAGGTGGTTTACCTGTAGATGTCGCTGAAGCAATTGCTTGGTATGCGTCAACGGGTTCAACAGGCGTGACGGGTAACGTTGTTCGTGTCTGCGGTCAAAGCTTGTTAGGTGCCTAAGAACTTCAAGCTATAAAATCTCCCCTAACCCCTCTTTAAAAAGAGGGGAATTCCTAAAAATTAAAACCTGTATAATTTGTGGAAGCTCCCTCCTTTATGAAAGGAGGGTTGGGGAGGATTCCTAAAATATAAAAGGTTTATTATGAATACACGTCATTTTAGTCAACTGCCAAAACCTTATTTAGCTTATCCAAAAGTCATTCAAGGTCTGATTTTCAAAAAGCCAAAGGGTGAAAAAGTATTACCACAAGTTGAATATGTGGTGGATACACTCAAGATTGATAGCAAACATTTAGAAAGCTATAACGAGATTTGTGGTTTTAAAAATGATGGTTTCGTGCCTGCGATTTATTTAGCTGTTTTGTCGCAAAGTCTGCAAATGCACATGATGACCAGCGAAGCATTTCCATTCCCGATCTTGGGTTTGGTGCATATTCGTAACCAGATCAAGCAAACTCGCAAAATTACTGTAAATGAGCAAATTACGCTGTCTTGTAAATTTGGTGAGTTAAAGCCGCACGACAAAGGCTTACAGTTTGATTTCATTACCACTGCCAAAGTGGGTAGTGAAGTGGTGATGGAAAGTTTAACCACTTATTTATCCCGCCAAAAAACAGAGAATAAAGTGACTGAAAAAGCCAAAGAGTCTCAAGAGCCAGCTTATCAACCCCAAGCAGAATGGAATATTTCTGAAAATACCGGCCGTCGTTATGCAGTGATTTCAGGGGATTTTAACTTGATTCATATCCATGCCGTAACTGCAAAGGCATTTGGCTTTAAACAGGCGATTGCACACGGGATGTGGAGCAAGGCTAAAGCTTTGGCGAGTATTGAGCTTCCAGCAGCGTATGAAGCAGATGTCTGGTTCAAATTGCCAATGTATTTACCTTCAACGGTAGAGTTTTTAACTGCGGCTGAGCCAAAACAAACAGACTTCTTGATCCGTAATGTGAAATCTAAAAAGCCGCATGTTGCAGGTACAGTAAAAGCCCTTTAATACCATCATGTCGTGCAAATGATCCCTGTTGTTCGCAACAGGGAGATTATAAAAACATAAATATCATAAGGAATTGAGCCGTGATTAAAGAAATTCTATTTGCCGATACGCAGCATTATCATGGTAGTGTTGATGAACGCTTTATTGATTTAGCAAGCCAATTTAGCCGCTTGCAAGATGCGCGTAGCCAGCAAGGCGGGGCGGCATTGGTGGTGTATTTCCAAGGTCAAAAAGTGGTTGATATTTTCACGGGTAAGAAATCTCAACAAGAAGATTGGCAATCCGATACTTTAGCGATGTGCTACTCAACTGGTAAAGGTATTCTGGCAACACTTGCACATATATTGGTCAGTGAAGGTGTGTTGGATTATGAGCAGCCGATTGCCTATTACTGGCCTGAGTTTGCTCAGAATGGCAAAGCCAATATTACGCTACGTCATGTCCTGTCACATCAAAGTGGTATGTTTGATATTCGCAATACCATTGAAACTGCAACAGAGATGCTGGACTGGTCGCATATGCTGGAGGTTATGGCCGCAGCGACACCACGTTTTGCAGCAGGGCAAAGTTTTGCTTATCAGCCTTTAACTTATGGTTGGATTTTAGGTGGTGTGATTGAGAAGGCAGCCAAACAACCCTTAAGTTGGCTCATGCAGCGTTATCTTGTACAACCTCTTGAGCTGGATGGCGCGTATTTTGGTATACCAACTTCAGAATTGGGCCGAGTAGCACGTTTATTGGAAAGGCCAAAAGCACCATCAACAAGTGCGCCACAAAGCAAGAAAAACAATGCTCCACGTAAAGCATCTTTATCAGAAAGATTATTAGAGCTTTCAGGGCAAAACCCACAAGATTTTCAGGATGCCATGATCCCTAAAGGGATGCGCAATTTTAGCTTCTATAGTGATGAAGGATTGCAAGCTGTCATTCCTGCGGCCAATGGCGTATTTACTGCGGATAGTTTGGCAAAAGTCTATGCCATGCTGGCCAATCAAGGACAATGGCAAGGGCAGCAACTGATTCGCCCAGAAGTATTCAAGCAACTCAGTACGGTGCAAAGTAAAGCACGTGATCGCGTGATGCCGATTCCAATGCATTGGCGTTTGGGATATCACCGTATTCTAACTTTAGGCAAACGTGCGCCACATGGCTTTGGACATGTGGGCTTTAATGGTTCAGGTGCGTGGTGTGATGTTGATCGTGAACTGAGTTTTGCTTATACGCATAATTTTAATGTCACCTCGGCAACAGGGGATTATCGTCTATGGGGCTTGAGCCAAGAAACCCTACGCTGTGCAGATGAAATTCTAACAGGGCGAAAGGGCTGGTTCTAATTGGACTTTGCTTGATAGGGCGGAATATGATAAATCACGGCATCATATTTCTTTTCGGTTTTATGTGCAGCAACTGTTCCACCTAAAAATTCAGCCAGTTTTCGACTTGGCTGATTTTCGGTTGCAACTGGATATAAGAAATATTCGGCAGAGAGATGTAATGAAGCCCATTGAAATACTTCAAACAAGGCTTCTTTAGCAAAACCTTGATGATGACAATCTTCCCGAATCCATAATCCCAGTTCGGGTGTTGAGGTCTGCATTCGATGAACCCCAATGAGACCAATAAAACGTTGATCTTGTTTGCTGCGTAAAACAAAATGTCGGTCGGTATTCTTTGTTTCTTTGACTAGCCATTCTTGACCAATTTTTTCTTGCGTTGCGAAATTTTGAGCGGGTTCCCATGCCATATAACGGGTTAATGTTGTTGTCACACAAGGATAGATGTCAATCAGATCATCCATTTGAAATACAAATAAATCGAGTCTTCGGCTTTGTAATAATGGTCGTTTCATTGTTTACTCATTCTGCTTTTTTAAATAGTTCTGCTTGAATAATGGCTTCGGTATGGCGTTTAAAATCAGTTTCATTTAAACCGATTAAGCCTAATTTATAAATACCTTCTAAGCCACAAACAAAAGCGATGAGTCTCCATGCAATATCATGGTGATTGGTGTCAAAATGAAATTCGCCGTGTGCTTGGCCATCTTCAATGATTTGAACAATAGAACGGTGCCAGTCTTGCATGGCAATGTTATAAGCAAGTTTGATTTCCTGATCTTGGTCGATTAAAACCTCTGCTTCATTCCAAAGGCGTAAATAGGGCTGAATTTGTTCAATATTTTCACAGCCAAGCAAGAGGGAAAGACGTTGTAGATAATTGGCAGTCGTCACCTGATTTTCAATTTCGTCCAATTGCTGCATCAGTTTAACAAAAGCTTCGGCTTTGAGCTGTGAGCTAGAGGCGAAGTGATGATGAACTTGCCCAGTCGAAGTTTGGGCTTCAGTGGCGATACGGCGAACCGTCATTGCAGAAAATCCTTCGTTTAAGGCAACTTGCATGGCGGCCTGCAAAATCATGTCACGACGCTGTTCGCGGTTTAAATAAGCCATTCTTTCTCTAATACCTATTGCATATACAAATCAGAAACAAACTCACTTAAATCCAAAAGTTGGACAAGTGTTCAATTTTGGTTATAATAGCGCCAATTTGAACAGTTGTCCAATTTAGAGGCATTTATGTCACGCAAGTGGTTAATTCTTGCAATTGTTGTATTGATCTATATTCCTGTCGCGATTGATGCAACCATCCTACATGTAGCGACGCCAACTTTGAGCGAGTCGCTTTCTTCCTCAGCCAATGAGCTGTTATGGATTATTGATATTTATTCACTGGTCATGGCAGGGCTGATTTTGCCGATGGGTGCCTTGGGTGATCGTATCGGTTATAAACGATTGATGATCATTGGTGCCTTTTTATTTGGTCTTGCTTCATTGGCAGCCGCATTTTCACCAACGGCACTGGCATTGATTGCTTCACGGGCTTTATTGGCCGTGGGTGGGGCAATGATCCTGCCTGCAACCTTATCGGCAGTTCGCAACACTTTTCTGGATGAAAAACAACGGAACTTTGCTTTAGGAATCTGGGCGACAGTTGGTGGTGGTGGTGCAGCTTTTGGCCCACTATTAGGAGGTTTTTTGCTTGAGCATTTCCATTGGGGTTCAGTCTTCCTGATCAATGTGCCTATCATGATCACCGTGGTGGTATTGGCTGCATTTTTGATTCCAAAACAAACAGGTCAGCCAAAGCAAAACTTGAATTTATTGCAGGCGCTCGTTTTGGTGATCGCCATCTTGAGTATGATCTATGCAGTGAAATCGGTGATGCATGGTTTTAGCGTGTGGTCGGTTCTGATCTTTGCCGTCGGTTTTAGTTTGTTGGTTGGTTTTATTCGTCAGCAGTTGACCTCGAAATCACCAATGATTGATATTCAATTGTTTAAACATCCTGTCATTGCGACTGGTGTGGTCATGGCGATTGTATCAATGATGGCTTTGGTGGGATTCGAGCTGTTGGTTTCGCAAGAGCTGCAATTTGTGTATCAGCTTTCGCCATTGGCCGCTGGGGCATTTATTTTACCGTTCATGATTGCGATTAGTTTAGGTGGTCCAATTGCCAGTCTGTTGGTGAACCGTTTTGGTCTACGTTCTGTTGCTTCATTGGGTATGCTGATGAGTGCGATGAGTCTGTGGGGCTTGGCCAATACCGACTTTATGCAAGCACAAATCCACGCATGGGCATGGATGGTGTTATTGGGTTTAAGTGTGGAAATTGCCTTACTTTCTTCAACCTCTGCAATTATGTCTTCCGTTCCACCGAGCAAAGCAACGGCTGCGGGTGCGATTGAAGGGATGGCATACGAGCTAGGTGCAGGTTTGGGGATCGCATTTTTCGGTCTGATGTTGTCATGGTTCTATGCCAACTCGATTGTAATACCAAGCGATGTACCGAATAACATGCTGCAGCAGGCGAGTAGTTCAATTGGAGAGGCGATTCAAGCGGCGAAACAATTACAGCCAACAATTGCTGAACATTTGATTCAGGCAGCGAAACAGGCCTTTAGCCAATCGCATCGATCCGTATTGAATGTGGCTGCGTTATTGTTCTTGATTCTGTCGATTTTTATTTGGTTTGCTTTGCCAAAAAGAGTCACTGTGGTCGAGGAGTAAGCATTGACCCTGATCTAAATTAAGTTTAGGTCAGGGTGTTTTTTAAGGTGCACTTATTCCAAACTGACGTAATATTTTACACAGCTGAATCATCGGCAAGCCCATCAAGGTGGTTTGATCATCACCCATCATTTTCTCAAATAGACTAATCCCTAAACTTTCACATTTAAAACTACCCGCACAATGCAAGGGCTGATCAAGTTCAATATAGCGCTCGATTTCCGGCAATGTCAGTTGACGAAATTTGACTTGGTAATGTTCAACCAATGTGGTTTCAAAGCCAGATTGCAGATGTTGGACGCTCAGCGCAGTACTAAAAAATACGGTTCGACCTGAATTTTCCTGTAATTGCTGAATTGCATTTTCAACGCTTAAGGGTTTACCAATAAAATCATACGGGGCATGTTCACGCCAAGCCACTTGATCCGAGCCAATGATAATCGCATCGGGATGTTGTTCTGCGACGACACGGGCTTTCTCAAAAGCGAGTCGTTTTGCCAAATCATCGGCATGCAATTCACCTGCTGCTGACTCATCAATATCTGGTGAAATACAACGATAATCAAGCTTTAACCGATCCATCAGATCTTTACGGGTTTGGCTGCTAGATGCCAGAATCAGTTCACGTTGATGCATCAGACTGCGTATTCCACCAGAATATTCAATGGAACATAATGCAAAACGGCATTGTGGCAAGCATTCAACTTAATCGGTGGTGCTTGTCCTGCTTGATAGGCTTCGACCCAACGGGTAACACAGATACACCAGAAATCACCGGGTTTAAGTCCAGGAAAGCCAACTTCGGGTAAAGGCGTGATCAAGTCATTGCCGACTTTTTGTGAGAAATTTAAAAACTCAGACGTCATTTGTGCACACATGGTATGCTGACCTAGATCAGTGACCGCCGTATGGCAAAAACCATTACGAAAATACCCTGTAATCGGATCATAACAACAGCTGGCTAAAGGTTCACCAAGGACGTTTAAACGATTAATTTTAGGATCTGGATGAATAGACATAATAATATAAAACTTTAGTGATCCTGATTATCATAATCAAAACTGAAGCTTTCGGCAGCTTTTCTGCAAAAAAACTCACCTTTATTTCAGAGAATCATTTAAAATTACGCCGTTTTTAAAATCAATTAGAGAGCCATCCATGAATTTTCAGCGCATGACTGATCTTGATTTAGCAGGTAAACGTGTTCTTATTCGTGAAGACTTAAACGTTCCTGTAAAAAATGGGGAAATTACCAGTGATGCACGTTTACGTGCTGCATTGCCAACCATTAAAGCGGCTTTAGAAAAAGGCGCGGCAGTGATGGTATTTTCTCATTTGGGTCGTCCTGTAGAAGGTGAGCCAAAACCAGAACAATCGCTTGCTCCAGTCGCTGCTTATTTAAGCAAAGCCTTGGGTCAAGACGTAAAATTATTCACAGATTATTTAGATGGTGTTGAAGTCGCTGCGGGTCAAGTGGTGTTACTTGAAAACGTTCGCTTCAACCATGGCGAAAAGAAAAATAACCAAGAGCTTGCAAAAAAATATGCAGCTTTATGTGATGTATTTGTGATGGATGCATTTGGTACGGCGCATCGTGCAGAAGCTTCAACAGAAGGTGCGGCACGTTTTGCACCAATCGCCGCTGCGGGTCCTTTATTGGCAGCTGAGTTAGATGCGCTTGGTCGTGCAATGCAAACCCCAGAAAAACCAATGGTGGCGATTGTTGCGGGTTCTAAAGTATCAACCAAACTTGATGTCTTAAACTCATTGTCTAGCATCTGCGATCAAATTATTGTGGGTGGTGGTATTGCCAATACCTTCCTTGCAGCAGCAGGCTATAACGTTGGTAAATCACTGTATGAAGCTGATTTGGTTGAGACTGCAAAACAAATCGCTGCAAAAGTGAGTGTTCCATTACCAACTGATGTTGTGGTTGCTGATGCAAGCCAAATCAACTTTGAAGACTTCTTGGGTTCATTGGCGAACGCACAAGCGGTTGTCAAAAATGTTGCGGATGTTACAGACACCGACATGATCTTGGATGTAGGTCCTGAAACGGCTAAAGCATTTGCAAACATTTTAAAAACATCAAAAACCATTCTTTGGAATGGTCCTGTCGGTGTGTTTGAAGTGGATCAGTTTGGTGAAGGAACTAAAGCGCTTTCACTGGCAATTGCTGAGTCTGCTGGTTTCTCGATTGCAGGTGGTGGTGATACGCTTGCTGCGATTGATAAATACCAAGTTGCTGATCAAATTGGTTATATCTCAACAGGTGGTGGTGCATTCTTGGAGTTCGTAGAAGGCAAAACTTTACCTGCTGTTGCAGTATTGCTTGAGCGTGCATAATCAGGTTGCAATGAACTGATTCATCAGTAGATCATTCAAAAAGAGTCGATGTCCATCGGCTCTTTTTACTTTTGTACAACGATGCCGTCATGAAAATGTCATATATCTGAAATATGATTGTCACAACTTAACCAAGTAACTGTGGAAAGCCGTGATGAAATTCAAATTAACCCTTGCCGCTTTAATCATTGCTCCAATCATGCTCAGTGCATGTGCAAAGAAAGAAGAAGCGAAAAACGCTGAACAGCAAGACCAGACAGCTGCTGCTGTATCAACACAGACGACCCCAGAGCAGCAAGCTGCAATTGATGCACTTGATAAGCCGAATTTAGATGAACATAATACGGATGCTGTTGCACAAGAAGCTGCTTCCGAAGTCGCTGCGAGCGAAGCTCACTAAGTGACAGTGCAGAAAAAAGCCGATGTTTGAACATCGGCTTTTTTATATTTATCAATTGGCTTTGCAATAGAACGTGAGCGTCGTTTGATAATCGTCATCTTTTGCTAAAGATGCATTTTTACCTGTAAGGGTACCAAGTACACCTGCTGCAGCTTCGACCATTCGGCCTGTTTGTTCATCGACTACACCTTTTAATACGCCTTGGTATGCAGTTTTTTCATCAACAACGACTGGCGCCGTATTGCGCGTACAGGTTTTTTGCGCTGCTGCAATCGCATTGTTTTTCGCGATTAGACTGGTTTTACCAATACCGGTCACTTCATATTGATTATTTTCTTTCTGAATCGCTAAGGTATTGGTCGGTGTTGAGGCACATGCCGTTAAACCAAGGGCTAAACCACCAAGTAAACTCATGATGACGGTTTTTTTCATGTTTTTTCTCAATTTGCTGCTGAATGGTATTATTTGAACATAAAAACGCTGAGTGCTTTTGCAGATTATGTACAGTTTGTGCAGGGACTCTGTTAATTTTTTCAAATGAATGATGAGCTTAGCATTTATTACATTGTCGATTTAACAGCAAGAATCAGGATATCCAGATTTTATAAGTACGAATAAGCGTAGTGGAAATCATTCAGGTTATGCTAATCTAGGGCCATCCTTGTGTTAGTTAGATTCATTTCAATGACGGACTCAATTATAGAGACAATTCATCAAAATATTCATCAACGTCAATCTATTGGGCAACTCATTGAGCCAGCGCCGAATACAGAACAACTCGAAAAAGCGGTGCAAGCAGCATTGACAGCGCCTGATCACCATCGCTTAAAACCCACCCGTTTTGTAATTATCACACCTGAGCAACGAGCTACTTTTGGCGAGCATTTGGCCAAAGCTTTAGCTGATTTGGGAGAGGCTGATCCAGCACAACTCGATCGCGTTAAACAGCATCCATTTCGTGCACCATTATTGGTATTAGCTTTAACATCGATTCAGGATCATCCTAAAGTTCCACATTTTGAACAGATTTTAAGTTCAGGTGCAGCGATTCAAAACTTTTTGCTGTCTTTACAGGCGCAAGGTTTTGCAACAATGTGGCGTTCTGGTGCCGTCGTAGAGTCGAACTGGTTAAAGCAGCAATTGGGCTTAAAACAGCAGGATTTAATTTCAGGGATTATCTATATTGGCACAGCAGCGAAAGCGATTGCACCCCGTGCCGCGATTGATAGCCAAGATTTTGTAAAAATATGGCAAGACAGCTAAGCTTTTTTAGCTATTTATTAAAGAAAAAAATTCGTTTCAGGATAAAAAATGTCAGAGTTAAATTTTAGCGATCTGGTTGAGCCAGTTGCCGTAGATCAGAAAACAGCATTGAGAATTACCGTCTTGGGCGGTGGTAGTTTTGGTACGGCGATGGCAAATTTAGCGACTAGAAATGGCTGCGATACCATGATCTGGATTCGTGATGCTGCTGTTGCCGAAGAAATTAATCAAACCCATATTAATAAACGCTATTTACCTGATTATCCATTAGAGGCGGGTTTGCGTGCGGTTGCTGATCTGGAACTTGCAGTACGTGATCGTGACATTATTCTGGTTGCGATCCCAAGTCATTCTTTTCGTGATGTCTTAAAACAGATTGCGCCGTTTATTAGCTCACAAGCAGTCGTTTCGTTGACCAAAGGGATTGAAGCAAAAACCTTTAGTTTTATGAGCGAAATTATTCGTGCCGAATTACCAGAAGTCCCTTATGGCGTACTATCTGGTCCAAACCTTGCCAAAGAAATCATGGCAGGTATGCCATCTGGCACGGTTATTGCCAGTGAATCGGAACTAGTACGTTATGCCGTGCAACATGCTTTGCATAGTGCCTTGTTCCGTGTATTTGGCAGTGATGATGTGCATGGCGTTGAATTGGGTGGCGCATTAAAAAATATCTATGCCGTTGCCATGGGCATGGGTGGTGCTTATAAGATTGGTGAAAATACCAAGAGCATGATTTTAACCCGTGCTTTGGCTGAAATGAGTCGTTTTGCGGTCAAGCAGGGTGCTAATCCCTTGACCTTCTTGGGCTTGTCGGGTGTGGGGGATTTGTTCGCAACCTGTAACAGCCCGTTAAGTCGTAACTATCAAATTGGTTTTGCATTGGGTTCGGGTAAAACACTGGATCAGGCAACCAAGGAATTAGGTCAGACTGCGGAAGGTATTAATACCATCGTGCAAGTACGAACCAAAGCCGAAGAACTGGATGTGTATATGCCGATTACCAATGCGCTATATGAAGTGATTTTTGAAGGCGCGCCACCAATGACCATTGCATTATCTTTGATGAAGAATGGTCATCGCAGTGATGTGGAATTTGTTTTGCCGCATCATGAAGTCTAATCAAAAAACTGTCATCAATCATGGTTATGCTATAGGAATAACAAATAAGGTCGTTTTATGCAGTTAACTTTAGTTCGTCACGGTGAAGCGTCTCCAGCTATTAATGGAAACGATATGCAACGCCCGCTCACGCCACGGGGGCATCAACAAGCTGAGCAAACAGGCCAGTTTTTAAAAGATATTATCCAGCCAGAAATTTTTGTGGTGAGTCCTTTATTGCGTGCTCAGGAAACTTTGGCGCATATCAAAGCATATTTTTACGGTATCCCAGTTTTAATTTGCGATAAGATTAAACCCGATGATGATGCTAAAGATGCGATTGAATGGTTATCCAAATTACCCTATGAGTCGATTGCAGTGGTGTGTCATATGAATGTTGTGGCACATATTGAAGAACAATTGACACATGAAGGCTTTAATCCATTTGCATTGGCAGAAGCTCGTATTTATGATCAAGCTGTGATCGCAAATGGTTTGTCGACGCAAAAGAATCGTTTTACACCAACATTATAATTTTTATATATCCGCAATAGGATAAGGGTACTGAACACCGATGCTGTATTTATGGATGCCCGAAACCAATGGAACATGGTATTGGTCGGCAGGGGAAAGTTGGTTGCAGGCACCGAGCCTTGAACAGTTGATTCAAGACTTGCAAGAGCATCATGGAAAAGAGGCTGTGGTTTATTTTCCAAGCCGCAATGCGCAATTATTACAACAACCGATGAGTAAAGTGCATTACAAACAATTGGGACAGGAGGGTGTTAAATACCTCTTGGAAGAATTTGTGACCTTGCCGATTGATCAAATGAAAGTGGTTCATCATTTTCAAAATGATCAGCTCAATATTCTGGGGGTTGCACAATCATCGATTGAAACTTGGCAACATGCACTCAGTCTTTTACCGATTCAGATTGCCGCATTTTTACCAGATTTTTTGATCGTAGCTGAGCCTGAACCGAATCAAGTGGTGCTGCTGAATCTATATGATCATTTATTGGTAAGAGAAAATACATGGTCTGGGAACTCAATTGATGATCTGGCGCTATATCTCGAGTTTCAGACAGCCGAAACCCAGTATAAATTTGCGAATTTAAATGCTGCTCAGTTAGAGAGCCTAGCGACTATATCTACTAAAGATCAGCGTACTGAATTTAGTTATCAATTTGAGCCATTGTTAAGACCTAAGCAACATCCGTTTAATGTTTTACCCAAAGCAAAAAATGCTGAAACACAATGGTCTGGCTACTGGAAAGCTGCCGCAGCCGTATTGTTGGCTGTAATTATTGTACAGCTTGGCTATGATGCTTTGCGTTGGTCGAAGTTGAAAAAAGTGGCTGATCAAACCTCAGCTCAAGCGATTGAACAATATAAAGCTTGGTTTGGTGAAAGTGGTCGTGTGACTGAACAAAATCTGAAAAGCTCGTTTGAAGCACAACTGCGTATGAGCCAACTTGGTGATACGCAAGCGTTGTCACTCTTGAGCCGTGTTGGTCCAATCTTGATGCAAAAACAGATCGTAGCGCAACAAGTGAGTTATGATGCTTCGACCTTGGCTCTGTCGCTTAAAGCAAAATCTGCGGATGATTTACAAGGCTTAACACAGCAATTGAACCAACAAGGTTTTCAAGCTGAATTAGGCAATGTACAGGCAGATAGTGTCGGTGCAATTGGGGTGGTGAAAGTAAAATAATGAAAGCATTAACTCGATTACAGAACAGCTTCGATCAGAAGGTTGAAGCATTAAATGAATATCTACAAAGCTTATCTGCCCGTGAACGGGTGATGGTGATTGTCACCACCATTTTTGTGCTTGTGGCCGCCATTGGTTCATCTTTATGGCAAATGCATGTTTTGGCAGACAAGCAACAGAAACGTTTGAATGATCTAAAAGATATTACCGTGTGGATGCAGAGCAATGCAGCAACCATGAAGCCTGCCAATGAGCAAGGGTTAACGGCGGCAGATAAAATCCAGCGTACCGCACAACAACAAGGTCTGGCTGTTTCTTCACAACAAAATGGCGAGCAGATCCAGTTGGTTGCTGAACATCAGAACTATGCGGTATTGGCTAACTTTTTGATGCAATTGTCACAAGCAGGCATCAGTATTCAAAAAATGGATCTGGTCTCAAATAATAATCAGATTAAATTAACTGCAACAGTACAGTAAGCAATTAAAAACCCTATGTCAGGCATGGCGTTTTGGTACGCCTATGCCTATAATACGTTTACTTGAAAATCAGTAGACTGTGATTGGTATGTTATATTCATTGGCTCGCCCTTTGTTGTTTACTTTAGCGCCAGAGCGTGCACATGAACTTACACTTTCTATGCTAGATAAAGCGCATAAACTGGGCTTTATGCATCAGAAAGTTGCTGCAAAACCTGTGACATGTATGGGCATTGAGTTTCCAAACCCTGTCGGTCTTGCTGCTGGGCTAGATAAAAATGGTGCACATATTGACGCTTTAGCGGCATTAGGTTTTGGTTTTATTGAAATTGGAACCATTACACCACGTCCACAGGCAGGTAATCCTCAACCGCGTTTATTCCGTATCCCACAAGCAAAAGCGATTATTAACCGTATGGGCTTTAATAATGATGGGGTAGATAAGCTCATTGAGAATGTCAAAGCGTCGAAGTTTAAAGGTGTTTTGGGCATCAATATTGGTAAAAATGCGGATACGCCTGTTGAAGATGCAGTATCCGACTATCTGATTTGCTTAGAAAAAGTTTATAATTACGCGTCTTATATTACGGTTAATATTTCATCGCCGAACACCAAAAATTTACGTAGTTTACAGAGTGGTGATGCGCTCACAGAATTGCTACACACTTTAAAAGATCGCCAACTCGAACTGGCAGATCAATATAATCATTATGTTCCTCTTGTCCTTAAAGTTGCACCAGATTTAACCCCTGAAGATATTCAATTTATTGCAGCACAATTATTGCAATTCAAAATTGATGGTTTGATTGTGACCAATACCACCTTAGGTCGTGAAGGTGTGGAAAACTTGCCAAATGGCAATGAGGCAGGTGGTTTGTCTGGTGCCCCAGTTTTTGAAAAGAGTACCGAGTGCTTACGTCAATTTGCTGAAGTATTGGCAGGACAAATCCCATTGATTGGCGTTGGTGGCATTTTAGCTGGACAACAGGCTGTCGCGAAACAACAAGCAGGTGCGCGTCTGGTACAAGTTTATAGCGGACTGATTTATACAGGCCCAACACTGGTCAAAGACTGTATTGATGCGATGACAGTGTGAAATGAATACACTTGATATCATTATTCTGGTCATCTTGCTCATTGGAGGGCTGAACGGTTTGCGTCAAGGATTTATAAAAGCCTTTGCGAACTTGATCGGATGGATATTCGCATTGATCGTTGGGGCAAAGTACGCCGTTGTATTGGCACCTGCGATGAGCAGTTTAAGCCAAGATCCTGTTGTACAGAAAATTGCGGCTTTTGCCTTTATTGTATTGATCATTGTGGTCTGTACATGGATTGTGTCTGCCTTACTGAATGGCCTCTTGAAAAGTTTGAAATTGGGCCCATTAAATCGTTTAGCAGGTGGTGCTTTTGGTTCGTTAAAAGGACTTTTAATTGTCCTCATTGCAATGCAAGGTTTAGGACCTTGGGTTGAGAGCTCGCCGCACTGGAAACAGTCTAAATTTGTACAGATTCTATTACCTTATGCGCCTTTGGCAACTGAATTGTCCAAAGATGCAGCAAATCAAGCTTTAAATCAAATGACATCTGAGGGGGCGTTATTACATCGCCCTTCGAAAGAAATGGACGAATCAGAACGAGCTTCAGTCAATGAACGTTCTGATCATTCGACGAAAAACCCTTTTTATTAATCGCTAGCTTGTCGCGAGGTTGCTATGTGTGGAGTTGTTGGGATAGCCGGTAAATCACCAGTGAACCAAATGTTATTTGATGCCTTAACGATGCTGCAACATCGAGGACAGGATGCTGCAGGGATCGTAACCTGCCATCAAGGGCGTTTATTCCTCCGCAAAGATAACGGTATGGTACGTGATGTATTCCATACGCGTCATATGCGTGCATTACTTGGAAACTATGGGATCGGACATGTTCGTTATCCTACAGCAGGTTCATCAAGCAGTGCAGAAGCACAACCATTTTATGTAAACTCTCCCTACGGTATTACCCTTGCGCACAATGGTAACCTGACCAATGCTGCTGAAATTCATGATGACCTGTTTAAAACAGATTTACGTCATATGAATACAGATTCTGATTCTGAAGTTTTACTGAATGTGTTTGCGCATGAGTTACAGAAGATCGGTACTTTAAATCCAACACCAGAAGATATTTTCCACACCGTTTCTCGCGTACATGAGCGTTGTAAAGGGGCATATGGTGTTGTCGCGATGATTACAGGCCATGGTTTGGTTGGTTTCCGTGATCCAAATGGTATCCGCCCTTTGGTTTACGGTTCACGTGAGACCGAACAGGGTGTAGAGTATATTATTGCTTCTGAATCAGTTGCGATTACTGCACTTGGTTTTAAAGTTGAACGTGATATTGCACCTGGTGAAGCAATTTTTATTGATAGCGATGGTCAACTGTTTACCAAGCAATGTGCTGTAAATCCTGAATATCGTCCATGTATTTTTGAATATGTATACTTTGCGCGTCCAGATGCAACCATTGACGGGATTTCAGTATACAAAGCCCGTTTAAAAATGGGTGAGAAGCTGGCGCACAAGATTCTGAAAGAATGGGGTGAGCAACACGACATCGATGTCGTGATTCCAATTCCAGATACCAGTCGCACTTCTGCTTTAGAATTGGCGAATATTTTAGGTGTGAAATTCCGTGAAGGTTTTATGAAAAACCGTTATATCGGACGTACCTTTATTATGCCGGGTCAGCAACAACGTAAAAAGTCAGTCCGTCAAAAGCTGAATCCCGTTGCGCTTGAATTTAAAGACAAAAACGTTTTATTGGTCGATGACTCGATTGTACGTGGTACAACTTGTAATGAAATCATTCAAATGGCACGAGACTCTGGCGCGAAGAAAGTTTTCTTTGCTTCTGCTGCACCAATGGTAAAATATCCAAATGTGTATGGTATTGATATGCCAGCAAAAGCCGAGTTGATTGCTTCTGAGCGCAGCGTTGAAGAAATTCGTGAAATTATTGGTGCTGACCGTTTGATCTTCCAAGACTTGGAAGATTTAAAAAATGCAGTTCGTACTAGCAAAGTTCCTGATCTAACTGAGTTCGATTGTTCAGTATTTGATGGTGTTTATGTGGCTGGTGGTATTGATCAGGCCTACCTTGACAACCTTGAACAAAAGCGTAGCGATTCTGCGAAAAATAAATCAGATAGTTATATTGATGTGAATATCGATGCAGCATCGGTCGATTTAACTGGTATTAAAGAAGAGTAATTATCTTAATCCATAGAAAAGCGGGAATTTCCCGCTTTTTTATTTTATGATAGGGGTTAAGAAAACCTTAACTGAAACAATGTAATCGGGAAAACTTACATTGAAAGAAATGAGCCATTATTTAATTGAAAATAAGAATATTGCATGGTCAGTCAGCTTTTGCCTTCTTGCGATGTTACTTACCGTCTTTATTCTCAATTTGATTTTGGGATTGGTCGTTCATTTTTTTGATTATTCACAACCGATTTGGTGGCATGTTCTTAGCCCGTATTTTATTGTTTTACTGTTTTTTGTTTTGTTCTGGTCGGTTGGCGTAGAGCTGTATGTTTTGCGTGAAGGTGGTCACTCACTGGCGAAACAGCTTAAAGCGCGGCGTCTGGTTTTTGATGAAAGTATTCCAGAAGAAAGTACCGCATTAAAAGTGGTCGAACAGATTGCCAAAAGTTTTGATATTGATACACCTGCGGTTTATGTACTCCCTGATGAAGTGGGCGTGAATGCACTAACAGCGGGATTTAGATCTCAGGATATTGTAATTATTCTGACGTGGGGTGCGCTACAAAATCTGGATGAACTTGAGCTTTATGGTTTATTGAGCTATGAGTTTAACCAGATTCTATCTGGCGAAGCAGTAGAAAATACCAAGCTGAAAATTCTATATAGTGGGTTAACGACGTTTAGTCAGTGGGGAAGTAAGCTGGCGCAAGCAGGTTATAACCCTTATGTTACGTCTTATCGGAATAAATTTGAGACCATCTTTGTTGCAATTGGCGGGGTGATTTGGCTGATTGGAAGTTTAGGCATTTTGATTACCCGTTGCATTAAATATCTGACGCTCAGTGGTCGTACTTTTCGTAATGATCTGAAAACCATGCGTTTAATGAACAATAATGCCAATATTCAGACTTTGTTGCGGATTTATGTGCATCATTCAGGCTCTCAGATTCATAGTGCTTATTCTGAATCGATTTCACATATGTGCTTCGCCAATTCATTGAGTCCGCAAAGTTGGATGAATATCCATCCAAGTATCAAAGACCGAATTTATGAACTTAATCCAACCTTGTTGCAAGACCTACAATTAGAAAATTTAAGAAAGCTTCGTAATCGGCCCTTGTTCAGTTTATTTCGTTCCTTGGAGGAAGAGGGTGCTGATATTGCAATGCCGTGGAGTTCACCACAGCCATTACCTTTACTACGTTTATCACCGATTAGTTTTGCTTTAAATGATGCAATTAAGCCGCTGAGCTCAGAAGTCCGCAAGAATAAAAAACGCCCAGAGTTAATTCAACGAGCAATGCAGACCGCAACGGGTTCACGGGAAGTCATGGTCGCGATTTTAATGATTCGTCAATATCGTGAATTTATTCCTCAAGAAGCCCCAGTCAGTCATGCAATTGTCGATGCTTTATTGAATTTGGATGGCCGTATTCATGTACAGATTTTTCATGATGCCTGTAAAAACATTGGTCATATGCCGACCAGTATTGCCCGCCAGTTTCTCACAAAACTTGCTTGTATTATTCAAGAAGATGGCGAGGTTGGACTGCTTGATGCCTTGTTGCTGGAACGCGTCAAGCAAGAACTTAATTTAATGCCTGTACATTTACCTACGGCTTTTGAGGATATTAAATCTCAGATTGTGCATTTGATTGATGCGCTATTGCATGTGCAGCAGATTAATAGTCCAAATCAGTTAGAGGTACGTGAACGTATCTTACAAATGCTGCTGACCGAAGATGAAATGCAAACTTATGCTGATATTTCAGATGAGCCACTCGATTTGGCTGAAATATTGAATGATGTTTCGGGTTTGTTGTTACGTGATCGTCTGAATATTTTATCTATTGCAGAACGATGTCTCTGGAATGACCGTATTATCACACAGGATGAACTCGATGTTTTAGCACTTTTATATTGGCGTTTAGGTTTTGATACGCATGAAGTGGTCGAGCAAATGCAAAAGAAAAATAGTCTGATGATTATTTAAGGGACATTTTTATCTTCATCTGAATTTTTCGTAAAAACGTTACGTGACAGTCACATAAAATGACAACATTTCAGGGTAAGCTTGCCATTTATTTTTATATTACGTACTTTTGAGTAAGTTATGGAACATATTGAAATTTTAAAAGCCTTATTTTTGGGTTTTATTGAGGGTCTTACCGAATTCCTACCCATTTCAAGCACCGGTCATTTGATTTTATTTGGTCATATGATTGACTTTCATTCTGATGATGGTCGTGTGTTTGAAGTTGTTATTCAGCTTGGTGCAATTTTGGCTGTGTGCTGGCTATACCGTCAAAAGATCTTTGACTTAGTCAAAGGCTTCTTTAGTAGAGATGCAGAATCGCGGCATTTTACTTTTAGTGTCTTACTCGCTTTTATTCCAGCCGTTGTGATTGGTATTTTTGCGGTTGACTTTATCAAAAGTGTTTTGTTTAGCCCGCTTGTAGTGGCATTCGCTTTGATTATTGGTGGTTTAATCATTTTCTGGGTTGAGTCCAAGAACTTTGATCATAAAACTACAGAGGCGACTAAAATCACTTACAAGCAAGCATTTTTGGTGGGTTGTGCACAATGTGTCGCGATGATTCCAGGTACATCTCGTTCAGGTGCAACCATTGTGGGTGGAATGTTTGCTGGCTTGTCTCGTAAGGCAGCAACTGAGTTTTCCTTCTTCTTGGCCATGCCAACCATGTTGGGTGCAGCAGTCTTTGACTTAGCGCGTAATGCGGATGTATTGACGCAAGACAACATGTTGAATATTGGCGTTGGTTTTGTGGCAGCATTTTTTTCAGCGCTGTTGGTGGTGAGTGCACTGGTGAAGTTTGTTGAACGCCATACTTTACGTGTGTTTGCTTGGTACCGTATCGTGCTCGGTATTATCTTATTGTTTGTGTTCCTATAAAAAATAAAAATATCTCCCTTTTTGCAAATGCGAAAAGGGAGATTCTCAGTTAAAATCCCTTCTCTTATTTAAATATTTTCTATGTGAATACTGGTTCTACTGCGACATGATAATAGCGAAAATGAATGCTCGAGACTTAATTATTGATTTATTGTTAGGTCTTCAGGGGCGAGCGATTTCCATTAAGCAAATTATTGTTGCAGCAAGGCTATTTGAGATTAGTGAAAATAGTATTCGTGTTGCGGTTACGCGTTTATCTGGCGATGGGGTAATCGAGGCCATTGAACGTGGAACCTATCAATTTACCCTTCAGTCACATGAATGGGCCAATGTGATGCTGAACCGTAAGCATGGCACCAAACAAACGAAAGTGTGGAATCAACATTATCTGGCTGTTTTTACGGGTGAGTTAGGACGGGTTGATCGAACTGCATTGAATCGTCGGGAGCGGGCCTTAAAGCACTTTGGCTTTAAAGAGTTGGAACAAGGGATCTATATTCGTCCTGATAATTTAGTAATTTCTTTTGAGCAGCTTTTTGCTGAATTGCAGGTGTCTGGTTTAGAGGCCAGCGCAAAAATTTGCCAAATTAGCCATTTCGATACCATGACTGTTGATCGAATTCCAAAATTGTGGGCCACACAGAATTTAAATCAAAACTATGAAAAATATAACCATATGATTCAAACTTGGCTATCGACAGTTCATCAACTGAGTTTAGAAGAAGCTGCTCGAGAGTCGTTACTACTGGGACGACAGACCATTTCACTGTTGATGAATGATCCTTTGCTGCCTGAAAGTTTTGTGGACGTACAGCTTCGCGAGCAATTTGCACAAAGTGTACAACAATTGGATCAGACCGGTTTAGAGGCTTGGCGAAAATTCTACGAGGGTCAAATCGAGTAAATATTAATTACAAATATTACATATAATTTAATTTTAATAGATTGACAGAAATATTACTTAATTTAAAATAAAAATATAAATTGTGTAGTTTTAGAAAAATAGAACACATAGAGGGAAGGAATATGAATACACGTGTGGCGATTAGCGACCTATTTAGTCGGGAAGAAATTACTGAGCTTACGAGCAAATCAGACCTGCATGGCAGTTGGGCTGTATTTTCAACTTGGGCGGTGATTGGTGGAACTTTTGCTGCGGTTGCAAGCTCTTGGGAATATTTACCTGCTTGGGGCAAGTTACTGATGTGTATTGCCGCTTTGGTGATTTTGGCAGGCCGTCAGTTAGCTCTTGCAATCATTATGCATGATGCCTCTCATCAAAGTTTATTTAAAACCAAATGGCTGAATGACACCTTAACCGATTGGCTTTGTGCTCGCCCGATCTGGAACGATTTGCATAAATATCGAAAGCATCATATGCGCCATCACAGTAAAACTTCAACAGAGGATGATCCAGACCTTTCCCTTGTAACAGGATTCCCAACCACTAAAAAGTCCCTAATGCGTAAATTTATGCGTGATTTGTCTGGTGTAACGGGGTTCAAATTTGCGGTTGGGCGTGTATTGATGGATGTTGAGAAAATGGAATGGACGGTCTCGAATGATCGTCGCTGGATTTCGCAGGAAGGGCGACATTGGACGGATTATCCCAAAGCATTCTTAAAAAATAGTGGGGGTGCAATTGCAACCAATGCGGCTTTATTTTCAGCCTTATGGGCGGCAGGTCATCCTAAACTTTATGCGCTTTGGGTATTGGCCTATTTAACCCCGTTTCCATTATTCTTAAGGGTGCGTTCTATGGCAGAACATGCAGGGATGCCAAGTAGTCATAGTGCCTTGAGCAATACTCGTACGACTAAAGCAGGCTATATTGCACGTGCTTTGGTTGCTCCAATTCATGTTAATTATCATAAAGAACATCATTTAATGGCAGCGGTACCTTATTTCAAACTACCTAGAATGCATGAGATGTTGCGTGAACGTGGGCATGTTTCAGAGCCACCAAGCTATTGGCAAGTACTAAATGAGCTTTCAAATCAGGAAGAGAAATCATAGTTTTTTGATTTTAAAGTGAAAATTACACAATATATGGGATTGAAAAACGCATGGCAGCAACGAAAGAAGAAATTAAGGGATTTTTGGCGCAGGAATTTCCACAAGCACTGAAAAAAAGTGTGATTGAAGAAATTACACCGAAAGGTGCGCAACTCCTTTATCGTGTCGATACAGGGGATTTACGGCCTGGTCAAACGGTTTCAGGTCCGACACTCATGTTGGTTGCCGACTATGTACTCTATATTGCAATTATGGGGCACTTAGGTCTGGTCGCGATGGCAGTCACCACCAATATGACCATTAACTTTTTCCGTAAACCCAATGGTAACCGTGATATTCGGGCAGTATGTAAATTAATCAAAGTGGGGAAAACTTTGGTAACGGGTGAGGTCTGGTTATATTCGCTTGATGACGATGAACCTGTCGCACATGTGATCGGGACTTATGCGTTACCGTCAAGTCAAGCTTAGAAATTAAGCTGTTCAATCACAACAATCTTTATTAAAACCCGACAGCATCCGATTACTGAGGAATTGACTGCAAATCTGTTAAAAATGCAAAACATGTCATAGGATAATAGAAATAAATCAGGTGTGATGGAGGAGGATAGAGACAATAAATCTTATCGGGAAGAAAAAAATGATAATTAGAAATAGTTTAATCGGTTTGACACTACTCGGATGTGCAATGACAACTCAGGCCAAACAGACGGTTTGTGTTTTTGATCCAGTTGGTAAGTCGGGTGATGCATTCGCATTGGCAAAGGATTATGCGCTCGAAGCTAAAAAGTGGGGTGCTGACATTGATTTAAGAGCTTATGTGGATGAGCGCGTCGCTGCCGAGGATTTAAAAGTTGGACAATGTGATGGTGCGATCATCAGCGGTTTACGTGGGCGTCAGTTCAACAAATATATTGGCTCTTTAGATGCGATTGGGGCATTGACCGATTTAAAAACCGCCATTCTTGCCTATCAGTTACTGTCTAAGCCCCAAGCTGCAAAAAGTATGATTAATGGGCCTTATGAAATTGCAGGTTTAGGAACGATTGGCCCTGCATATTTGTTTGTAGTAGATCGAAGTATTAATACACTGGCAAAGGCGGCAGGTAAAAAAGTAGGGGTCTTTGCTTATGATGAAGCACAACCTAAGCTTGTTGCGCAAGTGGGTGCCCAGGCGGTCTCCGTCGATGTGACCAATGCTGGAGCAAAGTTTAATAATCATCAGATTGATATTGTGCCTGCACCAATCGTCGCCTACAAACCATTTGAATTGTATAAGGGGTTGGGAGATAAAGGCGGAATTGTAAAATTTCCACTGACACAAATCTCGGCAAACTTTATTATTCGAAAAGATAAATTTCCCGAAGGATTCGGGCAGAAATCACGTGAATGGGTGGCAGGGCAATTGGGACGTACCTTTAATATTATTGCCAAATATGAAAAAGAAATTCCTGCAAAATACTGGATGAATATTTCACCAGAAGAACAGGTGAACTATATGAAAATGATGCGAGAAGCTCGTATCGCTTTAACCAAAGCTGGAATTTATGATCCCAAGATGATGAACTTCTTGAAAAAGGTGCGTTGTAAACAGAGTCCTAATAATTTTGAATGTGCACTCAATGATGAGTAAAACGTGACTTAATCGGCTGAATGAACTCTCTCTTTATTCATTGTAATTCAGAGGGTTTTTCATGAATAGCAGGGCAAGAGTTTTTAAAAAACATAACAACATTTAAGTATGCGAAATAGCGAGAACATGCTACAACTAAGAATGTTCAAATTTATTTGTTGTTACGATTTTCAACTGATATGACGCTACCGCTCGACCTAATACCTTTATCGCAAATTGAGTCTAATCAAGAGCATATTTTAGCGATTAAGCGTAATGACCTGTTGCCTTTGCTCAACGATCCTCATCGTCTCAATTATTATGCAGATCACTTAGTGCAGGCGCAAAGTGTCTTATTAAATGGCGTAGATCCTAGGCTGAATCAACAATTAAGTGAAGTGATTGCTCAAATCATTCAGCAATTGTCATCATCTAAAAAATATTTGGCTACACGCCGTTTTAATGCGCTGCAAAAATGGTTAGGTATTGATATTGAGTATGATGCAGGGCAGGTCAAGTATGTCAAAGATCTGGATCGTTTAATCAATGAGGCAAATCATTTAAGCCAGAGACTGCAGATCGAGATTCAAAAGTCACAATCGCGTTTACAGCAAGCCCTAGGGTTAAGAGAACAAATGGCTGCCTATATACAGGCTGCTGATGAGTTCCTAAAAGAATATCCTCAATTTACGAAACAGCAAATACTAGACCATTTTGTTGAGCGACTCTCTAAAAAGATCAATACGTTGCAGACATTGCAAACAAGCAATGATATTGCGATGAAACAAATGCAATTATCTCAGCACTTATCTTTTAGTCTTCTGGATCGTTTCAAAGAGGCGCAGCAAGTCTTGATTCCTGCATGGCGCTATCATTTAGAACAAAGCCGAGCGTCTCATTCAACAGCGACACTGGATCAGCTGGATCAGAGCCGAGAAGATTTAATTCAAAATTTGAAAAAATCATTACAGAAATAAGAGGGAAATATGATGTCAGATTCAGAACTTAGCAAGGTATCTCATGAGCCTGAAATTCAGACAGCGCAACGTTTTGAGCAGTTGAACCTAAAAGATTTAGGCTTACAGCCACAAGATTTTGCTGAAGTGATGGATGCGCACAAAGAGCTGGCAGATATCAGCACCACTGTAGTGGCAGAATATGGCAAAAATATTGCCAATAAAACATCCACTTATACCGATGAATTACTGAGTTTGGTTCAAAATAAGGACTTAGATGCTACAGGGCAAAAGTTGAATGAAGTGGTGCAGGTTGCACAACAACTCAATACTTCAAGTATTTTGAATAAGTCTAAAAATTCAGGCTTCTTTGGTGGCTTGCTGAGTAAATTTAAAGGCGCCAGACAGAGCTTTGATCAGCACTTTAATACGACTAAAGAGCAAATCGATGTGCTGGTCAAAGAAATTGAAAGTTCACAGACTGGTTTAAAAGCACGTGTTGGAACATTAGATAAAATGTTCGATGCAGTACAGGATGAATATAAGCAACTGGGTGTTTATATCGCTGCAGGACAATTGAAACAGCAAGATATTCAACAGCAGATTTCGGCACTCACCACGCAAGAGCAAGATCAGCAAATCACTCAGCAGATCTATGATCTTAATCACTTGGCCAATAACCTTGAAAAAAGAGTCAGTGATTTGCAGGTTTTACAACAATCTGCGATGCAGACTTTGCCGATGATTCGGATTATTCAGTCGAATAACTTGATGTTGGTGGATAAGTTCTATGCCATTAAAAATATTACGTTACCGGCATGGAAAAACCAGATTAGTCTGGCGATTTCATTACAAGAGCAAAAGAACAGCGTGCAGTTAGCAAAAGCGATTGATGACACCACCAATGAATTATTGCGTCGTAATGCTGAGTTATTGCATCAAAACTCCGTGGATACTGCCAAGGCCAATCAGCGTTCAGTGATTGATGTGGAAACGCTTGAACATGTACAAAACACCCTCATTAAAACGGTAAATGATGTGATTCAAATTCAGAAAGAGGGCATGCAAAAACGTGCCGAAGCGACCACTCGTTTACGAGCATTGCAGGAGAGTTTAAATCATTTGGTTCTGGAGAATAGTGGACAGAATCCATCTAAATCTTGAGATGTGTTTTAGTTATTAAAGGAAAGATCATTGTCGCCTATAGAAGATTTTAGCGTACAGCCGATAGACCAACGTTTGGATGTTCTGAAAAAGCGTCAGCGACATTTAATGCTCTGGTTTATTTTGACCAGTATGTTAGTGGTAGTGAGTATTGCATCGCTATTTTTGCAAAAAGAATTCATCTATCGGTTCTTTGATCTTTCGACACATGTTCAGGCCTTGGATTTGCCTTATCATGTTCAAGAACTTATCCCATTTAAACAACCTGTCGATTATTTATTTAATCTGTTGTCCTGGTTTGGTTGGCTGTTTCTGAAAATATTTATTTCATTCATTGGTGCATTTTTACTGGTCAGTTGGGTGAAGAAATTTAAGTTTTTTCAACAGCGTTTTCAGGCGTGGTCGCAACGAATCTTGGCTTGGGTCATTGCATTTATTTTGCTTTGGTCAGGCCTGAGCTATATCCAATATGACTGGAAAGATGAAACCAAACAGGCTTATCAACAATGGATGAGTTATCAAAATAATATTGTTGAGAGCCAAATTGCTCAAGACTTACAGCAAGCTGACATTGAGCCGACTGAAAAAGCTTATGTTTTAGCGCAGGTTGCAATGTTATATCAGCCTATTGATCGCAAGACTGCAAATAGTTATGTGAATCAATTGATCGAAGCTGAAAAGCGTAATCCAGTTCAGTTTAAAGCCTATGATTTTAAGCCTGAACAGTTATGGGTGATGCAGCAGCAGCTCTATGGTAAAAGCATTACGGCAATCACCCAGCCTTTAGATCTCCGCGCGCAACAAGCAGAGCGGATCTCTCAGATTGTAAATATAATCTTGTGCGGATTGCTTATATTGGCGATTGCTTTAAGCATGATCTTATATGCACTTGCCAATAATTTGAAAAAGCGTCGTGCTCGGATTAGTCAAAAGCTCGATGTCTTATAAATCTTGGTTCGGTTTATCCGATCAAACTGATAAAAACATACTGTTTTACCTATTTAGTACTTTTGCGTACTATAGCCTCATTGAATGAATTTAGCTGATTTGAAAGTCTTAGCGTTTGGAGAAATAGATGTTAGATCAAAATATTAAAACTCAATTAAAAGCTTACTTAGAACGTTTAGAAAGTCCAATCGAGTTGGTTGCTGCTTTAGATGACTCAGATAAAGCAGACAAAATCAAAGAACTCGTGACTGAAATTGCTGAACTTTCTGACCAAGTTACGGCGCGTTTTGACGGTTCAAACGCTCGCCGTCCTAGTTTCGGTGTGGCCAAAGCAGGCGAACAACCTCGTGTGTTCTTTGCTGGCTTACCGATGGGACATGAGTTTACTTCTTTGATTTTGGCATTGTTACAAGTGTCGGGTTATGCCCCTAAGGTCTCTGATGAAGTACTGACTCAGATCAAAGGTTTAAATTTAACTGCGAACTTTGATGTGTTCGTATCGTTAAGCTGCCACAACTGTCCAGATGTGGTGCAAGCTTTAAACTTAATTGCGATCAATAATCCAAATACTACGGCAACCATGATTGATGGTGCCTTCTTCCAAGACGAAGTTGAAGAACGCAAAATCTTGGCGGTACCCATGGTATTCCAAGACAACCAGCATATTGGTCAAGGCCGTATGACACTGGAAGAAATCGTAGCCAAACTGGATAGCAATTCAGCTGAGAAAGATGCAGCTGCAATCAATGCCAAAGATGCATTTGATGTGTTGGTGATTGGTGGTGGTCCTGCGGGTGGTACTGCGGCAATCTATGCAGCACGTAAAGGTATTAAAACCGGTATCGTGGCTGAACGCTTTGGTGGTCAGGTCATGGATACCATGGACATTGAGAACTTCACTACGGTTCAAAAAACGGTAGGTCCACAGTTTGCCCAAGACATGGAAGCCCATGTACGTGAGTACGGTGTAGATATTATGAACCTGCAACGTGTCAGCAAGATCACGGGGGCAGATCAAACGGCCAATGGTCTGGTTGAAGTCGAACTGGAAAATGGTGCCAAACTTGAATCGAAAACCATCATTCTTTCAACGGGTGCACGTTGGAGAGAGATGAATGTCCCAGGTGAAGCAGAGTACCGTACGCGCGGTGTTGCGTACTGCCCACACTGTGATGGCCCATTATTCAAAGGTAAACGCGTTGCAGTCATTGGTGGTGGTAACTCTGGTGTAGAGGCAGCCATTGACCTTGCAGGTATTGTTGAGCATGTGACTTTGGTTGAGTTTGATACCAAACTTCGCGCTGACCAAGTATTGCAGGACAAATTAAACAGCTTGCCAAATACCACCGTGATCATGAATGCCTTGAGTACTGAAGTCGTAGGTGATGGTTCACAAGTCACGGCGTTGAAGTATAAAGACCGTGCCACTGATGTTGAACATACTGTTGAACTTGCAGGGATCTTTGTACAAATTGGTTTATTGCCAAACACCGATTTCTTGAAGAACAGTGCAGTAGAGCTGAGTAATCGTGGCGAGATCGTGATTAATGAGCGCAACGAAACCAATGTCAAAGGTGTATTTGCCGCAGGTGACTGTACTACAGTGCCGTACAAGCAGATTATCATTGCGACCGGTGAAGGCGCCAAAGCATCATTATCTGCCTTTGACTATATGATCCGTTCTGGCGTGTAAACTACCCGATAAAAAAGCCCCAATTATTTGGGGCTTTTTTATCGCAATTAGTTTTTGGGCTTATATAAACCGTGATCTACTAAATGCTCACGTAAAATACGACGAAGTTCTAAAACAGCCTCTGGCGTTTCCTGAATGGAGTGGCCACCTGTAAAGATCTTTTCAGAAACTGCACCCTCTAAATGTGCGCTTTTATAAGGGACAATCCCATCGGTAATTACATTCGGATCATCACTTTTAGTAATGTTACCCATGATTGAATGAAAAACCAGACCATTTTCTGGCGGAATAGAGGCTGTTAATTCCATGAACTTGGATTTCTTGCTTAAATCGCTTGGCCCATTTTGAATAACATCATTGGTTAGGGTTTGGACAAAGTCTTTCAGATCCATATCATCACTGGTCAGCGTATCGGCCAATGTGGTCAGGAATGTGGCTGGAAGTTTGATAATTTTTCGTGCGGCCAGCGTAAACCAGCGATCCGCATAATCGGTGCCGCGATGTGGCGCAGCAAGGAAAATGGCACGATCAAAATTATGAATGGGCTCCATTTTGAGTCGTTCACCGATCACAGGATGTTTTCTTAAACGGGCTTGTTGGCGACTATTCATCATTGTCAAAGCCTGTTTTGAAATATCAGCATTGCTTACCAGAAGTCGGCTGATAATTCCCCCCATACTATGTCCGACCAAGACCGCATCCTGAGCAGCAGCATCTTTAGGATTGAGTGAAGCAAATGTTTGTTTTAACAAGGCATAAATTTGGAATCGACTTTCCAAGATTGGCATATTGGTTGAGTAGAAGACTTGCCATACTTGATAATGTTCACGTAGTACAGCATCACCCATAATATCATTGGTCACTGCAATCCACGCTTCTGGGCTGCTGGCAAGTCCATGCACCAATACAATGACCTTTTTATTTGGATTATATGGTTCGAGCATATATAAGTGCGGCATAGTGAGATGCTGATCACGGTCAATCAAGGTTAAATAAGCTGCTGCGCCTAAGTTGTTTTCAGCCAGCCATAAACCATAGGGAGCGGAGAAGTTTGCTGCAAGCGAATATTCTTTTCCTGCGATGTTTACTTTTTCCACGCTATATGGATCGTAGACCTTCACTTCAAAGTCTGGATTATTCAAAACATCATTGATTGTTGCAGCCGCATTTTTGGGTTGCGCGATAATGGTTGCAGCTAGATAGCGTGCCTTGTGAATATTTGGATTAATGCCATTAGGATAGCTATAGCTTAATGGATCCAGAATATATTTATTGTCGCCATGTGGCGCATCGGCAGAAGGGAAAACCGCGACAAAGTCTGAGCCGAAGCCATCACGGCGATTGATGGCTCTTAAACCAGAAAAGTTCATGTTATAACTGGAGATAAATTTCTCAAGCTTCATGCTTTGCAGGCGTTGATAAGATTGAATATCAATCGTATAGGTGCTTTTACCAATCTGGATTTTAGGTGTAATAGTTTTAGATGGGTTTCTTAGGCTGTGAACATTTACCAGTTTAGTCAATGCCTGATTGTAGAAATCTCGAATTTGAACCTGACGGTTATCAAAAATACGCTCTTGTGGCTGTCGGGCAGTTTTGAATAAATATGCATAACTATAGCGGATGCTTTTATCTAAAGCTTCCAGCTCCTGATCCAGACATTGCTCATAGTTTTGTTGAATGTCACTTTGTTCCTTGGCTTTTCCCTGTTTTTGCTTGTGTTTGGTGAGTTTACTTACCTTACATTCTGAAGAGTCAGACAGTGACATGGCTTTAGCAAGGTATAATTCACTGGCTGTTGATAAAAGCTGTTCGTCTTGGATTTGGGGAATTTTATGTAGATCTGCAATGCAATCATTTGGAGTCTGCATGCAAGTTTTGGCTTGAACCGTACCGGGTTTGTCGGAGAGTCAATATTCTGAGAGACTATCCCGATGACAAAACCAAACTATACCCCCGAAATTAGAGAAAGAGCGGTTCAATTACTAATTGAATCTGAAAAAGATTATCCTTCTACTTGGGCAGCAATCACAGCTATTGCTCCTAAAATCGGTTGTACTCCTGAAACATTGCGTGTTTGGTATTTAAAGCATCTGGATCAACTAAATCCTGCCAAAGTACAACAGATATCTGACCAAGAAAAAATGAAGCAAATGGAACGTGAAATTAAAGAATTAAAACGTGCCAATGAAATTCTACGTAAAGCAGCCGCTTTTTTCGCCCAGGCGGAGCTCGACCGCCCACACAAATAATGGTGGATTTTATCCATAACAATAAAGATCGATATGGTGTTGAAGCGATTTGTAGAATTTTACCGATTGCACCTTCAACCTATTACCGAACTTTAGATCTCACTGACAATCCAGAACATCGAGCGAAACGAGATCTACATGATGAGTATCATGCTGAACAAATTAAACGAATTTGGAAAGAAAGTTCAGGTCGATATGGTGTACGTAAAGTTTGGCAAAAATTGAAACGTGAGGGTTATGTTATTGCACGTTGTACAGTTGCTCGATTGATGCAAAAGCTAGGTATACAAGGTGTTTGGCGTGGTAAGAATAAACAAACCACCCGTAACCGAGATGACCAAAAACGGGCAGATGATTTAGTGAAACGTAATTTTAATGCTGATCATCCAAACCAACTATGGGTGGGTGACTTTACGTATATTCAAACTCATTCAGGCTGGGTATATACCGCATTTGTTATTGATGTGTTCTCACGAGCAATTGTTGGATGGAAAGTATCTACACGGATGAATACAGATATGGTGCTTGATGCATTAGAGCAAGCATTGCATGATCGAGGCATGCCAAAGAATGTGATTCATCATTCCGACAGAGGTGTGCAATATCTTTCCATTCGCTATACCAATCGTTTAGAAGCAGCAAATTTACGAGCATCAGTCGGTACAACGGGTGATTCATACGATAATGCTCTGGCTGAAACGGTGAATGGCTTATACAAAACAGAGGTGATTGAATATTTAAAAGCAGATTGGCAAGGTTTAGCAGATGTACAACTTGCGACACTAAACTGGGTAGATTGGTTCAATAAAAAGCGTGTACACAGTGCACTGGGTTATGTATCGCCTTTTGAGTTTGAAGCAATGTACTATGATAAGATTAACCCGTTAGGTCAGGTGGCTTAACTTAAATAAAAAAGTCTCCGACAAACCCGGTACGGTTCAGCTTCTTTGCCAGACATGGACAAGACGTTTAAACTCGCTTCGCTGAGTTTTTTTTGTGTCAGTATGCTGTTACGTTCATTGGCAATCGTTACATTAACCGCTTGTTGCTTAAGGCTGACAACTTGGCAGCCACTCATTGTAAGAGCGCTCAATAAAGAGAGAAGAACTAAAGGTTTTTTTGAGTTAAATGCTTGCATAGATGTTTAGCAAGTTCGTTGGAAGATTCTAGCTATAATACGAAAAACGAATGTTTTTTCAATGATAGAGAAAAAAATAGACTGCACAAGGCAGTCTATTTTTTAGTGCAAATTGAAACTGAATTAGTTCAATACTTGCCACACATTCCATCGTTTTCCAGATTCCACTTCTTTGATCAAGCGATCGGTTACTTCTGCTTCATCTGGGTAACTTACTTTATAGTTTCTTAAGGTTTGCAGCGCATTTTTCTTTTGCTCTAACCAAAGGTAGTTATTGGCAGCAGAAAGATAGGCTTCCTGCACACCACCTTTCATCGCCTTATCTAAATAAGGAATTGCCTCGCGTTGACCACCACCTTCAGACAGACCAAAACCAAACCAGAAGTTGGTTTCAGCATCATTTGGATTGATCGCAAGAATACGTTGCGCATAGGTCAATGATTTGGTGGTGTATGCCGTTCCTAAATCCATATTACGTGCCATGACACTGGCTTTAAATGCACGTGTCAATATATCAAGTGAAGCATTTGGTTTTTCAGCAAGTGCATCAAGTTTTTGCGTAGTTTCTTTTAGCTTCGCTTCATAGCCTTTGCGTTCTTGACGGTCAGGAAAGCGTGGCGGGTAATGACGTGCTTTACCTTCAACCAGTTGCAAGAAGTCATCCACTTCAGTGATATCAATTTCATTGTCACCTGCAAGAACGGCATATTTCATGCTGCGCTGTTTACTATCAATAGTAGGAACAATCAGTTTGTTGATATCAAGTGTAGTTGACTTTGATGGATCGTTTTGTAATGACACAACCATTTTAGTCACAGGTTGAGCCGCAGCATCTTTAATGGCGACTTCAAAACTTGGTGGTGCATCATAATTGATTGGATTTAAAGCATAGAATGGAGGTGTTGGATCTGGCTCTTTGAATACAAACGGTTCAGATGCTTTATCTTTTTTTACTGGGGCGACGCCACAGGCTGTTAAAAAAGAGGTTGAAAGTACAAGTAGTGCCAAAGGCTTAAAATTCATGCTTTAACATCCATTAATTTTAGTTAAATGAGAAGTAGATCGTTGGTTTCAACAGTCTAGGAAAAGCAAAACCAACTTGCAATGAGAAGCTTGTTACATTTCTTATATATTCGCTTATGTTGCTGAAGTTTTGTTCTGTGCTTCACATTCACGTCTAACTTCTTCAATAATTTTGAGTTCTTCTTTACTTAATGGTTGAGTTTTTGAACTTTGCGGTGCGAAGCTTGGATCAAGTTCTGATAAACGCTGACAAAGTACATTCATGCGTTTTTCATTTTTTTGCATCCGGTCAAGCAGAACGCGGATTCCTTCCAAAACTGGGTCAGATTGCTCTTGTGTCGTGGCATAAGGTTGGAAACCAATGCTTTCAGCATAGTCACGACGACTTGCTTCATCTTGCTCAACTTGATTTTTGTCTTTAAAAATATAACGGGCAGGGTTACCAACCGCAGTCACACCTTCAGGAACTTCTTTGGTCACAACCGCATTAGAACCGACTTTAGCCCCTTTATGTACCGTAAATGGGCCCAGGATTTTTGCACCAGCACCAACGACCACACCATCTTCAAGTGTCGGATGACGTTTGCCTTTATTCCAAGTTGTGCCGCCTAAGGTTACCCCATGATAAAGTGTGACATCATTCCCAATTTCTGCGGTTTCACCAATCACAACCCCCATACCATGATCGATAAAGAAACGCTTACCAATTTTAGCGCCTGGATGAATCTCAATTCCTGTGGCAAAACGACTTAATGAAGAAAGTAGGCGTGCTGTGCCTTTATATTCTTTTTTCCAAAGCTCATGTGCCAGACGATGCATAATAAGTGCATGAATACCGGGATAGGTGGTCAAGACTTCTAATGTGTTTCTGGCTGCAGGGTCACGTGCAAATACAGCCTGAATATCTTCTTTAAGCTGTTTAATCATTGGCGTGATCCTCCGAGTTGGTTTTTTTCCATGAGCCGTTGGCTAAAGCCTGTACACGGCTGAAAATTCCGCGCAATAAATGATACTCCATACGATCTAATTGTATCCTTCCGAATAAACGACGCAAGCGTAATGGGAGTAAACGGGGATTATTGGGATCTAAAAACTCGATTTCGGTGAGCATTTTTTCTAAATGAGGATAAAACTCTTCCATTTGTTGCTGTGTCACCAAAGGTTCGTCCCACTCCATGCTTTGTTGTTGTTTCAGCTGCATGTGACCGTCAGGAATAGCGGTTGCTTGTGTGTTTTGTTCAAGCGCAGCCATTCTTAATTCATAGCAAACCACTTGAATGGCTTGAGCAACATTCAATACACCATATTCAGGATTTACAGGAATGGTTAAATGATAATTGGCTAAAGCAAGCTCTTCATTGGTCAGACCGCGGTCTTCACGCCCAAATACAATTGCAATATTCTGCGCTTTATGTGCTGCTTGTAGAGCTTCTTGTGCTGCGGGACGAACATCGAGTAATGGCCATGGAATGGTACGACTACGGGCACTGGTTCCGAACACCAGATGACAATCTTGAATCGCTTGCGCTAAGGTCTCAACAATCTCAATTTGTTCAATTAAATCTTGCGCACCTGCTGCTAAAGCATCGATATCCGGATGTGGATAGGTTTTTGGTGCAACCAAAACCAGTTTAGATAATCCCATGGTTTTCATTGCACGTAAGGCACTACCAATATTGGCTGGCAGGGTGGTATTGACCATAACAATACGCACATGATCCAAATGTTTGGACACGTTATTTGAGTCAAACTGGTTCATATATCATCCAAAATTAAGAATATTGAGAGACTTCAGCTTGATAAAGATCAAGTGCTTCATCCATGGACATATTGTCCGGTGGTGGTGCGATCGTCGCGACTTTTGGCGTTTCTGCGACTTTTGCCGCTTTGGATTTTACTTGGTATTCGATAAAAATCGCTTCTTTACCAAAATAATCACGTAATTTGCTTAGCAGTTCATCTAAAGGCGCGACTTTCCACTGTGGGCCGAGATGAAGCTCTGCTGTAGCAAAACTTTGCTCAAGCTGGATTTGTAGCGCAATATGTTGACACATATCAACATTACAATAAGGCAGTAGAATTGCCTGTAAATCTTTGGCTAAAGATTTGGTCATTAAATCTTGAGAAAGGCGAACCTGAACGCTTTGAGCCCGTTTTTGACGAATTTCATTTAAACTAAAAGCTTTACTTAGGCGAGCCATTGGGCGGTCAAAGCCTTCGCGCTCATAAATTTCACCTTCGATCACCACGACTTGCTCTAAGCGAACAATATCTTTATAACGCTGGAAGCGTTCATGATTACAACTGATTTCAACCCGGGCGGTACCATCATCTAGCGTGATCATGATACGGTTTGGGAAGTTGGCAATATCCACGACTAAACCGGCAAAAACGGTGGTGACGCCTCGGCGGGTTGGGGTAAGTTCATTTAATTTCGCAGGAATAAATGATTTTAACTCAGGACGATATACATCAATAGGATGACCCGTAAGATACAGGCCAAGGGTATCTTTTTCACCTTTGAGGCGAACTTCATCCGACCATGGTTTGACTGGTTTTGCTGGTTTACGTTGAACTTCTTCAACCTCGCCAAACAAATCCATAATTCCCGTTTCACGGTTACTGCGCGCTTGTTCGGCTGCTTGTACGGCTTCTGGTAATTGTGCCATTAAGCTCGAACGTTCAATACCGAGACAATCCAGCGCACCCGCACGGATCAGGGCTTCTAAAGTACGTTTATTGATTTTTTTCAAATCAATACGATGACAGAAGTCGAATAAATCCTTGTATGGGCCTTCATTAATGCGTGAGTCGATGACCGATTGCATCGCTTGCTCACCAACGCCTTTAATTGCACCTAGACCATACACAATGGTTTGTTCATCACTGGCGTGGAAATGATACAAAGACATATTGACCGAAGGTGGCAGTACTTCCAGCTTGTTATTACGGCAGTCATCAATTAAGAACACGATACTATCAGTGTTCTGCATTTCCGAAGATAAAACGGCGGCCATGAATTCAGCAGGATAATGCGCTTTTAACCAAGCGGTGTGGTAGGCAACAAGGGCATAGGCTGCGGCATGGGATTTGTTAAAACCATAGCCTGCAAACTTTTCCATATAGTCAAAGATATGGTTGGCTGTGGCCTCATCAATGTCTTTTTTCGCAGCACCTTCAATAAAGATCTGGCGCTGTTTGACCATTTCTTCAGGTTTCTTTTTACCCATGGCACGACGAAGTAAGTCCGCACCACCGAGTGTATAACCCGCACAGAACTGGGCGGCCTGCATGACCTGTTCTTGGTAAACCATAATCCCGTAAGTCGGTTCTAATACACCTTCCAGCAATGGATGTAGATATTCAAACTCACCACCATGCATACGGTGAATAAAGTCAGGAATAAGATCCATTGGACCCGGACGATACAAGGAAACGAAGGCAATAATTTCTTCGAATTTACTTGGTCTTGCTTCCTTGAGCATTTTTTTCATGCCGACGGATTCAAACTGGAATACCGCAGTGGTATTTGCTTCAGCAAAGACCAGATAAGCATCTCTATCGTCTAATGGGACATTGGCAATATTGAGCGGTGTTTCAGATTTGATTCTTTTATTAATATTCTGAACTGCATCTTCGATTACGGTCAGGTTACGCAGACCCAAGAAGTCAAATTTAACCAGACCGGCTGCTTCAACGTCATCTTTATCGTATTGCGCAACGCGGTTGGTACCATCAGCATCACATAATACTGCGGAGTAATCGGTAATCTTGCCTGGTGCAATTACTACGCCACCTGCATGTTTGCCTGTATTACGGGTAATACCTTCCAGTTTGAGTGCCATTTCCCAGATTTCTGCGGCATCATCATTATCAGGGTTGGATGGATTGGTGACGATATCTTTGAGTTGGGGTTCCATGTCAATTGCAGTTGCCAAATCCACGCCGAGTGGTTTGGTTGGAACCATTTTAGAAATACGATCAGCAAGACCATAGGATTTACCCAAGACACGGGCTACATCTCGAATTGCACCTTTCGCTGCCATCGTACCGAAGGTGGCAATCTGTGATACCGCTTGGCGCCCATAATTTTGTGCCACGTATTCAATCACGCGGTCACGACCGGCAATACAGAAGTCGACGTCAAAGTCGGGCATCGAGACACGTTCCGGGTTTAAGAAACGTTCAAAGAGCAGATCATAACGCAATGGGTCAAGATCGGTAATTTTTAAGCTATACGCAACCAGTGAACCCGCACCTGAACCACGACCAGGACCCACAGGCACGCCATTATTTTTGGCCCATTGAATGAAGTCCATAACGATCAGAAAGTAACCAGGGAATCCCATCTTGAGGATGATATCGACTTCGTATTTAATCCGTTCATCATAAGGTTTGCGAATTTCTGCCCAATCATCATCACGTTCAGCAATAGGGTAAAGATGATTTAAGCGTTCCTCTAGCCCTTCACGAGATAAATGTTCAAAATAGGTGTCGATGGTATAACCATCTGGAATTGGGAAATCAGGTAGGAAATAAGTCCCGAGCTTTAAGGCAACATTACAACGTTTTGCGATCTGGTAAGTGTTTTCGATGGCACTAGGAATATCTGAGAATAGCTCAGACATTTGTTCGCCCGTTTTAAAATATTGTTCAGTACTGTAGTTTTTTGGGCGTTTATCGTCCCCTAGAACATAGCCATCTGCGATACAAACACGGGCTTCATGTGCTTCAAAATCATCTTGTTCAACAAAGTGCACATCGTTATGAGCAACTACACCAATTTGATATTTGGCTGCGAGCTTTACCGCTTGCTGAATAAAATCTTCTTCACCGACACGTTCTGTACGGGTTAAAGCGAGATACACCCGATTGCCAAATTTTTCAATCCATGCTTCTAATAAAGGTTCTGCTTTTTGTGGGTTGGAAGAACAGAGCATTTTCCCAACATCACTATGTTGTCCAAGTAGGACAATCAGGTCATCGGATTGCTCAAGTATCCATTCTTTTTGTACACAAGGAATGCTGAGTTGTTGGCCTTCAATAAATCCTCGAGACACAATTTCAGTAAGATTAAGCCAGCCCGTACTGCTCATTGCGAGTAATGTTGCACGGTGTTCGGCATCATTGAGTCGAATGACACTGCCTAAAATAGGCTTGATGCCTTTTTTTAGACAAGCTTCATAAAATTTGACTGCTGCATGCAGGTTGGATAAGTCGGTAAGTGCCAGTGCTGGCATTTCATCTTTTACGGCAGCTTTGACCAAATCAGGTATGCGAACAATCGACTCTGTAATCGAAAATTCTGTATGGATACCGAGATGAACAAACCGCATAGAAGGACTATCCTTTTTCAAAACAAGGCATAGTTTAGCATGCAAAGTTAAAATGACATGCTTAATATTTTGGCAAACCGTGTCTCAGCTATGTTATTTTGATAAAAAATTCAAAATTAGTTTTTGATTTTTCTGAAAATATAAATATTGGTTTACATGAAGTGATTTGCCGTTAGAATGTAATTGCGTAAAAATGTAACAATGTGAGCAAAAATAATGAAATTAAAAAATATCGTATTTTCAATATTATTAACGAGCAGTCTATTCAGTTTGAGTCATGCAGATGATGTTGCATTTAGCCAAGAACTTGTACAGCGAGCAACAGCAGGTGACGCGCGCGCCCAAAATAATTTAGGTGATGCTTATTATTATGGAAATGAAGTAGATCAAGATTTCGGCAAAGCGCTTGAGTGGTTTAAAAAAGCAGCGGCTAAGGGCAATGTAGATGCGATTTTTTCAGTTGGTTATATGTATGACTACGGAGAGGGTGTAAAGGAAGATAATCTAACCGCTTTAAAGTGGTATACCCAGGCTGCACAAAAGGGTCAGCTATATGCACAATACTATCTCGGCTATTTATATCTCTATGGCGATGATCATGTAAATGTAAATACCAAAAAGGGCTTGGAGTGGATGACCAAGTCGGCTGATGCTGGTCTGGATATGGCTCAAGCGGAACTGGGGCATTTATATAATGATGGGACTGATGAAGTAGCACAAGACCTACAAAAAGCATTGCATTATTATCAATTGGCTGCGAAACAAGATGAATCTTCTGCAATTAACAATTTAGGTATTTTTTATTTAGAGGGAAAGGCGGGGTTAAAGCAGGATTATAAAGAAGCCTTGCGCTTATTTAGTTTGGCCTCAGGCGCAGGAAATGGTTTGGGTTCTTCAAACATTGCCTATATTTATGAAGAAGGTAAAGGGGTCACTAAGAATTATAAGAAAGCAGCAGAGTTTTATGAACTGGCTGTGGCGCAAGGTGAAGATGAAGCCTTATTGGATTTATCTCGTATATATGAAAAAGGTGGGTTTGGTTTAAGCAAAAACTTAAAGAAATCGAAAGAATATGAAGCACAGTGGGATGCGACCCAAGATTCAGATTCTTAAATATAAAAAATCCCCCGATTCAGGGGGATTGTGCATTAACGCATTTTTGCTAAGAAGCGGCTTAAGCGATTAATGGCTTCACGAAGTTCATTTTCAGCAGGTAAGAACACAACACGAAAATGATCTGGTGTAGGCCAGTTAAACCCAGTTCCTTGTACTAGAAGTACTTTTTCTGCTTTTAAAAGATCCAGCATGAGTTTCTCATCATCTTCAATTGGATAAACTGCTGGATCAAGCTTAGGAAAGCAATACATTGCACCCTCAGGTTTTACGCAGCTTAGACCTGGGATTTCATTTAGCATTTCCCATGCAATATTACGTTGTTCGTATAAACGACCACCCGGGCGAATCAAGTCATTGATTGACTGGTAACCACCAAGTGCGGTTTGAATCGCATATTGTGCTTGATGATTGGCACATAAACGCATAGAAGCCAGCATGTCCAGACCTTCGATATAGTCTGCGGCACGTGCCTTATTGCCCGTAATTGCCATCCAGCCTGCACGATAGCCTGCAATACGATAAGCTTTTGATAAACCGTTAAATGAAATACACAGTTGATCACCTGCTAAAGCTGCAACAGCAACGTGCTCAATGCCGTCATAAACGATTTTGTCATAGATTTCATCGGCAAATAAAATCAGGTCATGCTTTTTCGCCAGCGCCACAATTTGTTCTAATACATGGCGTGGGTAGACTGAACCAGTAGGATTGTTTGGGTTGATAATGACAATACCACGGGTATTTGGCGTGATTTTGCTTTCCATATCTGCAATATCTGGATACCAATAGTTTTCAGAATCACACTTATAGTGAACTGCGGTACCACCTGACAGATTTACGGCCGCTGTCCATAATGGATAGTCGGGCATAGGCACCAACATTTCATCGCCATCATCCAGTAAACCTTGCATCGCCATAACGATGAGTTCAGATACACCATTGCCAACATACACATCATTGACATGCATATCGAAAACACCTTTTTGCTGGTAATACTGGCAGATCGCTTTGCGTGCAGGGAAGATCCCTTTTGAGTCGGTATAACCAATCGCATTTGGAAGATTTAAAGCAACGTCGTTAATAATTTCTTGTGGTGCTTCAAAACCAAAAGGTGCTGGGTTACCGATATTGAGTTTGATAATCTTGTGTCCTTGCTCCTCCATTTCATTGGCGGCGCGTAATACTGGTCCACGAATGTCATAACAAACATGCTCAAGCTTAGATGATTTTTTAATTTCTCGGCTTGATTGGATAGACGGGGAAACAACAGTATTTTTAGACATAGCTGGATTCACTTTTGCATATCGGTATAAATAACTTTTAAAGGTTTCGACACTGACCAAATTTAGATCATGTTGATCTCTCAGTAATTCAACAATTTTTTCGTGGGTAAAACCTGATTGTTGATATTGTCTGATCGTTGGTAATAAGTTTTGGAAAACCACACTTTTTTTCTGAGACATGTTTTGTCCTGTATCACCGTGCGAAATTAGAATACCACCATATTTGCTTACATAAAATAGAGGAATGTTGAAAATTGCTTACTTTTATAAAAATAAAATGCTTACTTTTTGCTATTTTATTTTTTAATGCTGAAAATTCATTAAATTGTACGAACTGAGACTAGAGTTTTTTTTGTGAATGGCGTAAATATAAAACCTGATCATCAAGATAGTTTTAACAACAGAATAAAAGGTGCAGGTTATGGGAAAAGTCAATAAAACAGACCGGGAATGGCAAAGAGAGTTATCACCTGAAGAATATCGCATTACTCGTCAAAAGGGCACAGAACCAGCATTTACAGGACAATATTGGAATAATAAACAGCATGGTACTTATGTCTGTCGTTGTTGTGGTGCAGAATTATTTTCTTCGGATACAAAATACGATAGTGGCTGTGGTTGGCCTAGCTTCTTTAAACCAATTGACAGCATTGCTATCGAAGAGCATGAAGATTTATCTCATGGTATGGTCAGAACAGAAATTGTCTGCCATGATTGCGATGCGCATTTAGGCCATGTATTTGAAGATGGTCCACAGCCGACGGGACTGCGTTACTGCGTAAATTCGGCATCATTACAACTTAAAACAGAAGAAAAGAACGACGAGGAAACTTATCCATGAGTAATATTTATCAGTTTGAAGCTGAATTGTTAGAGGGAGAAACAAAAGCGCTCGCTGATTATAAAGGCAAGGTCATGCTGATTGTAAATACTGCAAGCAAGTGTGCCTTTACCCCACAATTTGCAGGACTTGAGAAACTTTATGAAAAATACAAATCTCAAGGTTTAGAAGTTTTAGGCTTTCCATGCAATCAGTTTGGAGGGCAAGATCCGGGAACCAATAAAGAAATTGGCGCATATTGCCAGCGTAATTACGGAGTTAGTTTCCCCATGTTTGCCAAGGTTGATGTAAAAGGCCCCGAAGCACATGTGATTTTCCGTTTTTTAACCCGTGAAGCCAAAGGTCTTTTAGGTCGTAATATTAAATGGAATTTCACCAAGTTTTTGGTTGGACGTAATGGCGAGGTTTTAGAGCGTTATGCGCCGACTACAAAACCTGAAGCATTGGAAGCCGATATTGAAAAGGCGTTGGCGAAAAAGTAGATGAGTAGAGTTTTGGTTGAGGTTTGAATTATTTTGGACTCAACTGTCGAGTTTTGGAATCATCCTGACATGCCTTATGTTGAAACACGTAGGGCATGTCAAAGTCGAATCTGTTATAAATCGCATAGCCATCCGACATTTTCAATCGGGGCAGTTGATGCAGGGCAGAGTTATTTTTCAAGTTTTTTAGTCCAGGATCGTTTGATTCAGCCAGGTAGTATTGTTGTTATTCCTGCTCATGTAGAACATTCCTGTAATCCTCTTCAGAATCAGGCATGGAGTTACCAGATGATGCATCTGGATGCAACATGGCTGGCTGTATTGATTGAGGAGCTGCAACACAATACGCTTCTAAAAATAGATGTTGATACATCATATTTTCCCCAATTAAAGCCAAATATCATCAATGACTTATATGTCTATCATGCATTCTCCGGTTTAAATGCGATCTTATTTAATCCGCAAATCTCACTCTTGGAAAAAGAGCATTATTTAATTCAGGTTTTAACTGATATTTTATTGCCAAACTTTAACTGGGAGAAAATCATCCCATCTCGTTACTTTCAGCAGTATTTACCTGATTTATTGCAGTGTCTTGAGGGCAATATTGATGGTTTGTCCTTGCAAAATCTAGCTGAAAAGATGCAGATCAGCCGTTATGCATTAATACGCTTATTTAAACATTATTTTGGTTTAACACCACATGCTTATCAATTGAATGCCAAGGTGAATCAGGCTCGGCAGCGCTTGAGAGAAAAGTGTGATTTAGCGCAGTTAGCGCATGAACTTGAATTTACGGATCAAAGCCATTTCCATCGTGTTTTTAAGCAACATACTGGCATAACCCCAAAGCAATATTATAAAAAATCTTAGTTCACGCAATTTCATACAAGAATTAAGCATGGCACTTTCTTAAGCTGACTCCCATTGATTTGGAGAGGATGTATGGAGCTTTTTCTGACGATTGCGATCACTCATTTTATCGCTTTGCTGACACCAGGGGCAGATTTCTTTTTAATTTTAAAAACAGTCATACAAAGCAGTAAAACGGTAGCGAGATATACCTGTGCAGGAATCGCATTTGGCAATGCGATTATTTTAATTGTGATTTATTACAGCCTATTCCTGATGGGGCGGATGAATGCTGACTTATTAATCTTACTGAAATGGTTGGGTGTAATGTATTTTGCTTATCTGACCATTCAATGTTTTCGTTTGGCACACTCAGTAAAAATAGCCAACAATCATACCGAGTATCATATCAAAAAACATCGAAAAAATAGCGAGTTGAAGGCGTTTCTATCCGGCTTGCTCTCAAGCTTGTTAAACCCGAAAAATTTGATGTTCTATACGGTATTGGTAATCTTGATTTACCCTCAATTTAGTGTTGTTCAAAATGCTTTGGTCTGTTTTTGGATGGTCGGTTTGGTGTTGATCTGGAATCTCACTATTGTTCAATTGATCGGTTCAAGTATTTACCTGTCATGGTTAAATCGGCATCTGCATCATTTATATTATTTAGCAGGTTTCGCTTTTCTGCTATTTATGTTAGCGCTGATATTGTATTCAAGATAAAAAAGGCGGTTCAAACCGCCTTTTTTATTCACACTTATTACGTTGGTCCAATAGTTTTGGCTTCGGTCTTCCTCAAGCTGTGTATCTTGCGATTAATATCATCAATAAAGGTATAGACGACAGGAATCACCAGCAATGATAAAAACGTACTGGTAATCAAGCCTCCAATTACAGCGATTGCCATTGGTGCGCGAAAGCTCGGATCTGTACCGATACCGAGAGCAATCGGTAACATCCCGGCACCCATTGCCAGTGTGGTCATGATAATCGGACGTGCCCGTTTATGGCAGGCATCAAGTAGTGCGTTCAAGCGAGAATAATGCTTCTCATTCCTTGCAATAATGGCGTAATCGACCAGTAAGATTGAGTTTTTACTGGCGATGCCCATCAGCATGATCAGACCAATCAAGCTTGGCATAGAGAAGCTACTTTTCGCTAATAGCAGCATCACGAATGCACCACCAAGTGATAAGGGTAAGGCGACCAGAATGGTAATAGGTTGTAAAAAGTCTTTGAATAACAATACCAACACCACATAGATACATAACACACCCGTTAGCATGGCGAGACCAAAACTCGAGAATAATTCCTGCATGACTTCGGCATCCCCAATATTGGTGCGTTTAACCGTTGGTGGCAGATTTTTCATGGTTGGTAGTTGGTCCACTTTTGCGGCAATATCCCCCAAAGGTTGATTATTCAACTCAATATTGAAGTTGATGTTACGTAAGCGATTAAAGCGATCAATTTGTGATGGGCCGCTTTCAATGTTGACCTCGGCAATGTTACCCAACATCACAGGACCATGACTGCCTTTGACCATGAGGCGCTTCATCAATTCCTGATCCTGTCGTGCAGCCAGTGGAAGCTTGATCACAACTGGCACCTGACGTTGAGATAAATTTAACTTTGCCAGATTTTGATCAAAATCACCTGCAGTTGCGATTCGTAAAGTTTCAGCAATATCATAGGTGGTTACGCCAAGATCTGCTGCCTTGGCGAAGTCTGGACGAATCACCAATTCTGGACGAATCAGGGCTGCACTTGACGTGATACTGCCAATATTAGGAATGGTTCTCAGCTCACGTTCAAGGCTTCGAGCCGTTGACATCAGTGCATCAGGATCATCTCCAGAGAGAGCAATCTGATATTGACCATTATTACCTGCAAGTCCGACTTGAATTCGCGCACCGGGAAGAGGAGCGAGTCGTTGCCGAATTTGATCTTCAATATCTTGCAGGCTTGCACTGCGATCTGACCGTTCGGTGGTTTGAATGGTCAATGTAGCCTTACGTGGTTCACTGGATGCACCACCCGAGAAGGGGTCTGTTCCAGCCGCACCACCGCCAATGGTGGTGTAGATGCTTTTAATCTCTGGATAATCTTTAATTAGGTTACGTGTATATTCGGCTGTTTTAAGGGTGTCTCTAAATTGAGAACCCGGTGTTAGCTCTAGGCGAACTTGGGTTTGCCCGGTATCTGGTGGAGGAACGAAACCAGTCGGTAACAATGGAATCAACATCAGTGAGGCAATAAAGAAGGCAATTGCTCCGCCTAAGGTGACCCATCGATGATTCAGGCACCACGTCACCAAACGCATATAGCTGCGCATGACTTTGCCATCTTTTGCGCGGTCATTGGCGAGTCTGCTGTTCCCTTGGTCGGTTATCGCTTGGGCAGTTGTGAATTCATCATGTTGTTCTACCTTCCCGATCCAAGGTTTTAGAATGTAGGCGGACATCATTGGCGTGAGTAATCGTGCGACTAAGAGCGAGGCAAAAATTGCCAACGCTGCAGTCCAGCCAAATTGAACAAAAAATTTACCTGCAATACCACTCATAAATGCAGTTGGTAAGAACACGGCAATCAGGGTAAAGGTAGTCGCGATGACGGCTAGACCAATTTCATCGGCGGCTTCCATCGCGGCTTCATAGGGTGTTTTGCCCATACGTAAATGTCGGATGATATTTTCAATTTCAACAATCGCATCATCGACCAGAATCCCCACCACCAAGGACATGGCTAATAGGGTGACAGTGTTGAGGGTGAAACCAAAGAAATACATACCAATCATGGCAGGTAAAATTGACAATGGCAGGGCGGTTGCGGCAATAATCGTAGCGCGCCAGTCTCTCAAGAACAACCACACTACCAAGATCGCAAGGATTGCACCTTCATAAAGTAGGGACATCGAACCATGATAATTGTCAACTACCGGATTCACGAAGTTAAATGCTTCGGTAATCTTGATATCGGGGTGTGCTGCTTTGAGTTTTGCAAGTGCTTCGGTCACACCTTTTTGAACATCGACCTCACTGGCACCTTTGCTGCGGGTAATTTCAAAGCCAATCACAGGTTGGCCATTTAATAATGCTGCGGAACGCCGTTCAGCAATCCCATCGCGGACAGTCGCAACTTGATCAAGACGGATATGCCGACCATCACTCAAGGCGATATCCATAGCACCGATTTCAGCTGCTGATTTGACGGTGGCAATCGTTCGAATGGATTGTTCACTGCCGCCAATTTTGGTTTGTCCACCAGAAGCATCTTGCTGGGTCAAGCGAAGTTGACGCGTGATATCAGTTGCAGTTGTATTGAGTGCTAATAATTTTTCAGGATCGAGTTCAACTTCAACTTGACGAGTTACTCCTCCCACACGTGAAACTGCACCAACCCCTTTAACTTGTAGCATCGCACGGGCAATATCATAGTCTACAAACCATGATAGTGCTTCTTCATCCATTTTTGGGGATTGAATGGTATAGGTCAGAATGGGTGAGCCAGAGAGATTAATTTTACTGACAATGGGATCGCGTAAATCGGCGGGTAGATCGGAGCGTACTTGAGAAACTGCATTCCGAACATCGTCCACCGCTTCTTGTAATGGTTTTTCAAGTTGAAATTCGGCTGTAATTGTGACTACGCCATCTTTGATATTGGTGTATTGGTTTTTTAATCCTTGTAAGGTTGCAATAGAATTTTCAATTTTACGTGCAACTTCGGTTTCAAGTTGTGGTGGTGCTGCACCGGGAAGTGCGGCAGTGACAGTAACCATTGGCAGTTCAATATCTGGGAACTGCTGGATTTTCATCCATTTAAAACAGAGTAAGCCCGCTAATCCAAGCATAATAAATAATAAAATGCCAGGAATAGGATTTCGGATTGACCAAGCGGAGAAATTCATCTTATTTCTCCTGTACAGTCACAAGCTGTTTGCTTAATGGGGTATCTGGAATCTCTTTGACGATGTTGACGAGATCTCCATCTGTCAGGAAGCCAGTGCCTGACGAAACCACTTTGACATTCGGGGCTAAATTCAGGATTTCGACGCGATCACCAAGACGACGACCAACGGCAACCTTTTGTTGGCTTACACGATTGTTATTCGCAACAATAAACACATATGAAAAACCATCACGTAACAGTAGGGCGGTTTGAGGAATGGTTGTTGCTGGTTTTTGGCCTAAATCAAACTCACCTTTGACAAACATACCCATCCGGACTGCCTGTGTGGTTGGAATATCCACATAGACCAGCCCGTAACGGGTTTGTGGATCGATGACAGGTGCAATCATTCTTACTTTGCCGATAACTGCGGGCTGTGCTGGATCTGGTGAAACAATATGTGCTGCCATCCCTTGCTGGAGTTTGTATAAATCAGACGTCGTGACTTCTGCACGCCATTCCAGACGATGATTGCGAATGAGACGAAACAGTTCTTGTCCTGTTTGAGCTAAAGCACCAACAGTTGCTGTACGCGCTGAAATCACGCCATTATCAGGTGAAATCACTTGGGTTTGGGCTAGGCGTAATTGATTGCTTTCGATCTGAGCTTTAGCTGCATCAAGACGTGCTTGTGCCGTGGCCTGAGAGGTTTGGTATTGGGTGGATTCCTGAGCTGAAATTGCCCCAGTATTTTTGAGTTGCTGGATACGTTTATTATGGGTGATGGCATCACTCAGCACAGCTTGCGCTTCTGCATAACTTGCTTTGGCTACAGCGAGGTCGGCGCGAATGGTGTCACTGTTAATTTCTGCTAAGACCTGACCGCGTTTGACTTCATCACCTACATTGACGTTGACATGGGTCAGACGTTGGCCTGAGAGCTCACTGCCAATGATGACTTCTTGCCAAGCAGCGATGTTGCCATTTGCAGTCAAGGTCTGTTTCCAGTTTTGTAGCTCAGGTTGGGCTACGGTAACGGTCAAGGCCGCTTTCTGTGTCGTTGTAGTGCTACCTTTTTGTGGTCCAGTATCTGTTGTTTTTTTAGTCGCCCCAGTCTGCCAAAGAATGATGATAGCAATAATAAGTACAATAACGATTGCTAAAATCAGCCAACCCTTTTTCTTTATTTTCTTGGGAGTGTGAGAAGTCATCTTTCCATAGTCATCAAGTTTTGATGGCTAAGTATAGACGAAGATTTCAGCAGTTGGTCAAGAGAGATTAAGCAGATAAAAAAATTAATAAAGTCGCTTATGTTTATGACTTTTCAGCTTAGGAAAAGTGTGAATTGTTTCAATCCCGAACTTTTTATTCTACCCCAAATGATCATTAATGCTTAAAGAGGCAGTAAACGATTGGAGACCACATTTTTCATGACAATGGTTGAGGTCAAACGTTGAACATTGGGTAATGCAGAGAGGCTGTCATCGTAGAGTTTTTGGAAACTGGCCAAGTCTTTAGCAACCACATGCAATAAATAATCTGGATTTCCAAATAAACGTTGTGCCTGAATCACATTGGCAATTTCAATAACTTTTTCTTCAAAAGCAGAAAGGGCTTTTTTATCGCCGTCTTTTAAGGTGACAAAGATAATGGCTGAGAAATTAAGCCCAATTTTTGAGGCTTCCAAATCGGCATGATAGCCTTTGATTACTCCTGTTTCTTCAAGTGCTTTGACGCGACGGTGGCAGGGAGACAGACTTAAACCGATTCTTTCGGCCAGCTCTGTGATAGATAATCGCCCATTTGCTTGTAGTTCAGCAATAATTTTCTTATCAATGCGATCCATTTAGAAGAATCTCCCTTAGGGCTTTGAAGATGTAGAAGTATTTAGAATAACATTTTCTTCATTAAAGCATATCCTTTCTCAACAATCTTCACCGAACGGTGAAAAAAAAGGCTGTTGAAAATAGCATTTATGAATTGAGAAGGGCGTTGCTAATGGAACTCAGTGTGATTTTTGCGTTTTGGTGTGTTTCGATTTTATTCGTTTTAACACCTGGTGCGGATTGGGCATATGCCATTCTTGCAGGTGTTCGAGGGCAGTTTGTTTTAAATGCGGTCACAGGCTTGGTGCTCGGGCATCTCATGGCAATTTTATGTGTTGCTGCGGGGGTCGGTGCATTGGTACAACATTACCCGATTTTACTCACTGTAATGACAGTCATGGGGGCTTGTTATTTATTCTGGATGGGAGTGCGGCTATTTATGCATCCTGCCACTATTTCTACTGAGAGTAATACAACACAATCTTTAGATTCTGCACGTTCATGGTTAATTAAAGGGGTTGGTATTAGTGGTTTAAACCCAAAAGTGTTATTGCTATTTTTTGCTTTATTACCCCCCTTTATTCATCCTCAAATGGCATTTTCACCGACAACCCAGATTATTTTGTTGGGGATGGTTCATTTACTCAGTTGTGCTGTAGTGTATGTACTGGTCGGGATTGCAGCTAAAAGAATACTGAGAACGCGACCGCTGGCAGTGAAACGGGTTAGCCGTATTTCTGGGGGATTAATGGTTTTGATTGCCACCCTCTTGCTTATTGGGCAGGTTTGATACAGTAGGGTGCTTTATTAATAGCTGTAAGTTCCCTAGAAAAAATCCCCGAATGTTCGGGGATTTTTTAATTTAAAGGATGGCTTTCAGGCGTTTGACCACTTCTTCACATTGTGCTAAATCAGCCACTAAGGCCATTCTGACATGACCTTCACCAGGATTGCCTTGTTCAGTATCTCTTGACAAATAACGACCTGGTAAAACCTTGATATGCGCTTTTTCCATCAGCATTTTGGCAAAAGTCTCATCGTTGTCCACTTTTAACCAATAATAGAAACCTGCATCTGGTTTTTGTAATGGCAATAGATGACCAAGTTTAGACTGGAATAAATCAAACTTTGCACGGTACTGCTGACGGTTTTCTTCAACATGTGCTTCGTCATTCCATGCCGCAATCGACGCCAGTTGATTTTGTACTGGCATTGCAGCGCCGTGATAGGTGCGGTATTGCAGATATGGTTTTAATAAAGCCGCATCACCTGCAACAAAACCAGAACGCATGCCCGGTAAGTTTGAACGTTTAGACAGGGAATGGAAAACGATGCAATTCTTATAATCATCACGACCCATTTCGGCACACACTTCTAAAAGCCCAATCGGTGCTTGATCAAACCAAAGTTCTGAATAGCATTCATCCGATGCAATCACGAAACCGTATTGGTCAGATAGTGCAATCAGTTTTTTAAACTGCTCTTTTGACAGAACCGTTCCTGTTGGGTTGCCTGGGGTACACACAAACAGTAATGCTGTTTTTTCCCAGACTTCCGCAGGGACTGCATCAAAGTCACCGAGGTAACCATTTTCTTCGGTACAGTTAATGAAATAGGGTTTTGCACCTGCAAGCAGGGCTGCACCTTCATAGATCTGATAAAACGGATTTGGCATCACCACATAGGGTGCATCTTCACGTTTAATCAAGGCCTGTACAAAAGAGAAGATCCCTTCACGTGTACCAGAAACAGGCAGAATATGATCCTCTGCACTAATATGATTCAACTTGAAGCGATTGGTGAGCCACTGTGCAATACTTTGACGCAACTCAGGCAGGCCTTTACTGTTTGGGTAGGTTGATAAGTGGGCAAAATTATCAATAATCGCTTGTTTAACGAACTCTGGGGCTGGATGTTTAGGCTCACCAATCGATAAAGGAATCAAAGGTAAATTGGCAGGTTGCACATCTTTAAATAGTTGATTTAACTTTTCAAAAGGATAGGGATGCAATAACGACAAGCTAGAGTTCATTTAAACAGTTACCAAACAATAAAATTTAAGATGGATTACAAATTTGATTCGAGGCTTCATCTAAAGCGGCTTTTAAGCTTTCCGCAAAAGTTTTCACTTCTTCATCGCTGAGCAAGACACCATTTTTCTTGGTGACAAAGAAAATATCTTCCGCACGTTCACCCAGTGTGGCAATTCTTGCAGAATGGATATCCAAACCTTGCAACATGAATAAACCACCGATACGTGCCAGTAGGCCCGGATGGTCAAGGGTCGAAATTTCAACCATGTGTTGCTGTAACGTCGGGTTCAAGACAATATCCACGGTATTTTGCACATCAAAATGACGCAAATGACGGGGGATACGGCGTTGCATGATCCCTGGATATTGATCCGAATGGCTTAATGCATCAACCAAAGCGGCTTTCACTTTGCGTTCGCGATCTGGGTCAGTTAGTAAAGTACCAAAACGGTCAAGCACCAGGTAGGTATCTAAGCTGAATGAGGTTGAAGCAGTGATAATGCGTGCATCCTGAACATCAAGGTTCATACGATCCAGTACCGCAACCGTGGTGGCAAACAAGTTTGGTTGATCACGGGTATAGATAAAGATCTGAACCGCATCATCGGCCGCATTACGATGTGCACGTAATAATACCAAAGGTTCTGGATTATCGCCGTGTTGTAAAATCGCTTGGGTATGCCATGCAATTTCATTGGCGGATTCTTTGACAAAGTATTCATCGCCTAGTTCTTGCCAGACTTTCTCTACTTCAGCCAGAGAGAAGTCATTGACCAAGAGTTCACTTGCAGCAAATTTGGTATCTTCAATCAGCATTTGATAATCAACTGGACGGCCCAAGCCTGAACGAATCACATCACGTGCATACGTATACAGCTGACGCATGAGTGATGCACGCCATGTATTCCAAAGTTTTGGATTGGTCGCGTTAATATCGGCCACCGTCAGGGCATAGAGATAATCAAGATGCTCCATGTCCCCGACTTTTTCAGCAAAGTCTCTGACTTCATCTGGGTCGGAAATATCTTTTTTCTGTGCGGTAAGGGACATTAGCAGGTGATTGTTAATCAGCCATGCAACCAGTTTGCATTCACGTTCGGTAAATCCATGGGTACGACAGAATTCAATTGCATCTAATGCCCCCAGTTCACTGTGATCACCACCACGACCTTTGGCAATGTCATGGAAAATCGCGGCCATATAGACGATGTCATGGCGAGAGATACGCTGAAACACAGAGCTAACCACAGGAAATTCTTTGGCAAATTCGGGTTCTTTAAAGCGACTTAAATTACGCAGTAATAGGAGCGTATGTGCATCGACCGTATAAATATGGAATAGGTCGTATTGCATTAATCCAGTAATTTGCCCAAAAGCAGGAATGTAATTGCCCAATACGCCATAACGCTTCATCGCTACCATGGTGTCATATAAATGAGGTGAGCGAATAATCGACATAAACAAAGCTTGATGTTCTGGATTATTACGGAAGCGCTGGTCAATCCGTTTGGCTGCAAGCACAAGCAGACGCAAGGTACGGGCGCGAATCCCGGTAATTTCAGGACGGTTAGCCAACAGATAGAACAATTCTAAGATGGCAATTGGTTCTTCTGAAAAGACTTTGTGATGCTGAACAGCCAATTTGCCATCGACAATTTTAAAACGCTCATTGATGTCGATGATATGACGTTCATAATCAGGCAGACGCGGGGTAATCACCGATTCATTGAAATAGGCGAGTAGCATTTCATTCAGCGTTGAAACTTGCTGCGCAGTACGATAGTAGCGCTTCATGAACTGTTCAACGGCAAAATTAACAGGCTGACCTTCTTCACGTACATAGCCAAACTTTGCTGCGATATCACGTTGATATTCAAACAACAGACGATTTTCATCGCGTTTGGCTAAACGGTGTAAGTGGGTACGAATTTCCCATAAGAAACTTTCCGCTTCTTCCAGTACACCCAATTCAAACTCAGTAATAAAGCCTAAATGGACTAAATCATAGATGCGATTGACACGGAAATGACGTTTGGCGATCCAGCCGATTTGGTTGATATCGCGAATACCACCCGGTGCATTTTTGATATCAGGCTCTAAATTACTCTCAGTATTATTGTGTTGTGCATAGCGTTTGGCTTGTTCTGCCATTTTGGCATCATAGAAGGTTTGATCCGTCCATGTTTGCGCAACAATACGGCGTGGCCATTTGGCTAATTGTTGATTGCCTGTAATGAGACGGGCTTCAATCAAGGTGGTGGCAACAGTTAAGTCATTAATGGCTTGTTCGACACAGTTCTGAATGGTACGGACGCTGATGCCGGGTTTGAAATTACCGACATCCCATAACGATGAAATAAAGGTCGAGATCAGTTTTTCTTGTTCTTCACTGATTTCATCCTCAGATAAAATCATGATATCGGTATCAGAATAAGGCAGCATCTCATGGCGGCCATAGCCACCGACTGCAAATAAACCCAATTCAGTTTGATCTAGGCCTGCGTGGTTCCAAAGGAAGATCAAGGCTTCATCAATCGAATCTGAACGCGCACCAATCACATCACGAATGGGTTGTCCATTTTCATAACTCTCCTGTAATTGCTTTTCTACATCCGTACGCCATTGGTTAATCGCTTGAATATCATGAAGACTGGTGACGTAGTTCAACAAAGGAGAGGTCTTGATCATAAAGCTGAGTCTTCTATCAAAGCCCCTCTAAAAAAGAGGGGAAGTTGTGATGATAATAACCTAAGGTCATCTTAAGCGTTGGTTTGTACACTCACTTGGTCTGCGGCATGCTGTGCTAATTCACGTGCAAGATCGGTTGTTTCAGCACGAGCTGTTGCGACACCCATACGGCGGCGTTTAAAGCCTTCAGGTTTACCAAATAGACGTAGATCAGTGTTGGGATTGGCTAATGCAAGATTCAAGCCAGTGAAACTCAGGTTCTTGGCATCTACACCTGCATAAATCACTGCACTTGCAGCCACACTATGGCGTGCTGTATTGACAGGCAGACCGAGAATTGCACGTGCATGCAATTCAAATTCACTTTGGAACTGCGAAGCTAAAGTCACTAAACCCGTATCATGTGGGCGTGGCGAGACTTCGCTAAACCAGACTTTATCGCCTTTGATAAACAGTTCTACCCCGAAGATACCACAACCACCTAACGCAACTGTGACCTTATTTGCAATCCGTTTTGATTCTTGTAACGCAACAGGCGTCATGGCTTGGGGCTGCCAGCTCTCGACATAGTCACCAGCATCTTGACGGTGTCCGATCGGATCACAAAAATGTGTTTCGATTTCACCTGTTTCTGGATTTTTGGCGCGGACTGTGAGCAGAGTAATTTCAAAATCAAAATCAATCTGTGACTCAATAATTACTGTACCTTGATTAACCCGACCACCTTGCATTGCGTAGTCCCAGGCCGCATCCACCTCATCAAAACTCTTAACGCGAGATTGGCCTTTACCTGAAGAAGACATCACGGGTTTTACAAAGTTTGGATAACCAATGTCATCACAGGCTGCGCGGAAGCTTTCCAGTGTATTCGCGAAGCGATAAGCAGAGGTAGGTAAGCCAAGTTCTTCAGCAGCTAAACGGCGAATCCCTTCACGATTCATGGTGAGATTGACTGCTTTAGCCGATGGAATTACCGTTGCAGTTTGGCTTTGTTCAATTTCAATTAAAACTTCAGTAGCAATCGCTTCAATTTCGGGAACGATCAAATTCGGTTTTATGTTTTCAATTAATTGTTTTAATTCGGTTGGATCTGCCATATTCAGGGTGTAGGCATAATGTGCAACTTGCATGGCAGGTGCATGATCATAACGATCTGCAGCATGAACTTCTACACCTAAGCGCTGCAAAGAAATCACAACTTCTTTACCAAGCTCTCCAGAACCTAACAGTAAAACCTTAAATGCAGAAGATTGAAGTGGAGTTCCAAGAGTGACGCTCATGCGAATGATCCTATCCTGAGTAATTTGTGTTTAAGCATAGCAGAACTTTGTGCTGAATTAAGCCCGTATATCACAAAAAAACATGGTTTTTGTTAGACAAAAAAATAGCACTTAGGAGGGTATTTGTCTGTTTAAACATTGACCTGATAATTGAGCTGTAATTCATCCGCATTTTGACCACGGATTCCCCAATTGCATTTTGGTGTTTCAAAAATTGTGATTTCAATGTCTTGGGGTGAAATCCCGCATTGTTGCTCAATATTGCTGAAAATGCTTTGGATCAAGCTTTTTTTTGCTTCGATGCTTCTACCTTCAAACATCGAAATTTCGATAATAAGGTAGTACTGACTACGATCACTGGGATAAATAAAGTTTTCTTTAGCTAAAGCAATAAAACGCTGAAATTTCTTTTCCATAGGATAATTTAAGCTTTCAACCAAAGCCTGATGGATTGCATGTGAAAGTTGAGGTCTAAACTGCTCAATCGTGGACTGCAAGGCATAAATCTTGATGTGTGACATGCTGGTTTTCTTCCTTCTTGAAGTTTTATTTTTTTATATATGAGTAAGTCTGACTTTATGCTGAACAAGAATATAAAATCAATTGTTTAGAATAAAAGGTATACTGCTGAGTAAATAAGTAACAAGCATTGAGAATTATTCCCAAATTGACTAGCATAATGGCCAAATGTTTCATCGGCAATTTGATATGTCTAATCCAAACTTTCGTGTAGCTGCAATTGTGATATGCAGTACTTTTTTATTGGCTGCTTGTGGAAACTCAAGTACTGAACCAAAAGAAAAGGTCGAAATCAAACCTGCGCCGAAACTGAATAATGATGCAACAACCTATGCCAATGCGGCATGGACGTTGATGAATAACATCGATTCGATTGTTTACAATAAACAGACTGCCGATATTGAAGAAAAAGTCAGAAAACCTTTGCGTCAGCTCAGTACCGATTGGCGAATCAACGTTAAAATGACTGACTCGGTAACCGAAGGAAAATATGCACTTTGCCGTAAAGCACTGACCAGTCTGGATACATGGGCGCGTGATGTAAAAGATAATGGCAATGGGTCAGCACAAAAACAGGCTGATTACGAACGTGATAAAGCGCAATGTAAAGATGCGATTGATAATCCTGCCTTGGGGAATACCTCGCCAAAATGAGAATAAAAAAAAGCGAGATCAATAATCTCGCTTTTTAGTGGTTAAAGCTATTGCTAAAACTTAATGGGTTTTAACGGTTTTAGCTGCATCTTGTTTCACTTGAGTTGTTGTGGTACTCGCTGCTTTTTTAGTATCTGTCGTAGCCTTCATCGCTTCATGCTTGGTTGTATCTTTGGTCTTAACCGCTTCTTGTTTCGCTGTAGTGGTTGCTTTAGTTGTTTCTTTTTTGGTTTTCACAACACCAGTTGCAACACATTTTCCACCTTTATGATTTGGTCCTGTACCACCTTGGATTTGAGTTCCTTTCGGGCAGGCAAATGCGCTAGCACTTAATACTGTAAATAAGCCTGCTGTTAGAATAGTTGCGATTTTTCTCATGATTGTATTCTACATTTTAGTAAGCGATAGTGCTTAGCCTTAATTTAGATGAGTTTATAAGGAAAAAGCACAATAATTTTGTGACATATTTTAATTTGTAAGTATCATTTTATAGTGAGATTTTTTCTTTTAATTTAGCTTTAAGATTGACGCGATATTGACCAATTTAGCTCACAGGTCTGTTTAAAAATAATACAAATCACATGCTGCTAGTGCTCTTTTATATATCCCACTGCTGCTAATTGTCTCAGTCGAACTATATCAATTACTTCAATTTTTTTAAAACCGAGACGAATGATGCCCTGTTTTTCAAATAAATTGAGTTCCTGATTTACAGTCTGTCGGGAGATTGTCAGCATATTGGCCAATTGGTCTTGAGAGATTTGGATACTAAAATCCTGAATCTGAGCGCGGTTACCATAGCCTTCTAAAATAAACAGTAAGCGTTGTGCCAGACGTTGGCTAATGCTTTGGGTTTGAATTGCGATTTGCTCTAAAAACACATAGCGTAATTTTTGGCTGGTCAGCAAGGCGAAGTAATACCAGTAATACGGATTTTTAAGCAAAAAATCATTCAGTGGCTGTGCGGGGATTTTTAAGACGACACTTTTTTTCAGGGCGATCGCATCATGCGAACGGGGCTGCTGGTCAATCAGGGAAATTTCACCGAACCACATGATCGGTTCTGCAATAGCAGCAATCGCTTCATTGCCATTGACATCGATATAACCCAAGCTGATTGAGCCTTCTAGTACCCCATAAACACCATCAAACTTATCTTGTGCACTAAAAACGGCTGCATTTTTTTCAACGATCTGTTTCTTGCCATACTCAATAATAAAATTTTGAAAGGGCTCTGCCAGATGACTAAACCATGAATTTTGCTGTAAATGTTGAATATAAATGTGATCTAACACGGTTGTTCCCTTAATAAATAAGTCCATTTGTCAGCTACATGACAACTTTGCTGCAATATTTCTTATAGATTAACAGTATAAACACATGAGATGAGGAATGAGAAATGACAAATTTGGAACGTCTACTCAGCCAATATGCGGCTTATCACTTAGATCGAAATAATATTGTGACCCATTTTGTGGGGATTCCTCTAATTGTTTTTTCTATTCTATGTTTAACCGCACGTGCGGGTATAGAAATTTCCAGTGTTTCAGTCACATTGGCATCGGTGCTAATTGTATTAAGTACAATCTATTATCTTTCACTCGATAAGCTATTTGGTCTTTTGATGCTGGCTTTATTGGCCTTGGTATATCCACTGGCTGTGAAAATTGCGGCTTTACCAATGTGGAGTTGGTTAGGGATCAGTATCGGTATTTTTGTGGTGGGCTGGGTGTTTCAGTTCGTGGGGCATTATTTCGAGAAGAAAAAACCAGCCTTTGTCGATGATGTGATTGGTCTAGCGATTGGACCATTATTTGTATTGGCTGAGTTTGTCTTTTTACTCGGATTCCGTAAGCCGTTACATCAGCGCATTTTAAAAGAGGCACAAATGAAACGTGCTGAAATGGATATGAAACCACAAACAGTTTCGTAAGCCATTTTAAAAGATTAAATTCTTGATAATAAAAAACCGCCAATAAGATCCTTATTGGCGGTTTGGAAATCAAAAAACTGACTTAGACGTTAAAACGGAAGTGCAATACGTCGCCATCTTGAACGACATAAGTTTTACCTTCTAAACGCCATTTACCAGCTTCTTTGGCACCACTTTCACCGTTGTATTGAATGAAGTCATCATAAGCAACACATTCAGCACGGATAAAGCCTTTTTCGAAGTCAGTATGAATCACACCAGCCGCTTGCGGCGCAGTCGCACCGACTTTAACTGTCCAAGCACGAACTTCTTGTACACCTGCAGTGAAGTAAGTTTGTAAGCCAAGTAAGCTATAACCTGCACGAATCACAACGTTTAAGCCTGGTTCTTCCATGCCCATCGCTTCCAAGAATTCAGCACGGTCTTCATCTTCTAATAATGAAATCTCAGCTTCGATCTGGTTGCAAAGGGGTACAACAATCGCATTTTCTTCAGCAGCAAGTTTTTTAACCGCTTCAAGATGTGGGTTATTTTCAAAACCATCTTCTGCAACGTTGGCAATATACATGGTTGGTTTAAGTGTCATTAAACCAAAACCGCGAACTGCTTTACGTTCGTCATCAGAAAGGTCAGCGGCACGTGCTGGTTTACCTTCATCAAGTAAAGGTTGGATTTTTTCTAATACAGCTTTAGTTGCAAGTGCTTCTTTATCGCCACCTTTCGCCGCTTTAGTCAAACGTAACAATGCTTTGGCAACGGTATCAAGGTCAGCAAGTGCAAGTTCAGTGTTGATGGTCGCGATATCATCTAAAGGATCAATTTTACCATTTACGTGAATCACGTTTTCATCTTCGAAACAACGAACCACGTGTGCAATTGCATCCGTTTCACGGATATTGGCAAGGAATTGGTTACCCAAACCTTCACCTTTTGATGCACCAGCAACCAAACCTGCGATATCAACAAATTCCATCGTAGTCGGAATAACACGTTGCGGTTTAACAATTGCTGTAAGTTTGTCTAGGCGTGGATCTGGAACAGGGACAATACCTGTATTCGGTTCAATGGTACAAAACGGAAAGTTTTCAGCTGCAATCGCTGCCTTTGTTAATGCATTAAACAATGTAGATTTACCTACGTTTGGCAGACCAACAATACCGCAATTAAAACCCATGAAACCACTCACAAATGTGTTATTTAAAAATTGCTGCTGATTTTACATGAAAGCCATGACAAAGTCAGGTCATGGCGCGTGCGGATTTTTATTTCGGACTTAAACTTTGCGTTTATCCAGTTGTTTGGCAATATTATCGCCTGTGACTTGTACCAACATCACCAAAACAATCAGCACTAAAATTACCGCCAGCATCACTTGCATATCAAAACGTTGATAGCCGTAACGATAAGCAATATCGCCCAAACCACCTGCACCAATGGCACCGGCAATAGCAGAGGAACTGATCATGGTGACAATGGTCACGGTAAAGCCTGCAACAATCCCTGGTAAAGCTTCAGGAAGCAATACATGCCAAAGAATCTGCTTGCGGTTACAGCCCATTGCTTGTGCTGCTTCAATCAGACCTTGATCCACTTCACGCAGGCTGACTTCGGCAATACGGGCAAAGAACGGAATAGCGGCGATGGTTAAGGGCACAATCGCAGCCAATACGCCATAGCTGGTGCCAACGATCCAACGGGTAAATGGAATCAATGCCACCATTAAAATCAGAAAGGGCACGGAGCGAGTGATGTTAATGATCCAGCCCAAAGGCTGATTGATTTTCTTTGAAGGATAAATCCCAAAATCAGCAGTACTCACTAGAATTAAAGCAATCGGCAGACCAATCAAAAAGGCCAGAATCGCAGAGACACCGACCATGATTAAAGTATCGGTCGTACCTGTGAGTAATAGATCAATGAGTTGATTGTACATAACCGATCACCTCAAGTTGTGTTATTGCAGGATGTTTTTCAAATTGTGAGTGGTTGAGATCAAAGTCGAGATTGCGAATCCCGATGATCAGTGAGCCGATGGTACGCTGCTGAATGCTATCTATCTGACTGTGATAGATTTGAACAGGTCGATTAAAGCCATTCAGCAATTCATAAAGATCAGGAGCGGCTTGTGATTCACTGACATATTTCAGTTTTAAAATCTGATGTGTACTCTCAGGCAGAATGGTTTGACTTAGTTCAAAAGGTAAATTTACCTGCTCAAAATTGAGTAATTCCTGAGTGATCTGTTGTTGCGGATTGGAAAATACCGACCAGACTTGCCCAGACTCAATAATCTCACCTTGATCAATCACGATCACCTGATCACAAATCTCTTGAATGACTTGCATCTCATGAGTGATCAAGACAATGGTTAAACCGAGGTCTCGGTTGATCTGTTTTAATAAGGACAGAATATTGGCGGTACTTTCAGGGTCCAGTGCTGAGGTGGCTTCATCACAGAGCAGGATTTCAGGCTGAGAAACCAGGGCCCGAGCGATACCGACACGTTGTTTTTGTCCACCAGAGAGTTGAGCAGGGTAATCATTTCGCTTTGCCTGTAAGCCAACCAGCGTCAGTACTTCACTGACCCGTTGCTCAATTTCGGCCTTAGCATAACCCGCAATACGTAGCGGTAAAGCCACATTTTCCCATACGGTTTTTGCAGACATTAGATTAAAATGCTGAAAAATCATGCCAATTTTCTGCCGAGTCTTGATCAACTCGGCATGGCTGAGTTCAGCAATATTTTGCTGATGAATTAAAATACTGCCTGTATCAATCGACTCCAGACCATTTAAGGTACGCAGCAGGGAGGATTTACCGGCACCGCTTTTCCCGATAATCCCAACAATCTGTGCTTTGGGAATATCCACATTAATGTCTTTTAAGGCATGTAAGCGTTGGCCCTGTACATCATAAAACTTATTTAAACCGCGTATTTTCAGATGCGGGACTGAAAAATCGACCTGTGAACCAAAACTCACCATGATTGTTCTCCTTATTTCCAGCCAGGGAACCACAACGTTGGACCAAAATCGCTATCCAATGCCGCTTTGACTTTCGGTGAATTTTGATAAATCTCGACAAACTTCTGTAGTTTGCTGTCTTTATCCTGATAGTCATCACGCACCACAAATAAAATCGCATAACGCTTATTGGTATTGTCATCAAACAATAACGCACTTTCAGGATCAGCTGTTTTGGCTAGACGTAGGTAATGTGGATAGCCAAATGCCAGATCAACATCATCAATGGCACGAGCAGTTTGTGGGCCTTCAACTTCGGTAAATTTCAGGTTCTTCGGATTTGCCGTAATGTCTTTCAATGCAGAAAGGTGATTATTGCTGTCTTTCAGTTCAATCAGCTTGGCTTGTTGCAATAGCAATAAAGCACGCCCTTGATTGACAGGATCATTTGGAATGGCAACAGTTGCACCATTTGGTAGTTCATCAAAGCTTTTATATTTTTTTGAATACAGTCCGACATGTGATGCTGCGCCTGCAGCAAATGATTTTAATTTAAAGCCAGTTTCTTTAATGGCATTGTCCAGGAAGGGCTGATGCTGGAAAAAATTTGCATCAATATCACCATGATTTAGTGTAATGTTCGGCGTATTCCAATCGGAAAACTCGACCAATTTGACATTTAAACCTTGCTGTTTGGCTTCATCCGCAGCGACTTGTAACGGATGTGCAAAAGACGGACTAATCCCAATCACCAGTTCACTGCTGTGGTTCTGTCTTTGCTTATTCCAAATCAATAAGGCAATAATCGCAACAACAACGACAAGGCCAATACCCAACCATTTTTTAGAGGCTGTTTGAGCCATATATTTCTCCAATTCTATTCTTAAATGTTTAAATGCTAAGCACTAATTTCTTCAATTGTTTTTAAGTCATGTGTGTTGTTCTGCGCTCTACATCGAAACTGATCGGCAGGATGGCTTGCAGCTAAATGATCCCCTTGGGCAAACAGTTTATTGCGTAATGAACCTGTGGCATATTCAGTTTTATAACGTCCACGTTGCTGTAATTCTGGAATTACCAGTCGAATAAAATCATGATGAGATTCTGGAGCAACCGTACGAGTCAGGTTAAAACCATCAATGCCAGTTTGATCGAGTAGCTTAATCAGATATTCCGCAACTTCAGCACCACTGCCGACAATCAGCGGATAACGTCCACCCAGCACATGTTGCGCTTTTAAGTCATTCTTGCTGATACGTTGTTCTTTAAACTTCTCATTGACGGAGGCAATGCTATTGCTCTTTTGATAAGGAATCGCTTCATCATCTGCAAACTTGGCAAGATCAATGCCGACTGAGCTGGCGTAATGCGCTAAACCTGCTTCTGGACTGGCATATTGGCGATATTCAGCCAGTTTTTGTTGAGCAAGCTCATGTGTTTCAGCGACCACCACGGTGATGCCGACAAAGATTTTAATCGCATTTTCATCACGGCCTTGCTGTATTGCTTGTAAGCGTATTTTATTGACTTGCTGACGAATCTTTTCAGGTTGATCACCACCAATAAAAATACATTCGGCATGACGCGTGGCAAATTGCAGACCTTTCGGTGATGCACCTGCTTGGAAGAGTGTTGGGGTACGCTGTAACGATGGCGCAACCTGAAACACTCCTTGGCTTTGGTAATATTGGCCTTGATGATTGATCGAGTGGACTTTATTTGGATCTGTAAAAATACGCTGTTGCTTATCTTTCTTTAAGGCGTCATTTTCCCAAGAGCCTTCCCAATATTGATAGCAAAGCTGTAAAAACTCCTCGGCCTGATCATAACGCGCATCATGATCTTTCAAGCCTTTTTGCCCAATTAAGCGTTCAGCACTGTCCAGATAGCCTGTGACAATATTCCAGCCCAAACGACCTTGGGTTAAATGATCCAGACTGGCAAATCGCCGTGCAAATTGATAGGGCTGCTCATAGCTGAGATTGACCGTGACACCAAAGCTTAAATTCTGCGTGACCAAGGCCATGGCCGAAATCAGGGTAGAAGGATCATGGCTTGGCAGTTGAATGGACTCTTTTAGGGTCAGCTCAATCCCATTCTGATAGACATCATAAACCCCTGTAATATCCGCAAGGAATAAACCATCAAAAAGACCTTGTTCCAGCGTTTGGGCTAACTCAGTCCAATAATTGAGTTCATTAAATCGATGTGATTGATCACGCGGATGCGTCCATAAGCCATGATTAATATGACCGACACAATTCATATCAAAGGCGTTCAGTAAAATTTTCTTCGGCAGGTTTTGACTCATTATAAAGTCCCCCGACGTGGTGGCAGAATGTCATTCAACACATAATTACCAATGAAGTAATATTTCCAGCGTGCAGCATCGTGCAGGGTATGAACCCGTGCATTACGCCAATGCCGATCCAGACCATCAGCACGTTGACTGCCACGACTGCCGGCCAATTCAATCAGTTTAGAGGAGGCTTTTAAGGCAGTTTCGGTACTATGCGCACGGACTTTTGCCACATCAATTGAGGCTTTAGCTAAGCTCTCTGCATTGAGATCCTGTTTTGCTTTATCGACGGATAGAGCTGCCTGTTTGAGGAGTAATTCGCTGGCTTTGACATCGGTTGCGATACGACCCAGCTCAGACAGGGTTAAAGGGTCTTGTGTGGCGGAATCAATATTGGCATCAATCCAAGGGCGGGCAACACGCACACGCTCCAGTGTTTCCTCAAAGGCAGCACGAGCAATGCCGACTTCAATCGCAGCATGCATAATTTGAGCAAATGGGCCAACCAAAGACTGTTGCTTAAAGGCAGTATCAAAAGGAATCACATCTTCTTTGGCAACGAAGACCTGATTAAACTTGACTGTGCCGCTGCCCGTGGTGCGTTGCCCAAAGCCAGACCAGTCATCAATCAGTTCTAAGCCTTGACTGTCGCGTTGTACTAAAGCCAGAAACTCATTACCCTTTTCATCAACCACTAGGGTAGGAATACGATGTGCAAACAAGCTACCCGTGCAATAAAACTTTTCTCCCTGAATCAGATAACCGTTTTCGCTTGGGATTATGGTGGTTTGTTTATGTGCAGAAGTGCGGGTTTTAAATTCAGCTAAGGCATTGCCAAAACGTGCACCCTGTAATACTTCGTGATAAAGACGTTTCTTTTGCGCTTCAGTACCAGTATTGCGCAATACTTCCAGTGCATAGAAGTGATTTTGTGGAATTTGTCCAATCGAACCATCCGCACCACTAAACAGCGCAATCACTTTGGCAACAGTCAGGCTGGAAACTTCTGCACCGCCATACTGTTTTGGAACAGTAATCGCCCATAAACCTGATTGACTATAGGCTTCGATTTCAGTGAACGGCAAGTTTCGATTGGCATCGCGCTCAACCGCTGCTTGTTTAAACTGCTGACTCAGTTGCGTGGCAATTTCAAGGGCTTCGGCATCGCTTTCAATAATGTGAGCCGCTTTTAAATGGGTTTTGGCAAAACCTTGTAATTCTTGGTATGAGGTCATGATGTACTCCTTAAATCCAAGCATGGCGGGCAGGGTGGGTACCATTGAGGTAATAGTCACCGATGGCATGGAATTTCCAACGCACAGGATCATGTAGGGTATGCACACGAGCATTGCGCCAGTGTTGATCAAGATTATGTTGGCTCAGGCTGGCACGGCTTCCACCAAGTTCGAGTAGCTTTTCGGAGATATGTAGGGCGGCGTCATTGGCATAAATCTTCGCTTCTGCTACTAAAATAGACGCACGTGCGGCTTGTTCGGCAGAGATTTCTGTAAGTTGATCCAGTTCATCCAGATATTCGGCAGCATCATCGAGTAATAATATGGCCGCATCGAGCAAGATATTGAGTTTGCCAACTTCTTGTAGGGTGTAATGTTCTTCACTGGCTTTTTCTACACCTGCATCAATAATTGGGCGTGCTTTACGAATGCTGGATAAAGTGTCATCAAAGGCTGCTTCAGCAATCCCGACATCAATGGCAACTTGAAGAAGTTGAGAATACGCACCGCGAACGTTGGGGGTATCTGCAATAATACGCTCATCAAAAAATAAGGACGGATCGGCAATGACGTTATGAAGTTTAACTGTTCCGCTGGCTGTAGTACGTTGACCAAAGCCATTCCAGTCATTAATCACTTCAACACCATCGGCATGACGGTCAACCAGAGTCAATACGATATAACCATCTGGATGAAGTGCTCGAATCGCAAGCCAGTCTGCAAAGCTGGTTCCAGTTGAGTAGAATTTTTCCCCGTTTAAGAAGTATTGACCATTTTCCAACCTTAAAGTGGTTTGGATGGCTTTGGTATCTCTAGAATTTTTTTCAGGCCCACCATTGGCAAGGCGTTTTCCTGCGAGTATTTCAGCGTAAATAAACTGTTTTTGCGCATCTGAACCTGTGATATTAATAAAATTTAATAGTCCGAACTGGTTTTGTGGGATTTGTCCAACGTTGGCATCGGCTTTACTTAAAATACGAAACACATGTGCCAAGGTTTTATTCGAGACAAAAGCACCGCCATATTGTTGTGGCACACGAATTCCACCAAGCCCCTTTTGGCTAAACTGAATAATTTGTTCTGTGGGCAAAACCCGATTTTGATCACGATTATTTCGATCTTCTAATGCAAAGTCAGCAACTTGATAGGCAGCATTGATGGCCTGCTGATCATTTGAAATCAGTTGTGTTTGAGCTTGAATCACTGATTGATTACTGGACATGTGAGCACCTCTAATAGATAAGAGAGACTTTACAAAAGTTTTACTTTTCCACTAAACCATCAGTTATGGCTTGTATATCATAATAATTCCTAAGCATTTATTATGAGAAAAATAACAGAAAAGTAGATATTAAATATTTATTAAAAACATAGATTTAAGGCTTCTGTTTCTATATTAATCAATGCGAAAAGTCTTTTCCTATGAAATAAAGGAATAATCTCACCACGAATATTTATAAAGCAAACTCGCTGAAATTATGAAAAATCGAGCTAAAAGGACATTGTATTCATTCATTTTTACTTCTACAGTAAGGAAAACCTTCGGTTTGATTGAGTAGAAAAATAAATTTGGAGAGTCTATGCGGGTTTTATACCAATTTCCTTTGTCTCACTATTGTGAAAAAGCTCGCTGGTTGTTAGATCATAAGGAATTGGACTATGTGGCACATAATTTAATTCCTGGTTTTCATCGTGCTTTTACCTATCTGAAATCTGGGCAATACTTATTGCCGATGTTGAAAGATGATAAACATTGGATAGCCGATTCAACACAAATCGCTTTATATCTGGATAGTACCTATCCTGAGCATGCTTTGCTTAGACGGGATGAACAGTTGCGCGAGCAAGCTTTAGAAATCGACAAATTGACTGATGAACTTGGTGTACATGTTCGTCGCTGGTCATTGGCACATGCGTTGTCAGTGGGTGATCATCCGCTTGAAATCATGATGGGTGAGCAAGGTTATTTACGTCAGTTTGAAAAGATTTCTAAACCAATATTAAAAAGTCTGGTGTCGACCAACTATAAACTGAGTCCTGAAAAAGTGGAGCAGTCCAAGCTACGTATGACGGAGTTGATTACCGATCTCAACCAGCGTTTGATCGATAATCAAGGCCGTTATATGGTCGGTGATCGTCTGGGCTTGGCCGATATAGCTGTTTGTTCTATTCTTGCGCCGTTATTGGTGATTAAAGGCACACCGTGGGAATTGGAGAATGATGATAATGAGCAATTTAATGGCGAATTGAAACAATATCATGATTATTTATCTGATTTGCCGATTGGACAATATGTACAGCGTATTTATGCCACTGAACGAAACGCACGTGTCGATTGGCGCGGTTTATAAATGATTTTTTGAGTTAAAAAGCCCTGATTGTTGAATTGGGGCTTTTTTATGGGAAATAAAATAGAAAAATGACCAATAAAGTAAAAAATTATTAATGAATAAAATTAATTTTTAAAAGAAAATTCGTTTTAAGCAGAAAATATTAGAAATTATTGCCAAATTTACTTTAAAAAAACTGAAAAGAGGGAAATAATTATAAAAAGGCTTTGTTATCTTATGTTTCAGGGTGTGATGGGGATCGAAACGAGTTGTTCAACTATTGGGAGATCAGTTGAACAGTTGCTCAAAAGGTCTTGTTTCGGCTTTGAGACAGAGATAAATCAAAAGTTTATCGGAATCATGTTTGCGTTATCCATGCAGCATTGTCAAAAGTTAAACGAATGTTTTCCCTTGACCCTTAAAAATTACTGAGTGAGCAGTTCCGATAAAAACATAAATTCAGAGTGAGAACTGTAGAATGGAATTGGATCGTTTTGATAAACAAATTCTTGAAATTTTAACCCATGAAGATGTCAATCTGAATGAACTATCAGAACGCATCAATCTTTCGGTGAGTTCAGTGCATCGTCGGATTAAGAACTTGATTGAATCCCAAGTAATGGGGCAATTGAAACGAGAAATTAATTTTAATAAACTCGGTTTTAGTTTACATATTCTGTTACAGGTTTCATTGAGCAAACACGACAGTGAAACCTTTGATAAGTTCTTACAAGAAATCGAAGATATTCCAGAAGTGACCAATGCCTTTCTCGTAACGGGGCAGAGTGCTGATTTTATTTTGGAATTAGTGGCACGTAATATGGATGACTATAGTGAAATTCTATTACGCCGTATTGGTAAAATAGACAGTGTGGTTGCACTGCATTCAAGTTTTGTGATTAAAGAATACAACGTATTTAACTGCTATAAACTTTTAAATAAGCTATAAAAAATGCATCTAAAAAGATGCATTTTTTATTCGTCTGAGTGGCTTAAGCATCAAGTTGCGTTAATACATCTTCAGAGAATTCAACGTTGGTATAAACGTTTTGAACATCGTCAAGATCTTCAAGCATATCAATCATTTTCATGATTTGTTTAGCTTGATCGATATCATTGATTTCAGCTTTAGTCGATGGGCTCATCACAACTTCGGCATTATCGGATTTTAAACCTGCAGCTGTAAGCGCATCTTGGACATCACCAAAACTTTCAGGACTCGTGATAACTAAGATCGTATCTTCATCAATCTCGATGTCGTCAGCACCTGCTTCTAAAGCAACTTCCATGACTTTGTCTTCCAAAGAAACATCTTCAAAAGAAATTTCGCCACGCTTGGTGAATAGGTAAGCCACTGAACCATTGGTACCCAAGTTGCCATTGGTTTTAGAGAAGCAATGACGGACATCTGGTACAGTACGGTTTAAGTTATCGGTCATCGTCTCAACGATAACCGCAACACCACCAACACCATAACCTTCATAGGTGACTTCTTTTAAATCATCGTTATCTTCGCCACCAGCGCCACGCTGAATCGCACGATTGATGGTATCACGTGTCATATTCACAGAAAGTGCTTTTTCAACAACAGCACGTAAACGTGGGTTGCTTGCAGCATCTGGCCCACCCAAACGTGCAGCGGTTACGATTTCACGGATATATTTAGTAAAAACTTTACCGCGACTGGCATCTTGTTTAGCTTTACGATGCTTAATATTGGCCCATTTAGAATGACCCGCCATGGAAGTAACTCCAAAAAATAAAACTTAAAAAAGTGCAGGAATATTAGCATAGCGATGGTTTTGTTGAAAACTAGCATCGCTCATATTCAAACTTTAAAATCCTGATCAGGCGTTAAAGATTGATCAAATAGATTGAATCAATTAGCTAATTTTGACGTCTATGTCGTATTCGGCATAAAGTACTTTGATCTTTTCTAGATCTGATTGTAAATCGCTTGGATAAATTTTCCCTAGAATGCCGCCTTTCTTGGTACGTGCATTGGCATACATTAAAATAATTGGCACATTGGCAGCTTTAGCGATATGCCAGAAACCCGTACGAATGGGGTTACGTACTTCACTATCTTTGGCACGCGTTGCTTCAGGTGCAATTACCAGATTAAAACTGTCATTTTGATTAAATAGTTCAACCATTTGCGTGACAATATCTTTGTTGGCTTTACGGTCAACAGGGATGCCACCCAAACGTTCTAAAATTGGTTTTAATGGACCTTTAAACAATTCTTTCTTGATTAAGGTATGAATTTTTAACTCTAAAATTTCAAATAATGCGAGTGATAGAATGGTATCTAAATTGGAAGTATGTTCGAAGCCGATAATGACTTGTTTCTTTTCTAAAATGGCCGGATCAACCTTGTATTCCCAACCTGTTGCTTTAAAAATAGATTTTCCTAAAAATTTTTTCATGTTTGTCATCATAGGCTTTGAATTGCAGCAGTGTAATACGACTTTTCAGGAAAATACATATCCGAAAATACCAGATAAAAAGAAATTTAGATGGCTTATTAATGATCAAAATAGCACATTAAGATCTTTACTCAAGCTGGGGAGATCAGATAGAATCAGCGCAGTTTATGATTTTTAACATTATTTTGGTAATTTGATAAAATCATCTGCTTGTAATTTAAGTTAAATTTAACTAAGATCAGGCAGTATTCATCATATACACAATATGATTCAAGTTTTGGGCCTATAGCTCAGTTGGTTAGAGCAGCGGACTCATAATCCGTTGGTCCCGTGTTCAAGTCACGGTGGGCCCACCATACAAAACAACCACTTAGGTGTACTAATCCTAAGTGGTTTTTTAATATTAAAATCCACGCAAGTGGTACTTTGACATCAAAAAATACAGCCGGATTATCTGAATACTCTAATCATTTAGAAAATAATGGATAAGTGAAATGATTGAATTAAAAAGATAAAATTGTATTCGAGTTTTTGAGTGATTTTCATTGTATAAGCAAGCTAGTTCATATCAAGAATCTCTAAAATAAAGTTATTGATTTCATAAAATAGAGTCAAGATTTTTAAGGGTTTAATTAAAATTTAAAACAGAACTCCAGCGGATTTAGTTTATTAGCACTGGATGTATTTTATTTTGCTATATCAGATTATTTTTGCTATCTTACACTTTTTAATTTTATAGATTATTTAAGTGAAGAATGTCTTAGCTTTCACCATGATACTAGGTTTGTTGGGGTGTGAAAGTTTTGATGAGTATAAGAGCAATGACTCTAATATTGTCGCGAATTTAGATCCATATATAGTTGAGAATAACAATCAAGATAATGAGCGAGATTTGAGTAAAAGCTCTTCTTTTATTCGTCACTCTGAAATTAACTTAAATAAGGAAAAGCTGATTGAAAATTGCAAAAAATTAGTAATTTCTAATGTTGCAAAAAAAAAGACCGTTAGTTTTCATGATAATGTAGGGAATAATTATTATATAAATCAAAATAGTGGAGATATTTACCTTTATTTAGAATTCTGCGCTGAGAATCACTTAGGTAATGCTCAAGAGTTTAAAGGAAAATGTATATTTTCAGTAGATGGTCAGCGCAAAGTTTATATTTTTGAATAGTTGCGTTATTGATGAATCGTATGGTTTATAGCGGCTCCTTTCTTTGCACAGCATTCATTTCATGTCGAACGGTACTAATCTTTTCGTAAATCACTTTACGTAATCGATTGATCGCGCCTAAGGGTTTATGCTCAGGGAGAGAATGCCACGGCGTAAAAGAAAGATTTTCACAAAATGTATTTTGATCAGGAGTGTCAAAAACCTGTTTAGGTATATGGATTGTTGCAACTTGATAAAAAGGGGCTTGCGATTCTTTCCATTCAGTCATGGAATCTTCTATAAGCATTTTGTTGGAGGTTCTCGGCTGTATAAGAAACTCCATACATGCCTCATCTTTTTCTAAACTATTTCGAAGTGCAATTCTTAAAAAATCATGACTAGGATGGTTAGGTATGGAAGTTAAGGACGGAGTACAGGGCCTTGCTGAATATTTTACGGCTTGTCGCTTGTCACCTAATCCTAGCTGATAAGGTACCATTGACCAATATCTGGCTTGTAATGGATTGGAAATTTTCGAATTATTGGCTTTAACGGCATTGAATGTTCCTTGAAAGCCTAAAGCAAAAGGGATCTGTAATTTTTTGAACATACTTTTGCTATTCACATCCTTTATAAAAGATAAGTAGCGCTGAGGATCGTTCACAAAAAATACTGGATGATTAATCATAATAAAGTCTTGCGTCATTGCTTGATCATCATTTTCCAAAATCTTTTTACCAGAAACATCGAGAATTTTGATCGCCATGCCTCGTGCATCATTCTTATCATCAGCTTGTGTGGCATCTCCTGATGCATTAGAAAAACGAATCCATGCTGAATAAGTTTTATCTGGTATAAAAATGCCTTGTGTTAAGTTTGTCGGTAATGATTTTAAAACATGGAATTCTGCACGAACACACCCATGAGCTTTAGGGTGTGCGTCTCGCAGAGCCTGTCCTGCAATGTATTGTTTACGAATATGCTGTTCAATTTGTTCAGATATTTGTTGAGCCAGAATATTTTCGTTTGGTTGTAGTTTTTCACCCAATGCTGTATCAATGCTTGGATAAGGGATTTTATGAGGATTGGCTAAACTTTGTGATGCTAGAGGATGAGCACAGCCACTTGTACTAATCAGTATAGGTGTTATTGTAAGTAGTAAACTAAAACGTATCAAAGAGATAAAATCTGACATAAATATGCTCCTGAGCATAAAACCGTTAAGCAATGTACCTATACGTATTGCAGGCATTTGGGGAGAAAGAAGATGCTAAATTATTTTAAAGTTTTCTCATCAATCAAAAAATTATAGAAAATATTTTAGGTGGTCAAGATATGTTCTCTAGTATGTGTGAAATAATTTTGCATTATTTAAAACAATTTTCTTGGGTTGGCGTAGTTAGCAGGATGAAAATTTAAAATTTGGCTGTATATTAAATAGAACTAAATAAAAAGCTGATTTTCTTTAATATTATTATAAAATGTAGATTTTGATCATAAGTCAAATGTGAACTAAATATTTAATGTTAATTAGTTCACATCTTGATAAGAAATCTATTAACTAGTAGTAACTTGCAATAATAACCGCATTCTTTTGGTCAGGAAATCGTTCAATACTAATATCTGTTGTTGTATTTTTTTGGGTGTTCAAATTTAAATCACTGAGTGAAATTAATTGAGAATCAATCTTATCACGAAGCGTATTCAATTGATGACAATCATTAGTTTGAAGTTGCTGAGAACAAGTGTCTTCTACAATACTTCCATTCATTTGGATTGTGCTTGTTGAATAACTCACCGAAGCAAACGCCATTAATGATAAAAGTAGGGCAGATTTATAAATATTGTTATACATGTTTATTGCCTTTATAAAATGCATTAAGTATTAATTAACATAAAATTTATTATTAAAGCAATCTTAAAAAATAATATTGATTAAATATTTGGTTTAAGTGTGATCTGTTTAAGGTTTTAATCTAAAATTGATAATTAATAGACTTCCTTCATAAATCATTTTTCAATCAATTTAATTGTTTATCTTTCACCCAATCTAAATTGTATATGCCAGCAAGTAAATTAAACCGCAGGTTTAATCTTTTACGACGATTTCTATATACACAAGATAAAATCTTAAAACATTTCATCCTTCCAAATACATGCTCTACTTGAATTCGTCTACGACCAATCTCTTTATTTAACTTTTTTAATTCAGAATCTAGTTTTTCAGTTTTCTTTGCTTTAGATGGCATGAGGCATCCAAAACCCAATTTCTTTATCCCTAAATAACCCTTATCAACGATAAAAAAGGGCTTAAATTTTAATTTCCTCATGCTTTTTTTAAATATTTTAAAATCATGCATGCTTCCATGACTTCCACATACACTCAGTATTTCACCTGTTATATAGTGCATAGATAGCTGAAATTTAAAGGTATGTCGCTTTTTTTTACCGCTATACCATTTCTTCTGTTTTTTTTGGACGTTGAACTAATATTTCAGTGGCATCAATCACAACAACTTCCCAATCCACTTCATCTCGATTAGGAAGTTGTTTTGGCAAGTTGAATTTTCCAGAACGGATTAAGGTATCTTCAATAACACGTGTGATACGAATTGCACTCGTTTCAGATACACCGTAACTCATACCAAGATGGAAAAATGTTCGATATTCTCTCCAATATTCTATACATAAGAGCAAACGATCTTCCAACGGTAATTTATGCGGTCGTCCTTTACCAATATGACGAGGTAAATGCTTATTTAGCTCGGCCAACATGAGGTTAAATGTAGCCCAACTAACACCGGTAAGCCTACGAAACTTAACGTTTGATAATTTTTGAATATCTTTGAATTTCATCCAAGGATTATCTCTTGAATTAAATAATTTTGCTGATTAATTTAAGATCAAATAAATTGTACGTTTTTTGATTTATGACGGAAGTCTAATGTATTTATTTTGAATTGTTAATTACATCACGTTTTTTTATTGTATTGAGAATTATAAATTTGAGTTGTCGGGTTGCTATTACATGGTTGGAAGAATCTATTTTTGTTGTTGAAATAGGGAAGTGTACTTGTATTTGTGTCGCTAAAATATACTTTCGCTAGTTTGGTAAAATATAAAAAACCTAATCTGGTGATTAGGTTTTTTAAATCTGATCTAAGTTAAATGACATTACCACAGATATCAGTTGCACCTTGTGGGTAGTTGAACTGTAGAGCATTTCGGTCAGTGATCATTTCAGATGATAGTTCTTGCCCATCTAAATGATTAGAATATATCGAGACTCCGCTATCAATGTTAAAACTAAGATTTTCAAGTGCTGCAGGTAGGGTAGATTGAAGCCTTGATCAACACCATTGACAATAAAGCCAACCTGTTTGCTATTTTGGTTAATATAAACACCTAATCGATGATATTTGCTTTGGTACTCTGTCAATTTACTGTAGTAATAAGCGGCTGAACTATACTCTGTATGATTGCTATTTGGGTAATCGAGGGTAAATAATACAAAGGGAGGATTCTCACCAAAATCTGGATCAGCACTGCCTGCAGCAAATGAATAGAGGGATCTTACGATATAGCCATTATCGGTTTCCCCACTGAAATTGATATCTGTAAAATATGATGAACTAGGTTCACCGTAGTAACCACCGTTAAGAGGAACTGCTGGAATGTCTATTTGCATTTCTTAGGCAAGAATCCCTGTATTTGGTAAAGGTAAATCACCTGCATTATCTAGAAATGGAGGGCGAAATCCTTCACTGCCTCTTACTGTTTGTAGTCGTTTCTTACTTGCTGATAAGAAGTCAAAATAATTAAAAGTTATATTTTCTTCAGGGTAATGGTCCCTAAAATAGGGTGGGGTAACAGTAAAGCCAAACTTTTGCCCATCAATCGTAGGAAATACACCGATCAGATAGTCTGAATTTTGATTGTTCCATAAATCATCATAATCTTGTTGTGTTGCATCGAAGTTATATTGGCATGTCTGTGGTTGACTAAAACTAAGTGAACTAAAGCTTGTAGAGGTTGTTGCAGTTGTTTGGGCGTTGGGATTATTTTGTGAACTATTCTGGTTTTCACCACAACCAAAAATAGTGAGGCTAAGTGCCAATATACTCAGTTTTTCATTAATTGTTCCTCTGGTATGTGAGTCAAGCTTTATATCAAAAACAAAAAAGAGAATTTTTTTAATGAATTAAGATTAAGGGCTTAGATAACTTTCATTTTAGCTATATAAAAAAAGACCTCTTGTTTGGGAAGAGGTCTTATAAAAGGTTTAATCGTATTGTATGGTTACAGTTGCCATTGCACGGACTTTACCTGCAGTGACATTCGTTGCGGTTTGATAATAGCGAGCAGTGAGAGGGACATTATATTGAACTGTCTGATTCGATTTCACAGTTCCTAATTCTAACTTATTACCTAAACCAATAACCTGATTTTTATTCTGATAGTTCCATACTAACTGTACCCCAACGCCATTTGCTTTAGTCGAATTTGGTTCAAGATTCTTTAAAACTTGGGTGTTATTGCCTTCTTGTTGATAGTCAAAGGTCAAACTAATGAGGTTTTTTTCTTCGTAACCTGTTGGGTTTTGACCACCATTACAAAGAATATTAAGTTCAAACGATTGTTCGCCTTGAGTCGAACCAATTCCTTTGAATCCTGACTTCATTACTGTTGGAAGCTGTACTGCTTTATTAATATCACCTCTCCATTCACAAGAGGATGATGCAATGGTAATCGCATTACCATAAACAGTACTGGTTAAAAACGGACTATCACTACGATTCCCAGCATAATAGGTACTATAAACACCTGGTACTAATGTTCCTGAGCCCGTATTTTCAGCTGTTTTCACGATTTCGACAACGAAGTAACCTTCGGCAAGGCTAATACGGGTACTTGGTACGGGACGGGTATAGGGATAATATCCAGAAAAATTTGTTGCATTAAATGCTTCACGATACAGACGAATGCCAATCCCTGGGATATTGGTGGAATAGATATTATCGCCTAGAGAACTAATTGCATAATTTTGTAATAATCGGGCGACCATCATATCACTACGATTACAACTATATGTAGTTCTAGAATCTGGGCGAATTTCAAAAAGAGATTTAACTAAGACTTTGCCAACAGGGTCACTTGGTCGAACCACAACACGCCCTACTTGCATAGACACATCAATCGTTCTGAAACCCGCGCTAGTTGAGCAAGCAGCTTGAGCTGCTGTATTGATAGCAAAACCTGCAGCAACTAAGGCGCTGCTTAAAAGTAATTTTTTCATTTGCATACTGCCTCAGTCATGATCATGCTTTGCTGATCGTTAGAAAGTTGTGCGGTAACATCATAACTGAAGTGGCACTGTTCATTGGCTTCATCACCCCATTTTACATACAAATCACCTTTTGGCTCTTGAGTACGTAAATACACCATACTGCCTTGCGCTACGATACCCACAGATTCATCTTTGGTATTAAATACTTGTGCCGCGAATGGCAAGCCTTCACCTGTTGCAGTTTTGGTGTTGATGTAAATGGCATAACCTTTTTTGGTGGAGAAATCAACTTTAGCAATCGCACCAGCAAAAGGCGCAATACGCTGACTGGTTTCTTCCAATTCAACATTGGTCGACATTTCTTGAGGATCAAGCGTGATGTCATTTAAACGATATGGTGTGACATATGGAATAACAGCATAACCTGATTTATTCACACTGAGGCCAACGGTATTGTTGACTTTGGCACCCGCAGCATCTGGTGCATAAACCAGTACCATGGTTTGACCTTGTTCTGGACCAAACAAGATGCCTTTATCATGTGCAACTATACTACCGCTGACACTGAGCATCGCTTGTTGATATGAATCAGCAATACTATAAGAACCACCAACGGTAGCAAAGTTAGTACGATAGCGGCTGTTGACGTTGAAACTTGGATTTTGTCTATCTTGATGAGATACCGATGCACCGTAGTTGAAACGATCACCCACCATACCGCTCATACCCACTGTACGACTGTTTTCTGATGCGGTTGCATTGACATTGACTGCGCTCTTTCTGAAATTCATTGGGAAAGAGAGCGTCATCAAATATTCTGTATCACGTGTTTGATTATTTGAGCCGTATTGGAGTTGACGATTGGTCGCTGAAAGACCGTAAGTTAATCCTTGATAGTGATTACTATAACCGACCTGATATTGACGACTCGTTTCATTACGATTCCAATAATCGTTCCAAGAACCCACCATATAAATATTACCCCAGCCTTCGGGTAAACCTTGGTTCAGGGTAATCTGGAATTCACTACGCTGCTTACCTACAGCAAAGGTATTCACACCTTTATCTTCTAGGTCTCGGATTAAAACAGCATCACGTAACTTTAAATAGTTTTCCGTCGAATAACGATAGGCTGCTAAGGTCAGGTTCGTATTGGTCGGTGAAATGAGCTTGCTGTAACTTAAGCGAAAACTTTGTCCTGATTGCGAGCCTTGTTTGTCAAAATCAGCATTCGATTGAGTCACGTCAAACGAAACCGCACCAATTGGTGTTGCAACAGCGGCACCTAATAATAAAGAACTATAGTCTTCAGCTAATTGAAAGCCTGTATAGCCAGTCAAATAGTTATTCAGACCGCGTTGATATTTACCTTGTGTTACCCAAGGTGTTAAATCAATATCACGGTCGCGGAACTCACCGGCAGTGACTGAGTAGCGGCTTAAACCAGGACGTAACATTTGTACGACAGATGCATAAGGAACGGCAAGCTTTTGAATTTCACCATTCGACTCAATAATCGAAACTTCAAGCTCACCACCAAAACCTGTAGGGTAGAGGTCATTAATCTCAAAGCTACCTGGTGCAACTGTGGTTTGATAAATCAACTGACCTTGTTGGCGAACTTCAACTTTGGCATTGGTTTTTGCATTACCACGAATACGTGGTGCATAGCCAAGCATACTGTTCGGCAGCATGCGGTCATCGCTTGAAAAATCAAAACCGCGATAACCGAAGGAATCAAATAATTCACCATTGGTAAAGCTATCACCCAAGGTTAAAACACCTCGGTACTGTGGGAATGCTCGCTGTAAATAAGTACTGGTCGATTCGTAAGTCGATTTCTTTGTATTGGTTGAATCTAGCTCGCTTTGCGAACCATCTTGCCACTGCCACTGACCATTGTGGCGAAGTTGCCAACCCGCAATATTGGCGCCAGCAGTAATTGCCATAAAGGCATTGGTGGTTTCTTTATTGTCATTTAAGCGGTTGAAGGTTTTATAGGCACTACCGCTATAAGATAAAAATCCAGCATTGACACCACGATCCCAAATACTCGGATCAACATAACCTTGCGCATTTTTTTGCAGAGCAATTTGCGGGATTGAAATATCGACACGTAAACGAGAGGTATCGAAATCATAATAAGCGTTTTCGATCCATTCTTCGATTTTGTAACATGCATTTGGTGCATTAGACTCAGTGCGGTTCACGAGCACATCTTGTTTAACACCATATTCAAGTAATGAGCTTGATGTGAAACAGGTATAGGCATTTTTATTTTGTTCTGTTGAACGGAACATCATTCTTCTTTTGCCAAACCAGTTACCATTGATATAAACATCAACATTATATTCACCCGGCAAAACTGGGTTACCATATTTAAAACGAGAAATATCTACTTTTTGTGCGTCACCGATTAAGAAAACAGAGTCGAATTCTGCTTCCATTGGTGGGGCTTTTTCTGCTGTCTCTTCTACTGCATAAACAGCCATAGGCATCGTCACTGTGATCACCCCAGAAGTAAGGTAATAACATATACGACGCTTCAAGAATTTAGCTGTTGCATTTTTCTTTGACATAATCCGTTCGCCTATTCAATGATAGGTACAAAATCATTTATTGATTGAAAATAAATTTGTTATTGAAGCTTGATCTGGTGTTCGATACGACCACCGTAATCATTGATGCTTACATAACTCAGCTTTTCAGTACTACCTGTTTTCAATTGGATTTTGTCCTCTGAAAAAGGTGACAGCATTAGACCTTTAGGTAGTAGGTCAACTGGCTTTCCTGCATTTTGTTGATACACCGCAGTCATGGTGACGTGAAACGGTGTTGGATTTTTTACAATAAGTGTTTGTCCACTTTTAGCCCACTGCAATTTTTCACCAGCGAGATTGGCATCGGCTTTAATGCTTGCTGGGCGATAGAAAAACTTGATACGTGAACGGATTGCAAGCTGTAAAAAATTATCAGGAACAGCATCTTTACTGTTTGCTGTTGGTCTTGGTGGAATATCTAAAACATTCAACCAAAAAACAGTTTCTTGCTTTTGATTTAATTGAGCAGCATTAGGTAATGCAGTAATACGAAGAGATTGGCTCTTCGTTGGCTCTACACGCGAAATCGGGGGAGTAATCATGAACGGAACTTTAGCTTGATCCGGTGTGGTTTTAGCATCACCTTCATCAATCCATGCCTGAACAAGCGATGGCTTAGAACCGTTGTTACTGACTTGCAAAGTCACTTCACGAGCATCAGATGGATAAATAACGCGAGTACCATGCAAGATAATTTCTGCATGTGTGTGACTTGCGATTAAAGCCGAAGACATCGTTAGACCAAGCAAAAAATTGTAACTGTTCAGTGCCATTAAAATTTACTCTATGATTGCGTGAAGTATACAACTGCGAATTTCTAGCTAACTAGAAATTCGCATAGTTTATCAATAAGATTATTGATAAATAATAGTGTACTGAACTGAAGTGTTTACTTCACCAGCAGTAGAAGCGCCAGTTGCATAGTATTCAGCATAGTAGTTAAGGTCAGCTTTACCACCTTCTACAACGTCAACCCATTGAGAGTTAGTTTGAGCACCATTGCTACCAGCAGCAAGAACAGGAATTACTTGGTTGTTGTTACCCAATAATTGAACATCAACGTTTTTAGCACCAGCAGCGTTTTGGTTTAATAAACGACCAGTGTTGAAATCAACAGTTGCACCTGGTTCGAAGTAAGTTGCAACTTTACCTTCTGAACAGTTACCTAAGTTAATTTGGAATGGAGTACGACCTGCAACATCACCTGCATTAGCAAGTGTTTGTTTTGAAACAGTTGGAAGCGTTACAGTAAAGTCTTTACCCGCTGGAGTTACGATGTCACAAGTTTTGTCTGTTACTAGACCATTAATTGTAATCGTTCCATCAGCAGCTTGAGCGTTAGCGATACCTACAACTGAAAGAGTAGCGATCAAAGCAAGTTTCTTCATAATAGTTTCTCGAATACATCAGCTAAAAGTTTGAATTAAAATTACTTCTCAGTTGAATTTTTGCGCTGAACAAGTAATGTGCGAAATATATATCAGTAGGTTGTGAAATTGCAAACTGCATCACATTTTTTACAGGGGTTTTGATCAGAATTTCCGATCATAAATAAGTTGTTGATATGAGGAAACTTTATTTTTGCTGAAACTTACTTTCAGAGCTGGTTTGTTTAATATTGCTTAAGACTGATTGTTTTTTCCTTTTATAAAAAAGGCCTATTTGATTATTTTTTGATCTAAAAATAGCAGGAATTATATTTTTATGTGATTTTATTCGTATAATTTGAATAATAATTTAGATGAATAATCAAGTTTTTAGCTGAATTGTTAAGCTCGTTAACAAAAAGCGCAAAGTTCTTTTAAGAAATTTTTAAGGTTAAATCCTTAGTTTTTTAGTCATGATTAGATGAAAAAAACACCGTTAAAGGAGCTTTCAATGAACATGCTTTATACCCACAAACCGAACTATTATTTCTTTGCACACAAGTTTGTTTTATTCCTAGAAAGTCATTTAAAAAGCCATCCTACGGAACAGCAGGCAAGCTTTAATTTGCAGACAATTTATGACTTATTCAGTCATGATCGTGCCTCAAGTACCACCAATCTAGAAGGTATTTTAAATATTGCAGATGAATACGTGCTTGAAACGGATGAGGGGCAGCAGTCATTGATCCAATCTTATCATGTCCATTTAGATAATCACGTGCTAACACTAGAGTTCAACCCAAAAGCTGTTGCAAGCTTGAAAGCGGGTCAAAGCATTGTAAGTCCACAAGTGGCTTAAGCATTAAGAGCAAATAAAGAGTTTATACACTTAGCAATATCGTTTACTAAGTGTTTTTTTAACAAGCTGCGTTAAATCTGTTGATCCGTTATGATAAAAAGATCAATAGAACATATACAACGTGTTATGAATAAAGATTTTAAGGCAGAAACCTATACGGTAGATGACAGTATTACTGACACCATTCTATGGCTGATGCAGCATCAAGACATTTTTGATTCATTTCATTTTGATGTACATACACAGGAATTGTCAGTGACACATGCAGCAGGTGTTGATGTTATTCGTGTTGGAATGTTTTTAAATGCCAAATACGGCATTTTGGTGACATCAATTTAATCATATCTAAAAAAGCCTTGTCATCTGACAAGGCTTTTTCGTTTATGCGCTCATGGCATCGACAGAGAGTTCTGCAACCGATGGCTTGGGTTTTTCTGCGGTTAAACCTAATTTGGCAAATAAGACCTGATCTTTGCCTTCACCCGCATTTGGGGTGGTAAGAAGTTTTTCACCAGAGAAGAGGGAGTTTGCACCAGCCATAAAGGCAAGCGCTTGATCTGAATCGCTCAATGACTCACGACCTGCTGAAAGGCGAATATAACTGTGTGGCATGATGATACGTGCAACAGCAATGGTACGAATCCATTCAATGACATCTAATTTCTCAACATTCGCCAGTGGGGTACCTTCGATTGGAACCAGCATGTTAATGGGCACGGATTCTGGATGTACTGGCATAGTTGCAAGTTCATGTAACAAACCGATGCGGTCATTACGGCTTTCACCTAATCCCACAATACCGCCGCTGCATACTTTCATACCTGCTTGGCGAACATGATCTAAAGTATCCAGACGGTCGTCAAAAGTACGTGTGCTAATGATATGTGAATAGTATTCACGAGATGTATCTAGGTTGTGGTTGTAATAGTCCAAACCTGCATCTTTTAAGCGTTCCGCTTGAGACTGGTTCAGCATCCCTAAAGTCATACAGGTTTCTAGGCCCAATGCTTTGACTTCACGCACCATTTCCAACACATAAGGCATATCACGCTCATGTGGGTTACGCCAAGCAGCGCCCATACAGAAACGCGATGAACCCGATTCTTTTGCTGCAAGTGCTTCACGAATGACTTTATCAACAGCAATACGCTTTTCTGCTTCTAACTTAGAGTCGTAACGAGCAGATTGCGAGCAGTACTTACAGTCTTCAGGACATTTCCCTGTTTTGATTGAAAGTAATGTGCTGACCTGAATCGAATTCGCTTGGAAATGCTGACGGTGCACACCTTGGGCTTCAAATACTAAGTCTAGAAAAGGTTGGTCATATAAAGCTTGGATTTCATCACGAGTCCAGTCATTACGTAAAGTCATTGTTATATCCATGATGATTGATTACAGACATTGAGATTCATCATACAGAAATCGTGCCAAAGCCAAAGGGCAAAAAACATCATTTTTCTATTCAATGTACTTTTATTTGCTGCAATTGCTGTTGAATTGCCCAATCTATATGTACATTAACGATCTCGTCGTGCCGCGTTTTTGCATCTTGCAATTGCGTCACGATCTCAGCCGAGTATGGAGCATTTCCTAAGCCAATTGCAATATTGCGCTTAAAGGATTGGTAGCCAGTACGGCGGATTGGGCTGCCTTCAGTATTGGCGAGAAAAGTGGCTTCATCCCATTGCCAAATCTCTAATAGACTGATGTTATCCAGGTTATGTCTCGGGTCAAAGTCTGGAATTGAAGCCTTTTTAGCAAAGCTATTCCAAGGGCAAATCAACTGACAATCATCACAGCCAAAAATACGGTTACCGATACCCGATCTTAATTCCTCAGGAATGATGCCTTTATATTCAATGGTTAAATACGCAATACATTTTCTGGCATCCAGCATATAGGGTTCAACAATCGCCTGTGTTGGGCAGATGTCGATACAGGCTGTACATGAACCACAATGTGCAGTAGCAGGCTGATCAAAAGGCAGATCAAGCGAAGTGAATAATTCGCCTAAAACAAAAAAAGAACCTGATTTTTTATGGATCAGCAAAGTATGTTTACCCGTCCATCCCATACCCGCACTTTCAGCCAATGATTTTTCAAAGATAGGGGCTGAATCAGCAAAAGGACGAGATTCAAAATCGCCCACTTTTTCTTTAATACGAGTCGCTAATGTCTTTAAGCGTCCACGCATGACTTTATGATAGTCACGACCACGTGCATAGCGCGCAATAATGGCAGAATTGGGTTCAAATGGCACATAACGGGGCTTGGGTGATGCCACAAGATAGTTCATGCGCACACAAATAATGCTTTTTGTACCAGGAACGAGCAAGGTTGGATCAGCGCGCTTTTCCAAGTTTTCTTCTAAATAGTGCATATCGGCATGATAACCGCGTTCTAAATATTCTTTAAAACGCGGCATTTGATCTTGAGCATCTGGTTTGGCAATGACACAATCAGCAAAGCCCAAGTCTAATGCCTGTGCTTTGATCCAGTCTTTCAACGCTTGAGAATCAAGCTGCTGTAGCTCGATTTTGTCAGGCATTTTCTGGGACTGTGTTTGAAAAGATGTGCTTGAAGCCATAAACCGATAATAAGGAGAAAAACATGCAAGCTGTAGTTTACCATAGCCAAAGTATCCAAGCATGGGAGCAGCGTTGGTTTGCTCAGCAAAATTCATCTTTAGGACTCATGCAGCAAGCAGCTTGGACAATCTCCCAACAGTTAATTCCTCAATTCCAACAAAATAAAATTCAAAAGATCGCAGTTTGGTGTGGGCAAGGCAATAATGCTGGCGATGGCTATTATATTGCTGCATTTCTGAAGCAGCAGGGATTTAACATCACTGTTTATGCGACTGAACTCGGCCAATCAGTAGATTTAAAACAAGCCGCAGATTATGCACAGTCTCATCAAGTTGATATTCAAAGCATTGATTATTTATTGTCAGAAAACGCAGTTCAGCAAAAAATCCCTACTTTTGATTGTCATATTGATGCCTTATTTGGCATTGGTCTCAATCGAGCACTTGATCAAAAGTGGCAAGAAATTATTCAGCTTTATAATTTGCAAACAGGTTTAAAAGTTTCAATCGATATCCCCAGCGGCTTACAGGCCAATACAGGACAAACGTTGCCCTGTGCAGTACAAGCAGATCAAACCTTTACCATTCTGGGCTACAAAGCGGGCTTGTTTACGGGTCAAGGCAAGCAATATGTGGGAAAACTACATTTGCTGAGTTTGATTCCAGTTGACCAAGAGTTAAAACCATTTGCCTATCTGTCACCCGAAAAAATCGTTTTGCCAAAACGTCAGGCTTTTGGGCATAAAGGTAGTTATGGTCATGTATTAGTTGTAGGTGGACATGCCGAGATGGGGGGTGCTGTTATTATGGCGGCTGAAGCTGCTTTCCATGCAGGGGCAGGCAAAGTCAGTGTGGTCTGTCATGCCAAACATCATCAAGCCATTTTGGCACGTTCACCGAATATTATGCTGCGTGATATTAATAGCTTAGACCAAGAAGGTATCCAACAGCTATTAACACAGGTGGATGCCGTCTGTTTTGGGATGGGCTTAGGTCGAGATGAATGGGCAGGGCAGATATATTTGCAATGGTTTGATTTACTCAAGCAAAACTCTCATTTAGAGGTTGTACTTGATGCCGATGGCTTGTGGTTTCTGGCCAAGCATCCGCAACAATTAAACCAGCATCTCTATGCAACGCCACATTCAGGTGAGGCCGCAACACTTTTGGGGTGTACTGCTGCGGATATAGAACAAGACCGTATCGCTGCCATTCAACAGTTACAGCAAAAATATGCAGGGCAATGGGTGTTAAAAGGCGCGGGTAGTTTAATTTTAGAAGAACAATTATTTATCTGTACGCAGGGTAATGCGGGGATGGGAACAGGAGGCATGGGCGATGTACTGGCAGGCATGATTGCCAGTTTAAAAGCTCAATTTCATCAACAGATTGCTTTGCATGAAATCGTCAGTTTGCATGCGCAGGCAGGTGATCTGCTGGCGGAGAAGGGCATGCGAGGATTGCAAGCGCATGAAATGGGAAAAATGATTTATCATGTAGTGAATTATTGAAATGATAATTATTCTCAAATATGATGTTAATAAATACAAGAAGGAAAGAAAATAACATGGTATCTGAATAAGGCTTTACCCCTGCAATGGGGCGTTTTATGTTTAATCGTCTATATGATCCAGTCATTCGCTTTACCCGGGAAAAGTATTGGCGGCAACGCATGCTGCAATATCTTAACCCTCAAGCTGGGGATGTGATTGTTGATGTGGGGTGTGGCACTGGTACTCTATTGAATCTTATTGCAAAAATTCAACCTCACGCCACCCTGATTGGTATAGACCCAGATCGGAAAATTTTAGATATAGCGAAAGAAAAGTCTAAGAAACAGGGCAATACGATTATTTGGCAACACACTATGGGAGATCATTTACAACAACTTTGCCATGCTCAGAAAGTCAATAAAATCTGCTCAAGTCTGGTATTGCATCAATGCCCAGTTGTAATGAAGCAGGCAATTTTACAATCGATGTATGAGCTTTTGCCAGATGATGGTTTGGTTGTAATTGCTGATTTTGGAGAGCAGCGTACAAAGATCATGCGCTTTTTATTTAACATCATCCAATTGGCCGACGGTAAGCAGGATACACAGCCGAATGCTGATGGGATCATCCCAATATTGTTAGCAGAAGCTGGATTGCTGAATGTTCAGGAACATGAGGTCGTGGCGACATTGGGCGGCTCTATTTCGATTTATACTGCCTATAAATAATTAACGTCTTCGAGTACTGGCACGACTACGTCCACGCGCCATACCCCCTAAAGCATTGAGTACTGCCATTTTGCTCATACTGCCAGAAGCATGGGCATGACAAATTGCAGCAGCAAGCGCATCGGCAGCATCGGCCTGTGGTTTAATGGTTAAATTGAGTAGACGCATGACCATCATTTGTACTTGTTCTTTATCTGCAGCGCCGTAACCGACAACCGACTGTTTAATCTGGCGAGCGGTGTATTCTGCAACCTGTAAGTCCAGATTGACCAATGCTGCAATGGCCGCGCCCCGTGCCTGACCAAGTTTTAAAGCCGAGTCGGGATTTTGTGCCATAAATACTTGTTCGACCGCTGCTTCTGTCGGGCCATGAAATTTAACAATACGTTCCACACCTGCAAAAATACGTTTTAAACGTTCGGGCATACCTTGTGTTTCAGTACGAATGGTTCCTGCATCAACAAACCGCAGCTTATTGCCATCTTTTTCGATAATTCCATAACCTGTTAAGCGTGAACCAGGGTCAATACCAATAATTAATGACATGAAGCACTATAAAAAGAAAAGATTGCCAATATTGTTACATAATGGGGTTTTCACTGCATAATTTTTTTGTAGTATTTTGAATTATAAGAGAATAGTTGTTTTATTGAACAATTCTTAAAATTACATGTAAACAATCTCAAATTGAGGGGAGGTTTAAGTGCACTTTAGAGAATTATATAAAAGAATGAAAAATGATCAATTTGTACTTAATTTAGACGTTAGTAAGGAAAATATGCGATTTTTATAAAAAAAATTTGCATTGTGGGGGAGATGGGCGTATAAAGCATCTCATTGATCAGATGTGATGATCAAATGTTGATGCGGGATGGAGCAGTCTGGTAGCTCGTCGGGCTCATAACCCGAAGGTCGTTGGTTCAAATCCAGCTCCCGCTACCAATTTAAAAGTTAATTGAATATTAGCTCTGTGATTATTGAATTGTTGTTATCTTAAAGAGTAGGCAGCAATTAAGTTAGCTGAAATAACCCTAAAGAAAGCTAAAAATTATTAGATTCTAGAATTGTAGTTATCCTCTCTCAATTAATCTAGCGTTATAGTAAATCCAAATCGATCACTTGAGCTCAGGAATGAGTGATTTTGTGTTGAAAATTATTAATGAATGGCGTGTAGCCAAAGCCATAAATGGCAATGAGATTTGTGTGCGAATCATCCCGTTAAAGCGTCAGCAAAATACGTTGAATGGCTTTAAATGGGTGGAAGTAGGAAAGAAAGTACTGTTGGAATCAGGTCGAGAGATTGACTTTAATTTAGACGGGAATAGTTTCTATACCGATGTTAATCAACTTTATCGATTGACATAAATGGTTCACATACTTGTAGTATCTATTTAATACAGATAGATTGTATTAAATCATTATGTAAAAATTTTGATTTAATTCATAAATGAACAAAGTTTAAAAGGTTTAAAGGTATGTCTGATACAGTTACTGGTACTGTTAAGTGGTTCAACGAAACTAAAGGTTTTGGTTTTATTCAAGCTGACTCTGGTGAAGATGTTTTTGCTCATTTCAGCGAAATCCAAAGCAAGGGCTTCAAAGTATTGAATGAAGGCCAACGTGTTTCGTTTGTTCTTGGTCAAGGTAAAAAAGGACCACAAGCAACTCTAATTACTGTTATCTAATTACTTTAGACCAGTGAAAAAAAAGCTCACACTCTGTGGGCTTTTTTTGTGCCCCCAAAAAAAGCTTGAAACTGCCAGTGAATGATAGATATTTGCGAGCCAAAGGAAATGAAATAATATGTTAAAAAATTATATAAAAAGCATGATTTGGAATTTGTAGTTGCTTAATCTTATGAATATTAAGATAAAAAAATAATGATGCTTACTCTTCGTTGTGAAAAATTCTGTAGAAAAATCTCATTTTAGCTGATGTAAAGAGATAGAGATTGCGTGAAAAATGTAAATTCGTGTATAGTTAAATGGACTAGAAGAATAACACTGTTGATTCAGAAAATCTTTGATCTCGTAGTTTTTAGACAAACCTTTCGTTTTATCAGATTTCCTTTCAAAGTTTATGATTCCAAGTTGCTTGCTGCTAAGCGTCCCAATTTTTTAAATATAGGTTTAAGTATATGTCTGATACAGTTACTGGTACTGTTAAGTGGTTTAACGAAACTAAAGGTTTTGGCTTCATTCATGCAGATTCTGGACAAGATGTTTTTGCTCATTTCAGCGAAATTCAAAGCTCTGGCTTTAAAGTTCTAAAAGAAGGTCAACGCGTTTCATTTATTTTAGGTGAAGGCAAGAAAGGACCACAAGCAACTCAAATTACTGTGATCTAGTAATCATTAGGTCATGCGATAAAAAAAAGCTCACGATTGGTGGGCTTTTTTTATCGCGATTCTTTTCAACAGGCTTTTGTTTGGCGTATTTGTTTTTCTTTTAATTAATTTTAATAAACTGCCACTTTTTGTCATAAATTAACGATTTGGTTGAAAAATTGCACTAGTCAGATATACGACTTTTTGCTAATTTATTCTTGTTAATTTATTAGGCAAATTAACAAGTGTAGTACATTTAATGAGCGTTAAAGTTATGGAAAACTTGGAGCCGTATGCTCAAGGGTTTGAGCAAGAAGTTCATGTACATTGTAAAAGATCTTTGGGTTCGTTGTTGTTCAGCTTTGTGGTCTTGATTGCGACCAGCCTATAAGAGAGAAAAGCACCTTCGGGTGCTTTTTTAATTTCTAGTCGATGCTTTTAAGCAACGATCAATTTTAACTTGCCGTTTCTTCTGATTTTAGCTGGCAATTTGTTGCTAGCTGTCGATTAACGCTATCTAAAATAGAGTGGGCATGGTGTAGCGCAAACGGTGCGTATCAGTAAGGCTATTGCGGATGATTTGTCTGGTGTGAATACGGATTATGAAATGCTCACTAAAATGCAGCGTAGCGATATTCTATTTGGCCGTTTGTTGGCGCCAATCGCGCTTGCGATGTCTAAAGGTTGATACGGCGTTACAGGAATGTTGAATACAGGGGAAAATGGTATCGTTTTAACCCGTATTCTTATTTTGGGAAAATGCCTCTTAAGTGAGAGGCATTCTTCTATTTTTCAAGGAAAAACTGCATGATGGAAGGCTATGACGAATGACTGATTAGGCTTTATTTTGTTCTATATATGAATAAATATAATATGTTAGGCTAAATAAAAAAGGATGAAGTCCATGGATATTATACAAGTGAAAGATTTTTCAGCAGTAACGGGGTACACGCAGGCCATTATGGAAATGGATGAGTGGATTGATACACGACCTTATTTTTATATCATTAAAGAGCATTATTTGGTTGATGAGGCAATTCGGTTGGAGTTTATTATTATTCAATAATCATGATGAGTATCTTAAAGGTAGATTTAGTTTCGGATTTTTATGCAAAAGTAGATGCATTCTGGGGAAGTGTGAATATTGCTGGTAAAAATAAACTCACTTACTTGATTGAAATGTTTGAGCGTGGTGTTCAGCAAAGTGATGCTGATATGCTTGAATTTGTGGCTGATTTAGTATTTGAGATGGAGAATCAAGAGATCAGGGTTTCTGCTTTAAATCATTTATTATTGTTAGATGGGCATGACCAGCATCAAATGGTAACAAAAGAGCTGTAAGATATTGCCCATCCATCAAGTGTGGCTAGTATTGCAAAGGTTCTAGAGTAGTGTTTTAAGCGGTTTAAGTATACGGCTTCTGATGATGATGGGGTCATCACAAAATGGTTTAGTCATGCCTTAGCGGATATTGGTACTGAAGAAGCGATAGCTTTAATAAGGCAATATGCACAAAGCGAAAATGAAGAAATAGCCTGGGAGATGAAATACCGCTTAAGAAAGATAACAGATAAACAATATGGTAGTCTGATAAACAAACCTAAAATGAATGTATTTAAGAAGTTTATGAGTGCTTTAAGTAAATTATGATGAGGGGAAATATGGTTTCTTCCTGTTTCAAATCATAGACATAATAATCTAAATTATTTTGTTATCTTTGCTTTTTACTTTATCAGAATTCAAATCATGAAAAAGATCTTACTTTTAGGTGCAATTGTAGCCTCATTGGCAGCGTGTTCAGCAACACCAAATAAAGAGATGACGCCACCAAAAATTGGTATGGCAAACCCTGCCAGTAAATATTGTGTAGAGCAAGGTGGCCAGTTGGAAATTCGTAATGAAGCTAATGGTCAGGTTGGATACTGTAAGCTGCCAAACGGTAAAGTGGTTGAGGAGTGGGCATTGTTCCGTGCAAGCCAGCCAAAATGTCTAGCTGATGAAGCGACAAAGCTTATTGGTCAGTCAGGATTAAGCGAAGAGCAGATCAAACAAAAGACCAAGTCGGAAATTGTTCGCAGTGTTGGACCAAATCAGCCTGTTACTATGGACTATCGTGAAAATCGTGTAACGGTAACGATTGATCCTAAGTCTAAAAAGATTATTCAGGCGACTTGTGGCTAATTGTTAAAAGAGTATTTGGGCTCTCAATTAGATTAAATTTAATTGGGAGCTTTTTTATACGAGTGGTTATAGAAGACTTGATAAATTGAGAAATGTACCCATCAATTAGTTTATTAAGTTTATTTTATTTGTTGTGTCAAGACTGATTCATCAAGATTGCACAAGGTTTAATTTCGAGATTTGACATGAATCTACTTCTTATCGTGGTATTTGGCACAATTGCTGAAGTTTTGGTCTGGATTGGCGTGGGTGACCTCGTTGGAAGTATGTGGTATGTGTTTTTCTGGTTTATTATCGCATTCTTCATTGGCTTGAATATGGTTCGTTCAAGTACATCAAGCATTATGCCGCAATTACAGCAAATGCAGATGAGTGGTCAAATGGGTAATGATCCAGCAGTCACCAAGAAGCTTGCAATTGCAATGTCTGGTTTTCTGTTAATGATTCCAGGCTTGATTTCTGATGTTTTGGCGGTATTGATATTGATTCCATCGGTTCAGACAGCATTCCGTAATGCTTTAATGAAAACCATGGCGAAACGTCAACAAGCCATGATGGAAAAAATGATGGGTGGAATGGGGGGAGGTGCTGCTGGCCAGAACCCGTTTGCTGATCTGATGCGTCAAATGCAGGATATGCAAAATCAGCAGAGTGGTGGTCAATACCGTGATTCAAGCATTATTGACGGTGAAGCACGTGAAGTGAAGCCTGATCAAAAGAAAATTGAATTTAAAGATGTGAACTGATTTTTTAATAGGTTTCAAATCAAGAAAAGCACACTCTCTAAAGTGTGCTTTTTTTATGCGTCATCTTTTTTATCTTGCTGGTTTGATGTTTGGTTTAAACCGGCAGGTTGGCCTATCTCTTTAGTTTGTGGCTGGTAATGGCTTGGCGGTAGTGTGGTGATTTCATTTTCAGACTGTTTGTATTTTCGACTGCGATTGGCTCGTTCCCGAAATCCACCTTTGTTGATTAGTTGGGTCATGCTTATCCCACAATTCGTAAATAGCTTATTTTAGCAAATTACGTGAAAGATCAAAATAATATTAATAACTTAAAGATTTTATCGAAAATAGGAGTCTAACCAAATTGTCATAAAAATTTGTTAATTTGAATGCGTAGGTCAGAAAACAAGATTGAATTCTCGTTTTTTTTCTCTTAGGATAAAATTGCAACATTTGAAATTGTTGTAAAAAGAAAATAAAAAATAAGTGGTAGGAGGAATAAATGATGTTATATCAATATCATTGTGCATGTTGTGACAAGGTCGTCGCATCAACAGATAAAGAGTGCCCATATTGCGGTTCTCATCATATTCGTAGCCCGTATGGTTTATGGATGTTTTGTGTTGCAGCTTGTTTGGCTGTAGTTGTGGTGATCAAGCTTGCGCATTTATATACTCAACATCATCAAGAAGATCAACCTGTTCAAAACACCTCTCTATTTGAAATGTTTAAGCAAGATAATACCAATTCAAGTAAATAATCTTGGGGGAAATAAAAAAGCTCGCATTTGCGAGCTTTTTTATGAAAGAGCAGTGCGGATTACAATCCAGCAGCATCTTTAAGGATTTCAACTTTGTCTGTTTTTTCCCAAGTAAACGCAGAATCAGAACCTTCGCGACCAAAGTGGCCATAAGCTGCAGTTTGCTTATACATCGGCTGAATCAGATTCAACATACGTGTGATTCCGTATGGACGTAGATCAAAGTGTTCACGCACCAATTGAATGATTAGTTCATCTGATACTTTACCAGTATTGAAGGTATTGATAGAAATCGATGTTGGTTCTGCCACACCAATTGCATAACTCACTTGGATTTCACATTTGTCTGCCAAACCAGCAGCAACAATATTTTTTGCCACATAACGGCCAGCATAAGCAGCAGAGCGGTCAACTTTCGATGGATCTTTACCAGAGAAAGCACCACCACCATGTCGTGCCATACCACCATAAGTATCGACAATAATTTTACGGCCTGTTAAACCACAGTCACCTACAGGACCGCCAATCACAAACATACCTGTTGGATTGATATGGAATTTCGTACCGGCATGGAACATTTCAGCAGGGATGATCGGCTTAACGATTTCTTCAATAATCGCTTCTTTAAGCTGAATTTGAGAAATTTCAGGGTCGTGTTGAGTAGATAGTACAACAGCGTCTAAACGTACTGGTTTGCCATTTTCATAAGCAAAAGTGACTTGGCTTTTCGCATCTGGGCGTAACCACGGTAAAATACCAGAACGACGTAATTCTGCTTGACGCTCCATTAAGCGGTGCGCATAAGAGATTGGAGCAGGCATGAGTACATCTGTCTCTCGGCTTGCATAACCAAACATAAGACCTTGGTCACCAGCACCTTGATCTTCCGGTTTCTGGCGGTCAACACCTTGTGCAATCTCAGGAGACTGTTTCCCGATCATGTTAATTACAGCACAGGTTGAACCATCAAAACCGAGGTCAGAATGGTGGTAGCCAATTCCGTTTACGGTTTGACGTACAATCACTTCAAAGTCCACATTTGCTGTGGTTGTGATTTCACCAGCAAGAACAACCGCACCTGTTTTTACTAATGTTTCACAAGCGACACGCGCATACGGGTCTTCTTTTAGGATTGCATCTAAAATTGCATCGCTAATTTGGTCAGCCATTTTGTCTGGATGACCTTCGCTTACAGATTCTGAAGTAAAAACAGCATACTCGCGCATGAACGTCCTATCATTGGTATTTTCAAAAAGACAGAGTATGTTACATCGACTTGGCGCATAGGACTAGCACAAGCTGACTAAAAAGCATGAATTTATTTCATTTTCATGATGTTTTTATTGATATGAGTATCAGTAAAAGTGATATTTGGTGTTTTCTATATGAATAAATTTGTAATTCAGAAGTAAAATTCAGGTACTAATATTATGTGAGCTGTTTATCACATGAACATTTGCCCTCAGAATACCAAATGAATGCGGGAAAAATAAGAAATATCGTGTATTGCACTTTACCCACTGTCGTTTTTTTAAGACAATAGTCTCAGTTTTTGAAAGATGGTTTCTCATCTTCTCTCATCTTATTTGATTTAATCGGATTCTGACTTATGACAACCCCTTTAAATGAACGTCGTATTGCAAACGCAATTCGTGTCTTGGCAATGGATGCTGTGCAACAAGCAAACTCAGGGCATCCAGGTGCACCAATGGGGATGGCAGATATCGCTGATGTGGTTTGGCGTGAATTTTTAAATCATAACCCAAGCAACCCGCAATGGGCGAACCGCGACCGTTTCGTATTGTCGAATGGCCATGGTTCAATGTTGCAATACGCATTATTGCATTTGACTGGTTATGATTTATCTATTGAAGATTTAAAGCAATTCCGTCAATTACATTCTAAAACACCTGGCCACCCTGAATATGGTTATGCGCCTGGTATTGAAACTACAACAGGTCCTTTGGGTCAGGGTATTGCCAATGCGGTTGGTTTCGCTTTAGCTGAAAAAACTTTGGCCGCTCAGTTCAACAAAGACGGTTTGAATGTTGTTGATCACTTCACTTACTGTTTCTTGGGTGATGGCTGTTTGATGGAAGGTATTTCTCACGAAGTATGTTCACTTGCAGGTACCTTGGGTCTTGGTAAACTTGTTGCTTACTATGACGACAATGGTATTTCGATTGATGGTGAAGTTGAAGGTTGGTTCAGCGATGATACTGAACAGCGTTTCAAAGCGTATGGTTGGCAAGTTCTTCGTGTAGACGGCCATGATGCCGCTGCCATTCGCCAAGCAACTGTTGAAGCGAAAGCTGAAACCAATAAACCAACGATCATTATCTGTAAAACGATTATTGGTCTAGGTTCACCAAATAAACAAGGTAAAGAAGATTGCCATGGTGCACCATTGGGTAAAGACGAAATCGTTTTAACCCGTGAAGCATTAGGCTGGAAAGAAGATTCATTTGTTATTCCTGAAGATGTATATGCAGCTTGGGATGCAAAAGCAAAAGGTCAAACGTCTGAAGCAGCTTGGAATGAATTGTTCGCTCAATACCAAGCAAAATATCCAACTGAAGCGGCTGAATTATTACGTCGTATCAATGGCGATTTACCTGCTGAATTTGCTGCACAGGCAGATGCATTTATTGCTGAAACCAACGCAAAAGCAGAAACCATTGCAACACGTAAAGCAAGCCAAAATACCTTACAGGCCTTTGGTCCATTACTTCCTGAGTTATTAGGTGGTTCTGCTGACTTGGCGGGTTCTAACTTAACACTTTGGAAAGGTTGCCAAGGCGTACAAGACAACCCTGCGGGTAACTATGTGTATTACGGTGTTCGTGAATTCGGTATGACCGCAATTGCAAACGGTGTGGCTTTACACGGTGGTTTTGTTCCTTACGTTGCAACATTCTTAATGTTTATGGAATATGCACGCAATGCTGTACGTATGTCTGCATTGATGAAGCAACGTGTGATTCATGTGTATACGCACGACTCGATCGGTTTAGGTGAAGATGGTCCAACGCATCAACCAATCGAACAAATTGCATCGTTACGCGGTACGCCGAACTTAAATACTTGGCGTCCATGTGACACAGTTGAAGCAGCTGTTTCTTGGAAATCTGCACTTCAACGTAAAGATGGCCCATCAGCGTTAATCTTCTCTCGTCAAAACTTGCCATTCCAAGCACGTAATGAAGCTCAAATTCAAAACGTTGCAAAAGGTGGTTATGTACTTGCTGAAGAAAAAGGCGAGTTAAAAGCAATTATCATCGCAACAGGTTCAGAAGTTTCATTGGCGATGGAAGCATATGCACAGCTTGAAGGTGTGCGTGTTGTGTCTATGCCGTGTGCTGAAGAGTTTATGAAGCAAGATGCTGCATATCGTGAAGCGGTATTACCAGCGCATATCCGCGCGCGTGTAGCGGTAGAAGCGGCTCATGTGGATTACTGGTGGAAGTTTGTTGGTTTAGACGGCAAAGTGATCGGTATGACGACTTACGGCGAATCTGCACCAGCAAAAGACTTGTTCCAATTCTTCGGTATCACCACTGAAGCGGTTGTTGCTGCGGTTAAAGAATTGACTGCTTAATTGAATGAAGTAGTATAAAAAGGCGTCCTGATTAAGGGCGCTTTTTTTTATGATGATTAAATGGAATATAAAAATGAGACGGTTTGGATTATCAAATAAAAAAGAACGGGGAATTCCACGTAAACTAAGAAATTTTAAGTGTTGGAGTGAAAGTTTTAAAGGATATTTTCCTGATTTAGAGGGGGATGAAGAGCGATATTATAATTGGAAGATACCTGTACCCATGAATATGGTTCAAGGAAAACATGCTCAACAAGAAATAAAGGCTGAGTGTGCTCAATATCTTATTAATGCTTGTCAGTATTTAATTGAAGCAAAACCTCAAGGACTAAAATTCTGTAAAGTGGCATGTGTCATTGTGCAACCAGATATGTTTGCTAGTGAAATTTGTTTATATTTAGATGAAGATTATTTTAATGCCCATACCTTATCGGCAGGTTCTTATGATCCCCAATATCTTTTAGCGGACAGGCTAAGTTTGGCCAAAAATTGGAGGCTACAAATTCCTGATCACATGTATGAACGAGGAATACGTATTCATTATATTGATCTGAAGGATGAATCAGCGAATTATATAGCTGATCAGTGGTACTTTATTGAAACTTAAAAGAGTGAGATATTGTGATGAGAAAGGAATTCGAACTTCATACTTTTGATGAAATATTAAATATTGGTATTTGGAAAATCTAAGTAAAAAAGAAATATTTTGGCAGTGTGCAGAATATAATTTTTTATATCGTGCATTACAAGAAAGTTTCAAAAACAAAAATGGTGATCCAGCATTTGGTGGTGATTATGCTTATCTTATGCATGCCTATTTTGAAGAGGCTATCCAAGCTCGGGTTAAATATCATCACATGCCAAGTTGGACAAAGTTACAGGGAAAAATATTAATATTTGATGTGCACTCATCAATGTTTGACTGTTTGGGTGAAAAAGAAACAGGTGGATTTATAGATGGTTGTGATACACCACCACCCGAGTTTTGGATTCATTTCGATGGAAAAAATTTATATTCATTTATTCCAAATGAGCTCACAAATATTGTCGACTTAGCAATAGATATCTCGATGAGTGGCTCATTGGAATGGTATACGGATGTGATTGAAATTTAGTGTAATCGGTCATTCATCCAATACTTAATTCACTCTGAATCGAAATATTTGATGTTAATAACTTATGAATCGGGCAGCTTTCTGCGACTTTTAACAAACGTTTATGCTGATCCTCGGTAAATTCACCTTTTAAGATAATTTTACGCTCAATATTATTCTGTCCTGATTCTGGCTCACCATTGGGATTCAAGGCTAAATCGACCTGAACATGATCAATCTTAATCCCTTTGTGATTGGCGTACATTTCCAAAGTAATGGTGGTACAGGCGCCTAAAGCCGAAAGTAAAAGCTGAACAGGGTTCGGTGCAGTATCTTGACCACCTTTGTTGGCAGGTTCATCTGCATACCAGGTATGGCCAGCAGGATCTGTCAACGTAACGCGATAAGATGTAGATGTACTAAGTGCTTGAGCTGTATGAGTCATATTTTACCTTGTTGTTTATCGTGAAGTATCTAAATCAAAATAGACCGATTGACCACATCTGCTTGCTGATCAATTGTCCTGTATTGAGTTGTCTTATGATATTGATTTTTGATAAGTGCTGTAACGCTTTTATTGTTGCACTGGTGAAACATATCGTTTTATAAAGACTAGTGAATAAAAATACTTGATCTATACACTAATCACTATATCAAACAAGGATATGAAAAATGCAATTTAAAACATTAAGTCTCGGGTTAGCAATTACTTTAGCAAGTTCGGTTACATTGGCTGCGCCAGTCGACTATAAAATTGACCCAACGCATACGGCGACAGTATTCAGTTGGAATCACTTTGGTTTCTCTACACCAAGTGCAAATTTCACCGATATTCAAGGGACAATTAAAGTTGATAATGCAAAACCTGCAAATTCATCTGTAGAAGTGACGATTCCTTTAAGCAGTGTAAATACCAATGTTGCTGCGTTGGATAAAGAATTCCAAGAAGAAGCTTGGTTTAATGCTGCAAAATATCCAAACATTACCTTTAAAAGTACCAAAGTAGAAACTAAAGACAAGAAACACTTTAAAATTACAGGTGATTTAACCGTTAAAGGCGTAACTAAACCTGTAATATTAGATGCTGTACTGAATAAGCAAGGTGAGCATCCAATGGCGAAAGTACCTGCAATTGGTTTCAATGCTACAACAAGCTTTAACCGTTCTGCATTTGGTATCGGTAACTATGTGCCGAATGTTGGTGACAAGATCACTGTGAATATTACAACCGAAGCAACTGCTGCGAAGTAATATTAAGTAAATACAAAGGCTTATAAGGTAAATAGCTCTTATCTTATAGGCCTTTTTTATCGTCTATGCTTTTTAAAAAGATGATTATTTTGTTTATTTCACCAATAAAATAGCTAAAATAAAAAGAAAATTACGCCAAGATTACGCCATAAAATGAAGATACCTAAACCTCGTAAACGAGGAAATTCTTACCGCATTGAATTAATGTTTAATGGTAAAAGAATCAGTGCAACTCGTGACACAGAAAAAGAATGTGAACAATGGGCAGCACTCAAGCTCCTTGAACTTAAAACAGGAAAGGCTCAGGAAGAAAAGGGCATTAAGCCGCCTTTACCTTTCAAGCAGCTTTGCGAGAAGTATTTTATTGAAAAAGGTTCAAAGCTAAAGTCTGGACATGTGATTAGAAACAAACTGGACAATTTAGAGCGTATCACAGGCGAATTGGCCACAAAGTCAATATATGACTTCAAACCAAATGATATTGTACGTTGGCGCAATAAGCGTGTGTTAGAGGTACAGAGTAGTACAGCTCTCCGTGAATTTGCTATGTTCTCGGCGATCTTTACGTATGCCCAAAAAGAACTATTTCTTATTGAAAGTAATGTTTGGAGTTCTGTTGTTAAGCCAGATAAAGGCAAGGGAAGAAGTCAGCGAATTTCGCTTGAAGATCAAGAGAAGATTGCAAAACTGCAATTGGACAATGAACTAAATGGCTATAAGTGGACTGAAGAGCAGAAGCTAGAATTCACTAAGCAGATCAATATTTTACGCTTGGATGCTGAAGGTAAACTTTCAGAGGATCAGAAGGCGATTGCGAAGAAGGCTTACGATGATATCTATCAGTACGACATTGATGCCTTTAGACGAACTAAAGCCTTAAAGTTCGCAGAATTTCAGCAAAGCATGCTGAATGAAATTAACTTTTCGCGCGATCTAATTGCTAAAAACACGATGATGCCTCATCGCTATCAGCAGTTCTCTTTAATGCAATCTTATTTAGAAGCAATCCGTCAAACAAATATGGATGAATTATCTAAAAAGGATGCTGTATCTAAAGATAAAGATCTAACTGACACTGAGAAATATGATCAACTTCTTCAAATTGAAGCGGCATATCAACAGAAACGTTTTGCGTTGATTAGTGATTTTAGTAAGAGGGAGCAGGATCTTAGAACGGAGCAAGCTCAATCAACACTTAATACTTATGAAAGTATTATGGGTGGCTTAGCTGGAATGCTTGATAAAAACTCCAAAGAGTACGCAGTGGCTATAAGTGTGCAACGAGGAATAGCTGTTGCTTCAGCAACAATGGCAGCTTGGCAAGCATATACACAGGCTTTTGCGGACCCTACAGCCATGACTTTGCCACAAAAGTTTGCTGGTGCGGCTAGTGTTTTAGCTGCTGTTATGCCAGCTATTCAAGCAATTAGCTCAGCAAGAATGCCAGCCTATAGGAATGGCGGATTGGTAACGGGTGCTGGTACTGGTACAAGTGACTCTATTACAGCAAAACTTTCAAATGGTGAGCATGTGGCTACTGCATGGGCCGTCAATAAAATTGGAGCTGAAAACTATGATTACATGAATAGAACAGGTCAACTGCCACCGAATCGCGACGATGCTCAACTGAATGCAATTCAACGGCAGCAAAGGCAAACTAATTTGATTAATGAGTCTGTTAGTCAAAGGAATGCATCTAGCAATCAAGTGCAGCAAGAGCCTCCCCAAGTTTATGTTAATCCTAATATTGCAATTATTGATGATCGCAAAACTTATAGAGAATATATGAGGAGCCAAGCTGGGCAACAAGACATACTTTATGTTATAGATCAAAATAGAACTAAGTGGGGATTGAAAAGATAAAACTACTTATTGAAATTGGTTCTGGTCGATAATCAAAGTTGACTAAAACTACTCCTGTGGTAGTTTTAGTCTTATTTTTATAAAAACCCGAGTTAGATATGAAAAAAATCTTATTACCAATCTTGGTATTGGGGGTGGTTGGGTGCTCTTCAAACCAAAGTACATCTTCACCACAAATAGCCAAAAATAATTTTGATGGCAGCTCAACCGTTTTGTACAAACCATCTAATATTGTTTGTGATTCTTTATCTTTATGTCCTAATATTGGATTTGCTTATAACAGCAAGAGCAAAGATTATATTGGTGTTAATGTGGTAGTACCGTCGCAGATTAAAGCTATTAATGAGCTTTCAATTAATATTGATGGGAATACAAAAACATTTAGAGCTCAAACTACCTCAGATATCACACTGCTCAACAATTACAACTATAGTGCCCAGACTTTTTTAGTACCTACAGACTTTTTGGCTAAATCCAAAAACGCTAGAACTGTAACACTAAGAATTGCAGGTCCAAGCTACATTCAGGATGGTTCCTTAAGAAGCAAGAAGGGCGAAAAAATACTTGCTGCTAGAAATTTAGAAGCTCTATTAGAACAAGTGCAGTAAGCTCCCTTAAATATTGGACTAAAGCTATCTGTATGGTAGTTTTAGTTTTATTTACTAATAACGAGAATGGGGAAATGAAAAGATTATTTTTATGCTTTGCTTTAGCTGCATTTGGAACTTTTGCAAACGCCGAAGAGCCTAAAGGGGTTAAAGTTCTAACAAGTGGGTTTGATGGTACTAAAGAGGTTACTTTAAAACCTTATGGTTCATCCTCTTGTATGAGCTTTTCAAAGACATGTATTTCTGTGGGTGCTCTTTGGAAAAGCAATTTGCCAGATAAAGTTGCACTTGATCTTTATTCCCTGGGAAAGTTTGTGAATATGACAGATTTATTCATAAATGTAGATGGTGAGATAGTGAAAGCGGATCGAGTTTCCTTTGCGAATGACCACCAGTTAACGGGTCTTTATAAGGAGTCATTCCAGCGGTTTGTGATTCCTAAAGAAGTTTTTAATAAAATTTTGTCTGCGCAAAAAGTCTGGTTGAAAATTGAAACAACTTCAGGATCCTATATTGAGACTAATTTAATAGAAGAAAGTAAATCTACATTAGCTCTAGATGGTTTAAAGCGATTTGCAACTCAGTTTTAAAAGAAGCCCCTTACGGGGCTTCTTTACTTATCGTGCTTGACGATATCTGAAGAAATCGACTCGATCATACATGTTCATATCGAAGGGCAATTCCTCTCGAATGCGAAAGCGTAACTCTTTGGCTTTTGCACCCAATACCAGTGAGGCTACAAAAGAACCATCGGTAAAATGATCATTAATTTGACCTGCCATATAGGGATTAATTAATCGAAATGCTTCTGCATAGCAGCTCCACCAAGCCGCAACCCATGCCATGTGGATTGCTAGAGCCTCTATATTGTTTTTATGGATATTGGTGGCGGTTTTAATAAATCCATCACTAAGCCAAGACATGGCTTCATCATAATTACTTAATGGCAATTCTTGATAGCGAGGAATATCAAAAACACGGTAGAACTCGTTATAGACCGCCTGATAGTGTTTTCCTTCACGGTGACACTTGTTTAATACTGCCTGCTTAATGTGCTGTTGCTGTTCAATCGTAATAGTGTTCGGATGTTGCTCTGCAACTTTCGGCATAAAGTGCTTGTATAGGACGTCAAAGCATTCAAGTTGATACTTAATTAAAGTGTCTTTGATTTCTGGTTTAACACGATTGACGTCAATACCAAATAGCCAACCATTTAGGTAGCCTACAGGTAGACAAGAATACTCCTGTTCACCACCATTTGAAGGTGTTCGTATCATACGAATACCCTGACTGAGTATATGGTTGCGTTTAATTCGCTCAAATTGCCCATTCCAAGCCAAACCAATATTTTCACATATTGGTTTCATTGCTACATATGGTTTGTCTTCATGCATGAAGACGGGTATGGATTGATTATTAAACTTTACTGTTTCACATTTAACTTGAGAAAAAGTATTGCTCATTTGTGGTATATTGTTCATATCAATATCCTTACGTGGTTGTTGATAGAGATAGGTTGTATGCTTGCAGGCGCAGCCTATCTCGCTATTAAGTTATAAAAACCTATTTACAACTTGTTTTATTAAGTTATGATACCTTTATTGGTATGTCAATAGGTGTTTTATGGAAAATTTTGCACAACGTTTGAAGTTTTTTAGAACTAGAGCTGGCTTAAATCAACGTGATTTGGCTGATATAGTGGGAATTTCGCAAAAACAAATCTCTGATTATGAAGTTGGGTTGTCCAAACCCAGACCAAATACTTATATAAAGCTACTAGAGACTTTAGGGGTTGATGAAACCACATTTGTATCGACAATTATTCCTGATTCCAATGAGCCAATTAAATTAAAAATATTGAATAGACCAGCAGGTGAATACATATATTTGCCTTATTGGATTAAGGATGTTTTGATGGGTACTGTAGATGACTTAGAGGCATTAGTGTTTTGTAGTAATGCTCTAACTCCATATCTTAATAAAAATGATATTATGGTTATTGATAAAGCAAATAGACATTTAGAAAATGGTTCTATTTATGCTTTTGATATGTCAAAAAGTTTAGCAATAAGAATTGTTCAAACAAAAATTTTAGGGGGGGTTGAATTGAGTGCAACAGATCCTAAAATTCTTAATGAAAACTTTGACAATGACAAGTTGCCAGTTTATGGAAAAGTAATTTATAGACAAGGGCTAATGTGATTGTAATGAGCGTTTGACCTCTTAATGCTCAAAGGCTTTGTTGCACAAACCTATCTGTAAAGGCTTTTTCAGCGATATAATTTTCAAATGAAGAAGCCTACACACAAAATCTACCGCACAACCAATTGGCCCGCATATAACCGAGCACTCATTAATCGCGGAAATATTGCCCTTTGGTTTGATCCTGCTACGCAATGGTATGCTCCATCAAAAGGCAAACAAGGGCGAAATCAAACCTACTCCGACGCAGCCATCCAATGCTGCTTAATGATTAAATCCTTATTCCGTCTATCTTTACGTATGGTCACTGGCTTTGTGCAAAGTCTGATTAAACTTTGCGGATTAAATTGGACCGCACCAGATTACAGTACGCTTTGTAGAAGACAAAAGCATATTGATATTGCAATCAGCTACCAAAAAAGTAGCGATGGGCTGCATCTACTCGTAGACTCTACAGGGATGAAGTTTCTAGGTGAGGGCGAATGGAAACGCAAGAAACATGGAGCTGAATATCGTCGCCAATGGCGTAAACTACATATTGGTATAGATGCCAAAACCCTACAAATACGCGCTATTCAGCTCACAACCAATAATGTCTGTGATTCACAGGTGCTTGGTGATTTACTTAATCAGATTCCACAAGATGAGCAGATTGACTCTGTTTATACCGATGGAGCTTATGACACCAAGCAATGCCGTCAGGTCATTGCAGATCGGCAAGCACATGCGGTGATTCCACCTAGAAAAAATGCGAAACCATGGAAAGATACAAAGAGTAGCTCGCTAGAGCGAAATGAATTACTTCGAACAATTAAACGTTTAGGTAGGACACTATGGAAAAAATGGTCAGGCTATCATCGCCGAAGTTTGGTTGAGACTAAAATGCACTGCATCAAATTATTAAGAGATAAACTCAGTGCAAGGAGCTTTGATAGCCAAGTCAATGAGGTTCATGCACGTGTAGCAGTCCTCAACAGATTTACGGAATTAGGTCGACCACTTACCCAAGTTACGCCTTAAATTTGGCTCAATTAGGGGCGCTTTGCCTTTCAAATCTTTGTGCAACAAAGCCAAAGAGAAGTATTTTTTAAACAGGGGAATGTTGATTTGAGTAAATATACTAGCTGTATGGACACAAATATGAAGCCTTTAAGTAAAGAGCAAGTGCAAGATATTATGGATAAAATAAAGTAATTGTTAATCTATGCGACATAGGTTGTCTTTTAACTTTAAAGCGATGAATGAAGAAGTAAATATTTTTGCTAATCTCAGGTTTTAAAATAAAAAGAGGTGAATATGATTGAATGGGTTAAGGGGCGGTTAGGCCGAATGAAGTATGCTTTTATCGAATTTCCAGAATTAAAATGGCTATCCATTTTTAATTTTTTTATATTCTTAATGAGCATTGTACTGTATCAGCCTTTAATGGTTTTCCTTTATAAGTTAAACCTTATGGGTGGGTATCTTTTTCAAGATCTAATCCAACAGAATGTTAAGTTGGTAATTTGGGGGCAATTTATTGTCCCATTATCTTTCGCAATTTGGGGTTACTTTGATGTGGTTTCATCCTACGAAAGCAAGCACCTTAAGAAGTATAAGCAACTACCTAAATGGGCTAATTGAGACAAAAGATAAGCTACTTTCGGGTAGCTTTTTTTATTCTCTTATTTTTATAGTTTTTCACTAAAAAGTAAAATAAACTAATTGAAAATAAGGGGGAATAAATGAAAAAACTAATTTTATTAGCAATGATGTTAGGTTTGACGGGGTGTGGTGATAATAACCAAAGCGACAATCAATCTAATACACAAGTAAATACATTACAGAAAACGGAAGCGGCACCAACTGTAGCAAATTACAGCTTAGCAGCGCCACGAGCGATGAGTGCTGTGGCTCCTTTGCAGGGTTGGAGTATTACTCAGTCAATTGTAATGGGTGCATCGACATTAATTGATGCAATTAAGGACACTAAAGTATCAGCAGCATTAGTTACACCAAACGCTAAGCAAGTGGCTGAGGTATTAAGAGGTGGTGCAGCAGGTGTTGCTTTAAGTATTGCGGTTGATCAACTGCTTGATGCTGTAGATTGGGTGATGGATCCAGCAAATAATAGGATTGTTTACAAGGTTCAACCAGAAGTAAATCCGAATATACCTAGATATTGGGTGATTTCGGATAGATTTATAAACCCAAATGCATATGGTTATGCCACTCCTCAGTTGGCTTGTAATGCCCATTTAGGAAAAAAAGTGTGGGCCACTTCACCAATTGTTTCGTCTGTAAAAGATGAAGGTATCAATCCAAATAATCCTTATATATCTGGTTGTTTGCTATATAAAGATGATGGAAGCTTATTTGGAAGTAGTTCAGTAAGTTACGAAATTAATCCTGCATATGATCCTAAAAAGCAGCCAGAAGAAGAATTCTTATCTCTCGAAACTGTAGCCGAACAAGTCATATCTAATGCCCAAGTAGGCAATCTAGATGCTCAGGTTGCTACTAATATTGCAGCTCAGAATATTCTTAATGATGAGGAGTTGGCTAAGCCTGTTGTTCAAAAGTTAGAGGATAATGCAAGAGATAAGGATCCAAAATGTAAAGAGTATGTGGATGAGATAGTTAATCATGTTTCTGACTTAAAAGATCGACATTACATGATGCTAACTGACCCGCTGAAATTATATAAATACTATAGATATGTAAAAAATAAAAATCCTAATGGAGATGGCACTTATGAGGGGCATCAACAAAAATATTTAGCTGTCCAAGGGCAATTAAAATTAGTTATGGCTTATGCTGATGCTAGGCAGTGTAGGTATGACAAAGTTGAAGCAAGTTATTGGGCGACAAACCCACCTCCGAAATCCCCACTTTACGCACAGTAATGAAACATGATTAAAGTTAATATTAGATACCCAGATTATTCAGAGCCACTAAAAAGAATCACATATGTGGATTCGAATGAAAACTTGTTAAGAGAAGAGTTTATAGAGTCTGATGGAAATTTAGCTTTATCAATTATGTATGAGTATGACAATACAGATGCATTATTAAGTAAAAGCTTATTTATTGGCCCTGATCCTATACTTGGTTTTTATCAAGAATTTATTCGTTTTGATAATTTCGGTTTTAGAATTGAAGATTACTTAGTCGAAGGTGAGGCACACCAGAAAATTAGTATCATGCAAGGTTCCTATGGGGATTTAAATTCCAACTCAAAAAGTGTCTGGTTTGACTCAAGTGGTAATGAAATTTATTCAGCTACTTTATCAATAGGAAAAATTGAATACAAAGATACTAGTGGGAAAATAATTGAAAGTGTTCCTGAGTTTCTGAAAGATAAATTTCCAAAGTATTTATCATTTGACTTGTTTTTAGATGAATACTTAAAAAAATTGAGAGAGAAATACTAAATCAAAACCCCGCAATGCGGGGTTTTTTATTGTGAGAAGAATATGAAAGTCACAGTAAACGGGCATGAATATATCTTGCTCACCAAATGTCCATTACTTGAAACAACAGAACGTTATGAGTTTAAAACTGATGTGCACCAAAGCTTTGATGCGACAAGCGAGGAAAGGATTCCTTTGCTTGATGTAGCACGTCAATCCTTCAACTGGTCAATGATGGCATTTAGGAATGAAGTGCCTGAAATGTTCAATGATTTGTATTCATGGATGCGCAAAGAGTATTTAGTGCTACAACCTTTAGAGTCGCAAATGGTAGGCAATCTATCTGATGATTTCATTGAGACAGATACAAGCAATTTAGGCATCAATGTTGGCACCTTGATTCTTGTGTAGGCTGTGGGAGTTTTAAAGGTTGCAGAAGTCACTGAGATTGGTCGCTATGAAGTGATTAATGATGTTCCTGTATACATCGATGATTATCGGTTAAACGAGGCTGTACAGCATCTGATGCGAAGATAATCCCATTACGGAAGGTAATGATTGCAGGCAACCCGCTGAAACCAGTTCTATTGCAACTGTGATAGCCATTCGCATTGATGGCTCTATTACTATGATGGAAGATACATCAGAGAGTAAATCACGCCTTAGATGATTTTTGATTTCGATGATTTGGTTGGAATGGCTCATAGCTATCACTTGAATTTGTTACATATTCAAAATGATATTCTATGGCTCATAATGTTTTCAAATTTAAAATTCTGTGGATAAATAAGGACAAGTCGTAACTTGTCGTGGCCTAATGTGCGTTTGGTCGGAATTTATTCATATCTTTTTTAGGTGCAGCAGTAAATTCATCAACTGGCATCTCAAAGAAAAACTCTTGTGCTTCTTCATGAGAACAATTAAGCCAGTCGTTTCGCCTATCTCTTGGTATCACTATGATTGAGCGTTTCTCATCTTCAGGAGCATGTAACTGATTCATGAAAGGGTGAGTGTCAGAATTGATTGTCAGCATCGACATTGATCGGATTTCCTCACCATTCACCACAGAGTATTCATAAATTCCAGCAACAGTGAAGGGCCAATCATCTTCACGATATGTCCCGTACCAGTGAGATTTACCATCAATGTATTTGGGTTCAAAAATAGTCTCTACTGGTATCAAGCAAAACTGATTCTTCTTCCATGCATTACGAAAACTTGGCTTGCTGGCTACAGTCTCAGTTCTGGCATTGTATGTGTTACGGACCTTCTTTAAATCTTCAACCCAAGGCGCAACTAATCCAAATCTAGCCAAACGCCATTCAATATCACCTTTCTTTGAAAAGAGGATAGGTCCTGCATAATTCGGGTAGATATCAGTCTTATAATCAAACGTTGGCTCAAGCAGATCTAAAAGCTGAACTCTGTCTTTTGAGATTGGTTCATAGTTGGCGCACATTTTTATTCCGTTGTTATTGTCCTTAATTGCCTTTATATTACTCCTCAGAATGTACCGACTAAGTTTAAAAGCTTGTCGGTTTTGTTGTTTTTGTGCCTGTGGATAATTTCATATTTACGCCATTATCACGCCAAATTAATTCAAGTTATTGTTATTTATATTTTTATATTATGTGCCGAATGTTGGTGACAAGATCACTGTGAATATTACAACCGAAGCAACTGCTGCGAAGTAATATCTTATTGCATAAAAAAGCCTAGACCATGATCTAGGCTTTTTTTGTTGTATATGATTTTGATCGTACAGATTATTAAAATACTAATATTGAGTTAAAATAAGAATTCTAATAATTAATCTCTTAAAAATTAGCTATGTTTTATTTTGGATCTACGTTTGGATTGATAGATATAGCGAATGGAATCGACCACTTCACCAACAAAAATACATTCTTCATCGAGTGGAATGATATTGGGTTTGAATTCCGGATTCAGTGCTTGCAAGTATCGTGAATTATCGGTTTCGATGACGAGGCGTTTGAATGTCGCATCTTCATGTTTTCTCACCACAATCATGTCACCTGATTGCATATCGCTATATTGCACGGTAGGGTCAACCAAAATGTAATCGCCTTCATGGAAAACGGGATAATTACTTAGACCTTGTACTTTTAAATAAAAGCAGTCATCACAATCATCGGGTAGCGGTAGCCATTCTTCAATTTGGGTGATATCAACCGATTCAACATTGGTAAACACACCAGCTTGTACCCAAGATAGCACAGGTGCCATATTGGCCTTTACGGCGGTGATGTTGGAAACATCATCTTGGCTAGATTCTTTCGGCGTGGCAGTACCAAGACCTGTTTGTAGCCAATAGGCATCTACACCCAGAAAATTAGCAATTGAGGGTAAATGAGATGAGGAACTGACCAGTCCAGTCTCAAGCTGGCTGAGCGCTGATTGGGTAATACCTACAGCAGCAACCACATCTTTTTGAGACTTCTTGGCTTTTTTTCTTGCTTCTTTGAGTCGATCTTTAAGCATTTTTAATGCACCTTAAATCAATAAATTAAGAATATTAGCAAGCTAATGTGAAGTCAAATTAGTATTCTTATTGAAATTATATTAGTTTGCTAATATAATTGACCTGTCCATTAGGTTAAATGCTGGAGGTGCGGTATGAACAAATCAATCAACCCAAACATGCATATTAAGCAGAATTTAAATGCAGAAATTGAAGCATGGCTGGCTCAAGGTAATGCAATCACAACAATTCAAAATACCTATGAAGAAAGATTGAAAGCAAGACCAAGCCATGCTGTAAGGTTTGTATCCGAAGAAAAAACGCAGAAAGAATTAAAGCGACTCGAAAGAGTTGCAAATCAAGCCACAGAAGATCAAATCCATATGCTCAGTGCTTGGTTGGATGCGCAAAAGGGGCGAGCTAAAGCTTTGGTGGAAGTTCTTGGTTGTGCACATAGTTATATTTCTCAAATTAAAAGTGCAACCAGACCCTGTACAAAAGCACGATTTGAAGAAATTTATCAGGCAATGAAGCTTGTAGAAGTAAGAGAAAAGTATCACTAAGCATATAAAACATCAGTTTGAAGTTGGCCAAAGCAGTGTTTGATGCTTGAAGGCAAGTTCAAACTGGAACTCAAAACAAGTGTTCGATGAGCGCTGAGAAATAACACAAGACTTGGTTTATTCAATTTATATTTTATAAAACATGAATCAAGCCCAAAATGAAATGACATTGGTTTAGGTGACGATATGAATGTAAGTATTGCAAAGTTTGAAAAATTTGAATGGTTGACGCAGGGTTTAACACTACGCTCAGCGGGCTTGGAACCTTTTATTCGTGGGACAGGTGATCGTCCCTTAAATTATGAAGATCGTTTAGGTGCAATTTCATCAATGAATACACAATTGGCAAAGTCAGTGACAGCGCTCATTGTATTCGAACATAAAGCTAAAAGCGATTATGACTATGTTCGCCAGTATTTGGCAGACCTTTTTATAGAACAAGCCGTGCGAGATAAAAAACGTGAGCCAGAGCGTATCGCTATGTACCACTTGGCTTGGTTGTTATCGCGTATGGTATTGGATTTTGTGCTAGATCCAGATCTGGAGGAAAACTATACAGCAAAAGGACGTCTCGCTTATGCAGGTATTAGTCGTCATCAGATGAATGTGGAGAGCTATAGAAAGACATGGAAAAGCTATGAAAGCTTAATGGTTCAGACAATTGAAACAGCTATCTGTGAGGCTGAAACTACGATTGAACAATACCGGAAAAATACTTACAAAAATATGCACGCTTAGGGATTCCATTATTTCGGAAACTAGGTTATAGTTTTTATATACTGGTCGTATTACATTTGACATCGACCAAAAATAAAAAGCTCGCATCTAGCGGGCTTTTTTGTTGCCTAAAAACTCGGTATCCGTCAGGAACCGAGTTTTTTTATAACTGAAGATAAACAATCGTCCATTTTATTAATTTTATAAGTGGGTGCTCTAAAGCGACTCAATAACTCAAGGTGATTAAAATGAATTGTGTCAATAATATGATGTTGGGTTCTTTTTCAATTAAACACTTAGACATTCTTTCTTATGCAGACATTATCCCTGCGGTCATGCGAACTACAGCAGACGTATCAGGTAGGGCATATATACATGGAAATGATCAACTCGGTTCTATAAAAGTACCAGCCCTAGTCGATGAATCTCTCGCTATTTCTGCCTATTTTCAAGCACAAAAAGGGCGATTTTCTTTTACTCAGACGCGTATCACCAACCGATCAATTATGATTTTGGGAGTGGATCACGAGCCTAAAAATATAGTCACAGTGAATCATATTAAGCAAGGCTTTGTCATTTATAGCTATTTTGATGGGGGTAAATTCGTGGTGGTGTTGGGGGATTTTAATAGCTTGAATAATGTCACTTACATTCAAGAAAATCCGTCTGAGAATCCAGTTGTGACATTTGAAATTACCAGTGCCCAATCGATGAATGTTTATATTGATTATGAATTTGTTGGAGCATGGCATTCGAACAATGCATTGAAATTGCCAAAGTATTATCAAATCGTTGCACAAGAAGGTTTAACCCAGTTTGACTTTGATTTACGTGAAGCCTATGTCAGCTTGGATTATAAATTGCCATCTGAACTTGAAGATGGCGTTTATTATCACTTAACCAGTCATGGTGAAATTTTGGGTTCAGAAGTCAAGGTCGGGGACTTTGTACAGTTCCATGATCAGCAAAGCTGGATGATGCATTATCCGCAATCTGTATAAATTAAATTTTTTCAATAACCACGGGAGTGATTATGGTGGAAAATGAAAAACGAATCTACTCGAGCGAGGTCTTAACTTTAAACAAGTTGAGGCCTTTTTATTTATGGAGGACAAAATGACAGAGGTTGTTTCAGCGGGTGCAGGGATTGCGGCCGTGATTAAATCTTATGGCGTATTTTTTATTGTCATTATGGCACTGAGTTTTATGTTTTTGGCTTGGATGGTCGTAATTATGACCCGACTTCCTAAAACGAGGAGTGAATGGGTAGTTTCACTTATTTCAACCGCAGTCGGTAGTATTGCTGGAGGTGCTTTTGTAATTCAGCATTTTGGTTTACAGGCTTGGAGTGAAAATGCTTATGGTGCATTCGCATTAGGTGGTTTGTATTTCTTATGTGGATTACCTGTTTGGGCGATTATTCGCTGGACTTTTAACTATATTAATGCCAGAGAAAACTCCACTATTTTAGATGTAGCAAAAGAGGTAAAAGACTTTAAAGACAAATTTTAAATAATAAATTCAATCCAATGCCGCCTTCGGGCGGTTTTTTATTTTAAAGAGGAACATGACATGACAATAACACAAGATGGTTTCGATCTTTTACGCAAAAATTTTGGCAAGTTGAGTCAATCTCAAGTCAATGGCATCAACTTTCTCATCTCAGTACTAGCTGAAGATCAAACAGTTACATTTGCTCAAATGGCTTATATCTTGGCAACCGCTTGGCATGAAACAGCCAAAACTATGCAACCCGTGATCGAGTATGGTTCTGAAAAATACTTGAAATCTAAGCAATATTATCCCTATATCGGTTATGGTTATGTGCAATTGACTTGGTTGGCAAACTATAAAAGAATGGGGGATTATTTAAAAATTGATTTAGTGAAAAATCCGAAACTGGCTTTGCAAGCTGATATTGCAGCACGTGTCATGATTGTCGGTATGAAAAAAGGGATGTTTACTGGGAAAAGGCTGACGGATTACATCAATCAAGATAAAAAAGACTATATCAATGCACGACGAATCATTAATGGGATGGATAAAGCTGAGTTGGTCGCAGGTTATGCAGAAATTTTTGAGCAAGCACTGCAAGTTTCCGAAACAATGGCTGTGGCTGAATAAAGCGCAGAAGTTCATATCGATGTCGTATGAACTTCTGTCACGTTGTTCAGTCAGTCAGCTTAGGCGGTCGCACTAAAAGCATCCGCATAAACCACATCACCAGTAGGGACATGCTCAGTAAAAGGCAAGATTTGGAAATACTCAGCAGGTACGCCTTGTAGTATAAGTCTAGGATCTGCTTTAAAGCCAAATTTACTGTAATAAGCTGGATCACCCAGTACAACACACCCCATAGCATCTAAATCTTTGAGTGCTTCAAGGCCAGCATGCATCAGTTTTGCGCCAACCCCTTGGCCTTGATAGTCTGATAAAACTGAAATTGGCCCTAAGCCATACCAGTTTTTAGTTCCATCTGAGAGGCGTACAGATGAAAATGCAATATGCCCAATCAATTTTTTATTGCTGATTGCAACCAGAGATAAACTTAATTGTCCTGAATTGCGTAAAGCATTCACAATGAACTGTTCCGTATGACTTGAATGTTCAGCGTTTGCGAAAGCCGCTTGCGTTAAGTCAAAAATGGCTTGAATATCAGATAGTTTCTCATCACGAATATGGATATTCATCTTCATTTTCTCTTGGGTTTGCTGATCCAAAATTGTTCGGATTTGTTGCAGTACTGGAATGGCTTGAGTGTATTTTTTCCCATAGCTTAGATTGAAGGCGTAATCGAAATTATCAGGATTAAGTCCTTGATTATGTTGCATAATGGTCTCTAATTTATCTAGTGCTTTCACAAATTTTGCTTCCGCTGTTTCGGCATTTTCGTATTCTTGCCAAAGTGTTCGAATTAACGTTTGAGGGTGTTCATCCAGAGATTCCGTCAATTGATAAAGATCCTGTTTTTCTTGTAGGCTCTTGTCTGGAAATTGATTTTTCATGATGGCTGGGATATCTCCATGAATCGCTTCACCTAAGTCATGAATCAGGCACATTTTGAGTATCTTGGCATGATCAAGATGTTTAAATTGATCGGTAAAGATCATTGCCATTAAGCTTAAACGCCAGCTATGTTCAGCGGTGCTTTCTTGGCGGCCATTGGATGTATGTGAAAATCTCAACACATTTTTTAGTTTTTCCGCTTCATGTAAAAAAGCTAAGCGGTTTTGAATGACATCTAGTTCCATTTTCTTTCTCAAAATAAACCATATGTAATTTGGATAAACCCAGTCCAATTTTAGATTGATAGACAACATCTAAACATCATCACGGGTTTATTCAAACCTATGATTGTGTATTAACGATTGTCTAACTGTGGGCGTACTGATCTAAGCCCATGTAAATTAATTTGATAGGGCTGTCCATTGATGGATTTAATCAGTTTTTTCTTTCTTAGCTTGTTGAAAACGGCAAGGTCACAATCGGACAGCAAGAAACCTTCTCGGCTATAGCACTCTACAGCGATGGTTTGACCTGAATCATCACGAAGTTTTACGATTTTTCCGCCTTTAGCTAAGACGTGTAGTGTCCGTTGTTCGGACTTAGATAAGTTCATGTTGTTATCCAGATAGAAATAATCAGAGCAGAGTTAGGCTTGAAGCCCAAAAAATCGCGCAGATAACCAATTTCAATGTGTTATTGAAATATAGTTACCAGATTACTGCTATCTCCAACATAAAACCCTCGGTATGGATGGGATACGAAATGTATCGAAGAAAATACTAATGCAAGCTGAATAAAAAATCAATCAATTGCTGAAAACGTTTTCGAGGATCACATCGACCTTATTTTTTTGAATGCTTTTCTTTAAGTTGTAAGTAGGCGGGTACTGATTTTTTGGCTTGTCGACGGAGCATCATCTTGATGTATAGCACGATCGCAAAACAGGCTGTGGCTACAGTGAGCATTAAACCGTTCATATAACTCATGATTGAGCTGACATAACCAATGGTGGCAAGACGACGTTGCATGCGTTCAACTTGCGTGCTGGACTCAACGCCTGTGATTGCCCAGGTGCATAAATGTTCACAGTTGTTAATGATCAGGTGATAGTGATTTTCGTGCATGCGTGAGCGCATACGCCGTACCACTATTTTGGCTTTATAGCGTGGGGATTGATAATTCCTGATGTAAATTGGCTTGTCACGTGCAAATCGTTGGATAGTCGTCATTTCGATGGGATGCTTTTTAAAAATATGGGCAAAACCAGAGTAGTGAATGACTCGTCCACGACCAGCATAAATGCCGTGATGACTATAACCAAAGTGTTTTACGATCAGATGTGCGCCAATAGGGAAGCGTGGGTGTTTTTGCTGCATGTGGATACAAGGATATTGTATTTACACTATTATTTTAGTGAAAAAATGTGAATCAATCGAGCCTGTTGATGCCAATAATTGGATGATTATGTGTTGAGTTTGTATCTACTATTTAGTGTTAGTCATCACTATGGGAAAATAAAATGTGATTAATCTTAAATATTATCCAGAATGAAAAATTGGCTATTCTTCTCTGTGGCATTGTTAGCGGCGCCGATAGTCCAGGCGATGCACCATCAAACCTTACAGTTCGATCAGCAAAACTATGATGTCATAAAGGTCGAAGATCTGGATCAATTAAAATTATTTTTAAAAAGCCCTGAAACCAATCGCTATTACCATAAGTTTGCAGCAGTACAAAAAGAATTACCGGCTTGTTCACAACTCAATTTTGCAATGAATGCGGGGATGTATCATGCCGATTTCCAGCCTGTTGGTTTATATGTTGAACATGGTAAACAACTTGCTCCATTAAACGAAGCGACAGGTTTTGGTAATTTCTTTATGCAACCGAATGGTGTGGTGGCATGGAATGATCGACATGCGGTGATCAAGAGTACGGCTGATTATAAGAAAGATGGCTTTAAAGCCCAATTTGCAACCCAGTCAGGACCCATGCTGATCAATAAGGGGAAAATCAACACTCAGTTTCTCGTGGACTCTAACTCATTCAAAATTCGAAATGGCGTTGGGGTAAAGGACAATCAGCTGTACTTTGTGATTTCACAACAACGGGTGAGCTTTTATCAATTCGCACAATTCTTTAAGCAGCAATTGCAAATAGACAATGCCTTGTACTTGGATGGTTCGATTTCAAGTTTGTATTCAATACACAGCAAACGCCATGATAAGCGATTTAATTTAGGACCAATTGTGGCGGAAGTGAGTCGTGAGAAATGTAAATCCTGATAACACCCTCATCTCCTCATTTTAAGGAGATGAGAGGCTTATTTTTATTGAATAGGTGGTTTGATCATCGCAAGTAATTCTTTGCGGCTATAACCACGAGAAATCAGTACTTTCTTGATCCCTTTCATTACATCTTCATCTGTCGCTTTAACTAAAGCATCCAGTAGTTGTTCATTGGTTTTGCAAGAACAATCATTTTCAACGCAAGAAGTTTGGTTCTTGTGTTCGTTATATTGTTCATCAGCATTGAACAATTTTTGCCAAAAACTCATAGAGCCTTCATTTACAACCTAACATAGTTCGAAATATAGCCACTTTAAAATAAAATTCAAGTCAGCTTAAGTGATAAAAGCATCAATTGAGCTTCAATTTTTTCGATGATTGTTTGAATATCTAACGAAATTATGACGGTATGATGACTTGACCTTTGAAAAATATCATTTTTTTAGAATTATTCTTTGAATAAAAATAAAGGGTTACTCGAACCCTTTATGATTTATTGTTACGTTGAAATAATTTGTTTAAATTTTTTCAAGTAAAACACCTGATTCCACATGATGGGTAAATGGGAATTGATCGAACATGGCAAACTTCACAATACGATGTGTTTGTGTCAGGTTTTTTAAATTGTCATGCAGGGTATCTGGATTACATGAGATATACAGAATACGCTCAAAGCCTTGTAGTAACTTCAAGGTTTCATCATCAATCCCCGCACGTGGTGGGTCAACAAATACCGTGTCAAAGTCATAGCTCTGAATGTCGATTTCAGCTTCTTGCAAGCGTCTAAACTCACGTTCGCCGTGATAGGCTTGTGTGAATTCCTCAGCAGATAAGCGAGCTACCTGTATATTTTCGATCTGGTTTTGCTCAATGTTCCATTGCGCGGCATAGACTGAAGATTTAGCAAGTTCAGTTGCTAGTACACGCTTAAATTTCAACGACAGTGGCAGAGTGAAGTTACCATTACCACAGTACAATTCTAACAGATCTTTTTCTGAAGCTTCCGCTGCGTCACAAGCCCATTCCAGCATATGTTGGCATACTTGTGCGTTTGGTTGAGTGAAGCTGCTTTCAATTTGTTTGTATTTAAAGGTGCGACCGTGAACATTGAGTTGTTCAACCACGTAGTCATCCCCAATAATGACTTTTTGGCCACGACTACGGCCCATAATTTTAATATTCAGTTTTTCAGCAAGCATTTTGGCCGCTGTTTCCCATTCGGCATCTAATTTACGATGATAAATCAGCGTGACCAGCATCTCTCCACTTAAAGTCGAGAGAAAGTCAGCTTCAAAAACTCGTTGCGATAGAAGCGGGACTGCTTTTAATTCTTCTAATAGACGTGGCATTAAATCATTAATGCTTTGATCTGCGATGGGAAATGTATCCACACGAACAACTTCTTTTTGCTTACCATCTTCAGCACGTTCAAACATGGCGTAGAACAGATCATCTTCGGTATGCCAGATCCGAAATTCTGCACGCATACGGAAATGTTGTTCAGGTGATTGAAACACTTCTAAAGCAGGCGGATTGAACGGGGCAAATTGTGCGGTAATGCGTTCAACTTTCTCTTGAAGTTGCTGTGGGTAAGATAGGGTCATAAAAAAGAAAACTACAGGTGAAATCTAAAACGGGAATGGTATCAAAAAAGCGCAATCAGGTGCAGGAAATTATGCAAACACTGTGTTGTATTAAACTTCTTGCTTTAACACCTGTTGAATAAAATTCGATTTGATTTCGCGGTATTGATCTTGGCTCATTCCCTCGCAGTGATGTTTCAGCGCATTATATTGAGTGACTAAATCAGGGGATTGCCTTAAGTGATCGCGAAAAGTTAAAAAGTCTTCAAATATTGAGCCCGTTACCACGATTTGTAAGGCGACGTCATGTTCTAACGATTCCAACATACACAGTTCATGGGTACGCAATGTATTAAGTTTTTCTTTAAAGTGAAGCTGTTGTAATTGTTGAATAGCATCAATAAAGTGGTGAGCTGGGACTCCGATATAAATATCAAGATCACCTTTTGAAATTGCATTGGGAATAGCGGATGAACCAATATGTTCAATAACGGCATAAGGTGTGAGCTGCTGGATCTTATTTTTATAATCTTCAAAAAGCAGAGCGCAATTGGGTTGATATTCAGGAGCTGATAAAAACTGCATCTAAATAGTCTCATTTTTATACTAGGAATAAGATGATCTAGAACATAATAAAAAACCCGAACCATGTAAACATGATTCGGGTCATTGAGAGACTTAATATCTCTCGGAAAGGCTAAAATTAGTCTTCAGATAAAGTCATTAAGCTTGCGTTACCACCAGCAGCAGCAGTATTCACACTGATCGCACGTTCAATAACAAGACGTTCTAAAGGAATTTGCTCATTGGCTTGCAACTGAGTAATCCCGACAATCGCACCTGAACGAGCAGCAACTTTAGTTTGCAAGTCTTGTAATTGTTCAACAGAACCATGATGAAGCACTGCGTCAAACGCATCTTTTTCAACATTTGAAATCACAGTGATTGCATCTAAGACATCTTTAGGTAAAGACGCTTTGTGTTTTGCCAAGAACTCATTGTCTTTCAACACAGCCGCAGTACTGCTGACGGAGAAAATCGCAAGTAATTGCTGTAACTGACTTGCTTCATCATTGGCAATCGACAACACACGGTGACGTGGCAAGATAATGTATTGGTTGCTTTCACCTGTTGGCCCTTGCAACTCGTAGAACTTACCTACACCAAATGCTGGGATCGTTGTAATTGCTTGTGGCATGTTTTGGTTTGCCCAAGACAATAAGCTTTGATAAGCAACATTTGATACCGCATCAAACTGAGAGATTTCAGCTTTAACCGCAAATGGCGTTGCCAATACTTTCTCTGAACAATGTTCCATCAAGCGGTACATATACAATGGACCACCTGCTTTTGGACCTGTACCCGATAAGCCTTCACCACCAAATGGTTGTACGCCGACCACTGCACCTACGATATTGCGGTTGATATATAAGTTACCGACTTCCGCACGTTGAATAACCGTATTAATGGTTTCATCGATACGTGTGTGTAGACCCATGGTTAAGCCATAACCTTTAGCATTGATACGGTCGATCAATTGCTCAAGTTCACCATACTTATAAGTAATGATGTGCAAGACTGGACCAAACACTTCGCGTTCTAAGTCGTCAAGGTTTGGTAATTCGATTGCTGTAGGAGGAACAAAAGTACCTTGTGCAAGGGCTTGTTGGCTCACTGCATCGTTAAACATTAATTGATGAACAGGGTAACCCTTAGATTTCATCTTTTGAATGTGTGTATCGATGGTTTGTTTTGCTTCAGTGTCGATTACAGGCCCAATGTCAGTTTTTAAGATCGCAGGATTGCCAACGATCAACTGTTGCATCGCACCTTTCAACATTTTAATCACGGTTGCAGCGCTATCTTCTTGAACACATAAGATACGAAGTGCAGAACAACGTTGACCCGCACTGTCAAATGCAGAGCTTACAACATCAAGAACGACTTGTTCAGTGAGTGCAGAAGAGTCTACGATCATCGCATTTTGACCACCTGTTTCCGCAATTAACGGAATTGGTTGGCCATTTGGAGATAAACGTTTTGCAACTGTCTTTTGCAAGATTTTTGCAACTTCAGTCGAACCTGTGAACATGATCCCTTGGATACGATCATCTTGGCTTAATTGAGCACCAACCGTTTCACCACGACCTGGAAGAAGTTGCACAGCGCCGTGTGGCACACCAGCTTCCCAAAGCATTTGAACAGCTTGAGCTGCGATCAGTGGAGTTTGTTCCGCAGGTTTGGCAATCACACAGTTACCACTGACCAATGCCGCTGCAATCTGACCAGAGAAAATCGCAAGCGGGAAGTTCCATGGGCTAATACACAATACGGTACCTAAAGGCTTCACTTGTGCATTTACCGGTAAAGCTTCGATTTGAGTTGCGTAGTAACGTAAGAAATCTACCGCTTCACGGACTTCAGCAATGGCATTGGCATAGGTTTTACCACTTTCGCGGCAAAGTAATACCATCAATTCTTGAATGCGTGCTTCCATCAAGTCAGCAGCGCGTTTTAAACAAGCAGCGCGTTCAACTTTATCGGTTGCAGCCCAGCTTTGTTCAGCTTGAACCGCTGCTTCTAGCGCCAGTTGCACATCAGCACTGGTTGCTTCATTGACATAACCAACCACTTCGCTGTTTTGAGCTGGGTTTGTAATTGCAAGTGCATTACTTTCGTCATGAACTGTTGATTCAAAACCAAGTAAAGGTGCACTTTTCCAAATCTGACTACGCAATTTCTGTGCAGTCGCATCCAAGTCTGCCAATGGTTGATCGTTATTGAGATCAAAACCATTTGAGTTTGGACGTAATGGGTAAAGATTATGCGGAAGCGGAATCGCAGGGTGTTTTAAGCCGAGCTGACCTTCGTCTTTCGCAGCAGTTTGAATATCTTTGATTGGAGACTGAATCAAGTCTTCAACTTTTAAGGTCTTATCTGCAATACGGTTTACGAACGATGTATTTGCACCATTTTCAAGTAAACGACGTACCAAGTAAGCCAATAAGGTTTCATGGTTACCCACTGGTGCGTAAACACGACATGGAACACCTAACTTACCATCTTCTTTAGCCCCGACAACTTGCTCGTACAATGGCTCACCCATACCGTGCAAGCATTGGAACTCGTATTGACCCGGGTAGTATTTGGTTGGATCAGCAAGGTTGTAAATCGTTGCAAGTGATTGTGCATTGTGTGTTGCAAACTGTGGATACACCTGATCGGGTGCAGCAAGTAATTTTTTCGCACATGCGATGTAAGACAAGTCGGTGTGAACTTTACGGGTAAACACAGGGTAGTCTGTCATACCATCAATTTGCGCTTTCTTGATTTCGCTGTCCCAGTACGCACCTTTCACCAAACGGATCATCAAACGTTTGTTACTGCGTTTTGCAAGATCAACGATATAATCAACAACGTAGAAACAACGTTTTTGGTAGGCCTGAATGACGAAACCAATGCCTTTCCAGTTGGCAAGTTTTGGTTCGAAACATAAGCGCTCAAGTAACTCGAGTGAAATTTCTAAACGTTCAGATTCTTCGGCATCGATGTTTAAACCGATGTCGTATTGTTTTGCCAAGCAAGCAAGTTCGAACACTTTGTTATAAAGTTCGTGATGAACACGGTCGATCTGTGCACGTTGATAACGTGGGTGCAAAGCAGAAAGCTTGATTGAGATACCTGGGCCATCATAAACACCACGACCGTTTGATGCTTTGCCAATCGCATGAATGGCTTGCGTGTAGTCGTTGTAATAGCGTTCCGCATCATGTTCAGTGAGCGCAGCTTCACCCAACATGTCATATGAATAACGGAAACCTTTGTGCTCAAATGGTTTTGCGTGTTCAAGTGCTTCACCGATGGTTTCACCGGTAACGAATTGCTCACCCATCATGCGCATAGCAACGTCAACCGCTTTACGGATGATACCGCGGCCACTGCGTGCCAATAGACCGGTTAAAACACTGGATAAGCTGGTTTGCTTTGGTGTTTCCATTAACTTACCAGTTAACATCAAACCCCAAGCTGCCGCGTTCACGAACATCAAGTTACTTTGACCAACGTGTTCTTTCCAGTTACCTTGGTTGATTTTGTCACGAATCAATAAATCACGTGTTGCTGTATCTGGAATACGAAGTAAGGCTTCGGCCAAGCACATCAATGCCACACCTTCTTGTGAAGAAAGTGAGAATTCTTGCAGTAGACCTTGAACGATACCAGCTTTACCAGCCGAGCTTTTACGCTCACGTAAATTATGCGCTAGGCTAAATGCAAGCTCATAAATTTTATGATCAAGTTCAGGGGAGATATTTGCTGCTTCAGCAAGTACAGCGACTGCTTCAGGCTCTGCACGACGCCATGCCGTATTAATGCGTTGCTCAAACTCACTTTTTTCTTTAAATTCGGTGATATAACCGTTTGTGTGAGCTGTGTCCATTTGTGCGGGAGTATCCAATGTATTCATACTAAATTCCAATAACAATCTCTAAAACATATTGAGCAGAGAGGTTTAGATAATTTATGATTACAGAATAAATCCCGAGTAACTCACTATAATTTACTTATTTTTTAGAGGAAAATTCAGTTGAATGGCCCTATTTATGCACTAGATCGAACTGATCTAAAAATTCTGGATATTCTTCAAGCAGATGGAAGGATTTCCAACAGTAAATTGGCAGAACTCGTGAACCTTTCACCGACTGCGGTGATGGCACGCGTCCAGAAGTTGACAAAGGATGAATTTATTTTGGGATATGAGGCAAAGCTTAACCCAAATAAGCTAAACGCAAACTTTTTGGTCTTTGTAGAGGTGCTACTGGATAAAACCACGCCGCATGTCTTGGATGATTTTATTGATGCGGTAACCCAATATCCAGAAATTGTGGAATGCCATATGGTCAGTGGCGGTTTTGACTTCCTGATTAAACTACGTAGCGCAGGCATGGAGGAGTTTCGTCGTATTGCGGGGCAAATACTGTGGCAGCTCCCTGGGGTTAAGGAAACGCGTAGCTATCCCGTTATGCAGGTGGTAAAAGATAGCTCCAAAATAAAAATTAAATCACGCGCCAAATTTTAAGCAAAACAAAAGGGGCCCGAAGGCCCCTTAATTTATTCATCAGAATTATTTCATTTCACGTGCATAGATTTCATCAGCTTGTTCAAAGCGGCTTGTTACAGCTGCATTTGGTGCTTTACCCAGTAAGCTCACCACAACAATGCTGATTAATGCAAAAGCGAAGCCCGGAATAATTTCGTAGATGCCTGTGTAACCGAAGAAGTTTTTCCACAGGATTACAGTGAGGGCACCCACAACCATACCCACCAATGCGCCGTTTAAGGTCATACGTTTCCAGAACAATGAAAGGATGATGAGTGGGCCAAACGCGGCACCGAAACCCGCCCATGCATATGCAACCAAGCCAAGTACCTTACTTTCAGGGTTCTGAGCAAGCGCAAGCGCAAGCATTGCAACAGCAATCACCATAGCACGGCCAACCCAAACCAGCTCTTTTTGAGATGCATTTTTACGGATAAAGCCTTTGTACAAATCTTCAGTTAAGGCACTCGAACATACCAATAACTGACAGCTCAATGTACTCATGATTGCAGACAAAATCGCAGCAAGAATCACACCAACAACCCATGGGTTGAACAGGATCTTGGTAAGTTCCATGAATACTGTTTCAGGGTTACTAGATACGGCTGTTGCAAGTTCAGGATGCATTTGGAAATACGCGATGCCGATAAAGCCTGATCCTACTGCCCCTGCTAAACAAAGCGCCATCCATGTCATACCGATACGGCGTGCGGCTGGAATTGATTTTACCGAATCAGCAGCCATAAAGCGGACAAGAATGTGTGGCTGACCAAAATAACCTAAACCCCAAGCAGCAGCTGAAAGAATCGCGACAACACTTAAGTTTGAAGCAAAATCAAATGCATGTGGACGCACACTTTCAACAACAGCAGTAAACTCTTCCATGCCGATGCCTAGAGACATGTAAGTCACGATTGGAAGCAGCAATAAGGCAAAAATCATTAGACCAGCTTGGAAAGTATCAGTCCAGCTGATGGCAAGAAAACCACCAATACATACATAACCAATTGTTGCAAATGCACCGAGCCATAATGCTGTGCTATACGGTAACTGGAATAAAGTTTCGAATAAACGTGCGCCAGCGACCATGCCAGAAGCACAATAAATCGCAAAGAAGACAAGAATAATCAATGCAGATGTGACGCGTAAGATTTTTTTCTGGTCATCAAAACGACCAGTAAAATAATCCGGTAAGGTCAGGGCATTGTTTTGGACTTCAGTGTGTACACGTAAACGTCCAGCAACCAAGTACCAGTTTAGCCATGCACCAATAATCAGACCGATTGCAATCCATGACTCTGATAATCCTGTTAAGTAAATGGCACCAGGTAAGCCCATGAGCAACCAACCACTCATATCGGATGCGCCCGCAGACAACGCGGTGACAAAACTGCCTAGACTTCGGCCTCCAAGAATATAATCATCAAGATTTTTGGTAGAAAAATAGGCGTATAAACCGATGCCGAGCATGGCCAGAATATAGACCACGAAGATAACAACTGTGGGATTAGAAAAATTCATAATGGATGCCTGTCCTTACATATCCATAATTTGCAATCACACCCGAATAGCTAAAAATGATTGACTATTCTTGGGATTGATAAGGTCACAGATTCAAGCATAAATGATTTTTAAAATACTGTTATGATTATGTATTCTATTTGTATTGTTTGTGTAATTTAAAATAAACCTATGAAACTTAAACTTTTAATCTAAAAAATAGATTTTTTTTCCATCAAAAAAACAAAATATGATGTTTAAAAATAAAGCACAATGTGTTTAAACGTTACAATTTAAAAAATGTACATCTGTAGATTAAAACAACAGGACTAAAAACCGATCAAAAAAGATGACACACAACGTAACAAAGGCAACAATTCAGCGAAGTTCATTTATAAAAAATATATTGTGAAGTTCTTTGCTAATCAAAATTGATTTGGTTTATTTCGTGTTGAGTGATTTGGCGATTGGGGGCTTATCTAAGAGTTAGATATTGTGATAGACCTAGGTTACTTTCCACTCGAGTTTTTGGATTGAACTAAAGATAGTGGGTTTATTGAATTATTAGATCTATTCAGCATAACTTTATATTTCTGTGACATATTTAACTGAGCTCTTACAGATCATTACAGAGGAGGTGGTTGTCTTGAGCCATCGGCTGACCTATGGTCTAAGGGGTGTTTTTAAACACCGATGCTTAACAACAATAAATAAGTGAAATAAATAAGGTGAAAATAATGATGATTCGTCACTTCATTCAATGTAATTTAATTTCGATTGGAATCTTGGTTCTGCCCACGGTGCCTACATTGGTTTTTGCACATGGCTATGTGCTTCAACCTGAGTCACGGGCTTATGCATGTAAGTTGAACAAAAATAGTCAATGTGGCAGCATTGTTTGGGAGCCTCAAAGTTTAGAAGCGCCCAAAGGTTTCCCACAATCAGGTCCACCAGATGGACAGATTGCCAATGCCAATTTGAGTCAATTTTCTGAGTTGAATGCACAATCTGCAACGCGCTGGGTTAAAACAAATTTGCCTACTGGAGCGAATGATTTTACTTGGCAATTGACTGCTGCACATGTTACGCAGGGCTGGCGTTACTTTATGACCAAACAAGGATGGAATCCTTCAATGCCATTGGCACGCAGTTCTTTTGATCTCAATCCCTTTTGTACAATAGATGGTAAATATCAAAAACCTGCCAGCATGGTGACGCACCGTTGTAATGTGCCTACAGACCGAAATGGTTATCATGTAATTTTGGCTGTATGGGATATCGGTGATACCAGCAATGCATTTTATAATGTTATTGATGTCAATGTTGGTTCAGGTAGCCCAACAACACCAGTGGACCCACAACCACCGAAACCGGTTCAAAGTTGGAATGATATTGGCGATATCAATCCGCTGGATGACTTATTACCAAATGATCGCGTATCAACACGCGTTTTTGATAACACTGGTGAAAATTCGAATCTAAAAACAGAATTACGGATTACAACGATTGCCAATGGCAGTCGAAATGTTTGGCCGCGTTTATTGGCAGAAGCCATTAATCGGGAACATAGTGCCTTACGTGCAGGTATTAAAAATAGTAATGGGGATATTATTCCTGCCGCGGGTAAGAATGATGTTTATAGTAGTTTAAACAGCGGGATTCAGCGGGTTGAGATTAAAATTGAACGTGCACCAAGCAGTGGTGGTTCTTATGATTTTGTTTATCCCAAAAATATCAGTACATATAAAGCTGGCACCAAAGTATTGGGCAGTGATGGGCGTATTTATCAGTGTAAGCCATTTCCTTATAGCGGTTGGTGTACAGTCCAAGCCCATCAATATGTCCCTGTGACAGGTTCGAACTGGCAGGATGCTTGGATCTTAATAAAATAGTCTATGTTTTAGAAAATAAAAAACCGAGTTAGCATATAACTCGGTTTTTACTTGGTAATATCAGGCGATATTTATCAATCAGTAATTATAAACCTGATTCATATTCGCTGTTTGAAAGCAGCTTGTCTACGTCAGCCATATTGTCTGGTTTGATTTTATAAATCCAGCCTTTGCCATAAGGTTCATCATTGACAAAATCAGGGTCATCTTCAAGATCAGTATTGACTTCAACCACTGTTCCAGACACTGGTGCGTGAATATCAGAGGCTGTTTTGACTGACTCAACAATACCTGCTTGTTCAGTCGCTGTAACGTGGCTGCCAACTTCTGGCGTTTCCACATAGACTAAATCACCCAACTCATCTTGAGCATGGTCAGTAATTCCCGTCACAACAAGGTCACCCTCGATTCTTACCCACTCATGCGTACGTGCATATTTCAATTCTGCTGGATGATTCATGACAACTCCTTAACAATCTGTCGTATCATTTTTATTTGGTTTATACATGCTTTTCAATAAAAACAAAAGCTTTCGAGTCTGAAGAAATTATAAGTAAGGGTCTTTACGCCAGTTACTTGGACTACGGCCACTCCAGCGCTTAAAGGCACGGCTAAAGTTGGCGACATCTGAGTAGCCCAATTCATCTGCGATTTGTTCCAGACTATAATCGGTTCGAGAGAGCAGTGAGGTGGCATGACGATAACGTACTTCATCTACTAAAGTCGAGAAGGAGGTGCCCTCGGCCGCAAGTTGGCGTTTAAGGGTTCGGTCTGACATGTGCAAGCGCTCAGCCACACTTTCAATACTTAAATAATGCTGTTCTGAATTGGTCAGGATATCACGGACACGCATGGCTAAACGGCGACGCTCACCTAAAGCAGACAACTCTGTTTCGCACTGGTTGATTGCGATTTGACTGGCAATTGGGTCTGCATTGACCATCTTTAAGCCTAGATATTTTTTATCGAAGCTGGAAATTAAATGCGGTTGATTAAAACGAATGCTGCTGCTCAATTTATCTTTATATTTTTCAAAGCCAGCGGGTTCAGCGAAGTCCAAATCGACCTCACCTCTTAGATCTTCAATGCCAGTGAGGGCTTTGGCCATGGTCATAATACCAATGGTCAGGCCTAAAATAATTTCAGTGCGTAATGGCTCAACTTCAATATCGCATTGTAGCTGTAGAGTTGCTTTAGGTCCAAAAGTAGAAAAATAAAGCTGCAAAAAGGGCAGGCGTAACTGAATAAACCGGCTTGCTAGTGCAATGGCATCGGTAATGTCATGCGCCGTCATAATGGCATAGCCAATAAAGCCATGAATGGAAATCCGCATTTGCGTTCCTAGGTGAAAGCCAAGGGTGCTTTCACCTGTCAGGCGCAAAGAGTGTTTCACCAGTTCATTCGCAATGGGTGTTGGAATTCTGAAATTCGGATCAGCCAGTTGTTCGCTGGTTAAATGAAACGGTGCAAACAATGTTTCATCGCTATATCCCCAGCGAGAAACCACGTCTAAGAGCAATAAGCCATAGACACCTGGTATTCCTTGATCTTGACGAGTTGTGGTTGTTTTCATGTGCTTTCCGTGGCGCTCATCAATTTTGCCAATATCTTTTAAACATTTAAGTCTTAAACATCTTTACATGAAATAAAATAATCAATCATAAAAATTGTTGGACAAAAGAGTCACTGAATGTTCAACAATCAAGTGGGCTTTCTAAAGACCATAATTTTGGTTGTCGATATTAATAGCACATCACCATGCTGGTTCAAAGCTTGTGTCACATAGCTGACGATACCCCGATCATTTTTTGTTTTAGAGGGGGTGATCGCGGTGATTTCAATTTCTACATGAATTTTATCACCTGCACGGGTTGGACGAGGCCAACGCAAACTTGATTCAGTACCTAAGAGGCCACCTGCGATTGGAAAACATTCTGTCCATAAACGCATGGCCACTGCGGAAGTATGCCAACCGCTTGCGGCCAAACCTTGAAAAATTGGATGTTGTTCTGCAGCTTGTTCATCTAAATGAAAAGGTTGGGGGTCGTACTGTCCAGCAAACTGTTTAATTTCTTCAAGGGTCATTTCATATTCACGACTAATGAAATGATCTCCAATATTTAAATCTTCTAAATACAACATTACTCTGTGTCCTGAGTCGCTTGCTGTTCAACTAGAAAACCACCTGTTTGTCGTTTCCAGAGTTGTGCATACAAGCCATCATTAGCAATTAATTCTTCATGTGTCCCTTGTTCTGCAATTCTTCCCTGATCCAGAACAATAAGGCGATCCATTTGCGCAATAGTAGATAAACGGTGCGCAATTGCAATGACTGTTTTGCCAACCATTAGGTCATTTAAACTGCTTTGAATCGCAGATTCGACCTCTGAATCAAGTGCACTGGTGGCTTCATCCAAAATTAAAATGGGTGCATCTTTTAGGAAGACACGTGAAATCGCAATTCGTTGACGTTGACCGCCAGAAAGCTTAACACCGCGCTCACCGACATAGGCGTCATAACCCATACGTCCTTTTTGATCGGTGAGTTGCGGAATAAACTCTTCGGCCTTGGCTTTTTGAACTGCAAGTTGAACCTCTGATTCTGTTGCATTGGGGCGGCCATATTTAATGTTTTCCGCAACTGTACGATGTAATAAAGACGTATCCTGAGTGACTAAGGCTATATTGGCACGTAAGCTATCTTGGGTTACATCATGGATATTTTGACCATCAATTAAAATACGACCTTGGTTGATGTCATAAAAATGCAGTAGCAGTTGAATTAACGTTGATTTACCTGCACCAGAACGACCTACAATCCCAATTTTTTCACCTGGTTTAATGGTGAGGTTGAAGTGCTCAATGACATTTTTTTGATTATAAGCAAAGCTTACATCTTCAAAGCGGATTTCACCATGCGTGACGACTAAGGTAGAAGCATCTTTTTTATCTTGAATCTGGATTTGTTTGCCTAAAGTTTTCATCCCATCCTGAATGGTACCGACATTCTCAAACAGCATTGTTACATTCCACATGATAAACTCTGCCAAGCTATCCAGCTTTAGAACCATCGCCGTTGTTGCCGCAATGACGCCAATGGCTGCTTGACCTTGTGTCCATAACCACACAGAAGTTCCAATCACACTAATAAATAGAAATGCACTTAAGAAACGGATCGCGATTTCGTATTTAACACCTAAACGCATTTGCTTATAAACCGTGACCATGAACTCCTGCATCGATTCTTTGGCGTATTGGCTTTCACGGCCAGCATGGGCAAATAATTTCACGGTCTGGATATTGGTATAGGCATCGGTAATGCGACCAGTCATGACAGCACGTGCATCGGCTTGTTTTTTTGAAATTTTACCAAGGCGGGGGATAAAATAACTTGCAATTGCAATAAATAAGAACAGCCATAAGGCCAAAGGCACAATCAATATTGGAGAAATAGAACCGAGAACCAAGCTGATTGTAATGAAATAAATCAGAACATAGACCAGCATGTCGCCCAGAATCATCCAGAAATCGCGAACCGCCAAAGCCGTTTGCATGACTTTGGCAGAAAGACGACCTGCAAAGTCAGTATGGAAAAAATCGAGACTTTGTTGCAGTAATAAGCTATGAAAACGCCAGCGCATCCGCATTGGGAAGTTGCTGAATAAAACTTGATGTTTAACAATGGATTGCAGGCTAACAAAAAAGATGTGGGCAAATAAAATGCTAATCAAAATGGTCAAGTTTTGTTGATTGTTTGCCAAAAAAGTACTTGGTTGGCTATTGCTAAGCCAGTCTACGAGTTTGCCGATATAGGAGAAGAATAACGCTTCGAAACACGCTGCTGCCGCCGTACAGACAATGAGAATAAAAAGATAGGGGCGAATTCCCTGAGTAGATCGCCAAACGAAAGCAAAAAATGTGGTGGGTAATGGTTTGTTTAAGTCTTTCGTTGGATAAGGATCAACTAGTTTTTCAAACCATTGCAGCATTAGGTTTTCCTCTAAGACAAAGTACTAATTCAGCTTATGCTGTAGCATAGCAGAAAATTGATTTCATAACTGAGAAAAGCAATGACAAGAAAATTCAAATTTAAGTTTTTAGTAAAGATAACTTAAAGGGCATAACTGCATCGGATTTTTAAACCTATTGAATCAAAGTTTCTTTTTAGCTTTTATGGTGGATAGGATGAAGATTAATATTAACAAGATTATTATTCGGAATATTCTATATATTAAAATTTATTTAGTTTGTCTTAACATTTATTTTTAATTTGTTAAATTGTTGGGTTATGTGGAAGGTGATTTTTTGTTCTTTTTGGTGTTATAATGGATAGAAAATTAATATATATAGAAATGATGATGAAAATAATATCTACAGTTATGTTTATGCTTTTGTTTATTATGTCTTGCACGGTGGATGCTCAGAATTTTAAGGATGATTATGTTAGTTTGTCTGAGGTTTATTTTAAATCGATTGATGATCAAATCCAATTTGAATATGCTTTGCGAGGAAAAGAAAAGTCAAGTAATGAACAGCTGGAAGCGAAGCAAAAAGAGTGTTTGGTCGAAAAAAGTAAAGTTAATTTGCATAAGTTAATTATTGATCGTTATTCAGATTATCAGGGGTATATGCAAGAAGCTGCTGAAAGTATCATGGAGAAGAATGAATTTAAATTCACACAAGAAGAAGCGCAAAAGAATTATTCTGCGCTTAAGAGTGAGTTGAAGAAAACACAATTTCCATGCTGAATGATGTAATTGCTTTCATGGGAATAATCCAGATTTAAATAGCAAGCAAGATACTTTTCAGTTAGGTACAATTTGTGTTGAGAACAGGTTTAATACCATGGGCTGGATGCTATTTTTAGTGATATAGAATTGCATAATCGTTCTTTTTCTTTGGCGTGTAGCCTCTAAGATTGGCGGTTTTTATAAAGAAGAAAAAAGAGGGTACTATCGCTTAAGAAGTAGGCGTATACTGAATATGGATACTTGAATCTTGTAGGGTCAAAAAATGCTTCTCAAGTTTGCAATTCGATTTATGGCGGTTCTGTTCGCTGTATTGGCTTTAGCTGCAGTAATCATTCATTTCTTTTTTTCAAGTAAGTTAACCACTGATTTATGGATTATTGCGGTTCCTGTTATTCTGGCTGTGCCAATACTTAGTTCCATCATTGTTGCTAAAGACGATGAGTTGAGCATTTAGTTAGTTTTTATTTAAATTGTATAAAAGCTTATCAAACGATAGGCTTTTTTCTTTTATATGGTATAAAAATAGCATCAATAAAAAAGGAGCGTGATGTGGTTATATCTGAATTAGTTCGAAATTTAGATCGAGAATATGAATTATTTATACAATCCCAAAGCTATCATTCAAGTAAAAACAGCGAGATACAAGTAAAAGCACTGTTTTTGCAAGGTGCACTTAAAGCAATGAATTATCAACATACTCATCTCATTCCTTTGGGGGGCGGTGCTTATACAATACAGAATTTTAATAATTCTACATTAAATATTAATTTATTTAATACACCCCTATTTAAGAACAAAACAACTTTCTTAAATTGGCTGTCTAATGTTTTGCATAAAGAAATTTACACAGCACAACAACAGGAGCGACGTTTTGCTTAAAGGATATTGATGAGGCCGTTCTTCCCAATTTAAATGCTTATTTTCTTTGTGGATTTTGAGCATTTTGGGGCTTAAAAAAAGTTGGAATTATGATTTGTGATGTTCAGTAATAATATGTGCTGAATCGCACCGAATATCGGTTTTTATTTTTTATTTCGTGTATTTATATAAAAAATTATTTTTTAAAGATTAAAAATAAACTACTCTCTAAGCTCTTATATTTAAATAAAAATAGGTATTCGAATGAAAAAAATTGGGGTTGGTGCTATTGCACTCACTATGTATTTATTGGCGATAAATGGCTGGGCAGATACACCTTTACAGATTAATTATGGGGTGCCGCAAACTTTAGGGGAGCGTACAATTCAATCATCAACACAAGATGATCATAGTCAAATTAAAGGTGAACTTCAGACTTCTGTATTTGCAGAATATTCTGGGTCGCGATTGAAATCTGATGAGGTTGATGGCCATGAAACATTAAATGGTTTCGGTACTGGCCTAACTTTTACGGCTTTAGATGTATTCAATACAACTTTTGGTGTGAATTACCAAAAAAACGCTGATTGGAAGAGTACTGAGCTGAATGTAAAGGGCGGATATAAATTTTATAATCAAAACAATACTTATGCGAATGCAAGTATTGGTGTTGGGTACGCTTGGCTCAAGGCTGATAATTATAACGTTAAGCTGCGTTATGTTACTTTGCCTGTTGAATTGGAAATGGGGCATTATTTTCAACCCAATATCGCGTCTTACGTAGGTTTGGGCTATAAATGGCTTTATATCGAAAACTTTAAAGATGTTTGTACTGGCTATTTTTGTGATGGTACGGCATCTGATATTTTGGATATGGATGGGTTAACTTATAAAGTGGGTATTCGTTATAACTTCTAAGCATTCAATAGCATGAATCTTAAAGACTTATCTGTAGATAAGTCTTTTTTTATTCATTTTTTCGAGTGATTTTACATAAAGGCGATAAAATTGGTTGAGTTTTAATCAATGCTTACTTACCTAAACAGTTAAAAATTTGTGATGACTTAAGATAAAAGCTCAATGATTAATTAGAGCATTAACAAATGACAAATAATTTTGAATATAAACAAAAAAATTTAAAAACATCTCCTGCTTTGAATGTTGAAACTTCAACTATTGATCGTTTTAGTCCAAAGTACTGGCGTATCGATGGGCCCCAAACTATGTCGTTTGCGATTACCAATTATGCAAATGGCTTTGAGGCTGCTTTTAGGTCACGTACCACAACAGACCTTGCGGGTATTAGTTGGGATTCTTACGATGTAAAAGACCATAAGCTTCTGGCTTATGAGACCAAATACGACTATAGCGGTACCGTTTGGGATTTTGATATTGAATTATCTGCATCCATGCCTGCATTAAATAATGAAACCTTAACACCGACTTTAACCGTTTATTATCATGAAGATGGTGTAGATAAGGTTGCATATGTTGTGTTGTTTAATTATGCAAATCAACCCGCTTCTCGATCTGCACATATCCATATCAATTGGGATACGGTCAAGGCTGGTTTTTCAGCTACAGATTCATTTCCTGTAAGCAATATCCAGCGAATTTCTTTGTCTGGCTTTACCTTAAGCTATAACGGCCATTCAACACTGCCTCTGGTAGAACCCGAAGATGGCTATATCCGTATTACAAATTCAGTCACGACGGGTCCGAACGCTAAATTGAGTTTAAGCCGAGTTTCTGTACCTTTACATGATTATGGTATCTGCACCAGTTATGATGATCATTATGATCTTAATCCTCAGCGACTGGTTGATAATATGGCGGCTTTGGGCTATCACGGATTGATCAATCATTACTGCGGGATGTCTAAATATCCAGAATTGTATTGGGATACGACGATCAACAAATGGCAAATCCCTGATACCTTAGTCACCAATCAAGCTGTTGTGAACCCATGTACACGTAAGTGGCATGAACATTTCGCACAAGCATTACACAGCGCAGGCATGCAACCTGTGTTTGGGGTGAGTTTTGAGATGTATTCATTGGGGGCAAAAGAGTTTTGGGCACAACGCGACTGGAACAGTAATCTGGGGCGGACTGGTTATGAACCACCAAGTTATTTCTTTAGTCCTTGTGATCAGAATGCGCTTGCTTATTTACACAAAGCATTTATCGAGTTTGCAGATACCATGGCTGTTGGCGGGTGTCCAGTTAATATGCAAATTGGTGAGCCTTGGTGGTGGTATAACCAAGGTACAGATCTTCCTTGTGTCTATGATTACCCAACAAAACTGGCATTTAATGCAGACACTGGATTGTATGCACCAGATTTGGGAACGATTTATGATGCGGTTCATAAAACCGGAACACCGTATGATGAATTTAAAGCCTGGTTGAGAAACAAGTTGGGGCAAACCTGTCGAGACATCCGAACTGTGATTAAAACTAAATATCCGCAAGCGAAAGTTTGAACCGTACCGGGTTTGTCGGAGACTCAATATTCTGAGAGACTATTCCGATGAAAAAACCAAACTATACCCCCGAAATTAGAGAAAGAGCGGTTCAATTACTAATTGAATCTGAAAAAGATTATCCATCGAATTGGGCAGCAGTTTCCGCAATTGCTCCTAAAATTGGCTGTACTCCTGAAACACTTCGTGTTTGGTATCAAAAATACTTAGATCAACAAAATCCCGCCAAAGTACAACAGGTATCTGACCAAGAAAAAATGAAGCAAATGGAACGTGAAATTAAAGAATTAAAACGTGCCAATGAAATTCTACGTAAAGCAGCCGCTTTTTTCGCCCAGGCGGAGCTCGACCGCCCACACAAATAATGGTGGATTTTATCCATAACAATAAAGCGTGATATGGTGTTGAAGCGATTTGTAGAATTTTACCGATTGCAGCTTCAACCTATTATCGAACTTTAGATCTCACTGATAATCCAGAACATCGAGCGAAACGTGCTCTACATGATTAGCATCATGCTGAACAAATTAAACGAATTTGGAAAGAAAGTTCAGGTCGATATGGTGTACGTAAAGTTTGGCAAAAATTGAAACGTGAGGGTTATGTTATTGCACGTTGTACAGTTGCTCGATTGATGCAAAAGCTAGGTATACAAGGTGTTTGGCGTGGTAAGAATAAACAAACCACCCGTAGCCGAGATGATCAAAAACGAGCAGATGATTTAGTGAAACGGAATTTTAGTGCTGATCGACCTGACCAATTATGGGTCAGTGACTTTACGTATATTCAAACACATTCAGGCTGGGTCTATACCGCCTTTATTATTGATGTGTTCTCACGAGCAATTGTTGGATGGAAAGTATCTACACGGATGAATACAGATATGGTGCTCGATGCATTGGAGCAAGCATTGCACGATCGAGGCATGCCAAAGAATGTGATTCATCATTCCGATAGAGGTGTTCAATATCTTTCTATTCGCTATACCAATCGTTTAGATGCTGCAAATTTACGAGCATCAGTCGGTACGACAGGTGATTCATACGATAATGCTCTGGCTGAAACGGTGAATGGCTTATACAAAACAGAGGTGATTGAATATTTAAAAGCAGATTGGCAAGGTTTAGCAGATGTACAACTTGCGACACTAAACTGGGTAGATTGGTTCAATAAAAAGCGTGTACACAGTGCACTGGGTTATGTATCGCCTTTTGAGTTTGAAGCAATGTACTATGATAAGATTAACCCGTTAGGTCAGGTGGCCTAACTTAAATAAAAAAGTCTCCGACAAACCCGGTACGGTTCAGTTTGTCCGTTGATTTTCTTCCCAACGATTCGGACACCAATTGAAACTTTAGCAACAGATATTAACTATCCAAGTGAACACTATTCATATCCGAATTTTGACTACATCATGACCGAAGCTTATGACTGGATTTTGGAAGCCCGTTTAGGTTTGGCACATCAGGCAGTTTCCGAGATTCCGACATTGGATTTGCGCTATCCCGTGGATAAAGTGGCTTATTTAGCAGGATTTGTTCCTGATTCATCGATTGCACATCTTTATGGATTTGATAAGACAAAAGCTTATCGAACTCCAATTTGGCAGCGTGTGTTTGGGGATATGCAAAATAATAATGCTTTGGGCTTGATGAAACAATTTATTTGGGCCTATCCGCAAGTGATGCAGGATTCTGTAACAATTGATACGCTTCAGGCACCGAATGGTTTCTTTGTCGAGAATACCCTGTATACACCAATTAATGATGATACGCCGTATCCACCTGAGATTTACTTGTAATTCTCTGTAGCGAAAAGGCTTTGTAATTCAAAGCCTTTTTAGTGTTTATTAGAACCTTAAAGCGAGAGTTTCATAGCATCGGACATATGTAGATAAAGCTAAGTCTTAATTACAAATGTTAAGAAAAAGAAAGTAATGTAAAATAAATCTTCATTAATAAATAGAAAAATTGAGATACACTGCCTTGATCTGCTTTAAAAATTCAAATGATTTTTATGAAAACCAAAATTCTACTCCTCGGCTTAGTCTCAATCTTATTTGTGGGGTGTAATAAACAGCCAGAAGTCAAGAACGAGCAAGCACAAGAAAGCTTTGAAGTTATAGACAATAAGATTTCAGAGTATATGGACATTTTGGATAATCCAGATACGCCTAAAGAGGAAAAAACGAAGGTACTGTGTAAAGACTATCCGAAATTATATGAGTCAAAGTATGTTCCAGCATTGTTAAAGCTTGCGCCGAAAGACTATACCAGAGAGAAGTTAATGGCTGATCTTAAAGTCTCGACAGAATACTATGCCGAGAAGTTAGATATCATGTGTAAGTGATTTGTGATGGAGGAGGCGTGCTTCTCCATCTATTTTCAAAAATAATCAACAAGGTCTAAGACCGCTTAAATCATGAAAAAGTTGGGAATATTAAACTGTGCGCCAAAATCTGTCGTTTAGTTGACTTGATTGACTTGAAAAACAGGAAATAGAACCTATTATAATTTTTTTCTTATTCTGATATCACAGGCGGAATACGGTGAACGAAGACATTTTGTTACCAGCATCACGAGCGACTGCAATTTCCAATGCAAATGTTAAAAAGTTAACAGTAGATAAAATTCTCTCAAAAATTTCCAGTACGATTAAATTAAGAGCCAGTGATGGTGATCGAGATGCCTTACAGCAATTTTCAAAACATGAAGTCAGTAGCGAAGACGCAGATATTGTTGTGAATGAATTAAAAACAGCTGGTTATCGGGTATTTCTTAACCCTAATTTTACCAATACCAATATCCAGTTCCAGCTCGAATGGGACTGAGCTAAAGATCATATAAAAAAGCCCCGAATTTGACTGGGGCTTTTTATATTGTATTTTGAACTGTTTCTTGTTGTATTGAGCAATGCTTGGAGTTCTTTGTGAGCTTACTTCATCACTTATAAAGAAAACATATTCCTAAAATGTTGAATAAAAATGCCTATAATGTAAAAAAAACATCATAGAGCAAAAAAATGAGTTTAAGAAGGTGGTTACTGATCCTGCTAGGATTAACATTCACTTTGATCAGCTATGTATATTGGGATTACAAGCAAACAGGTGGTTATAGCAAGAATAGTGACGCTTATTATGGGTATTCCTTTCCAATCGACAATCAATTAAAAAATGCTGTTGATTGTGAATTGGTGAATACAGAACATCCAGATCAACCACCAGTCTCACAGGCGTGGATGGAAGGGTGCAAGAAATATTTTGAAATTAATCATTAAACTTTCTATTGAAATTAATGGACGCTGCTTGATGAAAGTAAAAGCAGACGTACAGCGTCTAGTTTCACTACTTTATAAAAATAACTTTCTAAACGACTACCTGATTTGATTGAAGATTTTATTTAAGTTTTCTGTTAGTTTATGTATAAAAATAAAAGTGATTTGAATATGAAACATTTAAATTTAATTGCAGTTATTTTGTTCAGCGTAATTGCACTTCCTTTCAGTACCACATTATCAGCGAATATTTATATACCGATTTCTCTTTTTAAAAAGGCCGATAAGTCTAGATTTGTTAAAGCTCAAGCCCTGAAGACGGACGAATTTGATGTTTCAACAATACAGCTATTAGAGGAGGGCTTTGTGCCGATTAAGTCACAAAAGTTTAATGGTAGGGATAGTACTAAGGGCTATGACTATATTGTTCATGAATTAGAAAAACGAGCAGACTCACTTGGAGCACAGATTGTACTGTTTAGTAATACCCAATCAACAGAATCAATTGGATATTATAGTTTTTTAACGCCAGCTCCTCGGGGACCTCAGAATCAGACAGACAATAATGGATTTGGTAGTGTAAATACATCTAATAATGTGAGTAGTTCTTTAAGTCAATCAGCGCCCATTTACCAACCGCAGAAAGAATATACGGTGAGTTATTTTTATAGATTTGAGTCAATTACAGGGATTTATCCTATAGATTTATCGGATCTAGATAAATCTAGAACGGGTAATTTAGAAGGGGTTAAGGTTAAGGTCATATCGAAGAAATCACCTGCTTTTGGCGAAATCTTGGCAGATGATATTATTTTAAAAATTAATGATATCGTTGTAAGAGATGTGAGTAACTTTGTAGATATCTCAAACTATTTAAATAAAGGTACGATTAAGTTCGAGATTTTGCGCAAAGGCCAGAAAATGGTAAAAGAAATCTCGATTACATGATGTGCTTGGTAAACTGCTGATTGCTGTGTTTGCAGACTGATAAAAAAGGCCTTTAATCAGGCCTTTTTTATCAGCTAAATTATTTGCTCACAATTGCTTGCCCTGAGAGCATTTGCAAGTCATGACCAGAAGGCGCTTGATAAATTCTGAGACCAAACTCAGGGATAATTGCAATTAAGTGATCAAAAATATCAGATTGAATTGCTTCATAAGACGCCCATGCAATGGTATTGGTAAAGGCATAGATTTCTAAAGGTAAGCCTTCACTGGTGGGCTGCATTTGACGAACCAGAATGGTTTGGTTTTGAGCAATGCCTTGATGTTGACGTAAGTAGAATTCAACATAAGCCCGGAACGTGCCCAAATTGGTTAAACGACGCTGGTTGTATTGAGACTGGTTGCTAAGGTGATTGTTGAACTCTGCAATCTCCGATTTTTTTGCATCGAGATATTGGTCTAAGAGCAAAAAGTCTTTCAGCTTTTGTTGCTCTTGGTCACTCATAAAGTGAACACTACTTTGATCTAGAAAGAGTGAACGTTTGATACGGCGGCAACCTGAGCTGCTCATCCCACGCCAGTTTCTAAAGGTATCAGTTACGAGCTTGTTGGTTGGGATTGTTGTAAAGGTCTTATCAAAGTTTTGTACAGTCACTGTATGTAATGACATATCAATGACATCGCCATCTGCATTCAAGGATGGCATTTCGATCCAGTCACCAATACGTACCATGTCATAAGAAGCAATTTGTACGCTGGCAACCAATGAAAGAATGGTATTTTGGAAGACCAACATCAACACAGCAGCCATGGCACCAAAACCTGCCAGTAGGGTAAACACATCTTTTTTCAAGAAGGTTCCCAAAATCATCAGGCCGCAAACCACAAACAAAATAAGCTTAACGAGCTGTAAATAGCCCTTAATCGGCTTATTCTTAGATTTTGGATTGCGTTGATAAATTAAGTTAAAGATATTCAATGCTTCACTAACAGTAAGTGCAAGTGTCAGGAAAATGAAGGCCTGTGCGCCCATTTGTACAAAGCTAATGAATTTCTCTGGTAGATGCGGAATCGTCGTAATGCCATTCATGATGACAATCGCAGGAACGATATTTGCAAAACGTTGAGTGACGCTATGCTGTGCGAAAATCGATTGATTTGGAGATTTAAATTTTGTAATTAAATGGCGAATACCACGGACGATAATTCTTTTCGCGATAAAGTTCGCAAGTGCAGCAAACAAAATCAAAATGATCAATGCAATCGCTGTTTCTAGCCATGGGTAATGGCTCAACTCACTACGCAAATACTTTAAATAATCCAAACCCAAAACACCTTATAAATTCTTTGAGCAGGAATTGTAAGGTGTAATGAGGTTTTATATTAACTTGATCACAGTTTATATACGATTTGTAAAGGCGTTTTTACATAACGGTTTGAAGCTTTACCACATCAAATCATCAGGAATGACATAAGCTGCATATGGATCTTCTTCATCTGTGGTTTGATCATTATGCTCAGTATTGTTATTCACCAAGATAAAACCCTGCATTTTTTGATCAATTTTGTCTGCAAGAGCTTTAGGTAGATAGGCGTAGCTATCCTGATCTTTGGCGATAACAAGAGAGCCTGCGACCAGTGCATTATAAACCTGTTGCGAAAGGTAAACTTTTTTGATTTTGCCTTCATCAATAAATTGGTAGGTTACATCACCTTCTGTTTCCTTGATCTTGTGATGTTTGATCATTTGAATGATCGAAGCTTTTAAAGCTTTCTCTTCCAAAATATTCTGTTTTTCTAAATTCAGGGCTTGGTCTTTTGCCAACTTTTCTTGCTTGGCGCGGTCAATTTCTGCTTTTAGGACAGCGTCATCATTTTGGCCAAGGCGCTGCTCATGTTGTGCTTGCTTGGTTAATTTTTTTGCTTTTTTATTGTCAACCAAACCCGCTTTTAACAGTTGAGCTTGCAATGCATTTTTAACCATAATTCAATCCAAATTTGAGTTTGATGAAGAACGAAAATAGAAAAACCAGTAGGCTAGACTCATGGCTAAGCTTAATCCAGCTGGAATGAGAAAGGTCTGTAAGTTTAAATAAGGATAAAGCACACTCGCAATAAGTCCACCGCATAAAAAACCGATAAAGATCAATAAATGCAGAAAAATACGCCGTTTTTCTACGTTCAAGCCGCGTGCTTTATAACCCAGTGCTAAACCAATATCAGTAAGGACACCAGATAAGTGCGTTGTACGAATAATTGCACCTCTATAGTGGCTCACCATTGCATTTTGCACTCCCATGGCGGCACAGGCCCATAAGAGACCATAGCGAGGGAAATAGGGCAGTAATAACCAAGTAAGAAACAGAAAGATTGCAACTAAGCTAAGCGGCAGGCCATAACGTCGTCCAAATGCAACATTACCGTTGCCGAGTATCAGACCACTATAAAAAGAACCGATGACAAAACAAAGGATGACAAGACTGAGATAAATAAAATGCTCAGGTTGCCAGTCAAGTAAACTCATTGCAAGCATACTGACATTGCCTGTCATATGTGAAACGGATTGGTGTAGGACGGTAAATAAGCCTAAAACGTTTACCATCCCTGCATTCAGTGCAAGTAAGAAAGCACCAAGTTGAATCCAGTTGGGTAAACGTTGAAGTGGCATATCAACCTATGATCTTGGATGGTCTCTGAAGTCAACTGCTGCGGTAAACAAGACATCCGTTGATGAGTTTAAGGCAGTTTCTGTTGAGTCTTGCAGTACGCTGATAATCATACCAATGGCAACAATCTGCATGGCAATCTCAGATGATATACCAAACAGGCTACAAGCGACAGGGATCAACAATAAAGATCCACCGGCCACACCCGATGCGCCGCATGCTGAAACAGCAGCTACAACTGATAAGATGATCATGGTACTTAAATCAACTGGGATACCAAGCGTATGTACAGCAGCGAGAGTCAGTACGGTAATGGTAACGGCTGCACCGGCCATATTAATCGTCGCACCGAGCGGGATAGAAACACTAGCCGTTGCTTCATTAACCCCCAAACGTTGCGCCAAGTCCAGATTTACCGGAATGTTGGCTGCTGAACTGCGAGTAAAGAAGGCCGTGATGCCGCTTTCTTTTAAGCAAGTGAAGACCAAGGGATAAGGATTCGCTTTCATGGTGATCCCCACTAAAATGGGATTAATTACCAATGCAACGAATAACATTGTTCCGATCAGTACTGCCAATAGATGTGCATAGCTGGTGAGTGTTGCTAAACCTGCACTGGCAAAGGTAACTGCAACTAGACCAAAAATACCAATTGGGGCAAAACCAATAACGGTATGAATAATCTTGTTTACAGCGTCGGCGACATCAGTCATTACCTGCTTGGTTGTATCAGAGCTATGACGTAAAGCTAAACCAAGACCAATTGCCCAAGCTAAAATACCGATAAAGTTCGCTTCACTAATTGCCTGTACAGGGTTTGCAATAAAACTTAAAAGAAGATTCTTTAAAATTTCTGCAAGACTACCTGGTGGCTGAAGTCCACTTTCTGCAGGTAAATGCAAAAACAGCTGGCTAGGAAACATAATGCTCGCTGCTACTGCACTAAATGCGGCAAGTAACATACCAATCAGGTAAAGGAAAAGCACAGGTTTAATCTTTGAGCTTTGACCAATTTGAAAGTTTGCAATTGAAGATAGAACTAAAACAAAGACTAGAATTGGTGCAACAGACTTTAATGCTTTAATGAATAATTCACCCAATAGACTTAAATAGGGTGTAAAGTTAGGAAAGAGCAGAGCGACGCCAATCCCTAGAAAAATAGCGATAATAATTTTGCTTACTAAGCTCAAGCGAGACAGTACATTAAACATATAAAGGCCTTATAAACCTATGCACGGTTTAAGGTTAAACAAGCGCGGTATTCTATACCTAAGAACCGTGAATAATAAAATTTTTTTTGCAATTCAATTACTTTAAAAATCCCGAAAAAATTAACACAATGTTTTTAAAAAAAAATTATGAAAACATGATACATCCTTTTGTATAAAAATAACCCAATAAAAGTCGATCATTCTACAAGCATTTCAGGGGAAAGTGTTTGTATTGCTTGATAATGTGATAAAAATATCTGTCCTGTAAGATCATTTTTAAGTCTTGATTTAGACAGTCGATCCATAACAGGACTTTTCACTTCAGATAAATGCATCTGAATATTCAATTGATCCAACTCGCGATTAAGATCTTCTAACATTTCTAATGCGCTGAGATCAATATTGCTAATACTTGAGCAGTTAATGACAACATGCTGTAAGAGAGGGTTTTGACTTACTTCGGTAATTACATAACCTTTTAACACGTGGGCATTCAAAAAACTGAGATTTTCATCAACACGAAAAGAAACAATCGCTTTTGTTGTAATTACATTGTAATTTGATATGTTTCTAAAGTGCTGAGTTCCCTCGATTAAACCAATTACTGCGATATGTGGACGACTGATTCGCCAAAGCAGCAGTACAAAGGTTAAAACGACTCCAATGATGAGTCCAGTTGAAATATCCAAGCACGTTACACCGAAGAAGGTAACCCACATTGCAATTCCATCTGCCTTTGAATATTTCCAGGTTTCAATAAAAGGAGTGAGACGAATCAATTTCCAGATTGAAACAAAAATTGTTGCTGCTAAAACAGCGAGCGGAAGATTTTCGAAGAAACTGGTAAAGTAGAGACTTACTGCAATCATTAATAATGAAGAAATTATCCCAGACATGGGGGTTTTTGCGCCAGCATCTGCATTGACAACCGTACGTGATAAGCTGCCAGAAACTGCAAAGCCTGAATTAATACCTGCGGCGATATTGGCAAAACCAAGGGCGATAAGTTCTTGGTTGCTATCTAAATCATCACGTTTTTGTAACGCTGTTGCTTGCGCAATTGCCAGTGATTCAACAAAGCTAATCATGGCGATCATGAAAGCGCTAGGTAACAGCTGTAGCACTAATTGAGTATTCCATGTAGGAAAATGGAAATTGGGTAAACCCGCTGGAATAAGACCAACAGTCTGAATGTTATACTGCGCATTTCCCATAAAGGTAATGACAGCAATCGAGACCAGAACGATGACTAAGGGCAATATTTTGTTCAGAAAATCTGATGCAATTAATTTCGGAAAAATAAAGAGTAACAGAACTGAAAGAAGCCCAAAGCTGACACCCATCAATGTAATTTGATCAATATTCTGAGAAAGGCTAACGATAAACTCAGGAATATTGCCTGCTTGTAAGGGGATGTTGAGCAAAAATTTAAGCTGCCCTAAAGCAATCAATAAGGCAGAAGCAATGATAAAACTCTGAATAACGGGATGACTAATCAGTTGAATCAGGAAACCGAAACGCAATAGACCTAAAACCAGAGAGATAACTCCGACTAATAAGGCCAGTAGATAAGCGGCTTCGATATAGGCGGTTGATCCTGCGCTAAATAGCGGATCAAGTGCAGCAAAAACCATCATCGAAATAATGGCGACAGGACCTATTGAGAGTGTTGTGCTGCTGCCTGTAAAAGCATAAACAATCATTGGCAATATACTGGCATATATTCCCATGGCAGGTGGTAATCCTGCCAGCATTGCATAAGCCATACCTTGAGGAACCAGCATGGCCAAAACGATAGCAGCTGCAATTAGATCAGACTTAAAACTTGAAAACCGATAAGAACTTAGCCATTTTCGCGCAGGAAATAATTTAGATAAGCCAAGGTTGAACAATTTCATGCACAATATTCTAAATCATAAATTAATATATATTATGCATAAAAAATGCTAAGTGCGGTATGTTTCTATTTAACTGACAAGTTATTGGTGGGGGCAGTAATGTTCATACAAGGTGTTCAATACAATTTTCAGTTTTGGATCAAGAATTGAGTAGAAAATTTGTTTGCCATCACGCCGAGTAGAAACAATATGACTTTTTCTTAACATCATTAATTGTTGCGAAAGGGTCGGTTGAAATATCTGGGTTAATTCTTCGATCTGTGAAACATTTAGTTCTTGTTTGGCTAAATGACACAAAATAATTAAGCGATCAGTATTAGCTAGAGATTTTAGTACAGTTACAATTGTACCAGCAGACTCTCTCATTGCTTCTATCTCGAAATCCTTTTGCATGCATATACTCACTTGGTTACAGCCGTGGCTAGTATAAAGTCAGTGATAGGAAAAATTGTAGTAAAACTGAATAATTGCAATGGTTTTTAATGAAAAAGCATATAAGTAAAAGTGATAAATGTGCTTCCATGTGTCAATTATTTAGTTTTTTGTACTGTATATTGTGATTTATTTCGCATTTTCACTTTTTGGGTGGATTTCTATCTATTGGGAAATAAAAATACAGGAAATAGCTCAAAGTTTTTTAAAAAAACTAAACAATAAAATTAAGTGATTAATATAATTAATGAATATAAAAAAGTTTAAAAAAAGATTGTACTTTAGGTAAAACTATATATAATGAGAAGCAAGACAGAACGATCTGTCTGCATAAGAAGGATCGGAAGTACGAAAGTGCAACCGCCAGAGGGTAATAATTTTTATTATTCTTTTTACACTCAGACGCAAGCGTGAGACACAATAATAATTATAAATCACGCTTTATTTTTTTCAATTATTTCTATCATCTATCTTTGCGATATATAAAAATATCCCTTCATTTTAAAGGGATATTCTAGATCTATACCAGTGCTTTTTCGAAATTAATCAGGTGCTCGACACGTTTCCAATATTCATCCATTTGAACAGAGTGTCTGTTCACATGCGCTTGAATGGTCATACCATCTAAAATACTAACTATCAATGTTGCGAGATGGGTTGGATGACGAATGTCCAGATTCTTGAGTAAATTTTCGATTAAGGCTGTTAACCAAATTTTGTACTGGGTTGCAGGTTGCAAGGTAGAAGGATAAATCTTGATGACTTCTTCAAGTGCTTTCTGAAACATACAGCCATTAAAGTCTTCGCTATTAAACCAGGCTGCGTACCATCCAAAGATTGCTTTAAGTTGGCTAAGGTAATCATCTTGATCACATTCTGCCAAAGTTGCATTTAAAGACGTTTGGAGATTGATGTTACGTTGCACAAGACATTCTTCAATTAACTTTTCCTTTGAGGGGAAGTATTTGTAGAAAGTCATTTTTGCAACGCCTGATTCGCTAATGATTCGATCTACGCCGATCGAGTTATAGCTATGCGAATTAAAAAGTCTTAATGCAGTGGTAATAATATCTTCTTTTTTTGACATACAACGCCTCGAGTTCGCCCATCGCCAAGAGCATCATGTTGCATTTCATCATGCAATTTTGGCAGGCATTTTACATGGTATTTTAAAAATATCATAGGGAAAAATAACATTATTTATTTAAATGATTCTTTAGTCCGCATTTTCAAGTGACACGGCTGAAAATAATATGATTTCACTATAGAAAATAACTATTAGAGGAATCTTAAAATACGATAAACGATTAGTCTAATTTGTATGTGGTTAATTTGAGATTATTCATATAATTGTTTTCAAAGGAAAACAGATTTTGATACTTATTTTGAATGAATAGCTGAAGTTATATTGAATGTACTTTTCTTTGTAAACTTATGTATGTTTGAATGATTGGAAATTTACTCCTGTATTTATTTTGAATATGTTTACTATATAAAAAGTCAGTTAGTTATAGTTAAAATAAATAACTGACTTTAATCATATAATTTCTGTTTTGCGATTTATTTCTTATGTGTAGGTAAACTAGCTATAAGTTTAGCGAAGTTTTGGTAGAGTGTTGATTGTTGGGTAGGTGTATAGACGGAATGTTTAATATTGCCTTTATCTGTTTCAATTGAAAGTTCGACATTTTGTGCTTTTTTAAGCTCTAACAGGAATGTACTTGGAAGAATAAAACGATTTGATGAGCGTCGCGGAATGAGTCTGTTGATGTTCTTTTGTTGTGTAGGGCCAACAGGCTGATATGTAAACGCTTTACCATCAATGAAGAAGGTAATTCCTTTGATGTCATAGTAATCATAGCTGCTGTTAAGCACCGTCTCTACGCTTAACTGTTGTTTGTGTTGCTTGTCCCATTCAACAAAAACATTCGGGCAGAGTTCATTTGTTTTGCAGTTTAATGAACCTGCTGTGGCTAAATGACCTGTTGATGTTGTAGAAGTGTCAGGTAAGGTCGAACAACCGTTCATAACAATACAAAGGCTCAATAAACTTAAAGTTTTTTTCATCTTTTAACTCTCTAGAATGTATTCAATATTTCGGTGTCAATGATGTAACTGTGGACCAAGAAATTCAAATGGTTTTGAGACTTTAAATTGATCGGTTGCATCGCCAGCAAAAGTATTCTGTTGATCTTTGCCAAGATCAAGTTTACGTGTTAAACCATCTTTAAAGTTAATTTTCTTTAAATCTACCCAAAATACATTTGGCGAAACAGCGGATTCAAAGAAATAAAGTTGCTGCTTATGATCCGCAACTGTTCTCCAGCGTGTAGAGGAAATATTAGGTTCTTCTGCCGTATTTAAACCATAGGGAACAGATGCATTACGGATCACACTAAAGACTGAAGCTAAAGCATCTTTAGGGTTGTCATTTTTCGGAATTGCATTGATATAAAATGACGCGCGCGCAAATCGATCCGCAGCACGATTAGTGCCTGGTAGCATCACGGTTCCACCAATTTGTTGCCAGTAAGTATTTAGTGCAAGTTGTTGATCAAAGGTTGGGGAGTTAGTCATGACTTGGTATTTTTTGTTATGATGAATTACCTGTTTACCGCCTATATATTCAATAATTGCACTATCACCAGTTTTATCAGAAATAGATAAATGTAATGTTGCTAAACGCTGTTCACCAGGAACACTATCGGTAATCAGATCAAATGGTTCTTTTTCCAATGCATTTACTGCTTCGGAAACCGTTGCATAGTTATCGAGTACATATTGTGCCCAAGCAGAAATGCTGAGTTGCGGTTTATTGGATTTTTTGGTGTCTGGATATTGTGACTCGACCAGCCATAATACGTTTGCAACAAGTCCCGCTTCATTCATGCCATCGGTGGTTGAGATATCATAACCTGTTGCGATAACACTGCCATATTTGGCTTTCCATTTTAGTGATTTTGGCCCAGCATTACTGTCTCTCATCACGCCACTTGGAAAAATCCATAAATTGGTCTCGACATCAACTTTCCAGTCCATTGAACGCGCTGTAATGATGTGGTTGTTATTGCCTAAATAAACGGCACGAGTACAGGCATGACTGGTTTGTAAGATCAGTGATGAGCTAAGAATGGAAAGACACAATATTTTTTTAAACACAAGTCGGACTCCTTGCTGTTATATAAAAGTGATTTATATCGAATGTTTTTATAATGACTTCGCTTTAGTCTATTAAATTTTTTTTCTTATTCAAGCATTAAAATGTAATCATTAAAAAAAGTATGGGTTTATTTTTTGTTCGCATTATCGTGAAACGATGCCAAGGCTGAAAATGAAACGGCCTTGGCATCATTGAAATAGCTTAGAGCCTTAGTTTGGTGGCAAGAGCATCACAACTGCGCTATTGAGCAGTAGGGTGATATCTTCTAAAATCTCTGCTGCATGAAAACGTTGATCAAGCATCAAGCTTTCGCCATCTGCTATTTGCTTAAGGTAAGGGGCGAATGTTTCAGAAATGCAAATGGTATCGCCATTTGCCCAAAACTCTAAAGATTCACCTTGTTTTCTATAAAGTAATCGAGAAGCTGGCTCTAGAATGATTTGATAATCCGCGCCAATCACCTCGGCAACATCATTCACATTAACTTCTTCTGGTTCTGGAATGTTGTTGGGGTAGCTTGCTTCGCTCATATACGCCATGATTGCCGCATCGAACTCAGGCGCTTGCGTGAGATAATCCAGTAACTGAGTTTTTAAATATGAAAACTCGGTACTGTTAATTTCCCCAAGATTTGCAGTTTGCTGGCGCGCAATATCAGCCAATGGATTTTTGAGAGAAGTATTTTCCGCAAATTTGTCACTGACCTGATCAATCATTTCTGAAAGATTTGGCATGCGGAAACCGAAAGAGAAAGTTAAGCAATCATCTTCTGCAACGCCGTAATGTGCCAGGCCTGGGGGGACATATAGAAGGTCACCAGGGGCAAGTACTTCATCAAACTGTATATCCAGTTCAGCTAACAGTTTTAAGGGTTGATCTGGTAAAAATTGAGTCGATTCATCACACATTTGACCTAATTGCCAACGACGGTGACCGTGTCCTTGTACCAGAAACACATCATAAAAATCGAAGTGTTTACCGACAGAACCGCCTTGAGGTGCATAAGACACCATGATGTCATCGCGACGCCATTGAGGAATAAAGGGAAATTTCTTCCAAAGTTCAGCGATATCGAAAGAGTAGTGATCCACTGCCTGAACTAAAAGTGTCCAGAGATTAGGCAGTTTTTGGAAGTCGCCTTTGGTTAAAGGCGATGATTTAACATGCCATTCATTTGGATTTTTATTTTTTTGACGAATTAAGCGGGCGGTGACATCTTCTTCAAGTGCCAGCTCTTGAACATCTTCTGGTTCTAATAAACCGATAATTTCAGGCATTGCATTACGAACCAGCAAGGGTTTTTTCTGCCAGTATTCCGTAAAAAATTGTTCTGCGGTAATGCCGCCGAGTACCGCTAAAGATTGAGACATGGGAAATGAAACCAACAACATTTAAATTGGCGCATATTGTCCCTTGAGTTGAATATTGACGCAAGTCCTGTGTGAATGTGATGAAATCCGCATGAAAAGTCATAGAATGTACTTAATCTTGATCAATTAGCAGCGGATTCGTTCACAGTCTTTCAAAAAAACAGTATGCTTAACATGCAAAAAGGAGCATACATGTATCAAGTACTGGCAAGAAAATACCGTCCACGTAATTTCAATGAGTTAGTGGGGCAAAACCATGTTTCTCGTGCTTTAACCAGCGCATTGGAACGTGGGCGTTTGCATCATGCCTACTTGTTTACAGGAACGCGTGGTGTCGGAAAAACCACGATTGCCCGTATTTTGGCCAAGTGTTTAAACTGTGAGACTGGGGTTACTTCGACGCCATGTGAAGTCTGTACAACCTGTAAAGCAGTAAATGAAGGCCGTTTTATTGACTTGATCGAGATCGATGCAGCATCGCGAACCAAAGTTGAAGATACCCGCGAGTTACTTGACAATGTGCCTTATGCACCGACGCAAGGCCGTTTCAAAGTTTATCTGATCGATGAAGTGCATATGCTTTCAACGCATTCTTTTAATGCGTTATTGAAAACATTGGAAGAGCCGCCCGAACACGTCAAATTCCTATTTGCAACAACAGATCCTCAAAAACTTCCAATTACCGTGATCTCGCGCTGTTTGCAATTTACCTTGCGTCCTTTGGCTGTCGATGAAATTACTGAACATTTAGCTGCAATTTTAAATAAAGAACAGATTGAGGCCGATCAAGATGCCATTTGGCAAATTGCTGAATCTGCACAAGGTTCATTGCGTGATGCGTTATCGTTAACTGACCAGGCGATTGCTTATGGTCAAGGTGCTGTCCATCATCAAGATGTCAAAGACATGTTGGGTTTAATTGACCGAACCATTATTTATGACCTGATTTTAGCGATTCATCAAAATCAGCAGGCTCGAGTCAGTCAGTTATTGCTACAGTTTAGACAGCAAGCTTTAGATGTGTCTTTGGTTCTGGATCAACTGGTTTCGACTTTACATGAATTGGCTTTATTGCAGTATTTACCTGATCTTGCACTGAAATATAGTGAGGAAATTAATCAGAAAATTATACAGCTTTCCAAGCTGATTTCGGCTCAGGATTTACAGCTTTATTATCAAATTGCCTGCAAAGGGCGTGCTGAGTTGCAGCTTGCGGTGACACAAGAGCAAGGCTTTGAAATGACAGTCTTGCGGTTACTCGCATTTAGACCAATGAGCATGCATGAGGTAACGCTCAGCGCAACACCTGTCACACAGATTGCAGCAGCTGTTGTCGCTGAACCAGTACAGAATTTAAATCAAGACAATCAGCTTGCAGTTCAGGCAGAAGTGGGTCATGTTGAACCTGAACCTGAACCTGAACCTGAACCTGAACCTGAACCTGAACCTGAACCTGAACCTGAACCTGAACCTGAACCTGAACCTGAACCTGAAC
>NZ_KB850122.1:217503-790213 GCF_000369645.1 Acinetobacter sp. CIP 64.2
TGAACCTGAACCTGAACCTGAACCTGAACCTGAACCTGAACCTGAACCTGAACCTGAACCTGAACCTGAACCTGAACCTGAACCTGAACCTGAACCTGCGACAGAAAATCAGGATAGCAGTCTGATGGTATTCAATGCAGAAGCGGGGCAATTGATTGGATTGGAAGCATCTGCAGAGCAGCATTTAACTCAATCAATGCTTACAGAAAGTGATGATGTTTTAATTTTCCCTGTTGAACCAGATGCAGCGGTACAAGTTGTAGTGGAAAGCCCGAAGCTTGAAGCTCGTCCTGTTGTCGAGCCTGAGCTTTCTGTTCAAACGGCTGAAGAGCCGATCATTCAGCCTGTACTTGAAAAGGCAGTAGTTGCAGCGGAGGGCATGGCTGAGCAAAGTCATCTTATGCCGCAGGATATTCTAAAGTTAGCTGAGCAAGTTTTAGAAGGTGATTGGGATTTAGCAAAATGGGAGTTTTGGTTTAGAACCAGTCAGTTATCGCCTGCGGTTCAAGAGTTGGCGCAGCATGGCATCATGCAGGGACAAATTAATGGCGCTTCAACCTTCCAGATTCCGCAGGAATACGAAGGTATGTTGTCGCAATTACAGCATGGTTTAGAGGATGCATTAAAAGCGCAATGGCCGCAAACGCAGTTTAGTGTGCAATACGCTGTCGTTGATTCAAATACGCCGTTAGTGATGCAAAATGAACGTAAAGAACGTGCGTTTAGCCGTGCAGTTGAATTACTTCATCAAGAGCCAACCATTAAAAGTTTGGTGGATAGCTTTGATGCTGAACTTCAAAACGTTCAATTAAAGCCTTAAATGTGGTGATTGGTGGCTGCTGCAGGTCATCATTAGAATAATAAGACCCCGATCTTTTCATTAAATTGAAAGATTTGGGTCACGTCCCTGTCATTGTACTTTTCTATGTTAGTCATCTTGGTTTCAGAATGGATTGGACATCGCAATGAACAGGCAGGGCGCAGGCGTCGTTTTCTTTAAATATTCGCATTTTTTGTTAATGAGTGTCATTTTGCTGAGTGGCTGCAACGATTCGGCAAATGATCATTCAACCACATCAGAAACAGGAAAAAAGCCTGTTATGCGCTGTGCTCCATAAAACAACAATAAGAAGACTTTAATCATGATTACACGCCGTAAATTTTTAAACTATTCTCTCAATATGGGTGTCGGTGCTGCGGCATTGACAGCTTTCCCATCCAGCATCCAAAAAGCACTCGCGATTCCTGCAAACAATCTGACTGGTAGCATTCAAGATGTTGAACATGTTGTGATTTTAATGCAGGAAAACCGCTCCTTTGACCATTACTTTGGAACATTAAAAGGTGTTCGTGGTTTTGCCGATCGTTTTACCATTCCTTTGGCAAATGGCCGCCGTGTGTGGGAGCAGTTGAGACGCAATGGGCAGGTTTTAACCCCCTTCCATTTAGACGGTAGTACCAATAATGCACAACGTGCAAGTGGCACACCGCATACCTGGAATGACAGTCAACTGGCATGGGACAATGGCCGAATGGGCAGCTGGCCGACCTATAAGACTGATATTTCAATGGGATATTTTAAAGAGCAAGAACTTCCATATCAGTTTGCTCTTGCCAATGCCTTTACCCTTTGTGATGCTTACCATTGTTCAATGCATACAGGTACCGATGCGAACCGTTCATTTCATTTGACTGGGACAAATGGCGCAACACCCACCAAAAGGTCATTTGTTAATAATGAATGGGACTGGATTGATGGCAATCCAGCTACCGCAGATCGTGGTTATAGCTGGAAGACCTATGCAGAACGCTTGGAAGAAGCGGGTATCAGTTGGATGTGTTATCAAAACATGCCCGATGAGTGGGGTGATAATATGCTGGGGGCATTCCGATCCTTCCGAAAGGCAAATATAGCATCAGGCTATCCTGTATCGAGTGGTGGTGAACCCAATAAGCCCTATGCCGATACAGGACAGAAATTACCCTATAAAGCCTATGATCGCGCAACGGATAATGCAAAAAATCCATTATATAAAGGCATTGCCAATACTTTGCCAGGGAATAAACCTGAAGAATATCTGGATGCATTTAAACGAGATATTCGAGAAGGTAAATTACCACAAGTTTCTTGGATTAATGCGCCATCCATTTATTGCGAACATCCTGATCCATCAAGTCCTGTACAAGGCGCATGGTTTATTCAGGAAATTATGAATGCGTTAACGGCTGTGCCAGAAGTATGGAGTAAAACCGCTTTATTGATTAATTTTGATGAAAATGATGGCTATTTTGATCATGTGCCGTCACCATCTGCGCCATCACGGCTTGCAAATGGTCAATATGCCGGTAAGTCGACACTCAGTACGGCTGATATGCAAGATGAATATTTTAATCACCCTGCACCAGAGGGGAGTCGCTCGCAACCGCTACCAGATGGTCGTGTATACGGACCCGGACCACGTGTTCCGTTATATGTGATTTCGCCTTGGAGCCGTGGCGGTTGGGTGAACTCACAAGTATTTGACCATACCTCGGTGTTGATGTTCCTGGAGCAGCGTTTTGGAGTAAAAGAACCCAATATTAGTCCATACCGCCGTGCTGTCTGTGGTGATCTCACCAGTGCTTTTAATTTCAAAAATCCAAATGCGGATGGCGTACCCTCATTAAACGGGCAACAAACACGTTTAGATGCGGATAATTTAAGAACACGTCAGGAGGCTTTGCCGGCTGTACCTGTGCCAAGTGAGATTAAAACGCCGATTCAGCAAAGCGGGATACGTTTTTCGCGTGCCTTACCTTATGAATTACATACCAGTGCAAAATGTCAGACCGATGGTAAGGTACAGTTAATTTTTGCGAATACCGGTACACAGGCGGCAGTATTCCATGTATACGACAAATTGAATCTAAACCGTGTTCCTCAACGCTATATTGTGGAACCGAACAAAACTTTAGAGGATGTTTGGGATGCCTTGAAAGATAATTTAGGGCGTTATGATTTATGGGTACTCGGACCAAATGGTTACCATCGCCATTTTAAAGGTGATCTACAGCGTATTGTCGATAGTGGTGTTCAACCCGAGATTCGGGTGTGTTATGACATCGCCAATGGGGATGTTTATGCAGAGTTGATGAATCATGGAACCAAAGATGCACTCTTTACACTAAAACCCTGTGCCTATCGCACCGATGCGCCTTTGCAGGTGAGCGTAAAAGCGGGACAAGTAGCGAAACAGCATTGGGCATTGGCAGAAGTCGGATATTGGTATGACTTTGAAGTGACATGTCAAAGTGATGTGAGTTACTACCGCCGTTTTGCAGGGCGAGTTGAAACCGGTGAGGATTCATTTAGCGATCCTGCCATGATTTAACCGATTGTTCGGGCAAAAAGAATGATGCATTTTCTTTTTGCCCCATACTTTTACATAAAATGGGTTAAAACTTCCCGCATACGCTCAGGAATGGGGATGCTTTTTCGAGTTTCACGATCTACAAACACATGCACAAAATGACCTTGTGCTGCTGCTTGTTGTTGGCCATGTTTAAAAATTGCCAGTTCATACCGTAGTGATGAATTACCAATTTTTCCAATTGCAACGCCGACTTCAATCATTTCGGGAAAAGACAGTTCTTGAAAGAAACTACAGGCTGAGTCAACAACCAGACCAATGCTTTCACTGCGATGAATATCGAAACCGGTTTGCTGGATCAGCAGTGCATTTGCAGCAGTATCAAAATAACTATAGTAAGTGACGTTATTTACATGGCCATAGAGGTCGTTGTCTGACCAACGGGTTTGAATCGGCAGAAAGAATTTAAATTGTTCTCGTGTTTTTAATACGGGTTTGGTCATGCATAAATCGCCTGATAAATGTGTAAAGCATCCTGTTCCGTCATTTCTCTTGGATTGTTTTGCAAGAGTCTGGTTTGTAACATCGCATCTTTGGCCAGCTGTGGTAGTTTGGCCTCGGCAATGTTCAAATCTTTTAATTTTAGTGTTAAACCACTGTGATCCAGATGGTTTTGCATATGATCAATGAACAGGTCACATAAGCCATCGGTACAGCCTGTACTGCGTGGATCTAAGAGTTGCATGAGCTCGGCATAATGCTGTTTAGCCTTTGGTGCGTTAAATTTTAAAACCTCAACCAGCACCAAGGCATTGGTATGTCCATGCGAAAGGTGAAAATGTCCACCTAATGGATATGCAAGTGCATGCACGGCACCAACGGGTGCATTGGCAAAAGCCTGACCTGCCAACATTGAACCCACCAGCATATCCTGTCTTGCTTCAAGATCAGCTCCATCTTTGAGGACTTTGGCTAAATTATGGTTGAGTAGTTTTAAAGCATTTTTAGCCAGCATATCTGCATAAAAATTCTTTTTGAGATTGGACGTATAGGCTTCTATCGCATGAACCATAGCATCTATGCCCGTTGCTGCAGTAATATGTGCTGGTAAGCCTTGGGTGAAGGTAGCATCTAAAATGGCCACATCTGCATATAGAACCGGAGAGACCACGCCCATTTTTGTCGTAGCACCAGTGGTCACGATTGAAATAGGGGTGACTTCTGAGCCTGTTCCTGCTGTGGTTGGAATTAATATCAGGGCTAAACGAGGTGCTTTGGCCTGATTGACACCATAAATTTCACTAAGATTTTGTTGCTGTTCAGGATGAGCCAGTAAAGCAATGATTTTGGCTACATCCATGGAGCTGCCACCGCCAAAGCCAATAATCACGTCGACCTGTTCTTGCTTCGCGAAATCAACAGCTTCGAGCACAACATGTTCAGGTGGATCTGCTTGAATATCTGCATAAACAATATGTTTAAGTCTGATTTGGTTTAAAATTTCTAAAATCGGCAGATGTAATTGATGTTGAATCATGCCTGCATCGGTCACGATTAATGCTTTATGATAATTCTGCTGAGTAAGCACTTGTTTAAGTTCTTGTATCGAACCTAGTCCCGCGATGATGTTGGGAACAGTTTGAAATTGGAACGGGTTCATACATACATCCTTATTTTTTCATAATAAACACAACATTTTTATCCAAAGTGATTATAGGTTTCACTACTCAATAAATTAGCATAAGACGCGGTTAAAAACTGTAGCTTTGAGGTGATTGTGCCTTCCCAAATGCCGAAAGACACTAAGCTTTTAGAAACAATCATTTTCTAGATTTAACTAATTTTAATCATATAGCGCCAAGCAATGCGGTGAACGAAACACTAATTACAAATGAACTAACGCTCTTCAACACAGAGTTGTCACGTTATATTTGTTTGACAGCAAATATAAAACTTGCCGCTATTTTATTTCAATATTCTGCATGGCCAATCAATATTAAACTATTGTTTTTAACTAGCAAATGATAGTTTTGAGTCAGCTTGATCTAGCATTATAAGTCTTTCTATGTATTCCCAAGACTGTTCAATTTTTTCATAGTTATCATTCATATTAGCGTAAACCGTCATACCATCTAAAATATTGATAAACATAGAAGATAAAATTTGAGGTTGAGTAACATTAATTTTCAAAAAGAGTTCTTCAGATAAGTCGTGTAGCCATACTCGATAGTTTTCAATCGGATTAATAATGGAGGGGTACTGTTGAAGAACTTCAACTGTTGCTTTTTGAAACATGCATCCGTGAAAATCTTCTGATTTAAACCAGTTTAGATACCAAGTATAGATTGCCTTTATTTTTCCTAAATAATCATTTTCTCTATATAAGGAAAGTTCAGTTAAAATAGCGCTTTGAATACTTTCATTTCGTCTCACTAAACACGCTTCAATCAGTTTTTCTTTTGACGGAAAATATTTGTAGAAGGTCATCTTTGCTACCCCAGATTCAAGAATAATCCGATCTACCCCTATCGAACTATATGTGAAACGATTGAACAAATCTAATGCTGTTTCAAGAATATCTTCTTTTTTTGACATATTTTATTATCCTTTAAAAAATTTATAACCTAAATAGCAAAGCTATGACATCAATGGCAGCCATCTGGTTAGTTCCTTTTTGGCGATTTTTGAATTATACGCTAAAATTATCATCTCCCGTCGCAAGCAGCAAAAAATATTATAAATATTCTGTTTTTATAATCTATAATATTTTGCTTGTCTTATTCAAGTCTTTTTTAATAGGTTGTTAATTAAAAATTAACAATATTGTACTTTTCATCTAAATAGTAAAACATTTGCTTATTATTCAGTGGAATTAAATTTTTAGACTTTTTAAAATTGATTTTAATTAAAAATAAATTTATATTCCTATGTGTCCAATAAAAAACGCTTTCGGGTAACATCAGTAAATAGCATGTATAAGTGAATAAAAGGCTAAACTGAAGGCAAATAGGATAGTAATAATACCAACAGAAAAGGAATAGACCATGGTTAAAAAATTTGAAAACTTTAATGATCCAAGAAAAAATGCTTTGAATGGAATGAAAAACAGCGTTTCTACTGAAGTTTGGCAAAAAAATATTAAATTTCTCAATAGTTTGAGGTTGGATATATCAAATCATCCTGTATCTAGACATCCCGCTATTCAAATGCTGAATGATGGTGTCATTGATAAAGTATCATTACTAAAAATTCATTTAGAATATCGACAAGCGATTGTACAAGTTTTTACCGATGCTTTACTTATGGCACAGTTTCAAACTAGACAACTAGAACCACGTTTAGAATCGGGGGCGAAGATGTTTCCTCGGTTTTTATTGAGTTTAAATATTTTAGATGAATTTGGTTTTCGTCCAGGCTTAGACCAAGAGGGATATTACACTGGAAATCCAGAATATGCTCATTACCCTTTATTTGAAGATGTACTCAATGATTTTGGAATTGGTGAGGTTGAGCGTAATGCATACCGAGCTTCAAATATAGCAGATAAAGTACGAGCTTATTTAGAAAGCTCTTTTGAGGATTATAAAGCTGTTTCGGCACTTTTAGCTGTTGCTGAAGAAGAAGTGATTTTATTTAGTCCAGCGTTACGTCAAGCTACTCATTCAATTGGTATCGATGTTGATAGTGGTTATTACTATGTGCATGGTGTTTCACACGATGCTACTGCTGAAGCAGCTGATGATGATCACGAAGATGATTTATGGTTTGTGTTAGCTCAAGCTTGTACAGAAGATGATTATGAGTTTATTACCAAAATTTGTTTCGAGTATTGTGATTTATGGCAACAATTCTGGGATAAACAAATAGCTGATTTACAGTATGAGCCATATCAAAAGTTAGCTTAATATTTAAAATAATCTATAAACGACCAACTTGAAAAGTTGGTCGTTTATTTTGATGCCCTTATTGATTTTTCTAATTATTATGTTTTATGTGAAATAAGAATAAATCTTGCTGTAGGGGGCTAGTCGTTAAAAAGTGTCTGTTTTATAAGTAGAGATCCTGAGATCATTCTTTAATTTTGGTGTGAGTGTTTTGATTAAAATGAGTGTTGATATTGAAGTTAAAAACATTAGAAATACTTCCAGAGAATTACTTAGTAGGAATAGCATCGAGTAAAATGCAAAAAAGCATAGTAGACTAACCAGTAATTTTTTGAAGTACATGGTAATAAAGGTTGAATATAAGAAGGCGGAAAAGAATAAGTTAAAGTTTTTATTCATTCCAAATTTATCAAATAAGATTATAACCAATGAAATAACGACTACTGAAATACTAAACATAAATAAATTCTTAATCAGATTCATAGTTTTTCTCTATTCATGCCATATGAAAACCCCACCTTTAAGGGCCTCATCTCAAAGGTGGGGAGTCGGTCATACACCATGTTCTAAAGTAAGCCTTTATGTTGGTATTGTCGTTTAAAATTATCATGGCTATATATTTTAAACTCAATGAAATAATGGGTTATCGAGATATTGGTGTATTTAAAAAATTATAGTTATCTAAGAAAGTATCGGTATAAGCTTTCGCTTACATGGTTATGAGAAATTTCGCACATATGGTTATAAAACAACCAGTTATTTTGTGGTGATAAAAATTTATTTGAATATATATCAATAATTTAATTTTAATTTTAATTTTAGATAAATTATGAAAAATACATTAATATTTCTTAACAGAAGTGTTGCATAAGGTGTACGCTACGAAATAAAAAAGTAAAATAGTATTAAAAACAAAGACCTGTATTTTGGGTTTTTATCAATGGTTAAATTTATTAGCTCAGTACTTTGAGTTGAATTTTTAACCTTTTCCTATTATCTAATTTTATAGCTGGATGTTACCCAAATGGAGTTCGTGAGACTTTTGTATGCAAGTAAGGCTTCTAATGTCTATCCAGACCTTAAACAAGATTTATTGAAAATTCTTGATAGAGCAGTAGACTTCAATTCTCGTAACGACATCACTGGCGTTCTTTATTATGGGCATGGTTACTTTGTTCAGTGTTTAGAAGGCCGCAGAAGTAAAATTGATGAGCTATTTTATCAAAAAATTTTAAAAGATAATCGTCATAAGAATTGCGAGATCTTATTTTATGAAAAATGCGATGTTGGACTTTTTAAACACTGGAACATGAAATTTGCACCTATTAATAAAAGGCTAGGTGATTTCTTCTTAGAAAATCATAGAGATGATTTTAATCCATTTTTACTCACAACTGACTCTATTCCTACGTTCATAGAGCTTCTAGCTTCAGAATATGCGACAGAGCCATATGTTTTTGATGTAAATTAATAAATGTAAACCGTCCATAGCATTCTAGATATGAGAAAAATATGAAAATTCAATTGTGCTATGCAAGCTCACGTCAAGGTCAAGCTGATGACTTGATTGATGATCTAAGTAACATCTTAACCATAGCTAGAGACTTCAACGCTAAAAATAATGTTTTTGGTGTACTGTATTACGCCAATAATTCTTTTTTTCAATGTTTAGAGGGAGAGGACTTTGTTGTTCTTCCTCTGTTTGACCATATCAAACGGGATATTAGGCACACTTCTATTATTGAATTTGATGTTAAACAAATTCAGAAATACAGTTTTAAAAGTTGGTCTATGAAATACGTGCAAAAAAGCTCAAAGGTTGATATCTATTTTAGTCGGCTAGGTTATGAAGAATTTTTACCTTCAGCCCTGACTGATCAGAATCTGGAAGGTTTACTAGAGGCATTATTGAATGAGACTCAGACCCATGTGCGGAAAAAAGTAGGGCTAAACCAACGTGGTATCCACCCATACTTTTAAATTTTGCTAAGTTAGATACCGCTAAACCAATGTCTTGACGATAGAAGCTGCACTGCTTGCTTAGAGATTTATGAGTATCTAATTTTATCTGTGGAGTTAATTTCAATAACTTTATAAAGCTTGTTTTTATAGTGAATAACTTTATTTAGATAGGCGTTGTCTAGTTCATCCCAGATATCAAAACTAAAAAATTCTGCGGTTTCGGCATAGATCCACAACCAAGTTGAGACTCTGCTCTTTTTGGCTGAGTCATATACTGAGTCTTGAACTCTTTTGAGTTTATGTAATTTTGAATCTTCATCCTGAAGAATGACTGCTTTAACTTTCAAATACAATACCGTCAAAAAATAGAAAGTAGTCTTTATTTTATACAATTAGAAAAAACTAGTCACATTTCAGAATGTAAAATTTTTTTTAAGCGAGTTATGTTCGGTTAATTTATACAGACTGTTAATTACTAAAAAGTAAACATTTATGAAAAATATACAATAAGGTTAAACACTAATTCCTTTCAAATCCCTGTAATTTTTGACAAAATACCAGATATCTGAATAGTCAACACATGCATAATGGCATTCATTCATTTTGTATTTATTTTGCAGGAATCTTGCATGCAATTTTTAAAACTCCTTATAAAACATGGCGTCGGAGTGATTTTTTAATGGCAAGGCCATATAAGGTGTTATGTGTCTGTTTAGGAAATATTTGCCGTTCTCCAACAGCAGAGGCAATTCTCAGACATTATTGTGATGAATCTCACCTCAATGTGGTCGTCGATTCCGCAGGAACTAGTAATTATCATCCAAATAAAGCGCCAGATGAACGTAGTCAAAAACATGCGCTAAAACGTGGTTATGATTTATCCCAGCTACGCGCAAGACAGATTACTTTAGCTGATTTTATTGAGTTTGATCTCATTCTTGCCATGGATCATGAGAATTTTAATGATATTCAAACGCTCATGTCACAGGCAGTACGTCAATTTGGTGCTGATCAGATCCGTGCTAAGCTGGCGTTGATGAGTCAACATGATCCGCATTTTAGTCAACAAGCGGTACCAGATCCTTATTATGGAGGAGCGGATGGTTTTGACCGTGTGCTTGACCAATGTGAGTCTAGCAGCCAAGCATGGGTTGGTATTTTTAAAAAACAGATGAAAGCAGGTAATAGGGTTTAATTTAATATGCAGGTACAAGCGCAGGTTCAGCTCAAGAACTTAAATACATTAAATTTGAATGCTATTGCTTCGCATTATATTCAAATCAATCATGCTGAAGAGATAATTGAAGCTTTAGCTTTCGCCGAGCAACAACATTTGAATGTTTTAGTGCTGTCTGGTGGGAGTAATGTGTTATTGCCACAGCAGATTCAAGCTTTGGTCTTACATTTGAATATTCAGGGAATAGAGCTTCAGACTGAGGATGAAGATAGCATTACTGTCAAAGTGGGGGCTGGGCAAGTTTGGCATGACTTTGTTGTATATAGTACACAACAACAATGGTTTGGCTTGCAAAATCTTGCATTGATTCCTGGTTTGGTTGGTGCTTCACCTGTACAGAATATTGGTGCTTATGGTGTGGAAGCTGGTGAGTTCATTGAATCTGTGCAAGTCTATGATCGTGAATTGAAGCAGTTTACTTCGATCACAGCCCAAGATTGTCATTTTGCGTATCGCCATAGTATTTTTAAAGACCACCCGAATCGTTACATCATTGTCAGTGTGACTTTCAAACTGCTGAAAGAGGCAGAGCTTAAACTGAATTATGGTGATCTCAAACAAGCAGTCGGTGATGAACTTACAGCGGAAAATTTACAAAATCAGGTAATTTATATTCGCCAAAGTAAATTACCGAATCCGAAAGAGTTTCCGAATGTCGGTAGTTTTTTTAAAAACCCGATTTTGACACAAGTAGAATTCGACAAAATTACTCAACAATTTCCAAACATTCCGCATTATCCGCAAACCAATAGCAATGTTAAAGTGGCAGCAGGCTGGTTAATCGATCAAGCTGGCTGGAAAGGTAAGCAACTTGGTTCGGTGGGGATGTTTCAGAAACAGGCTTTGGTCTTGGTTAATTATGCTGAGGCGACACTTGCTGATGTACAAGCGACCTATCAAGCTGTACAAAGTGATGTAAAACAAAAGTTTAGTATTCAACTTGAACCTGAACCTGTGTTATATAGTGAACAAGGATTAATCCAGCCTCATCATCTTGGGTAAAGAAATCTATGGCGAAAATGCATTGGATGGTCAGTTTGGTACGGGTAATTACCATATTATTCGTGCTATTGGGCTGTTTTGTGCTTTTTTTATACTCGCCTTTTTACTCACAACTGGTTGTTAAAGGGTTAAATCGTTTTGTTCCTGTTGATGTCAATGAAGTTGCAGCACAAAGCCAGCGACCTGCTGCTCTAAGCGAGCATGAAACTCTGGAACCAGGTTCCAATTTATGGATCGCTCGACAGGCTTATCTGAAACTGATGGAGAAAGCACTTCAATCTGAAAAGTCAGAAAACTTAAGATTGATTCAAGCGCGTTATAAATTGCTGCAAGCGTTGATTGCAGAAGAACAGGACAAAGAAACGCAGGACCAGAAAAAACAGACCAATATTCCATTAATGAACGATCAGCAACCTGTACGAGATCAGGAAAGTTCGGCGGTTGTGATTAATACACCACTGGATTTTCTACAGTGGAATACACCCGATAATCAGGCACTCGTGGGTAAATATATTGCATTCTTAGAGACTTATCCGATTGCATTGCCTGTCAATGAAGACAACAAAGATCAGACCAATAAAGATTTGATTGAGCTAAAAAATAGTAAAGAGAATATGGTTGAGCAGCAAAGCCTGTCGCAACCGAATGCGATAGTGGTATTGGGCGGCGGACTTACGCTCGGTGCGAATGGTAAAGATATTGTGGTGAATAACTACACCCGTTTACGCTTGGAAAAAACCTTGCAAGTAGAGAAAAAATACGCTTTACCGATTGTGCTCAGTGGGGTTGAAGCGCCTTATATGCAAGCTTGGTTAAAAGAACGTGGCGTAGATGCAAAGCTGCTTGAAAATCGGAGTATGAATACTTGTGAAAATTCGAGATTCAGTTCTTTATTATTACAAAAGAAAGGTGGTGCGCCTACCGTGATTCTGATTACGGATGAATATCACATGCCGCGTACACGACGTTTATTTGCTTTAAACGGCATTGAAACGGTGCCTGTGATTGCACCAATGCCTACGACGCTAACCCAGTGGCGCCCGAGTGAACAAAACTATGACCATAGTCGTCGGGCCAATTATGAAATGCTCGCAACAATTCGTGATATGTTATTTGGCTCAAGTGATTGTCGAGAGATACCATAATGTCCGATATTCCATTTTTAAATCCGACAATTCTTAAACAACTGGATTTACCCGTCCCGAATCGGGAGACGACTCCACAGGTACTTGAGGTTCTGGATTTATCCTGCGTCACTGAAATATCAAAACCATTACAGGCGTATCGTAAGTTATACGGTTTGCATTTACTGGATTGTGAACATTGGCAAGGTTATGTGGAAATGCCTTTGTTTCGCCTACACGTTCAGGTATTTCAGCCAAAACAACAAAACATACAGGGCACGGTGTGTTTACTTCATGGTTATCTGGAACATAGCGGCATTTATCAACCGATTATTAAAGAAATTCTTGATCAAGGTTTTAGTGTAGTTACTTATGATCTTCCTGGTCATGGTCTTAGTAATGGTTCACCAGCCAGTATCCAAAACTTTGATCATTATCAGCAGGTTTTACATGCTGTTTATGATGGTGTACGTGGTGCGAAACAATTACCGAAGCCCTGGTTGGGGATTGGGCAAAGTACAGGGGGGGCGATTTGGATGCATCATTTACTTGAGTATGCGGAACGCCGCGAAGACCCCATTGTTGATCGAGTGTTGTTATTATCGCCATTGATTCGGCCAGCAAAAACAGCATGGTGGCATAACTCTGTTGGGCTCGGTATTATTCGTCGAATCAAAAGCCAAGTACCACGACATTTCCGCCGTAATAATCATAACCCCGAATTTTTACGTTTTGTCCGCCTAAAAGATCCTCTACAGCCTCGCATGATGGGGATGGACTGGATTCTGGCGATGTCAAAATGGATGTTGGAAATGGAGCAACGACCAGCATGTCGTATTCCAGTCTGGTTGGCACAAGGTGCGTTGGATCAAACTGTAGATTGGCGCTATAACATCGAATATATCCGTCGTAAGTTTAGGTTGCAGACCTTATTGATGTTAGAAGAAGGGTCACATCAATTGATTAATGAGCGTGCAGATATTCGTGCTGCACTTACCGGATTGATTCCTGCTTTTTTACATGCCAAACCAAATCATCATTATTATTAATTTTGCTTTTTTCACTATTATTTAAATGATAGAATTTTTTACATCATAAAAATATCAATAAATTTTAGATATTTGGGGAAATAATGGGAAAAGGTACATTAAGGGGGCTGTGTGTCTTTATATTGTTATGTTTTTCTTCTGCTGTCTTCGCACAAGAGCTATATAAGTGCGTAACAAATCAGGGAACAACATACCAAAGTAAGCCATGTACAACTAAAACAGCGCAAAGAACAGCATGTACAGGATCAGCTGCCGATGGTTTCTCGGGAGATTGTCGATCGATGCAACAACAGCGCCAACAAGCCATGAGTTATGAGAAAAATGCATATACTCAGGATTTAGCAAATAACAAAACCAGAACAGAAACGAGACAATCACAATTCCAACGAGTAATTGTTGAATTTGCTGAATGCAAACAACGGATTATGGCTTTACAGCGATTTGCTCGTTATTCTGACCACCGATCTCAATTGGTCGAAAATAACAGCCAGTTTTATGCGGCAAGAGTGTGCACGGATGATGGGAGTGTATATGTCAGTTGTAATGCAACCACTAATACATTATTGACTCAGAAGAGTCCGACTTGTCCATTCAAAAGATAGAGCGATCCTGTATTCAAAGGATTGGTGTGTAAAAAATTAACAATGAATTGGTAAATATCCATGAAATCAGCATTTATTGTAATTGGGGCTATCTTCATAATTTTCTTTCTGCTAAATCGTTGTTCTCATCACGATCCAGTATCAGATCAGTCAAACAATCAGAATCCTATTGGACAGCGCCAACAGAACTTGGATCAGATTATTTTACTTCAGCCTTTGAAACAGCATCTACCTAAAGAATACGAGACTATTCAGCAAACAGCAAATGCGTCGGTACAGTCGAATGAAATGCTGGCTGCTGTGAGTAGTACATTATGGTGGAAGTTGCGAGATATTGTGGAAAAACAAGCGGATGATGAAGGACAACGATTGTGGACAAAGGCCTATTTGCAACAACTGTATGATGCTAAACGCAAAGGAAACTGTTTTCCAATCGCATTTCCTTTGTACAGCAAGACCAGTATTGAAGAGCGAAAAGCATTGTTGAGTATAACGACACAGCAGCAAACAGCGGCAGCATTAACTTATATTTTGACGCATAAAGGGAAGCGATCTCCTGTTGATCACATGCAGGCACCGTCAACATGGATAGGAATTGCAGATAAATTACGACAAGATTATGGTCAGGATGCCAATTTACTCAATGCTGGAGAAACTGCAACAGACAAAAATAAACAGTGTGAAGTGGTGATACGAACTTTTGAATATATTTTGTCTTTACCTCAGGAAGAACAAGCCCCAGTGATTCGCTGGATGTTAAACAGACATATTTCGGTGAGTGTTTTTTAAATGAAAAGAATCTTTGTGCATGCTCACCTAAATTTTAAAGATCAATGCCTTCGATTGATATTTTTGCTAATCATGACTTTAGGGTTATTCGCATGTGGAAAAGTTGCTCATGCGCCTAAGAATGGAGAATATGGAGAAAGTTTGGTTAACTCCATTCTTTTAACGCCGAGTGAAATTGGTGCCTTAAATCAAGCTGTTATTGAAAAACCAAAGGACACTTTTAAAAGACCTCATGTGGGGATAAGTTTTCAAGCAGAGCACAGTAAAAATCCATATCGTTTTGTTATAGTCATTAAAGGCACTGCCCAACAAGAAGGTAAGGTTGCGGTAAAATGGATTGGGGGCGTGCAAAGTGAAGCTTCTAATGGTTACCATCCTGAGGTTTTTCAAAGTGATGATAAGCATTCTTATGATTTAAACGAGCCTTTACTATTGGTCATTAGCTCGGATCCATTTTCGGTGAGTGAGCAAAGTAATGGTATGAATTATGATATTTACGCAGAATTGATGGAAGCTTCAAATATTCAATTTCAGTCTGTTGAAGTTCAGGTTTGGCAAGGAAAAGGCTCGGAATATAGTTGGGCGTCTTATCTCAAATTTTTAGTCATTTTAATGGTGGCTATCTTCGGCATTTATCGTTTGATTAGTCGATAGTGTATTCAGTATTAAATCAAAAAAAGCCACCATATGGTGGCTTTTTTTGGACTTTAGAATTGATTTGCGTCTGCCATTTTCCACATACGATAGTAGAAATTGTCGTCATCATTTAAATCACTATGTAGCAATTCATTTTCTTTCAAGAAGAAATGAATCTGTGCATAGTTTTTAATTTCACGGTCATTCATGCGTTGTGCCAAATGGTGTGCTTTGATGTCTGATGGGTGATTTAGCCCTGCCGCAGCAATCATTTCTGATAGAGCATGCAGGGTGTTTTTATGGAAGTTAAACACTCGTTCAGCCTTACTTGGTACGTCGATGGCTTTCTGGCGATCTTTATCCTGAGTGGCAACACCAACAGGGCATTGGTTAGTGTGACAGCTTTGCGCCTGAATACATCCGACTGCAAACATAAAACCACGCGCAGAATTGACCCAGTCTGCCCCTAAGGCAAAGGTACTGGCAATATCGAATGCACTGATCATTTTACCACTGGCACCGATTTTGACTTGGTCGCGTAGTCCGGCACCCACTAAAGTATTGTGGACAAAACGTAAGCCCTCTCTGAGTGGTGTACCAATATAGTCACTAAACTCGATTGGTGCTGCGCCCGTACCACCTTCCGAACCATCAACAACCACAAAGTCAGGCACAATTTTGGTTTCTAACATGGCCTTGACAATGCTCATGAATTGCCAAGGTTGACCAATACACAGCTTAAAACCGACAGGTTTACCACCTGATAATTCTCGAAGTTTCTGGATGAAATGCATCATTTCAATTGGAGTGTTGAAACTTGGATGTTTGGATGGCGAAACACAGTCATGATCTCTGGAAATACCACGGATACGTGCAATTTCTTCAGTAATTTTATGTTTTGGTAAAATACCGCCGTGTCCTGGTTTTGCTCCTTGTGAGAGTTTCACCTCGATCATTTTAATATTCGGGTTCTTGGCTTGCTGTGCAAACTTATCTGGGTCAAATAAACCTTCAGGGGTACGACAGCCAAAATAACCGCTGGCAATTTGCCAGACAATATCTCCACCATGCTCTAGATGGTAGGGACTTAGGCTGCCTTCACCTGTATCGTGATAAAAGTTACCTAAATGTGCACCTTTATTCAGGGCACGAATGGCATTTGCACTCAAACTACCAAAGCTCATCGCCGAAATATTCATAATCGATGCACTATAGGGCTGGCTACATTGTGCATTCCCCACCGTGACACGGAATGATTCTGGATTTGCAGGTGGACAAGGCGCAATGGAATGTACAATAAAGCGATAATTCGGGTCATAGACATCAATGATTGAACCAAAAGGTTTATCTGCATTTTCATTCTTAGCGCGCTGATACACCAGACTACGTTGCATCCGTGAAAAAGGCAGGGCATCCTGATCTGATTCAATAAAGTATTGGCGAATTTCGGGGCGAACATCCTCAAATAGAAAGCGGAAATGTCCAAGAATTGGATAGTTTCTTAAGATCGCATGCTTCTTTTGTAATAGATCATGTAAACCGACGATACTGAGTAGCCCTGTTACCAGCCAGAGACCGTTTAAAAGCGTATCCGAAATAAAATAGTAAATTGTATGTGGGGTATAAGTAAATTTAAACCAAGTAATAGTTAAAGCAGTAAAAATACAAAGAAACCAAACGGAATGTCTGGAAAAAAAAGTATTAAGTAGTTTATGTCTTATAGCTTGCGCTGGGCTGGCCATAGGCAGGAGATTCCTATAATGAAGCAACTGACAAACGATGCCAAGAAGCAGCCTTAACCACAAGTAACGAATTGTTAGACTTGAGAATTATTCTCTTATAAATTAGTTCAACGATCATGTTAATCCGCTTATGAACCTATTTTTAAAATGATCTCATAAAGTAGCTATGTGCTTTTTTAAAACTTGATAAATTGTTGGCTTTTTATAATGATGTATATTTATTGTTAATCTCATCACTTAAATTAAAAAAAATGAGAAAAATTAATTTTTTTATTTACAGAGCGTAATCAATTGGTAATAATTCACCTGAAATTTCTTACTATTTGTTTGATATGAACCTAAAAAAAATCAAAAAAAACCAAATATTCATTATGTTAAGTTTACTTGGTACTTCTATTTATGCGGCTGAACCGCCACCACGTAATGTTCTGGCGGCAGATGCAATCCAGCGTCAGCAACAACGTGATGAGGCTTTACAAAAGCAATTACAACCTGAGCCATCGGTTCAAACAGGCTTGGAAACACAATTACAGACAGCACCTCAACTACAATATTTGAAATCGCATAGTGAAGATGTCTGTTTTGAAATTAAAAAATTTGTGTTAATGGGTGAGGATGCACGTCAATTCACTTTTGCCATGCGTCCGGTTACCCAAGGCCAATATAATCTGATTGGACGCTGTATTGGGGTACAAGGGCTCAATCAGGCACTCGATCTGATTCAAAACAGCTTGATTAGTCACGGTTATGTCACGACACGTATGCTATTGCCGCAGCAGAATATTGCCTCGGGTACGATCCAGCTTAAAGTGATTGCGGGTAAGGTCGACCAAGTTCAGTTTATCGAAGGTACTTCAAAACGCGCGCATAAGTTCAATGCCTTACCTGTCAAATCAGGCGACATTCTCAATGTTCGTGATATTGAGCAAGGCTTGGAAAATTTTAAGCGTGTGCCTACCGTCGAGGCCGATTTCAAGATTAAGCCTTCCGAGCAACGAGCTGAGCCAGGTTATAGTGATCTGGAGTTGGCTTGGCAGCAATCCAAACCTTATCGTCTGCATCTAGGCATTGATGATGCAGGATCAGATTCAACTGGTAAATACCAAGGGACTGCAACCTTATCTCTAGATAACCTGTTGACTGCCAATGACCTGTTCTATGGCAGCTATAATCATGACTTGGGGGGCGGTGATTCTGGTAAACGGGGAACTGATGGTTTCTATCTCAGTTATAGCATTCCTTATCAATATTGGCTACTCAGTAGCAGTTATAGTCAATCCAATTATAACCAAACAGTTGCAGGTGCGAGTGAGAGCTATAACTATAGTGGTAAAAGCAAGCTGATTGGAATTGATTTATCGCGGGTATTGTATCGTGATGCCAAGCGCAAGACCTCTGCCAGTGTGGGGGGCTGGTATCGTGAATCACAGAACTTTATCAATGATGTTGAAGTCGAAGTACAGCGTCGAAAAACGGCAGGCTGGAAAGCCAGTTTAGAGCATAGTGAATATCTCTCCAATGCCACACTGTCAGGCAATCTGACTTATAAACGCGGTACAGGTGCATTTAATGCCATGCGTGCCCCAGAAGAAGCGTTTGGTGAAGCGTATACGCATGTTGGTATTTTACAGGCCAATGCCAGTTTACAAGTGCCATTTCGAGTGGGACAACAGAACTTACAGTATCTGGCCGAATGGCGGATGCAAAACAGTAAAAAAGCATTGACTCCTCAAGACCGCTTCTCGATTGGTAACCGTTATACCGTGCGTGGTTACGATGGTGAGCAGACCTTGATGGCCGATAATGGTTTCTTGGTTCGCAATGAACTGAGTGGCTCGATTGCGAGACTTCCGATGCAATGGTACAGCGGCATTGATTATGGTCAGGTGGGCGGAACCACTGCACACTATCCAAATCCATTGGTTGGCACCAGTTTGCTGGGTGCGGTTGTGGGCTTACGTGGACAGGTATTTAAGTCGGTCAGCTATGACGCATTTGTCGGTGCGCCGTTGAAAAAGCCAGAATATTTTAAAACCGATGATTTCACTACGGGTTTTAGTGTGAACTGGATGTACTAGTCCGCACTTTTGGTTGTTTTTTTGAATTAATTAAATAAATAAAGATTGGGTATTTTAGGTATGAATAAGAATCGATATCGCGTTATTTTTAGCCAAGCACGTGGCATGTTTATAGCGGTTGCTGAAATTGTAAAAAGCCGAAGCAAAACAGCGGGACAAAGTGGTTCCACGGTAACAGATGGCATTGAGACATCGGCTGTTCATGCTTATAAGAAACTGAATCCACTCAATTTTGCTGTTATTAGTCTGTTGGGTGCAGTAGTCTATACCATGCCATTAAGCAGTATTGCCAACACCCAGATTATTGCAGACCGTTCGGCACCAGCCAATCAACAACCGCAAATTCTCAATTCTGCCAATGGTACGGTTCAGGTGAATATCCAGACCCCGAGTGCAGGTGGCGTATCGCGGAATACCTATAAGCAATTTGATGTCGGCCAAGAAGGTGCGATCTTAAACAATGCGCGCAATAATACCCAAACCCAGATTGGCGGTTGGGTACAGGGCAATAGTAACCTTGCACGGGGTGAAGCTAAAGTTATTCTCAATGAAGTGAATAGCAGCAACCCGAGTCAGCTCAGAGGCTACCTTGAAGTTGCAGGCAAGTCGGCACAGGTGGTGATTGCCAATCCAGCAGGCTTGGTCTGTGATGGATGTGGCGTGATCAATGCAGATCGCTTTACCTTAACCACGGGCCAAGCGGTGATGAATCAAGGCTATCTTGAATCTTTCCGCGTGCGTGAAGGGCAAGTGACCATCGAAGGTAAAGGCTTAAATGGTAGTTTGACACCATTTACCGATATCTATACGCAGGCATTGAAAGTCAATGCAGGTTTATATGCCAAAGAACTCAATGTAGTTTTAGGCCAAAATGATATTCAGGTTAAAGACCAGACCACACCACAATACAGCCCAAACCCAAATGGCAATGGTGCATCCAGCAACCCGTCCGGTTTTGCACTGGATGTTGGAAAACTGGGGGGGATGTACGCAGGCAAGATTTTCTTGGTCGGGACTGAACAAGGACTTGGCGTACGTAATGCGGGTTCGATCAGTAGTACTGAATCCACTTTAAAGCTCAATGCCAATGGGGATTTAATCAACCAAGGCAATATTGTCGCCGCTAAAGATCAAATCGAGCTTAAGGCACAAAATATTAGCAATACTGGCAATATTAGTAGTACCAACAATAAAATTCAGTTGCAGGCAACAGATATCAGTAATGCAGGTCTGATTGCCAGTATGGATGAAGTCAAGCTCGATGCCAAAGGTAATATTAATAACAATCAAGGGGTCATCAATGCAGGCCGTATTGATTTAACTGCAAAAAACCTCAGCAATGAGAAAGGCCAAATTGAACAAGTCGGTGGCTCCAAGCTGAATATTACTGCCCAAAGTCTAGACAACCAGCAAGGTCGGATTGGTCGGGCTGTCGCAGACAGTTCAAATGGCAATAGTGGTTCAGACAATAATACAGCACCGCCAACTGTTAAAAATCCGGGACAAAACAGTAGTGCACAGGATGCCAGCAAGGTTGAGGTGGTTGCACCGACCGATGTGCAGCCGAAAACCTTTGCCGATGGCGTGATTCAGGTTGAAAATCAGCTCAACAACCAAAGCGGTAAGATCAGCAATAACAATGATCTGACCCTGACGGTTCGGGACAAGATCAACAATACCGGTGGGGAATTACAACTGCCTGAATTGAAATTTGCAGGGCAGGAATTTGAAAACCAAGGCGGTAAGCTCTCTGCCAACCAGATTGATATTCAAGCCAGCAAGGTCAATAACCAGCAAGGCCAGTTAAACGCGGTTCAAGCCTTGGATATTCGCGCACAACAGTTAAATAACCAAGCGGGTAGTATTCAGAGTCAACAGGCACTGAAGATTGACAGCAAGAATATCAATAACCAAGAAGGGAAATTGCTTGCAGTAAGCAATGTCAAGTTGCAAACGGAGCAACTGAATAACCAGAAAGGTGTAATTGCATCGACCAAGCAAGATGTTGCAATCAAGGCGGATCGGCTCGATAACAGCGCGGGGCAAATTTCAGGGCAGCAGTTAAGTATTGAATCGCAGCAGATCAATAACCAAAGCGGCATGCTTCAAAGCCAAAGCAAAGATTTAGTGCTAAAAGCCACGTACATTGAGAATGGCATCAGTAAAGATACAGCGGGCAATATCATTGCTGCGAAAAACCTGAATATTCAAAGCCAGCAATTGAACAATACAGGGCAAATATACGCGGGGGACTCGGCACAGTTGCATGTCAGTCAGTTACAGCAGCATGGGCAACTGGCAGCACAAAATCAGATTCAGGTTCAAGCTGAACAAATTCAGAGCAATGCCGATAGTATTTGGGCAGCTGGTCTGAGTGCTGATGGTAAACTCAATAACGATGCGGCCACGCTTGAGATCACGGCACAAGATCTACAAATTGCAGGCAAACTCTTGGCTGGTGCAGACGTCATGGTCAAGGCTAGCAAAACGGCCGATCTAAGTGATAGTGCAGCGCAAGCCAAGAACATTCAGGTTGAGACAACAGAATTAAAGACCAATCGTGCCAAATTCATTGCCGAGCAACAGTTAAATCTAAAAGCCAGCCAAAGTATTGAAAATGAGGAAGGACAATACAGTGCCGCAGACATTCAACTCGATACCCAAAAACTCAATAACAATAAAGGCTTGATCCAGCATACGGGCACAGGTGATTTTGCTCTGAATATTGCAGAGCGTATTGATAACAATACAGGGAAAATTATCAGCAATGCTGCCCATACCGAAATCAAGACCAAGAATTTGAGCTCGATAGACGGTGCTATCCTGCATGCGGGAGATCAGCAGCTCAAGATTACTGCACAAGATTTACAAGGTCAGCAAGGCAAGATTCAAAGCAATGGCAATATGCAGCTTGAACTGGGTTCGGCCAATCTCGACCGTGCGACCACCTCAGCTAAAAGTATTGAACTGCGTGCCGACAGTCTAAGCCATCAAAAAGGCCAAATGCTGCAAACAGCCGAAGATGGCTCACTTCAATTGACAGTCAATAAACAACTGAATAACCGTGAAGGTGAGATCAGTGCCGCTGGCAATAGCAGCATCAAGGCACAAAGCCTGAATAATCAGACTGGGAAAATACTGAGTAATGGCCAGTTGGATCTAAGTGTAACTGATCTGAACAATGAGTCAGGGACGATTTATGCCGATAAAAAACTCAATATTGAGGTCAAACAAGGGCTCAATAATCAGCAGGGTTTAATTGCTTCACAACAGGCATTAGCGTTAAAGGCACAAGATTTAAATAACCAAAAAGGGCAGATTCAATCTGGACAAGCGAGTGTGAACCTGAATGTGGCAGGTTCGCTCAACAGTCAGGCTGGAACCATACAGTCAGCGCAGGCTTTGCAACTGAATACAGCGCAGTTAGATAATCGGACTGGGAAACTGATTGCAGGTTCGGACGCCGTGTTGAATGCTGCACAATTGAATAACCAATCTGGAACCATTTACGCCAAAAAACAGTTGGATCTTCATGTCGCAGGGACTACGGATAACAGTGCTGGGGTGATTGCAGCCGAGCAAGCGCTGAATCTGACCTCCAACCAACTCTTGAATCATGCAGGGCAAATCCGTTCAGAAAATGCCGATCTGAATTTAACGATCAACCAGGACGTTGAAAATGATACTGGCTTAATTGCGGCAGCTAAAAATCTAAACCTAACTGCACAGCATGTCAGTTCTAAACAAGGCAAAATACAAGCGGGTGGATCGAGCAAATTACAGCTCAAGAGCTTAGATAATACTGAGGGTGTTGTTTATGCAGCCGAACAGTTGGAGCTGACAGCCAAGGAATCGTTAAACAACCAAAAAGGAACGATTGCCGCAGAGAAACAAGCTGATCTACAGGCAGGCACGATCAACAATGAAGCAGGACAAATCCGTTCCCAGCAAGAGCAGTTAACGCTCAATGTCCAAAATGATTTAAATAATTTATCTGGTGAGATTTCTGCAGCCAAGAATCTTGAGATCAAAGCCAAGAATATTCAGAATCAAAAAGGTAAAGTGGTTGCAGGTCAATCGCTTCAGGTTGATGCGCAGCAGATTGATAATACCGAAGGTGTGCTATACGCCAAAGCGCAGCAGAATCTGACGGTAAGCGAGCAACTGAATAACCAATCAGGAACTGTTGTTGCGAATCAGCAGCTTCAAGTAAATGCAGGTGCATTAAATAATAATGCAGGAAAAATCCGTTCAGAACAAAACCAACTTGATCTCAACATCCAAAATAATTTAGACAACCAGTCGGGTGAAATCTTTGCTGGCACTGATGCAAAGATCAATGCAGCTGTATTAGATAACCAGCAAGGCGTGGTGTACAGCAAGCAAGATTTAGGGCTTGATGCGGTACAGCTTAAAAACCAGCAGGGACAGATCTTTGCTGAAGGCCAAGCTCAGCTCAATGTCAAAGGCAGCATTGATAATCATAAAGGTGTCTTGGCAGCCAAGCAGAATCTAGATATTCAAACTGGCACATTGAATAATCAGGAAGGCACGCTTCGTTCGGAAAATGCAGATCTGAATGTCCATGCACAAGGGCAGCTGATTAACCAGCAAGGTGATATTTATGCTGGGCAGAACCTAACTCTGAATTCGCTTGGACTAGATAACCGTACTGGACAAATTGCTGCAAAAAATCAGTTGAGTATTAATACCCAACAGCAACAGCTAACGAATCAACAAGGTAAGATTCTGGCAAAAACGGTTGACTTAAATACAGGGCTTGTGGATAACCAAGCCGGTCTGATTCAAGCCGAGCAGTCTGTTAAAATTAATACCCATCAGCAGGCCTTGCTGAACAATAACTCTGGTGAGCAAGGCGGGATTCTCAGTCAGGGTTCGATTGATCTGAATGTTTCGACACTTGAAAACCAGAAGGGCTATATTGCCTCAATGGATACCCAACAGATCACTGCTCAGAATATTAGCAATCAAGCTGGGCAAATCATGAGCCAGACTGATCTGAACATTCAGCAACAGCAGAATGGTGGAGCAATTCAGAATAATGCGGGGACGCTGCAAGCACAAAAAAATCTTAATCTAAGCATAGATCATATTGATAACAGTGGGGTTGGAAGCCAGATTACGGCGGGTGAAAAGCTGACAATTCATGCCAATGACGTGATCAACAGCCAAACCAAAGATGGCAAGGTTGCTGGCGGCTTAAACGCAAAAAATATTGAGCTTCATGCACAACGCTTAGATAACCAATCTGGTGTGATTCGTGCCAATGATCAGGCTCAACTGAATATTCAAGCCCAGTTGAAGAATCAGGCCGGAACTATAAGCAGTTTAAATCAATTGCGTATTGGCACTGCGGAGAAAGGTCTGAATATCGATAATACCGGTGGTGAGCTACTGGCAAAAAATCAGTTAGATATTCAAGCCAATGAGTTGGTTAACCAAGGTAAAATCATCAGTGAAGGCAATGTTGAAATTGATTTAAAACAAGATTTTACCCATACTCAAGATGGAAAAATCGGTGCAAATGGCTTACTCAAGTTAAGTACGGAAAAGAATATTATCAATCAGTCTGAGTTGACGGCTGGTCAGAAAATCATGCTGAATGCACAAAACATTGATAACCAGAAAGATGCAACTATTTCAGCAAATGAACTGCATTTGCTTGCTCAAAACACAGTACATAACCAAGGTTTGATTAATGGGGGTGACCTGACCCATATTCAGGCAAATCGTGTCTGGAATGATGGTGCGCGGATTTATGGTACACATGTTGCGATTCAGGCCAATACGCTAGATAACCAGAGTAATCTTGCAGGTACAGGCGCAGTCATTGCTTCTCGTGGAGATATGGATCTTGGTATCGGAACGTTGAATAACCGTTCAGGTGGCGAGGTCAAGGACAATGGGCGAGACAATGCCTGGATTTTCAGTGCTGGTAATTTAAATATCGGTGGCAGCCTAGACAGTAACCTAAAAGCACAAGGCAGTGCAGATAAAATCTACAATGGCAGTGCGGTCATTGAATCGATTGGAGATATGCATTTAGGCGCTCATCGTATTGAAAATATGAATGAAAATCTGGTCATTCAATTGATTGAGAAAAAGCGGGAAAGCGTAACTGAATACGGTAAAGATGGGCAAACATGGGACTCAAAAGATGTCCGCCTAGGAAAATCAAAACGTGGCTTGAGCAATGCGATCCTATTTGTCCCAGACGTAGAAGGTGGCGCTGCAACGCGTGAAATCGGTGAGGATTGGACCAAATACGAGTTTACCAAAGTTCATAGTGCAGATGAAGTCCAGTCCACCAGTCCTGGACAGATTATTGCAGGTGGTAATCTGAGTTTTTCACCTGATGCAAATTTCCTGAATAAGGACAGTCAGGTACTTGTGGGTCAGTCTATCTTGAATGGTATTGGTTCGATAACCAATGAGAGCACTGATTTACGCACTATTGATAAAGTTGAAAACGGGACCAGCCAATGGCACTCTGTGGGTTGGAATAAGCTAAGAACCAAACATAAACATAAGTGGGGAGGCAAAGTTAATTATCAACCTTCCGATGTTGTGACCACACAACCGATCCGTTTAGGTGAGATTAAAGAACATACGCTGAATACATCAACCAATCCGACTGAGAATATTAAACAGCAATCCATCCAGCAACACGTTGATCAGGCACAAACGGGCAATCAAGCGCAACGAGACAATCAACACAGCCAAAACCAGCAGATTGATGTCAAAGCAGGTCAAGTCACTTCAGACCTTGACGTGACGATCAAGAAACCTGATGGACTGAATGCATTAAATGTTGACAGCAAAGCAGAGCTTGAGGGTGGACAGCAACAAAATGTTGATGAGGTTAAAAGCACTCAATTAGATGGAGTGAAAAAAGATGCATCCGCGATTCATCAATCCGATGACGTTACGGTAAGAACCATTACACAAGATCATATTCGTTTGCCTAGCAATGCCTTGTTGATTACCACGAAAGACAGCCAAGCTCAGCATTTGGTTGAAACAGACCCGGCCTTTACCAATTATAAGAAATGGCTTTCGTCAGACCATATGATTAAAGCGCTCGGTTTAGACCCTGCATTACAGCAAAAACGTCTAGGTGACGGTTATTATGAACAGCGTTTGGTGCAAGATCAGGTTGCAAAATTAACGGGCCGACGTTTCCTTGATGGCTATGGTTCAGATGAAGATCAATATAAGGCCTTGATGAATAATGGTGCATCATTTGCGAAGCAGTACAAATTACAGCCAGGGATTGCTTTAACCCCTGAACAGATTGCTCAGCTCACCAGTGATATTGTCTGGCTCGAAGAGAAAACCATTATTTTAGCAGATGGAAGCAGCACCAAAGCCCTTGTTCCACAGGTGTATGTGAAAGCACGTGTCGGTGATCTGAGAGGCGATGGTACGCTGATTTCAGCGGATTCGATTCAGTTGGATGTTAAAGACAATGTGATTAACTCAGGGACTATAGCTGGGCGTCAAGCAGTTGTTTTAAATGCTGAAAATATTGATGTACTAAATGGTCGCATCCAAGCCAACCAAGTTGGATTAACCACTAAAAAAGATCTCAATATTATTGGTGGGCAAATCCATGCTCAGGACAAGGTTGACTTAAATGTGGGGAATAATCTCAACTTAAGCAGTTCAACCCAAAGCAGTGAAAACAAGATTGGGGAAAGCGTATTTACCCGTACCGGTATTGATCGTGTGGCAGGGATCTATACCAAAGCACCTTCAGAGATTAAAACAATTGATTCAGAAAACCTCAAAACTTCGATCTCGGTTCGTGTCGGTGGTGATGCAACGATTAAAGGGGCTGAGATTATTAATGAAAATGGTTCAAGCTTAATTAAAACGCAGGGCAATTTGAATATCGGTACGCTTCAGACTGAGCTCAATAACCACGGTTATGCCGATGCAGATAATTATAACTTTGATAAAAAACAGCGAGATATCGGCTCTGTAATTAAGAGTCAAGGTGATACCCGTTTACAGGCTGAGAACATTCAGGTGAAAGGTTCACAGATTTCAAGTGAACAAGGATCAAGTATTTTATCCGCACAGCAACAACTGGATATTGTTGAGGGCCGTAATCGATCCGATGTCGAACAGGGCTATAAAATAGAAAGCAAGGGCGTATTAAGCCGTTCAACTGAACAAGGGCAGCTTCGTATTCAGCGTGATGAAGCAATCGCGAGTACCATTGACGGCAAAAAAGTTGTTCTGGACGCGAAAAATATCAAGATTCAAGGCAGTGAGGTGGTATCGGATGAACTGACTCAGATTCAGGCCAAAGAAAATATTGAGATTAAGGGAGCTGAAAATAGTTATCTCAACATCAATAATACCCAAACCAAGAAATCTGGTTTGATGTCGAGTGGCGGTCTGGGAGTGAGTATCGGCTCTAAAAAAGAAAAAACAGAGCAGGAGCAAACCCAACATACCAACAGTGGTTCAATGGTCGGTAGTCTAAACGGCAACACCAATATTGTGGCCGGTAAAAACTATCAGCAAACTGGCAGTACCGTTTCTTCCCAACAGGGTGATGTCAATATCTTGGCGCAGCAAGTCACGATTGAAGCGGCTAAGGAAAAAAGTACCAGTCAGTATAAACATGAGATGGAACAAAAAGGCTTAACCCTTGCTGTGAATGTACCTGTGGTCTCCAACGTTCAAACAGCACTGGAGAGTGGTAAGCAGGTCGGGCAAAGCAAAAAAGATCGGGTCAATGCGATGGCCGCAGCCAATGCTGGATTTGACAGCTATAAGGCTGGCCAGTCACTGAAACAATTGGCTGATGTTGCGAGTGATCTTAACAATGCAGGTAAGGTAGAAGTGGGTGTGAGCCTGACCTACGGTCAGCAAAAGAATACCGAGTTTAACCGTTCGGAAAGCACTACCGCGAGTCAGAGTACGGTTTCAGCGGGCGGCAAAACCAATATTGTGGCTACAGGCGCAGGCAAAGATTCCAATATCAATATTATTGGTTCTGATGTGATGGGCTTGAAGGGTACACATTTGGCGGCCGATCAAGATGTGAATATCAAAGCGGCTGAACAAAACAGCAAGGAAGAATCTGGCAACAAGAGTGCGGGCTGGAATGCGGGTGTTGCTATCAGTAATCAAACTGGGCCAGCCATTACGGCAGGTGGTAATTTGGGTAAGGGTAAAGGCAATGGCGAATCAACCAGCTATGTCAATAGCCATGTTGGTTCCAAAGATAGCCTGACCAGTATTAGCAGCGGCAATGCGACGAATATAATCGGTGGTCAGGTACAAGGCAAAGCGGTACAGATCGATGCCAAAGAACTGAATATTGAGAGTTTGCAAGACAAGGCAACCTATAAGAGCAAGCAACAAAATATTTCCGGACAAGTCAGTGTTGGCTTGGGTGGTGGTGGCAATGCCTCAATCAGTGCAAGCAAATCCAATATCAATGCCAATCATGTTTCGGTTAGTGAGCAATCTGGGATTTTTGCAGGTGATGAAGGTTATCAGATCAAGGTCAAAGACAATACTGATTTAAAAGGTGCAATCATTACTTCGACTCAACTTGCCGAGACGCAGAATAAAAACAGCCTCAGTACGGGAACATTGACGCATTCTGAGCTGCGAAATGTCAGTGAGTATGATGCCAAAGGTATTTCGGTGGGTGCTGGCTTCAATGCTGGAGCAACCAACAGCAAAGGGGAAAAGCAAGCGGATACGGTACTGTCGAAGCCGAATAAGATTGACGGGCATGCTTCAAGCCAAGTGGGTGTAAGCAAGTCGATAGGGTTTGGTCTGGACAGTGATCAAGACAGTAGTGTGACCAAGAGTGGAGTGAATACGAAAAATATCACCATCACTAATGAGTCAGGTCAGCAGCAACTGACAGGAAAAACTGCGGAGCAGATTAAATCTGAGATTTTAACCGATGTTACGACGGATACAGCGCGTGAGAACAGTGGTGCTCTGAACAATGTGTTTGATAAGGACAAGGTTCAGAAAGAAATTAATCTACAGATGGATGTGACCAAGAAGTTTGATGCCAATCGTCAAGAAGCTAAGTCTGAAATCAATAAGCAGATTGATGAGTTAAAAGCCGCAGGGAAAGATGCCAGTCAGTGGCAAAAAGCGGGTGTGTTATTAGATATGGTGTCGGCAGGCTTGTCCGCACCTACTGCGAGTGGTGCAGGTATTGCAGCCTCGACATTGAGTCCAGCGGCAAGCTATGAAATTGGACAATACTTTAAGGGTAAAGATGCTGAAGGTAGTGCAGCGCATATCTTGGCTCATACGATTTTAGGTGCAGCTGTTGCCGCGACAGGTGGTAATAATGCCTTGAGTGTTGGTATTGCAGCAGGTGGTGCTGAGGCGGCGGTGCCGTTACTTGCTGAGTATTTGTATGGTAAGAAAGCCAAAGATTTAACTGCAAGTGAGAAATCTACAATCAGCTCTATTGTCGGTTTGGCAGGGAGCGCTGTTGGTGCAACCACAGGTGATGTATCAAATACAGTTCAAGGTGGACAGTCTGCGCAGAATGCGGTGGAGAATAATTATCTTACATATAAAGAGGCACTTAGTAGAGAACAAACAAAAGCTAAACTAGCTCAATGTAATCAATCAAAAAAATGTAATAGTGCGGAGATTAGTCAATTAGAGCTGTCGTTGCAGTTATTGGAACGAAAAGATCAAGTTACAGATGCTAAAATAATCGAGGTATGCGGTTCAAACCCAACATCATTAGGATGTCAGCAACTTAAAGCTCAACTAAAAGATGCTGCGGCTTCCTTCTACTTTAAGCAGACAGATCCTCAATATAAAGATGCTTTAACGCAAGAGCAGAAGCAAAATCTAGGGTTGTTGACTAATTTACCTAAACACTCTTTGTTGCCAGCAGATCATACTCAAGGTAATGGATTTATAAATGATGTGGCACCAAATGTTTTGACTGGGGCGGAATTCTTAAGTGGAGCTGGGTTAGGTAGGATAGCTGGAGGAGCCATAGGAGCTCTGGTTGGCTCTGGCCAAGATGGTGATATTAAAGGAGCTGTGATTGGTGGGGCATTAGGTGTATTAGGTGGAACTAAGGTACCAAAAGGTGGTTCAGCAGTAAATGTGACTAATGATATTTGGAATATTTCACCTGTAACTCAACCATTTAAGAATAGTATTAATGTATTTGATGATGCGTACAGAACTAAACTAGCAGATATTGAGGGGCAGCGGGTGATTAAGGCTATGGATGGTGTTATTAAGAAAGATAAAGCAAGCTCTGTTACAGTTATGACTCATGCTGATGGAACTGTAAGTGTTGGTATATCAGGACAATTAGATGCTAAAGGTACAAAAGAAAGAATTGGCAATTTACAAAAGAAATTAGATAAGGAATATGGTAAAGGTAAATATCAAGTTGGTATTGCGACATTGGATGAAAAACAAGGATTAATGAGAGTGGACCCTTCAGATTTATCACGAGGAAATTCTTTAGGGAATTGTAGTGAGCCCAAATGTGCAACTGCAGCAGGAAAAAATGCGAGCCAAATTACTGGTTTTGCCGCGTTATGGAGAGGTGCAGGCCCTAATCCTTACCCTAAAAATATAGATCAAAAAGGTTTAAGTTTAAATCAAATGGATTTCTGTGAAACATGTGGATTACCGCATAATCAAGGTATTTATAGTAATGAAGCTATGAAAGGTAAACGTGCATTGAAAGTTCCAGAGGTTAAAAAACCATGATGAATAAAACAGAGTTAATTAATTTTTTTACATCACACTGCCCTGATATAGAAGGAGTAGATGAAGAGGAAATAGATAACTTCTTAGTACAATTTAATTTAAAGTTGCGACCTGAACATCGTAACTATTTAATTAAGTATGGGAATAGTACAAAATTAGTAAAAGGGTGGTTTGCCGATTGTACATTTAATAATTTTAAAGAACATATATTTGATTTAGAAGAGTATATAGGAGATGAAATACCCAAAGAAGGGGGGGTGTATTTTGGGCACGATTTTTCAGATGAGTCATTAAGTATAGAAAGTGCAAGTGGTAATATTTATATATATTACAATGGTGATCCTGATCTATTAATGTATGATAATGTAGATAGTTTTATATTTCATTGCCTTTTTATGAATATCTTCTCAGATAAAAAAATAGAAAGAAATGTTAATATAAAAATAAAAAATATGGAAGATTTTATTAGTGAAAATAAAGACTATAAAATAGAAGGTTTAGGTGGGTATTATTATTCATATTATTTGAATGCTAATATGCTGATTGTTGTTGACCATAAAGAAGGTTACTATAGTATATACAGGGGTGGTATTTTAGATTTGTTAATTTGAATCTAAGTGGTATGGTTTTGACTTTATGATTTTTTGGAGAGAGCATGCTTTTATTGGTGTGCTTTTTTATTTTTAAAATATGAATTATGTGTTTGTTAAAGTTATGGTGGTTTTTAAAGATGTATATTATCTGAGAAAATAATAAATGCTGATAATAAATTCAAATCGAATACTCAAGCAGAAAAAGTTGCTGCTATGAAAGGTAAACGTACATTGAAAGTTCCAGAGGTTAAAAAGCCATGATGAATAAAATAGATTTAATTAATTTTTTTACATTACATTGTTCTGATATTGAAGGAGTAAGTGAACAGGAGGTTGATAACTTCTTAGAGCTATATAGTTTAAATTTAAGATCAGAGCATCGTAATTTTTTAATAAATTATGGTAATAGTAAGAAATTGATATCGCAAGGATTCACGGATTGTAGCTTTAAAAAATTTAAAGATTATTATATTAGACATTATAATAATAGTTATGAAAATGATGTAATTGCTTCACAAGAAATCGTGCCAAATAATACAGTTTTTTTTGGTCTTGGTTTTAGTGATATGCTGTGTATCGAAAATGATTCTGGTGGTATATATATGATGATAAAGAAGTTGATTTATTGATGTATGATAATATAGATAGTTTCATATTTCATAGTCTTTTTGTGAATATTTTTTCAAATGATGAGATAGAGCGGAATACTAATATAAAAATAAATGATGTGCAGGGGTTTTTGAGAGATAATGAAAGATATAAAATTGAAGGGATTGGTGGTTATTATTACACATATTATTTGAATGGTAATATGTTGGTTGTATTTGATAGAAAGGATGGTTACTATAGTATATACAAGGGTGGTATTTTGGATTTTTTAATTTGAATCTATGTGGTATGGTTTTGAATTTATGAGTTTTGGGAAAAGCATACTTTTATTAGTGTGCTTTTTATTTTTAAAATATGAATTATGTGTTTGTTAAAGTTGTGATGGTTTTTAAAGATGTATATTATTTGAGAAAATAATAAATTCTGAAAGAACTCAAGCAGAAGTGTTTACTAGTTTGGGATTGAGTGCAACGAGTATTAAAAAGCTTGGGGCTAATAATGTCTCTGAATTAAAGACATTAGAAAAAACAAGTGAGGTTGTTAAGCAGAAAGAAATGATTAAAGCAAATATAGCTGAGAATCAAAAAGCCAGAGAGGCTTCTAATTTCAACGACTTTAATCAAAAAGCAAAAGAAATTGAGGCTTATGAAAAATTAAAGAGTCAAATAGACCCTAAAGTTGCACAATCCCAGAGAAAGCATATCAAAGATGATGCTCAACATAGCCATGGAAGTTATTTTAACAATACTCAAGAAGCGCAAAAAGTATTAGATGCTTTTCACAAAGGAGAAGTAAAAATAGTTGGCTATAACAAACAAGGTCAGCCTATTGTTAAATATGATGGAGTAAAAGGAGTATACGCAACAAAAAATAAGGAAGGTCAATCTTTTGAGTCAGCAACAAATTATTTTTAATTAAGGGTACTAAAAAAGTTAGTATAGTTCCAGCAAGTCCTAAAGGTCCAAAATAGGTGAAGTTATGAATATTTTTCAAATTACATATTTTTTAAGTCGTAGTTGTTTAGGTGAAATTTCTGATAACTTTCAAAGGATTTATTTTGCAGTAAATGAAAAAGATATAACTGTATTTTTTTTATTAAAAGTAGAGGATCAGGATGAGATAGATGATATTAAATCTGAGATCATGCCTGATTTTGAAATGTTAATGGGTGATGAAGAAGATTTTGAAGACTACGATATTAATTGTGAAATAGTGATTGGGGCGGGGAAATATCTTAAAGATGAAGATTTTAATATATTGGTTGAGTTTTATCGTAAAAAGGAATGACATGTGTTTATATAGTTAGAATTCAAGCGGTTCAGCTAATATCAAGCAGCTTTATAGATAGAGTTCACCTTTGATCTGGAAAGATTGGTGTCGGCATATTTGTCTGCACCTATCGCGAGTGGTACAGGTATTGCAGCCTCGACATTGAGTCCAGCGGCAAGCTATGAAATTGGTCAGTACTTTAAGGGTAAAGATGCTGAAAGCAGTGCAGCGCATATCTTGGCGCATACGATTTTAGGTGCAGCAGGTAGTGCAGTCGGTGCAACCACAGGTGATGTATCAAGTACAGTTCAAGGTGGACAGTCTGCACAGAATGCAGTGGAGAATAATTATTTAACAGTGAAACAGGTAAATTCTTACAAGGATGAAATGCAGTCCTGTAATAAGAATAGAAATTGTGATCAAGTTATAGAAAAATATAGAGTCTTAGCATTAAAACAGGACGAAGAATTAGTAGCTGTTTGTTCGACGTCACCTTCTGCTTGTAAAACATACTATCAGTTTATTTTAACTCAAAGAAATCAGGTTAAAGAAGCTATAGGAAATGCAACTAAATATCTGCCAAATATAGATCCAGGCGCCTTATATCTCCAACAAATTAACGCTGAAGGTATTGTCGTTAATACTGAAATTGCAAAGCAATTACAAGCAAAATATGGAATGGACGATCAAACAGCCCAGCTTACAGCTGTTGCAATTGTAGGGGCGATGGGGAGTGTAAAAGGTTTAAAAATTTCGAAACCGAATGAACAACATTCCCCAAATAAAAATGGTTATGAATTTAAACAAGGTATTGATTTGGACTTAAGAGGTAAAAACTATTCAACAAAGGATGCTATTGAATTAGCATTTGCAAAGACTGGAGTTTCCAAAAATGAGTTCAGTGTTACTAAATGGGGGGTAGATAAAAATGGTAAAAGTTTCCCTACTGAATATAGAGTAACATCAGGTAAGAATCGTGGTGCTGAAGTAAGTATAGATTTAGGCCATGATGGTGTAGGTACACCTGGTGCAAATCATGTGGGCTGGCAAACACCTGGTAAAAAAAATATTGTTGGTCATATTTTCTTAGATGAAGTTGATTTTAACCGTAGCAAAGATAAGCCTAAAAAGTGATGGGAATTTAACTTAATGAGTAGTTTAATTTATTTTGTAGAAGATTTTTTTGAAGTGGCTGATTCAATGAGTATTAATTATGAAATACTTTCAGAAAATAAAAGTCAAGAAAAGTTGTATAGTTTATTTTCTATATATAGTTTGAAAGATTTTGAGTTATCTATCAATCGAAATAATTTAAAAGAAATTCCTATCCGTGAATTTTTAGATAGACAAAAAATTAATGGTAAACACTTACCTAATGGTGCGGGTAACAAAGAGTTACTCTTAGAGTTGTTGCCTGATAATATTGGTGAAGTGTTTTACTCATTTGATTTTAAAGATTATAATAGGTTGGTTAAATTTAAAAATTTTTGTGATCTAAAGGTGATTTTATCCCAAGTTTATAACTTTAATTATTATATATTCGATAACTCAAATGAATTTATTTTAGCTTGGGGGGATGATGAGGTGTTAATGGGAGGAGGGGAGGCTGCAAAATGGGTTGAAAATGTTAAAGGAAATTGGAGGTTTTAATTTTTTAGCAGAACCATTAACCAATTCGAAGATAATGTGACCAATGCCTTAATTGAGAAAGGCATGAGTTCAGATACTGCTAAGTTGGTTGCAAATGGGGTGAGTACGCTGACACTGACAGGTGTAGGTGCATCGACAGGATTGTCAACTGGCAGCATTGGTACAGCGATTAATGTTGACTCAAATAACCGACAATTGCATGTTGATGAAATTGCTATGCTTAAGAAAAAGGCAGCAGAATTAGCTAGCTGAAATGGTCCAATGGATCGGGATAGTTATAATTACTGGTATACGATGTTATATAATGTAGCTTACGGAAAAGTTGATACAGAAGGGCGTGAGCAACTGCTAAATATGGCAGGCCAATGGGATCAAGCTGGCGCGAATACAGCAGACAGAAGTCTAGAAAGACATATTGCGAATATGAAGTTTGCGGCAGAAACAATTAATTCAATGTCAGGTAAAGTTCTCACCGACAATAATGGCAAGCCGATCATTGAAAATGGTTCTGCGGTTAAGGCATTTCAGGCTACAGATGCACAGAGAAAAAATAATGGATTGTTTGGTTATGACCCGAACAAAGTTAATTTAAAGGCGAAAGATGATCCAAAAGGGGGGTATTTTAGAGTCTTTGATCCATCTTTAAAAGGTAAAAGGAAGTATTTAGACTTGAATGGGAATGTTCCAAGCAACAAGACTTTACCAAATGGTAAGAAGTCTGGTAGGTCGCAAGCTGAATATAATGAGGAAACTCATTTTAAAATTGATAAAGTAACTTATTAGGAACAAGATCATGAAAACCATTTGTGCCCCTATATCCGAACAAGCTAAATTAAGATTAGATTTTGATGAAAATATTGAAGGGGATCTGATAGAGTTAAATATTTCCCAAAGTGATTATGAGGCTTTAGAAAAAATTGATTATTTTAATTGTCTAAATAAGCATCTAGGGTTATTAATCGATAACTATGAAGATGAAAGTATTTCCTATGAGGACTTGCCTAAGGCTTTAGATTTGACAATAGAGTATTCCTATAAATATAGCGGTTTGGAGGAGCTGTGGTGTAGTATAAAAAAAATTATTTTAACAGCCATAGAAAATAAAACAGCTGTTTTCTTCTTTTTTTAGATGCTGTTTTTAATACTTGAGAAATATATAAAAATTGGCAGATAAAATAGTGTGAAAGAAAAGGTTTATGACATGAAAATTGTTAGTAAACCTTTGTCTGAACAAAAAAGTAAATTGAAGTGAGCTATTTTATGCGTGTAATTGATAAAGAGTATGGTGAAGAAGTAAATGTTTATGGTCTATATCATTATAATAAGGATATTTATTTTTATGGTATAGCCGTTGGTGAGGATAGTATAGCTGCATTTCGTCAGAAGGATGTTGAAGTTATTGATCCTAAATTTAGTTTTGATGTGGTTTATATTGGTAGTGATGGTAATAGTAGTTTTATGCTACTGCATTGGGCTTTGGCTGAAAACAATTTGTTAGATGATATTTTAGATCGTGATGAAGATGCGATTAATTTGTTTTCTAAACTAAAGTTCATTAAAAGCAAAATATAAACTTAGATGAAAAGAGAGGCTGCACAACTCCCTGATTATAAAAAAGAGGTTTGGTTCGGAAAATATAATTTTAATGCAAAATGGTGAAGTAAGAATGTAGCTATTTTATAAGGTTGTAGATCGAAAATATTTTTATATTTATCAATTGCCAAATAGAAGATATGGTATCGGCAGGTTTGTCTGCACCTACTGCGAGTGGTGCAGGTATTGCAGCCTCGACATTGAGTCCAGCGGCAAGCTATGAAATTGGTCAGTACTTTAAGGGTAAAGATGCTGAAGGTAGTGCAGCGCATATCTTGGCTCATACGATTTTAGGTGCAGCAGTTGCCGCGACAGGTGGTAATAATGCATTGAGCGCGGGTATCGCAGCGGGTGGTGCTGAGGCGGCGGCGCCGTTACTTGCTGAGTATTTGTATGGTAAGAAAGCCAAAGATTTAACTGCAAGTGAGAAATCTACAATCAGCTCTATTGTCGGTTTGGCAGGGAGCGCTGTTGGTGCAACCACAGGTGATGTATCAAGTACAGTTCAAGGTGGACAGTCTGCCCAGAATGCGGTGGAGAATAATAAAACCTCATATACGCAGGATATGAAACATGCAGTACTTTGTTGGAGTGCAAAATGTCAGCAAGAATATAAAGACATGGACGCAAGACAAGAGGCTGCATATAGAAAAGGTCAAGATCAAGCGCTCTCGAAGTTTGTAGAAGACATTAAGAACCTCCCAAATGTACCAAAAGAGCTTTATGATGCTTTAAAAAATGATCCGCAAGGCACAGCAAAAGCAATATTACTTGGTTTAAAAGAAATACCAGGAAATATTTGGGATACTAGCGTGACGATTACTAAGGGGAATATCGCAGGGAATAGTCTAGCTGATTTTGAGAAACTAGGTCAGGCTGAAACTTCAGCTGTTTTGAATACCTTATCTAGTTTATTGAGTGGTGGTGCAGTTGCGGTAGCGAAAAAAGGTGGGAAAATTGTATTAGGACTAAAAGCAGATTTTGATCCGAATCTGAATGTTCAAGTGAATGGCGTATCTGGTGGGAAATCTAAAACATATTCTATTGATGAGGAAAAGAAAGCCTTAGATAAAATTAAAAATAATCCTAAGGGGGAAAATTTATCTAGTAAACCAAATGATAGGGTTATTAATCAGCAAGCTAGCAAACGAGTAAATCAAGTAACAGCCCCGATTGATTTCGATGGACATATTTTAAGTGCAGAGGTCAAACCAAATGGCAGTGTTGTTGGCGGGCATTCTACAGCAACTGGAAATGTTAAAGTTCTGCAAGTTATAGGGAAGCCAGATAAAAATGGAGTTTACCAAGCTAGAGTTGCAGTATCCGATAAGTCTGGACAATATGTGAATAAGACCAATAATGGAGGTGTTTCAACTATGTTCCCAGATAGTTGGTCTGCTGATAGGCTTAAGGTTGAGGTAGATGCTGCCTATAAGAATCGTCAGCCTGTTCCTAACAAACCTAATATGTGGCAAGGAAAAACACCAAGTGGGGTTGAAGTTACTGGTTATTTACAACCTAAAACTACTGTTTATCCAAAACCACCGATGCAATAGAAGATTGGAGCTATATATGAAGATAAAATTTTATTGGTATTTTGATGATGTGGAACAACATAAATTAATGCCTGCAGTTGAAATTAAATGTGTAGATGAAAAGACAATTAATTGTTTGCAGGGTGTATTAACTGATGATGCAGGAATAAATTCAATCACTTGGCTAGAAAAAGGGGTTGAAATATTTAAGGAAGTTGAAAATAGCTGTAACTCCACAATATGGGATCGTGATGCTTGGGGGAGTGAATATACTGATGGTAGAGTTAAGCTATATTCACTCTATGATGATGAATACTATATTTATTTATCTTTAGATAGTTTTAGGGATATTTTAAATGCATGGGTGGATTTTAATAGAGCACCTCCGGATTTAGAAAGTTATATTTATTTGGAAATATAATTTTTAATAAAACTTGAGTGGGTAATTAAGAGCCGCTAAAATTACAGGGGTGCCAACTAAACCATGATAACTCAAGCATATGAAAAACTTAAACAGCTTAATTTTGATGATTTTGGAACTATCTATATTGGATATGTAGGAGTTCCAGAATATGGTTGTTTAAGTAATGAGATGGTAAGTGGTTTTGTAGAAGATTATTTGCTAAAGACGGAGGATATTGGTAACGAATTATCTGAAGTGTTAAATGAGCTGTTAATTATAGATAATGATACTTCAAGAGATGATATTTTGAATTTGTTGAGCAAAGTAGTAAATACTTTAAATATTGATATTTCAAACTCGACTCATAAGTGGTTATTAGTTTGTTTGGACTTGAAGCTTAACGGGCTGAGCTTAGACCCAGTATATGGCCTATTAGAGTTATCAAATTTTTGGATTGATTGGGGGCAGCCAAAGAATTCACCACATATGATTCAAGGTGTAAATAATAATGTAGATGCTTCTGATTATTATACAGAAGAAAATTATAAAAAAATGATTTGTATTAATTATGATTGGTTGAAGCTGGAGTTAAGTAAAGAGAGTGTGTGTTAAGTATAAATATTTTGTTTATGTAACTAGGGTCTGTTGACATTTACTGTTCATAATTAAACCTATAAAGGTAGCCATAAAAATATACAGGCTAAGGCAACAGCACTTTGATAATTTCTTTTGAGCTTGTCATATCGAGTAGCTATCCCTCTAAATTGTTTTAATCTACAAAACATATTTTCAACTAAATGCCTGATTTTATATAAATACCAGTCCATATGATCATTGTTCGATTGGCTATTTATTTTCTTTGGTATATTCGCTTTTGTTCCTGTTTTTCTGATCTGCTCACGCAGTGGTTCTGAATCATAGCCTTTATCTGCGCATACCACTTCTGTCTCTTTTAAATCTAATGTTGCTATTAAATCAGGTGCAACTTTGATGTCATGTGTAGTGCCATCGGTAATCATGAAATCAATAGGATTGCCATGTGAATCAACAATCAAATGTATTTTTGAGGAGTTTCCTCCTACACTTTTAGAAATGGATTGATTCGCTATACCGGCAGAATGTTGATGAGCACGTACGTGAGAGCCATCAATAAAAATCCACTCCATATCGGGGCATGATGCTAATAATTTGAATAATCTAAGCAACTTACCGCTGCTTGACCAACGATTAAAACGTTTGAAAATAGAGTTTGATTGACCGAAATAGGAAGGAATATCTCGCCACGGACAGCCTGTTCTAATTCTATAGAGAATAGCTTCAATAAAATTACGTAAATTTGAGTTGTGATGAATAGATAAATTACGCAAAATAGTTTTCAACTTTTGCCAGTGTTGATCTGTCAGCATGGTACGAGGCATAGCGAATAGTAAAATTGGGTTTGGCGATTTGATTTTACTACTTCGCTATTTTTTTAAGCTAAAAGTGTCAACACACCCTAATCATTTTAACAGTCATTGAGTGTTTTTAGAATTTTAAAGAAAGTAGTTATAAAATGTTAATTCTAGCCGTATTTCAAATGCGGCTTTTTTTATGTATAGATTTTGCCTCTGGTCTGGAAAAATAGAGTAAAAATTTTTAGGAAAGATGCTAGCCAGTGGCAAAAAGCGGGTGTGTTATTAGATATGGTGTCGGCAGGCTTGTCCGCACCTACTGCGAGTGGTGCTGAGGCTGCAGCGCCATTACTTGCTGAGAATTTTGTATGGAAAAGAAGCTAAAGATTTAACGGTAAGTCAGAACACTATTCTAGCTCAAGCTGATAATCATCTTTGGTGACTTTAATTTTAATCTTCTTATACTTTCTTTTATTGGGGTTTAATGCCGATTCTGTAACCTCTGTGGCAAAACTCGAATTTCCCATCAAGTCATAATAGGCTTTATAACCAATCAAGATCTTTTGTGGCCTGCCACTGTGCTCGTGACTATAGTTTTCAATCAGTTGAGTCAACTGTTCGAAGATCAGAGTATGGGTCATTGCTCAATCATCTCTTTCATTTAAAGACATTAGTTACTTAAACTAATCGAACTTTGTTAAAGATTTAAGACAGTTTTTTTTGGCCTGAGCCCTGTTATTTCTGAAGCACTCAAGACCATGGTCTGATTTAGCAATACACCGATTTCTTCTTTAATAGTGGCCTTTATGTTCAAGTAAAAAACCAATAAAATTACACATAACATAATTTAATTATGTATTGCATAAATTAAAACTTTCTTGTAGCATGAATTTATAGCTGAGAGCCAAGATCAAGAACGATGATTTCTTCATTTGGCTGACTCATGGACGGAAAGGGCTTAAACACGGATGCTTTTACATACTTATAAAAACACCTGTCGCCTTTTCTGATAACGCATGTATAGGTTGATGCTTTTAGACAGCTTTTTAAGCAATTGAAGAATAAGACCTATGCAGAGCATGAAACGGATGAATTTATCTAAATAAGGGAAACTAGATGGACATTTTAGATAACCCATTAGAACTATGTGGTTTTGCTTTTATTGAATTTGTTTCGACGGAAAACGGATTAGATCAGATCTTTGAGACCATCGGTTTTTCCAAAGTCGCAAAGCATAAATCTAAAAAAGTTTATTTATGGCGTCAGGGTAATATCAACATTATCTTGAACTACCAGCCTGAATCTTATGCTTCATTCTTCTTTAAAGAACATGGCCCTTCGGCATGTGCAATGGGTTTCAGAACTCGCGATGCAGCCAAAGCATTTAGCAAAGCCGTGGAACTTGGTGCAGAGCCAATGTATTCACAAGCTGGGCCAATGGAACTCAATATCCCTGCGATTAAAGGAATTGGTGGCATGCCAATTTTCTTGGTTGACCGTGATATCTATGAAAATGACTTCGTTTTCTTTGATGATGCGGACAGAAATCCAAAAGGTGCAGGCCTGAACGAAATCGACCATTTAACCCATAACGTCTATAAAGGACGTATGGAATATTGGGCGAACTTCTACGAAAAAATCTTTAACTTCCAAGAAATTCGCTACTTTGACATCAAAGGCGAATATACAGGTTTAACCTCTAAAGCCTTGACTGCGCCAGACGGCATGATTCGTATTCCATTGAATGAAGATTCAGACAAGGGCAATGGTCAAATTGCAGAGTTCTTGGCAGATTTCAATGGTGAAGGTATACAGCATATCGCGTTTATTACCGATGACTTGCTTTCAACATGGGACAAGTTAAAAGGGATCGGCATGCAGTTTATGACAGCGCCGCCTGAAACCTATTATGAAATGTTGAAAGAGCGCTTACCAAATCATGGTGAGCCAACTGAAGAACTGCAAAAACGCGGTATCTTACTGGATGGCAATACCAAAGATGGCCAGAAAAAACTGCTGTTACAGATTTTCTCGCAAAACATGCTTGGGCCAGTGTTCTTTGAATTTATTCAACGTAAAGATGATGATGGTTTTGGTGAAGGCAACTTCAAGGCATTGTTTGAATCCATCGAACGTGACCAGATCCGCCGTGGTGTGTTAGAAGCAAAGTAATTACATTCAAATGAAATAAAAAAGCCAAGAATTCAATTCTTGGCTTTTTTATGGATGAATAATTAACGGGTTTGAATATATTGATTGATTGCTGCAACTTCACGTTTAAACAGCTCTAAGTTTTCACTACCTTCATGAACCGAGAAAAACATTTCACTGTCCAGTGCCACAATACAAAATTCCATGGAATGATGCGCATTAAAGATTGGTAGACCAACGGCATTGATCCCGACCAGAAGATCACCTTGAGCAATCGACATGCCGTGCTGCAATACATTTTCTTTAAGTAGCAGAAACTCATCCCAATCAGTCGGTTTAATCGGATAATGGTGATGAGCCGCTTTTTCCCATTCCGCTTGCATCAGCGGCTTGATTACGGCTTCAGGCATATAAGAGGCAAACACACGACCTGCTGCTGAATTCACCAACGGCATGATTGAGCCGACTTTGGTCACGATTGAAATCGGGTGGTTAGATTCAATCGATTGCACCACTAAAGGCCCTTTAGGCGACCATTTGCTGATTTGAATACCGCAACCAATTTTATTCTGTAATTCGTAAATCAGGTGCTGAACCAGCTGTAACACATCGGTATGTTGGATACAGTTCAGACCCAAACGCCACGCCTGATCACCCAAGGCATACTGACCATCGGTAAGTTGTTTGGCGTAATTCATGCGAATCAGACTGACCAGATAGCGGTGTACCTTGGCAGGGTGCATATCCAGTTTGCTGGATAGATCTTTTAAAATAATCGGTTTGTTGTGTTCTAAAAGGGCATTGAGCACGGCTAAGCCAACCTCAAGGGATTGAACCCCACCAGATAACTTTTCTTCAATCATTCAATAACCCTTAAGCTGCTTCTCTTTTGCAATGTTTGTTTGCTGTCAATTTTGGACAATTTACAATCAGCACATAATGCCTGAGCATTGGGCAAAATAGAAATCATCTTTTTAAATGAATCAAATCGGTGAATTGTATAAGCATACAATTGTTTTTAGACATATTGCACTTTATTTTGAGCGGTGCAAGATACAGTAAAAACAGGTCGATGTTTTAAATTTAGACTATAAAAAAAGCATTAGCATTTTACAACGCTAATGCCAATTTCATGGAACTGGATTTATGCACCGAGTTCATCTTCATGTAAGAAGTGGGTGTGGTGTGGGGCACGTTTGGTACGGCTCCATTCCTCCAGCATTTCCAGTTTCATTTCTTCGGTAATCCTTGCAATCTTGGCATCGGCATGTGCATCGTTATAGGTCAGTTCAAGGCGATGACCATTTGGATCGAAGAAATAAATCGAATGGAAAATACCATGATTGGTTACACCTAAAACTTTAACCCCATTTTCTTCAAGATGTGATTTTGCAGTCATTAATGCATCTAGGTCTTCGACTTCAAAAGCAATGTGCTGCACCCATTGTGGTGTATTTTCATCACGGCCCATTTCTGGTTGGGTCGGTAGCTCAAAGAAGGCCAATACATTGCCTTGACCTGCATCCAAGAATAAATGCATATACGGGTCAAAGGCTTTGGTCGATGGGACATGATCTTCTGCAAACGCCAAGATAAAATCCATGTGCAGCATTTGTTTGTACCATTGCACGGTTTCTTTGGCATCTTTACAGCGATAAGCCACGTGGTGAATTTTTTTAATTGCAAAGCTCATGTTAAAACTCCTTTTTAGCTTATTCCCAATCTGGTTGTTGTTCTGGTGTGGCATTCAAGAATGCGGGAAGGGTTAAGCAATGTTGGTAAATCGACTCAATCTTTGGGAAAGCACTTAAATCAATTTTGAAGCGCTTGGCGTTATAGACCTGAGGAATCAGACAACAGTCTGCAAAGGTGGCTTGGGTACCAAAACAGAATTGCCCATTGGAATGCTGTAATTGCATTTCTAAGCTGTGAAAGCCTTCTAAAATCCAGTGTTGATACCAGCTGTTTTTTTGCGCATCACTGACTGCAAGCTCTTTTTGCAGGTACTTTAACACTCTCAAGTTGTTGAGCGGGTGAATGTCACAGGCAATTGTCTGTGCAAAGGCACGAACTTTGGCACGTTCTATAAGGTCTTTAGGCAACAGTGCTTTGGCTGGATAACGTTCTTCCAGATATTCCAATATGCTGAGCGACTGTAATAAGGCATGATTTTGGTCAAGTAGTGTCGGTACAAGCTGGCTCGGGTTTAGTGCCCGATAGCTCGCTTGTTGCTGCTCATTTTTGACCAAATGAACTGCTTCTGTTTCATACGACAGTTCTTTCAGGTTGAGTGCGATACGCACTCGATAGGCCGCAGAGCTACGAAAGTAACTATACAGTTTCATAGCGCTCGTCCTTTTGTTCATTAAAACTAAAGTGACGTGCTGGCAAAATGCGATTGGCAACTTCACCAAAGCCCACGCGAATGCCATCTTTTTCACAATAGCCTTTCATGACGACACGATCGCCATCTTCCAAGAAGCCACGCTTTTCGCCGTTTGAGAGGCTCAGTGGTTTAGTGGTGTTCCACGTCAGTTCCAGTAAACTGCCGTACGAGTCTTCGGTTGGGCCTGAAATCGTGCCTGAACCCATCAAGTCGCCAACCTTAACATTACAGCCTGCAACGGTGTGATGGGTCAGTTGCTGCGCCATTGACCAATACATATATTTGAAGTTGGTTTGGCAAATCACATCAGCCTGAGAAGATTGTGGGGTTTGAACTTCAACACTCAGGTGAATGTCATAGCTGTTTGCGATTTTTTCTTGTAGATAGCCCAAAGGTTTCGGCTGTTGTTCTGGGCCTTTGACTTTAAATGGCTCAAGCGCTTCCATCGTCACCACCCACGGTGAAATGGCACTGGCAAAAGTTTTGGCATTGAAAGGGCCTAAAGGTACATATTCCCATTGTTGAATATCACGTGCTGACCAGTCATTCAGCAACACCATGCCAAAGATATGTTCCCATGCATTTTCAATGGCAATCGGCTCACCCAGTTCTGTTGCTTTACCCACTACAAAAGCGGTCTCGAGTTCAAAGTCGAGTTTACGTGTCGCCGAGAACACAGGGCGTTCTTCATTGGGTAATTTGATTTGGCCTGAAGGGCGCACAATCTCTTTGCCACTGACAATCACAGAACTGGCACGCCCGTTATAGCCTACAGGCAATTCGCTCCAGTTCGGTAATAACGCATTTTTAGGATCTCTAAACATGGTGCCGACATTGGTGGCATGTTCTTTAGATGAATAGAAGTCGGTATAGCCAGGCACCTGAATCGGTAAATGCAAAACCACATTTTCTTGTTTAAACAGCACCTGCTGACGTAAATCGGCATCATCACGTAAGCTTGGGTTTTCCGCAGACAACAAGCTTTGTAAAGCGCTGCGAACCGTATGCCAATTTTTTTTGCCTGTTTCAATAAATTTATTCAGTGTTGGCTGATTAAAACAGTTTGCTGTCGTGAGCTGTAATAAGCCTTTTTGCTCTAATGCGGCAAGGTCAAGTACCCAGTCACCAATTGCAACGCCAACGCGTTTTTCACCTTGTGGGCTCTCGCTAAAAATACCGTATGGCAAATTATGTATTGTGAAATCTGATTGCGGATCAATCTCAAGAAAAGAGGTTAATTGTTGTGCCATGATTTACTTTCCTTGTCTCTCGTTCTATGAAGACCTATTAAATTTTTATCCTGCTTTCTATAACAATGTGAAAATCAAATAAATATTGATCTTTTGACCCATTTGAATCCTATCGCTCAAGCAAGAAATATGTACTTTATGATTTCTATCATACTGAAAATATTTAATTACGCAATACATAATTTAATTACATTATTCATAATATTTGTTATTTATGGAATTTTCTGTTTATATGCGCGGTTATTCGAAAAATGAATTAATTATTTTTCGGGTTAGATATAGGCATTTGTGATTAACTTATGATATACGTAATTTTAGACAGAAAAATTACGCGACAAGGATGAGAATAATCATATGTCAAAACAGGAACAAGGAAACCTGAAACACGGTTTAAGCAATCGGCACATCCAGCTTATCGCGCTAGGTGGTGCCATTGGTACAGGTTTGTTTCTCGGGATTTCCCAATCGATTAAACTGGCTGGTCCATCGGTCATTCTGGGTTATGCAATTGCAGGCTTGATTGCATTCCTGATGATGCGACAGTTAGGTGAGATGGTGGTACAAGAGCCAGTCAGTGGTTCATTTAGCCATTTTGCTTACAAATACTGGGGTTCTTTTGCAGGCTTTATGTCTGGCTGGAACTACTGGGTGCTGAATGTTCTGGTCTGTATGGCAGAGTTAAGTGCTATTGGGCTGTATATTCAATATTGGTGGCCTGAAATCCCGACTTGGGTTTCGGCATTGGTGTTTTTTATCCTGATTAACGGGATTAACCTTCTGCATGTGAAGTTTTTTGGTGAAATGGAGTTTTGGTTTTCCATCATCAAAATCTTGGCAATCTTGGCCATGATCGCTTTTGGTTCTTATTTGCTTGCAACAGGTACAGCAGGGCCACAGGCGAGCATCAGTAACCTGTGGGCATTGGGTGGATTCTTCCCATTTGGTGTGGAAGGTCTGGTCATGGCAATGGCTGTAATCATTTTTGCCTTTGGTGGCATTGAATTATTCGGGATTACTGCGGCTGAAGCACGTGATCCAGATAAAACCTTGCCAAAAGCAGTCAATCAAATTATCTATCGTATTTTGATTTTCTACATTGCAACACTTTTCATCTTATTTGCGTTATTCCCTTGGAACCAAATGGCACAAGGCGGTAGCCCATTCGTGATGGTCTTTGCCTCGTTGGATAGCCAAGGTGTTGCAACCATGTTGAATTTTGTGATTTTGACTGCGGCAGTCTCGGTTTATAACGGAACCAGTTATTGTAGCAGCCGTATGCTTTTAGGTTTGGCACAGCAGGGCAATGCACCCAAGTTCCTGAAAAAAATTAACAGCCGTGGTATCCCAACCAATGCGGTCTATGTTTCTGCATTTGTGACTGTACTTTGCGTCTTACTGAATTATGCATTTCCAGAGAAAGCGTTTGGTCTGCTCATGATGCTAGTGGTTGCTGCGATTGTGATTAACTGGGTAGTGATTTCATGGACGCATTTAAAGTTTCGCAAAACCATGCAGGCACAGGGTGTTACCACCAAGTTCCCAAGTATTGCTTATCCATTTAGTAACTATCTTTGCATGATCTTTATGCTGGGTATTTTGGTGGTGATGTCATTGACTGCGGATATGCGTATTGCAGTGATGATGATCCCAGCTTGGATTCTTTGTTTGATGCTGGCGTATTATCTAAAGCAGCGTAAATTAAGAAATGCTCAACCGAGTGTGGCGTTGAATACAGATGCATAAGTTGTAAAGTGATCATGAGAAAAGGGCTGAATTTTCAGCCCTTTTTTTGTAGATTGATGTTTTCATTATTCATAATGATATTAGACGAATTGTTTGATGAAATGAGCTAAAATTCTCTTGTATTAATCGAGTTCACGTTCTCTTTTTTTCTTCTTTCACATTGTAAATAAAGGCATTTGAATTGCTTCAATCATTAAGTATCCAAACAAGATTGGGTGGTTTTTATCTGTTCTACTACGCCATAGTCGGTACATTCATGCCGTATTGGAACCTGTATCTTCAAGATCAGGGTTTCAATTATCAAGAGATCGGCATTTTATCTTCCATTGCCATTATTACCCGTTTTTTTGCACCGCTGATTTGGGGCTGGATTGCCGATAAATCAGGGAAGCGAATGCTTTTGGTGCGAATTGCGACATGGATGGAAGCCTGTATCTGGTTTGCCATATTTGTGATTCCAAATAGCTTCCAATCCGTGGCTTTGTTGATGCTGATTTTTAGCTTCTTCCAAAATGCAATTTTGGCGCAATTTGAAGGGGTGACCTTATTCTGGTTAGGTGAAAAACGTGCTGAGCTCTATGGCAAAGTACGTAAATGGGGCTCAGTCGGTTTTATTGTTGGTGTGTTTGTGATCGGTGCTTTGCTGGAAGTTATTCCAATTTCAATGCTGCCAATTTTACTGCTCTCTGTTTCATTTTTGGCTTTTCTCTGGTCATTTAGTATTAAAGAACCTGAACACGCACCAAGCTCGCAAAAAACGCTTGAACCGCTGCTGCCGATTTTAAAACGACCCATCGTCGCGGCCTTTTTTAGTATCGAATTTATTTTGCTATTTTCATTGGCGCCGTTTTATAGCTTTTATAGTAACTATCTAAAAGAAATCGGCTTTAGTACCACACAAATTGGCAGCTTATGGGCGATGGGGGTGATTGCTGAAATTGTCATGTTCGCAGTTGCACAAAAGCTGTTCTTTACCCGCTTTTCGTGGCGGACATTGGTGGTAATTTGCCTGATTTTGACCAGTTTACGTTGGTTCTTGGTTGGTATCTTTGCAACCCATTATATTGGGCAATTGCTTGCTCAATGCTTGCATGCCTTTAGCTTTGGCCTGTTCCATCTGATTGCCATGAAAGTGATTTTCCAAAACTTTACACCCGAGCAGCAAGGCCGTGGGCAAGCTTTGTATAGTACCATGTGGGGCTTAGGTGTGGCGTCTGGGAGTTTGTTGGCGGGGCATTATTGGCAAAGCTTTTCAGGCGCAACAATGTTCTTGTGCGCCAGTATTGTAGTCTTGTTTGGTTTGTTACTGGTGCTATGGCTGCCGAATCAAGTGGAAACAGCAGCTAAAACCTAGACTAGAGTTGGATTTGCTTATATTGTGGCATCCACGGTTGGGCTTGTTCCAGTTGAGCGGCAAGTTGTAACAAACGGTCTTCTCGCCCAAAGGGTGCAATAAACTGACTGCCGAGAGGCATGCCATGTTTATTCCAGTACAACGGTACTGACATGGCCGGTAAACCCGTTACATTGGCGAGCTGGGTAAAAGGTACCCAACTTAAATTGTCTTGTACCATTTTCTCGACCAGTTTACCTTGAGCCAGATAATGCGCTTTACCAACTTTTAACAGGCCCTTTAGAATAGGTTTCTGCCAGACCGGTGTGGCGACTTCACCATTTTTTGGCGCGACAGAGGCTGTGCTTGGAGTGAGGTATAAGTCATATTTTTCAAAGAAAATATTCATTTGGGTGCTATACAGTCCCCAATTATTCAAGGTATGAATATATTCTGTGGCTGTAGTTTTAGCACCAAAAGCAGCCAAAGCAATTGAATCCAGTTCGAAATCACGATCGCTAGCGCCTGCCATTTGCTTGATTTGTGCCTGCATATAAGAAAATTGACTAAACCAAGTGGTCACGAAGTCTTTGGCCAGTTCCATACCATCAATCTTTGGACGGTCTTCCAACACAATATGGCCCAATGATTCCAACAGCTTCGCTGTTTGTTGCACGGCTTGGATGGCATCTTTAGAAACTTTGGTGCCTATCGGTGACTGGGTATTAAATGCAATGCGGAGTTTCTTTGGTATTTGTTGAATCACATCAAGATACTTTTGTTCAGGCGCTTCAATTCGAAATAGTGAGGTTTGTTCAGGGCCTTGCACTGCATCCAGCATGGCTGCACTGTCTCGAACGCTTTTGCTGAGTACATGTTGCATGGCAGCGCCGTGCATAGCTTCGCTAAATTGTGGCCCCCAAGGGGTACGTCCACGACTGGGTTTGAGTCCGAATAAACCACAATAAGAGGCTGGGATACGAATTGACCCGCCACCATCTCCAGCACCTGCAATCGGTACTAAACCACCTGCAACAGCTGAAGCAGCTCCACCAGAGGAACCACCACTATTGTGTTTTAAATTCCAGGGATTATGACATGTACCCCAAGCATCAGGTTCGGTAATCCCTTTAATACCAAATTCAGGGGTATTGGTACGCCCAAAAGTAACAATACCCGTTTTTTCCCAACGATTCACAATTTCTGCATTAAAGTCTGGGGTGTAATTGATGTTTTTGAGTGCCTGACAGCCATAGGAGGTCGGGATATCTTTATATTCTTGAAAGAGGTCTTTGACTAAAAATGGAACCCCAGCAAAGGGGCCTGTTAAATTTTGCTGAGCACGATGTTTAGCTTGTTCATACATGGGGATAATGATGGCATTCAGCTTGGGATTGACCAGATTGCTGCGTTGTAATGCAGTTTCGAGTAATTCAGAGGGATGGATTTGTTTGTTTTTGACCAGTTGTGCTAATCCAAGACCATCATATTGTATGTATTCGGAAAATTTCATGGCTTTTATCCCTAAAGCTAAATCTTTATAAAGTAAAAATAAATATAAGTTGTAAAATAGAATACCTGAAAAATTACTAAAACGATGAACTAAATTACATGGCAAAAATATTGTGTTTATATGGTTATGAATGCATGCTTTTATCCAAAAATATGCTAATTTAAGCTTATGCACCGTTTTAGATGACGACTTAATTAAATCTATGAAAAATATTTATATTATTGGATTATTATGGGCTTGCTCAACATGGACTATGGCAGAGACGGTCGTAAATAACAAAGCAACGGTAACACCGCCACAAGTAGCTAAAGCGAATGCGATTCGTGTCACGACTCGCCCTGAAATCATGGGATTATGGGGAATGGAAATTCCCAATAATAAAAAATGTGTCGAGTACTATAATTTCCGTGGTGCCAGTGATGTCGTGATCAAAAGTGGTCAAGAGTGGTCTTATGGCTTATACGATTATCAGCCATCAGAAGATCATAAAGAACGATTACCAGCGCTGATTCTACAGATTAAATATGACAATAATGAAACGGATTGTTCAGGTCAGAAGGAAGATCAGACAGGTGAGGTGTCCCAATATTTCGTGAAATGGGCAAATGATTCGACCATCGATTTTTGTGCCAGTGAAAAAGGTGATAAGTGTTTTGCAACGTTACGCCGTGTTTTACCCTAAAAGAGATCTGGAAATAAAAAAGCCTCTTATTTAAGAGGCTTTTTTATTTAGACTTTTTCAGTTTTAGGCTCAAGCTGCTTGAGCAAATGCTTTTCAAGATAGTGAATATCCATTGCCTGTTCGCAGAAGTTTTTATCTTGCAAGATTAAATCTTTATGCAATGGAATATTGGTTTTGATTCCAGTCAAAATCATTTCATCTAAAGCTTGGCGCATACGAGCCAGAGAAGTCTCGCGATCTTTACCATGAGAAATCAATTTTGCAATCATTGAGTCATAGTAAGGAGGAATGCTATAACCTTGATAAATATGAGAGTCTAAACGAATTCCAGCGCCACCAGGTGCATAGAAACTTTCAATTTTACCCGGTGAAGGCAAGAAGGTGGTTGGATCTTCTGCATTGATACGGCATTCAATCGCATGACCTTTCACTTCAATTTCATCTTGTTCAAGTGCTAAACCTAAACCAGCCGCAATACGAAGTTGCTGTTCAATAATATCAACACCTGTAACCATCTCGGTCACGGGATGTTCTACCTGAACACGAGTATTCATTTCGATAAAGAAGAATTCACCTTCTTCAAATAAAAACTCGAATGTTCCAGCGCCACGATATTGCATTAATTTACATGCATTGACGCAGGCTTCAAGAATATCGGCACGTGCTTGTTCTGGGAGGTTCGGTGCAGGTGCTTCTTCTAATACTTTTTGATGGCGACGTTGTAAAGAACAGTCACGATCATATAAGTGAATGGCATGGCCGTTGCCATCACCTAACACTTGTACTTCGACATGGCGAGGTTTCTGTAAGAAACGTTCCATATACACCGTATCATCGCCAAACCACATTTCAGCATCACGCTGTGCGGCTTGAACAGATTCAAGTAGCGTGTCGACACGTTCTACGATACGCATACCACGACCGCCACCGCCAGACGCAGCTTTTACGATCAATGGAAAGCCGATCTCTTTGGCTTCTGCAAGTGCATTATTAATGGTCACGGCGTGATCACAACCGGGTACAGTCGGTACACCTGATTTTTTCATCGCAATAATCGCAGAAACTTTATTCCCCATCAGGCGGATATGTTCTGGACGTGGACCAATAAAAATAAATCCTGAACTTTCTACGATCTCTGCAAATTCTGCATTTTCAGAAAGGAAGCCATAACCAGGGTGGATGGCATCCGCACCTGTAATTTCCGCAGCAGTAATAATTGCAGGAATATTTAAATAGCTTTCACTACTTGCACCTGGTCCAATACATACTGCTTCGTCAACAAAGCGTAAGTGCATTAGATCTTTGTCTGCATCTGAATAGATACCGACAGTTTTAATGCCAAGAGTTTTACAAGCCCGAGTAATTCGTAAAGCGATTTCACCACGGTTTGCAATTAATACTTTTTGCAACATAGGAATCCCCAAACTTATTAAGCACGGTAGCGGAAAAGTGGTTGACCGAATTGGATCACTTCACCATTTTTCACTAAAATTTCTTCAATGACACCGCTCTTGGTTGCTTCAATTGGGTTCATGATTTTCATTGCTTCAATAATACCAAGCGTTTCACCCGCTGAAACGGTTTGACCTACATTAACAAATGGCGCTTCACCTGGGTTAGGTGCAGCGTAGAACACACCAACCATCGGTGATGTTTCAACTGCACCACGAGGAGTTTTTGCAGCTGTTGCAACAGGTGCAGAAGCTGCCGGCGCTGCTGCAACAGCTGCTGCGGTTGCATAAACAGGAGTCGGGCGAGTTAATGAGATGGATTGGTCACCTTCCTTAACTTCAATCGCTTGTAAGTCAGATTCTATCATCAGGTCGATGAGTTTCTTGATTTTACGGATATCCATGAGTGAGCATTCCTAATGTGTTTAAAATTAGTTAGAAGATTGAATTTTTTCGATAGCGTAATCGAGTGCAAAGGAATAACCCTTTGCACCTAAGCCACAAATTACGCCAATGGCTTTATCTGATAAATATGAGTGATGACGGAATGATTCACGAGCGTGAACATTTGACAAATGAACCTCAATAAATGGGATGGCAACACCGAGTAAGGCATCGCGTAAAGCAACTGATGTATGTGTCAAGGCAGCAGGGTTGATAATAATAAATTTCACACCCTCAATTTGTGCCTGATGAATGCGATCGACAATCGCACCTTCCCAGTTGCTTTGAAAAGTATCTAGTGTAACTGATGCATGTTTAGCCTGAGCAGTGAGTTGCTGGTTAATATCATCTAAACTGAGATAACCGTAGACTTCTGGTTCGCGCTTTCCCAGCAAATTTAAATTCGGTCCGTGAATCACCAAAATGGTTGAGCTCATTCAGCCTGCTCCAATTCTAAAACTGCAAATATTTTTTGCAAGATGTCTGCAAAGTTTGCTTATTATGGCACAAAATTCTGCAAGTTTTTTATAATTTGTTTTAATTGATGAAGAAATTTGCATACCAAGCATGGTGCATATAATGAAAACTTTGCAAGGAATTGGCAATGTTAAAATATGACAAAATTTAGCGTAATTTAAGTTTTAGACATTTTAAACTGAATTACCCCATTTCGTTCATGAGATTTGTGTAACTCGGGAGTCAAATTGTTTTGTTTTTTGTGGATTTACTGGAGCTGGATTTCGAGAAAACGATAAGAAGGAGGGTAGATGAACTGGCTTAAAAATGTCTTTTTGTGGTTTTAAGTTATTGTTTTTATTAGTTTTGAATTTTACTGTTTGAAATATGAAAATCGAAAAGGTGTGGATGTGCATATTTGTTTTTTTGTGCTGTGACTTTAGTGGGCTTCCTTATGAGAACTGCCTACTTGAAGTAGGGGGAGATGATTGTGGATTGATCATTACACTCCGTGCAGCAGTTGGCAGAAATGATGAATTTTCATATTAGAGATGGCAGTTAATGACATGAAAATGTCCGATAAAGATATCTGTTTTTTAAATAATATTAACAGTACTTAAGAGCTTACATTTGATTGGCGTAGGCTCTTATGGGTCTTTCAAAGCTGCTTTGGGATATTAAAGCAGCTTTTTTTTATCTTATTCTTTTATAACTGACTGACAGCCGCTTGATGGGTTTCAAGCAGCAGGCAGGCCCGTGCTTGTTCGGTATGAGCCTGAGTGGTATGGTCAGCACTGCTCCATTTATACATCTGCTGGAATAGCCACTCAAAATCTTGTGTTTTAGGCTCAGCATTGCCTTGTACAAAATGACGGATAATATTTTGAATGGTGAAATATTTCTCTACGTGGGTATCTGATGAACACCGAAATTGGATCACATTAAACTCGGTTAGTAATTGCCATACAGCACTAAAGTCTTCAAGTTGCTGTAGCTCTTGCTGGGCTTTCGCAATAGCACGGGTTAAAGCAATCAGTGTTTTGGGATTTTGTTTGGCCCATTCTTGAGTGACGGCCAAAACTTTATCTGCGACATTTGGGATAATCTGTTGGCTAGAGCAGATCATATGGCTGAGTCCTTCGAGCTCTGCTTGAGTATTCCACGGCTCGCCCACGCAAAATCCATCAATGAAATGATTGCTCATGGCTTCAACCATATAAGGTGGCGGTAGGGTTCTTAATTGAATCGATTGAGCGAGTTTTGGGTCGGCCAACGTCAGCCATTCTCTAAGACAATAATGATGAATGGAATGTTGAAAGACATGAGCGAAAGAAATATTTTGATTGTGATGAATATAGTTGGTTATTTTCTTTGCCGAGCTTTCTGCCGAGTCTTGTTTCTGGATATTGAGTGCATAACACAATTTCTGGCTCAAACTAATGAAAGCGCGATTTTCGCTTAACACTAAAGGGGTCTGGAGTGGAATGCCAATTTGATCCGTTCCGACCGCTGCTGCTGGCAGCATGGCAGACAGACAATGTGCGGCATCGAGTAAGCCGAAGGCTAAACGATCGCGTAAGCTTGCCCAAGATGCTTCTTTGACTAAGTTGACATTTAAACCAAGCTCATCAAAAAAACCGCGGTGTTTTGCCCAAAGCAAAGCAATGCAATCCAATAATGGGATATAGCCCAGCTGTAATGTTGTTTTTTCTACTTTTTCTAACGCGACTAAATGGGGCATCTATTCATCCTTTAGCTGGTTGTTCAAAAGTTGTTGAGCATCAAGTAATCGGCGAGCCATTTCTCCAATAGTCATACGATGGCTCATGGCATTTTTTCTAAGTAACTGGAATGCAGTACCTTCAGGTAGTCCATGCAAGTGCATTAATAGCACTTTGGCTTTTTCGATGTCTTTACGATCCGCAAGTTTGGTTTGCGCATCTTTTAGATCACATTTTAACTTTTTATGTTTTTTATATTGTTCAATTGAAATTTCCAAAATGGTATGCAACCGGCTGGGTTCAATACCATCCACGATATATGCGGTAATACCTGCATCAATGGTCTGTTTTATGGTTTCCTTATCTGTATTTTTGGTGAACAGAACAGTGGGGAGATCAAAGCTGCTGACACAACTTTCAATCACATCGCGATGCGGGTGATCCATATCAAGCAGAATGACATCGGCTTGAAGGTGCTCGAGTTTAAAAATATTGAAGTGATCTAGGGTAAAGCAAGCAACAACATCAAAGCCATGTTCGATCAAACATGCTTTTAAGTATTCAGCCCGAGCCTGGTCGTCATCAATAAGTGCGATCTTGAGTTGCGGCATAAGTATATAAGGTCAAACGGTTGGTCTATACATATCTTGTTGAATGTGAATCAGTCTTGTTTTTGAAGCAAAAAGAGTGCCAGTAAAATAGTTTTTATAACTCAAATACAGTCTGAGTCGATAGTTGATCGCTGCTATTGTACTGTTGCTGATGGATGGAGGAAATGAAAAATCAGGGAGGATGCTAAAAAAGTAGTGGTGTGCAGTATTGGTGCGAAAAAGGAATTGTTTTGAAGCAGGGCAGACAATGCTTCAAAACAGGTCATTCAGTGTGTATAGCGGTATAAAAGTTCAGTCATCTAACGTTGATAAGATAAAAAATTAATTAAAAACAAGTGAATATGTTTTTTTATTCTAGGGTTGCAGCCACTTGGCACAGCAATTGCTAATTCTCTACTGAGTCAAAGATGACTTATAAAGTTATAGACGGCCAACGATGTCCGATCTGATCGATTTGTTGACACAACCTGATGTGTCAACAAAACAAGATAGGTTCAGTATGGGAGATGGCTATGTCTTTAGATTTATCCGCTAAAAAAGCGACTTCAATTAAGTTATTTAATTTCTCTGTACCCGCAATGCGGGCCTTCCACATGAGTTGGTTGGCATTTTTTGTCTGTTTCTTTGCTTGGTTTGCCTGCGCACCTTTAATGCCTGTAATTGCAGGCGAGTTCCATTTAACCAAAGATCAAATCGCCAATATCAATATTGCCGCTGTTGCAATCACCATTGTTGTTCGCTTAATCGTTGGACCGCTGTGTGATAAGTATGGTCCGCGAAAAACTTATACCACGCTATTACTGATTGGCAGTATTCCTGTATTTGGTGTTGCTGCTGCAAATAGTTATGAATCCTTTTTGTTCTTTCGTCTGCTGATTGGTGCAATTGGTGCGAGCTTTGTCATCACTCAATACCATACCAGCATTATGTTTGCTCCGAATGTCGTTGGCACTGCAAATGCTGCATCGGCAGGTTGGGGCAACGCGGGTGGAGGTGCAACACAAGCCTTGATGCCTTTGCTGTTATCTGCCTTGGTGATGTTCGGCGTTGAACAAGCCATGGGGTGGAGAATTGCACTGATCGTCCCAGGTGTGATGATGGTGATCGTCGGTATTCTTTATTGGAAACTCACTCAAGACTGCCCTCAAGGCGACTTTAAAGCATTGCGCGAGCAAGGTGTTGTAGTCGGAAATAATAAAAAAGGCGGGCTTGCAATCTTAATGCATGCTGCACGTAACTATCGTGTCTGGATCTTATTTGGCTCATATGCTGCATGTTTTGGCATTGAGATTTTCATGCATAACATTATTGCGATGTATTACGTTGAGCACTTCAACTTCGGTTTAAAAGAAGCGGGAATGGCAGCAGGGGTTTTTGGTTTGCTGGCGTTATTTGCTCGTGCACTTGGCGGCATCGTCTCAGATCGGGTTGCACTTAAAAAAGGTCTTGATGGCCGTACGAAAGTTTTATTCCTGCTGATTTTGGGTGAAGGTTTATTCCTGATGCTATTTTCTCAAATGAATGGTGTGGCGTTGGCAATCCTCAGTATGACCATCTTTGCATTATTTACCCATATGGCATGCGGTGCGACTTATGCGCTAGTCCCATTTATTGATCGTGATGCACTTGGTGGTGTCGCTGGGATTATTGGTGCAGGCGGTAATGTCGGTGCAGTCGCGGCAGGATTCTTGCTCAAAGGCATGGTGGACATCCAAACCTGTTTAATGGTCTTAGGCGGTTTGGTGGTCTTTACCGCAGCTTCTGTAATGTTGATCCGATTCTCAGTTGAGCATAAAGAAAAAGAACAACGCTTGTTTGAACAGGCTGTTTTAGAACGTGGCACAGAACAAAGTAGCGCAGCTTAATCATTCATCAAATTTTGGGAGAAGAACAATGAAATTAGTGATGATTGGTCACGGTATGGTCGGACATAAATTCATCGAAGCCATCTTGGAGAAAGCGGACGATGAGCTGGAAATTACTATTCTCGCTGAAGAACCACGTATTGCCTATGACCGCGTACATTTGACTGAATACTTCTCTGGTAAAACAGCCAAAGACTTATCGCTGGCACGTTTTGACTTTGCTGATGCGCATGGGATCGACCTCCGATTAAACACCAAAGCGGTTGAGATCAATCCTGCCGAGCAAACGGTGACCACCAATTTCGGTGATGTGATTCATTATGACAAATTGGTCTTAGCAACAGGTTCTTATGCCTTTGTCCCGCCAATCTCGGGTAATGACCGTGAAAACTGTTTTGTCTATCGTACCATCGAAGACTTGGATGCCATTCGTGCAGCAAGTCTGAATGCGAAGACAGGTGTGGTGATTGGTGGCGGCTTATTGGGTTTGGAAGCAGCCAAAGCCTTGCGTGATTTGAATCTGGAAACCCATGTGGTCGAGTTTGCACCACGCTTGATGGCAGTACAAATTGATGATCTTGGCGGTAAAGTATTGCGCCGTAAAATTGAAAATCTTGGGGTCAAAGTCCATACCCAAAAAACCACACAATGTATTGAAGCGGGTGACAGTGCAACGCATGTCATGAAGTTTGCCGATGGTAGCGAGCTGGAAACCGACATTATTTTATTTTCGGCGGGGATTCGCCCACGTGATGAATTGGCACGACTCAGCGGATTGGCATTGGGTGAGCGTGGCGGGATTAAAATCAATGATTACTGCCAAACCTCAGATCAACATATTTATGCGATTGGTGAATGTGCGCTCTGGGAGAATAAAATCTACGGTCTGGTCGCGCCGGGTTATGACATGGCACGTATTGCCGCAAAACATATCCTAGCCGAAGAAACTCATTGTTTCGCGGGTGCAGATATGAGTACCAAGTTGAAGTTGATGGGCGTTGATGTGGCATCCGTAGGTGATGCGCATGGCATGACGCCAAACTCGCTCAGCTATTTTTATGCTGATGAAGATAGCTTGGTTTATAAAAAGATCGTGGTTGATGCAGATAAAACCAAGTTGCTCGGTGCGGTCTTGGTCGGTGATGCTAAAGAATATAATGACCTGCTTCAAATGATGTTGAATGGTTTGGCACTCCCAGAAAGCCCTGAAAGCTTGATCATGCCCGGCTTTGCCGAATCAGGTGCGAAGGCAGGTGGTAGTGGTGTCGATTTATTGCCGGATAGTGCCACCATTTGTTCATGTAACAACGTCTCTAAAGCTGATATTTGCCAAGCGATTTGTGATGGTTCAACCTCGCTAGGTGCATTGAAAAAATGTACCAAAGCGGCAACAGCTTGTGGTGGCTGTGCGCCTTTAGTAACGCAAGTGTTAAAGTCCGAGCTACAACGCCAAGGCGTAACAGTCAATAACCATGTCTGCGAACATTTTCCATATTCACGCCAAGAGATTTATCACTTGGTTCGTGTCAATGAAATTAAGACTTTTGATGATTTGATTCATCAACATGGTCATGGTTTAGGTTGTGATATCTGTAAACCCATGGCGGCCAATATTTTGGCATCGTGCTGGAATGATTTTGTACTTGAACCAAGCCATGCAGGTCTACAAGACAGTAATGATTACTACTTGGGCAATATTCAAAAAGATGGTTCTTACTCGGTTGTACCACGTATGGCAGGCGGGGAAGTCACACCTGATGGCTTAATCGCTGTCGGTCAAATCGCCAAGAAATATAATCTATATACTAAAATCACGGGCGGACAACGGGTTGACTTATTTGGTGCGCAAATCCATCAACTGCCGTTTATTTGGGAAGAGCTCAATGCAGCTGGTTTTGAATCTGGTCATGCGTACGGTAAATCATTACGTACCGTGAAATCATGTGTCGGTAGTACATGGTGTCGTTATGGGGTCGATGATTCTGTGGGCTTGGCGATTGAATTAGAGAATCGTTATAAAGGCTTACGTTCACCGCATAAACTGAAAATGGCAGTGTCAGGTTGTACCCGTGAATGTGCCGAAGCGCAAGGTAAAGATGTCGGGGTGATTGCAACTGAGAAAGGCTGGAATCTGTATGTCTGTGGCAATGGCGGCATGAAACCGCGCCATGCCGAATTATTAGCATCAGATCTCGATACGCAAACCTTGATCCGTTATATCGACCGCTTCTTTATGTTCTATATCCAAACCGCAGATCGTTTACAGCGTACTAGTGTCTGGCGTGACAATATGGAAGGTGGTCTGGATTATCTCAAAGCCGTGATTGTGGATGATTCCTTAGGATTAGCCGAAGAACTCGAAAGCCGTATGCGCCATGTGATCGGTACTTATCAAGATGAATGGCGCACTGCGGTGGAAAATCCTGAAATCCGCAAACGTTTCCAAACCTATATCAATGCCAGTGCCGAGGAGCAGGCCGATCCACATATTCAGTTTACCCAAGTCCGTGATCAGATTCGCCCTTTGAATGAGGCTGAACGTTCAGTCGATCGCATCCCCATGGTTGAAGCATAAGGAGAACTCAAATGACCAGTTTAAAGAATATGGATATGCTGCCAGACGATCAATGGGTTGAGGTGTGTGGGCTGGATGACATCACACCCAATACAGGGGTCGGCGCATTGATTGAAGGTCAATCAGTGGCTCTGTTCCGTGTCGGGCATGAAAAACGCATTTATGCTTTAAGTAATAAAGATCCATTCAGCCAAGCCAATGTGATGTGTCGCGGCATCATCGGTGATTTACAAGGTGAACGTGTGATTGCATCGCCGATTTACAAACAACATTTTAGTTTGGCGACGGGGCGCTGTCTGGAAGATAAAGATCAAAAACTCTTGGTCTTTCCAAGCAAAATTGAAAATGGTCGGGTTTGGGTCGGGACTGTTCCGCAAAAAACCTATATTACCAACAATGGCGCTGCGCAAGAAAAATTAAAACTGGTGCTGATTGGTAATGGTCTGGCAGGTATGCGTTGTCTGGAGGACCTACTGGATATGGCACCAGATCGTTATGACGTCACGGTGATTGGTGAGGAACCTTGGGGCAACTACAACCGTATTATGTTGTCACCAGTACTTTCAGGTGAAAAAACCATTGATGACATCATGCTGCATCCACATGCATGGTATCGCGATAAAGGGATTCAGTTTATTGCCGATGATCCCGCGATCAAGATTGATCGTACCCGAAAAGTGGTGCATACAGAGAAAGGTGAAAGTGTTGATTATGATCGTTTGATTATTGCGACTGGTTCATCACCGTTTATTCCACCCGTGCAAGGTGTAGATTTAAAAGGCGTGATCAGCTTCCGTGATATTTATGATGTCAACACCATGATCAAATATTGCGAAAGCAAAAAAAATGCGGTGGTGATTGGTGGTGGTTTGCTGGGTCTGGAAGCGGCGTATGGACTGAAACAACGCGGAATGAATGTGACAGTTCTACACCTGATGGATCGCATTATGGAACGTCAGTTGGATGGACGTGCCAGCCGTATGTTGCGTCAGAGCATTGAGCAAAAGGGTATCAATATCATCACGGAAGCCAATACCGAAGCGTTGATTGGCGAAGATGGTCATGTCAGTCAAGTCCGACTTCAAGATGGAACACTATTGGATGCGGATTTGGTGATTTTTGCGGTTGGGATTCGTCCGAATATTGCTTTGGCTCAACGTGCAGGACTGCGTTGTAACCGTGGCATCTTGGTGAATGACACCATGCAAACTTTTGACCCAAGTATCTATGCCGTGGGTGAATGCATCGAACATCGTAATCAAACTTTTGGTCTGGTTGAGCCGTTATGGGGACAAGCATTTATCTGTGCAACGCATTTGGCTGAACATGGCAGCTTAACCTTTAAATCACCGACGGTACCAACCCAGTTAAAGGTGAGTGGTGTCGACGTATTCTCGGCTGGGAACTTTGAGCCGAAAGAAGATTATGAAGACATCATCCTGAATGATGATAAACGTCAAATTTATAAACGTATCATTATCCAGAAAGATAAAGTGATTGGTGCGGTTCTATTTGGTGATACAGAAGATGGGATGTGGTATGCCGAGTTGATTGCTGATCAAACGCCAATTTCTACCTTTAGAAATAAGCTGCTATTTGGTAAGGACTTTGCAATGAAAAAGGCAGGGTAATATTTCTAAGAGATTAAATTCCTATGTAAGTAGTTTGATACTCGGAAAAGTCATCTGCAACCTGCATGGTTTTTGTAAGAAATGTTTCTGCGATGAACCTAAATAGGTGACAGAAGAGAACAGGTTTTGCAGATGACAATGGTTTTGCCTACTTTTCCCAAAAGAAAAGTAGGTCGAGCCGAAGGCTTAGCCTGAAAATAAGATGAAAACTCGGTAAGACTCCCGAGAGTACGCATCTTTAAAAAGATTAACTAGGTAAAAGGGGCAGTCATGAACAGTATTCAAAATTTAGAACACAGTCGCTCCGATCAGGCAGGAACAATCATTACAAAAACGACATGTCCCTATTGTGGTGTTGGCTGTGGTGTGGATGTTAGTGTGCAACATAAAGCCCATGGCATGACGGTACAAGTTGCGGGTGATCTGGATCATCCTTCCAACTTTGGACGACTGTGTATTAAAGGCAGCAACTTGGCGGATACATTAGGCTTGGAAACTCGTGTGTTGCACCCTATATTTGGCCGTAAAAACCATCGTCAAGTGACGACATGGGATCAAGCTATCGAGAAAATTGCAGACCAGTTTCAAGCCTGTATTGACCAGTATGGAGCAGACAGTATCGCTTTCTATGTCTCAGGTCAGTTACTGACCGAAGATTATTATGTAGTGAACAAGTTTGTTAAAGGCTATTTGGGCACCGCCAATATTGATACCAATTCACGCTTATGTATGTCATCTGCGGTTGCAGCACATAAACGTGCCTTTGGTGAGGATATTGTGCCTGCCAGTTATGAGGATTTTGAACATACTGACATGGTGGTTTTGGTGGGTTCTAACACCGCATGGTGTCATCCCGTGCTGTATCAACGCATCATGCAGGCGAAAACTCAAAATCCTGATTTATTTGTGGTGGTGGTCGATCCTCGTTTTACCAGTACCTGCGAGCAAGCAGATTTACACATGCCAATTTTACCTGGTCAGGATGTGGCTTTATTTAATGGTCTGTTTCAGCATCTTTACCATCATGATTATACCGACCATCATTTTGTAGAGACCTATACCGAAGGTTTGGAGTCATTGTTAGCAGCGAGTGAAAGTGAGCAAGATTTTAATGCTTTAGTCAAACGAACTGGAATATCCGCAGAAAAATTACAGCTGTTTTTTGATAAGTTTGCTCAAACAGAAAAAGTCATCTCCTTGTTTTCGATGGGCGTCAATCAATCATCTCAAGGAGTCAATAAAGCCAATAGCATTATCAACTGTCATTTACTGACGGGAAAAATTGGCAAATTAGGTGCAGCGCCATTTTCAATGACCGGTCAACCCAATGCCATGGGCGGTCGAGAGGTTGGCGGACTGGCCAATATGTTGGCTGCACATCTGGATCTGGACAATCCTTCACATCAAAAACTGGTACAAGATTTTTGGAATAGCCCAGTGATTGCCAAGCAAGCAGGTTTAAAAGCAGTGGATTTATTCCAAGCGGTAGAGAATGGCAAAATCAAAGCGATCTGGATTATGGCCACCAATCCTGTGGTGAGCTTACCCGATGCCGATCAAGTCAAACGTGCCTTGGAAAAATGTGAGTTTGTTGTAGTCTCCGATATTTGTGCAGATACCGATACCACGGCTTATGCAGATGTATTGTTACCCGCGCTGGGTTGGGGGGAAAAAGATGGCACAGTCACCAATTCTGAACGCCGTATTTCACGGCAACGTGCCTTTTTAACTCCGCCAAAGCAAGCCAAAGCCGATTGGTGGGCGGTGGCTGAGGTTGCAAAAAAACTCGGTTTTACTGGTTTTGATTTTAATCATGCCTGTGACATTTTTAATGAACATGCGGCTTTATCAGCTTATCAAAATGCCAGTGTCGATCAACGTGACCAAGTTGAAAATTTCCGTTATTTCAATTTAAAAGGCTTAATGAATTTAAGTCTGGATGAATATAGCCATCTGCGCCCAATCCAATGGCCAGTCTGGGAGAAAGGTCAAAGTGTTGCGGTGCAGCAGCTATTTGATCGAGGCAGTTTTAGCCATAAAAATAAAAGAGCCAAACTGATTCCAACTGTTGCCATTGATCCAGTGCATACCATCTCCGAAGATTATCCATTGGTGTTGAATACAGGACGTATCCGTGACCAATGGCATAGCATGACCCGTACCAGTTTATCGGCAAACCTTACCACGCATCGCGCTGAACCTTTTTGCGAGATTCACCCGAATGATGCATTAAAATTCGGTATTCGTGATAAAGCTTTGGTGGAAGTCCGATCACAATGGGGCCGTTGTGTGTTGCGGGTGACCTTGGCACAAGGTGTGCGCCGTGGCCAAATCTTCGCCCCGATTCACTGGACTGAGCAAGTCGCTTCTGATGCGCGGATTGGTAAAGTGGTCAATCCAGTGGTGGACGCGATCTCAGGTGAGCCTGAGTTTAAACATACACCTGTGGCCATTCAGCCATTCCATACCACATGGCAAGGCGTGCTGTATGTGCGTGAAGGCTTTGAACATCAGATTAAAGCTTCATTGCAAAATTGTGCGTGGTGGGCCAAGATTAAAACGACAAAAGCCATTCGTTATGAACTTGCCGACCGTCAGAGTCTTGATCAAACTCAAAACAATCTGAAAAGCTTTTTGCCTTTTGTCGATGAAACCTATGAATGGTTAAGTCTGGAAGATATTTCATCGCAGCTCAGTCATAGTGTAATTTTAAAAGAGGGTATTCTGATTGCCAGTTTATATATCGCACCTGCTGATCTATTACCAGATCGGGATTGGGTGGCGAGTCTATTTAAACGCGAACGATTAAGTGCCATGCATCGTAAAGCCTTGCTGGCAGGGATGCCGATGTCTGCTGCAAATACTGATGGACCCTTGGTCTGCAGTTGCTTTAAAGTGGGTAAAAATAAGATTATCGAAGCCATTAAAACACAAAAGATTACTCATGAAAAACAAGTTACAGCCTGTTTAAAAGCAGGCGGCAATTGCGGTTCTTGTTTACCTGAGATTCGTGGTCTGATTAAAACCTGTCAATTGGAGGCAGAAGCATGAATACAGAATATCCTGCTACAGATCTGGTAATTTTGGCGGGAGGGCAAGCACGCCGTATGAATGGCCTAAATAAGTTACTGCAACAATTTGATGATCAGATTCAGCTTTCAAAGATCTGTGCAAAGTTAAGAGCAGACGTACAAGATATTTGGGTCAATAGCCATCGAGATTGCACGATTTACCAACAAATTGAACCTGATATTCAATGCTATGCCGATGATCAGCTGGGTTTTCTAGGCCCATTGATGGGGATGAAAAGTGCATGGTTACATTTGCAAGCCGACTATGCTTTATTTATTCCTTGTGATGTGACCTATATTCCCAATCAGGTTGTGTTTAAACTGCATCGTGCTTTGCAAAAGCAGCCGCTGGCTCAAGTGGCTTATGTCAATATCAATGGAGATGCGTTATATCCATTTTGTTTGCTCAAGCGGAGCAGTTTGCCTGTGCTGGAACAAGCGATTGATAAGGATCGCTTAAGCTTACGATACTGTTTCAAGCAACTAAATGCTCAAGTTGCACATTTTCAAAAACAAAGTCTATTCTGTCATAGCATTAACTCTTTAGATGAATTGCAACAATACAAACAAATGAAAAACTTTAAGCAAATGTTTTCAGACTAATCTCTGCTTAACTTATACCATTCAATTAGGTCGCTTTTAGACTGATTGCTGTAGCAATCAATAAAGCACAACATGCAACAAGTAATGAACTGTTGAAGGTATGATGAATAGAAAATAAAGCGTTTGACACCATTGGGCCAATGATTTGACCTATGCCATAGACAACCGTCATCAGGGCAATTAAATTATTTTGTGTTTGACGGGCGATTCGCTGTGCGATGGGCATGGCAATTGTGACAGTACCCATAAAGGTTGCCCCGACCAAAAATGCACTGAGCAAATAACCCAAAGTTGTTGGTAGAATAATTGGCAAGACTACACCGAAAGCCTGTAAACCTAAGTTTGAGGATAAGGCGACTTGTGTACCAAAACTTTGATGGAGACGATGCCAGAAAAAACAGGAAGGAATCGCACCCAAGCCAAAGATTGCCCAGATTTGTGCTGCATTAATATTGGGAAGTGCATTTTTGACTAACAATGGTAAATAGGTTGCGGTAATGATGTAGCCAAAACCCGCCAAGGCATAAATGATAATCAAAGCGTAGGCATGGGGGATTTTTCTATTGGCCTTGAATGTATCTTGAGCTGAAATCGCATTGGGTTGAGCCCGCGATAAACCAAACGTTGCGATGCAGCCAAGAACCAAACTGGATATACCGAGCAATAACCACAGTATTTTGCTGTGCCAACCCAGATGCGTACCAAAAACCAAAAGCTCGGCAGAGAGTGCAATCCCGAGCCCAACCCCAGCATATAAAATAGGGGCTTGATGTGTTTGTCTCTGCTGTTCAAGCAGCCATAATGAGGCTGACACCATGGCAAAGGCGCTAAAAATGCCCGCCAGACCACGAATCAAGATAATTAGGCTAATCGTATTAATACAACTGAGCAGAATCAGACAAAGTGCGGTACCCACTGTGGCAATAATACTACTGAGATAGCTCTGCTGTGATTTAATCTTGACCGCAAATAAAGCACCGAACAGATAGCCTGCATAGTTTGCAGAAGCAGCCAAACTGGCATGCTGTAGATTGACGATACCTTCATCAATCATATGCGGGTAGACCGCAGTAAACGCAAAGCGTCCGAAACCCATGCCAATCGCCATAACCAGCGCGGCACAGATTGCTGATTGTAGTGAGCTGTTGTTGTTTTTTCCCAGATCTGTCATGGCGGGTTTACTTCAACCCTTAGTCGCTATGACGCATGTGTTCTAGAGGTGGTGCCTTGGCAAGAAATTTGTAGTCCAGTAAATAAAGTCCATAGCTAAAGAAACTTAAAATACAGATCAAAAATAGAAGTTTAGAACCACTCATTATTTAAATCATCTTTGAGTTTTGAGAAATCAAGGAATATTTAAACAAGTGTCATGAATCATGTAAAATGATTTGAATTGATACCAACTATCTCTAATAGTGATGGCGATGCAGATTAAGTCTTTAGAAATTTTTATGATGGTAGTGAAGCTAGGGAGTTTTTCCGAGGCAGCAAAATCGCTTTATACGGTACAATCCAATGTCACCAGTCATATCAAAAAACTGGAAACAGAATTGAATGTCGAATTGCTACATCGGCAGAACCCAATTCAACTCACCAGAGCTGGGCAGCAGTTGTATGGTTATGCTGAAAAAATGCTGCATCTACAAAAAGAGCTGTTGGATAGTTTTTCCAATCATCATCTTGCAGCCAATCTGCCTTTGCAAATCGGCAGTATGGAAACCACGGCAGCAGTTCGACTGCCATCATTATTCCGCGATTTACAACAGCACAGTCCAGATTTTCCTTTTGCATTATTGACTGCACCCACACGAGATTTAATTGATTTAGTAAGTGCATCCAAGCTAGATTGTGCCTTTGTAGCACATCATGCACCGATTGATGGGATGTTTAATTTACATGTATGGACTGAGCAATTGGTGCTGATTTCCTCAACACATGCACCTGAACGACTTACAAATGAGGATCTGATTCAAAAGAGGTTCATTGCCTTTAAGCAAGGCTGTAGTTATCGCAAAGCCATTGATCAGTTCTTATCTGTCCATCATTTGCCCGCAGCCAATGTGATTGAAATGGGTAGTCTAGATGGCATTATCAGCTGTGTCAGTCTAGGTGTTGGCCTCGCAATTTTGCCGATGAGCTATGTACAGCAATCCCATTTTGCTCAAAGTGTGAAAATTCATCCCATCGATTCAGCCACAGCTCAGATCAATACCTATCTGATTGCGCATCGTGATATGAGCACATGGGCAACCAATATGCATCATTTCTTTAGACATTTAAAAATAATGATCCAGCCAAAGTCGGAAGTAAATCTGAGCTGATCGAAAAGAAAACAGAGAAATGCCACTTCTCTGTTTATTCTACGGATTGGGCTAGGCGATGTTCATGCTTTCGCCAGATAATTTTGCATTTCTTCTACAGGAACCATTCCGCCACCCGTTGCCCATACAATATGATTGGCATGTTGTAACTGCTGTTGAGTAAATTGATGCAAGTTTATATAAGCTTGATGTTTGCTCACGAGAATTGGGCCTAACATCCCTGCGAGTGCAGAAGGTTCGAGTTGTAGATTTTCAGACTGGTTAAGCATTCCTAGTAAGCGATACATGGTTTGATCATCCAATGTATAAAAAGCATCTAATAAGCGTTGCATGGCACGGCCGACAAAACCTGAAGCACGGCCCACAGCGAGACCATCTGCCGCGGTAATATTGTCAATGCCAATATCCTGAACGGAAATTTCATCATGTAAACCAGTGGCTACACCAAGTAACATACAAGGCGAATGGGTGGGTTCGGCAAAGATACAATGCACATGATCGCCAAAGGCCATTTTTAAGCCAAAAGCGACACCACCCGGTCCACCACCCACACCACAAGGTAAATAAACAAATAAAGGATGATCTTGATCGACAATAATATGCTGTTGATCCAATTGTTTTTTTAAACGTTCACCCGCAACGGCATAGCCTAAGAATAATGTTTTGGAATTTTCATCATCAATAAAAAAACAATCTGGATTTTCTAATGCTGCTTTTCGGCCAGCCTCTACTGCAACACCATAATCTTGCTCGTATTCAATTACCGTTACACCATGAGCGCGTAACTTGTCTTTTTTCCATTGGCGGGCATCGGCTGACATATGCACAGTCACATCAAAGCCTAATTTTGCGCTCATAATGCCAATCGAAAGTCCTAGATTGCCTGTAGAACCGACCGCGATGCAGTATTGACTAAAAAAATCTCTAAATTCGGGGCTGTCTAGCTTTGTGTAATCATCTTCAACGCTAAGCAGATTGGCTTGTAGTGCAAGTTGCTCAGCCCGATAAAGCACTTCATAAATACCACCACGTGCTTTAATTGATCCCGAAATTGGAAGATGGCTGTCTTTTTTCAGCCAGAGTTTGCCTGTAATTTTCTGATCGAAGCACATTTCAAGCGACTGTTGCATATTTGGGATTGTGCTTAGTTCCGATTCAATAATGCCTTGAGTTGCAAGCGTTTCCGGAAAGACAGCCATCAAGTAGGGGGCAAAACGTGCTAAGCGGTCACGGGCATCATCAATATCAGATTGATTAAGACCCACATAGGGCAAGCCCTGTTCAAGTGTCGTAAACTCAGGGTTAAACCAGATGCTTTCTTTAAGTTCAATCAGGTCTTTAACAATAGGGTAGCGTGTTACGAGGTCTTGAATTTGATCTAATTGCATACAGGTACTCAAAAAGTTTAAATTAATGTGGGTTCGTACAGTTTAGAAAACTTATTATTGATGTTGTATTGATCGTGAACTCCGTCATAGTCATAAATCTTATTATAGATAAGAGGTGAGTAGTGATTATATCTGCGACAAATGAACATTCACTTGAAGTTGTTAACGTTATACAACAAAGTATTCTCTCTTGTACGCTTGATCATAGGGATGATGCCACGATTATTCAGCATTGGTTAGAAAATAAAACTGAAGCGAATATAGGTGAGTGGATTAACAATAATATTTGTTTTTTATATTGCTTTTCAGGAAAAGTGGTTGGATTTATATGTATGTCTAGACATGGGAATTTATTTCTAAATTACATATTACCTGGTTTTCAAAATCAGGGCATTGGTGAAAAGCTTTTAAAGTATCTGATTGAGTATTGCAAAACTAATCATATTCAGACGATATTTTTAGAGTCTACTTTGACAGCGCTTAATTTCTATAAAAAACATAATTTTAAAGTAGTTGATGTGGTCACTGAAAATGAAAGAATAGTGGCTTATGAGATGTTGCTCCATGTAAAAATTTAAGGTTGGAAAATAGGCCTTAGCATTACCTGATTATTTGTTGTTAATTTCTGGTTAATGTACTTGACCTTTAATTAAATGAGTTCTATTTTGGAACTTAATTGGTTTTTGACCAGATCAGGCTTGTCTAATCAGGACTAGAATTAACCCAACTATGGTTTGAGAACTGAGAAAAATAAAAGGAACAGGAGTTTCATATGTTTGCGATTCGCTACCAACAGATTCCATTGCAATTCTTATTTGAGCATCAGGCAACTTTGGCAGGACTTGGAAAAATAGGCTTACGCAGTCTTAAAAAAACAAAGATTGCTCCAGTTGACTGGCAGTCATTAGCATCGATTAATGAAGTGATTGATGCGCCGAGTCAAGATTTGATTGAACATTACATCCTATGGAGTGGCGCTGAGCCTGATAAATATCATGACTCAATTCCACCACATATGGTGTCACAATGGGGACTATCCTTTACGACGCGATTATTGCTCCAAACGCATTATCCATTGAGTCAAGTGATCAATCAGGGCGTCAGTCTGAAAATTCACGGCAAGATTCCAAGAACAGAAAAACTCATGATTCAAGCCAAGATCGCACAGGTAGATGGACGTAATGGTTTGGCACGTGTTTCAGTTCAAATTACCACAGGTACGATTGCTGAACCTGAACTGGTGGAAGCGCTACTACATATGGCTTTTATTCTGCCTCATTTTGAAAAAACCAAGCGCTTGGACACCGCAGACACAAAGCTTTGGCATACACTTGGCGAATGGTCGGCTCGTTCAGATGATGGTTTGAAATTTGCCTTACTCACAGGAGACTTCAATCCGATTCACTGGGTTACACCATTAGCCAAACTGTCAAACTTTGGTCAAAAAGTGCTGCATGGCTTTGGGGTGTTTGCACGTAGTTTTGAATTACTGCCAGAACCGATTCAGCAAATTGATGTCCGCTTCCTAAAACCGGTCAAACTTCCTTCAGAACATAACTGCGTGGAAACCAGTACTGAGCAGGAACAAAAGTATCTCCGTGTTGTTAGTTCAGCAGGGCAAATCTGCTTAATGGGCCAATATTCATAAAATAATAAGGTGAGAGCAATGACGACGCTTACAGCAGCAAGACAGGATGTAACCGCTTGTATTTTGTGTTCACGCAATTGTGGACTCAGTGTAGAAATTGAAGATAACCAGTTTAAGAAGATTAAAGGTGATGATCAGCATCCTTTCTCGCAAGGCTATATCTGCCAGAAGGCCGCACGTTTGCAGCATTACCAACAACATGCTGATCGTTTAACTTCACCGTTAAAACGTCAGGCAGATGGTTCATTTAAAGAGATTAGCTGGGAACACGCCATTCAGGAAATTGCTGAGCAGCTTGTACAAATTCGAAATAGCCATGGCGGAACTGCCTTTGCATCTGTAGGTGGTGGTGGTCAGGGGAATCATTTAGGTGCTGCTTATGGTCGTCAGTTGCTCTATGCCATGAAAAGTTTTTATTCCTATAATTCTTTGGCGCAGGAAAAAACGGGCGATTTCTGGGTCAATGGTCGTTTGTTTGGCAGCCAAGCGTGTCATACCACCGAAGATGTAGAGCATGCAGATTATGTGCTGTTTATTGGCACTAATCCTTTTCAGGCGCATGGGATTCCAAATGCACGAGACACTTTAAAACATATTAAAAAAGATCCGAATCGAACCATGGTGGTGTTTGATCCACGTGTGACCGAAACCGCTAAACAAGCTGATATCCATGTGCAATTAAAACCAGGAACTGATGCTTATCTGATGTCCGCCATGATTGCAATCATGCTGCAAGAAAGATTGTATGATCAACAATTTATTCAGCAACATACGCACGGCTTTGATCAGGTCAAACAAGCCTTCTTAGCGGTTCCAATTGAAGAATATATCCAAAAAGCCGATGTCTCCGTAGAACTGATTTATCAGATTGCGCGTGATTTTGCCAAGGCACAACGTGCTTGTGTCCGAATTGATCTCGGTATTCAACATACCTTAAATACCACTTTAAATGGTTATCTGGAGAAACTTTTATATTTGCTCACAGGGAATTTTGGTCAACAAGGCGGCAATAATCTGCATACCATGTTTATTCCAATCCTCAGTAATACCGATGAACGTAATCCTAAATATCGCCGTACCGTACACCACAAAATGTTCCCGATTTCAGGCTTCTTTCCTCCGAATATTTTACCTGATGAGATTCTAAAAGCAGGGGAAAAGCGAGTTCGTGCGGTGTTTGTAGATAGCTGTAATCCTTTATTGACCTATCCCGATACTGCCGCTTATGAACAGGCTTTTCAGTCCTTAGAGCTCTTGGTGGTGGTCGATGTGGCCATGACTGAAACAGCGCGGATGGCGCATTATGTGTTACCTGCACATAGTCAATTTGAAAAGTGGGAATTTACAGGATTTAATCTGGAATTTCCGAAGAATGGCTTTCATTTACGCCATCCCTTATTTAAGGCACAAGGTAATAACCTGCCTGAAGCGGAAATCTATACCCGTCTGCTCGAAGCCATGCAGGTCATTCCTAAACAATTTCCGATATTGAGTAAAATTGCAGAAAAAGATTCGGCCAATACCGCGTATCTTGCCTATTTCGGTGCGCTAGGTATCAGTTTTGCGAAAAATAAAAAGTTAATTCCCTATGCGGCATCCATTGTATATCGCACCTTAGGCAAAACGTTGCCGAATGATGCTGCATCAACTGCCTTGCTATTACCCTTATGTATGCAATATGCAGCTCAACATTACCAAGCGGTAAAGCAAGCAGGCTATGTTGGCAATCGTTTAAACCTAGGTGTTAAGTTATTCCAGAACATTTTGCAGCAACGCTCGGGCGTGGTGTTATCACAACATGACTATGCTGATGTTTGGGAACTGATCGCCTATAAAGATAAGAAAATTCGTTTGGCAATTCCTGAAATGTTTATCGAGTTAGCTCAGTTAAAACAACAGTCTTTGACTTTAACTGATGCATATCCCTTTATTTTGCTCGCGGGTGAACGTCGTAGTTATAACGCCAATCAAATTTATCGTGATCCTGCTTGGCGTAAAGTCGATGCGGAAGGACGTTTAAGAATCAATCCTGAAGATGCGCAGACTTTTGGGGTCGAAACAGGACAGATGCTGCACTGTATTTCTGAGCACGGCAAGATTCAGGTCACGGTCGAACTTGATGAGGGCATGCGGAAAGGCGTGGTGTCGTTACCGCATGGATATGGATTGCGCTATCGGGGCGGAGAGCCGATTGGGCCACAATTGAATCGTCTTACTTCTTCTCAACATTGTGATCCATTATCCAAGACACCCTATCATAAATATGTGCCTGTACGTTTGGAGCGGCTCACAATTTAGACCATTAGCCTATTGATATTTCTGTTGAAATGCACCAAATTCTTACATGTTGCTTAAATCATGTTTGCAATGGGTGCAATATAAACTGAACAAAAATATGCTGACAGATGCTATTTTTCTTTGTAGATTGAAACTGACTGATTCAATTAAATAAGTAATATCATCATAAAGTTGCTATGGGATTGGAATAATTATTGCTATAAAAATAATTCACTGTGATGCGTACAACAAGGATGCACAGAAGCTGTGCTAAACCCAGTAAAAGATTCACAAAATGAGTGCGTATGATGAAGCATGAGAGACCTGAAACGAGCTTACCGATCTTGCAAGATCAGTATGGTCGTATTAAGCGTAAGTTACGGATTTCGGTGACGGATCGCTGTAATTTTAAATGCGTTTATTGTATGCCTGAGCATCCGCAATGGATGAAAAAGCACGATTTACTGAGTTTTGAAGCCTTATTAATATTTTGCAAATATATGGTTCAACAAGGGATTGAAAATATTCGTATCACAGGGGGAGAACCCCTTATGCGTCAAGGTGTGGTGCATTTTATTCGGGATTTACAGGCCTTCAGGGCTATGGGACTCAAACGCATTTCAATCACCACCAATGGTCATTATTTAGCGAAGTATGCGGAACAATTGAAGCAAGCTGGCTTGGATGATCTGAATATCAGTCTGGATAGTCTTGACCCGATTCAATTTAAACAACTGACTAAAAAAGATATTGTGCCTGTACTGAATGGTATTGAAGCAGCAAAAAAGGTAGGGCTTCCATTCAAAATCAATTGTGTTTTGATGCAGGGGCAAAACCATGACCAGATTTTGCCGATGGTACGCTGGGCAAAGCAGCATAACATTCCATTACGTTTTATTGAGTTTATGCCGCTGGATGGCGATCAGCACTGGACCAATCAATCAGTGGTGAGTGAGGCGGAAATCCTAGCGCAACTCAAACCTTATTATGCTATTCAAGTCTTGCAACAACAGCATGAACCTGCACGGATTTACCAGCTGGATGGTCAATATCAGTTGGGCATCATTTCAACCATCACGCATTCTTTTTGTGGCGATTGTGATCGGATCCGCTTGACCGCTCAGGGTGAACTCTATAATTGTTTGTTTGCACAACAGGGGCTTAATATCAAAGCTGATTTAGAAGCCGCTAAGCAGTCCAATCCGGATATTAAACAGCACGCATTACAACAGCTTGATCAGAAAATTAAGCCTTATATTTGGCATAAGGCCAAAGGCTATCATGCACTACAGCATCAACAAGCACGTAAAATCAGCATGCATATGCTGGGTGGTTAAATAAAAGTGGTCTGGAGAACATATGCAAACCATTGAGATTAAAATAGAAGCGTTTGGGGCAATCGAAAGGTTATTACCAAAGCCGCTGGCATTTGAGTTTGCAGCAGACCGAATGGTCAAAGATGTATTGGCACATATTGTGACACTTTACCCAGAGGCGAATCATGCCATGGAAAAATGCGCGTGTGCGATAGGCGAAGATATTATTACACGCCAAACTGCTTTAGAAAATTCCTGTACCTTGGTGTTGTTGTCACCTGTAGCGGGAGGTTAAACATGCGTGAATTTGCCAGAGTACAAGATCAGGCTCTAAGCCTTGATTCTTTTGATCCGATTCAGTCTTTTCCAGAATGTGGTGGGGTTGATATTTTTATTGGTACGGTTCGCAATCACCATCAAGGTAAAGCGGTTAAAGCCTTAAAATATACCTCTTATACACCTGTTGCTGAGAAAATGATTCGTGAGATTGAACAGCAAATCCAAGAAAAATATCAGGTCTCTTATGTTCGGGTGATGCATCGGATTGGCTATCTGGATGTCAGTGAAACGGCGATTATTGCCATAGCCTACGCAGCACATCGCCGTGAAGCTTTTCAAGCCTGTGAAGAGGCGGTTGAGCGGGTCAAACATGAAGTGCCGATCTGGAAAGAAGAATTTTTTATGGATGGAACCAGTCAATATGTGGAAGGTTGCTGTATTCGTAAAGATCAAACCGATAATGTTCAAGCGAAAATCCCCCTAAGTCCCCCTTTATTAAAGAGGGATTTACCCGAGCATCACCATGAAAATTGTAGCCATGAGCATACACACGAATAAAGCGTCAGGAAGTTAAAATGAAAAATGTTGGGATGAAACCCGAGAGTTATCGTGTTGCAGAAGCACAAGCGATTTTACATGCCCCTGCGCATTGCATTCAGTTACTCCGAGATGGCAATACTGAAAAAGGTGATGCCTTAAAAACGGCTCGTATTGCAGGGATTCTAGCGGCTAAACGTACGGATGAGCTGATTCCACTCTGCCATCCATTACCGATCTACCGCGCCGATGTTGATTATGACCTACATGATGATCATGTGGTGATTCTGACGACGGTTGAGACGATTGGCCCTACAGGCGTGGAAATGGAAGCGCTAACCGCTGCAAGCCTAGCGGGTTTAACACTGTATGACATGCTTAAGCCGCATTGTGAACCTGAAGAGCTATGCTTAGATCAGTGCAAATTGCTGAAGAAAAAAGGTGGTAAATCACATTTTAAACGTACTTTACGTCAACCTGTCTCAGCAGCAGTAATTGTACTGTCAGATACGGTTGCTGCAGGTCGTAAACCCGATACTGCAGGTAAATCGGTTGTAGAAACTTTGACTGAAGCGGGCTTTGATCCAATTCATTATCAAATCTTGCCAGATGAAGCTGATCAGCTTAAAGATCTGGTTCTGGAACTGACCAAATCTTATGCCTGTATTATGACAGTAGGTGGAACAGGTATTGGCAAGCGCGATATTACCGTGGATACCCTAGAGCCACTATTGGAGCGCAAACTTGATGGCCTAATGGAGGCAGCACGCTCATTTGGGCAAAAACGAACACCTTATGCGGCGATGTCTCGCGGTGTTGCCGGGTTTATTGACCGTTCATTGGTGGTGACCTTACCGGGAAGCCGTGGCGGCGCAAGCGAATCCATGGCGGCAATTTTACCAGCTTTGGTGCATATTTTTGATGTCTGTCGTGATCTACCCCATCCGGGAGGTTATGAATAATGTCAGGATGTGGTGCCGAAAAAGGTCTGATCAGTATTGATGAAGCATTAGCATTGGTGCAAACCCAACCTAAAGCTTTAAAAATTGAGACATTGCCTTTAGCCGATGGACTAAATCGTTATTTAGCCAAATCGATCAACTCCAATGTCAATCTACCGAGTTTTTCGCAAAGCGCAGTGGATGGCTATGCCCTGAATAGTTCAGTTGAGAATCTTCTGGACACGGTATATGACGTGATGGGTGAAATTAAGGCAGGCAGTGAATCTGATCATCAGCTCCAAGACGGGCAAGCGATTCGTATTTTTACTGGTGGCAAGATACCAGATGGAACAACACATGTTGCTCGACAAGAAATTGTCGCCGTTGAAACCAATCAAACCATTCGATTGACTGAACATATTTCAGCGCAAGCGGATATCCGTTTTGTCGGTGAAGAAGTGCAACGAGGTCAGCAACTGGCAGATGTTGGGCAGCGCATCAATATTGGTGCACTTGCAGCACTCAGTATGGCAGGGGTACGAAGCATCGACGTGTTTCAAGCACCGAAAGTGGTTGTGATCATTACTGGGGATGAAGTTGCAGAAACGCCTGAAGATTTGCAGACAGGGAAAGTGTTTGATGCCAATGGGCCATTATTAAAAGCTTGGTTGCAAGACTATGGCATCGATGCGGAAATTTTGCATATTGCCGATGAGGCTGAGCAAGTCACGCAATGTTTTGAGCGCCTAAAACAGCAATATGATCTGATCATTACAACGGGTGGTGTTTCCGTTGGCGATTATGATTTTGTTCGTCCATGCGCTTTTGAAACGGGTTTTGAACAAATCTTCTGGAAAGTGAAGCAAAAACCGGGTAAGCCACTGTTCTTTGCTGAGTATACAGATCAAGATCATAGTTGCTATTTATTGGGTTTACCGGGTAATCCAGCAGCGGTGTATGTGTGTATGCAAGTCTATGGCAAAGCTTTATTAGATGCCTTGCAAAACCAACGCCAGCCCTTGCAATGGTTGAGCGGTGTGCTCACTCATGATTTAAAATCGGATGCACGTGAACGTTTTTTAAGAATGCAGGCTTATTTTGATCAAGGGCAACTCAAGTTCCAAAGCTTGGCGAAACAGCAATCGCATATGTTGAGTAATTTAATGCAGGCCAATAGTCTGGTCCGTATCCCCGCCAATACCAAACTGGAAGCAGGACAAATCCTTGCTGGGCTATTCATTCATAACTAAATTGTTTTGATGAATTTATGTAAAATGACTGAATATTGGTACTTTTAGCCTAGTGCCAATATTGCATCTGATGGATAAGGTGATTTAGTGTATATTTTATATTGTTTAGTTTCTAAACATGACGGTTCAAGACATTGATGTCTTTTAAATAAAACTTTAAAAAAATGATTAGGTGATAATAATGAAATGGGATGAAATTGGCGACCAGCCATGTTCAGTGGCGAGGACGCTCTCAGTGTTGGGTGATCGTTGGACAATGCTCATCTTGCGAAATGCATTTATGGGTATACGTCGCTTTGATGATTTTCAGCGCAGTCTGGGGCTGACGCGGCATGTACTTTCAGAGCGTTTAAAGCGCTTGGTTGAGCATGGGATTTTAACCAAAGTACCTTATGTCGATCGTCAGGAGCGTTTTGAATATCAACTCACAGATAAGGGCTTAGACCTTTATCCAATTATTCTTTCTATGGTGCAATGGGCCGATAAGTGGATGGATATGGGGTTAGGTAAACCCGTTGAATTTACGCATAAAAGTTGCGGGCGAAAAGTTAATCCCAAAGTGGTCTGTTCTGAATGTAATCAACCGATTCACGCTAAAGATGTGCGCGTAGCGGCAGGTCCAGGCTATTTTGCCTTTATTGAACAAAAGCAGAAAACAGCATGATTTGCTTATCGCCTTTGTTGTTCTATTTCATGCTGAATGGCATGGGATAGAACCTCAAAGACTTTAGGCTCAAGTGATTGTGCTACATTAAAACGAATAAAATTCTTAAAATTCTGACTTTGGCTAAACGCATTGCCTGGCGCTAAAATAACGCCATGTTCTAGGCAGTGTTGTGCAATCCGCGCGGTATCAAAATGTTCAGGTAAATTACACCACAAGAAAATGCCAGCGGATGGTTTAACCCATGCGTTGATTCCGAGTTTCTCAAGTTGCTTGACTGTTGCGTCCATTGCTTTGGCCAAACGTATTTTTAGCTCTTCTAGGTATTTACGGTAATTACCATCGGTCAATGCGGCATACAGAATTTCTGAAGAGAGGTTATTACCCCCAAAACAGGTTGCGATTTTGATATCAGCCAAGTCCTCGATCCATTCTGATTGGCTTGCAATATAGCCCGTACGGGCAGAACCTGATAATGTTTTAGAAAAACTACCAATATGAATGACACGGGATAAGCCGTCTAATGCGGCCAGACGAGGGGCGCTATGTCGTTCTAGATCTGCAAAAATATCATCTTCAATCACCACCAGATTAGACTGTTCAACCAGTTTTAAGACTTGATACGCTGTTGATGCGGTTAATACCGCTCCCGTTGGATTATGAATACCTGAGTTGGTAATGTAGAGGCGTGGATTATGGATTTTGATGGCTTGAGCAAAAGCCTCCAGATCAGGCCCTGCAGGCGTGTAAGGCACACCAATGATTTGGATTTGATGAACTTTAAGCAATGCATGGAAGTTAAAATAACAAGGGTCATCCACTAAAACCACATCATTCGGTTTGAGAAAATAACGACAAATTAAATCGATTGCCTGTGTGCCTGAGTCGGTCAATAAAATTTGATTGGGCTGTGCTTCAATACCTTTGCTTAATATTCTGCGTGAGAGTAACTCACGTAAAGGTGCTAGGCCTAATGGCGTTGAATAATTCGTCAAAGTGCTTGAAGGAGCTTTGGATACTTTACGAATGGCTTTACGGATATTTTCATGTGGCATCCAGTCATCAGGTAACCAACCGCAGCCCGGTTTTAAAACTCCTTGTTTTGCTTCGAGGGCTTGTCTTGAAATCCAGAGTGGATCGATACTCCGATCGATTTTTGGATGAATTTCAGAGATGGATAAAGGTGCAAGTGGTCCTGCAACAAAAAAACCTGAACCTGTTTTTGCCTCAATAATGCCTTGAGAAGCAAGGCGTTCATAGGCTTCAACGATTGTTGAGACAGATAGATGAAGTACAGCAGCCAAAGCACGGACTGAGGGTAAACGTGAGCCGGGTAGTAATGAGCGGTTTTTTATTTGTTCCTGAATATGTTGGATTACAAAATCAATTTTAGTACTTTTCATGAGAGCATCTTTAACTGTATGGGTAAAATAACCAATACAGTTATTTGAAATTGTACTGTACTGTGTGTGGTATTTAAACCATATCACAGTTTAAATTCTCCATGTGGATTTGGAGAAAATAAATGAAAACTTTAAATAGCGGCTGGTTCAATGGTCTGATTGGTGTAATTATTTTCGCAGGGTCGTTACCTGCAACACGTGTTGCAGTCATGGATTTTAGTCCCACCTTTTTAACAGCTGCCCGTGCTGCGATTGCTGGACTACTTGGTTTGGCCTTGATTTTATTATCGCGTCAGCAGATACCCGAGCGCAAAGATTGGCTGCCATTATTTTATGTTGCACTGGGAGTGGTGGTTGGCTTTCCACTGTTTACGGCTTTGGCACTTCAATATGTTAGTGCTGCACATACCATTGTTTTTGTGGGTTTATTGCCACTGGCAACTGCGATTTTTGGCGTGTTAAGAGGTGGAGAAAGACCAAATTTAGCTTTTTGGTTATTCGCTATTTTAGGTGGGATGCTGGTTTGTGGTTATATGCTGATTCAAACAGGGAGCTGGGCATTTAATTATGGTGACACGTTCATGCTCTTGGCGATTTTGCTTTGTGCTTTTGGTTATGCCGAAGGGGGTAAGCTATCGAAACATTTAGGGGGGTGGCAAGTCATTTGCTGGGCGTTGATTATTACCTTGCCGATCATGCTACTGCTCTCTTATTTGTATATGCCTGTAAACTTTGCTGGAGTTTCAACATCGGCAAAACTAGGTTTAGCTTATGTGTCTTTATTCAGTATGCTGATCGGATTTTTCTTCTGGTATAAGGGCTTGGCACAAGGGGGGATTGCCACAGTTGGTCAGTTACAACTGCTGCAACCTATCTTTGGTTTGGCGATTGCGGCTGTCTTATTGCATGAACAAGTCAGTGCAGCGATGTTCGTCGTGACGGTTGCAGTAATCCTTTGTGTTGCTTTCGCCAAAAAATATGCATGATGCTCATGCATATACATAGCTTATAGACAATTTGCAGGTTTAGGTACACCCGCTAAACGGCTTAAATGACGAGCGACTAAACCTGTATTAAACTTCTGCTGCAACAAGGCATTATCAATTTCAGCATTAACAGTTTTCATTAAAAACTTAATGAGTGGACGTGTTGCAGGTGAATGACCAAATTGTTGATAGAACTGTCTTACAGCATAAAGAATCTCAAAATGCCAATCCGTTAATTGTAAATCTAAAGACTTTGCCAACTCTTGAGCAACGTTTTGATCCCAAATGCTGTAATCAACTAAATGGCCGTCTTGGTCTAATTCTAACTGCATAAAATAGCCTAAAAAATAAAAAATGAATGAGAGAAATATTATTTCAAAGAAACACAACGTTTGAATTTTAAGCTGAGCTCTGCAAATTGGTCATAATCGATTGCCTGAATTTTGTCTTTAACTTCATCATTAAGAAGATTGTGCTCATTACTTAAACAATAAATGTGATGATAAGTTGCTGTAATTAATGCAGACACCTGAACGGCTGCATCACCCATAATCACAATATAGTCATCAGATTGTGCCATTTTTACTAAGTCAGACCAGAGCTGTTCTGTTGCAGATTGGACTAAAAAGAGCGTTGTTTTTTCCATAATGAAACACCTTACCAGTATAGTATATGATCAAATGACTGGATAAACTCCGGATTGAGATCAATGAATTCGATCTCCTGATCTGTATTTTTAATGATTCTAAGTTCTTGATTTTCATATTCAATTAAAATTGGAGTCAAATCATAGAACTCAAAACTTTCAACCATATTGGCTGCAATTTTAAACTCATGTTTAAGTTGATCAAATTCTAACTTATTGTCCAATAAGTTAATTGCCGCACACTTTAATAATACTTTGACAGAAATACCAAAGGTTGCTAAAACCATAGTTGCGGACAAGCTTTCATTGATTTGCAAACTTGTTAAGTTAGGTTGCGTTAGGATGACGAGTACAGATTTCACACAATTTACCTTTTCAAAGCAACACTGTAGTAAAGAACTTAAATTAAAATTGAATTAAACGAGAACAGCTTTGTACTGCGTCAGCAAGCTCACCAAGACCAACCAGTTCAAAGCCTTTGGCTAAGTTGTAATGTTGGAGTGAATGGCGCTTTGCATTGTCCGCATCAGTGATTCCCCGAGCAAGGGCAGCACTGACACAGACAGGGAGTCGAATGCCGAGCTTTTGCCATTCTTGTTTTAGATTGCGTTGATCATCAGGAAACCACTGTAAGTCATTCGCAACCTGAACACCATCTTGGTAAAAGAAGACTTGAAGTTCTTCATGCTTATTTTGTAAGGCTTGAGCTAAACCAAAAGCATGCCAAGCCAAAATTGACGTAGGCGCAGAAGTAATTAGCAGTAGTGTACTCATTGAATATTCACTATGGTCGTAGTAGGCAAAAATAATGATGGATAGATTTAAAGGAAGGTAAGTATACAATGATTTTGCTGACAGGTGGTTTAGGCTTTATTGGTTCGCATATAGCTTTGAGTCTGTTGGCTCATGGTCAAGAAATTGTTATTGTGGATAATTTAGCCAATTCAACCTTACAGACCTTAGAGCGGCTCGAATATATTTCAGGCATGTATATTCCATTTGCGAAACTGGATGTCCGTAATACACCAGCTCTAAATAAAGTATTCGAACAATATTCAATTGATACAGTGATTCATACAGCCAGTTTTAAATCTTTAGAAGAATCTGTGTTAAAACCGCTGGAATATTATAATGACAACGTCAGTAGCATAATGAGCTTATTAAGAGCTATGCAGCGAATGGGGGTTAGACAGTTAATTAATCTCTCGAGTTTGGCTGTATATGGCCAATCAGATGCGAAACTATCTGAAGAAACCAAGTTTAATTATAGCTACCCGAATCCCTATGTTCGATCACAGCAAATGGTTGAAGATATTATTGCTGATACTTATAAAGTCGATCCTGAATGGCGTATTGTGAACTTGCGTTTATCGAATATCGTGGGTGCATTTGAGCATGGTGTTTTAGGTGAATTTGTTACGCAATTACCCAAAAATATTGTGCCTTTGGCCTTACAGGTTGCAGCGATGCAACGCAAATATATTGAATTGCAAAATCAGGCAGCAACGGCTGATGGTACGGTTGAGCGAAGTTTCCTACATGTTTTGGATGCATGCGAGGCAATCCTAAAAACATTGAATTGGCTGAAGTCACAATATAATTGCTTAGCGTCATTCAATATTGCACATTCGCAACTGACATCGATTCAAACTTTGCTGAATGAAATCGAAAAGGTGACGCAAACAAAAGTGAATACTCAACCAGCGGTTTTTCAACATCAAGAAATAGCGCAACTCGGGGCAGCTTTAGAGAAAGCAGAGAAGGTATTGAATTGGTCTCCAAAGCGACCTTTGACTGTGATGATTGAAGATGAATGGCGGTTCTATTTAAATACCTTAAAAGGTAATTAAGATAATGATTCTTATTTACAATTATATCTGCTTTGATTAGGATAATGGCTACTAGCCAAAGCATCACCTTGCTTCAGCCCGTGAGAACTTTAACCAAATAGAGCAGAGGTTGTTTATGCAAATGCGAATTGAACACGACACAATGGGCGAAATTGAAGTACCCAATGACGCTTTATGGGGGGCGCAAACGCAACGGAGTCTACAAAACTTTAAGATTGGTCAGGAGCGCTTACCGCGGGCGATGATTCGTGCAATGGGGTTAGTCAAGAAAGCTGCTGCAATGACCAATGCTGAGTTAAAACAACTGCCTGAAGATTTGAGCCAGTATATTGTTGGTGCTGCTGAAGAAGTGATTGCTGGACAATGGGATTCACAATTTCCCTTGGTGGTTTGGCAAACAGGTTCAGGCACACAAAGCAATATGAACTGTAATGAGGTGATTGCCAATATTGCCAATCAGAAATTAGGGCAGGCATTGGGAGCACAGAAACCAGTACACCCAAACGACCATGTCAATCGTGCACAATCGACCAATGACTCTTTCCCAACTGCAATTCATGTTGCAGCCAGTATCCAAATTAATGAATTACTGATTCCTGCTGTTGAAAAACTCAAGGCTACTCTGGAACGTAAATCAAAAGAATTTGATGATATCGTGAAAATTGGGCGGACGCATTTGCAAGACGCAACCCCTTTGACCTTAGGGCAAGAATTTAGTGGTTATGTGTCGCAGCTGGAACATGGCTTAAAACGTTTACAGCAAGCGCTTGCAGGTTTGTATGAGTTACCGTTAGGTGGTACAGCTGTGGGGACTGGACTGAATGCACATCCTGACTATGCAGTGAAAGCAGCTGAACAGTTGGCTGAACTTACAGGCTTACCATTTGTCACAGCACCAAATAAATTTGAAGCTTTGGCGGGGCGTGATGCAGCTGTGTTTGCATCAGGCGCATTAAAAACGCTAGCAGTAAGTTTAAATAAAATAGCGAATGATATTCGTTGGTTGGCAAGTGGCCCACGCTGTGGTTTTGGTGAAATCCGTATTCCAGAGAATGAGCCCGGTTCGAGTATTATGCCAGGCAAAGTCAATCCCACGCAGAGCGAAGCAATGACCATGGTTGTTGCACAAGTCTTAGGGAATGACACTACGATCAATGTTGCAGGGGCTTCGGGTAACTTTGAGCTCAATGTGTTTATGCCTGTGATTGCATACAACTTATTGCAATCAATTCAGTTATTGGGTGATGCATGTAATAGCTTTAATGATCATTGTGCGGTTGGAATTGAACCAAACCGTGAAAAAATTGATTACTTCCTGCATAATTCCTTGATGTTAGTCACGGCACTTAATCCTGTTATTGGCTATGAGAATTCGGCTAAAGTTGCGAAAACTGCGTATAAGGAGAATAAAACCTTAAAACAGGTTGCAGTTGAACTCGGACTGGTTACCGAAGCGCAATTTGATGAGGTGGTAAAACCTGAAAATATGGTTTCTCCAAATAGTAAGTAAGCTTGATTCCTGAATAAAAAATCCCTCTTGAATAGAGGGATTTCTTTATAAAATAGAGATATTAAGTACTATAGTTGGTCAGGATCTATGATGTGTACAAATAAGGAAATCCAAGTACTGATACCAGCGACTAAATGCTTTAAAGACTTGTTTTATAGATTGAATTGCAATTTCACTTTCATATGTTGAGAAGGTTAGCTGATCTATGATTTTTTCTTCAGCTCCAATGGTATGACCTGTTTCTTTATGATAATGGATGTCTCCACAATAACTTAACTGGTAATTAGAATGTTGGGTGATATCTCTCAATTTTGAAAAGATGATATGACCTGTAATCTCGATTGCTTCGATAATTGCAAGTCGAATATTGGCTGGTTGGTTGTGAACTAAATGGACTAACTCGAAAAAAAGGATTTGGTTTTCTTCATTTTCTTTTGACCATAATTTTTTTAAAGTTGTCGTAAATTTTTCAGGAAGATCATAGCTTAGTTTTTCTAAATCATGCACATACCAAATCCAATGTTCGGCATCTTCTGCTGCATGTATGTTTACGAGATTTTCCAATTCATTTGTTGGTGCTTTAAATGGCAATATATATTTATTAAAGTCACCAAAGTTCATAACGAAATGGGCGATAAAAGGTAGAAATACAAGTTTATTTTTTAATGAAATGGATGTGCTGTCTAATGTATCTAATAGTTTTGATTTATCTAAGACTATACGTTCAGACATTATCAATTCTTTGATCTTAATCACTTTGATTAACTCCTACAAAGCCTATTCAGAACAGACATAAGGTAATCAGTAAATGATGTCCGTTGTTTTAAAGCCTATTGAATTAATAGATATTTCACATTTTTTTAATCTTAAAAAAGCTGTGAAATGAGTAATTTTGAACTGACCTGCATGGTCAGTTCTATTATTCCAAAGGTAGAGAACGGATAGCAAACTTTTATGTATCTGCTACACGATGATGATGTAAATAATTATTCTCCATGATGTGGTAGGCAGTTGGTTAAGGTCAAAGATCTCTCTTTGACTATGTTCTATGCTTGAGATTATGATTTTGTAGGAGCTACTTAATGTGTAGAGGAAAGTCTTTAGAGCGAAACTAACATTGAATAAATTGTCATAATTGTTAGAATGATCATCTTCTTCTGTTTTTATCTTTTTTGTTTTGCCAACACTGTGCAGAGCTGAAATTAAGTTTATATAAAACAGCATTTTACCTTAGGATTTTTTTTGATGCTCTCTATCTATTTAACAGATACCAAAACCAACATCCAATTTTCTGATCTTCCAAATGAAAATCCTGTTAAGTTTCTGTTGAATTTAAAGAAAATTTTTCCAAGTACGGCAGACTTACTCTTGCCTGTATTGCCAGAAGACAATAATTTGGAAAATGTGACTTGGGAAGCGACGTCAAAAGACTTTGAGATTTTTAAAAAACTATTGGAGGGCTGGGGCATCATCGAGCTACGTTTAAGCGCGATTACCACCTATAAAGATAAAAACTTTGCCAATGAGTTAGTTAAAAAGGCTCAAATTAAACGTAAACACATCGCCCAAACTCAACCACAGTTATCGTTGATTGCCTTAGATTATGTGTTGATGCATGAGATTCATGCACTGATTGATGCTGAACAGGTGATGATTGGGGAAAAATTCTATTTACCGACATTGCGGGAGCTTTGGAAGGGACAATTCCCAGATCAAATTTTGCAATGCAAGTTTTAATTATTTAAAGCAGGCTGTCAGCCTGCTTTTTTATGATCTTAACTTTAGCCCAATAGAACAAATTTCCGTCTACAAACAATTACAAGAATTTAGTGTCTGTATTTTTAAGCGGCATATATATTGCTTATAGGGATATAAATATTATTGCGGGAGAGAAGTTCTTCAATGAACTCGCCGAAGGAGCAACGACCCCGGAAACTCTCAGGCAGAAGGACTGTAATAATAGAAATACAATCTGGAGAGCAGTGCTCAACTTGTAGAAATATACGACAACTTTATTCTTCTACGACAAACACTCACCGAAGGGGAAGGCTTAATGGTTAATTGGTAATCATCTGCCGAAACTCTCAGGTACCATGACAGATGGGGCTATGCATTAAGAAATGTGATGCATTTCTAGGAGTTTGCTATGCCACATGTTGTTGTAATTGGTGCGGGGATTACGGGTGTAACGTCTGCTTATGAATTAATTAAATTGGGTTATGAGGTGACGGTGATTGATCGCCATCTGTTTCCAGCTATGGAAACCTCTTTTGCCAATGGTGGGCAATTATCTGCCTGCAATGCGGAAGTCTGGAACCAAAAAGCAACGGTACTCAAAGGTATCAAATGGATGAGTAAGAAAGATGCACCATTATTGCTCAACCCATCTTTTAGTGTGCACAAGTATCGCTGGCTGATTGAGTTTTTGACGCATATTAAAAATTATAAAGCCAATACCATTGAAACAGTGCGTTTAGCCTTGTTGGCAAGACAACGTTTGTTTGAGGTTGCTGAAAAGGAAAATATTTCTTTTGACTTGGAAAAACGTGGCATCTTGCATATGTATCACACTAAAGAAGATTACCAAATTGCCAAGCAAGTCAATGATGTATTGGTTGAAGGGAAACTAGAACGGAATGCGATAACTCCTGAAGAAATGAAAGCCATCGAACCGACATTAACAGGTGACTATTATGGCGGATATTACACTGCCGGTGACGCAACTGGTGATATCCATAAGTATTCTGTCGGGTTGGCGGAAAGAACACAGCAATATGGTGTGAAATATTGTTTTGGTCTGGATGTGGTAGATATTAAATTTAGCCAAGACAAAGCGATTGTTCACTGTAAAAATAGCTCGGAAAATGTTAATCCAACTGCGGATGGGATTACTGAAATTATTGCTGATCTGGTTTTAGTCTGTGGGGGAGTCGGAAGCTATCAACTGGCCGATATGCTAGGGGACAGCGTCAATGTATATCCTGTGAAAGGCTACTCTATTACAGTACAACTCAAAGATGAGCGTAGCGTAAATAATGCACCTTGGGTGAGTTTGCTCGACGAGAGTGTAAAAATCGTGACCTCACGTTTAGGTGCAGACCGTTTACGTATTGCGGGAACAGCTGAGTTTAACGGTTACAACAGAGACATTCGTGCAGATCGTATTCAACCCTTAATTAATTGGGTAAACCAGAACTTTGATATTTCAACGGAACATGTGGTTCCATGGGCGGGTTTACGTCCCATGATGCCGAATATGTTGCCTGTGGTGAGACAAGGTAAGCAACCAAGAGTCTTTTATAATACGGGACATGGACATTTAGGCTGGACACTCTCTGCCGCAACAGCTGTATTGATCAGTCAGGAAATTGCACAAAAATTTCCAAGCTGAATAAAAAAGCCGATGTGAAAACATCGGCTTTGTCGTGTTTGGATTAGTCGTATAAGCGGTAAATACCTGTAAAGCGACTGCAATCTTTTTGCTCAGATTTAACAATTAACAGTGCTTTCTGGAAGTCCAATTGATATTGGCATTTTTTTTCATTATCAATGATTTGGCTTCTTTGTTCAGGCGTACTATAGGCGAGCAATGACTGCGTTTGGGTTTCTAGACGGTTATTCGGATTGCGATAGGCCGTTCCTTCGATTTTAAGTTTGTCTTTATCGAGCTGGTGAATCTGTAAATGAACAGGTTGCGCTGCTAGTTTACCGTGTTCATATTTTAAATAATGCTGTGTCAATGTTTGATTCATTGAAGTATAAAAATTTAAATCGTCTAAACGTGCATCAAATTGCTGTTGATAACAATTTTTACTTTTGCACTGTTGTACCTGATTTAGCCATAAGCTTTGTGTATCGTGTAATAACTGTAGTGGGGCGTCTGTTACTAAATAGGCAGTCAGAAACTTGGTATTCAGCTTCAAACGCTGCTCTTTATATTGTTTAGAGCAGATTTTATTGGCGTTTAAATCATTGCTCGTGCAGTCAATTGCTTCGGCATAGGTAAATGTTGAGCAAAAACAACTCAATGTGATGATGTAGCCAGATTTCTTTAATTGATTTCTTACAGTGTTAAACAGCATAATCACTTATACTTTCAGTCTAATTTGCTCAACGTACTATAGCGAAATAGAAAGCCTGAATACAAGATTTGTTCAGTATATTGTAAAAGGAAAATCATATGGTTGCTCAAATTCGTATTGGACAAGGGATTGACGTACATGCATTTGAAGAAGGTAATTTTGTTACTTTAGCCGGTATTCAAATTCCACATACGCATGGTTTAAAGGCGCATTCCGATGGTGATGTGGTGTTGCATGCATTAAGTGATGCGTTACTGGGTGCTTTGGCATTGGGTGATATTGGACAGCACTTTCCAGATACCGATCCAGAATACAAAGGTGCTGACAGTCGCTTGTTGCTTAAACATGTCTATCAATTGATTCTAGATCGTGGTTATCAACTCAATAATGCTGATATTACCGTTGCTTGTGAGCGTCCTAAGTTGGCTAAACATAATCTGGAAATGCGCCAGAGTATTGCAGATGTATTGGATGTTGATGTAACTCAAATCAGTATTAAAGCCACAACAACGGAAAAACTTGGTTTCACAGGTCGCCAAGAAGGGATTTTGGCGACCGCAACGGTTTTGATTTCACATCAAGCAAAATGATTGCTGTTAATCAATGATTGTTCTAGTTCTTGCGTTGCTTTACGACCTTGCAGTTGTAAAGTAATGCTATGAATTAAACCGGTCCATGTTTCGTTGGGTTCCCAAACTTGATGTAACAGCTCTTGTGCTGTTGGTAGGTCGATATTCATATAGAACTGGCGATAGAGGTACATCAAGCTACTGACACGCATATTGTCATTGCAGTGCAGCCAAATGATTTCGTTTTGCACCAGATGGTCAATAAGATCTAAAACAAATAAACATTGCTCAGAACAGGGCACATCCCAACCAATTGGAATGTGAATATAGTTTAATCCCAAATCTAGACAGATCTGGTCTTGCTTAGCCAGATGATTGTCAGATTGGCTGGTTGCAAGGTTAATGACTGTGCCGCAACCATACTCTTTGATTTGTTGTAATTGCTCGGCAGTCGGTTGACCAGAGCTAAACAGATGCTCATGCACCAAAGAGAAGTTTGGTATTTGAGATAAGGCTTGTTCAAGTGAAGTCATAACGTCCGCTGCATATTGAGTGAAGTTCTCACATCATGAGAAACTTATTCTAAAGGGCTGGTCTTACTATAAGTGTTTTTATTTCAGTGTTCAATTTAGAACGCACAAATAAAAAACAGCATCCAATGATGCTGTTTTTTTAACTTAATCTTTTTTAAGATTCTCATTGAGTAAGAATTCCATTAAGGCTTTTTGCGCATGCAAACGGTTTTCAGCTTCATCCCAAACCACAGCATTTTTGTGATCTAGCATATGTTCCGAAATTTCTTCGCCACGATGAGCAGGTAAACAATGCATAAACAGACAATCAGGATGAGCCAAGTCCATAAGTTTTTCATTAACTTGAAATGATAAAAACGCCTTTTCTCGTAATTTTTGTTCTTCTTCCTGTCCCATGCTGGCCCAGACATCAGTCACAATCAGATCGGCATTAACGGCAGCATCTTCGGCCTTATTAAATACTTCTACACAATCTGCAAATTCAGCTAAGAATTCAGGCTTTGGTTCATAACCTTCAGGTGTTGCAATCTTAAGCTTAAAGCCCATGAGGTGTGCAGCTTCAATATATGAATTGCACATGTTGTTACCATCACCAATCCAGGCTACGGTTTTGCCTTCAATGCTGCCACGATGTTCTTGAAAGGTTTGTAAGTCGGCAAGCAATTGACAAGGGTGGTGATCATCAGTCAGGCCATTAATCACAGGCACTGTTGAGTAAGATGCAAAGCGTTCAACAATATCGTGAGCAAAAGTACGGATCATCACGATATCGAGCATACTTGAAATCACACGTGCAGAATCTTCAATAGGTTCGCCACGGCCTAATTGTGTGTCGCGAGGTGAGAGGAAAATTGCACTCCCGCCAAATTGACAGATGCCAGCTTCAAAGGAAATTCGGGTACGTGTACTCGATTTTTCGAAAATCATTCCCAAAACTTTACCCGCAAACGGTTGAAAAAGCGTGTTGCTGTGTTGCATGCGTTTAAGCTCTTGCGCACGATCTAAAATGCGTTGCAACTCTAATGAAGATAGGTCACGTAAAGTTAGGAAATGCCGAAGCGCCATAGCTACTCCCACAATAATTATTGAATTAAAACAATAATTAATTGTTGTTTGACGAGTGGTGAATTAAAAAGAATTGACTACTATACTATACGTCTGAAAAAATGCAAAAGATTTAGACTTTTTGATGCGCTTTTAAAAAAAGATCTACTGAATAGTTAATATAATCAATAATTTCTGCATCATTGGCTGGTACGTCTAAGCCCATTAAGTTGCGCCATTCGACGTCTCTTAAAATGCCAAAATACATCGTTGCAGAAAACTGTGGCTGTGCACAGTAAATTTCATTATTTGTATGAGCATGCTCAAGCGCAGAGGAAATCGTGTTTTGAATATTGAGAGCACATTGATTGTAGAAATAATGGGCAAGTTGAGGGTCCTTTTGCGTCTGTTCTGTAAACATTCGCATAAAGGCAATATTTTCTGGTTGGATAATGTGTTGGTAAAAACGCTGCAGGGTATGCATTAGGTAATCTCTTAAAGTACTTGTTTCTGGTGTATAAGGGAAACAGACGCCTTTAAAAAATACTTCTCTTCGATAATCGCAAATCGCGGTAAAAAGACCTTCTTTGTTACCAAAGTATTTGTAAATTGAGGTTTTAGAGCCCCCTGCATGATTGACGATATCATCCAAAGAAACTGCTTCATAACCTTTCTCTAGAAATAAATCGCTTGCACATAGTAATAAGGCAAGACGACGTTCTTCTCCACGACGAGTTTGAGGTTTGGCGCAACTCGGATAGCAAATATCAGTCATTATCTACTTTAGGTTGGTTGGGTTAATCCTAGTATAACAAAAACCATATCCATTGTATGACTATGAATTTAAGCATACGGAAGAACACTGCAACTTGAACAAAAAAAAGCGAGTAACAGGGTACTCGCTTTGAATGAATATGCCTTCTAAGCAGAACGTGCTTCGTCATCCTCCTCGTCATCGGTGGAATCCATGCCAAGTTCTTTGAGTTTACGGGTTAGGGTATTACGCCCCCAACCTAAGAGCTCAGCAGCATGGCGTTTGCGACCACGAGTTTGCTGTAATGCTGCATTGATTAGGGTGCGTTCAAACATCGGTGTGGCGATATCTAGGAGCTTCATTTCACCATTTTTAAGCTTTTGAATTGCCCATTGACCTAAGAGCTCATCCCAGTGGTGTACTGCAATACGCTCAACTAAGGCTGGACTAGTGCCTGATATTGTTTGGACATCACTGGTTTTTTGTACTGATGCCTGTTTGAGCTCGGCAGGTAAATCTTCCGGATAAACTTCACGACCAGTGATCATGACGGTCAACCAGCGGCAAGTGTTTTCTAACTGGCGAACGTTACCAGGCCAAGGTAGCTGTTGCATATAATCCGTAGTTTCAGTACGTAAGATTTTAGGACTTACCCCAAGTTCTTTTCCTGCACGAGCCAAGAAATGCTGAGCCAGCATCGGAATATCTTCGCTACGATGTGACAGTTTTGGAATGTGAATACGGATGACGTTCAGACGATGGTATAAGTCTTCACGGAAGCGTCCTTCATTCACCAGTTTTTCCAAATCTTGATGGGTTGCAGCCACGATACGTACGTCGACCTTGACAGGGATATGTCCACCGACACGGTAGAATTCACCATCTGCCAAGACACGGAGTAAACGTGTTTGTGTTTCAAAAGGCATATCGCCAATTTCATCAAGGAATAACGTACCGCCATTGGCCTGTTCAAAACGGCCTTGATGTTGGGTGTTTGCACCTGTGAACGCACCTTTTTCATGCCCAAACAACTCGGTTTCAATCAAGTCTTTGGGAATGGCCGCCATATTCAGTGCAATAAATGGTTTGGCACGACGAGGTGAGTGTTTATGTAAGGCATGAGCAACTAATTCTTTACCTGTACCAGATTCACCGTTAATAAGCACCGTAATATGTGATTGCGATAAACGCCCAATCGCACGGAAAACTTCCTGCATTGCTGGTGATTCGCCGATAATTTCCGTTGACTGTAAAGGTGATGCTGCTTTGGTGGCTTCTTGTTGTTGCAATTTATTGATATGCAAAATCGCACGATTGACCAATGCGAGTGCTTCATCGATATCAAAAGGTTTTGGTAAATATTCAAATGCACCTGTTTGATAACTTGATACAGCAGATTCTAAATCTGAATGTGCTGTCATGATGATTACAGGTAAATCTGGATGTGTGTTTTTAACCTTGGATAAGAAGGTTAGTCCATCAATACCAGGCATACGGATATCGGTAAGAATTACGTCTGGCGCATCATCATGCAGACGTTCCAGTGCAGTTTGTGCTTCTTCAAAGTTGGTGACATCAAAACCTTCTTCTTTGAACGTTTTTTCTAGTACCCAGCGCATGGCACGATCATCATCTATTACCCAAATTTTATTTCGTGACATGGTTTAACTCCCAAGGTAGATATAGGCTAAATACGGTTTTTCCTGGAACTGATTGACACTCAATCATTCCGTTATGTTGATGCATAATATTTTGAGCAATACTGAGGCCAAGTCCTGTGCCTTTAGCTCGCCCTGTTACCAGTGGATAAAAAACAGATTCGAGGATGCTTTCTGGGACACCAGGGCCATTGTCTTCGATATCAATACGGATGGCTGAGCGGTTTAACACGCCATTAATGGTCACGAGACGCTGAATTCGTGTTCTTAGAGCAAGTTCTGGCTCTGACTCGATAAAAAAGTCTTTATTTTCTGTCATGGCCTGTACTGCATTAACACTGATGTTAAGCATGACCTGAATCAACTGATCACGATCTGCCATCACATCGGGTAACGACAGGTCATAGTCACGGGTAATCTTGATTTTTTTCTTGGTCTGGTTGGCAATCAGTGAGCGAACACGTTCCAAGGGTTCATGCACATTGACCAGCTCGTAACTAGGAAGTTGACGCGAGCCAAGCATGGTATCGGCTAAATTGGTGAGTCGATCAACTTCACTAATAATGATGTCGGTAAACTCACGATAGCTATCATCACCTAAACTACGTGCCAGTAATTGAGTTGCGCCACGAATACCCGCTAACGGATTTTTGATCTCATGAGCCACACCGCGAACCAGTTGTCGTGCAACTTGATGCTGTTGAACCAAATTTTCTTCTTTTGAAATTTTTAACATCCGATCGATCGGATTGAGTTCAATCAGCAGTAAGGGGTGATAGCTTTTACCTGCATTAAGTTGAGAAGCGGTGTAATCAACATGAATGGGTTTGAAATTTACATTAATCACTGCTTCGCGACGGGTATAATGCTGACCACTTTCTAATGTGTTTAATAAAGCTTCATGAGTGTTGAACGCGTCATCATGCGCATGTAGTAAATTTAATACAGGCTGACCCGAAGCGCGCAGCAAGCTGATATCAAATAATGCTTCACAAGCAGAATTTAAATAAAAAATATTAAGCTTACTATCGACCAATAATATGGCAGTTGTCAGATTATCTACTAAAAGTCGATAGTCGATAGGGTTCTGTTGATCCATTTGTGAATCGTCCTGTTTTAAAATGGCGCAATAAATATAAATTTTAATGAAGAGCCATTAACTTCTAAAATGTACTTTATGCAAAATACAAGCCAACTTTCTATTAACTAAATTTCAATCACTTAATTCTGGAAATATCGATTTATACGGTATTTTTCACATACATCTGCATATTTCAATATTTTATTATGTTCCAAATTGGTGCGTTGTTGGTTTTTATTTAAATTTTTGGTTGTATTTTGGTGCATTACACAAAGAGATGGCTTTGCTGCTATGCGAAGACAAAGAAAAGTCATACAATACGCCGATTCAAGTGGAGCGCAGATTCATGAAGACCCCCAAAGTCGGTTTTGTATCTTTAGGTTGTCCTAAGGCATTGGTAGATTCTGAACGAATTTTAACTCAGTTAAAGACTGAAGGTTATCAAGTTGCATCAGATTATGACGGTGCAGATTTGGTTGTTGTTAACACCTGTGGTTTTATTGAATCTGCAGTGCAAGAGTCTTTAGATGCCATTGGCGAAGCCATGAGCGAAAATGGACGAGTTATCGTTACAGGTTGTTTAGGTAAAGATGAAGACAAAATTCGCCAAATGCACCCCAATGTACTTAAAGTAACAGGGGCGGCAGCCTATCAAGATGTGATGGAAGCAGTACACGAATATGTACCTGCACCACCAAAACACAACCCATTTATTGATTTAGTACCAGAGCAAGGTGTTCGTTTAACACCAAAGCATTATGCCTATTTGAAAATATCAGAAGGCTGTAACCACCGTTGTACATTCTGCATTATCCCAAGCATGCGTGGAGACTTGGTCTCTCGTCCTGTAGGTAAAGTATTGGATGAAGCAGCTGCACTTAAACGTGCTGGTGTAAAAGAAGTCTTGGTGATTTCTCAAGATACTTCTGCTTATGGTGTGGATACCAAGTATAAGTTGGACTTCTGGAATGGCCAGCCAGTCAAAACCAAGTTCTATGACATGTGTGAAGCCCTTGGTCAGCTCGGTATCTGGGTGCGTTTACATTATGTTTATCCATATCCACACGTAGATGCTGCCATTGACTTGATGGCGCAAGGTAAAATCCTCCCTTATTTAGATATTCCTTTTCAGCACGCCAGTCCGCGCATCTTAAAATTGATGAAGCGACCAGCTCATAGTGAAAATACATTAGAGCGCCTTAAATTGTGGCGTGAAAAATGCCCTGAATTGGTGATTCGTTCAACATTCGTTGTAGGTTTCCCAGGGGAAACAGAAGAAGATTTCCAGATTTTATTGGAATGGTTGAAAGAAGCTCAACTTGACCGTGTTGGTTGTTTTACTTATTCGCCTGTAGAAGGTGCAACTGCGAATGATCTGCCTGATCATGTGCCAGAAGAAATCAAGCAAGATCGTTATGAGCGTTTTATGGAAGTTCAACAGGCGATTTCTGCGGCCAAATTACAAAAACGTATTGGTCAGACAATGACGGTGCTTGTCGACAGTCTGGAAGAAGAATTTCCAGTGGCTGTTGCGCGTTCCTATGCAGATGCACCAGAAATTGATGGCAATGTTTTTGTTGAAGATATTGATAAGAGCGTGATTAAAGCAGGTGATTTGCTTGAAGTCGAAATTACGGATGCAGATGAATATGATTTGTTTGCAAAGTTAATTCAGATTAAATCTGCTTGAGATTGAATTAAATTTAAGAAAACTTTGAGATTGGTCGGTTTGGAGTAAAGGTATGTCAGCGTCTAAAAATCCACGTTATGCACGAATTTTGCTAAAGCTTTCGGGTGAAGCTTTAGCGGGTAATAAAGATATGGGTATTGATGCCCAAGTGTTGGATCAGATGTCGCTTTCGATTGCACACTTGGTCGGTTTAGGCGTACAAGTGGGTATCGTTGTTGGTGGTGGTAACTTGTACCGTGGTAGCCAACTACAGAAAGATGGTCTGGTGGGTCGTGTAACGGGTGACCAGATGGGTATGTTAGCGACAGTGATGAACGGTTTGGCAATGCGTGATGCATTGGTGCGTCGTAATATTAGAACACGTTTAATGTCAGCATTATCAATCGGCACTGTGGTTGAGCCTTATTCAAGCCGTGATGCGATTCGTCACTTGAGTCAAGGTGAAGTTTGCGTATTTGTTGCCGGTACAGGGAATCCATTCTTTACTACAGATACAGCAGCTTGCTTACGCGGTATCGAGATTGAGGCAAACTTGATCTTGAAAGCGACCAAAGTGGATGGTGTTTATAACAAAGATCCAAGCAAATATGATGATGCAGTTAAATATGACAATTTAACTTTCGATCAAGTGCTGGATGAAAAGCTTGGTGTGATGGATTTGACAGCAATTTGTTTATGTCGTGATCACAATGTGCCATTGCAAGTTTTTGATATGAACAAATCTGGTGCATTACTTTCTGTCGTAATGGGCGAAAAAGAGGGTACTCACGTTACGAATTAATGTACGTGAGCCATAAAGCTCTTTATACTAATGTTTAAATATTTTGTAATACCTAATGAATAAGTAAGGAAGATCATATGATTAACGATCTCAAACAAGATAGCGAACAGCGTATGCAAAAGTCGCTTGACTCGTTAGAGTTAGGCTTTGCCAAAGTTCGTACAGGTCGTGCGCACCCATCAATTTTAAATGGTGTGATGGTTTCTTACTACGGCTCTGATGTTCCATTAAATCAAGTGGCAAATATTGGGCTTGAAGATTCGCGTACGCTGTTAGTTCAACCATTTGAACGCTCAATGGTTGCTGCAATTGATAAAGCGATTCGTGAAGCGGGTTTGGGACTAAATCCTATTACTGCTGATGCAATCCGTGTACCAATGGCAGCATTAACAGAAGAAACTCGTCGTGATATGCAAAAAGTTGCGCGTGCGGAAGCTGAAAATGCCAAAGTTGCGATTCGTAATATCCGTCGTGATGTATTAGGTGATATCAAAGCATTATTGAAAGAAAAAGAAATTTCTGAAGATGATGATCGCCGTGCATCGGATGAAATTCAGAAAATTACTGATAAATATGTTGCAGAGGTTGATAAACGTCTTGCAGCGAAAGAAGCAGAATTGATGAAGGTCTGATTCTATTATGACCTTGCAAGAAGAATCGCTTCTTCCTCAACATGTTGCCATCATTATGGATGGCAACAATCGTTTTGCTAAAAAAAAGCAAATGCAAAAAGGTGATGGGCATCGGGAAGGCAAAAATGTCTTGGATCCTATTGTTGAACATTGCAAAAAAGAGGGTGTACGTGCTTTAACGGTTTTTGCATTTTCAAGTGAAAATTGGAATCGGCCACAATACGAAGTAGAGTTGTTGATGAAGTTGTTAGAAGAGACAATTCATGAACAATTACCCCGTATGGAAAAGTTCAATATCTCGTTACGTTTTATTGGTGATCGTGCCCGATTATCGAGTGAGTTGCGTGATCTCATGCAATACGCAGAGCAAAAAACGGCAGCTTTTAATTCCATGACTTTAACCATTGCGATTAGCTATGGGGGAATGTGGGATATGGCACATGCTGCAAAGCTTATTGCTCAAGATGCACTTGCTGGAAAAGTTCAAGCAGATCAGATAAATGTTGATTTATTTGATAAATATGTCAGTCTAAATGATCTACCTGCTGTTGATTTGTTAATTCGCACGGGCGGAGATTACCGTTTGTCTAACTTCTTGTTGTGGCAAGCTGCGTATGCGGAATTATATTTTACCGATACGTTGTGGCCAGAATTTACAATAGAAGAGTTAGATCACGCATTTCGTGTTTTTTCAGGACGTGAAAGACGCTTTGGTAAAACCTCAGAACAGATTCAACAAGCGAAAATCGAGAATTAATAATGTTAGAGCGGATTATTACCGCATTGGTGTTAGTTGCTGTTGTTTTAAGTTGCATGTTTGCAACGCAATCACATTATCCAATGTTTATACTGATGATTTTAGCCGCAGGGGTTGCAGGTTACGAATGGTTTAAGCTTATGCCTCGAACAACTGCATCTGCATCGGTCTCAAAACCTAAGGCTTGGATCTATGGCGGATGCGTTGCGGCGGTATCCACACTAGCATTATTTTTTGATGATGTAGCGCTTTTGCTGTGGGCTGCCTCTATTCTCACTTGGTTGGGCAGTATCTATTGGGTTAAGAACTTTCCTGAATCGGATAGCTGGTACAATGCATCCTTATATATCGTTGGATTTATTCTGATTTCTGCTGCTGTTACAGCGCTCTATGCGGTCTGGCATAGTTCACCGTGGTGGTTGATGTATTTGTTCTTGTTGGTTTGGGGGGCTGATAGTGGTGCATACTTTGTCGGCCGTAAATTTGGTAAGAAAAAACTTGCACCCTTTGTGAGTCCAAACAAATCTGTTGAAGGTCTTTATGGTGGTATCGCTACAACTGTGCTAATTATGTTGGTTGTGCAATATTCCTACTTAAATTTAACTGCCGTACAGCTTATTTTGTTCTTAATCCTATCGATTGTTACTGTGTTTGCTTCCGTGTTGGGCGATTTGTTTGAATCAATGATTAAACGCCGTGCAGGAATTAAAGATTCTGGTCGGGTTCTTCCAGGGCATGGCGGTGTGTTGGATCGTATCGATTCTTTACTTGCTGCAGCACCGATTTTTGCAACGGGTATGTATATATTAAAACTTATTGGTGTAGATCTTTAAATGACTCAAGCTGTTTGTATATTGGGTGTTACGGGTTCAATTGGACAAAGTACTTTAAAAGTATTGGAACAACACCCAGACCAATACACTGTATTTGCAGTCTCTGCATATAGTCGTTTAGATGAACTTTTAGAAATTTGTAAAAAATATCATCCAAAAATTGTGGTTGTGCCGAATGATAAAGCATTTGAGTTACAGCAAAAATTCAATCAAGAACATCTAAAACAGATTGAAATTTTAACGGATGAATCGGGTTTAATTGCAATTGCTGAACATGCTGATGTTGATATTGTTATGGCAGCAATTGTTGGGGCTGCGGGTTTACTGCCAACTTTGGCGGCAGTAAAAGCAGGTAAACGTGTTTTGCTTGCCAATAAAGAAGCCTTGGTGATGTCTGGTGACATTATGATGCAGGCAGCACGTGATCATCATGCGCTATTGTTACCTGTAGACTCTGAGCATAATGCTATCTTTCAGTCTTTACCCCACGATTATTTAAATGCAGAAAGAACAGGACAGCCCCAGCTCGGGGTGTCTCAGATTTTGCTGACCGCATCAGGTGGGCCTTTTCTGAATCATTCTTTGGAACAGTTGCATGATGTTACTCCTCAACAAGCTTGTAAACATCCAAATTGGTCAATGGGACAAAAAATCTCTGTTGATTCTGCAACATTAATGAATAAAGGCTTAGAATTGATCGAAGCTTGTCATTTGTTTTCAATATCAGAACATTTTGTTACAGTTGTTGTTCATCCACAAAGTATTATTCATTCCATGGTGCAATATGTGGATGGATCAACTTTGGCGCAAATGGGTAATCCAGATATGTGTACGCCGATTGCACATGCATTGGCTTGGCCAAAACGTCTGGCAACACATGTCCCGGCACTGAATTTGTTTGAGACAGCTCAATTGAATTTTCAGTCGCCTGATATTGTTAAATTTCCTGCATTGGATTTAGCACGTCAGGCAATGCGTGCAGGTGGCTTGGCGCCGACGATTTTAAATGCGGCAAATGAAATGGCAGTTGCAGCATTTTTACAGAAAAAGATTCGATTTACTGAGATTACTCAAGTAGTCGAGAATACTTTGCAAACTGTACAAAATGCTAAAGCAGAAAATATAGACATCATTTTACAGACTGATATGATCGCAAGACAAATTGCAGAAAAGTATATTGTGGGTATAGGAGGCTAAATCGTATGAATGCACTATTTATGATTGTTGCAGCGATTTTATTGCTTGGTCCTCTGATCGCAATTCACGAATTTGGTCATTATTGGGTCGCACGTAAATTAGGCGTTAAAGTTCTGGTCTATTCGATTGGTTTTGGTCCAACTTTACTGAAATGGCAATCTAAGAAATCAGGCATCCAATATCAACTTTCTGCTTTACCACTTGGTGGTTATGTCAAGATGCTGGATGAACGTGAAGGAAATGTTGCAGAGCAAGATTTACCTTATGCGTTTAACCGCCAGTCTCCATGGAAACGTATTGCAATTGTTGCTGCTGGCCCTTTGATTAATCTGATTTTTGCTGTGTTCCTGTTTTGGATTTTATTCTTACCTGCACAAGAGCAACTGAATACGCGTATCGGGAAAATCATGCCGAATACGCCAGCAGCACAAGTTGACTTACACGTGGGTGATAAAGTGTTGATGGTCGATGGTAAAGCGACCACTACGTGGGAAAAACTGAATTATGCTTTGGTTAATCGTGTAGGTGAGACTGGTCAGCTTTCAATTATTGTTGATCGTGCTGGTGCAGAAAAGCAGTTTAATCTACCAATCAAAGAATTTTTAAAAGATCAAAGTCAATCTCCTTTGGATGTATTGGGTTTTTTGCCTTACCGTCCTGTTATTCCAGCCACAGTCAAAGAACTGAGTGCGGATGGGGCTGCAATCCGTCAAGGGATGAAAGCGGGTGACCAGATTGTTGCAATTGATAATGTTGCAATGAAAGATTGGTTTGATGTTGTCGATGTTGTTCAAAAATCACCAGAAAAGCTATTGAATATTGATGTGATACGTCAAGGTCAATTGGTGCATTTGCAGGTAATGCCTCAAGGGCAACGCGACAATATGGGTAATACGACTGGGATGCTTGGTGTGAAAAGCGATGCAGGCAAGATCACGATTCCAAATGACTACAAGCAAACCATTCAATACTCACCTGTTGAAGCGCTTGGTGTTGCTTTCGAGAAGACAACACAGCTTTCAGGTATGATTTTTAACTCTATCATCAAAATGGTGCGTGGATTAATTGGTTTAGATAATCTTTCTGGTCCAATCACGATTGCGAAAGTGGCGGGGCAAAGTGCAGAAATGGGATGGCAAACGTTTATCTCATTTATGGCTTTAATGAGTGTGAGTTTGGGGATTCTAAATTTACTACCGATCCCAATGCTGGATGGTGGTCATTTGGTGTATTACTTTATTGAAGCAATTCGTGGTAAACCTGTTTCTGAACAAATACAGATGTTTGGTCTAAAAGTTGGTATGGTACTGCTCGGTAGCATGATGCTTTTGGCTTTATTTAACGACTTCATGCGTTTATAAAAAAACGCAAATGGAATTTAACTTACTGGAAAATATATGGGCATGCGTCACACACATTTATTAATGCCTTTGGCACTGGTTAGTGCGATGGCAGTGGTACAACAAGCATACGCTGCAGATGAGTTTCTTGCACAAGATATACGAATTGATGGCTTAGTGCGTTTAACACCTGCAAGTATCTATTCTATGTTACCGATAAATAGTGGCGATAGAGTTAGTGATCCGATGATTGCTGAGGCAATCCGTACTTTATATGCTTCAGGTTTATTTGATGACATTAAAGCTTTTAAAGAAAATAATGTATTAGTCTTTAAAGTTGTTGAGCGTCCAGTTATCTCTAAATTGGAGTTCAAAGGCAATAAACTCATTCCAAAAGAAGCCTTAGAACAAGGTTTAAAGAAGATGGGGATTGCTGAGGGTGAAGTTTTCAAAAAGTCTGCGTTGCAGGTGATTGAAACTGAGCTAGAACAACAATATACCCAGCAAGGTCGTTATGATGCAGATGTAACTGTTGAAACAGTTGCACGTCCAAATAACCGCGTTGAATTAAAGCTGAACTTCAATGAAGGTACAGCCGCGAAAGTATTCGATATCAATATTATCGGTAATACCGTCTTTAGTGATAGCGATATCAAGCAAGCTTTCGCGGTTAAAGAAAGTGGTTGGGCTTCAATTGTTACGCGTAATGACCGTTATGCGCGTGAGAAAATGGCAGCAAGTCTAGAAGCTTTACGTGCTTTATATCTAAACAAAGGTTATATCAATTTTAATATCATCAACTCACAGTTAAACATCAGTGAAGATAAGAAACATATCTTTATTGAGGTTTCGGTGGATGAAGGCAGCCAGTTTAAATTTGGCGAAACAAAGTTCCTCGGTGATGCACTTTATAAGCCAGAAGAGTTAACAGCGCTTAAATTGTATAAAGATGGCGAAACCTATTCACAAGAAAAAGTGAATGCAGTTAAGCAACTTCTTTTGCGTAAATATGGTAATGCAGGCTATTACTATGCTGAAGTGAATGTTGTACCTGAGATTAATAATCAAACAGGTATTGTCAACCTGAATTATTATATTAATCCTGGTCAGCAAGTAACCGTTCGTCGTATTAACTTCACGGGGAATAGTAAAACTGCGGATGAAGTACTACGTCGTGAAATGCGTCAAATGGAAGGTGCATTAGCAAGCAACGAGAAAATAGACCTTTCTAAAGTCCGTTTAGAGCGTACAGGCTTCTTTAAAACCGTTGATGTTAAACCTGTTCGTGTACCAAATTCACCAGATGAAGTGGATTTGAATGTGAATGTTGAAGAACAACATTCTGGTACGACAACACTTGCGGTCGGCTATTCACAAAATGGTGGTGTAACCTTCCAGGCTGGTTTAAGTCAGACTAACTTTATGGGGACGGGTAATCGTGTAGCGATTGATTTATCACGTTCTGAAACGCAAGATTACTATAACTTAAGTGTGACTGATCCATACTTCACCATTGATGGCGTGAGTCGTGGTTATAACGTTTACTATCGTAAGACCAAGCTAAACAAAGACTATAACGTCAACAACTATGTCACTGATAGTATTGGTGGTAGTGTAAGTTTTGGTTATCCAATTGATGAAAACCAAAGTTTAAGTGCCTCTTTAGGAATTGATCAAACGAAAGTGCGTACTGGTCCAAATGTTTCGACCTATATTCGTGACTATTTGCTGGCAAATGGTGGTAAGCAGACAGCTGAAGCGACTTGGTGTCCATCAGGCAAGCCAAAAACTCAGCCAGATCCTAAAGATCCTACTAAAACGATTGAAATACCTGGAACTTGTGATGGTGAATTCCAACCATATGGCAGTGCATTCGAAGGCACTTTCTTAACCTATAACTTGAACTTGGGTTGGTCGTATAACACCTTGAACCGTCCAATTTTCCCGACCTCGGGTATGTCACATCGTGTTGGTCTTGAAATTGGTTTACCGGGTAGTGATGTCGATTACCAAAAATTAACCTACGATGCACAGGCATTTAAATCACTTTGGGGTGGGTTTGTACTGCGCGGTTACGGTAAGTTAGGTTATGGTAATGATCTACCATTCTATAAGAACTTCTATGCAGGTGGTTATGGTTCAGTTCGCGGTTATGATAACAGCACACTGGGACCTAAGTATCCAAGTGTAATTTTCCGTGAGACTGGGCAAAATGACCCTAGCCCAGAAGAAGTAGGTGGTAATGCATTGGTTCAATTTGGTACCGAATTAGCACTTCCTTTACCATTTAAAGGCGATTGGACACGTCAAGTACGACCAGTAGTTTTTGCTGAAGGTGCACAAGTATTTGATACACAATGTAAAATACCAAGTTCATCGCAAACACCTTTGATTAATGGTCAGCCTCAAGTTGACCTCAAACAGTATTGCAAAGATAACAATGGCTTTGATTTTGGCAATATGCGCTATAGCGTAGGTGTAGGTTTCACATGGATTACCATGATTGGTCCTTTATCGCTTAGCTACGCATATCCGCTAAATGATAAAAAAGGCGATGAGACGAAGTCTATCCAATTTGAAATCGGTCGTACTTTCTAAGTACGGCCTTGTTTAGTGCTGTAAAATATATAAAGGATGCAAAAATGAAAAAATTAACAATGCTCATGTTAGGGTTAGGCTTCACGGTTTCTGCAACTGTAAATGCTGCAGGTCTAGCAGTAGTAGATTTAGCTAAGGTTGTGGAAAGCAGCACTTATCTTAAGCAGCAAAATGCAAGCTTAACTCAGTCAGTAAAACCAACATCGACTAAACTTGAGCAATTGGGTAAAGAATTAGAATCTTTGCAGCAAAAAGCACAGACTGATGGTCAAAAAATGAATCAAGCTGATATTCAAAAGCTTACTGCACAATATCAGTCGAAACTCAGTGAATTCAATTCAACGCAACAAGGTTTACAGACCAAAGTTCAGTCAAGTTTACAGGCAATGAACACGACTTTTGAAACACGCGTGAAGCAGGCAGCTGAACAATTGCGTAAAGAGAATAATTTAGACTTCATTTTAAATAAAAATTCTGCGATTGCCTCTGACGCGCAGTATGATTTAACTGATAAAATGATTCAAAAGGTTAATGCAATTAAATAATCAATGAATAGACGTACTTATCGTTTAGAAGAAATTGCTCACCTTGTCAAAGGTGAGCAATTTGGTCTGAAAGACTTTCAAATTGCTAACTTGGCAAGTTTAGAGCATGCGCAAAAGCAGCATATCTGTTTTGTGAATGGCGAGAAATATTTGGCGCAAGCCGAAGCGAGTCAAGCAGGTGCATATATAGTTACAGCAGCTATGAAACAACAGCTTGCGAGTAAACAGAACTTTATTGTCGTTGATAATCCTTATCTAGCTTTTGCCACACTCACACATTTATTTGAAAATAAGATTGCTGAACGAGGCATTGAAAGCACTGCACAAATTCATCCTTCAGCAATAATTGCTGATGATGCTTATATTGGGCATTATGTGGTTATCGGCGAAAATTGTGTGGTTGGTAATAATAGTATTATTCAGGCACATGCTTTTCTTGATGATCAGGTTGAAATCGGTAAAGATTGCTTTATTGATGCCCATGTCACGATAACAGGTGCAGCACAGTTAAAAGATCGTGTCAGAATTCATGCCAACACCGTAATTGGAACTGAAGGTTTTGGTTTCGCCCCTTATCAGGGCAAGTGGCATCGGATTGCACAATTGGGTTCAGTTCGTATCGGAAATGATGTCCGTATTGGTTCGAATTGTAGTATAGATCGTGGTGCACTAGACGACACGGTTTTGGAAGATGGTGTCATTATTGATAACCTTGTGCAAATTGCCCATAATGTTCATATTGGTGAAAATACAGCGATTGCCGCTAATTGCGGAATTGCTGGAAGTGCCCGCATTGGCAAAAACTGTATCATAGGTGGCGCATCAGGTGTGGTAGGTCACCTTACAATTGCGGATAATGTGATACTTACAGGCATGTCAATGGTCACAAAAAATATTTCTGAGGCCGGAACTTATTCTTCTGGGATAGGACTTTTTGAAAATAGTCATTGGAAAAAGACCATTGTACGCTTAAGACAATTAGCAGATGTGCCATTGACCCAAATCACTAAAAGACTTGATCATATGCAAGCTCAATTAGAGTCCCTTGAATCAACCTTTAAGTTGCGTAAATAATTTATTATGACTGAGTCTACTTCTCCAGCATTTACAATGCCTGAATTACCGATGGATATTCTTACGATTCGTGAATATTTACCCCATCGTTATCCATTTTTATTAGTCGACCGCGTTACAGAAGTAACCGAGAACAGTATTGTTGGTTATAAAAACGTTTCGATTAATGAAGAGTTTTTACAAGGGCATTTCCCGACTTATCCAATCATGCCAGGTGTACTCATTATTGAAGCTTTAGCACAAGTTTCGGGTATATTGGGTTTTGTCTTAACTAATCAAAAGCCAAAAGCAGGTTCGTTGTTCTTGTTTGCAGGTGCAGAAAAAATCAGATTTAAGAAACAGGTCGTTGCAGGAGACCAGCTTATCTTAAAATCTGAGCTTGTAATGCAAAAACGTGGCATTTACAAGTACAATTGCACCGCTAGTGTCGATGGTAAGGTTGCCGCGACAGCAGAGATTATTATTTCCCACCAGAAAATTGAGCAGACATGAGTAGTCAAAATTTAATACATCCTACAGCAATTATTGACCCGTCTGCAGAAATCGCATCTGATGTACAAATTGGTCCGTATTGTATTGTGGGTCCAAATGTAAGTATTGACTCTGGTACTAAGTTACATTCACATGTTGTTATTGGTGGTTTTACCAGAATTGGTAAAAATAATGATCTTTTCCAGTTCTCAAGTATTGGGGAAATTTGCCAAGATTTAAAATATCAAGGCGAAGAAACATGGTTAGAGATTGGTGATAATAACAAGATTCGCGAGCATTGTACCTTACATCGTGGAACAGCTCAGGATCATGGTGTTACCAAGATTGGAAGCCATAACCTATTGATGGTGAATACACATATTGCACATGATTGTGTGATAGGGAACCATAACATTTTTGCCAATAATGTCGGTATTGCTGGACATGTACATGTCGGTGATCATGTGATTGTTGGTGGTAACGCTGGTATTCATCAGTTCTGTAAGATCGATTCTTATAGCATGATTGGTGGAGCTGCTTTGATTCTTAAAGATGTTCCAGCTTATGTCATGGCGTCTGGAAATCCAGCACGCGCATACGGGATGAATATTGAAGGCATGCGCCGTAAAGGCTGGTCTCGCGATACAATCCAAGGTTTAAGAGAAGCTTATAAACTGATTTATAAATCTGGTTTGACAACTGAGCAGGCGATCAAGCAGATTCGTGACGAAATTTTAGTGAAGACGCCTGAGGCGCAATTGTTTATTGACTCATTAGAGCAATCGACACGTGGTATTGTGCGTTAAGTGATTGTAATAATAAAAAAGACACTACGGTGTCTTTTTTTACGGGCCTAGTTTGCTTCAATAAATTGCTGCCGATATTGTTTTGGGGACACATCAAATGTACGTTTAAATGCCTGACTAAAAGCAGTTTCAGATGAATAGCCAACTTTATTGGCAATTTGCTGAATCGAATAGTTACTTTTACGCAAATATTGACTTGCCAAGCGCATACGATGCTGTTGTAAATAGGCTAGTGGAGATTCGCCAATCACTTCGTGGAATAGGCTGGCAAACTTTGAACGTGACATACAACATTGTTCAGCAAGTAGCTCGACTGTCCAGGCTTCTTCAGGGTGGTTGTGAATCGCCGCCAGACTATTACTGAGTTCGGGATGGTTTAAAGCACTGAGCCAGCCATGCTGAGTTGAAATTTGTTGGATATGATCCCGAATGCATTTGATTAATAGAATATTCACGAGATGATCGATAATAATATCTCGGCCTGCTTGAATATTTTGGGTCTCTAAAGCAAGAAAGTGTAGACCGATTTGTAACCATTCTGGCGCATTGGTATCACCATGTTGAAGATGAATTAATTGCGGTAATGCCTGAATAAATGGACGTGCCATTATGGTATCAATTTGACAACGAACAGTTAAAATTAAGTTTTTCTTAGATGAATGTGTTCCAAATTCAATCGCTTCTTCTTTGTGGCCATGGAAAAACTTTGAAATATCGACGGCATCAACCAGTTTGGTAATCGCATTATCTGCACCTGTATGTGCTTTCCCTGATGGAATAACCACAATTTCACCAGCATGTGCAGTTAAACTATTTTGTGCGTCAATTTGAATAAAAACAGAACCAACTAGAACAATGTGAACAATTAACGCAGTTTGATCTTGGCAGAAAAAACTCCATTCTCCTTGAGTTTTCAAGTAGATATATTCAGTGTGATTTAAATGTATATCAGCAAATATTTTACTTAAAGCATCCATATGATTTTTAAATGGGGTATTCATTTAAATTATAGTGAGCTACGCCAATAACTCAATATGTGTTTTTAGGACAAAAACAGGGAGGATGATGCCAAAGACTTTGACATAGCTTTTTTGGACGCTTGCAACTGTCATGAATTTCATAATTCCTCAAAATATACTCATATATACAAAGACATGGATTCGATGATGAATGCGCCAGTAAATGTTGAACAAGAACTTACGCCAGTAAGCATTCCAAAGTCAAAAACTGAGTTGGATCGTAAACGTTATTTATGGGCTATTAGCCCAGCTTTACCTGTAATCGGGATTGGTATTTTAGCAGGTTATCAATTTGCACCACGGCCATTGAAAAAACTCTTTGCTTTAGGTGGACCAATCGTTTTACATATTGTGATTCCAACAATTGATACGATTATTGGGAAAGATGCCAATAATCCAACAGATGAAGATATTCGACTGTTGGAAAAAGACCCTTATTATTCCCGTCTGGTGAAAAGCTTTATCCCCTTACAATATGCCGCCAATGTCTATGCCTGTTATTTAACTAGCCGTAAAGAAACATCATTTTTAGACAAAATCTTATTGGGTATCTCAATGGGAGCAGTCAACGGGATTGCGATCAATACAGCACATGAACTGAGTCATAAACATGATCGTATTGACCATATTCTGTCGCATTTAGCGCTAGTACCAACAGGCTATAATCATTTCCGAATTGAACATCCTTATGGCCACCATAAACGTGCTGCAACACCCGAAGATCCTGCATCTTCACAAATGGGTGAAACATTCTATGAGTTTTGGCCACGTACCGTGATTGGTTCATTCAAGTCAGCCATTGAGATTGAAACCAATCGTTTAAAACGTAAAGGTAAAGAATTCTGGTCAACTGAAAATGAACTCTTGCAAGGTTGGAGCATGAGTGCTGCTTTTCATGCATCGATGGTCGGTTTGTTTGGTAAGGGGGTTATTCCTTATTTAGCGACTCAAGCTTTCTATGGCATTAGCTTATTTGAGATTATTAACTATATCGAGCACTATGGTTTGAAACGCCAGAAGGATAAGAATGGTAAGTATGAGCGAACCATGCCAGAACATAGCTGGAACAATAATAATATTGTGACTAACTTATTCTTGTATCAGTTGCAGCGTCACTCAGACCATCATGCTTATCCAACCCGTCCTTTCCAAGCATTACGTCATTTTGATGAGGCGCCTGAATTACCAAGCGGTTATGCAAGTATGTTGTTACCTGCATTAATTCCACCATTATGGTCAAAAATGATGGATAAGCGAGTCTTTGATCACTATAAAGGTGATTTGAATAAAGCCAATATTTATCCAAAACGTCGTGCCAAACTATTTAAGAAATTTGGTGTGGTCGATCAATCTTTGCAACAAGTTCAGGTTGAAGCTGTGATTACTGAATAATCAAAAAAGCTTACCGAAAGCAAGGCACTGAAGATTCATCTTCAGTGCCTTTTTATTTTCTTGTATTAAAACTTTAACCAACTACGGATTTTGCATTTTCTTGCTGTATATCTATGTATAACCTAAGAATAATCTTATAAGCGATTTATGAGGCAAAGATGACAAAACATTATGATTATATTGCGATTGGTGCTGGAAGCGGTGGTATTGCATCAGTCAATCGTGCTGCCATGTATGGTAAAAAGTCTGCGTTGATCGAAAAAGCTGAAATCGGTGGAACCTGTGTCAATGTTGGCTGTGTGCCGAAAAAAGTGATGTGGTATGCCGCACATGTGGCGGAGTCGATTCAAAAATACGGCCCCGATTATGGTTTTAACAGCAAAGTTGAATCTTTCGAATGGCAAACACTCATCGATAATCGTCAAGCCTATATTGAGCGCATTCATCAATCCTATCAAAATAGCCTAAGTAAGAATAAAGTAGATCTCATTCATGGTGCAGCACATTTTATTGATGCTCATACCATTGAAGTGAATGGAGAACAACTCACAGCAGACCATATTTTGATTGCGACTGGCACACAGCCCTCATTGCCTGATATTGAGGGGGTTGAACACGGGATTGATTCAAATGGTTTCTTTGAATTAAAAGCATTACCTAAAATCACAGCCGTGATAGGTTCAGGTTATATTGCGGTTGAACTGGCAGGGGTATTAAATGCCTTAGGTTCTCAGGTCGGTTTATTTATCCGTAAAGATTTACCGGTGCGGCGTTTTGATTCCTTCTTGAGTGAAACTCTGGTGGAGGTGATGCGAACCGATGGTATCACTGTGCATACCCAGGCAGTTCCTAAGAAAGTCACCAGAAATGTTGATGGTTCAGTCGTACTGCATTTAGAAAATGGCGAAAGTCATACTGTAGATTGTTTAATTTGGGCAACGGGTCGAGAACCCAATACGGCGAGTTTAAATTTGGACAAAGCTAATGTTCAGTTGGATGAGCGTGGTTATATCCAAGTGGATAAATTCCAGAATACCTCACAAAAAGGTGTCTATGCTGTTGGGGATATTACGGGGAAAATGGAACTGACACCTGTAGCCGTCGCTGCTGGGCGTCGATTGTCTGAACGACTCTTTAATCATAAGCCTGAAGAACATTTAGATTACGAAAATATTCCAACGGTAGTGTTTAGCCATCCACCGATTGGAACGGTGGGGATCACTGAGCAAGAAGCCATTGAACAATATGGTCAGCAAGCGGTTAAAGTCTACAACTCCTCGTTTACAGCCATGTATAGTGCGATTACACAACATCGCCAACCAACTAAAATGAAATTGGTTTGTGTGGGGGAGAATGAGAAAATTGTGGGTATTCATGGCATTGGTTTTGGTATGGATGAGATCCTGCAAGGTTTTGCGGTGGCTTTGAAAATGGGTGCAACCAAGCAAGATTTTGATAATACGGTTGCCATTCACCCAACTTCCGCAGAAGAATTTGTAACGATGAGATAGGATTGGATCAAGCACTCAATAAAAAAGGACGTTATGACAACGTCCTTTTTAGGTTATTGCCGATTCAAGATTATTTTAGTTCACTGGATGATTTACCCAATTCACGGCGAGCAATGATCAATTGCTGAATCTGTTGCGTACCTTCAAAAATATCCAGAATTTTGGAGTCACGCGCCCATTTTTCCAATAATTCATCTTCAGCATAGCCGACACTTGCCGCCAGTTCGACACATTTGAGGGTGATCTCATTGCCGACACGACCCGCTTTGGCTTTGGCAATCGAAGCTTCTTTCGAGTTCGGCTTTTTATTGTCTGCCATCCAGGTTGCTTTAATCATTAATAATCGTGCAGCTTCCCACTCAGCCTCCATACGATAGATTTGTGCAGCTAAATTCGAGGTTTGTAAGTAGGGTGTGGTGTAGTCTGGATCAAGTTGATCTTTGAAAATCTCTTTGATGCGTTCTAAGGATGCTTTGGCACAACCAACTGCCATGGCTGCGACTAGCGGGCGGGTATTATCAAAGGTTTCCATTACACCTGCAAAGCCTTTAGCCACATCAATTTCAGGATTACCCAGCAAATTGGCAGCGGGCACACGACAGTCGATAAAGCTGATTACTGCGGTATCTGAGGCTTTAATCCCAAGTTTATGCTCAAGCCGTTCAACTTTCATGCCTGCTGTGCCTTTCGGTACTACAAAAGACTTGATCGCAGCACGACCTAATTTTTTATCCAAGGTTGCCCAGACCACGACCGAGTCTGCACGTTCACCTGAAGTGACAAAGATTTTCTCGCCATTCAGGATGTAATCATCACCATCTTTGGTTGCTGTGGTGCGAATCGCAGCAGAGTCTGAACCACAACCTGGCTCGGTAATTGCCATGGCTGCCCAAGTGCCTTTGAAGCGTTCTAGCTGTTCATCATTGGCCACTGCTGCAATCGCAGAGTTGCCCAGACCTTGGCGAGGCATACTCAGTAAGAGACCAGTATCGCCATAACACATTTCAATGATGCCGAGTGCCGCAGACATATTGCCGCCGTTTACAACGGCATCCAGATTGACTGTTCCACGTTTACTGGCATTTGCAGCACCAACACCTTCGCCACTTTCATTCATTCCATCCAGTAGCGCCGCCAGCATATCCAGTTCCTTAGGATAGGCATGTTCAGCTTTATCGTATTTACGTGAAATTGGACGGAGTACATTGAGTGCAGTTTCGTGTGCCTGATCAATCAGCATTTTGAATTTTTTCGGATTTTGTAAATTCATTATTGTTCTCCAAAATTAAGCATGTAAGCCAGAATGCAAGATTGCAGTTGCACGAAGGTCACGATACCAGCGCTCAACAGGATGTTCTTTGGTAAAGCCATGACCGCCAAGAATCTGAACGCCATCTGTCCCCATTTTCATTGATTTCTCAGCGCAAAGCAGGCGAGCAAGATAGGCCTCACGATGAAAGGGTTTGCCCGCTTCTGCCAAACTTGCTGCGTTAAGAACCAACATACGCATCGCATCAATTTCAATCGCCATATCTGCAATCATGAATGCAACACTTTGACGATGAGAAATGGGTTCTCCGAAGGCAGTACGTTCATTGGCATATTTGATACAGTAGGCTTTGATTGCTTCACAGGTTCCGACCGCCATCGCACACCACATCAAATTACCTAGATCGACAAAGGCAGTGTAGTCAAAGTCAGCATCGCCTAAACGTAAGGCTGGCGTTTGATTAAATTGAAGAGTCGCTGTTTCCGTGGCTTTCAGACCCATTGCTGGATTGGCTTTGATCGAGATCGTTTCATTGGATTGCACCACAAAAATATCAGGCTTGCCGTTGAATTCTGCACTGACGAGGAAGACATCTGCGGTGTCTCCCAAAACCACCAAGCTCTTTTCACCCGTGATATAGAACTGCCCATTGGCTTCTGTTGCCGAGGTTTTTAACTGATAGGGATTAAAAGCAGGGGTCGCCTCCTGAAAGGCAAATGTCGCCGTAACATCAGTATCTTCTGCAAACACAGGTAAGTACATCGATTGCACTTGAGTTGAACCCCAACGTGTTATGGCATTAATCACACTGAAAGTACTGAGTAAACCTGCGGTCAGACTGAAATCACCCTTAGCCAAGCTTTCCGCAATCAGGATATTGCTGACAATATTCTGTTCTGCTGCCACACCACCCAATGCTTCTGGCAACGCATAATAGTTGAGCCCCAAATCAACCAAATGTTGCCACAGTTCTTCAGGAAATTGAGCATGATGATCTGCATCATGTGCCAATGTGTAGAGCACTTCTTCAGCAAATTGTGACATGGCGTCAACCGTCATTTGCTGTTCTTCCGTCAGACTGAGATCAAACAGATTTTTGTTGGTCTGGTTTGGGAGACGCTGTTTATCGATGGGTTGTGGCTTAAATGCTTTTTGTGTTTTATTAAGTACTTTAAAGCCAGTTTTTGAACCTTGATATAATGATTTCTCTACAAATTTTCTTAATTTGAGTTGATCAAGCATTTCGCTTCCTGCGAGTTTGGTGATCAAAGATAGCCCAAGACCTTGAGCCTTATTCATCATATTCGACATGATTTTATCCTAGAGGATGGTTGTAAATTTATGCTGACATGCTCCTGATCAAAAAACTATGTCTTGTTTGACATGCAGATTGGAGAAAGATAAAGGGTGAAATAGCACTTTACTGTTTTTTATCTTGTTGTTTTTTAATTATTAAATAAAATATAGAGAAAATTATTTTTTTAAAAATTGACCAAAATGACAGAGGCCAGCGCTCGGCTTAATCTGTTTATTGTTTAGTGAGGTCATTCTGCCATTTTGGGGTCTCCACTATTAGCTTAATCCTTCGGTCAGAATCACCATATATTCACCTGCTAAATCACGATGCTTTTTGGCCTGTTGATAGGCATCACTGTGATACCAATTTTGTGCTTCCTGCATATTACTAAATTTAATGATGGCTACCCCGTCGCTTTCAATATTTTCCAATGCAATGGACTGACCATAAAACACAATCGGTTCAGCATCAAAACCTTGACTCGCTTGACGTGCCAAAGTGGTGTAGGTCTTCATTTCATCTTGGTTTTTTAATTGTTTACGAATAAGAATGATATAGGCACTCATGGATTTTCCTGAATTGAATTTATTTTTAACACAGCATATTTTGAAGGTGGTTGATGGATATGCAATGCTATCCATCAAGGTACTTAGTTTAAGCTGCACGGGCAACCAAAGTTAAAATATCATAGGTTGCGACCAATTCATCTCGCTGATTTTTAACCTTGATATCCCAAACCACAACACCATGTTCAGGTTGAGATGGATCTTTTTGTGGTTTAGGGGTTTTCTGTTTGCAGGTCAATTCAACCCGAATAGAATCACCGATTTTGACAGGCTCAACAAAACGTAAATTATCCATTCCATAGTTGGCAATCACAGGGCCTTGAGCGGCATCGACAAATAAACCTGCTGCTGCTGAAACAATGAAATAGCCATGTGCCACACGCTCACCAAAAAAGGAATCTGCTGCCGCGATTTTATCGGTATGCGCATAGAAATAGTCGCCACTGAGGCAGGCAAAATTGACAATATCGGCTTCAGTTACGGTACGACGTGCAGTCAATAAACGCTCACCAATGACCAGTTCATCAAAATCCTTTTTAAAAGGATGGACGCGGTCTTGCTTGATGTTTGAACCTACGGTCCATGAATGCGTCACTTGAGTGAGGCTGTTCGGTGAACCTTGAATCGCCGTCCGTTGCATATAGTGTTTTACCGCACGAATGCCGCCCAGTTCTTCACCGCCACCAGCACGCCCAGGGCCGCCATGAACAAGATGAGGCAGTGGAGAGCCATGTCCCGTACTTTCTTTGGCAGATTCTTCATCCAGAATGTGTACACGACCATGCCATGGCGCAATTTTTTGAATGATCAGTTCGATATTCTCATCACTATTTTTTACCACAGAGGCCACCAGACTGCCTTCACCACGCGCCACAAGATCGGTAAGTTCCTCGATTGATTGATACGGCATCAAGGTACACACAGGGCCAAAAGCTTCAGTGGTATGTACCAAGCTTGCCTGTAGTGGTTGCTCACACAATAACAAGGTCGGTGGGAAGAATGCACCTTTCTCAGGATGGTCAGCATTGATTTTGAAAGTTGTCTCGCCCCCAAAAACAATTTTGGCTTCTTTCGCCAGTTCAGCAACTTTCGCAGCTACATCCAGTTTTTGTTTAGGGCTGGCCAACGCGCCCATGGTGGTGTCTTGTTTTTGTGGATCACCTACGACGACTTTTTCCAGTTTAGCACTGAGTTTTTGTTGGACTTGTTCAAGTAATGCTTGTGGTACAAAGGCACGGCGAATGGCAGTACATTTTTGTCCTGCTTTGGTGGTCATTTCAAGGAAGACTTCTCGTACAAATAAATCAATAGTTGCTTCATTTGCCGATGGGCTGAGAATTGCACTGTTTACCGAATCTGCTTCCATACTGAATGGAATTGAATATTGGTTCAAGTGAGGATGATTGCGAAGCTTTTGTCCTGTAGAGGCTGAACCTGTAAAGGTGACACAGTCTTGTGGGCCTAAGTGATCAAAAAGATCATCAATTTGTCCGCAAATCAGTTGTAGAGAACCTTTCGGTAGGATGCCAGTCGCAATAATTGACTCCACTACGGCTTGAGTCAGTTGAGCACCATCAGTGGCGGGTTTGACGATACAAGGCACACCAGCCAATAGCGTCGGCGCAATTTTTTCCAGCATGCCCCAAATCGGGAAGTTAAAGGCATTGATATGTACTGCGACACCAGCTTTAGGACTCAGAATATGCTTGGCGCCAAAAGTGCCGTTTTTAGAGAGCTGAATCCAGCTATCTTCAGTGATAATTTTTTCGTCATTGAGTTCTCGGCGTACCAGACTTGAATAGGCAAATAAGGTTTGGATGCCACCCTCAATATCAATCCAAGCATCTTTTCGTGTTGCACCAGTGGCGTAGGCAAACGTATAAAACTGTTCTTTCTGCTCCAGTAGCTGCTGGGCAATTTGTTTTAAAGCATTGGCACGTTGATGAAAGGTCCAGTTTGCCAGCTCAGTACCATGCTGTTTGGCATATCGCACGGCTTGATGCATGTCGATGCCATGACTGCTGACGCTATAGATCGGTTCGCCAGTAATGGCATGTACAACGGTACGTCGTTCTTCATGGCTTGAATGCCATGTTCCATAAACATAAGAAGGCAGTTGTGGCAGCTGTTGAGTTGGGTTTTGGTATTCAGTGTCCTGTGCCGTTTCTACATGTTGTGCTTGTTCAAGCATAATCAAACTCCATTTTTATGTGATACATCAATTATAGAAATATTTAAAATATGATTCATAATTTCATATCGATTGAGCATAAAGTCAACCATAATTTATTTATAGAGCTTAATTTAATTTTTATTTATTTTATTAAAATTATTAAATACAGTAACTTAAATTCGATTTGCTGATTGATTTCAATTTGATACAAAAATATTAATTGACTTTGTTTTTTGTGTATCGAAAAATAGGTTCATGGATGGAATTCTCAAGGGAATCTACAATGGAAAATAAGTATCAGAAATTTGAGCATAACATAGCCAATGACATCACCATTGAAGCCAAAGATGAAATGCCTGAGGCGTATCGCAAAACTTTGATTCGTCAGATTGGGCAACATGGTCATTCAGAAATTGTCGGTATGCTCCCAGAAGGCAACTGGATTACCCGTGCACCGACCTTGAAACGTAAAGCCGTGTTATTGGCAAAAGTTCAGGATGAGGCAGGGCACGGTCTTTATCTTTACAGTGCAGCTGAAACCTTGGGTGCAGATCGTGATGAGATGATGGAAAAATTGATTGATGGAAAAATGAAATATTCCTCCATCTTCAATTATCCAACTATCAGTTGGGCCGATGTCGCGGCAATTGGTTGGTTGGTCGATGGCGCTGCAATTGTCAATCAGGTGGCCTTATGTCGTACCTCTTATGGCCCTTATGCACGTGCCATGGTGCGGATTTGTAAAGAGGAAAGTTTCCATCAGCGTCAAGGTTTTGAAGCCATGATGGCATTGGCGGCGGGTTCAGCAGAACAAAAACAAATGGCGCAAGATGCGGTGAACCGTTTCTGGTGGCCTGCATTGATGATGTTTGGCCCAAGTGATGATCACTCACCGAATAGTGCGCAAAGCATGGCATGGGGAATCAAGCGCTTTAGTAATGATGAGTTACGTCAAAAATTTGTCGATAACACCGTACCGCAAATCTTACAGCTTGGCTTGACCGTGCCTGATGCGGATTTGAAATGGAATGAGGAAACTGGTCATTACAGCTATGGCGAGATTGACTGGCAAGAATTTAATGAGGTGATTGCGGGTCGTGGCCCTTGTAATCATGAACGGATCGAAGCACGCCGCAAGGCTTGGGAAAATGGCAAGTGGGTGCGTGATGCAGCCGTTATCTACGCCAAAAAACAGCAAAACCAAGTCGGTAAAGTCGCTTAAAACAGAATTGATGGAAAAATTTAAGGATATCGCAATGGAAAATAACAACAACTGGTCACTTTACGAAGTGTTCGTGCGGAGTAAGCAGGGTTTAAGTCACCGTCATGTCGGTAGTTTAAGAGCACCAGATGACGAGATTGCGTTGCAGCATGCGCGTGATGTGTATACCCGCCGCAATGAAGGCATCAGCATCTGGGTGGTGCGTTCAGAACTGATTAAATCTTCGCAGCCAGATGAAAAAGCCGAGTTTTTTGAACCTGCACTGGACAAAGTTTATCGACATCCCACCTTTTATCACATCCCTGATGGCATTGAGCACATGTAAGGGAGGATGAAAATGACCAATATCGCTTTATCTAAATTTTTATTACATATCGGTGATAGCCAACTGGTATTGGCGCAACGTTTGGCTGAATGGTGCGGTCATGCGCCAGAGCTGGAAATTGATATTGCTTTGGCCAATATCGGTCTGGATTTACTGGGTCAATCTCGAAATTTTTTGACCTTGGCAGGCCAATACGAAGCTGAAAAACGTGATGAAGACCAATTGGCTTATTTCCGCAACGAACGTGAATTTTTTAATTTATTGCTATGTGAACAGCCGAATGGTGATTTTGCACAAACCATCGTACGCCAATGGCTGATCGATCATTACCATGTGTTGCTATTAAACGCTTTAACTCAATCCGCAATGCCAGAAGTCGCTGCATTGGCGGTGAAATCTTTAAAAGAAGCCAAGTATCACATTCGTTTTTCCACCAGCTGGATGGAGCGTTTAAGCCTCAGCACAGCAGAAGCACATCAACGTGTACAACAGGCATTAGACAATTTGTGGCGTTTTAGTGCGGAACTGTTCGAATTGACCGCAGAAGAACAAACATTGGTTGAGCAAGGTATCCTTCCTGATTTATCCAGCGAAAAAGCAAAATGGGATCAGGTCGTAGCTGCCGAACTGAAGCGTTTTGAACTCAGCGTTCCTGTAAATGGTGCCTACCGTCGTGGGGCCAAACAAGGTTTGCATACTGAACATCTGGGTTATCTGTTGGCTGAAATGCAATCCCTGCAACGCAGTTACCCTGAGATGACTTGGTAGCACAAGGAGCGTCAGCATGCAGATGATTCGTCATTGTATTGACCAATGTTGGGATGTTTTACAAAAGGTCAGTGATCCAGAGATTCCAGTGCTGTCGGTGGTGGATTTGGGCATGATTCGTGGTGTGGAGTTGAATAAACAGCAAGAAATTATTGTTCGATTGACCCCAACCTATAGTGGTTGTCCAGCCACTGACTTATTAAAAGCACAGATAGTCGAAGCCTTGGCGGCAGAAGACTTGACCCCTGCAAAAGTCATGATTGATTTATCAGAAGCTTGGACCACGGACTGGATGTCGGATGCAGGTAAACAGAAGCTGCAAGCCTATGGGATTGCACCACCCGAAGGGACTGCTCAGCTATGCGGAACACATGTACATCTCAGTGATGGCGTGGTCTGTCCACACTGCAAGAGCCGGAAAACCCGATTGTTAACCGAGTTTAGTTCGACCGCTTGCAAAGCACTGTACAAATGTCGGGACTGCCTTGAACCCTTTGATTATTTTAAATGTATTTAAAGTCTTGGATAAGGAAATCAGCCATGAGTCAATTTATTCCATTAAAAGTAAAAACAATTACACCACAGACCGATCAGGCGATTTGCATTGCCTTTGATCTCGTGCCTGAACTACAGCAGCAGTTTCAATTTCAACCCGGCCAGCATCTGACGATTCGCCATTTAACCGAAGCAGGGGAAATTCGCCGTTGCTATTCAATCTGTAGTTATGCGCCAAAAGAAGACATCAGCATTGCAGTCAAAAAGATTGAGCAGGGCCAATTTTCCAATTGGGCCAATGAGTATTTAAAAGTGGGTGATGTACTGGAAGTGATGCCGCCACAAGGGGCGTTTTTTCAGAAGGCAGCACGCACAGGTGGTCAGTCCTATTTGGGTATTGCTGCGGGCAGTGGAATTACCCCAATTCTTTCCATCATTAAACAGGTGCTATTTGAGCAAGAGTCGGCAAATTTTACCTTGTTATATGGCAATCGTTCGTGGAAACAGACTATGTTTTCCGAGCAGATTATGGATTTAAAAGACCAGTTTAAAGAGCGTTTTCAACTGATCAATATTTTCTCACGTGAATTCAATGACAGTGAGTTATTGAATGGTCGTATTGATGAGAACAAGCTCAAACAGTTATTTGAACATGACGTATTAGAGTCAGACTTTGACCATGTGTTTGCCTGTGGCCCTGATGAAATGATGGACACCGTTGAAAGGCTCTTTCCTATGTATGGTGTGACCAAAGATAAGATTCATACCGAACGTTTTAACACAGGTCATATCCGTAAACGTCCAGCGGAAGCCGATGCCCATCGTCAGGAAGAAAAAGTCAACATCGTGCTAGATGGACGAGAACTAATTGTTGCGGTTGGACAAGAGGACGAAAGTATTCTCGATGCTGCATTACGTGCAGGTGCAGATTTGCCTTATGCCTGTAAAGGTGGCGTATGCGCAACCTGTCGCTGCAAGGTACTTTCAGGTGAAGTGGATATGTTCCTGAATTATAGCCTTGAAGACGATGAAGTGGAAAAAGGTTATGTACTGAGCTGCCAGACTTTACCGAAAGGCGCGAATGTGCGTTTGAGCTTTGATGAGTAGAGAAACAGCGATGCAAACATTGATTCAGGTAGAAACACCGCTTGAGGGTGTCATGCTGCTGAGCTTAAACCGTCCAGAAAAACGCAATGCTTTGAACAACGCCACCTTACAGTGTTTATGTGATTTGCTAGAACACGCTGAACACGATCCTCAAGTCAAAGTGGTTGTGTTAACGGGCAATCGTAATTGTTTTGCTGCAGGCGCAGATCTGAGTGAATTGGCAGAAATGGATGCAGTGGCTTTACAGCTCGATATTCGCCCAAAGTTATGGCAGAAGATCGACAGTTTCACCAAACCCATCATTGCAGCAGTGAATGGTTATGCCTTGGGTGCAGGCTTTGAGCTGGTGTTGCATTCGGACATGGTGATTTGTGGTGACAATACCAAATTTGCCTTGCCCGAAATTGGTCTAGGCATGTTACCTGGTGCGGGTGGTACCCAACGTCTTGCACGTCTGGTGGGGCAGCAACTCACCATGCGCTGGGCAATGACAGGTGAAATGATCTCAGCTAAACAAGCGCAGCAGTATGGCATCTGTAGTGAAGTGGTGCCGACTGTACTCACGGTGGAATATGCCATTCAACTGGCAAGCCAGATTGCCAATCAAGCGCCTTTGGCAATTGGGGTGATCAAACAATCGATCAAAAGTATTCATGAGACCACCTTAAGTCAGGGACTGAAATCAGAACGACAAAATTTTGTCTGGTTGGCAGCAACCAAAGATCGAAACGAAGGCATTAATGCATTCTTTGAAAAAAGAAAACCAATCTTTAGAGGTGAGTGATGGACTATAAAAATATTATCGTGGAAGAAAAAAATGGTGTGGGGTATTTAACCTTCAATCGTCCACAAGCATTGAATAGCTTTAACGTGGACATGCACCGTGAGGTGGCTGAGGTTTTGAATCTTTGGGCAAAAAAACCAGAGGTTCGCTGCATCGTGATCAGCGGCGAAGGTCGTGGTTTCTGCGCAGGGCAAGATTTAGGCGATCGAGTGGTTGATCCAAATGCTGCAGCACCTGATTTAGGTTACTCGATTGAAACCTACTATAACCCGTTGATTAGAAGCATTGTGAATATGCCGAAGCCCGTGATTTGTGCGGTAAATGGTGTAGCTGCAGGGGCCGGTGCCAATATTGCCTTGGCCTGTGATCTAGTGATTGCCGCGAAATCTGCCAATTTTGTACAAGCATTTTGTCGTTTAGGCTTGGTTCCTGACTCCGGTGGAACTTGGTTCTTACCACGTGCTGTAGGCCATGCGCGTGCTATGGGGCTCGCGTTGCTGGGTGATAAATTGCCTGCGGAAACGGCTAAAGAATGGGGCATGATCTGGGATGTAGCTGAAGATAGTGAATTGAAAAGCAAGGTTACTGAACTGGCAGAACGTTTAGCCAAACAACCTACTTTTGGTCTGTCACTGATTAAAAAGGCCATTCATCAATCCAGTAATCATAGTTTTGATGAACAGATGCATTTAGAACGAGATTTTCAGCGTATTGCTGGGCGTTCGGAAGATTATCGCGAAGGCGTCCAAGCCTTTATGAATAAGCGCGAGCCAAACTTTCAGGGGCGTTAAGCATGAATAATCTGGATTTGTCTCATGCCAAAATCGCCGTGATTGGCTCGGGCACTATGGGAATCGGCATTGCCCAATTGGCGATGGTCAATGGGCATTCGACTGTTCTCTACGATCTCGATCGTGAAAAGACCAAAAAGGCTGTTGAAGGGTTACGTCAGACCTTTGCTAAACTGGTTGAAAAAGGCAAGATAATAGATAAACAGGCTGAACAAGCACTTTCACGTTTGACCATTGCTGATCGTATAGAAGATTTAGCAGATGTCGAGTTGGTGATTGAAGCGGTGGTCGAGAAACTTGAAGTGAAGCAGTCTTTATTTCAACAGCTTGCAGAGATTTGTCGTGATCACACTATTTTTGCTAGCAATACCTCTTCAATTTCGGTGACGGCAATTGCAGCAGGGATTTCACATCCTGAACGCATGGTAGGCTTACATTTCTTTAATCCAGCCCCCGTGATGAAACTGGTCGAAATTGTGCAAGGTTTAAAAACGCCAATCGACCTATGTCAGTCTTTAAAAAGTTTGATGCTGGCTTGGCATAAAATCCCAGTACTGACCAAATCGACCCCAGGATTTATTGTCAATCGGATTGCTCGCCCATTTTATGCAGAAGCGTTTCGTGCACTACAAGAGCAAGTGACGACCTATGACCAACTGGATTATGCCTTAAAGCAATGCGGTGGTTTTGCGATGGGGCCGTGTGAATTAACGGATTTGATTGGGCAAGATGTCAATTTTTCCGTGACTCAAAGTGTGTATGAAGCGTTCTTTTATGAGCCGCGTTATCGTCCAAGTTTGATTCAGAAAGAGTTGGTTGATGCTGGTACGTGGGGGCGTAAGTCAAAACAAGGTTTCTATCACTACGATGAAAAAAATCAGTATCTGACTTTTCAGCCTCAAACCAATGTCACTCAATCCTTTCATGCTGATGTTCAAGTTAAAGGTACATGGGCTCAATGTCCGCATTTATTAGAACGTCTAGGCTTAAGTCGTGCTTTAGCAAGCAATGAAAATATCATTCAAATTGATGATATTGATCTACGTCTAAGCCAGGGTGAATCAGCCAATTTACAGTATTTAAGTCGAAAAACGGTGTTGATGGATTGGCACCATGATTTCGCGCAAGCGCAAGCCATAGTACTGAGCCATAATCATCTTTGCCAAGCCGATGATCTGGCAAAAATCGAAGCGTTTTTTGCTCAATATCAGATGTATGTGATCTGGGTTACAGACCATCCCGCACTGTTAACTTTACGTACCATTGTTTTATTGATCAATGAAGCCTGTGAAGCCAGTCTGCATGGGATTGCCAGTATGGAAGATATTGATAATGCCATGCGCTATGGCGTCAATTATCCTAAAGGGCCGTATCAATGGATGATGCAATTGGGTGCTGAATATGTCTTGGCAACGTTAAACAATTTATATGCCATCTATGGCGAAGAAAAATATCGTGCAAGTCTTTATCTCAAGCAATACGTGGCAAAGCAGCAAAGTGTAACTACCGACCATTCAAAAACTTTAACAGAATGTGCATAAGCAGGAGCGATCATGGAAGACGTTTTAATTTGTGATTTTATTCGTACCCCAATTGGACGTTATGCAGGGTCATTGAGTTCGGTGCGTACTGATGATCTTGCGGCATTGCCAATCAAACATTTAAAAGAAAAACATGCGCATCTACCTTGGCAAGATTTAGATGAAGTCTATTTGGGCTGTGCCAATCAAGCGGGCGAAGATAACCGTAATGTGGCACGTATGGCAACCTTATTGGCGGGTTTACCTGAGGCAGTTCCTGCAATGACGGTGAACCGTTTATGTGCATCTGGTTTAGATGCTGTCGGATTGGCGGCACGTTCGATTAAATCGGGTGAATCACAATTTGTATTGGCAGGAGGGGTCGAGTCGATGAGTCGGGCGCCTTTTGTACAGGCCAAGCCAACCGAAGCATTTGGTCGTAGCCCTGAAATATTTGATACGACCATTGGCTGGCGTTTCATCAATAAAAAGATGAAAGCAGACTATGGCACTGACAGCATGCCTGAAACAGCTGAGAATGTGGCTGAGAAATACCAGATTAGCCGGCAGGATCAGGATGCGTTTGCTATTCGTAGTCAACAAAAAGTGGCTGAGGCACAACAAGCAGGCTTTTTTAAGGGGGAAATTTTACCCGTCGAACTGACTGATCGTAAAAAGAATATCACTGTCTTTTCACAGGATGAGCATCCGCGTGTGGATACCAGTCTAGACAGCTTGGCGAAACTGAAAGCACCATTCCGTAAAGAAGGTGGTTCGGTGACTGCGGGCAATGCATCGGGTGTCAATGATGGCTCAGCGTGTGTTTTGCTGACCAATCGTCAGTTTGCAGATACATATGGTTTAACACCTTTGGCGCGCGTGGTAGCGATAGCCAGTGCTGGGGTTGAACCGAAATATATGGGCATAGGTCCTGTGCCTGCGGTACAGAAATTGTTGAAACAAACGGGCCTCAGCTTAGATCAAATGGATGTGATTGAGCTAAACGAAGCTTTTGCTGCGCAATCATTGGCCTGTATGCGCGAATTAGGTCTTAAGGATGATGATGCACGAGTCAACCCGAATGGTGGTGCAATTGCATTGGGCCATCCATTGGGGATGAGTGGGACGCGTTTGGTGATGACTGCGACCCGAGAATTGAAAAGACGCCAAGGAAAATATGCACTGTGTACCATGTGTGTGGGTGTAGGACAAGGTGTTGCCCTGATCTTAGAAAATTTAGCTTAAAGTAATTGAAACGGTTCGAATAATATAACGACATAGGAGAGATGGCAGTGGATAGCCTGATAACAGAAGATGTAGAAAAAATGACGCTTGCGGAGTTACGAGCGCTGCAAACCAAACGCTTAAAAGACACCTTGACATATGTTTATGCCAATAGCCCTGTCTATAAGAAAAAGTTTGACGATGCTGGTGTGCATCCTGATGATTTCGTTAACTTGGATGATCTGGCCAAGTTTCCATTTACCACCAAACAGGATTTACGTGACAATTATCCATTCGGCATGTTTGCAGTGCCACAAGAGCAGATTGTTCGTTTGCATGCTTCTTCAGGCACCACAGGGAAACCAACCGTCGTTGGCTATACCCAAAAAGATATCCATACATGGTCGGATATCGTAGCGCGTTGCTTGCGTATGGCAGGTCTAAGTGCCAAAGATATGATTCAGGTCGCCTATGGTTATGGTCTGTTTACAGGCGGTTTAGGCGCACATTATGGCGCTGAACGCTTAGGTGCAACCGTGATTCCAATGTCAGGTGGGCAGACGGAGAAACAGGTGCAACTGATTCAGGACTTTAAACCGACAGCGATTATGGTGACGCCATCGTATTGCGTCAGCATTATTGAAAAACTGGAGCAACAATTCGGCAGTGCGCGTAATACCTCGTTAAAAGTTGGTATTTTTGGTGCTGAGCCTTGGACCAATGAGTTACGCCGTGAAATCGAAGAGCGTTTAAATATCAAAGCATTGGATATTTATGGCTTATCGGAGATTATGGGGCCGGGCGTTGCCATGCAATGTCTGAATGAAGGTGAAGGACTGACGATTTGGGAGGATCACTTCTATCCTGAGATCATTCATCCTGAAACGGGTGAAGTGTGTAAAGATGGTGAATTGGGTGAGTTGGTCTTCACCACCATTACCAAAGAAGGTTTGCCGATTATCCGCTATCGTACTCGCGATTTAACCCGTTTATTGGCAGGTCAGAATCTTGCCATGCGCCGTATGGATAAAATTGTAGGGCGTAGTGATGACATGTTGATTATTCGCGGTGTCAATGTATTCCCGACTCAGATCGAAGAACAGATTTTACAAGTGCCGAGTCTGGTACCGAATTATGAAATTCTGGTGGCAAAGAAAGGGCATATGGATACTTTGCATATCCGTACCGAAATGTGCCATAACTGTGACAAGCAGGCGCAGCAATTGGCTCAGCAGTTGATGCAGCGGATTAAAACCATGATTGGGATTTCAGTCACGGTGGAAGTGGTCAATGAATTGACCTTACCGCGGAGTGAGGGTAAAGCAAAACGCGTCATTGATATGCGTCAGATTGCTTAACATTATGATCATTCAGGGTATAGTATCCTCTATACCCTGAATCTAAATGCCAAGATAAACGTATGAGTGCAAAGTTACAGCAAATTATTGATTCAATTATTCAGAATGAACCCTTAAGTGGGACCTCATTGATTTCGACCATTTTTGGTGATTCAGTGTTGCATCGAGGCGGAAATATCAGTCTTGCCAGTTTGATCCAGTTAATGGAACTGTTTGATTTTAATGATCGTGCTGTACGAACCTCGGTTTTTCGTTTGGTTAAAAGTGATTGGCTCGGTTCAGATAAAATTGGCAGAACCAGTTTTTATCGCATTACCGATGCCAGTCGTTCAAAATACTTACAGGCAGAGCAGCGGATTTATAATGATCAAATGAAAGAATGGGATCATTCTTGGGATTTGATCCTGATGTCGAGTCTGGACACCGACAATAAGGCTTTTTTAAAGAAAGAACTGGAATGGTTGGGCTTTGCCAATATTTCCACCAATCTGATGGCGTATCCAGGTTCGAATCGTCTACAACTACAAAAGCTGTTGGTTGACCTCAATATGAGTGAACAGGTGGTGGTGTTTAAGGCCGAAACTTTACAACTGTTTAATAACTCAACTGATACGATTAGCCGTATGCTAGAAGCCAATTGGCCGATTGATGAGCTGCGTCAACGCTATCTCCAATTTCTGGATCGGTTTAGGGATATTGGCGCAATTTTGATGCAGGAAGATGAAACGATTGAACCGATACAAGCTTTTCAGATTCGGACCTTATTGATTCATTATTATCGTCGGATTTTACTCAAAGATCCTGCGTTGCCATTGGAACTATTATCGGCGGACTGGCCAGCAGTGAATGCCCGTACATTATCCATGAATATTTATAAGAAAGTATTTGAAGCAGCGGATAACTATTTCCTGTCAGTCGCTGCAACATCAGAAGGACCAATGCCGAATGCGACTGCACATTTTTGGCGTCGCTTTGGCGGTTTAACCCAGACCAATGAGAGACTGAGTCATGCCTTGTTATAGCATTGATGGGGTGATCCCTGTGGTTCATCCCAGCGCATTTGTTCATCCCACTGCGGTTTTAATTGGTGATGTGGTCATTGAAGCTGGGGTTTATATTGGGCCATTTGCTTCATTGCGTGCTGATTTTGGTCGTATCCATATCAAGCAGAATGCCAATGTACAGGACAACTGTATCATTCATGGTTTTCCACAAAGTATCACGCTGATTGAAGAAATGGGACATATTGGTCATGCTGTCACTTTACATGGATGCCGTATTGGTAAAAATGTGTTGATTGGCATGAATAGTGTGATTCTGGATGATGCCGAGATTGGTGAAAATACCATTATTGGTGCAAACAGTTTGGTCAAAACCAAAGATGTGATTCCTGCCAATGTACTGGCAATCGGAAGCCCTGCAAAAGTTGTGCGAGATTTAACAGAACAAGAACGCGCATGGAAAATCAAAGGAACGCAAGAATATATTCATTTGGCGCAGCGTTGCTTAAACAGTATGACAGAAGTGCTGCCTTTAGTGGAAAATTCACCTGAACGTAAGACCTATCAAGATTTTCAGTCCGATCATCAGATTAAACCAACAACAGCATAAATTGAACCTTTAAGCTGATCAATTTGTTTTAAACCTCAGTGATAACAAGACATCAAAAAGCAACAGTTTGTTTTTAAATATTAGTTGATGATGGAGTGTAAATTTTTCTACTTTTTTAGTCAGAAAAATACAGGCAAGCATTTTTCACTACATTTTTGAATATAAATCGGCCTAAAAGTGAATAGTTTATTTAAGGAAATACAACGAGGTTAATGATGTCTATTTTAACAAAAGAAATTTGGGATCAAAAATTATTTCGTGGTATATGGCAATCCGCCAAAAACGGTTATCAAGTGGTTGAAGTTGCGACAGGTGAGTCCTTAGGGCAGATTGGTTATGCCGATGCATCCGATGTGGTCGAGGCGGCTCAGCAAGCCAAGATTGCACAAAAGCAATGGTGGGCGCTCAGTTATCAAGAACGTCAGGCGGTATTTGAGCGTGCTGTGCAGATTTTAACTGAACATCAGGCTGAAATTATTGAATGGTTGGTGAAAGAAAGTGGTTCGCTACAGTTGAAAGCTGGTTTTGAAGTGAACATTGCTCTTCAAGTACTCAAACATTGTATCGCTTTACCCGCAACCGATCAGGGCACATTACTGCCAACAGCTGCAGGTAAATTGAGTTTGGCCAAGCGAGTTCCTTTGGGTGTAGTCGGTGTAATTTCACCGTTTAATTTTCCGTTGTATCTTGCACTACGTGCAGTTGCGCCAGCCTTAGCGCTTGGAAATGCGGTGGTCTTGAAACCTGATGAACGCACTGCAGTCTGTAGCGGTTATGCAATTGCCCGTATTTTTGAATTGGCTGGTTTACCACAAGGACTGCTACATGTATTGCCGGGTGGTGCTGAAGTCGGTGAAGCACTGACCTTGGATAAAAATATTGCCAGTATTCAATTTACCGGTTCAACCCATGTAGGTCGTATTGTGGGTGCAAATGCGGCTAAAACACTGAAAAAAGTATCGCTTGAGTTAGGTGGCAAAAACTCACTGATTATTCTGGATGACGCCGATATTGAGCTTGCAGCAGAAAATATCGCGTGGGGGGCTTTTTTGCATTCAGGTCAAATTTGTATGACTTCTGGAAAAATCCTGATTCAGGAAAAGATCTATCCGCAAGTCAAACAACGTGTGATTGAAAAGGTCAAAAATTTTGTAGTGGGTAATCCATTAAATGCAGATGTCACGATTGGCCCTTTGATTAATGCCAAGCAATCACAACGGGTTGAGCAGTTGGTCAATGAAGCAATAGCACATGGGGCAAAACTGGAAGTTGGTGGACAAGCCAATGGTGTGTTTTTTGAGCCAACGGTCTTAGCTGAGGTAAAACAGGACAATCCAATTTTTTCTGAGGAAATTTTCGGTCCTGTTGCTGTTCTGATTCCTTTTAGCACGGATGAACAGGCTATTGAACTTGCAAATGATGGAGATTATGGGCTTTCAGCTGGGATTATTACCGCCAGTGTTGGGCGTGGCATGCAGCTTGGTCAAAAACTGAATGTCGGGTTATTGCATATCAATGATCAAACCGTAAATGATGAAACAGTGAATCCCTTTGGTGGCTTTGGAGCCTCAGGCAATGGCACACGGATTGGTGGACCTGCGAATGCGGATGAGTTTACCCAATGGCAATGGATGACCATTCAGGCACAAGCGTCCCATTATCCATTCTAAGCAATCTTGAAAATTTCTTCTGATTTGTCCCTAAAGCGTTAGGGACAAATCCTTTTAAATCACATTGCGAAGTTCATTGGCGGTGTTGCGCAGTAGCGGCAAAATCTGCTGGACTAAATAATCCTCTTGTACACGATTGGTCTGTGACATGCAGTTTAGAGCGGCAATCGCTTTTCCTTGTGCATCAATCACGGGCACAGCAATCGCGATTACACCAAGTTCGTGTTCTTCTTTGGATAGGCAGTAATCTGCTTGTGATATTGCTTTCAGTATTTCAAAAAACTTGATTTCGTCGGTTATTGTAAAAGGGGTTAAACGTCTTAAAGCAAACGTTTTTACCCAATCCCGTTGAGCTTGTTCAGATAACGCTGCTAATAATACTTTGCCTGTTGAGGTTGCATGTGCAGGTAAGCGATTGCCCAAATGCATACCATAAGGACTGACACGCAGATTATCCTGTTGAGGTAAATAGCTACGAGCAATCGGGACGACCTCGTTATCATCTAGAACCACTAATGAAAAGGTTAATGTGGTTTGTGCAGATAAAAGATTCAGGAAGGATTGGGCAATTTTAGGTAGATGGGCTGAGCTTAAGTAGGAACTTGAGAACCGTAATACACGGTGGGTGAGCCAGAAATAATGTTCATCTGTATCTAAATAGCCTAAGTATTTCAAAGTTTTAAGATAACGCCGTGCTGCAGTGCGACTGATCCCCGTCCGTTCAGCCACTTGAGTGACATTCAAACGTTGTCGATCAACGCCAAAAGCTTCCAGTAAGGTCAGACCTTTGGCTAAACCTGCAATATAGTCTTCCTGACGTATACATTCATGTGAATTGGGGTGCTCTAACACAGCATCAACCTTCACCATACTTCCATTCCTGTTCTTATGATGTTTTGTCCGCTATTCGGACAAATGAAATGATAAACGGTTCTTTTCGACTTGGATAGATCGTATACAAAACTTAAAAGCAGTAAGTTAAAAAACAGGAGATCACAAGGAAGATGTCATGGATATTTTAACAACACAGGTCGCAATTATTGGTGCTGGTCCAGCCGGATTGTTACTCGGACAGCTCCTATACCAAGCTGGTATTGAGCATATTATCGTGGAGCAGCGCAGTGCAGATTATGTCGCTTCTCGGATACGTGCTGGCATTTTAGAACAAGTATCGGTTGATTTACTTAAGCAGGCTGGTGTCGATCAACATCTAAAAGAGAAAGGATTGCCGCATTCAGGCATTGAAATACTCACTAATGGACAAAAACATCGAGTCGATTTATCCGCATTGACTGGTGGAAAGCAAGTCACAGTATATGGTCAAACCGAAGTGACCAAAGATTTAATGGCCGCCCGTCAAACTGCACATCTTAAATCATTTTATGAAGCACAAGATGTACAGGTCAGCAATTTTTATCAAACACCTAAAGTACAATTTGAATACCAAGGTAAAACCATCCAGATCGAATGTGATTTCATTGCAGGTTGTGATGGATATCATGGAATATGCCGAGCCAGTGTGCCTAAGGAGAAAATCAAGACCTATGAAAAAGTGTATCCATTTGGCTGGTTAGGCGTGTTAGCCGATGTGCCTCCCGTTGCGGATGAATTGATTTATGTCCAGTCAGAACGGGGTTTTGCCTTATGTAGTATGCGTTCAGAAATACGGAGTCGTTATTACTTGCAAGTGCCACTTAATGATCGAGTTGAAGACTGGTCAGATGAAAAATTTTGGCAGGAATTGAAAAGTCGTCTTGACCCTGAAAGCCGAGAGAAATTGGTGACAGGGCCGTCAATCGAAAAAAGTATTGCACCGCTACGCAGTTTTGTGACAGAACCCATGCAATTTGGCAAGTTGTTTTTAGCGGGCGATGCAGCGCATATCGTCCCACCAACAGGGGCAAAAGGACTGAATCTTGCAGCTTCGGATATTGCTTATCTTTCCAATGCATTGATTCAATATTATGTCGAAGGTTCAGATCAGGGCATTCAGGAATATTCAGAAAAATGTCTGCAACGGGTTTGGAAGGCAGAGCGTTTTTCTTGGTGGATGACACACTTATTGCATCGCTTTGAAACAGAAACTGAGTTTGATCACAAAATTAAACAAGCTGAACTGAGTTATATTCTTGGCTCTACTGCGGGAAAGACGACTTTGGCAGAGAATTATGTCGGATTGCCTATACACGCCTAAATCGTAATTCAAATACTTTTAGCACATTGCATTGATAACGATTTTCAAAATTTAAACAAGATGATATGTGACGTGTTGATCCACTTACATAGGGAAATAGAGAGATTGATCATGGTTGATACTTATATTATCGTACACGGTGCATGGCACAACGGCGCCTTAATGGAACCAACGGCTGAATATCTCCGTTCTCAAGGTCATATTGTTCATTGTCCAACCTTGGCAGGTAATCGCTCCAATGAAGATTGTAGTCAAATTGGTTTAGAAGATGCCATTAACTCACTGATTCAATATATAGAGCAGTATGATTTAAATAATATTCGCTTGGTGGGGCATAGTTATGCGGGTATGGTGATCTCTGCGGTTATTGATCGTATTCCACTGCGGATTCGTCGAGTAGTATATGCAAATGCCTTCGTACCATTTCCAAATGAATGTCTGAATGATATGGCCCCAGCAAAATATAAAGCTTTGTTCGATCAAATGGCTGAGGCTAATAATCATGCAGTCTCTTTACCATTTTCTGTTTGGCGTGAATGCTTTATGAATGATGCAGATGAAGTGCTTGCTAAATCTGCGTATGAATTATTAACGCCACAACCCTATCGTTGTTTTAGTGATCCTATTGTACTGTCAAAACCTATTGCGGAGATGGAAATTGCAAAATCATATCTGAATTGCAAACAAGATACGGCACTGCCACAGAGTTTATCCTGGCATCCACGTTTGTCTGAGCGCTTAGGTTTATTTCGTTATATAGAGGCGGACGGGGGACATGAAACTTTATTTACTGATCCTACTGGTTTTGCTAAGGCGATTATGATTGCAGCACGTGATTGAGTTTTACAGAAAAGATTACTCAAGACTCAGAATTCATTGTCTTCGAGTGTTCAAGCTCTGGATTTATAAAAAAAGCTGTTCAGAGAATTGAACAGCTTTTTTATACTCGATTGAGCAATTTATTCGGCAAATTGCGGAATCATTTTGCGTACATTGGTCTTTGCTTCAATCACCGTCATAAATGTATACGCGCCAATAAACTTACGGCTAATGAACATAAACTCTTTTGGTGGAACCGAGAAATAGCGTGAAGCCATCGATTGTCCCGCCTGTTGCATCACACGGTTATGCAATTGGCTTTTTTTCCAGTCATAACGATCTTGCTCATCCATTATGCCTGCAGGCATATCTGGATTGTTGCTCGGGCAACTAAATGCCTCTGTTGCAATCAAGAATACGTCGGCCATGCCAGGCTTAACACTGTCTGGCATGCTATCAAAGAATTCATAACCAGTCATGGCTTTGATCATTGCATTTTTATCATGATCGTAACCCGCATGAATCAGATTACGGGCAACAGTCAGTAAATTGTTATCGAATTGGCGAATGGCACCAAAGTCGAGTAATACAATTTTATCTTTAACATCACTACCATTACCTAAACGAACCAAGTAGTTACCAAAGTTCGGGTCGGTTTGCATTTCACCCCATTCAAATAGTTCGCGCACCGCGATTTCTAAAGAGGCTTCACCCAACAGGTTACGGCGTTCTTGTGGCAGCGAAAGCATAACAGGACTATTAACTGGGACACCGCGTTCAAAGGTCATGCACAGCACTTTTTCAGCACAGAACTCATCTACAATTTGAGGCACAGCGTAACGAGGATCATCTTTCAGTCGCTCAGCAAAACGACGAGTAGTCGCCGCTTCAATACCATAATCAACTTCGCGATGCATCATCTCACGGACTTCATCAAACCATTGATCAAATTCGCGGGTTTGCGGCACCATCCGTGTCAGTTTGAGCATGTTCTTAAACAGATTCATATCAGAATCGATGGCTTCAGCAACACCCGGATACTGAATTTTAAGTACCAATTCTAAACCATCTGACTTACGGGTAGCTCGGTGGACTTGAGCAAGTGATGCTGTTCCAATCGGCTCATGATCAATCGTAAGCTCGTCAAGTTTTGAGCCCAGTTGATCTTGTAGATGTGCTTTGATCGCAGGCCAAGCTAAGGCGACGGTCTGGTTGTTGAGAGTATTTAAAGCTTGTGTGATTTCTTCAGGTAAGAAATGTTCACCATACAACGCCATCATTTGTCCGATCTTTACGATTGAACCTTTGAGTTTGCCAATTTCAGAAACTAAATAATGTGCTTGCTCAGCCATGGCTTTTTTACGTTTCTTCTCTTTTTCTTCCTCACTGGAAAAGAGGGAAGTTGCACTTGCAGTTGCCCAACGTGTTCCAGCAAGTAAAGAAGCTTTTGCAATAGATAAGCGACGATCCACCGACGAGGTTTTTAGATTCTTAAGCTTATCGTTCTGATCTGACATGAAAGAAAAATCCTATGCTGAAATCGGAGGGTTGAAAGCCGAGACTTGAATTGTAGCGGATATTACAGCTTTTGAACGTATTAAAATAGTTCAATCTCTTGAATTATCAGTCTAAATTTGTGCAATAAGGCATCTATTTTTAAAGAGCCTAAGTAAATATTTCACATTTACTTCGTCATTACTATACATTTGTCCTAAATTTTGAACTGAATCTTTAGTGAAGACTTTTGCATTAAAGCTGCCCGATGGTTATGAATATGTTTCACTAACATCTGCTTGACTTGACTATGGTGAAAGCCAACCGCGTAAGCCTTAACAATAATAATACTGGGCAGCGTGAAGAAAAAGTACTTGGTGTCGTCTAAAGTTGCATCTTTGAAAATTCCTTCTTCAATCAGCATTTTTCTGAGAAATTGTTTTTCCGCCTGTACTGTGCTGGATGACTCATCATCCCAATAATTTTGGCGCATTGCCATCAAATTATTATGCTTATAACTCATAGAACTATTGAGCCTGTTTATTTCACCTTTAGCCACTATATGAGGTTGCTCATGCATTTATCAAGCACAGATTGATATCGAAAATAGCCTAAGTAAATTTCATCCTTTATTTAAAAATGCTACACTTATATAACTAGTAAGCTTAAACAAAAATACTGAATCGTTATGACACCTGCTTGTAAACTGTTGGAAAAAAATAAAATACCATTTTCTATTCACGAATATGAACATGATGCCAATGCCAAAAGCTTCGGACTAGAAGCTGCTGAAAAGCTTAACTTGAAGGTAGAAGAAGTTTTCAAAACATTGATGGTAACTGACGAAAAAAATTATTTTATTGCGATTTTGCCTGTAAACCACCAACTCAATCTAAAAAAAGTGGCGACAGCAGTTGGATGTAAAAAACTACAAATGGCAAACCCTAAAGATGCAGAGCGTTTAACGGGGTATTTGGTCGGGGGAATTAGTCCACTTGGGCAAAAGAAACGCTTGAAAACCGTTATTGATGCAACAGCAAAATCGTTCGATAAAATTTATGTCAGCGGCGGTAAAAGGGGACTAGACATTGGTTTGGATCCGCAAGTTTTAGCCACATTGTTAGGCGCAAGCTTTTTTGATGTTTTAGACGAATAAAATAAACATTATAGGAAATATTATTTTAATTCATTGTTATTTATAGATAAATTTAAATCTGTAAAAACTATTGCCAATACAAAAATTATCATTTTATTTAATGAGAATTATTATTATCTTTTTGTATCTTTTTTGCGCTAAATTCTAAATTAAAAAGATTTAATTCAATAGCTTGAGCGATATTTTTGCAAAGTTGAATCTGAATTGAAATTATAAATAATAATAATTATCATTAGCTCAATCTTAATCATAAACTCCCTTGCGATTAAGACGTGTTTCAGGCCTAAAACATTTCGAAAAACAAATTAACTCTCTTGAAAGAGGAAACCGTCAGATGCAATCACTTGCCAATCGGTTGGCGATGCAACATTTCGTCAACGCATATACGCAAGAAACTGGCAAAGGTCACTTGCTAGATAACAGTCAGCAAAGTCCACAACAACGAGCGTTTAGCCAAGGTTTGACGCTGTTATCCATTCCTATTCACTCTATTCAAGCACACTGTAATTTTCCTTTATCTTATGTCAGTCGAGTCGGGCGACACCGTGTAGCAGATCTTCCTCAAATCACGATGCATGGACAAGTTAAGACATTCAGTTCTGTTGCAATCGTCGGGTTATTGCTTGAAGAACTGGTTTTTGAATCATCTGTGCCATTGGATGCCGCTTCCTTGCTTGAGAAGTGGATTCAAAGCCGTGATGCACTTGAACAGTTTTTGCTACAACGCGAAGCTGATTTCGATGACCTTGTCAAAGCGGGTCAAAACTTTATTGAAACAGAACAAGCACTGATTCTAGGGCATAGCATGCACCCAGCACCAAAAAGTAGAACCGGTTTTGTGCATGAAGATTGGTTAAAGTTTTCACCTGAGCATAAAGGCAAGACTCAACTGCATTATTGGCTGGTGCACCAAGATTATATTTCCGAAGGCAGCGCCACTGATGACAGCATTTCAGCGCAATTAAAAACGGCGTTGCAGTGGTACCTGTCTGAAAATGATATCAACCTGCTAAAAACCCATACCGAATATAAGCTGCTTCCACTGCATCCATGGCAAGCTCGTTATTTACAAAGTAAACCGTGGTTTGAGCGACTGAAACAAACAGGACAACTCATTGATTTAGGTTTACGTGGCTGGCAATTTTCTCCAACCACTTCAATCCGAACACTGGCGAGTTTTAATGCACCGTGGATGGTGAAGCCGTCACTTTCAGTGATGATCACCAATTCTATTCGCGTCAATTTAGCTAAAGAATGCCATCGTGGTGAACTGACTTATCGTCTTTGGCATAGCGAGTTTGGTCAAAATATCTTAAAGCAGTGTCCAAGTTTGAAAGCGGTGAATGACCCTGCATGGATTGCATTAAAAATTAATGATGAAGTGGTAAATGAAAGTATTTGTATTTTCCGTGATCAGCCATTTCATCCGCAACAGCAAGTCACCTGTATCGCATCCTTATGTCAGGATCATCCAGATAAGCCTTTAAACCGTTTTAATGCTTTATTCGCAAAAATTGCCAAAACACACCTTGAAACCGATTTCTCTGAAATTGCTTTGGATTGGTTTAATCGTTTCCTTGAGGTCAGTTTGCAACCGCTGATGTATGTATATCATCGCTATGGCATGGCCTTTGAATCACATCAGCAGAATGTATTGTTGGAATTAGAAAATCATTTCCCAAAAACTTTATGGCTGCGTGATAACCAAGGTTTTTACTATATCGAAGAATTTGCAACTGAAATTCTGCAAGCATTGCCTGAACTGAAAGAAAAAGCCTTTGCAGTGGGTCCGAAAGATTTTGTCGATGAACGTTTTAGCTACTATTTCTTTGGTAATACCTTGTTTGGCATTATCAATGCGATTGGCGCTACAGGTTATATCACTGAAGATGAATTACTGGAACACCTCACAGCTTTCTTACAAGAGCAATTACAGCAATATCCTGATAGTACCTTGTTACAGGGATTACTGTTCAATTCGACTTTACCGTATAAAGGCAATTTACTGACACGCTTGCATGAGTTAGATGAGCTCATCGCACCTGTCGAAAACCAATCGGTGTATGTGCAACTGCCAAATCCGCTGCGTATTTCACAGAAGGATGTCAGTTATGCTTGATTTTATTGGAATTGGCCTAGGGCCATTTAATTTAAGTCTGGCTAGTCTGCTACAAAATAAAAGCTCTTTAAATTATGTATTTTTCGAGCAGAAACCACAGTTTGACTGGCACGCAGGAATGCAATTACCGAATACCGTATTGCAGGTTCCATTTATGGCTGATTTGGTGTCGATGGTTGATCCAACCAGCCCATTCAGCTTTTTGAATTATCTGCGCCATCAGCAGCGGTTATATAAATTTTACTTTTTAGAACAACCCCATATTCCACGTTGTGAATATAACCACTATTGCCAATGGGTGGCAGAGCAACTGGATTGTATCGAATATCAATCTCGCGTTCTGGAGATCGAACCTCAAACCATTGGTTTTAAAGTAGTTGTAGAATCGGAAGGCGTTCAGCACAGTTATTTATGCCGTCATTTGGTGATTGGCAGTGGAAATGTTCCTTATCTACCTGAATGCTTGGCAAAAGTTCAGCAACAACGGCCGCAACAATGTCTCCATTCCGCTCAATATATGACGCATGCTGATGCGGATTTGCATGGGGATGTGGTCGTATTAGGTTCTGGACAATCTGCTGCAGAAGTCTTTATTGATTTGTTTGATCAACAACAAGATGAAGCGAATCATCAGTTTGATCTGCACTGGTTGACCCGTTCACAAGGTTTCTTCCCGATGGAGTATGCGCCATTAGGATTGGAGTACTTTAGCCCAGACTATGCGCAGCATTTTTATGATTTGCCAGCGCAACAAAAACAACAGCAGTTACAGCAACAAGCACTGTTATATAAAGGGATTAGTGCAAAAACTATCCGCGAAATCTATCAAAAACTGTATCACCGCAGTATTGCAGGAAAAAGCTTACAGACACATTTACATAGCCAATGTGATCTGAAAGATGCAGAAGTGTTGGATACACAAAAAATCCGACTGCATTTCCAACACCGCGCGACGGCACAGACCTTCCATCTTGATTGTGATTTCCTCGTTGCGGCAACGGGTTACTTTAGCCCTGATTTTGGATTTATGCAGTTGCTGAAACCTTATATCGAATTTGACCATAAACAGCGTTGGCAAATTACCGCAGATTATCGAATCGTACACCGTCTGAATGGTCATATCTTTGTCCAGAATCAAGAAATGCATAGTCATGGTGTCGGCACGCCAGATCTGGGTCTTGGTGCTTTTCGTGCAGCCACGATTATTAACCAATTGGCTGAAAGCCAAGTTTATGATCTTGGTCAGCAGGCACAGACCTTCCAGCATTTTGCAATTAGTCAAAATCCTAAAATCCAAATGGCTGATGACAACGTAGCTTCAGAAGTAGGTTTTCCTGACAAAAAGGTCGATCAAAACCATCCCATTTTAAAGAAAACAGAACAGAGCACGATTACGGCACATTCAACTAGTCGCTGTACAAATACACGGGCACAGAGTGCTTCTGTACATTCAACTTATGAGAAATTGATATGAACTTTGCAACTTTAAAAATTAATCAGCAGCAATGGCGTGCTGCTGGGCAGCGTCTCATTGAAATGGCGATTGCAGAGTTTCTATATGAAGAAATTATTGAAGTGAAAGCCTTATCAGCAGGACGTTATCAGTTAGATCTAGGTAATCGTCAGTATGAGTTTCAAGGCCATCAATATTTGTTAGGGCATTGGAATATTCAGGAAGGCTCGGTACGTGATGTAACGACTGGTCAGCAGAGTGATCAGCTCGCTTGGAATTTACATGAGTTTATTGTCGCAATGGCCGACAGTTCCAATGTAAAGCCTTTCACCAAAGCCTATTTGATTAAGGAAATGAATAATACTTGGTTGGCAGAAGCACATCTATTTAATGAAGCACGCCTACCAAGCACCGCGGTGCTAACTGAAGCGCATTATAAAGTTGAAGGCATGTTACGAGGCCATCCATGGCTGATTATGAGTAAGGGACGCATGGGCTTTGGTTATGATGATTATCTGACCTCGGCACCTGAACTTTCACCGGAAGTGAAAGTACTCTGGTTGGCGGTGCATCGCGATTTAGCAGAGTATCGCAGCACTGAACAATGGGATGCCTATGGTTTATATCAGCATGAGTTTGATGCCGATGAACTGCAGCAATTCATCAATATCTTAAAAGAAAAAAATCTGGACCCTCAAAATTATTTTTTGATTCCAGTACATGCATGGCAATGGCATCAATGGTTGGTTCCAACCTACGCCAATGAGATCGTTGATCAGAAAATCATTGAGCTGAATATTAGTCAAGACAGCTATGTGCCAATGCAGTCGATTCGTACATTATGCAACACATCAAACTTACAACGTCATTACATTAAGCTGCCAGTGAGTATTTTCAATACCGCTGTTTATCGTGGACTCCCATCAAAACGGAATCTTGCAGCCCCAGCTGTGACGGGATGGTTAAAACAGATCCATCAACAAGATCAAGACCTACAAAAAACTGGCGTGATTTTCTTGGGTGAAATTGCAACTTTAACGATTCATCAACCCTGTTTTGACCGAATTGACGGCGTACCTTATCAATTTAAAGAATTGTTTGGTTGCTTATGGCGTGAAAGTATCGATCGCTACGTTGACCCATCACAACAAGTGCTTTCTCAAGCAGCGTTATTACACCGAGATATTTCAGGTCAATCAATCCTGAGCGTACTGATTCAAGCATCAGGTCTAAGTCCTTTGACATGGTTGGCGCAGTTTGCCCAAGTGTGTTTAAGCCCGTTATTACTGTGTCTGTATCGCTATGGCTTAGCTTTTTCACCGCATGGTGAAAATACTATGTTGGTACATGAAAATGGCGTGCCGAAAGCATTGGTCTTAAAAGACTTTATTGATGACATTAATTTAGTGGATGAAGATTTTCCTGAACTGACTCAATTGCCAACCGAAGGCGATCTGTTATTACGCCATGAAGCTACCGATTTAAGCCATTTCATTTTCACAGGTCTGTTCATGGTGCATTACCGCTATATCTGTAATGTGTTCTTGCAAGATTATCCTGAATACACCGAACTTGATTTCTGGCAGACCATTTCCAACACCATTGTTGCGTTTAACCAACAACATCCAGAGCTGGCTGAACGTGCTGAAAAATTTGCCATGTTGCGCCCAACCTACACCAAAATTTGTTTGAACCGTGTGCGCCTGTTTACCACCAGTTATAACGATGAAGCAGAGCGTCCAGTGCCTGTATTCCTTGATCCAATCCCGAACCCAGTCAGCCCTGAAACATTGGCAGACTGGTCAACTCAGCAAGCTGAGTCGAAAGCGGGTTAAGTCTTCTTCTAAATTTTATAAAGGTTCGATATGAAAACTATTTCTCAGCAATTACCCGATTATTTTGAATACCACGAAGATGGAACACAGTACTACTTACGCCAAGTGCAATATCCACAAGATATTCCTTTGCTGCATCAGTGGATGCATGAGCCGCATGTTATTCCACAATGGCAATTAAATAAATCAGAGTTAGATCTACAGGTTTACTTCGACAAAATGCTGGCAGATGACCATCAACGTTTATTGATTGTGGGGGTAGATGGCAAAGATGTGGGCTATACCGAGATTTATGAAGGTAAGCGTGATCGTTTAGGTCGTTATTACGACGGTGATGACAATGATCTCGGCTGGCATTTGCTATTTGGTGATAAATCCGTATTTGGTAAAGGTTTCTTACGCCCAACCATTCGTTTACTGAGTTTTTATATTTTTGAACATTCGCAAGCGAAAAAAATCGTGGGTGAACCAGATCATACGGTTAAGCCTTATGCCGCAGTTGTTGCAGAGCTTTGCTATGAAAGCCAGCGTTTAATTCCGATGCCAGAAAAAACGGCGATGTTGTATTACTGCTTTAGAGAAACTTTTTATAACAAGTTTGGTGAATTTTACCAAACTTCACAACAACAGCTCGCTGATCAGCCAGCCAAAACCTTGAGTGTTACATGAGCTTATCCATCAATGAGGTACACATCTTGGACATGTGCTTTGCAGCGCATGTCTCAGTGACAGAATTTGAACAATGGTTAACGCATATTCAGCAATATTTCGAGCAAAAAAGAAGTTTTGTGCTGATTATGCAAACCGAACCAAACACTGAATTTCCCGAAGAATATCGCGAAATTCAGGGCAAGTGGTACAAGCAATATAAACAAGATTTTTACCAATATTGCTTAGGACTTGCCCGAATTGCCCAAGATGAAGCAGATCGCATTCGACTGGACACACCAGCTTTACAAAAAGCTTGGCATATTCCTTATTTTGTTAGTTTAGAAAAAACCGCTGCCATGCAATGGGCCATGCAGAGGTATTTATGAACCAACCATTAAAACATGATCAGGATTTTCCAATAAAAACAGTTTCAGCACTGAGTCTATCTGTTGTTGTTGTGCTCTATCTTGCACATGCGTTACCACTATATTTTTACAATGTCGCCTTACCTGCGATTTTACGCCATCAGGGCGTCGATTTACGCTGGATTGGGATGTTGTCGCTACTGTATATCCCGTGGGCATTTAAGTTTTTTTGGGCACCGTTAATTGATCGCTTTTATTTTAAAGCGCTGGGTAAACGTAAAACTTGGCTTTTATTCACCCAGATCGCCTTGGTCTTGGGTGTCGTTGCCTTGGCTTTGACGCAATTTGATTATGGTCTAAGTATCTTTGTCATTGTCGGTTTATGGATTTCAACCTTTGCTGCAACCCAGGATATTGCGATTGATGGCTATACCGTTGAAACCTTCTCCGAGTCCGAATACCGATTAGGCAGTATGGCGCAAAGTATTGGTGTGGCGCTCGGCAGTATGATTGGTGGGGCTGCAACTTTATGGCTATATCAATTATATGGTTGGCAAACCGCACTGATGTGTTTAGCTGCGATGACGGCATTGACCATGATTGCAATTTTTCTAATCAAAGAAAATTCAAATACAGAAAAAATTGCCAAGCAGCCACCGAGTCTGATCCGAGCATTTAAACGTCCAGAAATATTATGGGCTTTGGCGTTGATTGTGTGTTATCGCATTGTCGAAGCGCCTGCAATGGCCATGCTAAACCCGATGTTGATCGATCAAAAATGGTCTTTGGCAGAGATTGGTGTATTGATGTCTGTGATTGGTGCGGGCATTGGTTTATTGGCCGCAGTGACAGCCGCTTTCCTATTAAAAAAAATAGCAGCAACACAATTACTGATTTGGGCTGGTTGGGCACGCAGTCTGGTTTATGCCTTACTTGGCCTAGCCGTTTTACTCAGCTGGTTTAACCAGTGGCATATGTTATTGGGACTATTCGTTGTCGTTATTCTGGCAATCCGCTATATCGCCATGACAGCTTTATACGCCCATTTCATGCATACCAGCTCCAAAGAACAGGCAGGAACCGATTTTACCATTTTGGTCTGTTTTGAGCTGCTGGTTTATTTCATTGGTGGTGCAATGTCAGGCTTCTTGGCCAAAGCTTTTGGCTATGGAAATTTTTATCTCATTTTAGCGGCAGCATCTGTCTTGAGCGTCTTGCTCAGCCAAGTGTTAATCCACAAAGCAAAACAAACGGAACAACTCACCTAGGGGAAATCTATGAAAGTACGTTCACTTTCGACATCATTAACACTGCTCAGCTTAGCTATCAGCACACAATTGTATGCAGAGACGGTTGAAGCAGATGCCACTGTTCAAACCACTGCTGCAGTTACAAGTCAAAAACCAGCACAACTTGCACCCATCGTAGTGACCGCATCGCGTTCAGCACAAAGTATTGCTGAAATTGCAGGAACAGTTCAGGCCATTGAGCAAAAACAGATTGAACAACAATCAGCTGCGGGACGTAAATTGGCTGATATTTTGGCTCAATTGGTGCCTTCTCTAAGTCCAAGCAGTGGTACAACTACTAATTATGGGCAAACCATGCGTGGTCGTCAGGTTCTCATTTTGATTGATGGGGTCGCGCAAACTGGATCTCGTGATGCCTCACGTCAATTAAATAGTATTAGCCCTGATTCAATTGAGCGTGTCGAGGTTGTTTCTGGTGCGAGCAGTATTTATGGTTCTGGTGCAACGGGTGGGATCATCAATATCATTACTAAAAAGGGTTCTGGTGAAGGCTTAAACTTTGAATCAAAACTTGGTGTGACTTCTGGTGATAATTTTAAAAGTGATGCTTTGGCCTATGAAGCATACCAATCCGTTGCTTTCAAACAAGGTGACTGGAATGGTTTTCTGGGTGCAGGCTATACCAAACGTGGTGAGATTCAAGACAGTCACGGTGATCGAATTGGGCCAGAAGTTGCACAAACCGACCGACAAGATACGGAAACCGTTGATATCAATGGACGTTTAAGCTGGCAGTTTACAGATAAGCAGAAGTTAAGCGTTGGGGCACAATATTATGACGATAAACAAGACTCGGATTACGGTCCTGATTATGGCCCTAATTTTGCAGTTTTAAGAGGGAATCCGCCAAGCTTAAAAGCATTGAAAGGGTTTGAAATTGATGATCAGCCATTTACCAAGCGCTATGCTGTCAATGCCCAGTATCAAAATACCGACTTATTAGGTCAAGAGCTGAATGTTGAAGCCTATTACCGTAACGAAAAGGCCCGATTTTATCCAACCATACTTAGTAACTTTATCCCAGCAGGGTACTACTTAGCTTATCAATCAGAGTCTGATATTGATGTTGCTGGTGTACGAGCTGCGATGACATCAAAGCTTAATCTTGCAGATCGTGATTTAAAACTGACTTATGGTGTTGATTATGATCATGAAAAAGATAAGCAAGTAGCTGACTTATATAGTTTTACCGACAATGGATTGAAATATAAGAATACTGGCCGTAGTTATGATTTTGGCCCCGATGCGACCATTAAAAATTTAGGTGCATTTATTCAAGGGAACTATGATTTAACAGATGCATTAAATGTACAGGCAGGTTTGCGTTATCAACGCATTGAAAGCGATACCACAGCATTTAAACCAACGGTTTCGGCCATTCAAGGGGATATCACCGGCCAACCCGTCGGTACAGTCGCAGCGGGCTCTGTAAAACATGATAAGACACTGTTTAATTTGGGGGCAGTGTATAAATTAAATGATCAACAACAAGTGTTTGCTAATTTCTCGCAAGGTTTTAGTTTGCCTGATATTCAACGTGTATTACGTGATGTTTCAGCAGGTTATGTCGTTCGCTCAGGTAATGTCGATCCAATTACGGTCAACAACTATGAACTTGGTTGGAGATTCCAAAACGACCTTGGCGCAAATTTAGGTTTAACCACTTTCTATAATACATCTGATAAAGTGGTTCAATTTAAAGCAGATCGCTCAGTCACGGTTGCAGATACAGATCAACGAATTTACGGCGTTGAAGCGAATGCAAGTATGCCTGTTTTAGATCAGTTTAGTGTTGGTGGAACACTGGCATATACTCGTGGGCAATTCAAGGATGCGGGTGGTTCTTGGCGTGAACTGAATGCCTTACAAGTTTCACCAGTCAAAGGTACATTGTTTGGTGAATGGAATGATGATAAAGGCAATGGTCTAAGAGTGCAGATGTTGGCGGTGAAGGGAACGGATAAAGCATATGAAGATTCTCTAAAGGCAAAATATGATACCAACGTCCGACCAAATGCTGCTACGAAGATCAAAGGTTATGCCGTTATGGATGTGATTGCCAATGCGAAAGCAGGTCCCGGAACGGTGGGCTTTGGTGTCTATAATGTTTGGAATACGGAATATAAAACTGTATTTAGCCAAGCAGCTGAGGCGGTTTATGGGCCAATCTCTAGCCTGCCTGCACAAGGCCGTACTTATGGTTTGAGCTACACCCTCAAATATTAATCTAATCAAAAAGGCATCTGTTTAGATGCCTTTTCTTTTGATGATTTGCATGATGAACAATAATTTAAAATTTTTAGTACTGGCTGCTTTGATCAATGGCACCTGTTTTTCCATGATTCTCCCATTACTCGCACCTTTGACACGCCAGCTCCATTTATCTGAATTTCAGGGTGGTGTGATTGTTTCAGCAGGGGCAATCTGTATGGCGATTGCCTCAATCTGGATTGCGAAAAAGAAAGGTCAGCTATCTCCCAACCAGCTCGTTAATTATGGTTTTTGGGGAATGACCTTTACTTGGGCTATTTTCAGCTTGATTCTGTATTTGGGAACACGAGCGTTTTTACCGACATTACTGATTTTTATTTTGCTGGTACTGAGTCGTGCTTCTACAGGCATTTTTATGGCTTTGCCACAAATTGGTCTGCAAAGTTATGTGATGACGCATGCAGCAGAAGCGGATGATCGTAGTAAGCAGATGGCAATGTTTGGTGCAATGAATAGTTTTGGCATGATTGTTGGGCCATTTGCGACGTCAGTCTTATTATTCGGCGGTCTACTTTTTCCGATGTGGATTGCCGTGGGATTACTGGGTTTAGTCAGTATTGCGCTCAGTATCCTGTTTGGCAAAACTGCACAAATTCAGTCTGATATTTCTCAGCTTAAACAAGAAGAGAATAACACTTTAGAGCAGGAGCCAATTCTCAAGCAAAGCTTGATTTGGCTAGCCTTAGGTTTTGTGACTTATGTTGCGATCGTGACCTTAAACATGACAGCAGGTTTTTACATTCAGGATAAATTTTATCTCAGTAGCCAGCAGAGCGCAGTGTATTTCTCTCAATGCATGCTGGTGGTTGGCGTTTGTCTGTTACTCACTCAACTTTTAATCGTGAAAGTGTTGCAGCTTAAATTAAATAGCTTAGTGATTATTGGCTTAGTCACCATGTGTTTTGGCTTATCACTTTCATTGTATGCACCTACAATTTGGGTATTTCAGGCCAGCTATATTTTTTATGGCGTTTCAGTCGCATGTTTATTACCTGCATTTACTACGGGTGCTGCTCAAGCAGTTTCACAACAGTCGCAGGTTAAAATGGCAAGTTTCTGTACTGCGACACAAGCATTGGGTTTAATTGTGGGTCCTTTACTCAGTACTTTTTTATATCGTTTTAGCAGCCATTTTCCATTCTATTTATTGCTGTTTTTAACCCTGTTAATTGGGCTGTATTTTAGCTGGATACTGATTCGAAAAGAAGGTGAGGCAGCGCTATTACTGGATGAATAAAGCTGAGTTTTTGGTTAAAAAAGACTCATCTTTTTTATGGTAATGCAAGTATTCAGACTATTTCAGTCGAATATTGTCTAGAAACATGGCTTTGTTGTTTATTTTTTGATCAAATTTATTTCATTTATTGAAGATTTGAATTTTAGCGTCACTTTTTATGTACCCTATAAAACGTCATAACAAGATAGATAAAAGGAGTAAAGATGCTTATTTTTCATGATTATCCTGTTCAAGGCGCACTTTTTGACATGGATGGAACAATGTTTGATACCGAGCGCTTACGCTTCCAGACATTGAAACAGGCATCAAAAGAGCTGATTGGACAGGAATTTTCAGATGAATATTTGATGCAGTGTCTAGGGCTCAGTGCGAAAGCATCTGAGCAGCTGGCACAAAAGTTTTATGGTGCAGATGTTCCTTATGGTGCGATTCGCAAACGTGCAGATGAAGTGGAACTAGAATTTGTGCGTAACAATGGTGTACCAATTAAAAAAGGATTGATTCAGGTCTTAGAACGCCTAAGAAAATCAGGCTTAAAAATGGCAGTCGCGACCTCAAGCCGTCGAGCAATTGCCGAAGAATATCTCATTAATGCGAATGTTTATAAATTTTTTGATCTTTTGGTCTGTGGGGATGAAGTTGAAAAGGGCAAACCGCATCCAGAAATCTTTTTAAAAGCCGCACAAAAACTAAACCTACAACCGCAGCAATGTTTAATGTTTGAAGACTCGGAGAATGGTATTTGTTCAGCCTATGATGCAGGCGGAATCACGATTTTATTTAAAGACATTAAAGAACCTAACGATCATATGCTCTCTAAAGCAAATTTCTATTATCCCGACATGTATGACTGTCTGAATGCTTTAGACCAATATATTCCTGAAATGGGCATGCCACAGTTACAAGAGCTATTTCCGCAGAGTTCCAATCAATTGACCGTCGGCATTCATGGTTTTGGTGCCATTGGTGGCGGTTATGTGGCTCAGATATTGTCCTATTGGGATGGTTATACGCGACCAAAACGTATTTTAGCCTCAACCCGAAATCGTCTATACCTAGAGTCCGTGAATAGTTTTGGTCGCTACAGTATTCGATATGGTCAGTCTTCTTATGATGAGCGTATTGATAATCTCACAGTGATTGATGCTGATAATGAACAGCAGATGCTAGAAATGTATATGCAATCTAGTCTGATTGCACTTTGCTTACCTGAACAGGCAATTGCGTCTGAGGCCAAAACCATTGCCAAGGGGCTACTGGCTCGTTTTATGTCAGCAGATGTACAAAATAATGAGCCGATTACTTTTTTGATTATTTTAAATAAAGTCTGCGCAAAATATTTGGTCTTGAAACATATCCGTGAAGCCTTACTGACCATGACGGATGAGGATATTGCCGAACATATTTTAAGTGAGCATTATTTTTGCGATACCGTGGTCAATCGAATGGTATCCAAACTTAGTGATCAAGCCTTATATCGCCAGCTCAATATCAAGCATAACCTGTTTAAGCAATATCAAAATGAGCTGAATCCTGAAGCGATTGAGTTGTCAGATGAGACTGCGCTGACTGAACAGCAGGAACAGCAGATCACACATTGTTTAGATGATATGCGTGGGCAGTTTCAAACAGGGCAATTCCTACAGAATATGGATCTCATCCTGTTCCATAGTGAAACGGATATGCCGATTTATGTGGAGAATCGTAGTCCCTTACTGAGTAAAATGCGCCAAATGATTTTAGTTGATCAGATTTCCGAGATTCAAATCATTAAGAATCGCTTATGGAATGGCTGTCATGCCATGCTGGCGTGGTATGCCAGTGCACTTGGACATGACACCATTGGTATTGCCATGGCGGATCCAAAGATCATGAAATATGCTGAACAGGTGGTCAACGAAGTTAAATTGGGCCTAGCCAATATGATTCCCAACCAAGCCAAAGAACTGGATCGTATGGCGGAAAGTTTCCTGCATTCTTGTCGATCTGCCTATAAAGATCCCTGTGAGCGCGTGGCTCGTGATCCACTCAGAAAACTCAATCTAAGCGAGCGGGTGTTAGGCAGTTTAGAAGGCCATGTGCAACAACAGCTTCCTTATCAAAAGTTAATGCAAGGCGCAATTTATGGTTATGTCTATGCCTTGAAAATGCTTGAGTTGGACGAAATTAAAATCGTAAAGCATGTACAGACCAATATTGAACATATGGATATTACTGAAAACCAGAAGAAAGCCTTATTAAATCAACTCTATCAAGGGATTCAGGCAGAACTAAATCATGAAGCATTCTTGTCACAGTTAGATGAACTGAAACTTCAGACAGCTTAAATGCCCGTGATTGGGGAAGATATCTTAACTTCTAAACAGGTTTATGTTTGAATAACACAACTTTCAACAGAATGCTGAAGTTGTGTTATTACAAACAGAGACGCAATTGATTGCAACCGAACAGCGTGATTATCCTGAATGGCATGTGGGGCGCTCGGACTATGGGGTGTGGTATATCGAGATTGCTCAGCCAGAACTGATTCAATATTTAGATGAAATCCAGGCACAATTTTCAGACTTGCTGCTTCCGAAACAACAACGTCAATATCACATCACCCTATTTGTTTGTGGTTTCTTGCAACCTTCTGCTCAGCAGTACGATGATGATTTTCAGATTCAGCAGTTAGAGCAACAGATCAAAATGCTTAAAGCATTACAGCTGACAACTTTTGAGCTGGAAATTAGACAGATAGATAGCTTTAGCAGTGCTTTATTTTTGCATATCAAAGACCAAGATCATGTACTGGCTCAGCTTCGCCAACAATTTGTTCAAGTGACGAATGAGGTTGCCGCACTTGAATATTGTCCGCATATTACTTTAGGTCTGTATCGTGAAGCTTGGCTCAGTAATATTGTACTGGAGCGGATACAACAACTTTCAATAAAAAATATAAAGTTTCAGGTCGAAAAAATAACTTTCGGTTATTATAAAGCTCAGATTTTACAAGGATTACTGTATCCTTATCATCAAATTGAACTAGGTTAGATATGTTGCAACTGATTTTAGGCGGAGCACGCTCAGGTAAAAGCCGTTTGGCAGAACAAATTGCCAAAGATACAGGTTTATCGGTGATTTACATTGCAACGGCGCAAGCCTTAGATGCAGAAATGCAGCAGCGTATTGCACATCATCAACAGCAACGCCCAGCACATTGGCAGGTACTTGAAGAACCGATTTATCTGGCAGATCAACTCTTGCAATGCGATCAAGCCAATCAGCTGATTTTAGTTGATTGCCTGACTTTATGGCTGAGTAATTTATTATTGGCTGAAGACCCAGCTTTTCAGTCACAACAGATGCAAAAATTATTCGAAGTACTACCACAACTAAAATCTCAAATTATTCTGGTCAGCAATGAAACTGGGCTGGGAGTGGTACCAATGGGAGAAATTAGCCGTCGTTTTGTCGATGAAGCAGGGCGTTTGCATCAGACTCTGGGGCAACTTGCCGATAAAGTCGTGTTTTGTGTAGCAGGCTTTCCAATGATTTTAAAAGATGAGAAATAACATGACTGAACAAGCGCCATGGTTTTTAGCCCTAGTACAGCAACCCGATTTAGATGCGAAACAACAAGCTGAACAACGACAACTTCAATTGACCAAACCAACTGGTGCTTTGGGCCAACTTGAACAACTTGCAATACAGTTGGCCAGCTTACAAGGCACGCTCCATCCACAGATTCAGCAGCCTTGGATCACAATTTTTGCAGGCGATCACGGCGTTGTAGCCGAAAATATTTCGGCTTATCCGCAGGCCGTGACCCGTCAAATGCTGCAAAATTTTGCTTCAGGCGGTGCAGCGATCAGTGTGATTGCCAAACATCATCATGCACATTTACAAGTGGTGGATTGCGGTACAGTGGGTGAAGCCTATGATTATGTTGGGGTTGAGCGGCATTGCATTCGTGCAGGTACCGCTAATTTTGCTCAACAAGTCGCAATGACGGAACAGGAATGCTTAGCGGCTTTACAACTGGGTAAAGACTGCGTTGATCGTGCTAAAGCACAAGCTGCTGATATTTTTATTGCAGGGGAAATGGGGATAGGAAATACCTGTTCAGCTTCAGCACTGGCCTGTTTGTTGTTGCATGAAGGTGCTGCACAACTGACGGGTGTGGGGACAGGAATTAATAACCAACAACTACAACATAAGATCGCTGTCATTGATCAAGCCGTGAAGCTGCATCAACAGAATGTGGCGGATGACGCTTTAAAAATTCTGGCAGCTGTTGGCGGTCTAGAAATTGCGGCAATGACAGGTGCTTATATTCGCTGTGCACAAATCGGTTTGCCGATTGTGGTAGATGGCTTTATTAGCTCGGTTGCAGCCTTGTGTGCAGTACGTATGCAACCACAAAGCTATGCATGGATGCTGTTTGGACATCAATCAGCTGAGTATGGACATCAACGTGTCTTAAATGCATTGGATGCACAACCTATTTTAAATATGAATTTGCGTTTGGGTGAAGGTAGTGGTGCAGGAGCTGCACTGTCTATGTTGCAACTGGCTTGTGTGCTGCATAATCAAATGGCAACCTTTGCCGAAGCTGCGGTTACGGGTGATAAAGTTGCACCTTGATTTACTGCGGCATGGGGAAACGACACTCAGCCATACCTTACGTGGACATTTGGATGATGTACTTACTGAACAAGGTTGGTTGCAAATGCAATCCACCATTGAGCAGCATCTTGCTGCTCAAGTACAATGGGATGTAATCATCAGTTCGCCATTACAACGCTGCCAAAAATTTGCGGCAGCACTGGCGAAACAACTTGAATTACCTTTGCTGCTCAATGCAGAAATTAAGGAAATGTATTTTGGCGATTGGGAAGGTATTGCCACGCAAACCATTTATGAAACAGAGCCTGAGTTATTGGCAAATTTCTGGCAATTTCCAACCCGATATCAAGCACCCAATGGGGAGTCACTGAATCAATTTCAGCAGCGCGTTATGCATGGTTTTGATGATATTTACATGCAAATGCAGCAGCATCATTGGAACAGGGCTTTGGTGGTGACACACGGTGGTGTAATTAAATTACTCACTTGTTTGGCACGTCATCATAAGTTAGATGATCTATTAACCATGCCCGCAGAGTTAGGTAAGCTATATTCTTTAAACTTAACTCAAATTGAAAATAAAATTCATTTTTCTGAAAAAATAGCAACTTAGCAGCGATAAAATCTTATTCTATTTCCAGTATTTGCTTTGGTCTTGTAATCGAACTGTCATTGCCACTGCCTATGATACAGGGCATTTCTTAACCTATAAGCAAATCATTCATGAATATATTATTAAAAAGCAGTGTGTTATGCGCAAGCATTGTATTGGCGGCATGTAATAACGACGATCACGTAGAATCGCAAAATCCGCCAGAAACGAATACTGCATCAAAATATTATCAGACTAAAACTCCATACCAACCGCAACAAGATCTAAAAAAATATGAAGCCATTCCGCAAGGGTTTCAGCCAGTATTTACTGAACTGGTTGCCCGTCATGGTTCTCGCGGCTTATCCAGCATCAAATATGATTTAGCACTGTATAACCTGTGGAAACAGGCCAAAGCTGAAAATGCGCTCACACCTTTAGGCGAAAAGCTGGGGGCAGATTTGGAAAGCATGATGAAGGCTAATATTCTTCTCGGTTATGGTGTAGATGGCATCCGTCAGTTTGGCTATGGTAATGAAAGCATGCAAGGTATTCAGGAGCATCGCGGTATTGCCGATCGTTTATTGCAACGGCTTCCAACTTTGTTCCAAACTGCAGCCCAGCAATCATCATCAATTTTAGTACAAAGCTCGGGTGTAGACCGTGCTGTAGATAGCGCCAAGTTTTTTACTGCTGAATTGCTCCAACAGCAGCCACAATTAAAGACACATATCATCCCAGTCTCCTACACCAGCTTAGCCAGTAGCAGTGTACCATCAATTGAAGATGGTGGCGTTGATCGTTTTAAACTCTATTTTCATAGTTTGAACAAAGAGCAAGATCTAGTACAACCTTTATCGGCGCAACAACAGGCGATTTACGATGCCAGTCAAGCCTATCAGCATTTTGAAGAAGATGATGCAGATTTGGTCAATAAACTCAATGAGCTTGTGAAAAATAACCGTGCTGAACAGGTGGCAATGAGCGTGTTGAATCCACTTTTTAAGTCTGAATTTATTAAAAAATTGGGAACAACGGGATATGTATTTAGCAATACCGGCTCTTATAGCGTCACGTCACCTAAAGGTGAAACCATCACTGAAAAAGGTAAGGGAAAAAATAGTATTGCCAGTGCTGTGGATGCAGCGGCCTATATCTATGAGTTGTATTCGATTTCAGGCGGCATGAAAACTGAACTGAAAGGGACTGATTTTGATCAGTATATGCCTGTAGATGCAGCAAAGTTCTATGCTGAATTTAACGATGCCAATGATTTTTACACTAAAGGTCCAAGTTTTACCGAATCGAAGAATGTCACCAGTGCAATTGCCCAAGGTTTAAAACAGGACTTATTTAAACAGGTCGATGCGATTGTGGATAAACAGCAAACTCATCGTGCAGTATTACGTTTTGCCCATGCTGAAATCATTATTCCTTTGGCGACCAGTTTAGAGTTGCATAACATGATGCAGCCGTTACCGTTACGTCAAACTTATAGTTATAACACCAGTGCTTGGCGTGGTGAGACGGTGTCACCAATGGCAGCAAATCTACAGTGGGATATCTATCAAGACAAGCAAGGCACAACGTTGGTTAAGATGTTCTATAACGAGAAAGAAACTTTATTTAAACCGAGTTGTAACTACGCACGTTATAGCAATAACAGTTTTTATTATGATTATTTGAAGCTTAAACAATGTTATCAAATTCAATAATCTAAGATATTCGACCTTTTCATTTGGGAATAGCTTGCTATTCCCAATTTTATTTCTTCATAATCCATGCACGATGAACCTGATGTGATTGAGAGGTTGCATGACACCTTTTTGGATTGCCTTGCAGTTTTTGACCGTTTTACCGATTGAGCTCAAAACAATGCCAAGTGCCAAGCAGAATGGTCAGGCATTATTATTTTATCCTTTGGTTGGCTTGTTGCTTGGAATGATTTTATTTGCCTCAGCAATGTTATTGATAAAGCTTCCGATCATCTTGAGTGCAGCGTTGATCCTTGTACTCTGGATTTGGCTGACGGGTGGATTACATTTCGATGGTTTAGCGGATAGTGCAGATGCGTGGGTGGGTGGATTTGGTGATCCTGAACGAACCCTGAAAATCATGAAAGACCCTGCTTGTGGTCCAATCGGCGTGCTGAGTTTAGTCGTAGTCTGCTTGCTGAAATTTGTGGCCTTATATGTTTTGCTCGAACAACAAATGGCTGCCTTTTTAATTGTCTTGCCTATGCTGGGGCGCAATGTGCCACTGTTTTTATTCCTCACTACACCTTATGTGCGTGCTCAAGGCTTAGGGCGTTCTATGACTGATTTTATGCCAAATAAGCAACTTTGGATGGTTTTTGTCATTACAATTTCATTGCTTTGTATATTTAAATGGGTGGGTTTAGTTGCACTATTGGTTTTTTTACTGATGCTTTTCTATCTGCGTTCTGTATTTATTAAACGTATTGGCGGGATTACTGGCGATACTGTAGGCGCAGCAATTGAGCTGACTGAAACGGGTGTGATTCTCAGTGTTGTGATTGCTTCATTCTATATCATTTAAAAAAATTAATCGCTTGAGGTGACGTGATCCTGCTAAAAAAGAAGGATCACTCTCATGATGTTAGCGCTTACGTAGTTGAACCAAGAAACCAAGTACAGAAAGTACAGCAACCAATCCGGCAATCGTACCTAGAATGATATCTCGAAGTGTTTTATCTATTGGCAACCATGTCCATTTGTGCAAATAAGCAAAGCTAAATCCTTCTAAAGCATCTTGTTGGGTAACTTGTGCTGCAATCATGCCACTGCTAGGCTCAATATACAGTCTGAGTTGATTCTCTAACTGCGTCTCAACTTTGATCACGGGTAGGCGTTTGTTGATAAAACCATATTCTCCTCCAAAGCTGGTCACCCATGAAGCGTGTTGCACTTGCTCAGGCTGTAATCCTAAATAGCTTGCAGCCAATAGTTTGCTTTGTTCAAGAATATCAAGTGCCTTAGTATTATTGGCATCAACAAATTGAATGTTAGGTGCCGCTGTTTTGCTAGGGTGATGATTGTGCTCCTTCCTTGCTGCTGTCATGCTTCCTTGTAGTGGTGTTTGTCCAATGGCTTGAATCATCCATGCTGCATGGCTATGTGTTTCGCTAAAGGATGTTGGAACAAGATCCAGCCGTTGAATGGGGTGTGTCGTGACCTGCTGCCATGCTTGAGTAGTTAAATCAGTAGTATGAAAAACAGGTTGAATGTTTTTAATATCAGGTTTTTTCTGCCAAAGATGATAGAAACCACTCATCACCCAAAGCAGAATAAACACGCTTAGACTGATGCCTAAATAGCGGTGTAGAAAACGAGTTGGCTTATGCCCTAAGCGGTGATTGCGTCGATTGTGAATTTTAAAAAATAAGCCAATGCCCATAAAAGTCATGCACAGTATGCCAATCAAAGCCAGCTGCATGAGAATAGTCTGACCTGTCCAAGCTTGATCACCCCATGTCCAGGTATGACCTAAGCGGAAGATTTTTGCCATCCACATCTTTTGATCATTGGAGAGTGTGGCCAATCGGGCTTGTGAAGGATCAACATAGGCACGTAAACCATTTTGAAAATCAACACGCCAAACAGGCAGTAAACGATTGACACTCGGATAATCATCACTGAATGTGGTGATGATTTGGCTGGATACAATGTCCTGTCGCGATAAGCCTGTATACCAAAGTGCTAAACGTTGGGCATCTTGTTGTTCTGCATCAATCAGCAATTGACCTGTCTGACTATCATAATATTCAGCAATATTTTGATTGGGTTGTAAGACGCGATAAGCAAAATGCTGAGGCTTTAATTCAATCACCTGTAGTGCTGAAAATTGTGCTATCTGATGTTGTTTTAAAACATCCGTTGCCGCTAATGCATGTGTTAAATCCAATTGTTGAGATGGGGGCATTCGTTTTACAGGTTGAGGTTGTGTTGCACTCATGATTGGATGCAACACACCTGTTAAAGACCAAAGCAAAACGAGAATACCGAACACCATCCCAAAATTACGGTGTAATGACAGTAGTTTTTTCAGTAGTCTGGCATTCATGGCTTATTTCCCAAAGTGGTAGCTTAAGCCTAATAAATAGGTGCGTGGTGCAGCAGGTGTATAGCTGGCCTGATTATTACTAAACGAAGTACTTTCTGCATAATGCTTATCTGTGGCATTCAGGATTTGCCCAAAGATTTCATAGGCATTTTTACGGTAGTTGGCCCGTAGATTCAGCAAAGTATGACCATCATACTTTTCCGTGTTAGCATCATTAATCCAGTAAGAGCCGACATAAACGGCTTCCGCAGAAAGTAATAGTTCAGGTATGGGCTTGATCTGGTATTCAAGCGTACCAAATGTTTTAGGTGCACTTGGCATGGTGTTGCCGCTGTAATCTAAAACGCTGGAAGGTTGAAACTGTTTATATTCATGTTTGGCAACACTGCCTGAAAGTTTTAAGCGCTGATCATAAAGTTCACTGAGCTTCCAAGTTCCCCCAATTTCAATGCCTTGATGTAAGGTTTTACCTGTATTGCGTGGCTCACGGGTATTATCTGGCTTGGTATAGCTCATCACTTCATCTTCACCTGCTAAACGATATACAGTGATTTCACCATCTAAGCGATCATCCAATAATTTGAAGCGTAAACCCGCATCAATATTCTCAAATGTTGCTTCTTTTAAATTTGGTGTCACCAGATTCGCACCATATAAACTGCTGACTTCGGGTGGGACAAACCCCTGTGACCAATTGCTATACAGGTCAATTGCTGGTGTCATGTTCCAGACAAAACCGACTTGAGGGCTGGCTTTGTGGAAATTGCGCTTTTCATCTGGCGCACCTGTAATTTTTGAAGGCGTTAATTTATTTTCATAGTCATAACCAATCCAGTCATAACGTGCACCACCGACTAAATTTAAAGTCGGTAAAACTTGCCAATTGGCTTGCGCATAGACGGCCTGATTATTCACGTCAACATTAAAATCTCGTAGGCGTTGGCGTTGTTGATAACCGGTATAGACCAAAGTGTTCGGATCACGGAAAACTTGAATATCATTGGTTTTGGTTTGGTTGGGAGAGTGTTCAGCCATTGCACCCACAATCAGTTTGACTTGATCAAAACTAATCGCGTGTTGAGCATTTAAACCATAAGACTGAAAGGCATTATAGGTAGTTTGCCCACTATAAGTGCCTGTCGGTTTGCCATTTTGGATATCGGTACGAATGTTATAACTTGGATTTTGCTCGGTGGTATTATCACGATAATATAAAGTGACTTGGCTTTGTTGCTGATCATTCCACTGGTGGCTAATTTGAGAAGAAAGCCGGGTGGCATCGACTTCACGATAGGTAAATGTTTGGTAGCTATATCCTGGGCGTTTACGATAATCCTCCAGATTTAAGCTACCGGTCATATCTGCTTTTAAATGATTATAACTGACAATATTTTTGATTTGTGTGGCATCAGAGATGCGCCAATCGTGTCTGAGCGTTATGCTTTGTTTATTGCTTTCAGCATGGTCTTGCCAGCTATCACCACGGTCACTGGCATAGGCTGAGAACCTTAAACCATGTTCACCAAATTCGCTGTCAAAGGTATTTGAAGCACCGATATCGACACGGCGATATCCCTCAGAACTGGCACTGATGCCTAGATCGGCCGTTGGTGTTGAACTTGGTGCTTTGGTCAGGAAATTAATGGTTCCACCAATCGCATTACTTCCATATAGGCTACTGGCAGGGCCCCTTAAAATTTCGATACTATCAATACCTGCCAAATTCACTTCATATAAGGCATTGTGGTTAAACACACCCACGGGACGAATTGAAATCCCATCTTCTAAATATTGATAAACAGCAGCTGTGGTCATCGGTTGGCGAATCGACATCATATGCTGTTCATTGCCCAAATCATTCATCAACACACCTGGTGTTTGATTAATGATTTGTCCAATAAAGGTTGCATGTTTATCTTCAATGTCCTTGTTGCTAATTTTACTGATCGCAGCAGGGGTATTATTAATCGATTCACCTTCACGACTTGCGGTGACTACAATCGTGGTTAAGGTTTTGGTTGCATCAGAAGGTACAGTTTCTGCAAAAACAACAGAGCTATAGCCAACAGACAGGCACGCAGCCGCAAGTACAGACAAACGGAATGGAGTATTCATTTTGAACTCAATAAAAAGCAATAAACGAGAACGCACCACCGTTATTTACGGGGTACGAAGTAAAATTTGCGTTTTATAAAGCGAGTGGCGGGGCTTGTTTGATTGGGAAAATATAGAAGATACGGGCGATGTGCAGATCTTCTGTCCACGTATGGCACAGGCAGCGAACGCGACTGAACCAAGCCAGTAGAAATATAATAATGAATGCAATGAGCGGGACGATTGCAGCAGCATCTAGACCATGGGAGCAGAGAGGACAATGTTTCATGATTTGGCTAGCCAGTGCATACACCTGTTGTGCATATTCACTGAGCTGAGCATGTTTAGCATGCTGTAGCTGCTGTCCGTGATGCATGTCATGCATGCTGTGTTGATGATGACCTGAATGCGTCTGAGACATCAACGGTGCATTTTGAATTTCAGTGACCTGGCAATGACTCGGCATTGCATAAAGTGCAGGTACGACGCCTGTATGAACCATCGTTGGTAAGAAGATATGCCAGAGCAAACACAGCAAAGTAACCGCGCCGAGACTGGCACGCCACTTAAGCAAATGTTGACGAAAACTGGACTTCATATCAGCGCTACGTCGTAGGAGAAATGTGGCAGCAGTATAATCAAAAAATGACTGCTAGATCAAAGTAAAATTAAGGTATTCAGACTGCTAAACTTAATATTTTTAGGCAGATCAACTTATCAAAAACAGTAAATCGTCATGATTGGATTATTCGGGCTTCTGATAGTGATTGTTTAGCAAGAATTAAAACTTTCTCTTATTATTAAGTGTATGAATCATATCAAAACTACAGTCCACATTGAGCAAAAAGCTATAAGCTGTATTATGCGTTTGTACGAGTTAATCGAATCGATAAATAAAAAACAGGCTCATAAGAGCCTGTTTTTTGAAAGATTGAATTAACGTGTTGGTAATACGTCTTTCAATGCTTCATGCATTTCTAATAATGCTTTTTCGGTAGTTTCCCAATCGATACAGCCATCCGTCACGGATTTACCATATTCAAGATCACTCAGGTTTGCAGGAATATCCTGACGACCACCTTTTAAGTGACTCTCAACCATGATGCCAACGATGGACTTGTTACCATCAAGAATTTGTTCAGTAATGTTTTTTAACACCAATGGTTGTAAGTATGGGTCTTTGTTTGAGTTGGCATGACTCGTATCAATCATGATCTTATTGCTGACTTTGGCTTTTGCCAAAGCGGCTTCAGCTTCTGCAACGGAAGTTGCATCATAGTTTGGTTTACCATTACCACCACGTAATACCACGTGCGCGTATGGGTTACCTTTGGTATTGATAATCGCAACTTGACCGTCTTCATTTAGACCTAAGAAGCTATGACCATGCTTTACCGATTGCATGGCATTGGTTGCAACGGTTAAGCCGCCATCGGTACCATTTTTGAAGCCAACAGGTGAAGATAAACCTGAAGACATTTCACGGTGGGTCTGGCTTTCAGTGGTACGTGCGCCAATTGCAGACCATGAAATCAAGTCTTGATAGTATTGTGGTGAGTTTGGATCCAGTGCTTCAGTTGCACATGGCAAACCTTTTTCATTCAAATCAATCAATAAACCACGACCAATATGTAAGCCTTTTTCAATATTGAAAGAGTCATTCATGTCTGGATCGTTGATTAAACCTTTCCAACCAACTGTAGTCCGTGGCTTTTCAAAATAAACACGCATTACCAGATATAAGGTATCTTTTACTTTTTCACTAAGAACCTTGAGGCGATCAGCATATTCATGAGCAGCTTTAGGATCGTGAATCGAACAAGGACCAATCACCACAAACAAGCGCTTGTCGTTGCCATCTAAAATATTACGTACAGTTGCACGTCCTTGTAATACAGTTTGAGACGCAGCTTTTGATAAAGGCAGGTCTGCTTTCAGCTCAGCTGGAGTAATCAAGGTTTGAATGCTTTTAATATTAACGTCGTCGATATCGGGCTGAGAAACTGTATTTGGCTGTAGAGTATTCATTGCTGTCACAAATTCAATCGGAAGAAAAGGTTATTTTGTCTGCGAATATAGCATGAAATGCCGATCGGTTAACTAGCGATAATTATAAATTATGCAGAAATAATCAGCATTTTAATGCTTAAACTGTTGTAGTTACATGCTTTGTTTGCTGAATGACCACGGCATGCTGCGTTTCAACTGGCTTTGGTTTAGCCTTGATAGGATTGAGCATAAAGTTGACACCGAGTGCAAATAAAGTGATGCCTAAAATTTTTCGAATCAGTCTTTCTGGCATACGTGAGCTAATAAGCGTACCCACAATAATTGCTGGAATTGAGCCAACGAGTAACCACATCAATAGGGTAAAGTCGACATTACCCGAAGACATATGGCTTAGACCGGCAACTGCCGTCAGCAATACCGCATGTACGACGTCTGAACCAATGATACGGATCATAGGAAGATTGGGGAACATAAGTACTAAGGCCATGATACCGAAAGCACCAGCACCCACAGAAGACAAGGTCACAAAGATGCCTAATACAATGCCCATAATCACAATGTAATGACGCTTATGCTGCAATGCATGCTGTTCGCTTTCCATATTGGCTTGTTCGCGGTTACGGAAACGGTCAAAGAACTTTTCAATTTGCGCACGAAATACAATTGAAATACCCGTCAAGGTCAGCATAAAGCCCAAGACCATGGTCAAAACAGCTTTATAATGGGTAGATTGACTTAGGTAATGTTCAAGCACCCAAGCAGTTGCAAAAGATGCAGGGATACTACCAAGCGCAAGCCATAAGACAATGGGCCAAACAATGTTCAGTTTTTTAGCATGAACAACTGAACCGCAGAATTTAGAAATAGAGGCGTAAAGTAAATCAGTACCAATAGCAATATGTGGTTCGATCTTAAACAGGCTAATCAGGATTGGGGTCATTAATGAACCACCGCCGACACCTGTAATACCTACACAGAAGCCAACCAATACCCCAGCCATAATAAATTCTATAGGACCAAACATCGACAATATGCCTAATTATGCAAAAATCAGCATATCTTATGCTTTTTTTAGATAACTCGTTGTGATGAATAGTGATTTACTTATGCAAAAAAAAGCTAAAGAAAGTTAAATTTTGGCTTTATTTGATTACGGGGATTGAGAACCGCTTGCTTTATCAACGGTGATTGATTTATTTTGAACCCATACACGGATGGTATATTTGATCATTTTGCCCTATGTCTGTTTTTATTCGAAGCCTCATTTCATTGCTGATTGCACTATGTTTTATAAGCAATAGTTTTGCAATGGCGATCTCTATGAATGAAGCAGCTCAACCTGTAGAGCAAGTGATTTCAAATCATGCTGTCATATCTGATTGTGGTGTAGCCATGATGAGTAAGCATGATCACTTGGAAAGCAGTGATAAAATGGATACATCACATTGTCAAAAGAGTCTGTGTTGCTTAGGTGCTACATTTGAGCAAAGGTCTTCTTGCATTGAGCGAAGTCTACAATCAATTAAAGCAGCAAATTCAGCTTATGTGCATCAACTGACTTTAGGGATTTATCAGTTGCCTTATCGGCCTCCAAATCATGTCCTGTTTTTATAAATGTGAATTTCTTATTTTATTTAAAGGACATGATCATGTTTAACTTAAAAACTGTATTATTTTCAACGCTTTTATTGGCCACTACTGTACCCGCTTTTGCTGCAACTGATTGTTGCAAAGAACAAGAGGCCGCCAATAAAAAAGAGTGCTGTGAAAAAAAGATGAAATGTTGTGATGACAAAGACAAAGCTACTTCTCAGGAAGACCATAGCCGTCACGGGCATTAATTTTTAAGTCATGAAGCTATCCTTGGCAGAAGTTGAGGATAGCTGTTGAATCAAGATTATTTTAGTTTTTTAGTGGGTTTAAGCTCATTTACGGATAACACCAATAAAAAGGTCACTGGTGTAGCGAAGATCCACCAACTGATAAAGCCAATGGAACTGCCATATTCTAAACAAAGCAGGCTACCCGCACATAAAAAGCAGAGGTAAGCTACAACTCTCAAGATAGTTCGATAACGTATGAAAAGTTGCTGTTTTGCTTTGTTAATCTGTTTAGAACTACATTTATAGAGCAGCAGCATCCCGATGAAGATCAATACAAGGCTCAACAGAATCATGCTTTAACCTCTTGTTGCTTGGTTAACTTACTTTTGATTTTCTGAACGGATTTTTCTTGAATCGGTTGGATATTTCTAAAAATAAACACCGCAAATAGGGCACAGACCAATAAGAACAAATCAACTCGCAAGAAGAGCCAATAGCTGTGCAGATCCTGAATCAATTGATGCTGAATGAGGTACAGCGCGTTATAGAGTGGGAGAGTTACGGCAATGAGTCCAAAGACGGCGATTTGTGATTTCCATAAATATTGTTTTTTTGTCAATAAAGCGATAATAAAACTCAGTCCCCATACGCTGAAAAAAGTATAAATTTCATAGTTTGGCGTGGTGTCAGTGATATGTACAACCCGATTGGCAAATAGATAGCTTAGCATTGCCGTTGGAAGACCGACAAAGGCCGCAACATTTAGGCGATCCACCAAATAATAGCCAAAATGAAATTGATTGGATTTATTTTGAATTTGGCGCTTTAGGCTCCAGAGCAATAGTCCTGAGGCAATCATCAAACAACCTAAAATACCTGAGCAGAACAAAGCAAAGCGTAATATTGGCTGTGCAAAAGTTGCCATATGCAAGCCGTAAACACCTGCATTCAGCGTCGCAACCGCGCTTTCATTGCGGGTGTTGCCTAAGATTTTGCCCTGTCCATCAAAGGTGATTTGTGCCTGATTTAAGCTAATTGAACGATCTTCTAACTGTTTAAATGTAATGATTGCCTGATCTGTATTTGGATTTTTCACCTCAATGGATGCTAAGGCTTGATCTCCCCATTGTTGTTTTACTTTTTCTAATAGCGTGCCAATGGGTAACATCTCGGCTTTTTGAGGTTCTGTTTGGTGTACAGTATTTTTTTCAGTTGTTCGAATCTCAGTGAAATATTGAAAAGAATTTTCTGGATAGAGCTTTTGCATGCCCCAAGGCAAGTATAGATAGAAAAAAATCGCCAAACCCGTAAAGGTAATGGTTAGAAAAAAGGGCAGTGCCAAAACAGAAGAAACATTGTGAAAGTCTAGCCAGGAGCGCTGTGATTTAAAGGTTCTCAGGGTAAAAAAGTCGGTAAATATTTTCTTATGAGTAATGATGCCAGAGATCAAAGCGACCAACATAATGAATGCAGCGAGGCAGGCGATCAGCCGTCCAACCATGATGGGAACACCATAGAGCTGAAAATGGAAGTTATAAAAGAAATCACCACCTTGAGTCGCTGAGAGTTTAAACGCTTGTCCAGTATTGGCATCTAAACTTCTACTTTCATAACTGCCACTGACTTGTTGCCAATACACTCGGTTGACAGGTTCTTCATGATTGGCAATTTTGAAATACCATGATTTGGCATTTGCTGCATTTTTGTTTAAATAATCGGTTGCGGTACGAATCGCAATCTCTTGATTGATTTGATATTGAGCTAACTGTGGTTGCATCCATAAATTAAGTTGATGGCGGTAGTAGGAACTTGTACCCATCAAGAATATGGCAAATAAAAGCCAGCCAAAAATCAAACCTGTCCAAGCATGTAACCATGCCATTGATTGGCGAACACCTTTATTTTGCATTTTTAATTCAAACCTACAGATAAGCCAAACAATGCGCCTGTAACAATCAGGCTGGTTAAGCTGAGTTTTAGTAAAGAATGCACACAAAAACTCAGGATAATAAAAAACAAGTAAAAGAAAATTGAAATAAAGGCTGCAAGATAAATCGCTTCTGCTTTGTCTAAAACATAAATAAATAAGGATGTAAGCGCCAGACATAAGTACATCATCGACAAGTAGCCCATGACAAAGGTCAATACAAAGCGATAGAAAATGCTCAGTCGATAGACAAGCGGAATAGAAGCAGATTTAGCCATAAAGGGTCTTGAACTGGGAGAACAGGAAAATAAATCACATATGAAAATGATTCTTGTTTATGTTAAGCCTTCAATAACTCACAATCAATTATTCAACCATCGTAAATCTAGATAATATTTTTAATAATTAATGATGTATCAGATGAAATGATATTCACCAATCAAGAACAAATTGCATTGTTTGGCCTGATTCGATGTAAAATCATTCTGTTAGAATCATTTAAACATTTCTGTGGGGTGTGGATCTTGTCAAAGCAAAAACTAAAGATTGGTATCGTAGTGGGAGAAGTTTCTGGAGATACTCTAGGGGTGAAACTCATGCGCAGTTTTCGCGAACAAGGTATCGAGGCCGAATTTGAGGGAATTGGCGGTCCACAAATGATTGCAGAAGGATTTCATAGTTATTATCCGATGGAAATTCTATCAGTGATGGGAATTGTTGAAGTTCTTAAAGATTTAAAGAAGCTATTTGCAGTACGTGATGGTCTGGTTGAACGCTGGACTGAGCATCCCGTTGATATTTTTATTGGTATTGATGCGCCAGATTTTAATTTACGCCTCTCAAAAACTATTAAAGAAAAACAGTTACCGATTAAGACCGTACAATATGTCAGTCCATCAGTATGGGCTTGGCGTCAAGGTCGTGTCCATGGGATTAAACGCAGTATTGACTTGGTTCTGTGTTTATTTCCATTTGAAAAAACCTTTTATGAGAACTATGACGTTGCAGCTGCGTTTGTCGGGCATCCATTGGCCAAGCAACTGCCTTTAAAAAATCCAATTACTGAGGCCAAACATCAATTGGGTCTGTCTGCAAACAAAACCCATATCGCATTACTACCAGGTAGCCGTCGTGGTGAGATTGAGCGATTATTGCCCTTATTGACTGGCGCTGCAGAAATCTTGCACCGTAAACATCCTGATCTGGAGTTCTTAATCCCAGCAATTAATGATGCACGTAAACACCAGATTGAACAGGGTATTCAACACTTGGATGTCAGTTTAAAAGCAAAAATTCATGTTTTAGAAAATAGTGATGCGGAATCTAAAATTGGTCGTACAGTCATGAATGCCAGTGATATTGTGGCATTGGCATCGGGTACTGCGACACTGGAAGCGATGTTACTACATCGCCCAATGGTAACGTTCTATAAATTAAATTGGTTGACCTATCTGATTGCGAAATTCATGGTTAAAATCCCGTATTACTCCTTACCGAATATTATTGCGGGTAAGAAAGTGATTGAGGAACTGATTCAAGCCGATGCAACACCACAGCATTTAGCCACTGAAATTGAACGTTTAATGGATCACGAAACGGCACATATTCAAATGATGCAGCATTTAAGCATGCATAAGCAGCTGATTTCAGGAAATACTGAAGATCCAGTACAGGCGATTCTGAATTGCTTAAAAACGGGTTAAATAAAAAAGGTGGCGATTAAGCCACCTTTTTTATGCATATCATTCAGGCACGAAGGATTAGTTCATAACCTGTATATTTACGGATATTGATCACACCAATATCCATTAATAAATACTGACCTTTGATTCCTTGCAACACACCACGAATTTTTGGTGTTTTATCCAAATTCAGCGATTTAATCTTTTCAGGATAATGCTCAACTGGATAGATAAATTCACGTGGCGTTTCATCTTCCAAGAATTCCAAACTTTCGTTAAATTCAAGGTTCTGATTGAATTCTTCACGGATGCTTTGAATTTTCGGCGCAAATTCTTCCAGAATCTGATCGCGTTTTTCAATCAGATCTAATGGCTCAGCTTCACCTTTGAGCAGTTTACGCCAGTCGGTTTTATCTGCGATCTGCGTACCAATTAAAGTTTCCAGATGACCAGACAAACGACGTGAGCCAACTTTCATAATGGGTAAAGCTTGTGTTGCCCCTTGATCTAACCAACGGGTCGGCATATTGACGATACGGGTAATCCCGATCTTTAAGGCACTTGAGTTAGCTAAATATACAATATGCGGCTGGAAGCAGACATCATGTGCGAACTGGTCTTCACGACACGTTCCTAAGTGATAATGGCAGGTTTCAGGCTTCATGATACAGAGGTCACATTCAGCTTTAGTTTTAAAACATTTAAAACAATGACCTTGTGAATAAGACTTCGGTGTTTTTGCGCCGCAAGAGGTACAAAAAATATTACCGGTCCATTCAATCTCGATTTCTTGCCCTAAAACAAAGGGAAGGTCAGTTTCTGAACGATCTAATATAAATTTATATTCAACATTTGCCTTGCTTGTTGATTGATCAGTTACACTATGCGTTTTGAGCGCTGCATGCATTTTATGACAAATGCCTTGTAGTTCCATTAATAAACTCTCATCTTTTCAATCAAGGGTTGCAGTTATGGCTGAACAAAATGTCATCACTTCTATGCTAGACGATTTATCTCAAGAACAGCCCATTCATACTGCACTTTGTATCGGTCAGCAGATTGACCAAAATGCTTCAATTCAATGGCATTATTTTAACGTAACTGACTTTTTAAGTCTGCCATTTACGCAGCGTTATGATTTAGGTTTTGTATTATTTGATACCGAAGAAATGCAAAACATCACCGAAACACAAAAAGCACAGCTATTGGTGAAGTTAAGAGACCTGATGGCAAAGCGGATTGTGGTGGTTAGCAAGTTGGATGATGAAAAGTTACTACGTTCGCTTGGTTTTACTCAATTGATTGATAAAACTACGCATGACAATGATTTTGCTTTATGGCAATTCAATATTTTGACTTATAAGCATGTGCCTGATTGGTTTAATTCTAAATTTTGGGCGAATCCTGAGAATTGGGATAAATTCCGCTGGTAAAATAATCAGGCTGGGAAAGGTTGCAAGTTCTTGCAAAATTTAACAATTTAACTTTGTTTTGTGCTTTCAAAGCAGCGTATGCTTTTTGCATAAATAATTCCAAAGGAAAGTTTAAGTCATGACTGATTTAACCAACATTGTTGAAATTTTAGCAAAGCAAGCTTTAGGCGGTCAGCAGCAATCGGGTCAAGCTGGTGGTTTAGGTGGGATTTTAGGTTCTGTTCTTGGACAACTGGGTGGACAACAGCAAAATACCCAAGGCCAACAAGGTGGTTTAGGTGGGATATTAGGCTCTGTATTGGGACAATTGGGTGGGGCAAATAGCTCAACCCAAAGCAATACAACGGGTGGCAATACTGCACAAACTTTATTAATTGCAGTATTACCTTTGGTTTTGGCTTGGATTCAAAAACAAGGTGGTTTGCAAGGCGCATTGGATAAACTGAAAAATGCGGGTTTATCCAATCAAGTACAAAGTTGGGTTGATCCGCAACAACAAAATGCAGCAGATGTTCCAGCACAAAATATTCAAAGTTTGTTTGATGATCAGGATATTGAACAGGTTGCACAACAAACTCAGGCACCAAAACAGGCCATTTATGGCGCAATTGCCTCTGTTTTACCCCAAGTCATTGATTCTTTAACACCTCAAGGCAGCAGCACCAATCCTCAAGAAGCCAATCAAGATATTCAGCAAGTCTTGAATTTGGTGAGTGGCTTCCTTAAAAAGTAAAATATTTTTATGCAAAAAAGCCTGTTCATTTGAGCAGGCTTTTTTTTTAGACTAAGTATCGATCGCTACTCTGAAATAAATGATGTACTACATTTTAGCTTTAACTTTTCAGCGGTCGGTGCTGCTCTGTAAACGATGCTTGGTTCAGGGAATAGCTTGAGCAGTGAACTATACAGTAGTGCTGCAAGAAAGATACTGATGGGTAAACTTAGATCGAGCCCATTGAATAAATGCCCCCAAATACCAATAAACTGATCAGGTAAATGCACGAAACATAAGCCGATCACGGCACTTGGAATCCATGCGATGATGCCACGCCAATTCCAGCCATGGTGAAACCAATAAGCCCCACCTTTTAGACCATTTGCAAATACCTGTAAATCATCGTTTCTGTAATATCCGTTACGTTTGATAAATCCAATAATCATAATAATGATCCATGGGCTGGTGCATACTACAATTAGGGTGGCAAACGTCATGACGCTTTGAGTCAAGTTGGCTGCAAAACGGCCTATAAAAATAAATAGGATAGAGAGTAGGCCGACCCAGATCGTGGCTTTAACACGTGTCAGTGACTTTGGAAAAAGGCTCGACAAATCCAAACCCGTGCCATAAAGAGCCGTAGTTCCAGTAGATAGACCACCAATCAGTGCAATTAAACATAGCGGAATAAAATACCAAACAGGTGCAATCTGGATTAGCCCACCAATATAATTATTCTGTTGCATAAATGTCGGAACACTATTGGCAACAATACTGGCCGTCATGAGACCAAAGAGAAAAGGAATTAAAGTTGCGAGTTGCGAAACAAAAACTGCCGCCATAATCTTGTGGGATGCAGTTTCTTTTGGAATATAACGTGACCAACCACCTAAGAATGTACCAAAGGAAACGGGATTGCTGAATGCAATTAATGCTGCGCCCATGAACGCTGCCCAAAAGCCAGTATGCCCCAATTGAAGTTGTCCTGCATAGCTTGAATCAAATTGTGTGGAAAAAGCGAACATCCCTAAAAAGAATAATAGGCTGGAAGCGATCACTGCAATGCGATTGACCAGCAGCATAAAACGAAAGCCATAGATACAAATAATCAGTACCAGTAAGGCAAATCCACAATACACCAGTCCATACAGCCAATTACTTTGATATGAGCTTGCAAACAGTCGCTCGGTTGCACCAATCAGGGCATCACCAGAACTCCAAACGGAGAGGGAAAAGAAGGCAATGGCTGTCAGTAAGGATAAAAATGAACCAACAATTCTACCATGGACACCAAAATGGGCAGCCGAAGCAACGGCATTATTGGTTCCAGTTCGAGCGCCAAAAATGCCCATCGGTGCTAAAATACATCCACCCAATAAGACACCGCATAAGATTGCCCAGAATCCAGCCTGAAAAGACAGACCAAATACAATCGGGAAGCTGCCTAAGACACAGGTGGAAAACGTATTGGCGCCGCCAAAACTGAGGCGAAATAAATCAAATGGCGTTGCTGTCCGAGCATGCGCAGGGATTTCTTCGATACCATAACTTTCAATTGTTGTAATCTGTTTAGAACGATCTCTATGCATGATGAGCGACTCTCCATATTCATTCATGAATAACCCTAGGTTCTTTTTGTTAGTTATCCATTCAGCAGCTTGTTCGGGACTTGGTTGCTTTCGTATTGGTGGCTGAGCTGTTGTTGTCTTAATCGGGTAATGCCAGAAATTCCAATCAGAGATAACAGTGATAGGAAACTAAACAGAAAAGCTAAAGGGAGCCATTGGCCTGCATAATGTTGAGCCAACAAAGTTCCAATGATGGGTGTAGTGCCACTGGTGATTGCCGCAATCATTTGATAGGAAATGGAAATCCCTGAATAGCGGACATGTGCAGGAAACGCTTCAGCCATAAAACCTGCGACCACAGCATATAAAGATGACAAGGCAAGTACAGCCAAGGTGATACCTAACACGATGAAATAGATATTTTTAGTGCTGACCAACATAAACATGGGATAAGGAATGACGATGCAGAGGATTGCTGCCCAGAATAAAAAGCGATGTGCTCCAATTTTACTGGCATACCAAGCAGCAATAGGCATGGCTAAAAATTCAAATAGGGTGACCCAGAACAATGCATCTAATATCGTTGGTCGGCTGATACCCATATACTGCGTGACATAGCTAATCATAAAAGTATTGGTAAAAAAGAAACCCGCAGTGCCAATGGTGATGGCGAGACCCGCAAAGACCACTTGCGGCCAATAGTTTTTAAGTAATTCTTTGACAGGGTATTTGGCTATTTCTTGCTTGGCTTGCATCTGTTTGAACTCTGGGGATTCTTCAACGCCTAAGCGAATGGCAAGGCCGATCAGCATAAATACAAAACTGAGTAAAAAAGGCACACGCCAGCCCCAGCTCAGTAAGGCTTGTTCATCCAAAGACGTAATGCCTTTAAAGACTAAAAGACACAGAATCAAACCTGCTGGACTACCCATTTGCGCAAAAGAAGCAAAAAAGGTTTTTTTATGGGCAGGGGCATGTTCGCTGGCCATTAACACGGCACCGCCCCATTCACCACCGACAGATAAGCCTTGCAAAAAGCGCAGTCCAATCAGCAGAACAGGTGCCCAAATTCCGATATGATCATAACTGGGTATCAAGCCAATGCCTGTAGTCGCGAGTCCCATCAGTAGCATGGTAAACAGCAGCATTTTTTTGCGGCCTAATTTATCGCCTAAATGTCCGAAAATAACGGCAGCAATTGGTCTGGCAATAAAACCGACAGCAAAGGTTGCAAAAGCTGCCAATGTGCCAGTTACAGGATCAGTTTCAGGAAAAAATACCAAGCCGAGAACCAAGGCGGCAGCTGTTGCATAAACATAGAAGTCATAAAACTCAATAGTTGTACCTACGAAGGCTGCTGCCGCAGCCCGTTTTGATTGATCTTTTTTCATTCCGTATCGACCTATTCAAATCCATGTTTTTTCTTGTTTTATAGCGGGGAATTATTTTCGTATTTTCACTCCGGGAAGCACGCATAACATTTCATAGAGCAAATTTGCACCCAGTAATGAGGTGTTACCGGTAGTGTCGTAAGGCGGAGAAACTTCAACCAGATCACATCCGATCAGATCTAATCCCTGACAGCCACGAATAATCTCCATCGCTTGAATCGTGGTCAAACCACCAATTTCAGGTGTTCCTGTACCTGGTGCCCACGCTGGGTCAATCCCATCAATATCAAAAGATAAATATACAGGCCCACCACCGACTTGCGCTCTCACTTCCTGCATTAAGGGTGCAAGTGATTTATGCCAGCATTCTTCTGCTTGAACGACACGGAAGCCTTGACGGCGACTCCAGTTAAAATCATCTGCACTATAGCCTTGGGCGCGCAAACCGATTTGAACGACACGTTGACAATCCAGTAGACCTTCTTCGGCAGCACGTCGAAAAGTGGTGCCATGTGCAACTTTTTCGCCAAACATTTCGTCGTTGACGTCAGCATGTGCATCGATATGAACCAAACCTACAGGACCATGTTTTTTATGGATTGCACGTAGGATAGGCAGGGTCAGCGTATGATCCCCGCCGATAGTGAGTGGAATAATCGGATGTGCCAGTATGCGGTCATAATGCTCTTCAATAATGCGCACCGCTTCTGTCAAATTAAAGGTATTGATCGGGACATCACCAATATCAGCCACATTGAGTGAGTCAAACGGTGCTGCACCTGTTGCCATGTTATATGGACGAATCATGACGGATTCAGCACGGATTTGCCGAGGGCCGAAACGTGTCCCAGAGCGTAGGGAGGTCCCAATATCTAAAGGAATCCCAACAAAAGCGGCATCGAGTTCTGCCAGACCTGCGTCATTATCCACAACTGGTAGTCGTAACATAGAGGCAATACCACCAAAGCGTGGCATTTCATTTCCACCGAGCGGTTGATTTAACGTCTTGTTCATTTGTTTCTCCTTTTTTCTATTTATTGACCAACATTGAACAGGGTTAAATCCTATTTTTAAAAAACTTAGTTGTGATTTTTCTAAACTAAGTCTTATAGGAATGCTTTAAGATCGAATAATGCAGAGCGATATATGAGATGGAAGCCATGACGCATATGGATATCAAGTTGGTTCGAATTTTTGTCAGTGTTGTAAGAAGTCAGGGGTTTGCTAATGCTCAGCAAGAGCTGAATCTTTCTACTTCAGCCATTAGTACGTATATGACACAACTTGAGCAACTGGTTGGTTTTAAGCTATGTGAACGTGGACGTGGAGGTTTTTCTTTAACGCAAAAAGGAGAAATGTTCTTTCAAGAAGCCAAGCGTATATTGAATGAACTGGATAACTTTTCCAGACATACAGCACAGATCAAAGGTGAACTAACTGGAACCATTAAAATCGGCATGCTGGATTCTATGGTGACAGATCAAAATATTCCTTTAGATCAAATTATTCAGCAGTTTTCAGAGCAAAATCCGAATATTTATATCAAGTTGCAAGTACAATCCCCTTATGAGCTACAAACCGGGGTTTTGGAAAACCGTTTTGATGTGGCGATTGGTTGTTTTTTTCTAAAAATGAATGGGGTCATGTATCAGCCCTTACATAAAGAGCAACAATGGTTGTTTTGCAGTAATACCCATCCTTTGTATCTGCAGCAAGGTTTAACCGCAGAAAAAATTCGACGTGAAAAAATGGTGAGTCGTGGTTATTGGAGTCACACTGAATTGGCAAAGCAGGGCTTTAAGCATTCGTTTGCCACAGTTGACTCAATGGAAGCACAATTGATTCTTATTTTATCGGGGCAATATATCGGTTATTTACCCGAACACTTTGCACACTATTGGCTAGAGCAACAGCGTTTAAAGGTCTTATTACCCGCAACTTTTGGCTATGCAGCACCTTTTTCTCTTATTTTCAGACGGGGTCGAACCCAAGATCCTGTGATTCAGAATTTCCGTAAAATTATTAAAAACTTTTTTTGAAAAATCTCTTTTTTTTATAAAAATAAAAAAAAGGGCAGATTGCCCTTTTTCTATAAGTTTGGATATAACTTCAAATTAGAAGTTGTATTCCATACCTAAACCGATAACAGTTTTCTTGTTATCATCTTTTTGCCAATCGATTTTTTGCTGAGCAACAACCCCATAGAAGCGAGCTTGCTTGTTAATGTTGTAGTCTGCGCCTACGCCATATAGGTCATTTTTACGATCTTCACGGCCATCAACTTCAGTTTTAGCAGAGATATATTCTGCTTTTAACTTGATTGGTGTTTCAGGAATTACATATGCAGCCGTTACGCCAAATGCATTTTCTTTTAAGCCTTTATAAGAAACAGCAGCAGGTGCAGTGCCTACAACGACTGTATTATCAGTCGGCTTAGCTGTTTGCCATAATGCACCAAATACCAAGCCTTTAGCACCAACTGGTGTTAAATCTAATGAACCTGTTACACGCACCGCATCAGAGTAAATTTTACCACCAAGCTCTTTGTTATAAGCATTATATGTTGATGCTACACCACGGTTACCCGCAACAGCTGCCGCTAAACCGATGTCTTTGTTTTCATAGGTAAGAGATGTTGAGATACCATCACCAAAACCATCACGGCTACCTTTTTGACCTTTAGCATCATTTTTGATAGCTGAAGATTCTTCACCTTGTTGGAACATGATGTTGAATGCCAAGCCGCCTAATAATTTTTTGTCAGTTTCAAAGCCAACTACGTTACTTAAACGATCTTCACCGACTAGAACTTTGGTCATATCAAGTTCAGTGTGATCGTTATAAATGTCTTGGTTATTACCTGCGGCATTTTTAAGGTATGAATCATATTGACCTACTTTTAAAGTACCAATGCCATCTGATTTAATACCAACAAAACGGTTACGCATACCCCAATCTGTGTCTGAACCAGTACCGTCAGTTGCAACACCCCATTCTGCTAAATAAACTGCAGAAAGTTTATCAGTCAGTTTTTCTTCACCTTTCACACCAATACGAGAAGCGTTAGAGTTCACTTTTGTTACGCTTTCGTCTTTAAAACCATTTTTATCAATTTGATCCAAAGATACACTGAGCTTACCATACAATGTTGGTGCTGCTTGTGCTGCATTCATGGCTAAAGTTGCTACAGTAGCAGCAAGAAGCAATTTTTTCATTGAGATTTCTCCAAAACACTTTTTTGTAAATGGCTGATGCCTTAGTTACTGTTATAAGCTTGCTTGTGTACATAAAGTTACACAGCTCACTGACTTGTATGCAGTATCGGTAAACTTTGTGACAGAGAAGTGAAAGAAAAATGACAGTTTGATGACGATTCACATTTGGTAATAAATATATTTCTTGTTATTTTTTATGTAATTATAAAAATAAAAAACGGAGTCACTACTCCGTTGTTTTGTTCAAAGCATGACTTAAAGTGCGGCTTTGATCTTTTCAGCAAGCGCCTGAATTTTCTCTTGATCGCCCATTTTTGCTGCATGACGACCAAGTTCATGAACTGAGCTTGGGATCAAATGAAAATGTACATGGGGAACCGTTTGTCCAGCCGCTGCACCTGAAAGCTGCATGAGAACAATACCTTTTGCATCTAAAGCTGTTTCCATTGCCTGAGCAATCTTCTGCACGATTTGGATGGTATACGCCGCTGCATCAGCAGGTAAATCGAGTAAAGTAACAGCAGGCGTCTTTGGAATCACTAAAGCATGACCATCTGCTTGGGGCATGATATCCATAAATGCGAGTACCTGATCATCTTCATAAATTTTGATTGCAGGTAGTTCACCACGAAGGATTCGTGCAAAAATATTTTGGTCATCGTATGCCATAATTCATCCTTTAAATGGAGCGTATTCTTTAACAACTGACAATTTCACTCTCTTGGAAGAGAGTGAATAGGGAAGCTTAATACTTCAGAAAGCTTTCTTTATTTGCAATTAAGCTCTTTTTGACGTGCTTTGATTTCATCAAGACGTTGTTGCTCTTTGTCAGAGAACTTTGGCTTTGTGGTATGGCAATTTTCATTACCAAACTTTGCCTTAGCATCTGCATCTTTGAAACAGAATCCTTTAGAAGCATAGATCAGGTTATAGTCATCCTGTAACTTTTTACATTCTTGTTCTGGTGTTGCAGCTTGTGCACTAAAACCAGTTAGGGTCATTAAGCCAGCAAAAACTGCAACCATTAACTTATTCATGAGGCGTTCCTCTAATTAAAAAAGTATAAATCAAAGCTGTAGATATAGGGCATTTGATCGCTACGTATATACCAATATAAGGTTTATTAATGAAATTTCAATGAAACTGTATGGTAGGAGTGTAATTTTACTCCATAATTCATCCATATAATATTGAAAAACCTTATATATCAAATACTTTTTTATAATTTTATATAAAACAAATAATTATAAGTGATTTTCTTTTGTATTATTTGACTTGGTTTTACACTATATTGCTCTTTTTTAACATTTATTTATGCCTTAATTTCACTCATATGCATTTTAACAAATTAAATTGTAAATGGTGCTATGGACTGTATTTTGTCGAGTTTCGGAATTAACAATCCCAAATATCAACGTTGTTTGGGATCATAGAGTTCGATTGACTATGGATTTATCTAAATCAACTTGAATACTTATTGATTAACGCTTCAGCCTTTGAGGGGAAAGCCGCTAGAAAATAAGATAGGCCAAGAAATGCTTAATCCTGTAAGACCATTAGAGCGAATCCTTGCACAAAAGGATTTTTTGTTTTTTGATTGCGAGAAACTTAAACTATATTTATAGTTATTTGAAATTTATATAATTTTAATAAAAACCCACGACGAATCAAACAAGATGCTAAAAAACATTAAAAACAACTTTCCGATTTTTATACTGATCATCATTGTAGTTGCTGGGTTAGGCTATCCCTTTTATTCAGGTCAGTGGATTATGGCGCCTAGACTCAGTGAGATTGATACTCAGTGCTATGGGGTTGATGTACCTGAACGCATTAAGCATAACGATGTCCTGCACTTTTGTTCGTGTATTCATACCGTTGGAATTGAAAACAAAGAAGAGAAATATAAGTACTGTATGAATCAGTCATCTCTTGAGAACCAAGCTTCCTGACATGGTAATTGTTATTCAGCAAGAAAAAATAAAGCTTTGTTCTACGTTCTAATTTGTATGACCTGTAGGCCTATTGTGTAGCTGAGCTTTAAAATTTTATCAAAATAAGCATAATTTTGTTGATTCACGTCACACTTTTATCTATATTTAGCCTGTTGTTTGATAATAACTAAACAACAATAACCTTCGTTCAGCGCAAAAGAATTAAGGGGAAGCCCACTCATTAGAGTGGGCTTTTTAATTGTGTACAATAGATGAAAAATACCAGCTAAATTCCACATATATCGGTAGTTTTTTATTTTTATATGTGACAAAGGATGATCAATTTGCTATAAGAAAGCCCTAATTTATAACAAGTGGTAAATTCATGAAAAAATTGGTATTTATAGGGTTTTTAGGGTTGAGTTTGACTGGATGCGGTGGTGGTAGTGACTCCACTTATGTACCAATAGATAAAGATAATAATGGTAATGGCGGTTCTCATAATGCTGAAATCCAAGGTGTTTATTCTGGTTCGACGAGTCAGGGCCAAAGTGTTACTGGAATTATTGAAAAGAACAATAAATTTTGGTTTTTATATACACCACCATACCAGAACGTAGTCTCAGGTTTTATGAGTGGCGATTTAAAAGTGACAGGTAAAGTAGCACAAACGACCAATGGTAAAGACTACTATTTTGCTGGAGCAACCAGTTCTAATACCTCAATTATGGCCAATGCTGAAACTAAAAAAAGTCTAAATGGAACGATCGCTTATTCGGGAATGAATCAAGTAACTTTTAATACTACATATGATGCAAGCTTGAGCGAATCTTCAGCGAAGCTATCTGATATCGTTGGTACTTATAATGGTACTTCGGCAATTGTACAGGGTGTAGAAAAAGCTACTGTTTCGATCACGAGTAATGGTGAGATTTCTGGACGTGGAATAAGTGGCTGTACCTTTACCGGTAAGGCAACAACCATTCCTGGTGCTGCGTATTTTAAATTGGATTTATTATTTGGATATTCTCAATGTTATATGGCAGGTCAGGCCGTAAGCGGAATTATCTACTATAATAAAACCAATAGGGCATTCTATGCCGCGGCTGAAAACAGTAGTAGACAAAATGCTGTACTATTTCTAGCGACCAAATAATTTTGCTTATTATTGAGTATAAAAGACCATCTATGCAGATGGTCTTTTAATTAGGGGGATAAACATTTCACTTATTCAGAATTGGTTTGTAGTCACTTTCATCAGTACTACACCGAATATGATGGATGCTGCTGCTAAAAGGCGTAAAAATCCCATGGGTTCATGTAAGAAGAAAATCCCAATCAGAAATGCACCGACAGCGCCAATTCCCACCCAAATCGTATAGGCAGTGCCCAAAGGGAGTGTTTTCATCGCAACGGCTAATAGACCGAAGCTTAAAATCATAAAAACAATCGTAATGATGCTAGGCGTAAGCTTGGTAAAACCGTCGGACATTTTCATGGAATATGCCCATACAATTTCAAAAATACCAGCTAAAATTAGATAAGCCCAAGCCATTTCGACACCTCATTTTATTAATATTTTAGGTCGTCCTAAAGCTTGAAATTTGAATAAAGAGGTCGTCCTCTTCGTTAGATATATAAGCACTGTTAAGCAGTTAGTTCAATTTCTTTTTGTTAAATTTTATTCCAGTTGGTAAAAAGGTACCTTTAAGACAGATACCTTTTTAGATCATTATCATGAATAAAAAGCTCATTCATTACGAAACATAAGCTTTTACATCATATTCAGGCTCTCCAGCCAAAACAGAAACAAATTTCTCGACAGTTTCGGCTGTTAGCAGATAAGGGTTAAATTCTTCTAAATGGTATTTCATGAAAAAATCTGAAATGTTCTGATTAACAGGTGAGAACTTCATCGACCATTGTGAAAAAAATTGATTCTCGCATTCAGTGTAATAGAGAATTTCACAATTGATATGTCGTTCATCTTTCACAATTTTGTTATAAAATAAATCATCAACGATGTTCTTTTGACCTTCTAAACATTGTACAAAATAGCCGTGACCATAATATAAAACACCTCTGATATCATTACAATAATTAAAATCTACAGCCTCATCGAGGATCTTAATCAAATCTGTTTTTAAGTTTGAGTCAATATTCTTAATTTTGCTTACGTATAAAAGTCTGACAGACTTCATCAGTTTTGCTCATTTTTAAGGTTGAATTCTTGTTATATAGAAAAAACAAAAGCTTGTATACTTGAGTCTGTAACTGGAACTTCAGCTTTCGTAAATAATGCTCTTTTAACAACCTGTTAAAGTATAAAAATAGAAAAGCAGTTAATCATTATTTTTCACATTTGGAATGTGATGTTGCTGTAAATCTTTTACTTAAATTTTAGCGCTACTTTTTGATCAAACATTATCCTATTATGTGAACTTATAGGATGCTATCTACATGGAATTATTGGGTAAATGTGACTTTTATCACAAACTTGAAAAAGATATCTTAAATTATTAATTAAACAGATTAAACGGTAATACTTTGATTTTAGATATAAAAAAATAGGCGTAATATTTTTCGTTACAACCATTTTGTCGACAACTGCTGATTTATTTTGCCATATTGCGTTTGCGAAACTTAGCAAAGGTATTTGTCTATGGTGTCATTTATGTTTATTGGTTTGATCATTACGATCTTACTAACACCTGGTCCAACGAATACATTATTGGCTTCGTCGGGAATCCAGACAGGCATTAAACGTTCATTGAAATTGATCCCTGCGGAGGTGGTTGGTTATTTCATAGCCATTACAACATGGGGCTTTTTACTTGAGTCTGTTTCACATTATGTGCCTTGGTTACCACCGCTAATCAAACTACTCAGTGCAACTTTTATTATCTATTTGGCAGTTAAATTGTGGCTTACGTCTACAAAAGAACTGGATTTGAGCCAACCTTTGATTGCGTCTAAGGCTTTATTTGTAGCGACTTTACTGAACCCTAAAGCTTTATTATTCGCTTCAGCCATTTTTCCACACACTGCTTGGCTTAACCTACATGAATACATTGTTCATATGGGTGTATTCCTGGCTTTAATTACTCCGATTGCTTTTTTATGGATTGCATTTGGATCTATTTTAATTTCAAACAAAATCTCTTGGCTGAATCAACGCAATTTACAACGCTCAGCAGCATTTGTTTTAACTTTCTTTGCGATGCCGCTGGCTTATTCAGCAATTTCATCGTTCTAAATTTTCGTTTTGCTGCTGTATTTAAAATTTAAAAAGAGGAGTTTTTTATGAACAATATAAAAATTAAAGTAAAGGATCAATTTGAGGCCGAAAAGATCGCGACAGCTAAAGTAAAAGTTGCTAATGATCAAGAAATTCCCTTGTTTAAGCGTATTGAACATATTGAAGTTGAGGGTGAAATCCTTTTACCCAATATCGATTTACTTTTTGAAAATCCCAAAGATGGTACTATTTATCGATATGTAGGGACGGTATAGTTTCACAGTCTGTAAGGTCAACCCATGCTTAGGCATGGGTTTTTATTGGTCTTTTCCTCATAATGTTAATTCGAATTACGTCCATTTATCTGTTTTTAATCACTTATTTAATTAAGAATGTATACTGTTTGTTCAATTATAAAAATAAGTTAATAAATGAAAAAGATCGTGTTAGGGACTATTGTGAGTCTAATGAGTACAGGGAGCACTTTTGCGGCTTGCAACGTAGTTTAATTCAACAGCTAGAGTATTATAGAATCGAGACAATTATCTTTGTGTTTTATCCTATGATCTATGTTGCACTTGCCTTGATTGGCGTTCTTTCGGGCTTGATTAGCGGCATTGTCGGTACAGGATCATCGATCATTTTATTGCCTATTTTAGCGTATATTTTTGGGGCGAAGCTTGCAGTACCAATTATGGCAATTGCTTCTATTATGGGAAATATTTCTCGTGTTGTGATGTGGCGTAACGAATTAAATATTAAAGCTTTCTTATTATTTATCAGTCTAGGTATTCCAGCAACTGTATTTGGTGCAAATACACTTTGGGTTATGTCTCCATTTCTTTCTAATCTATGTATTGGTCTATTTTTCTTATGTCTTATTCCGATGCGGCATTATGCAAAGCATCGTAATTTTACTTTGAATGCTTGGCAAATGGTGGTTGCTGGAGGGGTGCTCGGATACATTACGGGGATCGTGTTTTCTACAGGACCTTTATTGCTGCCAATTTTTAATGGTTTTGGCTTAATAAAAGGTGGGCTTTTAGCAACCGAAGCAGCAGCTTCCTTCGCAATTTACCTGACAAAAAGTCTAACTTTTGGGGTACTAGGTGTTTTACAGCAAAATATCTTAATTGCAGGGGTTGCAGTGGGCACCTCTTTAATCATTGGTAATTATATTGGTAAAACCTTTGTATTGAAAATGTCAGATCGAACCTTTAATTTTATGCTTGATGCGATGCTTTTGATTGCAGGTGGTTCTATGTTGTTTTCTATTTTTCTACACTAGGGAAACTTAACTCATATGGATTCGTTATAGAGCAGAAAGGGACTAAAAAGAGTACATAAAATTGGGTATTTTTAGTCTTAAACTGGAGAGTTTTCAAAATAGATGAAAATAATAAATAATTAAAACCAATATGTTAAATTGCATTCGAAGCATAAGGAGATCGCTATTTCAACCAAAATTCATGTGGTCGACGCATTGATTGTCGTGGATGTACAAAATGCTTTTGTGTCAGGTATAGATGCTGTACCCGAATCAGAACAGTTGATTGTATCCATCAGTATTTTACTTGCTAAAGCAAGATCTGCCCACGCGCCAGTGATTTTTCTGCAAAATGATGGAGATGAAGGAGCTATAGATGAGCCATTTCAAACAGGTTGGGCATTATTTTTTCCTCCGCTGTCAAATGAGTTTGTCGTACGAAAATATGAGGACAATCGTTTTGATGGAACATCACTCCAGAAAATTCTGGACGAACTAAAAATTAAGTCTCTAGTAATATGCGGTGTACTGTCCGAAATGTGTGTGGCTGCGACTGCGCGTGAAGCAATTGCACTAGGTTATGATGTGTTGTTAGCGCATGATGCGCATGCGACGTATGATGTACCCGCAGGGCCGGGATCGGAGGGTGTACCTGCTGCTATGGCAGCCAGAGCAGCAGAATGGTCATTGGGTGATGAAGTTAGGATTTGTGGATCAGTGAATGAAGTGGATTTTTATGCTGATTGATATAAAGACTAATATAAATAAGGCCCGATATATTAAAAAACCACTCAATAGAGCGGCTTTCATATTGGCAAAAGAATTTTTACACAAGAACTTGCTTATTTCAGCGTAATTTTAGTCCACGATTCATACATTTTCACGGCTGCGGAGAAGTCACTATCTGCTTCAGCGGTTAAATTCGCTGCCTGAATCAAGCTTTGCGTTAAAGACAGGATAGGTGCAGGAAGTTTTGCATCCTTGACTAAATCAAGAGCGATACCTGTATCTTTTGCAAGTAATGGAAGTCCAAAAGTTACAGGGAACTCACGGCTAAGAACACGCTGCGGAAAAATCGTTTCTGTGACCAGACTTTTACCACTCGATGCATTGATACAGTTCAGCGCTGCATCAAGGTTGACACCATGTGCTTTTAAAGTACTAAAGCCTTCAGCAACAGACCATAAATTCACAGCAAGCAACATATTATTAATGGCTTTTACCGCAAAACCAGCGCCAGATTCCCCCACATGTTGAATCAATTTACCGACTGCTGCCATTGCTGGATAAGCACGTTCAAAGGCATTAACATCCCCGCCAACCATCACAGTTAAGGTTGCATTCTCAGCGCCAACAGTTTGACCACTCACAGGTGCGTCTAGAAAATCGATATTTTGTGCTTTGAGTTTCTCTGCCAAACGGCGAGCTGTCTCGGGTACACCACTGGTACAGTCAATCCAGATGGCACCTGATTTAATTGAAACATCTTCAATGAGTTTCTCAACATCATCACTGGTGGGTAGGCATGAAAAGATAATATCAGCCTGAACCGCTTGTGCAAGTTCAACTGCTGTAGTCCCATATTCTGTTGCATGCTGTTCAGCTTTACTAAAATTTCGATTCCAGACATAGACCTTCTCGAAATATTTAGGCAAATGCGCCGCCATACGATAGCCCATAGCGCCTAAACCAATAAATGCAACAGATTGAGTCATAGCTTACCTTTTTATATGTGTCGACCGTTCGGCTAACCATGTTGTCAATGTTGGCCAGAACTCGATTGAACTGTTTTGACTGGACATTAAACCTAAGTGCCCACCAGGGATAAGAGTAAACGTGACATCTTGGCTACTTGTCAACTGGGTCAGCGGAAATGCAGACTCAGCAGTCACGAGCTGATCACCTTTTCCTGCGCCGACGAATAGAGAACAATTAATATTTTTCAGCTCGATGGTCTTGTTCTTGAGTTGAATTGCACCATTTTTTAACGGATTTTGTAGCCAGACATTAAACAGCATGTCTTGATTTACACCACCGGGGTAATCAATCATATTATTTAAGAAATGACTAAGCGTTGCATCTTCTTGTACCAGCTTTAGATTATCCAAGTTTTTCAATAACTGGATATTGCCATCAATCCAGCCTTTCGGATCTAATAGTTTGAATCCAAGCGAGTTTAGGAAGCCAGGTGAATGAATCATTAATTTCGGTAAACGGTTATAAATATAGTCTTTAATGGTCGGATTACGGCTAGTCAGATAAGCCAAAGTTTTGTATAGCTTGCCAATATAACCCGAAGCATAGCTGTCGATCGGGCTACCTAAGACCACAAGATTTTTGACTACACTCGGTTGATGTCGTGCGGTATAAAGGGTGACGAAAATTCCTGCCATGCTCCAACCATGCAGCGAAATTTTTTCAGATGTAGAATGTTGCTGAATAGCTTCTATGCATTTTGGAATAAACTTATCAATAAAAGATAGAAAGTTAACCTGATAGTTTTTATACGTAAGCTTGCCCCAGTCAATCAGATAGACATCAAAACCACTTTCCTGAAAATGCTTTACCAATGAACGATAAGGATATAAATCATAGATATCCATATTAATGGCCAAAGGTGCAACAAATACCAATGGTTCTTTATAGCGTTTGTTCTCTGATGCGTAGAAACGGACACAGGTCTGTTTAAATTGAGCAATCACTTGATACGGCGTAGATTGAGACAAAACCAGTTTGTCTGCATCGAAGACACGCATAGCTAGATGTTTAAAATTTATTTTTTGCTGTTCCACAAGCGATTTCATCTTAGAAAGTCTCATCATGAGTCAAGATTGCACGAAGTCTAAGCGATAATTTCATCTTACGCCTTGACCTTAAATACCTTAGGCGCTCAAAATATTGGCACATTTCGACATTATGATCATAAGGCATACAGAACGATGAATCCAAGCGATGATTTAGAATACCAATTAGAAACACTGGCAATTCGCACAGGGCATGATCGGACCTCTGAAGGTGAGCATAGTGAACCAATCTTCCTGACCTCATCATTTGTGTGTGAAAGTGCGGCTGATGCTGCAGCAAAATTTTCAGGACAAATCGCAGGGAATACTTATTCACGTTATACCAATCCGACTGTACAAGCATTTGAAAAACGCTTGGCTGTATTGGATGGTGCAGAACGTGCGGTTGCAACCAGTTCAGGTATGGCAGCGGTACATGCCATGTGTATGGCCTATTTAAAAGCTGGCGACCATGTGATTTGCTCTCGTGCAGTATTTGGTTCAATCATTGCCTTATTTGAAAAATACGTTGCAAAATTTGCAGTCGAAGTGACCTTTGTGGATTTGGGTGATCTAGAAGGCTGGAAACAAGCCATTCGTCCAAATACACGTATTTTATTTATCGAAACACCATCTAATCCATTGGCCCAAGTGGGTGATATGCAGGCGATTGCCGATATTGCCCATGCCAATGGGGCGCTATTTGCGGTGGATAACTGTTTCTGTACACCGGTATTGCAACAGCCGATTAAGTTTGGTGCAGATTTAGTACTTTATTCAGCAACCAAATATATTGATGGCCAAGGTCGTGCCTTGGGTGGTGCTGTTGTCGGAAAATATGATTTGCTTGAGGAAGTAAATGGTGTGATCCGTACTTTAGGTAATTCGATGAGTCCATTTAATGCATGGATTTTCTTGAAAGGCTTAGAGACCCTTAGCATTCGTATGAAAGCCCATTGTGAAAGTGCTCAAAAATTGGCGGAATGGTTACATCAGCACGAAAAAGTTGAAAAAGTGTATTACGCAGGTCTACCTGATCATCCAGGCCATGCGCTTGCGAAAAAACAGCAAAAAGGCTTTGGCGGTGTTGTATCTTTTGTCGTGAAAGGTCAACGTGAAGGCGCTTGGACGGTGATCGATAATACACGTTTCTTATCAATTACCAGTAATTTGGGTGACGTTAAGTCAACAATTACACATCCAGCAACGACCTCACATGGTAGAATGTCGGCTGAAGCTAAACAAGCTGCAGGAATTGAAGAAGGTTTGATTCGTGTGTCTGTTGGTTTAGAAGACATTGATGATATTATTCGCGACATATCACGCGGTTTAGATTTAATTTAACGAGAGAGACTTATGAACATTAATATGCTCATGCAGCAAGCTCAGCGCATGCAAAAAGATATGGAATCAAATCTTAAAAAAGCCAAAGAAGAGCTTGCAAATACTGAAGTTCACGCTGAAGCAGGCGGTGGTTTAGTTAAAGTGACCATGACTTGCCGCAATGTAGTGAAGCGTATCGAAATTAGCCCAGACTTGTTACAAGACGAAGCTGACATGATTGAAGATTTGATTGCTGCGGCAATGAATGATGCAGCTCGTCAAGCTGAAGCAATTTCTGAAGAGAAATTACAAAGTGCAAATTCAGGTATGGGCTTACCACCAGGCTTATCTGGTTTATTTTAAATCCCTCCCAGCCTCCCTTTAATAAAGGGAGGAGTACCCCTCTTTAATAAAGAGGGGTTAGGGGAGATTATGAGAGTTGATTTGTGTTTAGTGAACGATTTGAACAATTAGTTCAAGCATTACGCATATTACCAAGTGTTGGTCCGAAATCAGCACAGCGTATGGCATTGCATTTATTAATGAAAAATCGTGAAGGTGCATTTGCTTTGTCACATGCCCTACATGAAGCGTCGAGCCATATTCATGAGTGTCGTATCTGCCACTCGCTCACCGAAAATGAAATATGTGATATATGTGCTTCAGCAGAACGTGATGAGCAACTATTGTGTGTGGTTGAATCTCCTGCTGATGTAATGGCGATTGAACAGAGTGGTAGTTTTCGCGGAAAATATCATGTTCTTGGTGGACATTTATCGCCACTAGATGGAATTGGTCCAGAAGAGATTGGTATTCCTTATCTGATTCAACGTCTCAGTGCAGGGCAGATTCAAGAGGTGATTTTGGCAACCAATGCTACCGTAGAAGGGCAAGCGACAGCACATTATCTGGTTGAAGCTACTAAACATTTGCCGATTCATATGACCCGTATTGCACAAGGCGTACCTCAAGGCGGTGAGCTGGAATATGTCGATAGCCATACCTTAAGTCAGGCTGTACATAACCGTATGCGAATGAAATAATAGGCTTCATTCGCATTTTTTTTATATTTATATTAAATTCATGCTGTTAATTTAAACAAATAATTAAATTTTACATTTTGTCTAACATTATCGTAGATCAATTTATTGTGATTTGTGGCACTATTATCAAGCGAAAAGGATTTTCGTTTTTTGATAAAATGGGTAGAGGAGTGATTTCATGTCGTGTATGTGGAATACCAATTAATTTTTTGTATTTTTCAGTTGAGCAATGACTGACATTTGGCAGTTTTATTGCACATGGTTCTTTATTATTTTATTTGAGCACACATGTTTCAGTTTATCCAACAGCAACAAGATTTAGCTGTTCTCCTCAAACAGATGGAACAGTGTTCTGTCTACGCCCTTGATACCGAGTTTATTAAGGTTGATACCTTATACCGGCTTTGTTGCACAAATAGACGAAAGGTAGAGTTGTTCTAATCTTCAGATATTTATGCAACAGCCACCGTTTTAGCTGTACCAAGTTGAGTAAATTTATTCAAAATATCGACTCTTATTTGCAAGTCAACCACCTGACGATTAAAGCATCGACTAGATACACCATGTCCAAGTCGTTTCAAGGCAAACATTTTAGCCTCTATTCTGGATCGTCGATGATAACCAATATCTCGTTTCCACTGCTTTTGACCCTTGTCCCAACAGCCTTGTACTGCATGATTCCTTGCTTTACCAATTTCATTTTCTACCCATAAAGCAGCATTGGAACGAGGAGGGATAATTACATTTGCTTGCCGTTTCAAAATCGCATCATAACAATTCACTGTGTCATAAGCACCATCAGTCGTGACAGATGCAATGGGTTCATCAATTTGATCTAAAAGAGGTGGGAGCATTTCAGCATCACCATATTGGCAGGTCGTGACTTCAACCGCTTGTATTTCTCCACTGTTTGCATCTGTCGCAAGATGTAATTTCAGCCATTGACGATGTTGGTTTACGCCATGTTTTTTACGCACCCATTCCCCATCGCCTGTAACTTTGATCCCTGTGCTATCAACTAAAATATGCAAGTCTTCCTGTGGATTTTTTGCTGATTTATGTAGAAGTGGCTGGAGCTTATCTGCTCGCCGACTCAATGTTGAGAAGTCTGGAACATTCCAGTCGAGGTGAGCCATTTGAAAAAGGCTTTGAATGAAACCTTGTGTTTGGCGTAAAGCCAGTTGGAACAGGTTTCGTATCGTCAGGGCAAATTGAATTGCTATATCAGTGTAGGTAGGTTGACGTCCTTTTTTTCCACTAGGTGTTGCAGACCATTGCATTTGGGGATCAAACCAAATGGTGAAAGCACCCCGTTGACGTAAAGCCTGATTGTACTCAGACCAGTTCGTTGTTTTATATCGGCTTTTTGATTCTGTATTCATCTAACATGTATGGGGATGAAATTTATTTATGCAACAAAGCCCCTTATACCCTAAACTTGGTGTTTGCCAAATCAATTTAAATGGTCAAATTCTATTACTTGATGGTGCAGCATTAGATCTCAGTCATTTTTGGCCAAAGATTTTCGCGGCTCAACAGAATATTTTTCATGCCTGTGGTGAAGATATTGATCTGATCTATCATTATGCCGATCAAAAACCACTCAATAATGTGTTCGATACGCAAATTGCGTTGGCATTTCTCGGACATGGGCTTCAAGTTAGTTATCAAAACGCGCTTAAAACCTGTTTGAATATTGAGATTGAAAAAGATCAGACCCGTTCAGACTGGCTTGCGAGACCTTTGACACAAGAGCAGATGTGCTATGCGGCAAATGATGTCATCTATTTAAGCAAACTTGCAGATGCACTGAAAACAGATCTGAAAGCAAAAGGGCTGTATCAATACGTATTGGAAGATTGTCAAAATCTCACCAAAGAGATTGCGATGGAAACACCACTAGCGGAATTGTATACCGATATCGGTAATTATCGACATTCGCGCCGTGAGCTGATGCAGTTGCAACAACTCAGCATTTGGCGAGAGCAGATTACCAAGGCACTGAATCAGCCACGTAGTTTTATTTTGAGAAACTCTACTATGATTGATTTGGTGGAAAAGAATCCGCGCAATAATTTTCAGTTGGCACGGATTAAAGATATTCGCCCACACATTGTACGCGAACACGGAAAGACCATTTTGGATTTACTCAAGTTCTTACCACCAGAGGAAGAATGGCCATTACGTATGGTAAAACCAATCAAGAGTAATTCCAAAGAAGTTGCACCTAAAATTGATGCTTTGATTGAAAGCGTGGTTTTACAAACTGGTATTCCGAAAGAAGTGTTATTGCGTAAGAAATGGATGAATGCCATTTATGAACATGTGGTCTTTCATTTAGATGAGCAATCTTTACCGTCTTATTTAATGGGATGGCGTTATGACATTCTGACACAACCTTTGATTGCGTTGTTAAAAGAAGATATTGAATATTTAGCGATGCAAATGAAAATTGCACGTTAGAAAATCAAAGAGCTAAGTAATTAGCTCTTTTTTTTGGCTTTGATGATGAGCATCATGGGGCGTCTTAATTCATTCTGCCAACTTAGCCTTTCAACCATTTCTTTAGGTGGTGTTGGTTCAATCACTGCTGTAATTTCAAAACCTGCAGTTAATAAGGCTGTAATATAGGTTTCAAGCGTTCTGTGATATTTCACAACTTTTGCATCTAAAAAATGGGTTTCTCTTTTGCCTTGTGCGAAATAGTGGTCAACAGGCCAGTGCATCGGCTGTTGCTCTGCATCATAGTACCAATCTTGTTGCTCACAGGCTGTGAAAATAGGATGCTCAACCGAATAGTACAGTTCGCCTTGAGACGTTAATAAGGATGCAGCCTTGGCAAACACAGGCTTAATATCTTCGATGTAGTGCAAAGCAAGAGAACTGATTATGACGTCAAAGCTCGCTGTATCTGCTGCAAAGTCCTCAATTGCGGTATGTTGATAATCCACGTTTTGGGCTGATGTTAACAGACGTGCTTTTTCAAGCATTTTAATGGATAAATCAATTCCGATCACTGAACGAGCACCTTGTTCAGCAGCAAACTGACAATGCCAGCCATAGCCACAACCTAAGTCTAAAACCTTTTTATTCTTTAACTGGGGCATATGTGTTTTAAATGTGGACCACTCACCAGCAGCATTTAGGCCATGCACTGAGCGAGGCATTTTTGAGTATTCAGTAAAGAAGTGTGGATCATCATATTTGTTTTGTTGCATAGCTGTGCCATTGAAAAATCATGGCTTGATTATGACACTCTGCGCGAATACTCTGAAATAGGTTGTATTGTGAATCTGGAAAAAAGACGACTCTAGCGTTAACAATCCTTAATGTATCCATTTTTATTTTCATGTATGCTGTGTCTGATTGTTAATAGATGTGAGTCAATATGCACTGCGATATTTATAGATCGAGCAAAAAAGATGAAATGTATATGTACATTGCTCGTCCAAATTATCCTGATGACAAGGAACAAGAAAACCCATTTGAAGGTGTTCCAGAAACAGTTTTACAAGCATTCGGCAAAGCTACTTTTGTGATGCATTTAGAACTTCATAATGAGCGTAAACTTGCACGTGCTAACGTTTTACATGTTTTAGACTCCCTAAATACCAAGGGCTTTTTTATTCAGATGCCACCAGAAGGGTTAATCAATCCAAACGCGGTAGAACCTGAGGGCTTACGCGGTGCTTGAGACTTTAACAGCGATTTGGTCGAATATTCTTTCAGTACTGGATCAGTTTCCTGAAGAAAATGTTGCGATCATTGTTTATGTTACAGGGACATTAATTGCATTGTGGTGCTGGTATCGTTTGATGTCACGCCTACCGAATCCAATAGGTGGCATTCTCTGGATTGTTGCCTTTGCCGTTCTTGCAACACCAACTATTTCAGAAGGTCCAAACTCGGCCTTGGCGCCAGCGATTTTTGGTTTGCTTTTTGGTGTACTTACTAAAGAGCATGTCTTAATCTGGTCAAACTTATCATTGATTTTATTTGTCATTGGTACGGGTTTATTGATCGGTTTCTGCTGGTCGAAATATACTGCAAATAAAACTGCACGTTCAGTTTAGATACAACGTTAAATACAGAAAAATAAGGTTTTTAAATGTCTGCTGATACACAACACTTCACTGGTACAGATCAATATATTGCAACTGATAGCTTAAAGCTTGCAGTGAAAGCTGCCCGCGCTTTGCAGAAACCATTATTGGTAAAAGGTGAGCCCGGTACAGGTAAAACATTACTTGCAGAGCAAGTGGCTGAAAGTTTAGGTTTGAAGCTGATTACTTGGCATATCAAGTCAACCACTAAAGCCCAGCAAGGTCTGTATGAATATGATGCAGTATCACGCTTGCGTGACAGCCAGTTAGGTGATGATCGTGTCTACGACATTAAAAACTATATTAAACCGGGTAAATTGTGGGAAGCATTTACCAGTGAAGAACGTTGTGTACTGTTGATTGATGAAATCGACAAGGCGGATATTGAGTTTCCAAACGACTTATTGCATGAACTCGATAAAATGTCGTTTTATGTTTATGAGACAGGCGAGACTATTACTGCAACACAACGCCCAATCGTGATTATTACCTCGAATAATGAGAAGGAATTGCCAGATGCATTCTTGCGTCGTTGTTTCTTCCATTATATTGAATTCCCAGATGATGCAACCATGCGTGACATCATTGCAGTACATTTCCCGAATATTTCAAATACCTTGGTCAGTGAAGCATTGCAGGTGTTCTTTAAATTACGTGAAATCCCAAATTTGAAGAAACCACCTTCAACATCAGAGTTGATAGACTGGTTAAGCCTGTTGATGGCCGATGATATGCCAGAAGATGTATTGCGCAATCACGATAAATCAAAAGCGATCCCACCATTGTATGGTGCTTTGATTAAAAATGAACAAGATGTGCAATTGCTTGAACGTTTAGCCTTTATGTCACGCCGCTAAGAGTGTTTAAAAATGTTTGTGCGACTGTTTTACACCTTACGCAAATATGGCGTGCCTGTAACAACACGTGAGCTCATTGATCTTAATCAGGCGGTCGCTTCAGGTCTTGTGTTTGCAGATCAGGAACAGTTTTATCAATTGGCTAAAACTGTTTTAGTCAAAGATGAGCGTTTTTTTGATAAGTTCGATCGTGCCATGAAAGATTATTTTGATGGTATCGAAACTTTTGAGTTGGATGAGCTGCTGAAACAGGTTCACAAGTTACCGAAAGACTGGTTTGACCTTGAACTATTAGAAAAACATCTTACGCCTGAACAACGTGCTGAGCTACAAAAGGCAGGTTCTCTCGAAGAGCTGATGAAAATGCTGGAAGAACGCTTACGTGAACAGCATAAAAAACATCAGGGTGGCAATCGCATGATTGGTACCGGAGGAACCTCGCCATTCGGCGCTTTTGGTGATCATCCAGAAGGTGTTCGTATTGGTGGGCCAGGGCGTAAACGTTCGGCGGTTAAAGTTTGGGAACAACGTAAATACCAAAATCTGGATGATGATCAGGTTTTGGGAACCCGTCAGATGCAAATTGCCTTGCGTCGTTTGCGTAAGTTTGCACGTCAAGGTGCGGCAGAAGAGCTGGATGTCGATGGCACCATTCGTGAGACAGCAAAACAAGGCATTTTGGATGTACAACTGGTTCCAGAACGTCGTAATCGCATTAAAGTGTTGATGCTGTTTGATGTTGGCGGCTCAATGGATGCTTATATTGCTGAATGCGAAAAACTATTTAGTGCGGCCAAATCCGAGTTTAAAACCCTCGAATACTTTTATTTTCATAATTGTCTGTATGATCATGTGTGGAAGGATAACCATCGCCGTAGTTCAACCCGTATGAATACATGGGATCTGTTTCATACCTATGGCCGTGATTATCGGGTCATTGTGGTCGGTGATGCCAGTATGGCACCGTATGAGTTAAAGTCTGCGGGTGGTTCAGTGGAATATATGAATGAAGAGTCGGGTGAAGTATGGCTAAGACGTTTGCGTCAGCACTTTGACAAAACTGCTTGGTTGAACCCTGAGATGGAAGGTTACTGGCACTATACCCAGACCATTAGCTGGATTAAAGAAATTTTTGAAAATCACATGTTTCCAATGACCTTGAAGGGTCTTGAAGATATGACCCGTTATTTGTCACGTTAAAATTTTATATTAAAACTTTATAAGAACAGGAAAACATATGGAACATCACATTAATGGCATTGCTTTGCCGAATGAAGCAGGTTTCTTTGGCAACTTTGGTGGGCAGTTTATTCCGCCTCATTTAAAAGAGGCAATGGATGAAATTAATACGGCGTATGAGGAAATTCGTCATACCGCTGAGTTTCAGGATGAGTTGAATGACTTATTCAAAAACTATGTGGGCCGTCCAAGTCCATTGTTCCATGCCAAGCGCTTGTCAGACCAGTTGGGTGGTGCACAGATTTATTTAAAACGTGAAGACTTAAACCATACAGGCGCACACAAGATCAATCACTGTCTAGGTGAAGCTTTACTTGCCAAGTATATGGGGAAAACTAAAGTCATTGCCGAGACGGGTGCTGGTCAGCATGGCGTAGCTTTGGCAACGGCTTGTGCATTGGTCGGCATCCCATGTGAAATTCACATGGGGCAAGTGGATATTGAAAAAGAACACCCCAATGTCGTGAAGATGAAAATCTTGGGTGCGAAACTTGTTTCAGTCACACAAGGCACAGCAACCTTAAAAGATGCGGTGGATAGCGCCTTTGAAGAATATTTAAAAGATCCTAAAAACTATATCTATGCGATTGGTTCTGTGGTTGGGCCACACCCATTTCCCAAGATGGTTCGTGACTTCCAATCGATTATTGGCAATGAGATCAAAACCCAGTCTCATGACCGTTTTGGTCAGAATCCAGACTATGTAGTGGCTTGTGTCGGTGGTGGCTCTAACGCGATTGGTGCTTTTACTACATTTTTAAATACGCCAGAAGTTCAATTAGTTGGCGTAGAACCTGCGGGTCATGGTCTAGATACGGATAAACATTCAGCCACTTTAACCTTAGGTAAGCCTGGACAGATTCATGGTATGGCTTGCTATGTGCTAGAAGATGATAATGGTGAGCCGTTGCCTGTACATTCGATTGCTTCAGGCTTGGATTATCCGGGTGTTGGGCCACAGCATAGTTTCCTGAAAGAGCTTGGTCGTGTGCAATATGAAACAGCAACGGATCAGGAATGTTTGGATGCATTTATGACCCTTTCACGGGTAGAAGGGATTGTACCTGCCTTGGAAAGTTCGCATGCCGTTGCTTGGGCATTACGTGAAGCACCTAAGTTGGGTAAACAGGTAAAGATCGTAGTTAACTTGTCAGGTCGCGGTGATAAAGACTCAGATTATGTGGCTGAAAAGCTAGGTTTGTAAGTTCTTATCCAATATCTGGTTTTAATAGACCGCTTCTGGCAGAGAGGCGGTTTTTTTATTGTTAAATCAACCTGAATCCCGTTAGAATAAAGCGTTTTGCAATTAGCACTTTTGGAGACGCCTAAGTGGAGCGACCGACAATCAGCCCTGAACATTTACAAGAAGCGGCTGAAAACCTAGTAACCATTCGAGATTTTGTTCGTTTTGGGGTAACCGCACTACGTCAATATGACGCGCACTTAGGTCAAGGTACTCAAGATTATTTTGCAGAGAGTTCTGCATTGGTACTACAAACTCTATCACTTGAATGGAAAGCAGATGCTGAAATTCTGGATGCCAAACTTTTACCAAGCGAAAAAGCAGAATTTCTGAGCTTGTTAGAACGTCGTATCAATGATCGTATTCCAACTTCATATTTATTGAATTTAGCGTATTTCTTCAATAAGCCATTTTATGTTGATGAGCGCGTCTTGATTCCGCGTTCACCGATTGCCGAGTTAATCGAACAACGTTTCGCGCCATACTGCCTAGATGAAAATGGCCGTATGTTGGAAGCGTTAAATAACTTGCCTGAAAATAATAATCCAAAAACACCACAACGTATCTTGGATATGTGCACAGGTTCAGGTTGTATTGCCATTGCTTTGGCTTATGCTTTCCCAGATTCAGAAGTTGATGCGACTGATATTTCAAAAGAAGCACTGGAAGTGGCTTCAATTAACACTGAGCATCACGACAAACAGTATCAAGTGGCTTTACTTGAATCTGATTTGTTCTCAAAAATTCCTGCTGAAAACCAGTATGACCTGATCGTCAGTAATCCACCGTATGTGGATGCAGAAGATATGGCGGATTTACCAGAAGAATTCTTACATGAGCCTGAGCTTGCACTGGCTGCGGGTCAAGATGGTCTGGACTTAGTTCGTAAAATGTTGGCTCAAGCTGCTGATTATTTAACGGAAGATGGCTTGATTGTAATTGAAGTTGGTAATTCTGAATGGGCAATGCGTCAGAACTTCAATACAGTTGACTTCCATTGGCTCACTTTCCAAAAAGGTGGTTCTGGTATTTTTGCTTTAACTGCTGAACAATGCCGTCGTTATAAAGAAGTCTTCCAGCAATCAGTTCAAAACTAAGGGGTTAAAGCATGGCAGGGAATAGTATTGGGCAACTCTTTCGAGTTACAACCTGTGGCGAGTCACATGGTGCGGGTTTGATGGCGATTGTCGATGGTGTCCCGCCTGGTCTTGAGCTTTGTGAAGCCGATCTGCAAAAAGATTTAGATCGCCGTAAACCGGGTACATCGAAGTTTGCAACGCAACGTAAAGAGCCAGATCAAGTCGAGATTATCTCAGGTGTTTTTGAGGGTAAAACCACGGGAACATCGATTGGTTTATTGATCCGTAACACCGATCAAAAATCAAAAGACTACGGCAATATTGCTCAAACTTTCCGTCCTGGCCATGCAGACTATACCTATACCCAAAAATACGGCTTCCGTGACTATCGTGGCGGCGGCCGTTCAAGTGCACGTGAAACAGCGATGCGTGTTGCAGCTGGAGCGATTGCGAAAAAGTATCTTGCTGAAAAATTTGGCATTGATATTCGTGGACATGTCACACAAATCGGCAATGAAGTTGCTGAAAAACTGGATTGGGCTGAAGTGCCAAATAACCCATTTTTCTGTGGTGATGTGGATGCTGTGCCTCGTTTTGAACAATTGGTCACTGCGTTACGTGAGCAAGGAACCAGTTGTGGCGCCAAGCTTGAAATCATTGCTGAAAAAGTACCTGTCGGGTGGGGTGAACCCGTATTTGACCGTTTAGATGCCGATATTGCCCATGCTATGATGAGTATCAATGCCGTAAAAGGTGTGGAAATTGGTGATGGCTTTGCAGTGGCAGGGCAATTTGGTCATGAAACTCGTGATGAACTTACCACGGATGGCTTTCTTGCTAATCACGCTGGTGGCATTTTAGGTGGGATTTCAAGTGGTCAAAGCATTCGTGTGGCGATTGCATTAAAACCAACCGCAAGTATAACCACACCAGGTAAAACCATTACGATTGATCGGGAAAATACGGATGTATTGACCAAAGGTCGTCATGATCCGTGTGTGGGGGTACGCGCAACACCAATTGCTGAAGCGATGTTAGCGATTGTATTGATGGATCATTTTTTAAGACATCGCGCACAAAATGCAGATGTGGTTGCACCATTTAAACCAATCGAACCATAATAAAAATATTAAGCCGCACATATAATTTATTATATCTGCGGCTTGCATCACATTTTAAAACACTTTAATTAAATTAGTTTAATATTCATTTAATCATGATGAATGAATTATAATGCTTCAGAAATCATATTATCTGATGTCGCAATATGATACTGATTTCGACCATTACTTTTGGCGATATATAATGCATGATCGGCTTGTGCAACAAACTCAGAAAGACTATCTCCAACACTTGGAATCATGGTCGCGACGCCTACGCTAATAGTCACGTGTTTAGAGACGTTGCTGCGTGGATGTAAAATGCCAATATTACGCACTAACTCCATTAGCCTTTGGACTTGAATAAGCGCTTGGCCACGGTCAGTCATGGAAAATACCAAGAGAAACTCTTCCCCGCCATAACGTGCCGCAAGATCGCCACTACGTGAGGCAATAGAGCCAAGCATGATTGCGATTCGACGTAGGCATTGATCACCTTGAATATGTCCTAACGTATCGTTGTACAGCTTAAAGAAATCGATATCAATCATCATAATGGTAATGGGCATCTCATGACGTGTTGCACGTTTCCATTCATTCTCAAGTACTTCATCCAGATAACGCCGGTTAGCGAGCCCAGTTAAAGCATCCTGTTGTGAAAGAATGGAGAGCTGTTGTGCTTGGCGCATCAGTTCCAGCCGATTGAGTTCGATCATGCAGTTTTGCAAATAATTTTCACGATGCTGACGATCCGTGGCATAGGCCAATGCCATACCTAGAAAACTACTAAAAGTATAAGTACGGTTCAAGAAGGTCCAATCAATCGCTTCACTGAACCATGTACTGGCTGCGATACCAATCAAACCACCCACCCAGCCAGCAATGATTGCAGTATAGAAGCGCATCCCGACAAACCCGTAGATAATCACTACGGCATACATCATGGCAGCATGGAACAGGACATTATTTTGCCCTTGTTCCAAGACGTTAATGATGGTGAACGAGATTGCTACAGCACCTGTTGAGCCAATACACACATAATGATCAAACCATTTGTTCATCATGGGGAGGAATGATAACAGCCATGCAAATGTGATGATCACACCCACCCAGCCATAGGTTGCCATCAAGGTAATGCGTAAGTCTGTAGGCAAAACCTGATAGATACCGAAGCTTAGAAATAGATATAAACCTAAAATGATAGGGGCGCGATAGCGGAACTCATGTGCAGCCTCATTTCTATACTGATCTCGATAGATCACTTCTAATTCTTTAGGAAACCAAACTAAATTTAGCCCGCGAGAAATTAACAAGTCGATTTGTTCTTGTCCCAAAATATTGGAAGCTTTCAACTTCATCTTATCTCTCACCACTCCCAAAATGTTGTTATAAATGTCAAAATAGGGATTATTTTTTTAATACGTTACACTGATTTAAATAAAATGTGTATTAGATTATAAAAAAATATTAATTTTTATATAAGGGTCATTGCCTAATATAATGATTCAAGTTTAAATTAGATTCAAGAAATAAAACTGTTACAAACTAAATCACAAACGATTGTATCTTTGCTGTATTAGGATACAATTTATAAAAAAGCAGCAATCATAGAATATGATTGGGTTAAGTCATACGAAATAGGATGCATCGCAATGACTGCTATGAATCAATATGGAACAAAATTAGAAATTACACCTCATTCGGGTTGGGCTCAACGATTTTGGGATGAATTATTACCTTCAAAGGAACGGGTAAGCAAACATCCTTTATTCTTAGACATGGCGAATGGTTCTTTAAGCCTTGAATGTTTTCGTTCGGCCTTATTGAATTTTTATCCTTTGGTCGCACATTTCCCTTCCTATATGGCAGGGTCTTTAGCGAAAGCAACCGCTTTTTCATTGGATGGTGTAACCGAGACCCGAGACTGGTTAATTCAAAATATCAAGGTTGAAGAGCGACATTTAAGCTGGTATCAGGACTGGGCGGGAGGCTTTGGTCTGACAGTTGAAATGCTAAATAATGTGAAGCCACCTGTGGCCATGAATGCAGTCAACCACTTTTTATGGGACGTTAATTTTCGGGGAAGTTTGGCCGAAAGCATTGCAGCCACGAATCTTGCGATTGAGTGGGCCACAGGAGACTGGACGATTCAGGTCTATAAAGGGATTCAAGCCTATACGCAACATCCTGAAGTAAACATCAATAAGCGGTCTTTAGCCTGGTTAAGAGCACATGCGCATTATGATGATCTCCATCCTTATGAAGCGATGGAGCTGATTAAACGTTTGTGTGATAAAGACCCTGAGCAGCAAAGAAAAGCTTTCTTAGCCGCAAAAGAAGGCTTGGAATATTATGAACTTGCCTTGGATGAATGCTATAAATTGCAGCATAAGAGTTTAGATTTCGAACCATGTTTTGCAGAAAAATGATCTAGAAAGTTGATCAAGAAAAGGTTTTTGGTCAACTAAATTTAAAAAAAATTATAACAGTAGCTTTAATTCGCCTGAGATGGCAGCGGCAGCTAATTTTTACATTAATCAAACATTTGGAGTGTAGTGTGCTTACATTTAAGCTTAAATTAACACTAAAAGAATATTTATAGTAGAACAAAATAAGAAGCACAGATACTTCTATGAATGAGACTTTAGAGCCAAACAAAATTACAAAAAATAGCCCAAAAACCAAGATGCTTATTAGCTATATCATCTTGTTTATTATTTTATTTTTTGTTGGGTGGGGGATTTGGCACCTGACTCATAAATCAGTTACATCCGCTGCAGAATCAACACACGGAAAAAGTGGAAAAAATAGAGGCGCGGGAGCAAATGGGGGTGCAATAGTTGTCGGTGTTACTAAAGTCCGCCAACAACAGGTACAACAAACAGTTCAGGCATTGGGAACGGTGACCTCGACCAATACAGTGGTGGTACATCCACTGATCAATGGCACATTGATGCAAGTCTATTTTAAAGAAGGCAGTCTTGTACAGAAAGGCCAGTTATTAGCCTTGATTGATGATCGGGCACCCAAAGCAACGCTATTGCAAGCACAAGGGCAGTTACTCAAAGATCAGGCCTTATTGACCAATGCTAAACTTGATATGCAGCGTTACGCGCAATTGTGGCAACAAGATTCGATTGCAAAGCAGCAATACGACACACAAGTTTCTTTGGTTAAACAATATGAGGGCGTTGTCAAAACTGATCAAGCAGCCGTTGCGAATGCTCAGCTCCAACTGAGTTATACACGCGTTGTTTCCCCTGTAGATGGACGAATCGGTTTAAGACAGGTAGATGTTGGCAATATGGTCAATACCTCGGATGCGAATGGTATTGCCAATATTACCCAGCTTAAAAACATCTCAGTGGTGTTTGCCGTGCCTGAACAATATCTAACCCAACTGATGCAGATTATGGATAATCCAGAACAGCATGTCGGAGTACAGGCTTGGGATCGTCAAAATACCCAAAAACTTGCTGATGGTCAGTTGGTTGCCCTTGATAATCAGGTCAATATCAATACTGGAACGATCAATATCAAAGCCAGTTTTGATAATCAGAATCAACATTTATTTCCAAACCAGTTTGTGAATGTTCGCATGAGTTTAGGCAATATTCCCAATGCAATCATTGTTCCTACAGTCGCTTTACAACTTGGTGCCAAAGGGTCTTTTGTCTATAAGGTTAATCCAGACCAAACGGTCAGTGCCGTAACGGTCCAGACTGGAGCGGTTGTAGATGACAATACGGTTATTACTGGTGGAACATTAAATGCCAATGATCTTGTCGTAACTGATGGGGTGGACAAGCTAAAGGATGGCGCAAAAATTAGTGTTGCCAATACGGTTGGTCAAGGTAAAAGTATTCATTCATCAACTGGGAATGGGCAGCGGCACAATCCAGTAGCACAGGAAGCTACAGCTGAAACCAGTAACAATCCCGAAAGATCAAAACAATGGCAACGCCACAATAGTGGACAAGGAAACATGGTCATGACACCACCTTCTGCCCAAACTGCGCAGTAAGGAGTGTTCATGAATCCTTCTCGTTTATTTATTCAGCGGCCTGTAGCGACTACACTGGTCATGGTCGCAATTTTTTTGTGTGGATTGGTATCATGGAAGTTTTTACCTGTCGCTTCCTTGCCTGAAGTTGATTATCCAACCATGCAGGTGACGACGCTATATCCTGGCGCTAGCCCTGATGTAATTGCCTCAACCATTACCGCACCACTCGAACGTCAATTTGGACAGATGCCTGGTCTAAGCCAAATGTCGTCCACCAGTTCTAATGGTGCATCGGTCATTACACTACAATTTAATCTCAATTTAGCTTTGGATGTTGCTGAACAGGAAGTACAGGCAGCAATCAACGCCTCGAATAATTTATTACCTTCTGATTTACTCACACCACCAACCTATAGCAAGGTAAATCCTGCTGATAAGCCGATTATGACTATCGCAATCAGTTCCAGAGAGATGCCGATTACCAAGCTGGAAGATTTGGTTGATACCCGTTTAGCCCAACAACTATCTCAAGTGAGTGGAGTCGGGTTGATTAGTGTGAGTGGAGGACGACGCCCCGCAGTCCGGTTAGAGGTAAACTCAGCCGCGTTGGCGAATATGGGCTTAACCTTGGAAGATGTTCGCACCGCAGTTACTGCTGCGAATGTGAATCAGGCAAAGGGCACGATTAGCGGCTCAGTACAGTCATCAACGATTGATGGGAATGACCAGTTACATACGGTGGATGACTATAAAAATCTGATTATTGCCTATAAAAATGGCGCACCGATTCGAATGTCTGATATTGCGTCAACCCTAGATTCAGCTGAAAATGTTCGCTTGGCGGCCTGGGTCGGACATAATAACAATAATGCGCCAACGCAGACCCCTGCAATTATTATCAATGTACAACGTCAACCGAATGCCAATGTGATTCAGGTGGCAAATCAGATTAAACAAATTTTGACACAACTACAAAGCAGTTTTCCGCAATCGGCCAAAGTAGAAATCTTAAATGACAGTACCACCACAATTCAGGCTTCTCTTCAGGATGTCGAGTTTGAACTGATATTGGCAATGGTATTGGTCATCATTGTGGTGTTTTTATTTTTACGCAGTATTCGTGCAACTTTTATTCCCGCAGTTGCATTACCGCTCTCTTTGGTTGGCACCTTTGCTGTCATGTATCTAGTTGGATTTTCAGTCGATAATTTAAGTTTGATGGCACTTACGATTGCAACAGGTTTTGTGATTGACGATGCGATCGTGATGATCGAAAACATTTCCCGTTATATTGAACAGGGCGAGCCCCCAATGCAAGCCGCATTAAAAGGCTCGGAACAAATTGGTTTTACCATTATTTCCCTGACAATTTCGTTGATTGCAGTATTGATTCCATTGCTATTCATGGGCGACGTGGTCGGACGTTTATTCCGAGAGTTTGCCGTTACCTTGGCCGTCTCTATTTTAATCTCTGCTTTTATTTCGCTGACTTTGACTCCGATGCTGTCTTCAAGGCTGCTCAAGCATATTCCAGAGACAGAGCAAGGACGTTTTTATCATGCGATGGGAGGTTTTTTTGACAAACTGATAGGAATGTACTCCACTGCATTACGATGGGTACTGGCACGTCAGGGATTATTCTTGGTGGTGACGATTGCCACTTTTGTGTTTACCGTAATGTTGTATGTTTTTATCCCCAAAGGTTTTTTCCCAGTACAAGATACAGGACAGATTATTGCCACGACAGAGGCTGACCAAACCATTTCCTTTCAGGCGATGAGTGTTAAGCAGCAGGAAGCCGCAAAAATCATCTTGCATGATCCCGCAGTGCAAAGTATTTCTTCATTTATTGGCATTGATGGAACCAATAGCGCTTTAAATACAGGTCGTATCTTGATTAATTTGAAAGATAAATCCGCACGACCAGATATTCAGACCGTGATGAGCGATTTACAACAACGTTTAAATCAGGCTCAAGGCATGACGGTCTACTTACAGCCTGCACAGGATCTGACCATTGACGCGAGGCAAAGTCGTACTCAATATCAATTTACCTTGCAATCGACCAGTACCAGTGACTTAGCGACATGGGTACCGAAATTGATGCATGCATTGGCACAGCGTCCCGAACTTAAGAATCTGGCCAGTGACTGGCAAGATAAAGGTTTGCAGGTTTATGTTGATATTAATCGAGATGCTGCTGCGCAGTATGGGGTGACTACGGCGGGTATCGACAACATTCTTTATAATGCATTTGGACAACGGTTAATTAGCACGATTTTCACCCAAACCAATCAATATCATGTGGTGCTTGGGTTATCTGGGCAAGATCAGGATGGGTTACAGGCATTACAGGATTTATATATCCCTTCAAGTAATGGTGCACCTGTGCGTTTAAGCAATATTGCAACGATCCAGCCAAGAAGTACTTTGCTACAGGTCAATCATCTCGGGCAATTTCCAACAGCAACGGTTTCCTTTGACACTGCTACAGGTGTTTCTTTACAGCAAGCTGTTCAAGCGGTGAAAGATACCGAACAGCAGTTGCAGTTACCAAGCACCATGATGACTCAATTTCAGGGGGCAGCTTTAGCCTTCCAAGCTTCTTTGAGCAATACCGTTTGGTTAATTATTGCAGCGATTGTCGTGATGTACATCATCTTGGGCGTTCTCTATGAAAGCTTCATTCATCCACTCACCATCTTATCTACCTTACCCTCTGCAGGGATTGGTGCATTGTTAGCATTGGTACTTTCCAATAATGATCTTAACATTATTGCCATTATTGGGATTGTATTGCTTATCGGTATCGTCAAGAAAAATGCCATCATGATGATTGACTTTGCCTTGGAAGCAGAACGGCATCAAGGCTTGACCCCCATTGAATCAATTTATCAGGCCTGCTTATTGCGTTTTAGACCGATTTTGATGACTACCATGGCGGCTTTATTGGGTGCAGTCCCTTTGGTGATTGGTAGTGGCATGGGCGCAGAACTACGTCATCCGCTCGGGATTACCATGATCGGAGGCCTGATTCTCAGTCAGTTACTCACTTTATTTACCACGCCAGTGGTGTATTTAGCCTTTGATCATCTGGCACAACGAATAAAGGGGGATCATCGACCAGATAAGCATGCCAGTGAGTTACCACCTTATGAACACTTTAAGCCACAGGTGGATGACGTATGAGTATTTCAACGCCTTTCATTCGCCGTCCTGTGGCCACCACTTTACTTAGTATAGGCTTAGTGTTGCTGGGGGTACTGGCATTTAATATTTTGCCTGTGGCATCACTCCCACGAGTTGATTTTCCGACTATTTCTGTAACAGCCAAGCAAGCAGGTGCAAGTCCAGAGGTCATGGCGGCGACAGTTGCAACACCATTGGAACGTAATTTAGGACGTATTGCAGGGGTGAATGAAATTACCTCCTCAAGCTCGCTGGGGTCGACTCGGATTACATTGCAATTTGACCTGAATCGCGACATCAATGGCGCAGCACGTGATGTACAGGGAGCGATCAACGCCTCGCTTGCTTCATTGCCTTCGGGTCTACAAAACAACCCGACTTATCGCAAGGCCAATCCGGCCGATGCACCGGTCATGATTTTGGCGCTTACTTCAAAAACACTATCGCGTGGACAGATGTATGATGTTGCCGATACCATTTTAGGACAAAAACTCTTACAAATTGATGGTGTAGGAGACGTCAGTATTGGTGGTGCGGCGCAACCTGCGGTACGAATCGAGCTAAATCCAAGTCAGTTGGCGCATCATGGCATTGGATTAGACACGGTTCGCTCCGCAATTACCTCAACCAATGCCAATCGTCCAAAGGGGTTTGTCGAACAGAAAGATCAGCTTTGGGAAGTGCAGGCTAATGATCAGGCTAAACAAGCCGCAGACTATATTCCATTGATTGTCAGTTATAAGAATGGTGCGGCTGTACGAATTTCCGATGTTGCAACAGTGAAAGACGCTGTACTCGATATTCGTAATGCAGGCTACTATGTAGATCAGCCTTCAGTTTTGATCATGGTGTTTAAACAACCGAATGCCAATGTGATTGAGACGATTCAACGCATCAAGGATACTCTGCCAACATTACAGCAGGCCTTACCACCACAAATTGAAATCCATACCGCTGTTGACCGCAGCAAGACCATTCAAGCCTCGTTGAGGGAGATTGAACGGACTATGTTGATTGCAGTGATGCTGGTAATCATTGTGGTGTTTGTGTTTCTGAGAAATGGCCGTGCCACCCTAATTCCTGCAATTACGGTGCCGATCTCGCTGATTGGTACCTTTGCTCTGATGTATGCCTCTGGCTTCTCTCTGAATAATATTAGTTTAATGGCATTGACTATTGCGACAGGATTTGTAGTAGACGATACCATTGTGGTACTGGAAACGATTTCAAGACGAATGGAAGAAGGTCTGAGTCCGATGCAGGCCGCTATTACTGGCGCAAAAGAGGTCAGTTTTACGGTGGTATCCATGAGTATTTCTTTGATCGCGGTATTTGTGCCAATTCTATTGATGGGCGGTATTGTGGGACGGTTGTTCCATGAGTTTGCCATGACCTTGACCTACGCGATTTTAATTTCGATGGTGGTTTCACTGACCACCACACCGATGTTATGTGCATGGTGGCTGAAACAAAATCAGATTAAACAGCTTAAGTTCGATCAATCAACGGATAATCCCAGCACAGAGGTAATCACTGATAGTGAAGCGCTTTTGGTTGCATCAAATGATACGTATCTGAAACAACAAGGTCTATTTGGGCGGATAACCTTGCTTTATAAGCGAAGTCTAGCTGTAGCACTACAGTATAAAGCAATCACACTGATCATTTTTATTTTTACGATTGGGCTGAATATTTATTTATATATTGCAGTGCCCAAAGGCTTCTTTCCGCAGCAGGATACTGGTGTGATGATTGGGTCTTTAGTCGCAGATCAAAATATTTCTTTTGATGCCATGAATCAGAAACTCAAAAACTACATTGCAGCGATTGCTAAAGATCCTGCTGTTGACCATGTCATGGGAACAGCAGGAGGTTCACAAATGAACCGTGCCAATTTATTTTTGGCGTTAAAACCGCTGAGTGAACGAAACGATACTCCTGATCAGATTATGGCTCGTTTACGTAAGTCATTGGGGCATGAAGCAGGAACCCGTTTTACCCTGAGACCAGTACAGGATATCAATGTGGGTGGGCGTTCAAGTGATGCCAGTTATCAATATACTTTACAGGGAGATGATCTCAATACACTACGAAGCTGGACACCTAAAATTCAGGCTGCATTGAATAAGCTTCCCGCTTTGACTGATGTTTCCAGTGATCAGGATGTGAAAGGGCTGGAAACAAAGTTGACTTTTGACCATGACAAAATGAAGTCGTTGGGGATTACTCAAGCTCAGGTGGATAGCACGTTAAATGATGCTTTTGGGCAAAGACAGGTCTCCACGATTTACAATCCGATGAATCAATATCATGTGGTGATAGAAGTTGCCCCTGAGTATGCCCGAACGGTCGAGGCGTTACGCGGCATCTATGTGCAAAATAGTGCAGGGAAATCTATTCCTTTATCTACTTTTAGTGCCTGGCAAGCTGCAAATACCTCACTGTCTGTTAACCATCAAGGATTATTTGCTGCTAGTACCATTACCTTTAACCTGAATGCAGGTTATTCGTTATCAGATGCGACTGATCAGATCAATCAGGCAATGAATGAATTACAAGTTCCCAGCTCGGTGCGGGGTGGGTTTCAAGGTTCAGCCAAAGCGTTTCAATCTTCTTTAAGTTCAGAACCCTTGCTGATTTTGGCCGCCATTGTGGTGATTTATATTGTACTGGGGATTTTATATGAAGATTTTGCCCATCCTTTAACGATTCTTTCGACATTACCCTCAGCGGGTTTAGGTGCCTTAATTGCATTAGTTTTATTTAAAATGGAATTTAGCGTGATTGCCTTGATTGGGATTTTACTACTGATCGGGATCGTTAAGAAAAATGCCATTATGATGATTGATGTGGCCTTGACCTTACAACGACAGCAGAAATTAACGCCTGAAACTGCAATTCTGGATGCTTCAGTACTACGCTTTCGTCCCATTATGATGACAACGCTTGCAGCTTTATTTGGAGCATTGCCTTTGGCCTTGGGTCGAGGGGATGGCGCTGAGTTACATGTTCCTTTGGGCGTATCAATCGTAGGCGGACTCATTATTAGCCAGATATTAACCTTATATAGTACCCCTGTGATGTATTTATATATCGATCAATTAAGTCGGTGGGGGAAACGCAGGTTTCAAAATTTATTCCCAGCTAAGCCATTAAGTTTGAAAAAATAAAAAAGAGGACAACCAGATGTATCAGTTTTTTTCATTACACAACCCAACCAAATCTTTTAAAACACTGAATTTTATTGCTTTGGGTTTAGTGGGGGTGTTATCAGGTTGTCAAATGATTAAGCCGGAACCAACAGCAAAAGTGAATGTTGGGACGCAGTTTTCTCAACCCTCACAATATGGCTTGGATGCTAAAAAATGGGAAACAGAAGGTTGGAAGATTGCGGTGCCAAGTGATAGTTTACCTAAAGGTGAATGGTGGCAAATTTTTCAGGACACGCAACTTAATCAGTTGGTAGACCAGCTCAATCGTGAAAATGCATCGATTGCACAATATGAAGCTCAATACCGTCAAGCGACGGCTTTGCTCAATCAAGCTAAAGCAGGTGCACGACCAACGATTACAGGCAATAGCGCTATAACCCGAGCTAAATCAGGTGATAGTGGTACGACAACAAACTATAACCTTGGTCTGAGTGCCAGTTGGGAACCTGACTTCTGGGGAAAAGTCCGTCAAAATATATTGGTCAATCAGGACAAAGCTCAGGCGAGTGAGGCTGAACTTAACTCGATTCGTCTCAGTATGCAGGCACAACTCACAAGTAGCTATTTGCAGTGGGTGGTACAAGGGTTTCAATTACAGTCTCAGCGAGAAAGTCTGGAAAACCTGCAGAAATCATTACAGCTAACACAAAACCAATATAAAGCAGGTATTGTTGCATCAACCACGGTTGATCAGGCACAAAGTCAATATCAAACTGCGCTCGCCAACTATACAGAGATGCAATTATCGCAAATACAATTACAGCACGCGATCGCCATGCTGATTGGACAACCTCAAGATCAGTTTCAATTGACGATGCCGAAAACATTACCCGTATTACCACAAATTCCAGTTGATCTACCTTCAAGTATTTTACAACGCCGTCCAGATGTAGCCGCAGCAGAAAGAACCATGGCAGCGGCAAACGCACAGGTTGGTGTCGCTAAACTGGCTTTCTTCCCTGATTTTAGCTTAGGTGGCAGCTTAGGATATAAAAGTAGCAAGTTAAGTGATTTATTTAATGCACCTAATTTTATCTGGTCCGTTGGACCAACACTTGCAGCAACGTTATTTGATGGAGGACTTCGTCACGCACAAACAGAGCAGGCAAAGGCCGCCTATGATGCAAGTGCTGCTTCCTATAAGCAAACAGTATTATCTGCCATCCAAAATGTTGAAGACAATATTGCTGCGCAATATTTGCTATCGAAAGAAGTTGCTCAGGAACAGCAGGGTTTAGCTGCGGCTACACGTGCCGAACGTAGTACCATGAATCAATATAAAGCAGGCATTGTTGGTTATTTAAATGTGCTGACGGCCCAAAATAGCCGTCTTTCTGCACAGAACAGTGTTTGGTCATTGATGAGTAAGCAATATCAAACGACTGTTAATTTAATCAGCTCAATGGGAGGAAGCTTTAAATCCAATGATTAATCATTGAGATCACAGCTTTATGCCAGTGGATTCATTCTATCATCAAAATTTTCCAATAGTGCAAAGGCTAAGGGCTGTAGATCGTCTAAGCCTTGTAAGTATTGTTCGAAATCCACCAAAATCTTCTGTCGATCTTCCTGACTGATATAAGGAACATGATAGGCTATATATGGCGGGAGTACCTCAAAGCCAACGTAGGCAAGTGTGCCACGTTGCAGAGGTGATAAATAATGCTCAAGAGGACCATGCACAGCACCTTCACCAAACATATGTTCGCGGCCACCGAGTGTTAAACACAGCATGGCTTTTTTACCCAACATACCGCCATGGTTATAAAAGCGTTTACCACCGTAAAATAGACCAGATACAAACACACGATCAATCCAACCTTTTAAAATCGCGGGTACAGAAGTCCAGTACAAAGGAAAGCTTAGAATCACCAAATCAGCACGTTGAACTTTTTCGATTTCTGTCTGAATATCAGGTGCTAAATGATGCTGTTTAAATGCATGACGTTGTTCAAGTGCATAATTTAAATAATCTGCTTGGTTTAAAGATGAGAAGTCATCTTTTGAAGCAACAGGATTAAAATTCATTGCATAGAGATCAGAAATCTCGACAGTATGACCTTGCTGTTCAAAAGTCTGCCGCGCGGTATCTTTAAGGGCTGCGGTAAATGATTGTGGTTCTGGATGCGCATGTACAATCAAAATATTCATAATAGGGTCACTTTCTCAGAGCCGTTTTTTAGATCAATCTACTATGCTTAAATTTAAAAAAATGTCATAGTTCATTAAGCGCCAACATTTACCATTTCACGCCAAATAGGTTCTGACTGAATGGAGCAAATATGAATCCAGAATTACCAGGTACTTATGTCAATCTATTGGTTGATGTCATACAGAAATGGGGTGTCTCTTCAGAACAACTTTTGGCTGGAACTGGAATTTCCATACAGACGCTGAATGCACCATTTTGGTATGTCGACTTTCATATTTTTAACCATTTATTAGAAAAAGCTGCTTTATTGACAGGTGAGCCTGCAATTTGCATCTATCTTGCTGAAGAGATGAAAGTCTCTTGCTATGGGCATGTCGGGATTGCAGCAACAGCTGTAGATAACTTGGAAGAGGCAATAAAAATTCTGGAACAATTCATTGGCTTACATTGTTCCGTTTTTCAACCCAAGCTAAGCATAGAAGGCGAAATGGCCTATCTATATTTCCAACAACCTTCACCAAAATTTAAACTGCATCGATATGGACTGATGTTTTTAATTTTGGGTTTTTCGCAAATTTTGGAAAACTTGGCTCAGCAGAAACTTGAAATTCATTTTCAGTTGCAGCAGGAAAAACCTGATTTTTATAAAAATATTAAAAAGTTTAATGATTTAAATATTTATTTTGACTGTGATAAGGATTGTTTAAGCTTTAAAAAAAAGTGGTTGTCTTTACCATTAAAGACAGCAGATACTTTATTGGCACGATTAAGTAAACAACAGTGTGAACAAGATGCGTATAAACTTGCACAAAAAAGGAATCAAAAGGGTCGTGTGGACTCACAAGTCAGAGCATTACTATATAACGAGCATGATGGCTTCCGATCTTTAAAACAGGTCGCTGAAAAACTGCATCTCTCAGAACGAACCTTACAGCGCCAATTAAGCAGCAAACAAACTTCTTTTCAAATCCTTGTTGCTGAAGTCCGCCGTAAACAAGCTGAACAGCTGTTAAAGCAATCTAAGCTTTCGATTGAGCAAATTGCGGAACGTTTGGGCTATGCTGATATTTCGCATTTTTCACGGGCATTTAAGAAATGGACCAATGTGACACCTAAGTTCTATCGTGAAGTCAGCATTGGCGATTCTTCATTTTAGGGGTTAACTCCACCAATAGCGTAGAATATGGAAGAAGATTGGTGCAGAGAAGCAGATAGAGTCGATACGATCTAACATACCACCATGACCTTGAATGAGTTGCCCCCAATCTTTTACCCCACGGTCACGTTTGATTGCAGACATGACCAGTCCACCGAAGAAACCAAAGATACAGACAATCAATCCAATCAGTGCGGCTTGCCAATAATTAAATGGGGTCAATGATGACATGAGTACGCCCAGCGCCGTTGCCAAAATGATGCCACCTAGCAATCCTTCTACGGTTTTTGAAGGGGATAGGGTTGGCGCGACTTTATGCTTGCCGAATAGTTTACCGCACACATATTGCAGTACATCTGAGGCTTGAACCACCATAATCAGCCAAATCGCCAACCAGATCTTTTCCCCCTTAAATTGGGGTAAATCTAGGTTTAACAGAGCAGGAACATGGGAAATACAGAATACACTGACCATCAAACCCCATTGAATTTTGGCGCTGCGTTCCAAAAAGTGTGTGGTATCTTCCAGCTTTAAACTGGCAATTGGAATGAGTAAAAATACATACAGCGGGATGAAAATCGAAAATAACCCATACCAATTGGTGTAGACCAAATAATATTGATAGGGAATAACAAAGTAGAACGCGATCAGCAAAGGCAGGTAGTCGCCACGCCGTGTCGGTAATAAACTAATAAATTCACGCAATGCAAAAAATGAAATAAGCCCAAACAGCACAATAAAAGCGGTTTTTCCCAATAGAATGGCGGCTGCTAATACAATCAGCATGATCCACCACGCATTGATACGGGCATTTAAGTTATCAATCACTGGAGATGGCGTTGCTCCTGCTTTTTGTTTCAGGATAAAGCCAATACTTGAGGCAATCACTAAAATCACAGCGAAGATGCCAAACAGTAGATAAGTTTGTTGCAGATTATCTAAACTCATTGATTCTCGGCCTCTTTTAATTTTAATAATTGCTGCTGAGCATGATGTAGAAACTGTTCTTTATCTGCGAATTGATCTAAAGCTAAAGGTTCACCAAAAATAACAGTAGAAAGTAGAGGTAAAGGAATAAATGCACCTTTGGGCATCACCCGTTTTAAATTAGAAATCCAAACGGGAACAACTTCAACTTCAGGAAACTGTTGACTGAGGTAATACAGACCACTTTTAAATTCAAGTAACTCAATATCGTCATTTAAGTTCCGTGTTCCTTCAGGAAAGAAAATAATCGAATAGCCTTCCGCCAAGACATCTTTCACTGGTTGTAAGGGATCTTGTTGATCGCTACGATTACGTTGAATGGTGACGCCCGAAAAGGTGTCTTGAATTAAGAAACGTCTAAATCCATCTTTTAACCAATAATCGGACGCTGCGATTGGGCGTGTTTGTCGGCGTATATGAATGGGCAAGGAAGACCATAATAAAATGAAATCGATATGACTATTATGGTTGGCATAGTAGATCCGCTGTTTAAGTTCAGGCTCACAGCCAACCCATAAACTTCTTGCACCTGTTAATAACCTTGCACCACGACGGGTGAGGAAAGCAATAAAACGGGCAAAGGATTGTGTGATTATATTTTTTTTCATTCAATCTTCATCTATGCGCTAATTTATAAAACAGTATGATGAATACCACATATTGTACCAAGACAATAGCGATCTGTATTTTGAGTAATCTCAAACATCCCTTGAAGCGTACCAACCAATCACGGCCAGCTTTATTTGCAGGCATCAATTTTAAGTCTAACAGTGCTTGGTCAAGTTGTTGAGTCAGGTTTTCTGCATCATCAGATTGGTCAACCATATGCTGCAACAAACCTCGATCAAGCTCAATTCGAATAAATAAATAATGATGAATTATCAATAGCCCTGTAACAAGTAAAAGAGGCATCAGGATCTGCATTTTCGAAAATAAAGATAAGGTAATAATTGACAAAACAAAGACCAAATAGCCTGACTTTAAAATACTCTGACTCTGCTTTAACAGGCGCGTTACCACAACAAAATTCATTTTCATTATTGCATCTCCTGAGTGAGTAGCATTTGGAAATGTTTAATTTCAGCAATATGTGTCTCACTCAAAACAATCCAGGGACGACATCGTTGGATTAAGGCAATGGCTTCTTCAACATCAGTGGCATGATTCTGCTGTAACAACCAGGCAATCAATACACTACAACTACGCGAATAGCCAAGCGCACAGAAGATTAGAACCTTTTGTGCTTGATTGCTCTGTCTTAAAGGCTGAATCAAACGACCGAATGTTTTTACGGCTACCTGTAGTTGCTTAGTTTGGATGGGGATCAAATCGAGCGTGCTAAATTTTTCATAGTGTTGTACATACTGATTTACCGCTAACTCAGCACAGCAATCAAATAAAGCATCATATTGTTTGCTATGTTCAGCAGATGGAATACGACCCAGATAGAGATCCACGCCGTTTAAGTTCAGAATCAGGGAGTCTTCAGGGTGTCGATAAGTCCATAATCGACTATTTAGCCTTGCCACTAGAAAATAAGGGGCAAACAGTAAGTACGCAGCAACCGTCATTCGGCCATTCTGTTGTTTTTGAAAAAAGTGCGGTCGAACCGTGAAATAAGCCAATGCAATTAGCAATAGACTGATGGCTGGATATAACATCCATAGCCAAGTGCCTTTAAATAAGAATACAGGTATCAGACACAGTAAGGCGCCTATCAGATAAAAACAGCCTAATTTTAAATGTTTGCGGGTACGTTGCTGTAATGGATCTTTTTGATAAGGTGGTTTGACTGTGAGTGGAAACAGCCATAAACATAGCGCACCTGCCAGTAAACCCAATGGAATATCAATAAAATGATGCTGCCATGTGGTTAAAACAGAGAGTCCGATCAGGAATGACCAAATATGAACCAGCCAACGGTAGCTTGGCTTGATGTGTCGACGATAAAAATCCCACAAAATCACCAAAAGTACGATATGTAAGGAGGGTGCTTGGTTAAAAGGTTTATCAAAACCCATCAACACATCAAACCAGAGTCCAAAGAAACCATCTAACTCAGCCCGTTCAAAACTAAACTTGAGTGGATAGATGATAAAGCAGCTAATGGAAATAAGCTGGGCAAAAAATAGCCTAAGTGAATGTTGTTTTAATTCAAATTTATTCCAGCACAATAGCAAAGATAGACCATAAAAAAGATCAATCGACCAATAAGGCACAATGGTCCATGCCCAAAGTGGAATGTGATGTTCCCAAGCGAAAACGATACTCGGAACATTCGTTAAACTGGATGCATACTGATTTGCAAAACCATAGGTTAAAAAGAAAAAGGGGGCTAAAAAGACTAAACAGAGTAGCCCCCATTTCCATGTACCCAGTTGACGATCTAAAATATTATTTTGCATAAAAGGTCTTTATTTAAATTTTTTGGGCAACCGAAACTGTAAAAATACCAAATTCATCAATGCATTGATCTACTTTTTTAAAGCCTGCCTGTTCAACCAGTGCATCCATTTCGGCTTGTGAGCGTAAGCGCATCACCCAAGCATCGCCTTGACGGTGTGAAGTTAAAGCACGTGCAATAAATTCTTGTTGCGGGTGCCAAATTTGTCCCGTGTAAATCAGGAAACCACCTTGTAACATGGCTTGATGAATACCTGAAAGTGATTGTCTTAATAAGTCATTATCACTAAATAGCTCATAAAGCCCAGACACAATGACCAAATTTGGCTTTGGTTTAACTTTGGCCAATGACGCCGTGTCAAAAGCATCACCTAATTCAAATTGAGCAATATTTTCAAGCTTTCGCTCTTGGATCAATGCAGAACCAGAATCAACATTTAACTGACTATAATCTCTTAGTAAGACGGACTTCGGTGGTGTTGGTAGTTGACTGACTGCATCTAAAATATAGCGACCATGACCCGCGGCGATATCTAGGATGCGAATGTCTTTGCGTTGCTTATTTAGAACTTGTGCATATTTCGCCAATAGCTGCTCGATATGCTGTTTACGCACGCGGATGCCACGCCAACCAATTGCATTTAAATACTGTTGATCAATGATATTGCCGAGAATGTTTTTGCTTTCACCTTGATTGCGATAAACAAAATCTAAAGTACTGCCAGAGTCATAACCGGTATCTTCACCAATTTTAAGACCACGGGAGAATTTGCTGCCGAGTTTTAAATTACGTTTGGTTAAATTCCAGAGCAGATTCTTGATTGAAGAAGCGGGAAGTGGACTACTCAATTGTTCAGCAGTTGCACAGCTTGAACCAATTTTATCGGCATTGAGTACATCTGGCGCCTGATAGTCTTCAGCAAAGCTTTGTAAGATAAAACGACGAATTTTTTCGATTGCAATATGACGATCTTTTTCACCTAAAGTATCGTGATAAAAACCCTCTAGAACATGAAATTCTTTACGTGGATGAGGAAGTTTTTCGTAGAATTGTCGTTGTGGCTTACGGAACACCACAAAATCAGAGCCAGAGCATAAAACCTGAGTGGGCACAAAGATATTTTGTGCATCATTGACGATACGCTCAGAGGCAGCATATAAACCCAAAAGCATTCGTACAGAAATGGCTTTGGCAATTTGTGGATCTGTATCATAGGTTTTTGCACGCTCAACATCATGCGTCAGCATTTTGGCTTTTACATAACTGGTAATAAAGAAATTACCTTTAACTTTGCTGAGAACCGTTAAGCCTGTTTTCGCAAATGGGACATAAAGTTTAATATCAAATGCGGGTGAAGCTAGACATAAAGCTCTGATTTTTGGTGCATAATCATGGACCCAAGTTGCCGCTAAAACAGCGCCAACGCTTTGACCAATAACTGCAATATTGGTTGATGAAATATTATACGTAGATTCAATATGTTGCACAAAATATTGAATATCTTTTACACATGCAGAGAAACTTGGCGCATCACCACGTAAACCAGGTGATTCTCCATGTCCACGAGCATCCCATGCAAAGAAATCAAATTCTGGTAGATTAAGCTCATTGACCAAATGTGCCATACGGCCAGAATGTTCATGTCCACGATGGAATAAAATAATTGCCTTTTTTATGTCTTGTTCTGTAGCCGCTGGCCAATGTTGATAGGCTAATTGGGTATCATCATGGCTAGTAAATATATGTTTTTGTGAGCTTTGCATCTGATTTTCCTTAAAGTTGAATACTATTTTTAATACGGTTATAAATTGTCAAAACCAATAGTGCTGCAATAAAAACAAGCAGTCCATTACAGATGTAAATGATTGAATTTGTGTAGTTATTTTGAATTAAATATGGGCTAAAACTGACACATACTGCAATTAAACTAAACCAAAATGCACGATCACTTTTGCCCATAGGACCATCATAACGACGTTCCTGACCAATTAAAGGTGCCATAACGCCAGCATATTCACTCAGAATTGCCAGAAATACGACCAAACCTAATAAATAGGAATTAACAAAGGCTAAGCCTAAAAAACATAGATAAAGCGCTGAATCTGAGATGACATCGCAAATTTCATTTAAATATGCGCCAAGTTTTGATTGTTGATTGAATTCACGCGCGAGCATGCCATCAATTGCATTAAAACCCATACGAAGCAACATCCATACAGGCAATAGTAAAAATAGGATTAAAGGTTGTTGGTAAAGATGCAGGCTATAAAGTGCGATTGCTAAGGCTACAGAAATGAACATGGCTAAGAGCGTAACTTGATTCGCTGTGATTTTTTTAGAATAAAGCCATTGTACAAATGGGCGAAGTAAATTCTGAAATGCTGGTTTTAATTGATAAATCGAAGGCATTGTTATTGGTATAAACACATTTATATAGTGAAAGCATTGTGTTTAATATTTGAGTGCATGTCAACATACATCCAGATTTGAGGGAAATTGAGTATTATAAAAGTCATTACATATCAAATTATTAATATTGTATTATTTCGCATAATGTAACTGACAGATTATGTTACATAGTGAATTTGCTAGGATAATAATACTTGCAAATTCACGTAATTTAACATCAATCTGCATTATGCGAAGTTGATTAAAAAACCGACTATAAAGTCGGTTTATTTATTTGAGAGAATAGGGGAGATCGCATTAATTTTTTTAGTAGTCAGGATCGACGAATATAATCAGTCCGCTTTTTTTATCTCCTCGATATATTTTGTTACATCTTTAGCTGTAATGCTGTCTAAGTGCTTATAAATTAAAGCATTAATTATATCTGCTTCTTCAATTCTTTCCTTGGTTTCGATAATGAAATCAAGTGATTTTCCTTTGATCGTTTCAACGAATTCCCCGCGTATTCTGTAAGTTTTTGATAAGTCTGATTTTTTCATGTGATGTCCTAACATTGTTTCATGCAACAACATTATTGTGTCACACGTTGCAGTGTTACATGCAATTCTGTTATATTTCTGTCAAATTGTTACGTGTGATGTTGTTACATGGAAAGAGAACAAGCTTTTGAGACGGTGGCAAAGATCGTTCACGACAGGGGGGTTGAACTCATTGTCGGCGGTAATCCTGCATTTGAAACTGAATTTGTCCTTTTTTACCTTGAATCAACAATGATGGCTTGGGGCTATAAAAATCCAAAGGTCGCTGCTTACTGTGACGCTATAAAAGCCGAAAACGATAATTTTAGAGCTATGGGGATTTGCTAATGGACAAGTACAAAAAACAACCAATACCCACTGTCTCACAGGGGGGAATGAAAAATGAAGCAGTTGGAACCCCCATTAATAAGATGGGGGTAAAGAAATTCGATACTCGTCCACAATCTGCCGATCTCCCGTATCAACATAATCCGTTGTACACAATTCCACATACCCACATGCTAATGACAAACGAAGGTGTTAAGCATGTTGAATACAGAATGCCTGCCGACAATGAAATTGCTGTCATTGATTGGGTCAACTTCACTTGTGGTATTGAGACTCTAGGTTCAATTACTCACGCATCTGGTTTCGTAACTTCAAAGTATGAAACTGACGATGAAATTGTGCTGGATGAACAACGTTATCTATCAGCAGTCACCGAGCTTGACGAACATTTAGAGCATATCTTTGGCTTTAAAACTGAATATCGCAGATCAGGCGGTCTTAACTTCTATAGCCAAAGCTATGTTTTAGGTGAAGATTTTGGTTTCGTTTGTATCGGTGGGCAGCGTAATACGATCTTGATCATGATCAACGGCCGTGGCTGCAACTTTGCTAAAAGTGGTTGGGAATTAAGGCTTTATCATTTCTTAGTTACTCAAGCCAAGCGTCCTAAATTAACCCGTGTAGACATTGCACATGATGATTTCCAAGGCAAGCACATCAGTGTTGATTGGGGCAATATGCAAGATGGTCTTGGGGGCTTTCAACTTGGCAATCGTGCCCCAAATATCGAACATAAAGGCAATTGGCGCAGACCGAACGGCAAGGGACGTACGCTTTGTATAGGTAGTCGTGATTCAGGAAAGTACCTGAGAATATACGAAAAAGGTCGTGCAGAGGGTGATCCTGAAGACAATTGGCAACGTGCAGAAGTTGAATTTAAAGCAATTGACCGTGTCTTGCCATTCGCAATGCTTCTTGCACCATCAGAATATTTTATCGCTGCTTATCCTTGTTTCCGTGATCTAGCAGAACATATACAGCCTGAACGTATTGAAACCATTACTAAAACGGCTCAAATCAATTTCCAAAACGCTATTGAGAATATGAAGCATCAATACGGGAAATACATCAACGTCTTTAAGGACGTATTCGAACCTGAAGAACTCATCAATTTAATTTGTTGCTCTGATCCGCTTGCATTTCCCAAGCGACTCGATCACGTGCTTATAACTGCTCGGAGAATGTAATGCATACATCAAAAGTAAAAATCTTAGGTGCTAAAGCTGTTGATTTTAAACCAACGGATGGTAGCGGTCGTCATTACGATCACGTAGCACTTTATTGTCAGATTCCCATGGATTTATCTCAAGGTAATTCTATTGGTAATGGTTGTGAGACGTTTAACTGGCAAGATTCGTCAAACATCGCATTGTTACGCCACTTTAAACAAGCTGACTTTCCAATTGAAGCGGAAATTACGTTTGACATGGTTACCAGTGGTAAAGGCGTTAAATACGTTGTCTGTGATGTGAAGCTGCCAACGCCACCAACAAAGCCAACAGTTTAAGGATCTCGCCATGACTGAACGTGTAGTTAAGGTTTATCCGAAACAAGAACAGCTTGAAGACATTGTTCAGGGCTTTAACAAGGCTCTTGTACATGTTCAGTACTTGCTAGCAAATCATCACGAATCATTCATTGATAAATCTTCATTGCGTGCATTGCAGAACGATCTTCAAGTGCAGATTCATAAACTGGAAAAGTTATATAAAACAAAGGCTTGAAATACAGCTGTTAGAACCCATTTAAAGTGTCTATATTCTCACCAATAAAAATGTCTGGTTTATGATGGTTTTTATCACCATGGACTGGATATAAAATATAGATGCTGATCACTATGTCTGACAAAGAAATTCAACGTCTTGCAGTTCTGCAAGACGTTCGAGATCATCGTATTACCCAAGTCCGTGCTGCTGAAATCCTGAATCTTTCCACCCGTCAAATTACCCGGTTATTGCAGAAGCTCAATCAAGATGGTGTTTCAGGCATGACGCATGCCAGTCGTGGTCAACCGGGTCATCATCGCCATGACGATTTATTAAAATCGCAATGTCTTTCCATTATTTCTGAACATCTGCTGGGCTTTGGACCTACCTTGGCGCATGAGAAGCTCAGCAGCATGTTTGACCTGAATATCCCGGTAGAAACGGTTCGGCGCTGGATGACTGCAAATGACCTTTGGATTCCGCGATCCAAACGTCTAAAACGCCCATACCAGCCACGCTATAACCGTGATTGCTTCGGTGAACTGATCCAAATTGATGGCTCATATCATGACTGGTTTGAAGGACGCGCTGCTAAGTGCTGTTTATTGGTGTATATCGATGATGCCACTGGAAAGCTGTTGCATCTGCACTTTTGTGAGGCTGAAACGACCTTTGACTACATGCTTTCAACCCGAGCCTACATTGAACAATACGGCAAACCTCTAGCCTTTTATAGCGACAAGCATTCGGTATTCAGAGTTAATCAGAAATCCAGGCAAGACAGCCAGATTACGCAATTTCGCCGGATTCTGAATAATTTGAACATCGATATTATCTTTGCCAACTCACCCCAAGCCAAAGGTCGCGTAGAACGCGCGAATAGAACTCTTCAAGACCGTCTGATCAAGGAGATGCGCCTGGAAGGTATTGGTTCGATTGCAGAGGCCAATATATGGTTACCCTGCTTTATTGAGCAGTTCAATCAGAAGTTCGCCAAATGTGCGCGAAACTCAAAGAACCTGCATCGGCCATTAACCGAATCTGATCTTGAACTGGATGATATTTTTACCTGGCAGGAACCGCGTAAGGTCACCAAGAATCTAACCATCACGTATGACAAGTGTATTTATCTGCTTGAACCGACAGAGCTGAATCATAAGCTTGTTGGGCAATACATTTCATTTCTGGAGTACCCGGATGGTACTGTGGCAATCATGCATGAAGGACGGAAGATCAACTATAGCGTCTTCAATAAACTAGCTGGACTACAGCAGAATGAAGTGGTTGAGAATAAACGGTTAGGTTCAGTCCTGGCACATATTCAACAGCAACATGAAGAATTGGAAAAACAGAATAAACGTTCCCGGGCCAAGAAAAGTATGCCGAGTCGTAAAGCTCAGAAAGCTGTTATTGAACAAAGAAATTTAAATCCTGTGCTTGACTCTTGTGGTTAAAAACAGGACATTTTAAATGGTTTATCGCATAGACATTTTAATTGGTGAATAACAACAGCCTTTCGTATAATGTAACTGACAGATTATGTTACATAGTGAATTTGCAAAAATAATATACTTGCAAATTCACGTAATTTAACATCAATCTGCATTATGCGAAATTGAATAAAAAACCGACTATAAAGTCGGTTTATTTATTGGGGAGAATAGGGGAGTTTCGCTATTCTCTAGAGGTCTTATTGATTGTTCTTTAATCAATCCTCAAGTATTAAAGCTCCAGAGCTTCCAATGTTTATTTTCTCGAGTGCTAAATCTAGCACTGCATGAACAATTTCGCTGTCTTTCATTGGCTGTTTGTTCTTTTCCATAAGTTTCTTGTTGATTGCAACGGCTTTTTTTCTGATCGCTTCTTGTTCAGCATCAGTCAATCTCACGGTTTTGGACATCTCTAAAATTCCCTAGTTCTATACACGGCTATAAATATACAAATAAATATGTATACATGTGTTGCATATACATGTGTATTTGTTCTATATTTCGCTTAATGTGATTTGTATACATGTATAAAAATGGAAAAAGAACACGCTTTCGAGATGGTAGCCAAGATCATTCATGATCGTGGGGTCGAATTGATAGTAGGGGGCAATCCAGCTTTCGAGACTGAGTTTGTTCTTTTTTACATCGAATCGACAATGATCCAATGGGGCTTTAAGAACCCTAAAGTCGCTGCGTACTGTGACGCAATCAAAGCCGAAAACGATAATTTTAGAGCTATGGGGATTTGCTAATGGATAAGTATAAAAAACAACCAATACCCACTGTCTTATCGGGGGGAATGAAAAAGGAAGCAGTTGGAACCCCCATTAATAAGATGGGGGTAAAGAAATTCGATACACGTCCACAAGACGCTGATCTCCCGTACCAACACAATCCGCTATATACCATTCCTCATACTCACATGGTTATGACGAACGATGGTGTTAAACACATCGAATACAGAATGCCTGCTGATAATGAAATTGCTGTCATTGACTGGGTCAACATGACTATGGGTTTAGAGACTCTTGGTGATCACTTGTGGCAAGAAGATGAATTCATCCTTGAATCACATCGTTGCACGGCTGCAATGGATATTCTTGATCCGATTCTTGAAGATATATTTGGATTTTCAACTACTTATTGTCGTGGTACTGGTCTCAATTTCTACAATCAAAGTTATGTTCTCGGTGAAGATTTCGGCTTTGTATGTATTGGTGGCCAGCGCAATACTATCCTGATCATGATTAACGGTCGTGGTTGTAATTTCGCTAAAAGTGGTTGGGAATTAAGACTTTATAACTTCTTAGTTACTCAAGCTAAACGTGCGAAATTAACTCGTGTAGATATTGCACACGATGACTTTCAGGGCAAGCATGTCAGTGTTGATTGGGGAAATATGCAGGATGGGCTAGGTGGCTTTCAGCTTGGCAACCGTGCACCAAATATCGAGCATAAAGGCAATTGGCGTAGACCGAACGGTAAAGGCCGTACACTGTGTATTGGTAGTCGTGATTCAGGAAAGTATCTGAGAATATACGAAAAAGGTCGTGCTGAGGGTGATCCTGACGACAACTGGCAACGTGCTGAAGTCGAGTTCAAGTCTATTGATCGTGTCTTACCATTCGACATGCTTCTAGCTCCAAGTGAATATTTTATTGCTGCTTATCCGTGTTTCTGTGATCTAGCAGAACATATCCAGCCTGAACGTATTGAAACCATTACGAAAACGGCTCAAATCAATTTCCAGAATGCTATCGAGAACATGAAGCATCAGTACGGGAAATATATCAATGTCTTCAAGGACGTATTTGAACCTGAAGAACTCATCAATTTAATTTGTTGCTCTGATCCGCTTGCATTTCCCAAGCGACTCGATCATGTGCTTATAACTGCTCGGAGAATGTAATGCATACATCAAAAGTAAAAATCTTAGGTGCTAAGGCTGTCGATTTTAAACCTGATGACAATTCAGGTCGTCACTATGATCATGTTGCGCTTTATTGTCAGATTCCGTTGGATCTATCGCAAGGCAATACCATTGGTAATGCATGTGAGACTTTCAACTGGCAGGATTCATCAAACATTGCTTTGTTACGTCAGTTTAAAACAGGCTGACTTTCCAATCGAAGCTGACATTACGTTTGACATGGTTACTTCGGGTCGAGCAATTAAATATGTCGTCGTTGATGTGAAGCTACCAGTACCGAATAAGACGTTAGCATAAAAATGAAAGCTATCAATCTTTTGTTGGTTATAGCAGTTCTAGTTGCTTTGGCAGTTCTTCAGAAAGATTGTTCTGAGTTTGCCAAGACACAAGGTCTACATTAAATACTTAGATATCAAAGGCTTGAAACACAGCCTTTCGTATAATGTATATTATGTTAAATAAAAGATTCCAAAGAACGGCACGCTACACACTACTGGTTGATCGTGCCGCGTTTGACTAAATTTAATTAAGCTAGAGAACCTAGTTAATCAAACCTAGTCAAACGTCCTTTATGTAACATAACAAATATTATGCAAAATCAGGACACCTTCATCTTAACCAGCATTGTCTAGATCCAAGTTACTCACCTACCTTTAACCGCATATTATAAATGGGGGTTGCTCGATCTGAATTTGTGAGGCTTTCCTTTGTGTTTTCTTTGTTTTTGATTGTTTTTTTGAACAGGCTTTTCTTCATAGCGAATTTGAGTAGCTTCCACTCTATCCAACCATGATTTTTGTTGATCTTGGGTAACGAGGTTTAACTCGAAGTATGATTTGATGAAGATACGCATCTTGTTCAAATCTGATTGAAGTGCTTTCTGTGAAATCGGCTTTTTATTCTCAAATTTAGAGATACGTTGTTCCAGAGAATCAACCAGCTTCTGTATATGTTCCATTAGCACTCACCCCCTAAATATTCCAATATTTCAGCGTTTGATTTTTTATAAGTATCTAAATAAGCATCGATTTTTGTGTAGTCATACGACCAATCAGCAGCAACAAGAGCCAATTGCTCTAAACAGCGTTCTGTAGGAATTGCAGGAACACATGCCTCCAAACAAGCATTTCCATGTTCAGAAACGATTTTTGCCACCTCATTAAAAGCAGCCTGTATGAATTCTTGTCGGTCTATAAAAAGCACATTTTGCATAAAAGTTACCTAGTAACTTGGTTTAAACAATTAAACAAAGTTTATAGGTAACTTGTCAACCAATAAATAAGGTTAAAATTAACCTAGTAACTAGTAAACGGATATTCCCTGCATGAGCAAAGTCTACAAAATCAGAACTGATGAAGTTGAAAGCGTAAAAGAAACACTAATGAAATTCGTGGTAGCTAAGAAAAGTCTAATGGCTGAAAGTGATGTAATTCATGCACTTATCAAATACCATCTTAAAGACCTAAAGGCAGACGAAGTGATGAAGTATAGACAAGATGTCTTAGGAAAAGACGAATAATGAAAGGATTAATCACAGGTGTATTGTTAGCAATAACAAGCACCTACGCCCTTGCAGATCAAGAAAAATACATAAAATTTGAAATTATATTAACAAAGGACTACGAGCGAGTTTTGGCAAATATATCTAAAGAATTCAAAAATATAAAGCCAGAAGAAAAAGAGAAAGCACTAAACCAGTGTTATGAATACATGATGAGCGAAGACGGAAGAAAGTTCTTTAAAAAAGAATCAGGAAACCAGAAAAGAAAAATACTATACATATGCAATGTAAAGCTGTAAGTCACTGAAATCGCATAATATCCTATTATGTTAAATAGAATATCTAAGACTGTGGCCTACACAATACTGTTTGTTACCACAGCTCAGTAACATGAATCTCTACGATCATAATTAACGTTGCTGACTTAGAGTTCTCATTCCGTAAAAGAAAGATCTAGATTTTATTTAAGACACTAAATCAAATGGCAGAAGATTTTTACCAGTTGGCTATCTCGATTCTCCCAAGTGATTGATCCTGCCATTTCAGCATACATCATTAGGAAATAAGCTATACTTTTCTATATTAATTACGCTTAAATTCCAACTCTCTCATTTACGAACTAGCTCAGGTTATAATAATGGTCTCCCAAAACATGGTTGATCTATTATGAGCACCTCCAATGACCCTCTGCACGGCAAAAAACTTGCTGACATTTTGGATGAATTATTGAATTACTACGATGGCTTTGAAGGCTTGAGTCGTAAAATTGAAATTAGATGTTTTTGTATAGATCCAAGTGTTAAGTCATCATTGCGATTTTTACGTACCACACCATGGGCACGTGAAAAAGTAGAAAACTTATATTTGTATGTCTTACGCCAAAAAGCCAAACAGAAATCGTAGTCATAAAAGCCCTAGCCTCAGCATTTTAATTAGTGGTGGACTGCCACCACTCTCGTAAACAAATTTAGCCTATTCTTAAGACTTTTTTGGCAGGAGAAAAATAATTTTATGCAACTAAGCCTGTAGCTTAAATATAAATGCTATATTTTCGGTTATACTCAAAATCATCTTCTTTTTACTAAAACTTTCATATATCACTGGTTCTAAACATGCAACGTGACAACAATAAAAAAAACATAACTATTAGTGATGTAGCACTTGCTGCAAAAGTTTCACGCACAACGGTGTCTCATGCCCTGAACGGTAAAGGCGAAGTGAATTCTGAAACACGGAAAAAAATTCAGGATATTGCTGAACAATTGGGATATCGTCCAAACAGATTTGCAACAGCGTTACGAAATGGTGGTACGCGCACAATTGCATTGATTTCCACTATTCCAAGTGCTATTTCTGGTGGCGCATCTAAGTTGGGTTTTATGATGGAAGTGGCCAATGTCGCAGCAAGTTATGCTTTAGAACATGATTTGTATGTTTTATTGGTTCCTTTCATGGATCATAATAATTTTGATGTTAATCGAATGAACGTTGATGGCGTTATTTTACTTGAGCCATGCCTCAATGATCCGATAGTTAAAAAATTAATGCAGTATAAAATTCCATTAGTGTGTATTGGTACACCGAGTCAGGATAATACAGAAATTCCTTATGTCGATTTACAGTCTGAACAAACAGCCGCAAAACTGCTCGAACATCTAGTTGAAGAAGGTGCTCAACAAATTGCATTAATTACGGGTCAATCTAAACGGAATGTATCTCTACAAACTGAACAGATATACCGTCAATACTGTCAACAGCATGCCATGACTGAAGTTGTATACCAAATTGAAGAGCGTCTAGGTGAAATGGGGGGTAAATCTGCGACAGCAGAGATTATCAAAAAACATCCAAAAACAGATGCTATCTTGGTAATGATCGATACTTTTGCTACTGGTGTGATGCAATATTTAGCTGAACAGAAAATATCTGTACCCAAGCAAATGAAAGTAGTAACACGATATAATGGAATTCGAGCATTAACATCTACCCCTCCACTCACGGCTGTTAATCTGCATCTTGATGATGTAGCTAAAATAGCGATTGATTTATTGGTGATACAATTAAGTGATAGTGTAGAAATAGTGCCTGTACGAACAATGCAAGAACCAGAAATCATAAAACGCGCATCAAGTGTGCAAATATCATCTTAAAAATTAAATTTAAGGCAATTTATTAACAATATCCCCTAGTCTCTTTTTAAGATAAAAATAATAAAATCAGGTTTTTTCTCCTACAGTTTTTATAAATTTAATATAAAACAAATACTTGATTTTCATTGATCGTGAAGTCTTAATATTTTTAGTAATTTTATTTTTTGGCACATTAATTGCTTTTAAACATCACCCAAATCGATTTGGGTGATGTTTAAATTCAGAGGGCATGATATGAGCACAGTAGTAAAGAACGGAACATTAGAACAAGATAAATCACAATGGTTTAAATATCTGCTTTTTGGCATTCAGCATGCCTTAGTCATTGTAGCAGTTCCCATTACCTCCGTATTTTTGGTCGCTAAGGCGTTAAGTTTGTCCGACCAACTTACTGTGAACTTAATGAGTGCAACTTTTCTTGTATGTGGTTTGGGGACGTTACTACAGTCAATTGGACCGTACAAATTTGGTGCACGACTGCCCTTTGTGATGATTCCGGGAGGCGCTCCAATTGTAATGTTTTTGGGAATAGCGCAAGAAAAAGATCTTGCGACAGCATCTGGTGCTGTGATTCTCACTTCACTATTTTACTTTCTTGTTTTACCCATTTTTAAACGTTTTTTGAGATTTTTCCCAAACATTGTGATAGGTACGTTATTGATTCTCGTGTCTATTAATCTAATCAAAATTTATGGCGGCTTAGTGGTTGGTAAACCAGACACTGCCAATTTTGCGAGCACGTTAAATATTGGACTTGCTTTTGCTACTATCGCAGCTAGTTTATTTTTTGCACGTGTATTGAAAGGCACACTATCTCAACTTTCTATTTTACTAGGTTTAATCTGCGGCACAATTTTATCTGCTTGTTTGGGGCAAATGCATTTTGCAGCAACATATCAAGCAGCTATTTTTAGTTTTCCAACACTCATGCCTTTCGGTATACCGAAGTTTGATTTGGTTGCGACTATACCGCTCCTCATTTTCAGTTTAATTTCGATGGTTGAAGCAACAGGCCAGACCATTACGATTTCAGAATTAGTTGGTAAAAACGATACAGCTCTCGAACGTGTGCCATCTACTATTCGCGGTGATGCCTTGATTTCACTATTGGGTGGTGGATTAGGTACATCAATGATTATTACAAGTGGTGAAAATATTGGAATTGTACGCGCCACACAGATTCGTTCGCGGTGTGTGACGATTGTCGCTGGCATCATTTTACTCATTATTTCAGTTTTCACGCCGCTTGCACATCTGGCAAATGCGATTCCTGTTGCTGTCGTCAGCGGTACAGCTATTATTGTTTTTTCTATCATTGGTACTATCGGTATCGATATTTTACGTCGCGTCGACCTACATGAGAAAGGCAATATGTATGTTCTTGCCTGTGCTTTGACTATGGGACTACTCCCCATTCTGGTCAATGGTCTATACGCAAATTTCCCTCATGCCTTACAACCTATTTTAAATAATGGCCTAGCAATGGGGGCATTAACGGCCATCATCTTAAATATTGTTTTTAACACGCATTCACATACCAATACTTATCAAGAATCAAAATAAGGATAGCTCCAATGAATACTGCCAAATTTTCAGTACATCAACTACAAACTGAACGTTTGCTCCTTTTGCCGAGCTATATTTTACTAAAAGAAGGTTTAGCTCAGGGTCAAGCTATTTTAATTGAAAATGGTGTATTTCAGGATATTGGTACACATATCGAGTTGACTGAAAGGTATCCTGACATTGCTCCAGTCAAATTACCTGAACAGCTGATTATGCCTGGAATGATCGATGGTCATCATCATCTAACGCAGTCATTTGCCAAATCCTTGGCCTACGGAGAACCCTCTGAAATTTTTAAAAGAATTTGGGTTCCATTAGAATCTAATCTTGATGAAAATTTTGTTTATCTATGTACAAAATTGGCTGCCCTTGAGTCGTTAAGAGGTGGATTTACGACCGTTTGTGATGCTGGTACACGCAGTGAAAGTAGTATGCATTTAATGGCAGGCGCACTTGAAGAAACTGGATTGCGCTGTGTCCTTAGTCTGATTTGTAATGACGGTAGAGAGCTTAGTACGTCAGCAAAACGTCAAAATATTTTGAGAAATGCACAAAATTATATAGAAACTTATCAGCAACATAAGACCATCCATCCTTCACTGGCTATCTCGATTCCTGAAGTCGCCTCTGATGAGATGCTTTATGAAGTTTCAAAATTATGTGCTGATAATAATATTATTTTTCAAGTACATGTAAATGAACATTTGGCATCAGTTGAACGCTCGATTATTCAGCAAGGCATGCGCCCATTAGAGCATTTGGCAAATGTAGGTGCACTAGGACCACAAACTTTGATTGCTCATGCCACAATGCTTACCCCATCAGAATTGTTGATGCTCCAACGTACCAATACTGCTGTCAGCTATAACCCAGTCGCAAGCCAATGGAAAGGCAATGCTGTAGCATCAGCACAGCTTATGCATGAATTGAATATCCGATTTGCCTTAGGAACTGATGCAACCCGACCCGATGGATTTCGTTTGCTCGATGCAGCTGAAGCCACACAAAAACTAATATTTGGCATACCTACAGGAGATTGTTCAACCGGTGGTGGTTGGATGTGGCTTGATCATGCCACAACGGCTGGTGCTGATGCAGTTGGATTATCACAATTGACGGGCTCAATAAGTATAGGCAAACAAGCTGATTTTCTGCTAATCGATCTAGATACCCCTGAATTTTGTACTTCACAAGATATCACTTGGGACATGGTACGTCTGTGTCAACGTGATCAGATCCAAGCAGTTTTTGTCGGTGGTCAAATGCGCCTCTGGCAAGGTTGGCCAGTTGACTGGGATGCAAAAGCATTAATGCGCCAAATGACTGTACTAACTCAGAAAGCTATCGCTGCTTCTCTAATTCAAAAGGTTCATCCATCTGCTGAACAACATCGACAATTACATGGTCAAACTTCACAGCAACAGAGTGTACGTATCTGATGAATTTTGAAGTCATAACTGTCATTAGTCTAGCGGTATTGCTGGGCGCATTTATCCAAGCTACTTGTGGCATGGGATTCGCGTTGATTGTTGTCCCTGTCATTAGCTTGCTTAATCCAGTCAGTTTACCAGTTACTGTACTTCTGCTAATGCTGCCCTTAAATGCCTATGTTGCATGGCGTGAATGGAGTGTCCTCGATAAAACCGGTGCAGTCTGGATTGGTATTGGCCGTTTTATGGGAACTTTTGGTGGGATTGCCATTCTCAGTGTACTTTCAATGAAAAGTCTATCGATTTTTATTGGTTTATCCACGATTTTCGCAGCCGTAGTGACATGGTTTATTCCACCGTTTAATCCCAATAAAAAAGCATATATCAGTGCAGGTTTGATTACCGGGATTACTGAAACCACTACTGGTATTGGTGGGCCTCCGCTCGCATTGACCTATCAGTATCGTCCTGTTGCCGAAATGCGTGCCACCATTGCTATATCTTTTCTTTTTGGCGAGATTATTTCATTAATTTTTTTGGCTATATCAGGGCATCTCTTTCCTGAACTGATATACAGCACTTTATGGTTTTTACCTGCATTAATCTTAGGCTCTCTTTTAAGTCAGTTTATTCATAACCGTATTAATCAAAAGTATATGCGGCTATTTGTGCAGATATTTGCACTGAGTTCAAGTGCACTACTCATTATCAAAGCATTGAGTAAATGAAAGATAGATCGTTTATTGCTCATTGTTTTTTATATTCAGCCTGTATTAAGGAAGTATTTTTTTATGTTAAATTTTAAAAGATTTGCGATCTTAAATTTATCGTTGATCTGCATATCTAGTGGCCATGCTGCTGTCTATCTTCAATCAGAATGCAAAGACAAAGTAACTGTCGACAACATTACTGATATGTTGCGCTGTGGCACCCTTACTGGTAGTGCAAGGCTACGATCATTTTCATTTAATAATGCTTTTTTTAATGGGCAAAGTCAGGATACAACATCTATAGGTGGATTTGTGACGTATAAAACGTCTGAATATAATCATATCTCGGCAGCGATTGGCTTACAGGGACAACAACATATTTTAAAAGGTGCACATGCGATTGGTGGATTTAATAATGACAATATTGGACTCGGTGAAGCTTATATACAGTGGCAAAATAAAAATACGAAAATGACGCTGGGTAACCAACGTCTGAATGTTCCATTCCTTGGTGATTATTCTTCATTTAGAACTCAGCCTTGGCTTTATCAAGCTGCAGATTTTGTCTATGACAATCAATCCTACTTTATTCATCTAAATACCTTTAAAAAATATAAAAGCTATATGGGAGATGAATTTACCTCTAATTCACGACTAAATGATAACCCATACCTTAAAACTATTGACGGCAAAAGTTACACACTTAACTCTGATTTAACGTCATCAATTGGTATTGGCAAAACGATTAAAATAGATAACAACAATCTGTTGCTTCAAGCATGGTTCCAAAATTATAAGAACATTACAAATATTTTTTATACACAAGCAAACTACACTTTGCCAGACCAACCCTTCCAGCCAGAATTTGGTGTTCAATATATTCAAGGAACTGAAACCGGGGATGCTTATTTAGGTAATATTGACAGTAAATCTATTGGGATTAAGTTGAAACTGAACTTCCCAAATAAAATTACCATAAATAGTGGGATTAACCACATTCAAACCAACAGCGATGCATGGCAAAAAGGACGCTTAGTCACCCCATATTCCCATCAAACTACATCAGACCCATACTTCGCTCAACCCTTTTTTACCAGTATACAGGACATCGGATCCGGAACATTTTATATGATTGATACATCAACCAGATCTATAGATAACCTGAATATCGGTCTGCGTTTGACCTATGCAAATATTGACAAGGCATATCAAAATAACAATGATATGTATGAAGTAATGCCTTATTTTATATATAATTTTTCAGATAAATATAAAGGTCTCTCTATTAGTAATTTTTTTGGTCTGCAAAAAGAAAAAAATGATAAAAATGCATTTCTCAACAGTCGTCTCGGTATAAATTATAACTTTTAAAGGCTTATACATTTGTCACTTAAAACAATGAATAAATTTTTTTCAGAACTGCCTCAACATATATCTTTTAGTGGTTTGAATAAAATTTATCTGTTTTGAGCCTTTAGCTTATCACACGATTTGTAGTTACAGTTCAGCGAGGCGAATCTTAGCGATCGTAATTCATGTACCGAGTATTACAAATAATGTATATACGTTACTTAGAAATCAGATTGCTTTCGAGCGGTATGTGAGCAGGGCTGGTGCAAGTCGATGTGGTGAATTTAAATCATATCCCATCATCTATAGCCATATTTTTCTCCCTTTTAAAAAACATATCTTGCACTTTATATTTTAATATGTATGATTGAGTAATCACTCAATTAATTAGTTTGTATATGGCTCGTCCTCGTAGTGAAGATAAACGTAATGCAATTTTAAATGCTGCGATTGAAACATTGGCAGAATTGGGAGAACGTGCGTCTACCTCAAAAATTGCTAAAGTCGCTGGTGTGGCAGAAGGTACTTTATTTACTTATTTTAGTAATAAAGAAGAGTTACTTAACCAATTATACCTTTCGCTAAAAGCCGAACTGCGTCAGGTCATCATGCTCAATTACCCTACCCACTCAGACCTACAAAGCCAAATGCTTTACATCTGGCAAAGCTATTTGGACTGGAGTTTAGCTACCCCGCTTAAACGTAAAGTCATGGCACAGCTATCGACTTCAGAACAAATTACAGAGCAGAGTAAGCAAATCGGTATGCAAACTTTTTGTGATTTTACCAAGACCATTCAAGAACATATCGATGACGGTAAATTAAGAAATTATCCTCCCCTGTTTATCGGTTCAATCTTGGGTGCACTTGCTGAAGTTACACTCAATTTTATTGCCCAAGATGCATCCCAGGCTGATCTTTATCGTAAGTCAGGTTTTGAAGCATTTTGGCATGCAGTTTCCATGTAGATAAAAATCAAAGTAAGGATGCGCAGTATTCTTATTTTAAATCAATTAATGAGTGATTAAATACTCATTTAAATGAATCAAAATAAGCACTTATCTCGAGTTCTTATTTACAGATATAGGTTGTTCCACTCAAGGAAAACAAAATGACGATTTCAAACACAACTGACCTGCCTTCTCCCTTCATGTCATCACAGCAGCATAACGGTAAATTTAGAAATACGCGACCGAATCAGCAGACACATTCTTTTGGAAAAACGCTCGGCTTAATGTGGAAATTTTTGTTTAACAAACCCAAAAATACGGTGCCAAACCGAGAAATTCCTGTTTTAAGTTTATCTAAAGAGCAACTCATGAGTGCCCCTGACCGCTCTCTATTTCGTCTTGGTCATTCGACCATTTTATTAAAATTGCGTAATGAATTTTGGTTAACCGATCCTGTTTTCTCTGAGCGTGCTTCGCCTTTTCAGTGGATTGGCCCAAAACGGTTTCACCAACCACCGATTAGCATTGCGGACTTACCACCCATTAAAGGCGTGATCTTGTCGCATAATCACTATGACCATCTCGACTACCATGCAGTACTCCAACTCAAAGACAAAGTTGAACACTTCTTAACACCGCTTGGTGTTGGTGACACACTGATTAAATGGGGTGTGCCAGCAGAAAAGGTTCAGCAACTTGATTGGTGGGACACAACTCATGTGGATGGTCTTGAGCTGATTGCCACCCCTGCCCATCATTTTTCAGGCCGCGGTATGGGCGATAGCAACGCAACGCTTTGGGCATCATGGGTAATTATTGATAATGATCTACGGGTATTTTTTAGTGGTGATACTGGTTATTTCGATGGATTTAAAGAGATTGGACATCGTTACGGTCCCTTCGATCTCACCATGTTAGAAACTGGTGCCTATGATCCAGAATGGCCAGATGTTCACATGCAACCTGAACAAACTTTACAAGCACATCTCGATTTAAAAGGACGTCATTTGTTACCTGTCCATAATGGGACTTTTGACTTGGCGCTTCACGCTTGGGACGATCCGTTTGAACGGATCGTGGCTTTGGCTCATCAAAATAACTTGGCGATTAGTACACCTCAAATGGGTGAAGTATTGAACTTAAACGAGCCAAATGTCGAAAACCATTGGTGGCGTTCGTAATTTTATCCGATAATTTTTAAATTATTTACGGCCCCCAATCTTCGTTTAAAGGTATTTAGATTCAGTGATATAGCGCTATTCTTTTGAACTTGCATAATCTCTCAATGAAACTAGGACTAATGTTGTCTTAGTTTTATTGCTGACTTAAAACACAGACTCTATTAGTCTGTGTTTGTAATTGATCAATTATGAAATTAAATGGCTTATATCACTAGTAGCGTCGAGTATGCGATTCACTGTCTTCTTTTTCTTGTAAATAATGAAGATAAACCATTGAGTAGTAAGGATCTGGCTGAATTGCAAGGCGTTTCGCCAAGCTTTATGGCCAAGATTTTTCCTAAACTTGAAAAGGCAAAGCTTGTTTTGGCACAAGAAGGTGTTCGTGGTGGGTATTTACTGGCTCGCCCTGCTCATGAAATCAGTTTTCTTGATATTGTGAATGCAATCGAAGGCGAAAAACCACTTTTTGAATGCCAGGAAGTTCGTGGCAAATGTGCGGTCTTTAATAATACTCCCCCAGATTGGGCAACACATGGCGTGTGTGCTGTACATGCGGTTATGTTGCAGGCCGAGAAAGCCATGCGAGATGCGTTAGGTGCACATACATTGGGAGATATTGCAGACCGTTTTGGTCGTTATGCCCCTGATGTATTTTTTAGTGATGTAAATGGCTGGATCAATGAACGCATCGAAGGAAGAACAGCAAAAATGCGGAAAAGTAAAATCTCACGGGATACTCCCGACTAATTAGCTATAGGGCTTCGTGCCCTCAAATAATAACCTCCCCTAACTTTTTAACTCCTTCTCAGATTTTTTGGACAGTCAGAGAAAGGATTCGCTCATCCTAAATTTTATGATGAGTAGAAATTTGTGTGTCCGAATCAATCGACCAAAAGGATCATTAAATGAGTAAGCGTATTATTATTGCCGGTTCTGGCTTTGCTGGTCTATGGGCTGCACTTGCCGCACAACGCGCAATTCACTTAGCGGCACAAGAACAAAATATTGAAGTTCTGATGATTTCCCCTAGTCCGAATGTTGATATTCGTCCCCGTCTTTATGAAGCTGTACTTGAAAATATGTACCCTGACATTTTAGATATATTAAATGTTGTTGACGTTAAGTATGTCGCAGGTTGGGTGAATGAAGTTGATGCAACGGCCCAAAATATTATGATTACAACAACTCAGGGTGATCAACAAAGTTTAAGTTATGACCGTTTTATTTTGGCAACAGGCAGTACTGGCTATATGCCACCAATACCTGGTCTTAAAGACTTTGGATTTAGTGTAAGTACATTAAATGATGCAGAAAAATTAGATCAACATCTTAAAAGCTTGGCTAATAAACCTGTAAGTGTGGCTCGTAATACTGTGGTTGTTGCAGGTGGTGGACTCACGGGTCTTGAAACAGTCACTGAAATGCCTGAACGCCTGCGTAGCATTTTAGCTGAAACTGATATTCGTGTAGTTTTGGTTGATTCATCAGCAGAAATTGGTGCGGCAATTGGTGAGGAAGCAGCAGCTGTGATTCGTGAAGCGCTCACCGAACTCGGTGTTGAAGCTAAAGCTGGGTTACGGGTTACTGCACTTGATGCTACTGGTGTCACCCTTTCTAATGGTGAGAGAATTGAGACCAAAACTGTCATTTGGACAGCAGGTATGCGAGCTAATTCGCTTACTGCTCAAATTGTAGGTGAAAAAGATAATTTGGGGCGTATTCTAGGTGATGCTTATTTACATGCACCTGAAGCAAAAAATATTTTTGTGACAGGCGATACGGTAAAAGTTCCAACTGATGATTTAGGTAATTTTAACGTCATGTCTTGCCAGCATGCTATGAGTTTAGGCCGTGTCGCAGGTTATAATGCAGCTGCAGAGCTGGTAGATTTACCATTACATCCATATAGCCAGCCGAAGTATGTGACTTGTGTTGATTTAGGTCCATGGGGTGCACTATATACTGAGGGTTGGGATCGACAAGTTCAGTTTGTGCGTGAAGAAGCGAAAAAAATTAAACAAGAAATTAATACCGTATGGATTTATCCACCAGTTGCAGACCGTGAAGCAATTTTTGCAATAGCAAACCCTGATTTTGTTATTGTTCCTTAATATTTAGATATCCTAAAAGCAAAGCCATCGATGGTTTTACTTTTAGGATTTATTTTTGAGTTATTAAATTATAACTATTTTATTATCATGGTCTTTAAATAATAAATTTTTTATTCAAAATATGAAAAACTAAAAAACATCATTTCTAATAGCCCATACAGCCACAATCAAAGAAAAGGTAGTTAACAAGCTAAAAATCAAAGACATAAATAAAGCATATATTGCTAATTGATTAGGCCCGTTTATTGTAAAAAAACTCATATTGTTCCAATCTTCAGGAAAAAGAATTGAAAAAACAAATAAAGACAGTAAAAAGCTAAAAGAAAAACAGAATGGTGTTAAATACCTTAACTTCCATTTTGTCTTATGCAAAAAATATCCGATTATTAACAAAGTTGCAAAAAAATACCAAAATTTAAAATAGACATGATTTCCTCTTTAAATAGGCAAACGACACATATATGTACAACCTAGCTGAAGAGTACCACCAGAATTAAAATAGATTGTTACGCCTGTCCCGCTATACACACCATTAATATACATATCGACATATCCAGCACGGTATCCATTATCTTGATATCCTTTAAAGCCCAAATAATCAGAACCTTGAGGTAATCGTACTCGATTAGCTTCTCCACCACCGTATCTAGATGATGAATTCCGCTCGTTAGTATCATTTAATATTAAATTTGTAGTTTTTTACCTACGAGCATATTACCCATTAAAACCATATCAGCAGGCCTAGTTAGCTCTCTGAGCTTATTAACTTTAGTACTTTGCACCATATTATTGACAGCATTTAAACCTTTTAGCCCCCACTGCTTTATAACAGATGAACCTTGTGGAATCGCTGTAGGTACCGCTTTACTAACAACATGTACATCTGCTGCTAGAAATGCAGCTTTACCAATACCACCAAAAACAGCGCCTACAACCATTTGTTGTCCTAATTTTTTAATCGAGAATGAGTTTGAAAAATTATTAACTATTCCTGCTGCTCCAGTATTATCAGTATATGCATCATATACAGCCCCAATAAAAGTTTCTCCCGTATAAAATATACCTCCAACCACGGCACCCCATTGCAATTAAAATTGGATTCTCACCTGTCATATCGACATACCATGACAGGATGGGTTTAAGCCACCAGCTAAACCTTCAATACCAACCACTGTTTTAATATTGGATAGATCCAGCTCAATCAGATTTTTCCAGGACATTTCCGAATATGGGTGCCCATGAAAACACTTATTTTTTTAACAATATATTACTTCATCATTTATTTAAGTCTTATATGATCAAGTCTTCAACATTAAAATTGCAGATTAAAATGAAAAAATTTTTATATATTACAGTACTGGCTTTAGCATTAGTTGCATGTTCTAAAGAAGCAAACAAGTCTACAGAAACTCAGGCTGCAACTGAAGACAAAACCGTTGTCGCCCAAACTCCAAATAGAATCTCATATCTTGAAATTTCCCCTAAAACCGTAAAATGTGATGCTGGGGCGGCTCAACTTGATTGCTTGCAAGTAAAAAAAGTCGAATATAAAGATGGGAAAAAAACCTATTTGAGTCAAGATTGGGAAAACTTCTACACTGAAATTGAAGGATTTAATCACAACAATAATGAGCAGGTTTTCATCAAAGTAAAAGAATTTGATATTCCGAATCCACCTGCAGATGGATCAAGCATTCGCTATGTGCTTGACGAAGTTATCGAGCAAACTCCAAGTAAATAGGATGGATAGAAAAATCCTATCTGATAATACGGGGATTTTTCTTATGAAGATCTCATACCTTGATTTAAAAATGCATTCATGAGCTTGCATATTGTTATTGCTGTTCTACCCCCTGTCTTTTTGTGACATAAAGACAGGGGGTTATCGTTAGGCAACTGATTGTGATGCTTTTAACTCCAGCAATAATTTATTCAGATTTTCCATATTTTGTTCTGGGTCTAACCACCAATCTACAGTCCAAACGGATAAAACTTGCCAACCTAATCCATTTAATACCATTGGTCTGAGCTGATCTCGATCTCTTGCAGTCGCTGCTTTGGCATAGTTTTCACCATCGACAAGAATACCCGCAATATAACAACCCGAATTTAGATCATCTTTTATCGCTAAGTCTACACAGCTATCACCTTGACCGATCTCTATATCGACATTCCAACCGCGTTTTTCCAACATGGTTTGTAAATATTGTACAAGTTCTTTTTTAGCTTGCTTTTTCGCTTGATCGACATAATTCAGGTGTAATTGACCACTTCTGGCAAATATCAAAAAGTCTTTTAAATCCCGAACACCTTCGCTATTGGTACGTGCTAAATTAATTTCTTCTGGGCTTAGGGCAGAAAAAACATGTAAACCTTGCCGTGCACGAGTAATCGCAACGTTTAGACGGCGTTGTCCACCTTGCCGATTCAGTGCACCAAAATTCATTGATAAACGACCATTCTGATCTTTGGCATATGTAATTGAAAAAACAATAATATCTCGCTCATCGCCTTGTACATTTTCCAAGTTTTTCACGAATAAGGGTTCAATACCTGCTTTACTTAAACTTTCTAGTTCAGGCTGATGTGCCAGTTCATTATCCAGCAAGTCCTCGATCAGTTTCTGTTGAGTCATATTGAAAGTTACAACCCCCAAGGTCAAAGGATTCTCTTGTCCTAACTGTGACTGTAAATGCTGAATAATGAACTCTACAATCGCTTTTGCTTCATTGCTGTTGGTTCTTGTATCACCTTTATCGTAAACACCCTCAACCATATGTAATTTTACAGCGGTATCCTTGGCAACTGGCGCAGGGAAAGTAAATAACCCCCCTTTGTAATACTTTTGATTACTGAATTGAATCAGGCTTTCATAACGGCTACGATAATGCCAGTTTAAAGCCAGCTCAGGCAGTTGGGCAGCAAGACATTCATCCAGAATACTTTCCAAGTCTTCAGTAACTTCTTCATCAACCTCTTCTTCAGAATCACCTTTACCAAAGAAACTTGTTGGTGGCATTTGCTTATTATCTCCCACCACAATCGACTGCTTACCTCTGGCCAATGCACCAATCGCATCCCATACTGGAATCTGGGAGGCTTCATCAAAAATCACCACATCAAATTTTGCCTCTGTATCCAGATATTGAGCAACAGATAAAGGGCTCATTAATAAACATGGCTTTAAACCGACCAAGACATCTGGAATTTGACGCATCAATTCGCGAACAGGAATATGACGGCGTTTTTTGCCTAATTCTTTGTTTAATACTGTCCATTGCGCTTTATATTGATTCTGCTCAGTAAAAATATGATTCCATCGATGGATAATTTCCTGACTTGCAGCAAGCTGATGCTGTTTATCTTGCTGAGCAAAAGATTTTACCTTTTGCTCATGTTGTTGACTGTTGAACTGATTGAGTTCCGGATGCTGGCTAAATTGATGGGTAATCCAGTGTCTCGCTATATTGATATTTAGGCGCTTTAATGCCTCATCCAACGCGAATGGAGCCTGTAGCAGCTCAAAGGCCAATGGTTTTAAACCATTTTTAACCAATTGCTCTTTCATTGCTTGCCAATTTAACCAATGTCTCCAAGCTGAAACGTGATGCTGTAATTGCTGTTGTCTTTCAAGAATCTCTTCAAAATTAATATTTTGATATTCAGTGATTAGACCATCTTTTTGCAGTGCATGATCATTGAGCAATTGACTGAATGAAGTTTTCACATCCGTTATATTTTGTATGAGCGCATCCAAATCATGATTCTGACTAAATGCTAAAGCTTTGAATAAGGTTGATTGATTCGTGCTGGTTGCTGCCATAATCTGCATAATCTCTTGCCACTGATTATGCATCTTTTCAAAACTTTGCCATGCACTGTCTTCACCCTGCCAGTAACCACCAAGTTTAGCTGCTAACTGATTTTCACACTCAGTAAATTGATGTTGTTGGCGCTGAATATTCTGTAAAATTGGCAAGTCATGTGCAACGGCCGACGTTGTCGGGCGTTGTGCTGAAATTTGGTAGGTTTTAACCAGATTTCTCAACTGGAACTTCGCAAACCATGAAAATGGAAAAATTTTTGCTTCCGCTTCGCGCCATTTAAATGCAATTTGATTTAAGTCGACTTGATATATTTGAGGCTGATATTGTCCAATCAACTCGGCACGTTGTTGTTTAAGATCTTGAGCCAACTGTTGTGCATGCGTAATAGTTCTTAAATCAATGTCCTTCATCAGCGCTAATAATTTTAAATCTGTTTGCTGGACAAGAACAGATAAGGCCTTAAAAATTGAAACATCTTGTTCAACCTGACCCAGATTGTGCTTTTTATCAAATTCAAAAACATCTTGCCAAGCAGAAATGGACTTTTGCAAATTCTGTATTTGTACTATCAGTTGGTCTTGTAATCGTTGATATTGTTCCTGCCACGCTAAACTCCAAATTGGTTCGGATAGACCTTCTGCAAAACCATTTAAGACATTTTTAGCATTTTCATTTACTAGCTGACGTAAGCTCACCGCCTGTGTCACAGTCTCATTCAGTAACTCGCGTTTCTGAGCTGTCAGGGTGGCAATATTGAGATCAGGAAAACGTAATTGAGGCGTTTCCCGATAGCGGAGTTCATCACTCATTGCAGCGTACAGACTCCAGCCAATTGCATGTGTTGTATGAAGATTTTTTACATGCTGATTCAGTTCATCACGAGTGTGGACTAATTGATCTGAAAGTTTCTGCCATTCTGTTTTTTGGGGTTGAGTAGTTAAAAAATAAGGATCATTGTTTTTCTGAGCCCGTTCTCTCAGTTGATCCAGCACCTCCATTTTTTGTGCTTTAGAGGAGTGTAGTTGCAAACACAATTCGCTTAAGCCGATTTGTGTCAGGCGACGATAGACGACTTCTAATGCCGCCATTTTTTCAGAAACGAATAATACCGATTTACCATCAGCCAAACACTGCGAAACCATATTGGTAATGGTCTGTGACTTACCTGTACCTGGAGGGCCTGACAATACAAAAGTACGTCCCAAAGCAGCGGACATGACTGCGGCTAACTGCGAAGAATCAGATGATAAGGGTGTAAATAATTGTTGGGGTTGATATTTCTCATCTAGCTGAGTTGGTTGTGGAAACTCAGCTTGTTTAATAAACGGTTCGCGTGGAGATTCAATCAGATGGTTAACTACAGCCTGATTTTTTAGCTGATCCATTCTTGAAGATAAATCAAGCCACATTAAATATTTTGAGAATGAGAACTGGCCAATAGCAGCCTCTGCTTTTACTTCCCAGCCTGCAATATTGACAATCGCCTTACGAACAATATGTAATATCTGATTGACATCCACACCAGACTCATCAGTTGGTAACGGATTTAAACCCGCAATGTCCAACTCAAAATCCTGTCTTAATAATTGTAATAATGTGGAGTTAAAACGCGGCTCATCATCATATATAAACAACCGATAACCGGTTTTAGCTGTCTCACGGGTGATTTGTACCGGGATTAGTAGAAGCGGTGCTTTAAAGGTACGTTTCGAACGTTCTGACTCTTTCCATTCTAAAAAGCCAATTGCAAGAAATAATGTATTCGCACCACCTTCTTCCAAAGCAGTCCGTGAAGCACGATAGACTTCAATCAACCGCTTTTCCAATAAAGGTGTTTCAAGTGGACTAAATAATAATTTTCTAGACAGGCTTTCATCGACATATTGGTCGATATGCTGGCTTTCATTGTCGCGTTGAACATCTTTAAGCGAAATACTTTCAGTGCTCTTAAATAAAAAGCCTTCCTGATTCGCCAACGCATCTTCCAGTTTGCTTAAGGTAAGTTCAGAGCACTGTAAGGGAATGCTGTAACGATTATCTTTAAAGTTTAAGAGCTTATTGCGAAGACTTAAATCCAATAAACGACGTAGCCAACGGTCAACTCGCGTAGTTTTATTTTCAATGGGACGTTCAATATCGTAAACAGGAATAGATGCAGATGCCCATTCTATCTCAGTTTCATCTAGATGATTTCTCTTCTCCAAATAAGCAGCAATTGGTTTAATACCACGTAATCGAGACTGCCGCACATCAATTGCAAGATAGAATTCATTTTGGCGGGATTCATCCTTAATGTATTGTTTCGCTGTTTCAAGTGCCGAAATAAATTTTGCTTGTTGTGTGATGAGCGTCGTTTCTATAAAAACAATCTCACCTAAATCGTAACGCTTTCTTAAAAGCTGAATATCATCAATGATTAAATCAGCATTGGGCGTTTCATTTAACCAGACCCCAAGATATGCGTGTCGCTCTTCAATAATAACCAGAGTATCTAAACCAATCTGTTCCGCCAAGGCACTTAACAACAATGTGGAGTCTAAACAGCATGCTAGTTTTTCTTCAAAAACTTGTTTTGCCAAACGGACGCGTTGCCCTGCTTTTACAAAACTTGCAGGGCTTACAATGTAATGAATCTGTTGCTGTAATAGCGACTCCCAGAGGGCATTCAACTGAGATAAAACAGCATCCCGATCTCGCTCCAGATATCCAGTTAATGAACCTGATTGCTTGTTTTTTAGAATTTCACTGGCTTTAACCAGAACGGGGCTGAGGGCTGCTGCATTGGGTTGCGAAAAACTGGCCAACAATTCAATTGGCTGACGTTCCCCACCCCATGTATCAATGGTCAACAGATCAATCTCTACCTGTTGTTCTGCTAGTACCTCGCCTTTTTCATTTACCCAAATGGCTTCGATATGCCCCTTTATATTTTCAGGTAACTCTTGCAATAACTTGATATCAAAAACTAATTTTGGCTTATCAAGTGCCAAAACTTGATTAGCCGCCAGATTTGCAATATGAATGGTGTGTGCTTTGAAATATTCTGGATTAGAACGCAGAATGACTTTTGAATCGGTAATATTGTCTATAGATGAGATTAAGATTTGTCTGATTAGAGGGACTGAATTTTGCTGTAAAACAAAATTTAAAGCTGAAGTGCAATCAACTTGTAATGAATATTTAGAACCAAGTTGTTGTTTACTTTCAACTTCTGACATTATTTTCCCCTTATCGATTTTATAGGATCTAATTAAAGACATGCTTAAAAATTAAAGTCACAATATTAAATGATTTATCTCATATTTAAAAATTAAACCTGATATTGAACAAATAAAGCTTATACATATAAAAACAGCCTATTCATGGTCGGCTGTTTTTTATCACTTCAAGCTATTTGGTGTATTTTTGAATCGCTTCGCTTACTTCTAGACCAGAATGATAAGCACCATGTACCGTTCCGGCTCCAAATGAAGCCAAATGTTCGCCTGCAAAAAATACTTTGTTCTGGATAGGTTGCTTAAGTATTTCAATCTGATCTGACGTCTGCCCAACAGAATGATAACTAAAAGAGCCTTCTGAAAATTGATCTTTCCCCCATTCAGTCTTAAATATCTGTATTGGTTGAGGAATTTCATCAAAAATGAGTGCTAAAGATACTTTAATGTTGTGCCAAACCTCTTCACAACTTGTATCTTCAAGCCAAGTTGCAGATGCACCACCGAATAAAAATAATAATGTTGGCTGATGATAAAGTTCACTCACATCTAAAAAGTTGAGCCAACCATGCTGGTTATGAATATAGATGTTTTTGCTTTGGTCATATTGTGCCGATTTCCAAAAATTTTGATCAAAACTCACAAAAAGTTTATTAAACGTGCCAAATCCTAAATGGTTAATGACCTGCTTTTTTTCTTGAGATAAATCTGGAAAAAATTGGAGACGCTGCTTTTTAAGCACGCCCAATGGCACAGTAACAATGACCTGACTTGCACAGAAGCATTCGGCATTTTCAGTAAAAATTTGAATTGTATCTTGAGTATAGTCAATCTGTTGAACAACTTTGTTGGTCAATACCGTAATGTTTCTAGACAAGAATTCGATTACCTGTATATAACCTTGAGGAAAAATAACTTCATCTCCAGGGTAATACCCTTCATTTTTCCAAAATTCAGCAGATAAATGCGCTAAATCACTTGCACAAGGGTCTTCCGCTAATAGATTAAAAAAATCAAACAGCATTTTTTTCAGTTTTATCACTGCTTGTTCATCGAGATCAAACTGCGTGTTTATATACAGCAAAAATTCTTCTTCATTCATCCACAGTTGTAAGGCTGCTAATGCATGAGGATAGTGCTCATGTGGATCAATTTCTTTAAACCGATTCAACAAATAGTCCAGACTTGTTTCAAAAATTAATTTTTCTTCTGAATTAAAGGGTTGCTGTTTACCTTGGTAGTAAATGGACTGATCATAATTAAATACGGTAGTTTGAATCTGATTATGCTGAACAATGTTCCAGATTGGATTATTTTCAATCCCATGAATCCATGAAGCACCAAGATCATAACACTCGTGCTTAATTTCTTGACTAAAAATGCGACCGCCCAATCTATCTCTGGCTTCTAAAACCAGTACCCTTTTCCCCATCTTTTTCAGTTCACGCGCAGCTGTCAGGCCTGCTACACCAGCGCCAATTATAATAATAGGCTCTTGACTTGTATTCATTGGAAAATCACCTTTAGCGCACTTAAAGAAATGATTAAGGCCGCATTGAAATGAAAAAAGCAGCATGTATGTCACATGCTACTTCTGGTATTCAACTACAGTCTTAATATTAATCTAATGCTTTTATTAAATTAACTAGTTAAAATTAATGATTACCGTTTTAATCCGATTACCATCCATCTCGGTCACTTCAAAGTTTAAGCCTTGATAATCGATAACTGTGCCAGCGTCAACGATCCCATCCAGCTTATCTAAAATGAGTCCAGACACGGTAATGTATCCTGTTTCATCATCAATTAAATCTACCCCGAGCTGTAACTCGAGTTGATACAAATCTAAGGTGCCGGATGCTTTCCACGTTGTTTCCCCCACCTTGATCAATTCAAGCTGCTCATCTGCATCGGGAAACTCACCTGCGATTGCTTCAAAAACATCCAAAGGGGAAATTAAGCCCTGTACATTGCCAAACTCATCATTGACTAAAACCAATGAACCTTTCGATGTACGTAATGTATTGATGACATCAATGACTTTCATCTTTTCAAAAATAAAAATCGGTCGCTGTGCTTTGATCAGAGATTTTAATTCTGCTTCATCATCCAATACATCCAAAATTTCTTTTGCACGAACGACACTCAACACCTTATCTAAGCTGCCACGGCATACTGGAAATAAGCTATGCGGGACAGATAAAATTTGCTCGCGTATTTTTGCTGACGTTTCATTGATATTGATCCAAGAAATTTGGCTGCGTGGCGTCATGATCGATGCAACAGATCGTTCTGCCAGCATTAAGACGCCCCCAATCATATAACGTTCTTGGTCAACAAAGGTGCCTTGTGCTTCTGCATGCTGCAGAGGACTTGTCGTGGTCGTTTCTGATTTCCCACCCATCAACTTTAAAATCGTATCTGCAGTACGATGACGTAATGGAATCTTAGATTCATGCTTTGATCTATTCCGTTGTGTGAATTGATTGAATGCTTCAATAACAATCGCAACACCAATACCTGAGTAGATATAACCTTTAGGAATATGGAAACCAAAACCTTCGGCAATCAAACTAATCCCGATTAACAATAAGAAACTTAAGCAAAGAACAATCACCGTTGGATGTCGATTGACAAAGCTGGTCAATGGTTTCGAGGCAAGCAGCATCACAAGCATTGCCACGACCATTGCGACCATCATGACATAGATATTATCGACCATACCAATTGCTGTAATGACGGAATCTAATGAGAATACAGCGTCCAGAACAACGATTTGTGCCACAACTGCCGTGAAGCTTGCATAAACAACATTGGTTGTAATTTTGACTTCAGGTTTACCTTCCATTCGCTCATGTAATTCACTGACTGCTTTATACAGTAAGAATAAGCCACCAAACAAAAGAATCAGATCACGACCAGAAAAAGACCAGTCAAAAATAAAAATAAGCGGTTTTGTTAAGGTGACTAACCAAGAGATGGCGAACAATAGACCTAAACGCATAATCAATGCGAGAGATAAACCAATGACTCTGGCCTTATCCCGTTGGGAAGGAGGAAGTTTATCTGCCAAAATGGCAATAAAGACGAGATTATCAATCCCTAAAACAATCTCTAAAACGATCAGAGTAAGCAAACCTACCCAAATCCCAGGATCTAATAAAAATTCCATTATTTACTCCCTAAACAAAAATAAGGAGTCATGAAACTGTACTTTAAGATCTTCCCAGGCGAAGGATCCATATATATTGACCTTTTCTACAATAGTTGCCTTGATTATGCCTAAGTTTTAAATGCTAAGTTTATATTTTTAAAAAAATAAAAAAAACATAAATGAAGTTTAAAAAAGCAATAAATATCAGATTGATATGTTTAATAAGACGTTATAGAACTTGGCATAAAATATTGAATTAGAATAATTACTTACAAAATTATCTAATGCTCGGATTTGAAATGACGCTCGATCATCAACGCCACTTACTATTTGTTCAACGGTTAGAAATCTATATTTAAGCCATTCGAGCAGCACAAATGCGTGGTGAAATACGTGCAGGCGATGCCAAGGAAATCAAAAATTTTCTGCTCTGTGGTATTCTTGAATAGGCTTGGGGAAATCCAAAGAGCTTAAAAGAAATGACTATCGGTGCACTCATCCTTGGATTGAGGTAAGAACTATGCTTGCTAAAACATCAACGCCTGAACAAATTCCACACTTATTCCAAATGGCTTGGAATGAACATGACATGGCTGCTTTTGCTTCATTGTTTTGTGAAGATGCCAGTTTTGTAAACCGCTTTGGACACTATGTGAAAGGTGTTGATGAAATCATTGCCATGCACGCTCCAATCCATGCAACGATATATCGTGACTCTACCCTTCAAAATGAAATCATAGAGCTAAACTCTATCTCAAATGAGGTTACCATCATCCATTTCTGGAGTCGTTTAAGTGCAGGTCTTGCACATCCGGCTGGACCACATCAGGTAGATACCCTGATTCTCTGCGTACTCACCAAACAAAATGACGCATGGTTTATCCGTGCTTTAGAGAATGTAATGCTCACCAATCCGCGAACTGGACAAACCATTTTAAGAGATCACATCTAATCTAAATTACATTTTCAAATGTGATTTATTTGAATGAAACATTTGCCTCATTTAGGTTATATATTGAATGATAAGTATTAGATCAGAACAAATAGCCACCTTTATTGGTGGCTATTTAGATATGAAATTTTTAAGAATTAGAAGTTAAAGGTCCATGCCAACTGTGCTGTCCGCGGTGCTCCAAGGAATAGATAATCATCTCCAAAGAAACTCCCTGCATCTCGCCAGTATTTTTTATTCAAGACATTATCAACATTAAAACGAAGTGTATTGTCATAACCATAAGCACGGAAATTATAAGCAGTACCGAGGTTGAATATGGTATAGCCAGAAACTTTGGCTGTCGCCGTTTTATTGGCATATTTACTGCTGCTGTACTGCATACCTGCCAATAAACGTAATCCATCCATTTGTGGAACTTGATACGATAGATAACTGGCAAAGCGAACCGTTGGTACATTCTGGGTTTGGTGCCCTTGGTATTCAGCAACGTCTAGGTCTTTTAAACGTGAATGGGTAAGTGCCAAGCTTGATGTTATATCAAGATTTTGCCCCAATCGTCCCTGTACACCGAGTTCCAGACCGATATTATGCTGTTGACCTTCGCTAACATAAAAATTGTCTGCGTTGGTATATTGATTATCCTGTTTTAAATCAAACAATGCCGCCGTAAAAAGTACATCTTGCCATTGCTGTTTAATCCCCAATTCATACTGTGTTGAATGTACCGGCGCTAAAGTTGCAAAAGCATTTCCCGCGATCCCTTTTTCTGGATTTCCTGTAGCAAACCATGGCGCTTGTCCGCCATCACTTAGACCTTTGGCATATGAGGCATATACATGGGTGTGTTCCCACGGCTGATACATCAACGCCAATTGCGGTAAAAAACGATTAAAATTGGCATCTCGAATGTTGTTGCCATCTACATCATAAGCATGTTCATTTAAATGTAGTAGTTTCCCACCCGCAAGAACTGACCACTCTTTATTAAAATCAATATGATCGAGTAAGGTTATTGCTGTTTGCTGGCTTCTTAATGATGTATAACGATTACCTAAAGTTGCATTAGATGGCGTAAAGGTCACACTATCGGTATATATGTTTCCTGTTCCAATTAACTCATTCATCGCATTGTGCTGAGCATGGCGTTTATAACTGTGTGATAATTCTAAATTGAGTGTATGTTGCCAAGTTACAGTGTTGAATTTACCACTTAATCCTGTCTTAAACTGATTGGTTAAATAGCTATCATCTGGGTTGCGGAAATCATAGATATCATAATTGCCGTGTTGATCAAAGCTATTCCCTAATCCTGCGGTTTGACATATTTCGCTATCACAACCCCAAGCAAATGAAGAATAATCATCGACTACGACACGGCTTTGAGATGCACTCAGATTCGCAGTCCAGCTGTCATTCACTTGATAAATATATTTTAAACCCGTGTTAAGACTTTCATTGGTGATTGGGGTACTCCAGCTTTGATAACCCAATAAACGATCCCAATCCACGCCAGTAGGCACAGTTTTACCATCCAGTAATTGATAGCCAGGCACTGATCGTTGGCGTTGGCGCTGTGATTCAAGATCAAATTCAAGCTTTGAACGATCTGAGATTTTCCAATCCAAAGCTACAGAACCAAATAAACGCTGACCGTTAGCATGCTCAACATTTGGATGAAGCTCTTCTTTCGCCACATTCACCCGATAACCAAATTGCTGATCTGGTCCAGTTAGACCACCAATGTCCGTTGCAATACGATTACCGCCGCGACTATCGACTTCAACCGTAATAGACTGGATATCTTTTGGTCGCTTGGTCACATAGTTCACCACACCACCTGGTGTAGACATCCCACTTTGAATGGCACTGATGCCTTTTAATATTTCAACTTGTTCTTTATTTTCAAGTGCAACGTTCTGCTCGCCGCGTAATAAATTACCATTCAGTAAATAACTTGATCCCAAGTTAAGGGCAAAACCACGCATCATAACATTTGGATAATAGCCAATTGGCGCATAACCATCGCCAACCGCTGCATCATTTTTCACAACATCTGTCAGGGTTTTGGCATGTTGGTCAGCAATGCGTGTAGCTGTCACGGTGCTAATCGATGCAGGAATTTCCGCAAGCGTTTGCTGAGTAAAGCCTGATAAATTGACTTTAGGCTGATAATAGCCCTCTTCCCCTGTTTGTGCTTTAACCGTAATTGTGGCCAGACGGGCTGTATCACCTTCGATTTCAGCATATACGATTCCAGAGCTGAGGCTTAGATAAGAAAATGAACCTACAGCCAGTAATGCTTTTTGTAAACGAGAAAATGGATACGTTTTCACAGTTGTTGTCTAACCCCAAAAGAGAATGATACAGCTTAAACTTTGCGGGCATGAGTATTCACAATTTTCTCAGATTGAACAAGCATGTTTTTCAATATATCTATTTTAATTAAGGTTGAAATTCACTGGTGGTCGTATCGAAGCAACATTCAAGTGAAAATACGGAATCTGCTGTGGCATCACATATTGACCAAAGGATAAAACCAGCATATAAAAAGTTAAGCTTGCTGCTCATTTAAGCAATTCAGAACTTTTTACAAGCTTTTAAACATGAATAAACAGTGGAAATAATTGATCCAATTCAGAGCATATAAATGATTAAAACTAGTCAAATTTATCCATCCCTGATGGTTACAACACTTTTAGTTCTGAGCTCGACTGCCTGTTTGGCAAAAAATTTAACACTTTTACTTGATCAAAATAATGAACAATCATCGATTCAAATTACTGCTACTGAATTTATTGAAAAGAACAGCATAAAAACAATTGCAAATAAGCGTTATCAATATTTTTCTGTTAAGAAAGCAGATGGAATGATCTATGAGGCTTATATCGTCCCATGTGCACCTGACTATTTAGTAAATCTAGATAAAAATGAAGCTAAGACGCTTCAGCAATGTACAGATCAAGTCATCAATGCAGTCGATGAATTAATGCACCAAACCAAAAATTCACTTCTGCATTTCAGAGGCACACAATATGTTTATGATGGATACGAAGACTCCAGCCAATATCACTACTATTCTTTTTTTAATGTAAAAAATTACTCTAGATCAAATGATGGTAAGCGACCGCTGCTTGGGGTGATCTATCGCTGTAAAGTCAAAGCATCAGCAAAGGCATTAAAGCCTTTTATCGAACAAGCCAAAAACAGTTGTGCCAATACCATGATTGAAGCCTCATAGCATTGGATGATCAAGGCTGGCTACGATTTTTCATATTTACAACTGCTCAAGATCATCAAAGGCTCCACACATCGACCCCATTAAAACCATCATATAGATGCTTATAAACAAAACTAACAATAAATCGAATGTGCTGTTAAATTTAGAAGTATTTCACTTTATCAAATTAATGTCCTCGTAGGCTGAATTTATTCCAATTCCATATTGTGAATAACAATCATTCTCAAATATACTTCAGATCAATTTAAAAGCAATCTCAGGGTAAGATCAAAGGACATAAGATGAAAAAAGATAGTATGTTTTTTAATAGGAAAAATGACGTAAGAAATATCATTCCCCTTTTATCGATTGGTGGATTCATCTTCTTCTCAAACTCATCCTTTGCAGCCTCTACAACCGAAGTAACAAATCCAGAAAAAAGTTCAGAAGTGCTTCCTACCATTACAGTTACTGCCTCGCGCGCAGATGAGTTATCTTCTTCGGCTAAACAAGTCACCAAGCTCGATGAAAAACAAATCGAGCTGTTAAAAAATGCCTCATCAGGCAACATTGCGACAGTATTAGCCAAAGTCGTTCCAGGATTATCGGATTCGAGTCGCACAATTACAGATTATGGACAAACATTACGCGGTCGTAATGCCCTGATCTTGGTCGATGGCGTTCCGATGAATTTAACACGAGATACCTCAAGAGGACTTTCGGCAATTGATCCAGAAAGTATTAGCAGTATCGAAGTCATCCGTGGCAGTAATGCCATTTATGGCAGTGGTGCAGCTGGGGGGACTATTTCGATTACCACTAGAGCTGTAGGTGGTGAACCGACAGCAAAAACAGTTATTGGGTTACAAACTGGCTTAACGAATCTTCGTTCCGATGCCTTAAGCGGTGACATTCATCAATATTTCTCTGGAAGCCTAAATAACTTCGACTATGCGCTCGATTTTGGTTATCAACGGATTGGCAGCCCATACGATGCACGTGGAAAACGGGTTGCACCTGAACCAAGTCAAGGCGACCTGTTTGATGCAGATGCCTATAGTATTGGTGGTAAACTTGGCTATCATGTTGATGACAATCAGTATCTACAATTTGCAGCAAATTATTATAATGCGGAACAGGATTCAGACTATGCCTCTGACCCAAGCGTTGCTCAGCTCCCTGCGGGTACTATACCAGCCAAGGCAATCAAAGGTCTGAAATTAAAAGACCAGAATAAAAATGAAAATCAGATCTACAATTTAACCTATACCCATAAAGACTTTTTCGGCAATAAAGTCGATGCGCAAATCTATTATCGTGACTTTTTTACCCGCTTCGCGCCATTTGATGCGCGTAAAGTCGCGACACGCGGTGGACAAGTTGATCAGGTCTATCAAGAGAATAATGTGCTTGGCAGCCGCTTAACCGTCAATACGCCACTTGAGTTCTTAGGTGATACCTCACTGGTTTGGGGCGGAGATTTTAGCCGCGAAAAAAGTGAAATGCCTTTAGATACCTTTGACCCTAAAATTTACGACCAATCTGGTGGACTCGAGTTTGTTAAAACTGGCAAACTGATCTATCTTCCTGAATTAACTACTCAAAGTATCGGTGGATTTGCTCAATTGAAACATCGTTTCAATGAGCAATGGTCAGCAGAAATAGGTACACGTTATGAAGACAGTTATGCCAAGATTGATCGTTTCGTCCCTTTATCTCAATTAGGTAAAACAGACCCTTATACGGTCAAAGGCGGTAAAGTAAAAGCAGATGCATGGCTCTACAATGCCAATGTCACCTTTGCACCAACTGATGAACACTCTATCTATGCATCTTTTAATCAAGGTTTCCAACTCCCCGATGTCGGTATTGTGATACGTAATGCGACCGCAGGCTTTAACCTCGCATCATCGTTCTTAGAGCCTGTAAAAGTGGATAACTACGAGTTAGGCTGGAATGGTCATTTTAATAACTTTAGCTCTAGTCTTGCAGTGTTCCACTCCACTTCAGATCTGGGTGGTGTGCAATCCTTTAATAATGGTTTGATACTTACTCGAACCAAAGAAAAAGTGACGGGTATTGAGGCAACACTTGATTATCTTGAAGATGCCAAAGTGTGGGGAGCTGGCGGCAGTGTGACTTGGATGAAAGGCCGCGAAACGCCACAGAATACCAATATCGAACAAGATATGACGGGTTACCGTATTCCACCGCTAAAAGTCACAGGCTATATTTCATATAGTCCTACAGGTACTTGGACCAACCGTATTCAAGCGACCTATTTTGGCTCAGAAGATTATCGCTTGAATGGTGTAAATAGTTTTGGTCGCTATGATGTCAAATCATATACAACAGCAGACTTACTGAGTAGCTTTGCACTAAATAAGAAAGATACCATGACCATCGGTATCGAAAATATGTTTAACCGCCAATACTATCCACTCTATAGCCAACTTATGAGAAACAGCAACAATACCAGCCACTTAGTCGCAAATGGTGTGACACTGAAAGTTTCTTATAGCCATAAGTGGTAATTTAAAAAGTAATAGTCGCTTAGCGCGGCTATTACTTAATTCTATAAGCGCTTCAAATTTCCCTTTTTGTTCAGTTATTGTGCCCTAATAATAGCAAAACCATTCAATACTATGATGTATCCATCGTGATCAAAGGTATGATTCATTCAGGACAGTGTCTTGCTCGTTCAACTAGAGAGCCAGCTGCCTATCTAAATGATTTAAGTCTATATAAAGTAATATTTTACCTATTCTAACCAAGATCAAAAAATCTTAAAAATTAATATAATGAATTGTATTTAATAAATTTATTAATAAATATTTTCCTTTTAACTCAAACAACAGCTGTTTAAAAAATCTTAAAAATTGCCTTCTTTTCGCTATTTTTAATTTCTTTTTTTCACCTTATGCTGAAAGATTAAATGGATGAAGCAAAAAGTCACACTGCTTTTTGAATTTTTGCATTCAATAGATTGGAGCAATAAGTTGAGTAATAAATTACAGTCTAAAAATGCTGGAATACAATTCCCCATTCAATCTGGTAAAAAAACACCGAGTACGACAGATACTGCAAAACAGATTTTATATGCAGCCCTTCACAGTGTTAATTCTCCCTATACATCCCAACTCAAAACCGAGAAAAATTGGAGAAAGCAATATCCATTTTATTTTCAAGAACTTGTCAAAGTTGGAATTAGCTCTATCCATCACCCACTGTTGATTGCGCAACATGGACTTGAAGCAGCTCAAGACCTGTTTATTTTTAATCGGGCTGGTCATGAAACAACATTAGCACAAGCAATGACGCAGATTGATGAGCAACCTTTTGATACTTACATTCTCAAAGGTACTGGCAGTGCAGAGATTGAGCCTTGGTCTATTCCTTTTGAAGGAAAAAAACTACAAGGACAGGCATTATTAGCGCAAATTGATCGTTGGGAACAACAACAAATCATTGAACCAAGTCATGCAAAAGCGTTACGTCTACTTCAGGCTCATCCTGAATGGTTTGATTTATCTACACGGACGATGGTGCTTTTTGGTGCAGCATCAGAGGCAGGGCCGCTCAGCTGGCTTGCAAAATGGCGCGCCAATATTGTCGCCATTGATTTACCAAATCCTAAAATCTGGGAAAAGATCACTCAAACCGTTCAACAAGGCAATGCCACTTTAATTGCACCACAACAGACGTTAGCCCATCAGGAAAAACAGCTTGGTGCAAACTTACTGACTCAAACACCAGAAATTGCCAATTGGCTCAAAACATTTAAAGGGCCTTTAGATCTTGCTGGTATTGCCTATCTGGATGGTGAGAAACATGTTCGTGTTTCTATTGCCATGATTAGCATTATGGAACAAGTGAGCCAGAAAAAACCGGATAGCAGCATTATGTTTATGCTGACCCCAACCGATATCTATGCAATTCCAAAGTCTGTGGTTCATTCGATTCAACAGAAAACACAACAGCGCCCAGTATTAGAAAAATTACTGACCAAATCAATTCACAATGTTTCTTTGAGCAACTTTTTTAAACCGAATCTTGAACAACTGATTGCTTCAGATAATGGGCAACAGTACGGTATCTCGGATTGTATGGTCATTGAACAAGGTCCGAACTATGCACTTGCCAAACGAATGCAACAGTGGTTTGCAATCCAAACCCGTGCACGTGGTCAAAAAACTGTAATCAATATTGCACCTTCGACCACGACACACTCTGTGGTTAAGAATCCAATCCTGAAAGCAGCTTTTGCGGGTGCTGATTTATTTAAAGTTGAAACCTTTAGTCCTGAAACCACCAATGCCATTATGGCTGCACTCTGGGTTCATGATCTGAATAATCCCGACAGTGCAACAAATCCTGAAAAGCAACTAGCACACCCACTTGAACTGATCATGGAAAATGCTAATCATGGTGGTTTATGGCATGTTCCTTATTTAGCGAGAACAGCTTTGCCATTTGCAGCAGCCTACGGTTGGATCCGAAATAAGTTCTAACCCATCTTTTCTTTTAATGGGACTAGTTGTTTTACAAAGCACTGGTTCCTATTCTTTTTTGACTAAAGTTTCAGCGTTTCCCTGTTTCCCTTCTATCAATCAGTTGATGGTGTAGCAAACGCCCGAGAGCATTTTAATACCAATTTGTAAATGATTATCATTAGCGAATATAATGGGTGAAATTTCACGAATAACGATGAGCATATTGAAAATGACCCAACAAGAAACAATCTCAGATGCTAAAAAACTGCTTAAACAAAATGATCATATGAGGACGTTAGAACAAATTGAGCTGACGATCACCGCGATTTCTAGACCATTTCCAAGTATTCTAAGATTACGAGGTAAAATTGATACTCTCCAACCCGATATGTGGGAAAAACCAAATCTTGCTGTTCGTATCGGGGTTGCTCAAGACGCTGAACAGAGCTTAATCACCCGTGTTTATACCATTCGCTCATTTGATCCTGACCGACATGAAGTTGAAATTGACCTCATTGAACACGAAGATGAAAGTCCAGCAATGCAATGGATACACTCTGCTAAGGTAGGAACCAAAACCCAATTGATTGGACCAAGACCTCATTTTGTTCCTGACTTTAATACAAAAAAGCATATTGTTATGTTTGCTGATGAGACCGCACTTCCTGCGCTTTATTCTATCCTTCAATTTTGGCCAGAAGACATCCATGCCGATATTTTTATAGAGAGCAATGAGCCGAATATCCTTGAATACTTGCCAAAACATAGTCAAGTACACATGCATTTACTTCTTCGCAAACATCAAGATCAAGCTGGAAAAATGGGGCTGTTGCTTAAAGCAGCTTATCAATTTAGAGAAACAGACAATATTGCTGTTTGGGCTGCATGTGAACGAAATGAAGCCAGAGCGATTCGTCAATTCTTTGTAGAAGAAAAGTCTCTTGCGAAAAAAGATGTTCAAGTCACAGGCTATTGGAATGTTGGTCTTTCAAGTAGTATTTTAGATGAAGTGCGATTTGAATATTATCAAAAACATATCAATGCTGGAAAAACTTTAGAAAGCTTTGATGATTTAGATATGCCCGTGTAATTAGATGCATTACCAATTTAGAAAAAATAGATCAGTATAGATGCTGATCTATTTTTCTTCGCGGTCAGAACTTCATTTTTATACAATGGATAGCCCGAAACGCTATTGGCTTTATCATCTGGTAAAAAACCTTTTTTATTATGAAGAAAAAGTTAATTATTCCCTTTAAAAAAGAAATTTCTTTGTTATAGTATTTATCCAGTGATTTCCAGAAAGAGATCAATCGGGTGTTGATGATTGGAAGGTTGCTAGGCTTCTATGCAATCTTTTTACAAATCGCTGTATTCTTACAGCCATTACTGCCAGAGAAATATCAAGTTTCTCCAGTATGTGAAACTATTGCCCAAGTTTTATTACAAGACCATTCTTCTTCATTCCATAGCCATCATACAACAGATCAGCAGCATGTGTTTATCTCACCACATGATATGGAACATCAACAGCACTCCTTTTCAGCTGAAGTAACAACACGAGCGAACCATCACCACCATCATGATGCCAACCATCAGTGTCAATACTGTGTGGTATACAGCCATGTACTACCTCTACCTGATATTGATCTGCGACACATCCTGATCAGGATTCAAGTTCGGTTTCTTGCCTTTATTGAAAACTATTTCCATGTTTTCTTTCAGCTTCAGCAACTCTTTCTCACCCCTCAAGGTCGAGCACCTCCACTCTTAATCTCATTCTGACTTGAAGCTCAAAACTTTTTGGTTTTGAAAAACTTATATTTTCAAGAGATTAGAGTAATGTTTTGTTTTTTAAATCATACCTGTAAATTGGTAGGAACATCTGTAGCTATACCTTTAGCTCATCAGTTACAAGATGAGGTGTGGTCATGACTTTAGGTTTTACCGCACTCGAACTGGCACGTATACAATTTGCCTTTACCGTTTCTTTCCATATTATTTTCCCAGCTATCTCCATCGGATTGGCCAGCTTTTTAGCGGTTTTAGAATGGCGTTGGCTACGTACCAAAGATCCGATTTATAAAGATCTGTTTAAGTACTGGATCAAAATTTTTGCAGTTGCTTTTGGTATGGGCGTTGTTTCAGGCGTGGTCATGAGTTACCAGTTTGGGACCAACTGGAGCGAGTTTTCCCGTGTTGCAGGGAGTGTTACAGGCCCATTACTCACTTATGAAGTATTGAGTGCCTTCTTCTTGGAAGCAGGTTTCCTCGGCATCATGTTGTTTGGTTGGGGACGCGTTAGTCCCAAAGCGCATTTCTTTGCCACCTTGATGGTTGCGATCGGCACCTGTATTTCCATGTTCTGGATTTTGTCCTCCAACAGTTGGATGCAAACCCCTCAAGGCTTTGCCATTGAAAACGGGATTATTGTGCCAACCGATTGGTGGGCCATTGTGTTCAATCCCTCTTTCCCGTATCGACTGGTACATATGGCGATTGCTGCTTTTATGGTTGCGGCACTACTCGTTGCTGCAACAGCGGCTTGGCATTTACTCAAAGGCCGTCGTGATGCCTTGGTCAAGACCTCATTCTCGATGGCAATGTGGCTTATTCTTGTATTAGCCCCTTTGCAAGTTTTTGTTGGAGATGCCCATGGCTTAAATACTTTAGAGCATCAACCTGCAAAACTTGCAGCAATGGAGGGTCATTGGGAGACCAACTATGATGAAGGTATGCCGCTGTACTTATTTGGCGTTCCAGATATGCAAGAAGAACGTACCAAATATGCTGTTGCAATTCCAAACCTAGGCAGCCTGATTTTAACCCATTCTATGGATGGGACTGTCAAAGGTTTAAAAGACTTTGCCCCTGAAGACCGACCAAACTCGACCATTGTATTCTGGAGTTTCCGTGTCATGGTGGGTTTAGGCATGTTAATGCTGTTACTTGCCTTTACTGGTGCTTGGCTCAGAAAAACTGGAAAGCTGTTTGAAAGCAAATGGTTTCATCGCTTTGCTTTAGTCATGGGCCCATCCGGATTTATCGCCGTATTGGCAGGTTGGTTTACTACTGAAGTGGGCCGTCAACCTTGGGTGGTGTATGGGGTAATGCGCACCAAAGATGCTCTTTCTCCTGTTTCAGCTGAACAAGTTGGTCTCACTCTGATTATTTTTGTAGTGGTGTACTGTGTTGTGTTTGGTATCGGGATCTACTACATGTTGAAACTGATGCATAAAGGTCCTCAATTTGTAGATGCGATTGATCTTGAACCTGCAGGTCATGGGCATTTCAAAACGCCTATGCGTCCTTTAATTGCTGTCGATGAAAATATCGATACACCAGACTCAAGCAAGGAGAAACACCATGATTGATTTATCTCTGATTTGGGTTGGAATCATCGGCCTTGGTGTTCTGATCTATGTCATTTTGGACGGCTTTGATCTCGGGATTGGCATTCTGTTCCCTTTTATCAAAAGCAGTCAAGAACGTGATGTGATGATGAATACCGTCGCGCCTGTGTGGGATGGCAATGAAACCTGGATGGTACTCGGTGGTGCTGGCCTATTCGCAGCCTTTCCACTGGTCTATTCAACGGTGCTTTCAGCCTTGTATATGCCGATTATCTTGATGGTAATTGCACTGATTTTCCGTGGTGTGGCCTTTGAATTTCGCTTTAAGGCCAATCGCACCAAGTATTTATGGGATCAAGCCTTTATTTGGGGATCAGTTCTCTCCAGCTTTCTGCAAGGCGTGATTCTGGGTGCCTATATTCAAGGCATTCAAACCACCAATGGTATTTTCTCTGGTTCAGGCTTGGACTGGCTGACTCCATTCGCTCTATTTACAGGGCTGGGTGTGGTTGCGATGTATGCCGCTTTGGGCTGTGGCTGGCTAATTATGAAAACTGATCATAAGTTACAAGATCAGATGTATGGATTGATGCCTAAACTGATCATCTTGCTGTTTGCGGTCTTTGCAGGGGTGAGTCTATATACCCCACTCACCCATCCTGAAATTGCAGCACGTTGGTTTGCCTTGCCAAATCTACTGTACTTTAGCCCAGTGCCGATCTTGGTGTTGTTGTTTACCTTCCTGATTTTAAAGGCATGTCAACAACGTCAGGAATTAAAACCTTTTATCTATACTTTGGCGCTTGTGTTTTTGGCCTTTACTGGATTTGTGATCAGTCTCTGGCCCAACATTATTCCGCCGTCCGTTACCATTTGGGAAGCAGCTGCACCGCATTCCAGTCAAAAGTTTGCTTTGGTTGGTGCATTGATTCTGATTCCGATCATTATCGCCTATACCATCATGTCCTACTGGGTATTCAGAGATAAAGTACGAGTTGGTGATACGGGCTATCACTAGGAGGCGATGTCATGAAACTATCTAAGACACAATGGTTTATTGTACTTTGGCTCGCTGGATTCTTCGGTTTATTGGTGATTGCCATGTTCTTTAGAGTGTTGTTAAAACTCGCTTATTAAGCTGAATTTTGTTCTTTCTATTCAAAAGACTATACTTCGGTATAGTCTTTTTTCCAGTAAGTAACTGATCACTTTTTATTTACAGTGTTTTGGTAAAACTGATCAATCGCATCCACCATTTGTGATAAATCAGGCTGTTCTATCAGCAGAATTACAACAATTTGTTATCACATATTCGATATTAGATTACCAAGTCAGTTTAAGAAAAAAAATAAGATCAAGCCTTAAGCATAATTGGCATGCAATAGAATCAGAATTTCCGACCAAGTAAAATTCAGACAGATGAAAAGCATGCTAATATTCAGATACTGACAATACACTATGTCAATTTATTTGGAAGGGTTCCAATATGCTAAAAACACAACAAGTTAAGATAACACAAGAATTCGATGCGCCAGTAGACAAGGTCTTTGCAGTGCTCAGTGAACATGAAAACCTCAGTAAAATCTTTGCACCTGCAAAAATCACGCGGATTAGTAATGGTAAGGATGCACGAAATGGCGTGGGTTCTGCACGTAAAATGTCGATCCCTTTAGCCCCTTCTTTTGTTGAAACCAACTTGGTCTATCAAGAAAATGAATTGATTGAATATGCAATTACCAGTGGAATCAGCCCGATTAAAGCGCATCGAGGAATCATGAAGTTTAGTGATTTAGGCGCAAATCGTAGTCGATTGGATTACACCATTAGCTTTAAAGGACGTGTTCCTTTTATTGGCCCAATTATTAAAGCAGCGCTACAAAACGGGATCAATCGTGGGCTTAAAAAACTGAAATTTTGATGTGATTGATGAGTATCTCCTTGACAGTTTAACTCTCTGTTAACGTCAAGGATGATCTGCCTGAACTATGATCCAACTATGCTGAGTTGTTCTTTTCGAGTTGCTGAATGGTCTGGATTTCGCAGTAAAATTAATGCAGAGATTGCAGCCAATAAAATCATTGGAATACTGGATGCAATTACCACAATTTCACTTTGTCCCGTTCCCAATAAATAACCTGCCACCAATGGGCCTGTAACTGCACCTAATCGCCCCACAGCAACAGCAGCACCAACCCCTGTTCCTCGCATTTCCGTTGGATAATATTTTGCTGCTAAGGTATATAAAATTGACTGGCAACCAATTACAAACATTCCGCAACTTGTCGCAAACAAGATGAAACTCGACGCGCTATTGGAGTAAGCCAAACCAATTAAAGAAGCCAGAATGCCAACATAAACAATGGCAACAATAAAGAATTTATTGAGTCGATCCAGCATCAGACCTAAAAGTAATACACCAATTGAACCGCCTAAATTAAAACCAATCTGGATATAACTGGCTTGTTGTTTATTAAGTCCTAGCCCAGAAATTAAAGTCGGTAACCAGTTTTGAAATAAAGCCAAAACCAGCAAAGTACCAAAAAAACTGAGCCATAGACTAGAGGTCACCACAACACGTGGTTTGGCAAACAGTACCGACAACACACTTTGTTTTTGTATTGTGACCTGAGGAATTTTATTCAAATATGCTTTTGATTCAGGTAAAAATAAAATCAGGATAGGCACAAGAAGTAGAGGTGCGATCCCACCAATATAAAAGATATGCCGCCATTCGTGATCTGCTGTTAGCGATAAAGCCACCACTGAGGTTAAGACCCCACCGATCGGCATACCACAATACATGGCACTGACCGCTGTTGCTTTATACTTTTCAGGTACTGCTTCAGAAACCATGGTAATAACAATCGGTAAAGCCCCACCCATACCTAAACCAGTCAGAAAACGGACTAAAAGTAAGGAGTTTAAGTCCCTAGTAAAAGGAGTGAGTAAGGACATCAGGCCAAAAATGGCGATCGAAGTAATAAAGACCTTTTTACGCCCTATCGAATCAGCAATTCGTCCCGCAATCAATGCCCCAGGTAATGTTCCTAACACGGCGGCACTAAATACCCATCCCATCTCAGCACTATTTAAGAACATTTCTGCTTTCATCCGCGGTGCAGCAACGCCCATAGATTGCAAATCGAATCCTTCAATAATCGCAAAAATAAAACAGAGCACTAATGTGATTATGATTGCTTGTTTTGAAGCTCCTGCCTCTACATTGGTCTCTTTTAACATTGTTATCTTCCCTTTTTTGCTTCTTCCAGTTGATTTATCTAAAATTCCAAATATAGATTTAAAGATCTTTATGACCGTTAAAAAGACTAGCAGAGCAAATATAGTTACGCAATATGCATTAAAATTATGCAATATGTAATTCATACAGCTCGAGGCATTTCATTTGAAATATAAGAAAAATACCACTTTAAAATCCCTATTCTTGGCACCTGTTCCTTTGCTGTTCTTTATGGCCGTTGTTTTTATCCTACTGAACAGTGAATTTAAACTGAGTTCAATCTTTACTGTGATTGCTGGACACATACTGGTTTATTTGGCTTATTGTCTTTTAGCCGTCCCTTTATCATTTTTACTCTCACTGCTCTTGAATCATTATCAGTATTTAAATTTTTTCACGATCTGTCTTAGCGCATTGATTATGGCGGTACCTTTTTTATTCTTTTAGGTTGGAGCCACACAGGTCAACTTCCTGAGTGATGGTGGTTGGTCTATGCGGATATTTTTGTCTTATTTATTGCGCTGATTCCAGCAGTCTGTTACTGGCTGTTTTTAATTAACTTTAGATCTGATCAAAGAACAAGCCAGCTTGATTCATAAAATCTTAGCCAAATCAGATAAATGCTGAATGGTATGGGTGATATTTAATTGCAACTTATTCGGTAGATTGTTGGGATTATACCAACAGGTCGAGATCTGACATGAGGCTGCACCTTGTATGTCAGCTTCGAGACTATCCCCAATGAACAGGACTTCCTCTTTGGCGATCTGGCTTCTATGCAGACATGTTTCAAAAAAACGCTGATCCGGTTTTTCAAAACCAATGTCATCAGAAATATATAAGTCAGAAAAATGTGGTAATAAACCTGCCAAATCTAAACGCGCTTTTTGTTGACTCAGTATGCTGTTGGATGCAGCAAAGAGCTTATATTTTTGACTTAAATAATGAATGGTTTCAGCAGCACCAGCTTCGAGGGTATGCTCTTTGGCTAAATTTCCCTGAAAAGTATCGCGGAAATGGTCATGATTAAGTTCAACATTTAATGCTCGGAATAATTCTTTAAATCGATTATTAATCACATCCTGTACTGTAATTTGACCTAGCTTCTGCTTTTCCCACAAATGATGATTAATCTCTTTATAGGTCGAATAGGTCAAATCATCATGATCTAGATTAAACTCAGCAAAAGATTGAATAAATGCAGAACGATTGGCAACGCTAAAATTCAGCAAAGTATCATCAATATCAAAGAATATAGCCTTGTACATCTGGGCAATCTTACAACCGAAGTAAATATTAAGATAATTTTATTATACCGATAGATCAAAGAGCAAGCCAATGTGGCCTGCTCAATAGTCGATATTCTATTCTGACAATGCGCTCAATCTTTATCTCGCATCCACATCCAGAGCAATACAGCTGCCATGCAGGCAATCAAAGGATAGACCACCCATGGATGTGGAATAGTCCAGATCATAATGCCAGCTGCAATGCTCATGCTTACGGTCGAGATATATTTTGCTTTTTTGGGGATACGTCGGTTTTCTTGCCACTCATGGATGATCGGTCCAATCAAACGATGGTTGAGAAACCATTGATGCAGCTTTTCAGAGCCTCTCGCTGCAAAGAATACTGCCAACAGAATGAAATCAACCGTTGGTAGACCAGGAATAAAAATCCCCAGAATACCTAAGCCGATGCATAACCAAGCCAGACAGATAAATAATAATCGCCACCAAACCGAACGCGCTAACTTGCTTACTGACTGCGGTGATTGCGACAACAGTTCTGTTTTCACATCATTATCCATACGATGAATGCGCTCCATACCAAGTTATGCCTCTGCTTTTCATTGATTATTTCAATTCGTCGAGCTGGTCCAATGCTTTACCAAAATAGCCAAAGGCATCTAGCGCACCTTGTACAACCCGATCCTGTAGCACCTGATCAAAAGCAGCCTCATCCAGTGCTTCAACAAAGCGTTTCCACACTTTCGCCCGACCTTCTGGATAAGCCGCCAGATTTCGTGCTGCAAAGGTTTCCGAGAAACCTAACTGCTTCTGCGCTTGTTTAAACAGAAATGCGGCACCTAAAGTTGAACCTTCTGACACATAGATCCACCCCAGTGCTTCAGGTAATTTAACTTCTGCACTTTGTAATGCCTGACCTGCGGGCTGAATACCCAAATCCTGCAAATCATCGAAAGCTTGTTTAGAACGACCACGGATGCCCAAATCTGGAATCAGTCCGGCGACCCCGTCTTGTTCAAAAAGATGCTCAATTTCCTGCTGGAAATAATATTGTGACAAAGTAAATTGGGCGTATTTCTCCTTGCTTGAAAATACATCTGCTTGCGCCATTAACTGGTGCATACGCTCATGTTCTGCCGCTGTTTCCTGCTTTAAACGCTGAGAAAGGCTATTGGCAATCATTTGCTCTGTTGCTGCGTTCATCATCATTCTCCTAAAAAAGAATAGTATTCATCGGTTAACGACTCCGACTAAGTTTGAGTTGCACGGGGAAATCCACAACAACGGTCACTGCACGACCGTTGACTTTGTAGGGTTTGAATTTGGACTGGCAAGCAGCCTGTAGAACACGCTGATCCAGGCTGCTAATGCCTGAACTTTGTTTGATTTGAATCTCGATGGGCTGACCGTTTTCATTGATACGTAGTCGTAATTCGACCACACGATTCTGTTGTTTAAGTTCCCGATCATCGTAAGCAAGCTTGCCAAAGCTCAATACATCAACACTACTGACTTGAACAGGTTCATCACGATCAACTTGGCTTTCAGGTGCACGAGCCAATTCCTGTTGTGTTGCTGCAGTATTTACACCGCCCCACTGGGATTGAACCTGCCCAGTTTGTTGTTTCTGACTGAGCGGATTTTCGGTCAACATCTGCGATGATTGATCCGCTTGGATATCTTGTTTCACTTTATTTTCTGAAGATTGAGCCGCTATTGCTGCTGTGGATGTCGCAGCTAAACTCGCAACTTTGTGGCTACTTTGTTGCTTAGCCACTTCATGCACAGCACTCTGACTGCTTATCACTTTTTGTTCTGTGTTTTCAGTATTGGTCGGAGCAGCGCGAGTGCTTATTTGTTTTTCTAATGCGGGTATTGTTGATGCTTGGGCAGCTTCAACTTTTGCAGTTGCTTGAGGTGATGCATGTTCTGAAGCTGATAAAGATACAAAATGCACTTTCAACGCATTTACTTTGGGTGAAGCTGCCAAAGTATAAGGCTCTATAAAATGGCTCAATGACCACAATCCTAATAGATGCAAAACAAAAACCAGAATGACCGTGATCCACTTTTGCTGAGCGCGTGTGTAAACCCAGTCCATGGGCTGCTTATTCGCCAATACATCACCTAGATCGAAGAATTTTGATTTCATCGCCATCCCCCTAGAAACGGTGCTCAAGCTTTAAGCTGATATTATGTTTGTCGTAGGAATACAACCAATCCACATTGCTGTTATTACGGTTATAGCGATAGGTCAGGTTCGGCGTCATGCCATAGAATTTGAAACGAGGCATTTGCAATACAAAGGTGTAGTTTTGCTCAAAATCTTGACGACGTGTCTCAAATGCTGCCACATAACGATCAAACTGACGCCAACGATAGGAACTGAACAAGGTCGTGTTTAATCCAATATTCCACGGTTTGCTCAGACCCAAACGAACACCTTGTTGCTGATAGGCTGCCATATATTTTTCTTGAGTATCGTGATCTAAGACATCCACACCACCAAACAGAGTCCATTGTTCAGGTAGGATTTTCCAAAAGGTCAGCATGGCGGAACTTTCTTTACCATCTAAAGTTTTATATGTTTGATAATTTAAATCTTTGATTTCAGCTTCAAGCTTGAGTGCTTTATCGGCGGAGATAAAGCGCATCCATTCTGCACGCGCGCCCCAAGCATTGTACAAACCATCATTGGCATAACGTTTGTGCTCAAATAACGGTGCAATGGTGATTTGATTTTTTAAATCAAAAAAACTATAGCCTGCATTGATATTGAGGGTGGATTCATTAAAGTCGGCATGATCGTCATAAGACTGTCCATAAGCCAAACCACGTAAGGAAACCCCATGATTGCCATACAGAGAAAAGCGTTTCATTAAACTGGCTTCGTAGTCCACACCCGTTGCCGACTCAGCTTTAGGACTTCCACGGGTAATCTCCTGAATGGGGATCACATTGCCCTTTTGGTCAATGCCATACAACATCCAAGTTTTACTTTGTTCAGAAGAACTATTTAGATTCGTGGCGTAGGTTGGGCCAATCGCAACACTGCCTTGCCATGCATCACGCTGATCAAGTGCTTTAACAAACAAATTAACCGTTTGTTCAACCTCTGGTGGAATCACACCACGATCACTCTGCCCCAATTTGTTTTGAATCGATGTAAAAAGGCGTGCTGCTTGTTTGTTCTTCTGCTGTTCAAACAGCACGCGCGCTAACTCAAGTTCACAAATAAGGTTATTCGGTTGTTTATTGAGACTGCTTTGAAATTTTTGTTCGGCTAATTTGAGCTGGCCTTGCGCACGAGCCAATGCTCCCTCGGCAAAATCGGTTAATGCTTGGTCATAGCCATCATATTGTTGATAATGCTTTAGATAAACAGCAGCATTACCCCATTGCTTTTGCATAACAGCCAAATATAAAGCTTTTGCGAGGTCATCTTGATTTTTTGCAACTTCGAATACTTGACCGTTAATCACAATATTCGGTAGTTCATCGGTGCTTCGAATTGCACCTTGTTGTTGTAGTTGGTGCTGTTGTTGTAATAAATTCTGATCAAGGCTTTGATTCAGGCGAAGTTGTGTCTCATCATCTGCATGGAGTGATGAATTCGCCAATAAAATCAAACAGCACAGCAATGTTCTTTTCATAAAAACCGTAAAACAAAAGTAAAAAATCATTCAGTCATAAACAAGAAAAAGGAACCTACAGTTGTAGATTCCTTTCGCCCTGATTAGTTTTTCGCACCACCAAATGCAGTGTTATAAGCAGCATTATTAAACTCGGCAATACCCGCTAAAGCTGCGGCATTTGCACCAAAGAAGTGTCCTTGAACAATACCTGAATTATTTAGCCCAGCCGTACCATTTGCACTTGCACCGCCACTGAATGCCGCAGTACCTGGATTAAATGTCACACCGTCCAAGCTTAAGCTTGAAACAGCAGTCCCTGTTCCAGTTAATGACCCTTCTAAAGTGCCTGCACCAAAGTTAGCAGTTAAATTACCACTTAACAGATTGGTTGCTGAACCATTAATCCCTGCAACGGTATAAGTCGCCGTACCAGAAGTCGGTACTGTCGTATTGGTATTGTCACCTGCGTAATAAACAGTATGACTTGCATTTGCTGCTGTATCGCCCGCTTTCCACCATTCACCAAAATAGACTTCCTGTGTGCCCACCTGACCAAAATTGAAATTACCTAAGGCACTATGTGAAGGTGGCATTGCCGAAACAGGAATATGGGAGATATTAAAAGTTTTAGTACCGACAGTAACATCAGTATTGCTAGCACCACGTGCAGAGAACGCTTGTGCCAAACCTTTTAACGAGCTAAAACCTGTAAATGCATTGTATGGTGCACCAGCCGCTTGTACAGAAACAGCTGCTACACCGCCTGGGTGGCTGGCATTTGCAGCAGCACCAATAATGATATTGTTTTCATTACTTGAAGCACCATCAATACCTGCATGTGCAAACACAGCAGAACATGCAACAAGACCGATGAACAGTTGAGAGATTTTCATTTATTGTTACTCCATTTTTCTAAAGCTAAGTTATTGTTTCAATAAAGATAACGCTATCGTTATCTATTTAGTTATAGGAACAGTAAGATCTATAACCGCCCCTAGTTTTGTAAATAATAATCATTCAATATCATTATTTACCTTTATCTAATCCCGACTAATTTGAAAGTTGGAATTAAATTCTGTGTTAAAACTTGGTGGTCCAGCTGACTTTCAACGTACGGCCTGGTGCAGCCATCGCACTGCGAGTGAGTGGATCGATATAAAACTGGTTTGAAAGGTTATTGCCAACAAATTCAACTGTGTTATAGGTATCAACTTGATAGCGTGCATAGGCATCAAAAATCCAAGTATCATCCCAAGCAAGAGGCACATTGAGGTAATAGCCTTTATTGATACCTGCATCATTATTTTTACGTAATGGACTTTCATAGCCTTTGTAGAAAGTTGCTCGCGCACCCAGCTCAAGCCTTTCATCTAGAAAGCGCGCGCCGAATAAAGCATGTGCGCTGAGTTCAGGTGTCGACATCGTCACGAGATAGCCGTTTGGAAAACCATCATCGATGCAACGTTGATAAGCATCGCGGAATTGAATGCCTTGATCTGTTTGTATTGTGCCGCTATTAATCATTTTATTAATGGCGCTATTACTGTCACAGACTTCATTTTTAAGGTTATAAGCCATGCTTAAATCAGTAAAGAAAGCACCATTGTCAAAACGGCTTTGCAACTCAAGGCCAGAAAGATTTTGCTCATCCATATTGGTAAAAATCAGATTTTGATTTCGCTCAATTACATTTTTGGTTTTGTTGTAGTAATAGGCCAACTTAATATCGGCATTGCGAGCTGAACTGAGCCAGTTACGCATGTCATAAACATAACCCACTTCATAATTAAACGCATGTTCGGGTTTAATCGCTTGAGATGGCATCATCGCCGAGAAGCCGACTGTACTTTCAAATAAGCTGGGTAAGCGATATTCCTCTGCATAGCGTACATAAAGCCGATTGTTTTCAGTCAAATGAATGGATGCGCCAAGTTGAGGTGCCCAACCACTGTCTTTTACTTTCTGAGCCGATTCAATCGGAGTTTGCTCAATTACAACAGGTTGGAAACCACTGCCGATCACCACATACTTCTGCCCTAAGGCATTCAGTTGGTTTAATATATTATCAGCTAGGGCCAAATGACCATTTTCATCAGCTTTCCAAGTGAGTGTATTTTTCTGTGACCAAATTCGGCTGTACAAAGCCGTTTCTGATGCAGGCACCGTTTCTAAACGGCCATCCCAATCAGGATTATTGGCTGCATAACGTTGCGTTAAAAGGTTTAGCATACGTTGTTGCTGAGCATCATAACTCTTAGGCATGGTTCGATATTCAAAGTTGTATTCTTTGACTTTACTTTTCTTGGTAAATAACGGATTTAAAGAGGGATCAATACCATCTCTGATCGATTTATTTAAGAAGTCATCAAAGGCCCAATAAGAGCGATAACGCATACCCACATCAAAGCTTAGCCAAGAAGCTGGTCGATAGTTGAAATTAAAATCAAAGGTCTTTTCTTCACGGCGTCCCGCACGAGGTAAAGCCTGATATAAGGAATAACTTGGGCCATATTCACCATAAATATCATCAGAAGTGAGCTTTTCTTTTAAGAAGCTTCCGCCTAAAGTTAAATCGAGCTGACCAGTTAATTGTGCTTTATTACTGATACTAATGCCTTGACGTCGGTTGTCTGAGTGACTGATTGCTGTATTGATCAGTCGATTATCTCTAAAATCAATAATCGTTGGCCATCCGCCTCGTGTGTAAGTTTCGCTTTCGGTATCGGTTTGCCAAATATTGGCATAGAAATCGACCCACTGATTGGTCTCAGGTTTAAACTTATATTCTAAGCTGTAGGCTTTAGAACGAATATGACTGAGTGGCCATTGCGGTACACCAATTTCAGGGGTGAGTCCCCATTCAATTCGTGAAGGCATGATCTCACCAAATCTATTTTTGGTATCTCGATAAGTGAATTTCAGCGCTTGATCATCGCTTGGTCGATAACCTGCCTTAAATAGCCAAGACTCCATCTGACTTGAGGTGTTCGGTACTTCATTGCCAGGCTTATAGGAGTGAGCGAAATATGGAATAAAATCAAGACTATTGCTTGGCTCAGCCCGTTTGTAATAGCCGGCGCCATGTGTGCCTGAAAAATAATTGCCTCGTTCACGAACAGCATAAACAGCCAATAAATCAAATTTATCCTGTTTCATTGCCAATGCGAGCCGGCCCGCTAAATCATCCCCAGAGAAGTTAGAATTATCATTTCGGGTTCGGTTCTTTTTATAAATATCTGGATCGTATTTTTGACCATTAATATCCTCCCACGGCGTCGTATCATTATAGTTCTTGCCAATTTTACTCATGTCGGGCAATGAAGGATCAATCGAGTTGGTAGAGCCTTCTACTTTTAATTCTGCGCCAAAGGTTTTACCTTGACGAACAATATCATCTGCTTCTAAGGTCTTGACTACAACACCACCACCGACTGAGGTTGTAGTATTCCGTTCCAGTGATGGGCCTTTAATGACTTCAATGCCCGCAATCAGATTTGGATCAATATAATTCCGGTTGTTCACCCCATTATAGCCACGCCACACAGCAATCGACTGCTCAGTGCCGTCAATGGTTAAGGGCACTCGACCTACCCCTTGCACACCACGTACACTCGGATCTAAAGCACCACTATTACGGGCATCACCACTATAGACCCCAACCATACCTTGCAAAACATCGGCAGGATTGGTGCCTTTAAAGCGCTCAATGTAGTCTTTACCTGCATAAACAGAAGATCGATTGGCATCATAAACCCGGTTACTGCCTTGTGTATCACGATCTTCTTGGCCATAAACCACCAATGGTGTCAAACGAACGGAGACTTCTTTATCACTGGATTGAGCAGGTGCTGTTTGAGTTGTAACTGTATCGAAAGTATTTGATGTCGCATTGCTATTTTTAGCTGTCTTTTTTGTCAGCGTATATCCTTGCCCGACTTTGACTGCATTAAATTCTGAAGCAGCAAGAATATTTTGAAAGCCTTGTTCTAAAGCATAAGAGCCCTTTAAGCCTGAACTGTATTGTCCTTTGAGCTGCTGTGCATCAATCGCAATTGCAGTCCCCGATTGTTCTGCAAATTGGTTCAACACATTGGCCAGTGTACCTGCTGGAATATTGTAGGATTTTACAGCAACTGTTGCTGCATAAGCCGGTTGTAAGGGAAAAGCCAAGCTGCCAATACACAAGCTATGTACTGCAAATGCAAGTGTTGAGAATCGAAATACGTTCCGATTTCGCATTTGACCTTTTCCGACTTTCTTCATTTTTACCCGCCCTAGTAAATGTAAATAAGAATCATTAAATCTATTAAAATAAAATGATCCCAAATTTATTGCTTCTACTTACTATGACGAACAGCTTTTAAAAAAGTGGAACCTGAATTTTAAAAAATTTAAATTTTTTTCTTGAATACAAATATTCAAAGCACTTATTCAGGTATTTTAAATATTATTTTTTGATGAAATAACAATAACATAAGGTGTTATTTTATAAATCTTTAAATTTGGGAAAACCGTTGCCAATAATTTGAGCGCATCCTGTGTTTGATCCAAGGGCAAAACGGCATTCACTTGGATATGACTTAAAGCTTCTGCATTAAATAGGATTTTACCTTTATAATTTTGATCTAATTCCTTTAATACCTGATCGAGCGGTAAATCCTCTACCATCAACTGATGTTTATTCCATTTTTGTTGCTCATTATAAATATTGAGGGCTGGAAGTGGTTGCACTCCGTTCTGATTCATACTCACAGCCTGCCCTGCACTTACAATCACTTGCTGTTTTGCATAGGGATTTGATGCGGCCTGTACACGTACCCGAGAATGCAACATTTTCAGCTCAGTTGCCGCAGGTGTATAACTCACACTAAAAGCAGTTCCAAGCGCTTGAATCTGCCCATGTTTGGTTTTGACTAGAAATGGTCTTTGTGGATCTTTAGCAACATCGACATAGATTTGCCCCTGCACCAATTCAACAACGCGCTGATTGGCTTGGAAATCGAGATTAACTGCACTTTTACTACGCAGAATTAAATGGGAACCATCTTGCAAGGTTTGTGTAGTCCACTGCGCTGAATCGCCCTGTATATCAGCGCTTAAATATGCAATCGTGTTATCGGTCAAATAAAAAATACTACCACTGACTGCGAGCAATGCAATTACAAAAGCACTGCCTGCCCGCAGATGCTTATAAGATTTAGCGGAACCTAGACCCGCTTTAAGTGCTGACTTCACCACTTTTTTATGATGCGTACTTTGGGATACTTTCTGAATTGAGCGGATACACTGCTCAATATCTACTGCAATTTTTTGATGTTGCAGGCTGCTTTGTTTCCATTGATTAAACTTTAATTGTGCATTTTTTCGGATCGACTCATCATCTGAACTGAGCTGTACGATCCATAACGCAGCTTCCTCTACCAGTTGGTGCTGCTGTTTATCCATTGCCATTTAAATACCGACATCCATTTCTAAGCGAGTCTGATAACATCGAATTAAACAACTGGCGAGATATTTTTGGATCATTTTGGTTGAGACACCCAATTGTTCTGCGGTCTCTTTATGGGTATAGCCTTCCAGATAATGCAAGATAAAAGCTTGTTGTGCTTTGACAGAAACATCTTCCAAGGCTTTACAGAGTTGGTCGAGTGCTTGAATAATCTGCATCTGATCTTCAGGCGAAGCAACCGCATCCAGCATGTATTCCATCTGGCTTAAGCCATCGAGATATGCTTGTTCAATACGTTTACGGCGAACCTGATCAATCAGTAAGTTTTTTGCAATGGAAGTAAGGTAAGCACGTGGTTCCTTGATACCCAAAAGCTCGTCACGCGTCTGTAGCAGCTTAATAAATGTATCTTGAACCAGATCAGCAGCCTGATCAGTATTCCCAAGTTTTTGCCTCAACCATTGGTGAAGCCAACCTCTATGGTTTCTGTATAATTCATCTATAAGCAGAGGTGTTCTGTTCACAATGATCTGACTCAAAACAAAGTGTTTTTAAATGATAATAATTATCATTAACAAAAGTCAAGACCGAATTTCGCTTTCGCTATTTTTTATCTTAAATACATGAATTTTTATGAATTTATCAACTAAAAACCAAGTGTTTTTTAAACTACTTATTCTCAGCTATTTTTTTCCTAATCTCTTTTCTCCATTTCGCAGCATTTTCCTGCTGTTTATTCAGTACAACCCCCAACATATAGGCGGTTATTGCGGCACCGATCAATGCAACACCACTTTCATAGAGAATATCGTAAATAAACTCAAATAAACCATCTGCTAAAAAACTCAAGGCTCCAGAAAATTTAAGCGCTTTGGCAATAGCGACAATAAAAACTCCCAGCAAAGCACCGACCCACAGGAATATTTTATGGATATTTATAGGCGCAGTCACTTCATCAATTTGATCTGGGTACTTACGGTAATATTCAATCTCTTCTGCTGTAACCTCTGACGTAGATTTAAACAGTAGTCTAAAAAACAGCGTGTCATGATCCAGTTTTAAATCTTTTTTCATTGGTTTTATCTACACTTTTAAATATTTCTTATTTTTGCACAGTCTCTTTCAGATGATTTTACCCACTTTGTGCTGCAAAGTTTAATCTGCTTCTAATCCCTCAATAATCGCATAGGCCGTGATACGGGCAGAAAATGGATTTTGACCTGTAATCAAGTTTTCATCTCGTACTACATTGGGTAGAAAAGGAATGAATTTTCTTTCATAGAGCGCACCACGTTGTTTGGCAAGTTCTTCAGCATTATAAGGAACTTTCTTTGCGACGCCAGCCAATACCTCTTCACACCACGCAAAACCGGTCAGCTTTTTCCCTTGAATTAAATATTGTCCATTTGATAACTGAACATTAAGCAATCCACAATAGCCATGACAAACACTGGCAACAATGCCACCCTTTTCATAAATATTTTTGGTGATGTTCTGCAATTCTGCATTGTTCAAAAAGTCCCACATCACACCATGTCCACCCGTGTAATAGATTGCATCATAATCTTGCCAATTAATCTCGGACGGCTTTTTGGTTGTCTCAAGCAGTTGCATAAATGCTGAATCATTTTTGCGTTTCAGGACAGATGAATCGGCAACAAAACGCTCTAATGATTTAGGTTCTATTGGCGATAAGCCACCGTTTGGACTGACAATCTCTTGAATATAATTTTGCTTTTCAAACTCATCATAGGCATGGGTAAGCTCACCCAACCACAGTCCAGTCGGTCGATTAATGCCTTCATACTCAGAGACATTGGTTACAACATGCAGGATACGTTTTGACATCTTTCACCTCGGTTTTTAACTTTATTGTTAGGCTTGCTTTTACATCACTATAAGCTTAAAGTTTGCTTGAATGTCAAGAGGAAAACAGCAAGATGAATATCAGCGAATTATCAAAACAAAGTGGTTTAAGCACGCCAACCATTCGTTATTACGAACAAATCAAGCTGTTACCTAAGGCAAAACGTAAATCAAATGGTTATCGTGAATACAACGAAAATGATCTGAAACAGTTATTCCTGATCCAGCAAGCACAGCAAGTTGGCTTTTCTTTGACAGAAATTAAATCCTTTCTCCCTTCCAATTTAACAACATGGAACCATGATATTTTAATTGGCCTGCTGGAAAGTAAAATCAAAGACATTGAAGAACTTGAACAAAAATTAGCAATCAGTAAACAAAATCTGCAATTGATGATTATGGCCATTAATAATAAGCCGGATGAAATTACCTGTGAGGAAAATGCACAGCGCTTACTTAATCTTTACTATGTTAAAGATAAAACCTAAGCATGGTATCCAATAAAAGCCATTTGTCAGAGATCGATAAAAGCACTTGACCTTAAACCCAACTTTAAACATAGCATTTATCTCAGCTAATCAATGAGGAGCCTGTCATGTTTAAAGCGTGGAATTTTAACAACTGGGTAATCCGTATGTTCATGCTGATGTTGGCGAGTAGTCCAGTCTATGCCGCTGACGCTGCGAAACAGCAAGCTAAAATCAAAGACAAGATTTTAGTGGTCATGACCAACCACTCTGCTTACCCCACTCGATCAGATCACACTGGCTTATGGCTGACCGAACTCACCCATTTTTATGATGTCGCACAAACTGCAGGTTATGACATGGATTTTGTCAGCCCCCAAGGTGGTGCAGTCCCCTTGGATGAGCGTAGCCTCAAGTCAATTTATATGGATCAATCCGCAAAAAAACATCTGGCTGATCCTCAATTTATGCAACGCTTAAACAATACTCTGATGCCCGAAGCTATTGATCCTTCCCACTACAAAGCAATTTACTATACGGGTGGTCATGGCACCATGTGGGATTTTCCCAATAGCCAAGGCTTAAAGCAGATCAGTGAAAAGATTTATCAGCAAGGCGGTGTTGTATCTGCGGTATGTCACGGCGTAGGCGGATTATTGCCGCTTCAAACCGCAACGGGTCAAGCACTCATTGCAGGTCGTACGGTTACAGGCTTTGCCAATATTGAAGAGACCTTTTCAGGGATTAAGTCCCAAGTTCCGTTCTCTTTGCAAGATGGATTGATACAAAGAGGAGCAACATACAAACGAGCTTTTCTCCCCTTTACTTCTTATGTAATCACTGATGATCGGATTATCACTGGACAAAATCCACAATCCAGTAAAGAAATTGCAGTGGCGGTCGTTAAGCGCTTAAAAATATTAAATTAAACATCAGGCCTAAAGCCAGCTCAAAAGAGTTGGTTTTTTATCGGCTCGATGATAGTCAATGGCACAGTCTGTCTGAGGAATTAAATATCTTTGAATTTGGACAGAAGCTATTTCATAAAATCTCCAATTGGTTCACAAAAACCAATGACAGATTTTTCTATCATTGGTTTTTGCTCGATCAATCTATTCTATTGCCCTAGTATTGACAACTTCTTGCTCAGTTTAAGATGAAAATGAATAGGTGCGCATCCGTTTTTTATATTGGCGCGTACGGCAAGTCATTGCTGTTTGCTGTAACGCCAATGCCCAGAGTGGAGATACCTTTGGATTGGTGGTTTTACCCAGACTGAGTTTACGTAACTGGAACTTCACTGTTGCCATGTTGGCAAGCGATGCTAAAGTTTTATTTTCCCATCTAATCGGTTTGAGTTCAGGTGCGTTATTTTGCCCTTGTTTCCATTCATTGGGGAGATTGGGATCAATCGCGAGTGCTGTGGCAATCCCCACCATGTCAACACCGCTTTCAATCACCTGTTCCGCCACTTGTTTACGACGAATACCACCCGTCACCATCACAGGCATTTTTGCAACTTTAGCAATCTCTTGGGCAAATTCTAAGAAATAAGCTTCACGTGCCAAAGTACGCCCATCGCGTGCCTGACCTTGCATGGCAGGTGCTTCATAACTCCCACCAGACAGTTCGACCAAATCAACAGCCTGTTCATTCAACATCATAACCACTTGCTGCGCATCTTCAGCACTGAAACCACCACGTTGGAAGTCAGCAGAATTGAGTTTGACTGCAACTGTAAAAGTGTCTGAAACCACAGCACGTACTGCTTTGACAATCTCGATCAAAATACGCGCACGGTTTTCTAAAGAACCACCCCATTGATCTTGACGTTGATTGCTCAAGGGCGAAAGAAACTGACTCAATAAATAACCATGTGCTGCATGAATCTCAACACCAGTAAAGCCAGCTTTTTCTCCCAATCGTGCAGTATTGGCAAAACGTTGGATCACTTCATCAATCATGTCTTGAGTCATTTCAATCGGTGTATTAAAACGATCTGACATTTTGCCTAAATCCAAGGCAACTGCTGAAGGTGCCCAAGTTTCTTGACCTAAATTGGCTTGCATTTGACGACCAGGATGATTGATTTGCAACCAAACTTGCGCCCCTTTAGAACGGCCAATTTTCGCCCAGCGTTTGAATGTATCCAAATAATTTTCATCTTCCAGAACCACGCCACCAGGCCCTGTCATGGCACGACGATCCACCATCACATTACCCGTGATAATCAAACCAACACCACCATCTGCCCAAGCTTGATATAAGCGCATCAGTTCTTCAGATGGCGCATGATTTAAATCCGCCATGTTTTCTTCCATTGCAGCTTTTGCAATACGATTTGGGATATACGAACCATTTGGGAAAACTAATTTTTCAAACACTTTCATTTTTGTCACCTCTTTGACGATGTCTTTACTTTAAGATTAAAGTAAACTTTAATGTCAAGCGGTTTTATCTCCGTTCATATATACGTTCTTAAAAATAAAAAAGAGAGGCATCAATGCCTCTCTTTTTCAGTTTAAACTTGAATATCATCAATCATACTTATGCGCGGATAAATGCCAATAGATCTGGATTAATCACATCCGCATTGACAGTGAGCATCCCATGTGAGAAACCTTTATAGGTTTTTAAAGTCCCATTTTTTACCAACTTTGCAGACAATACCCCAGAGTTTTCATAAGGTACAACCTGATCATCGTCACCATGCATTACCAGTACAGGGACTGAAATCTTTTTTAAATCCTCAGTAAAATCAGTCTGAGAAAAAGCCACAATACCATCATAATGTGCTTTGGCACCGCCCATCATGCCTTGGCGCCACCAATTCCAGATTACTGGCTCAGAAGGTTTCGCATCTGGACGGTTAAACCCATAGAAAGGACCTGCGGGTAAATCATAGTAAAATTGCGAACGGTTTTTAAATAACTGGTTTTGCAAGTCATCGAAGACTTCTTTCGGCAACCCATTTGGATTACTCGCTGTTTTCACCATAATTGGCGGAACTGCACTGACCAAAACTGCCTTAGAAACATTTGCTTCACCATGGCGTGCAATATAGTGAGCCACTTCACCGCCACCTGTTGAGTGACCAATATGCACCGCATTTTTTATACCGAGATGTTGTACCACCGCAGCGACATCGTCTGCATAATGGTCCATATCATGACCATCCCAAACCTGACTTGAACGACCATGACCGCGACGATCATGTGCCACAACACGGAAACCTTCATTCAAAAAGAATAACAGTTGAGCATCCCAATCATCTGAGCTGAGCGGCCAACCATGATGAAAAAATAAGACCTGTGCATCGCGAGATCCCCAATCTTTATAAAAAATATCTACACCATCTTTTGTCGTAACGTAAGCCATCTTTGTTTCTCCTGTGTAAGATTTACACTGTCGAGTTCTGATCTATGTTCTAATCAATGTTCGTGGAATCACATATTTTTCAAACTATCCGCATGGATAGTGACTCTATACTAAGATTAAAGTTAGCTTTAAGGTCAACATAATTAGTCCCATTCTGATAACAAAAATGTAATTTAATGCTTAATAACTCATAGTGATTGATCCTGCTTAATATTTGAAATCTAAATTTTTATTTCTATAGCACAGACTTTTAGTACGAATTATCTTTACATTGTTATAACGAATCCGTGATGTGTGTTTCAAATCATCAATTATCCTACTTGACTTTAAAGTTGGCTTTAATCTTATAGTGACTCTCAAGCAATCAATGTGCAGGTCTTGGCATAAGACTGGATGGATTGGGTCAATATAGGTTAACCAATATGAATAGTCGTCAGCAATTTACTGAAGTTGAATTTGGACAGCAAAAAGTCAAAGTACCGAAAGGTGGTTACTATGATCGCTTTAGCATGCATCCCGATTTAGACCAAGTCGCTCAAGATCCTGCAGCGGGGAATATTGATTTCTTCCGTAAGATTCCTAAAAAACTGCTTGAATCCAGAGTCGGCCCTGTTTGGGCTCCCAATTTTTATTATCGTAGCGCTAATGTGCAGGTCCTGATGCTCGCACCGCTTAAACAACTCAAGAAAAAACTGCCTGCTCCTTTAGAACCGCTACAGGCTTTTCCGGGTTATGGACTGGCCGCACTCACCTTCTTTACTTATTCTGTTTGTGATAACGACCCATATAACGAAGTCTCAGTCGCAATTGTAGTGCGCCAACCCGATGCACGTGGCCCACATGCACTGGAACTGATCAACTCGATTCGGCAACGACATTTCTATGCTCATGTTTTAGCTCTACCAGTTGATACAGAAATAGCACGGGTACGCGGCGTTTATGGCTATCAGTTGCCCAAGTGGCTGACTGAGATTAATGTCGACATCAACCCGATCGAGGTGAATGCCAATTTGATGGATACGGAAGGAAAAATTGATTTAAGCCTCAGCGCAGCAACGCCACCTTTACAGCAAGTGCAGTCAGAGACACGAACCAGTGAAGCAACAATGCTACATTTGGTAGATCACAAATGGCATCAAACACACGTGCAATCGAATATCCTCTCTTTTGCACAAACCTTGTTGCCGAGAAAAGTGAATTTGGTTCGTCATGGTGGGCCTTTAAGCCAGTTATTGGATGAACTTGGTGCATCGAAAATTCTTCGTTTAGATGTGATTCATGACGCTCAAGTTGCGCTACATTTACCGCAAGCACTTTAAAAATTCAAACGATCAAACAACTAAGGAAAAATAACGCATGAACCAAACAAAATATGATCTTGTGGTCTTCGGCGCCACCAGTTTTGTTGGCCAGATCCTCACCCGATATCTGGCAGAATACTTTGCTGACCACAAAGAACAGCTGAATTGGGCAATTGCAGGACGTTCACAGCAAAAACTACAACACGTAAAAGATGCTTTAGGCACAGCAGGACAAGCTATCCCGATCTTGGTTGCTGATGCCAACAATCAAACCGAACTCGATGCGCTTTGTGCACAAACCCGTGTAGTGGTCTCAACGGTTGGCCCATATGCTTTATACGGTGAACCTTTGGTTCAAGCTTGTGTAAACAATGGGACAGATTATTGTGATCTGACTGGAGAAACCCAGTGGATTAAACAAATGATCACTAAATATGAAGCGCAAGCCCAGCAATCAGGTGCGCGTATTGTGCATTGCTGTGGTTTTGACTCAGTTCCATCCGACATGGGGGTCTATTATTTACAACAACAAGCACAGCAACAGTTTAATGCACCTGCGACCCAAGTCAGCATGCGAGTCAGAACCTTAAAAGGTGGTGCATCGGGTGGCACAGTGGCAAGTTTGATCAATGTCGTTCAAGAAGCAGCTGCCGACCCTGCTTTACGTAAAGATCTGCTCAATCCCTATATCCTTTGTCCTGCAGATCATGGCAATACCCAAAGACAAATTTATATCAAAACAGCCAAATTCGACCCCGATTTTAATGCATGGATTGCACCTTTTGTGATGGCTGCTGTCAATGAACGTGTGGTCCATCGCTCAAATGCCTTATCTGGCAATGCCTATGGCAACAACTTTAGCTATAACGAAGCCATATTGACGGGTGAAGGGCTAAAAGGACGATTAAAAGCTTTAGGCGTGGTTTCTGGTCTAGCTGCTTTTATGCTCGCGGCAGTGAGTAAACCAATCAGCCAAGTCATGGAACGTTATTTATTGCCAAAACCAGGTGAAGGCCCAACTCCAGAACAACAGTTAACAGGCCGATTTGACCTACGTTTTGTGGGTAAAACAGATGCAGGACAAAGCCTGAAAGTTAAAGTCACAGGTGACCGTGATCCTGGTTATGGTTCTACAGGAAAAATGTTGGGACAAGCTGCATTGAGTCTTGCAATTGACCATGCCAAAGACAGTGAAAAAGTTGGACGTAACGGTGGATTTTGGACACCTGCGACGATGTTTGATGATCGCTTCATTCAACGTTTAACTGATCATGCAGGGCTCAAATTTGAACAGATTTGAAACATTCTCTTATAACTGCTCTATCAAATTACTTAAGTTTAAATCGAAAAATATTCATGTGTCCCCTACATGATGAATATCAAGGAATCACATGACAACATTCTGTTTATTCCTGATGATCTCGGCTTAGGTGAAAGCGATATTTTTTTGAAATCTTTATGATGGTTTAGTCGCATTTATTGCCACAGGCCGAATTCCGTGACAATAAGGTAAGCATAGTGAGCGCTCATCATTTAAAAAACCCGCCTAATAAAATGTATCAGGCCTTAAAGATTAAGGCCTGATATCGAAACTTAAAGCTTAAGACGTGTTCTTGCTGCAAAATATTCTCTTTCAAGCCGACTCACTAGTTGCTCGACTGAAGTCGTGGCTTTAATTGCATTTAACCCTTGTCCGCATCCCCAAATATCACGCCATGGTTTGACCTTGTGCTGTGTACCATCTTCATTCGGGGTACTGAAATCCATATCTTTCAGATTACCTTCAGGTAAATCAGCAGGATCAAGACCCGCCGCGCGAATACTTGGTGCAAGATAGTTACCATGCACACCAGTGAATAGATTGGAATAAACAATTTCATCTGAATTGTGATCGACTATCGCCTGCTTATAAGCATCTTCAGCATTGGCTTCATGGGTGGCAATAAATGCTGAACCAATATAAGCAAAGTCTGCCCCCATTGCCTGTGCTGCAAGAACCGCATCACCTGTAGAGATCGCACCCGATAAAGCCAGCGGTCCATCGAACCATTCACGGATTTCCTGAATCAATGGAAATGGACTCTTCACGCCGGCATGACCACCTGCACCTGCTGCAACCGCAATCAAACCGTCCGCCCCTTTTTCAATCGCTTTCTTGGCAAAGGTATTATTGATGACGTCATGCAAGACCAAACCACCATAGCTATGGGTGGCATCATTAATCTCGGTTCGTGCGCCCAAAGACGTAATCACAATCGGTACTTTGTATTTGACGATGAGTTCCATGTCATGTTCCAGACGATTATTACTTTTATGCACGATCTGGTTAATTGCAAAAGGTGCCGCAGGTCGCTCTGGATGTAAAGCATTATGTTCAGCGATTCCTTCGGTAATTTCTTTTAACCATTCTTCCAGTTTTTCGGCAGGTCGTGCATTCAATGCCGGCATCGAGCCAATTACACCTGCTTTACATTGAGCCAACACCAACTGCGGCGTACTAATAATAAACAAGGGCGACGCAATGACAGGGAGTTTCAGGTTTTTCATTAATTCTGGAATTTTTGACATCACTTTTATCCTTTAGATATTCATTATTTCAGATAGATAAAGCCAATTTTAGAAATAATAAGCATTTCGCTATTCTTTAAATTCACTCAATCATATCGGGATAAAAGTTTTTATGCAACAAGTTGCATAAATTCTATATTCACTCCACTTGCTTGATAAAAAATGATAAGCTCATCGAATAATAAACACCTATAAAAATTATAAATATTAATAACTTAATATTTTTTAAAATTATTTTTAATCTGTAAGACAATTATATATCGTCGTGAATTCTTGAAAAAATTTAGAAATTTCTGCTTTTAGAACATGCTTTTATCCGCTTTTATAAAGGTTATTAAATAAGAATCGTTACCAACAATATCAATGCGATAGCGCTTAAAGATGATATGCTGCGTTAATTTTTGATTCTCTTATTCATCTCTCGGAGCTATGTTATGAGCACAATGACAGAAAAATTGCGGCAAATGCGGTTTGCTTCTGTACTCGAAGCAGTAACCTTGTTGCTGTTATTTGTTGTGGCAATTCCCTTAAAGTACGCATTTGATTTACCGATCGCGACAAAAATCATGGGACCTATTCATGGTCTGGCGTTTTTATTCTATCTTTGGAATTTGGTGCGCACCGCTTCGCTTTGGTCTGGTATCGAATTGTTCAGATTATTTGTGCTGGCCTTTATTCCGTTAGGTGGTTTCTTTAACGAAAAATACATCGCACAACGTCAAACCAAGCTATAAGTTTTAGATGCTGATCATAAAAAAGGAAATCCGATGATTTCCTTTTTTGTTTTGGAGCACATCACAAAAGCGGTCTACTCTTGATCAACTTGCCTAAACGCTTGTGCAAGTTGGCTTAAGCTTTTGATCTGTTTGCCATAACGGCGACAGGAACGACAAGCCAACAAGTGTAGTTGTAGATGAGTCTGCTCACGAAGTAATAAAGGTCTATCCTGCTTTTCGGATAATAATTGGGTGGCTTGGCGGCATGTCAACATGAACAATCCTCCCGCAATAACCATTTATTTTCTAAACATTCACGTAACCGTGTTCGGCTGCGATACATCAGTACGTTAAAATGTGAAACCGTCAGTTCAAGCTTCTCGCAAATTTCAGTGCTACTCAGCTCAATCATTTCACGTAACATAAATACCTGCGCATATTTAGCAGGTAAATGATTGAGACAAGCATCAAAGATTATCCAGAAATCTTGTTGCTCCATCATCTCTTCAGGGCTTTGCCATGCTTGTGGCGCTTCATATTTATGCCAATGACCTGAGGCGTCAAATAACGCTTCGATACTCAGCTCACTCTCTTCATCCTTAAAGAATTCACTCATACTGACTAAACGAGATTTCTGCCGAATCAAATCTATAATCTTATTTTTTAAAATTGCAAATACCCAAGTTTTAAACGCCGCCCGTCCTGTAAATGAATCTAGATGTTGAAATGCGCTGGTCAATGCTTCCTGAACCACATCCTCTGCCTGCGGCAATGAAGCAAGCTGCAAGACAGCAAACTTAATCATTTGCTGTCTTAAATCCTGTAAAAAAGCAGGATTATGCAACTGATGGAATAGGTCATCATGTTTTGCTGCTGAAGCTGAATTCATCCCTGTATCTCATCATTATTATGCGGAACGTGAATTAATCTTAACCGAGTTAATAATGCTTTTAACCCATAAATTTGTAGTTGAATTTGCTCTTCATCAAAATCAGGAAGTACTGATTGAATCAGTCGCTGTAGATCTTGCTCAATAACCCTATTCTGTTGGATGAGTTCGATCATCGCAGCATATAAAGGTGACACAACCTCAACGCGAACCTGATCGAGATCATCTCGCCATACCAAAATCACACTTGGCGCTTGTTGTACCTGTTCAAGCTTCATTGTCGTCGTCCAACGATAAACAGGATATTGATAGACTAATATCCAAACTTGGGTGGTCAACTGCCAATCTTGATCTTCTATCAGAATAGGCGTTTCGATTTCAACCGTATCCAAATAGAGTTCTAACCATTCATACTGTAATAATTCGTTTAACCAGGGATAGTCTTGTAATATCTGATGCTGCTGTTCAGTGAGATACTCTCGAAACTGTAAAGAAATATCGTTATAGAACGGTGATTGACATTGCGACTTCTGGAAAAATTCTGCTAATAATTGTTGCCATTGTTGCCATTGTTGCCATTGTTGCCATTGTTGCCATTGTTGCCATTGTTGCCATTGTTGCTCAGCAAACATGCTACGTGCAACAGGAAATACCAAGTTGATAAAAGAGCAGACATTATTAAATAGCAAATCCCGATAGACTTGCATACGATTCACTGCAAAATTTTGAGGGGGCTCTAATTCAGGATCACGAATCCAGTCACAAAACTGTCGTTGCGTAGTGTGAAAGGATATTGGCTTTGCTTTCATCACGACTCTCCTGTTGTTGCATGATTTTGATTCTGTTCAACTCATCTTGTAGCTGCTGCCATGATGGAATATTAAAGTCACGTTCTAATAAGGTCGGTTTAACACCATAAATTTGATAAGTGTATTGTAAAAGCTGCCAAACAGGATCATTGATTGCAGCTCCATGTGTATCAATCAATAGATTTTTTTCAACTTGTTCATGACCTGCAATATGTAAGTAACGAATCCGCTCTTTGGGCATTGCATCAATAAATGCATAAGCATCACTGCCATGATTCATGCTATTCACATAGACATTATTCACATCAAGTAGTAATTCACAGTCTGCTTTTAACAGTACTTCACGTACAAATTCGGCTTCATGCATTTCTGCATTGGGCATTAAATACGTAGAGACATTTTCAATCACCAGTCGCTGCCCCAAAATATCCTGTACACGTAAAATTCGTTCCGCTACATAATCAACAGCAGCTTCTGTCATCGGGATCGGTAATAAATCATATAAATAACCACCATCGTGGGTATAACTTAAGTGTTCTGAGTAAATCGGTACTTGATAGCGTTGTAGAAAATTTTTAACTTGCTGGATAAATTCAAGATTGAGTGGATGAGGCCCACCAATGGATAAAGACAGTCCATGACAGATTAAAGGCGCTTTCTCCACACATTGCGAGAGTAGCTTGGCATGCCGACCGCCAAAACCCATCCAGTTTTCAGGAGCTACTTCGAAAAAATCTGCAGCAGTCTCAGCATTTAAAAACTCATCAATGAACTCACGTCTTAAGCCCAGACCTACACCAACCAATTCAGCCATGTTTAGACTCCTATGATCGAATGATGTCGATCTAAAGCTTAGACCGACATCATTCATGATTGAATGGTTTATTTTGCGCCGCACTTGCCGTCTGCAACTTTTTTATCCGCACCGCATTTTGCATCCGCTGCTTTTTTAGTTGCTCCACACTTTGCATCCGCTGCTTTTTTGGCTGCACCGCATTTCGCTTCAGCAGATTTTTGCTGATGTTTTGCTTTATTGGCACCACATTTCGCTTCACCACACTTTCCATCCGCGGCTTTGCTGGCATGTGTTTCTGTGGTTGTTGGTGTTGCTGCAACAGCGACATGGGTTAAGCCAGCAACTGAAAGTGCCAATAATGCTGCAACTGAGGTCATTGAATTAAGTTTGCTCATTGTTCTATTCCTTTTAAGGTTATTTCTCGGTTTGTACACAGGTACATAAAGTTAGACGGTATAAATCCCAATTTATTACAGTGCAAATAAAAAAAATTTATGTAAGAAACAGAATCCTCACCCGACTAATGATCATTCAATCCTATTCGGTGTGAAATTATCATGAAGAACTTTTTGTATGCTCTCGCTCAGTATTACCCAAAAATTTGCTCTGCATTCAAACATGCAGATGGCATCGCGGCACTTGCCTTACGTTTTTATTTAGTCCCAATCTTTTGGATGGCAGGTACAAATAAGCTAATGCACTTCCAAGATACAGCTGAATGGTTTGGCAATGCAGATTGGGGTTTAGGTTTACCCTTTCCTTTTCTTATGGCGGCATTGGCAACATCGACCGAGATCGCAGGTGCTGTGCTATTAGCACTCGGTTTATTCACCCGTTTGATTAGCATTCCCTTGATCGTTACCATGCTGGTTGCCATTGTCACAGTGCATCTGCCGAATGGCTGGCAAGCGATAGCTGATCCCAACGCCTCCTTTGCCAATGCTCAAGTCTTGGCCTCGGCTGAGAAATTGGAAAAGGCACGAGAAATTTTAGAAAACTATGGCAATTATGACTGGCTGACATCGAGTGGTTCATTTGTTATTTTGAATAATGGAATTGAGTTTGCCGTGACATATCTGATTATGTTGATAGCATTGATTGTTCTGGGCGGCGGTCGTTATTTCAGCTTAGATTTTTGGCTTAAACAAAAAATGGCTAAGCACTTTTCCTAACATCAAATTGGAGATGCATAATGCTGTTATTTTTGAGAATGTTATATCGTTAATGTCGAGAAGCTGACAGCAGTATTACAATTTTGTTATTTATAAAACTCATATTCTCTTTAACGCTAAAATGCAACCATAAAACTTTGAGCTTGATGAAAACATGCGAATACTTCTAGTTGAAGATGAACAAAAAACGGGGGACTATCTCCAAAAAGGCCTAACCGAAGCTGGTTATGTAACTGATTGGAGTCAGGACGGTATCTCAGGTTTACATCTGGCCGTGACAGAACAATATGACCTGATCATTTTGGATGTGATGCTGCCGAAACTGGATGGCTGGAAGATTCTCACGGAGATTCGCAAAGTAAATACCTTCCTCCCCGTGCTGTTTCTGACGGCCAAAGATCAAATTGAAGATCGAGTCAAAGGCTTGGAACTCGGTGCAGATGATTTCCTGATTAAACCCTTTGCCTTTGCTGAATTGCTCGCACGGATTAAAACCCTGTTGAAACGCGGTCAGATTAAAGAAGAACAAACTTTTTACGCAGTTGCAGACTTACATCTTGATTTGATTAAACGGCGTGTGGTGCGTTCTGGACAACGGATTGACCTGACCGCCAAAGAGTTTTCTTTATTGGAACTCTTTATGCGCCGCCAAGGTGAAGTATTACCCAAGTCACTGATTGCTGCACTGGTTTGGGATATCAATTTTGATAGCGATACCAATGTGGTCGAAGTTGCGATTCGACGCTTGAGAAATAAGATTGATACCGACTTTAGCCCTAAACTGATTAGAAACATTCGTGGTATGGGCTATGTCTTAGAGATTGAAGATGAGAAATAAATTATTTCGTTCCATCGCTTTTAGGATCAGCTTTATTTCAACCTTATTCACGACGTTGATCCTGATTGTCATGGGGATATTCGTTAATCAACATGTCGTCAATTATTTTTATCAACAAAACCAAAAAGAAATTGAAGGTAAAATTCAACTGATTGAAAACTTATTCCAACAAAAACCCAGCAATTTTAAAGACAGTTTAGATGAGGCGCTGATTGGGCATGATAATCTGCTGATCCAGATCAAACTTGCCAATGGCCAAATTCTTTATAACAAAAAAAATATGCACGCTGACCTCAATCAATTGATTCAACAAAAGAATGGGCGTTGGATCAATTGGAAACATAATAATCAGAGCTATCAAGGCATTGTTGTCAATAAAACCATTCGTTATGACCAAAGTAGTCAAAACATGCAAATTATTGCTGCGATTGAAGTTACCGATAACTATTATTTCCTGCACTCGTTTAAACAGCAGTTGCTCATGGTTGGCCTACTCGGGGTGATTGGCCTGATGTTTTTAGGATGGTGGGCAACTTGGCAAGGGCTAGGCCCGATTCGAAAAATGGCAAAACTTTCAGAAAATATTTCTGCAAATAATCTTTCTAACCGCCTCGATCTGAGCAATGTACCAATTGAACTAGCCCCACTGGCCACGGCATTTAATGACATGCTGAATCGTTTGGAAATCTCAGTTGACAAACTTTCTGCATTCTCAAGTGACTTGGCTCATGAAATTAGAACCCCAATCAATAATCTGATGATGCAAACCCAAGTTTCATTAACCAAGCCAAGAACGCTAGAACAATATCAAGATGTACTATTCTCAAATCTGGAAGAATATGAACATCTGGCCAAAATGATTTCAGATATGTTGTTTCTAGCAAAATCTGATCATAATCTGGCACTGAAAAACAAGAAAAATATCGATTTAGCGCAAGAAATGGAAGTTCTGTTTGAATATTTCGAAGCTTTTGCCTCGGAAAAGCAGATTCAATTCAAACTAACAGGTCAGGCATCGATTCAAGCTGAACCAGCCATGATTCGTAGAGCCTTCAATAATTTAATTTCCAATGCAATTAAATACGGTGAACCAGATTCAATCTTAGAAATCAAACTGAGCCAAGATGATCGACACTCGATGATTCAGATTAAAAATAAAGTATCTGCTGAAATGCAAGTGCTTAGCCCTTTACAGCTTTCACGCTTTTTTGACCGATTTTATCGGCTAGACTCATCCCGACACAAAGCGGAAGATGGCACCGGCTTAGGACTGGCAATCACCAAATCGATTATTGAAATTCACCATGCAACAATTGATGTCTTTATTGAAGAAGAAAATATTGTCTTTAGAATGGTTTTTAAAGTGGAATGACTGAAAGATATAAAGGATCATAAAACTTGGGGGAAGCTTATGATCCTTACAAAATCAAATCTTATCTTGCCTGGTTTTGACCATTGCTACCTTGTACAGTTGTATTGCGTTCTTGGTTTTTCTCCAGGAACATTAATCCACCATCTGCATAGCTTAAGCTTGCTGTTGTTGCAAATGATAGGATAAAGATGAGTTTAACCAATGCTTTCATTTCTATTCACCTATTCTCTCTTAACTTCTTATAAGATAGAACAGGCAGCCCAACAGCAGCATGACCTGAAAATGACAATTTTGTCATTTCAATAGAAGCTTGACAGTACAGTTGATCTATCAAATATAAAGATCTCTCGATTCGATCTTATGGTTGATCTAGAGCTGTTCATAAATGCGTGACAGCTTGACCTACATATCAAACCACGTTCCATCAGACTACTGCTTCATATATCCATAAATACTTCAATCAGATACGCTCAGTGGCCTCTAATCACAATATTTTGGCCTCATCCATCCTCTAAATCAATCTATGAAACGATTATTCTGCAAACAACACATGATACTTTTAACTTGAGTGCATTATGTCTAAACAACAATTCTCTTCAAATAACAATATTCGTATCGCCATTATCGGAACTGGATTTGGTGGCTTAGGTTTGGCGATTCAGCTTAAACGTGCTGGTTTTGAACAGTTCACCCTATTTGAAAAAGCCAGTGATGTCGGTGGCGTGTGGCGGGACAATACCTATCCGGGAGCGGCTTGTGATGTACCCTCGCATCTCTATTCATTTTCATTTGAACAAGATCTGGGATGGAAAAACCGCTATGGCTCATCACAGGAAATCCATCAATATTTGAAGCATTGCACAGAGAAATATCAGCTGTATCCGCATATCCAGTTTAATACTGAAATTGCCAGTGCTGACTTTGATGCAGCACAAGGTGTTTGGCAAATCCAGAGTGTAACGGGTGAAAAATTCGAGGCCGAATTTCTGATTGCAGCGGTCGGTCAACTCAATCGACCTGCCTACCCAAAGATTCCAGGACTAGACACCTTCAAAGGCAAGACTTTTCATTCAGCGCGTTGGGATCATGACTATGATTTAAATAATAAACGTGTGGCTGTGATTGGTACTGGTGCCAGTGCGATTCAGTTTGTGCCTGAGATCGCTAAACAAGTCGCCCACTTAGACATCTATCAGCGTTCTGCACCTTATGTCATTCCCAAGCCAGACCGTATTTATTCAGACTTGGAACGTAAGGCTTTTCAAAAGCTGCCTGTTTTACAAAGTCTGGATCGTGTCTTTCAATACAGCTATAACGAGATTCGTCTGAAAAGCTTTACCGCAACGCTGAATGAAATTCCTTTAGCAGAATATATTTTTCAGCGCCACATTCGTGAAGAAATTAAAGATCCCCATTTCCGCCATCGTCTTATGCCCGACTACCCAATTGGCTGTAAACGTATTCTGATTTCTAATCATTGGTATCAGAGTCTGGTTCGTCCCAATGTCGAACTTATCAATAACTCAATTCAAGAAGTGACTGAAACCGGTATTATCGATAAAGATGGGAAAGCACGTGAAGTCGATGCCATTATTTATGGAACAGGATTTACGGCAACTGACTTTATGGCACCGATGCACATTGCAGGACTCAATGGCAAGACACTGAAGCAACAATGGCAGGATGGTGCTGAAGCGTATTTAGGCTTAACTGTGAGCGGTTTCCCTAATTTCTTTATGCTGTATGGCCCAAATACAAATTTGGGGCATAACTCAATCGTGTATATGATCGAAAGTCAGGTGAACTATATTTTGGATGCAATTCGAACCCATATCCAAAACAATTTATCCTTCACCAACCTGAAAGCTGAAATCCAGACCCAGTTTAATCAGGAAATCCAAGAAAGAATGAAGTCAACCATGTGGTCACAAGGTTGTAGCAGTTGGTACCAAACCGCGACAGGAAAAAATACCAATAACTGGCCGGGGTTTACTTTTGAATATCGTCAACGTACCCGTCATTTTGATCTGGAAAACTATATCCAAGTACAAAAATCAGTATTGGTAAAAGAACAGATGGAAAATCCAGTCAAACAAATAGCCGTCTAAGTCTCCTCATTCAGTCATACAGCATTTGGGTAGTCCTTTGTTTGAATATGATAAAGGACTATCCATACATAAGCTTTGGCCCTGTTTGCATACAATCCTAAAAGTTGATTAATCCGCTTGACCTTCCCATAATGTCAAGGTCTATGCTGAAAGCAATCGGATTATCTCTATAGGTCTATCTTATGGAAATGCAAACAAATACAATCGCTCAAGACATGAAAGTCACCCTTCAAGTAGAAGGCATGACCTGTGCCAGTTGTGTCGGTCGGGTTGAAACAGCGCTCAAAAAGGTAGATGGCGTTGCATCTGCTTCGGTGAATCTGGCAACTGAACGTGCCGATATTACTTTGGCAAAACCTGTTGATCGTCAGGTATTGATTAAAGCGATTGAGCAAACAGGTTATGACGTCCCTGCCAACAAGGTGGAATTGGCAATTGAAGGCATGACTTGTGCCTCATGTGTCAGTCGTGTCGAAAAAGCCCTAACTGCTGTTGCAGGCGTACAAAGTGCCAATGTTAATCTTGCAACTGAACGTGCAACCGTGAGCGGTAATGCCAGCATCGATAGTCTCATCGCAGCAATTGATAAAGCAGGTTACGATGCTAAAGAAATACAGGCCTCTATTCCAGATCAAACTGAACAACTCGAAAAAAAAGATCAAGAACGAGCTGAGCTTAAACGTGACTTGATTATTGCGACAGTTCTCGCCTTGCCTGTGTTTATCTTGGAAATGGGTTCTCATCTGATCCCCGGTGTTCATCAACTGATTGAACAAACCATTGGCATGCAAAATAGTTGGTATCTCCAATTCGTTTTAACCAGCTTGGTCCTGATTATTCCGGGGCGCCGTTTTTATCTCAAAGGTCTTCCCGCCTTATTCCGTTTAGCACCTGATATGAACTCTTTGGTTGCTGTCGGTACACTCGCTGCCTATTTATTTTCATTGGTTGCAACGTTTACACCGAAGCTACTCCCTGCTGGAACGGTCAATGTTTATTACGAAGCCGCCGCTGTGATTGTCGCTTTAATCCTGCTTGGTCGTTTTCTTGAGGCCAAGGCCAAAGGACGGACATCTGAGGCGATTCAGCGCTTAGTTAGCTTACAGGCAAAAGTGGCCCATGTTTCACGTGATAACCATGTCATTGATATCCCAATTGATCAAGTCGTCTCTGGTGATTTTGTTATTGTCAAACCTGGTGAACGAATCCCTGTTGATGGTGAGGTGATTGAAGGACAAAGTTTTGTCGATGAATCGATGATTACCGGTGAACCAATCCCTGTTGAGAAAAATCTCGGCAGTCAGGTCGTTGGTGGCACCATTAACCAGAATGGTACTTTGAGTTTTAAAGCTGTCGCTGTCGGTGGTGACACCATGCTGGCGCAGATCATTCGTCTGGTCGAGCAAGCACAAGGCGCTAAAATGCCGATTCAAGCCGTAGTCGATAAAGTGACCTTATGGTTTGTACCTGCGGTGATGATTGCTGCGCTGCTCACCTTCCTTGTCTGGCTAATTTTCGGCCCTTTTCCTGCTTTAACCTTTGCACTAGTGAATGCGGTGGCCGTGCTGATTATTGCCTGTCCCTGTGCCATGGGCTTGGCAACACCAACCTCGATCATGGTCGGTACTGGACGGGGTGCAGAACTTGGCATCCTGTTTCGTAAAGGTGAGGCACTACAGTTATTAAAAGATGCCCAAGTGGTTGCGGTGGATAAGACGGGTACCTTGACTGAAGGTCATCCAGTACTGACTGATTTTGAAGTGACATCTACCTTTGATCGGAATAACGTCCTCAGTCTGGTTGCAGCAGTTGAAGCGCTTTCTGAACATCCCATTGCCAAAGCCATTGTCGATGCGGCAAAAAATGAAGGTTTAGATTTGCCAAAGGTTGATCGCTTTGATTCAGTCACAGGTATGGGTGTCAATGCCACTGTGAATGAAAACCAGAACATTTATATTGGTGCAGACCGTTATATGACTGAACTTGGTCTGGATATCACGCCATTTTCCCATACAGCACAACGTTTGGGCGATGAAGGTAAATCTCCACTGTATGTGGCGATTGATGGTGCTTTGGCAGGGATTATTGCAGTTGCAGATCCAATTAAAGACACCACCCCTGCTGCCATTCAAGCATTGCATCAACTGGGTCTAAAAGTAGCCATGATTACGGGGGACAATGCGCGTACCGCACATGCGATTGCCAAACAACTCGGGATTGATGAAGTAATTGCCGAAGTTCTACCTGAGGGTAAAGTCAATGCCGTGCAGGAATTGAAAGTAAAATATGGCAATATTGCCTTTGTAGGTGATGGTATTAATGATGCACCAGCATTGGCTCAGGCCGATGTCGGCCTTGCGATTGGAACAGGTACGGATGTTGCGATTGAATCTGCGGATGTCGTACTGATGTCTGGGAACTTGCAAGGCGTTGCCAATGCAATTGCACTGTCTAAAGCAACCATCGGCAATATTCATCAAAACCTGTTCTGGGCCTTCGCTTATAACACGTTATTGATCCCTGTGGCTGCGGGTGTACTGTACCCTGCTTATGGCATCCTGATGTCTCCGATTTTTGCCGCAGCTGCGATGGCGCTTTCAAGTGTATTTGTACTTGGAAATGCACTGCGTTTACGCCGTTTCCAACCACCGTCTGTGCACAACGTGTAATGGAGGATATGATGAATATTGGTAAAGTCTCTCAAGCTTCAGGCGTAACCAGCAAAATGATCCGCTATTATGAACAGATTGGTTTAATTCCAGCAGCGGGACGTAGCAATGCAGGCTATCGCTCTTATTCAGATAATGATGTGGAACGTTTGAAATTTATCAAACGCAGCCGTGAATTGGGCTTTTCGGTCACAGAAATTACCGATTTGCTTGACTTATGGAGTAACAGCAATCGCCATAGTGCTGATGTAAAACATTTGGCTCAATCACATATCCAAAAACTGGAACAGCGTATCCAAGATTTACAGCAAATGGTGCAAACATTGCAAACTCTAGTGGATTGTTGTGCTGGCGACCATCGACCTGATTGTCCAATTCTTGAAGGGCTTAAAGAGCCTTTAAATGAAAGCAGAGACATTCACTCTCACAATGATCTACTTTCAATTTCACCCTTGGCAGGGAAAAAATAGAATCAGCAAAGGCTATAGCAATATAGCCTTTGCTTTTGAAATATTTCCAAATAAAAAAGCGGCTGATCGCCGCTTTTTTAACACTATATGCTTAACGTGGTGGGAAACCCGCTTCTGATAATGCATCAGCAACTTGCTGCTGCGTTGCCGTGGTTTCGACTTTCACACTACGGTTCGGGGGATCAGCAATCACTTTTGCATTTGCATCTACGGCCTGAATAGCGCGCGTTACACCACGTGCACAACCACCACAAGTCATATTTTCAACATGAAATTCCATCGCAAAACTCCATTCAGTTTTTAAGAAGATGAATAGACTATAAACCTTGCCATTATGGCAAGGTCAAGTGTTTAAAGTGGCACATGTATAAAAAAACTGAGTCTGCATTCAATAAAAAAGTGCATGATCAACATGCACTTTCTCAACGTGTTTTAACCCAGTTTTAAACAGCTAAACCAACAGCTTTGGCACGTGCTTGATGTAGCTTTTTATAACTATCGATCAGACGTAAATGACGATCCAATCCTTCCAGTTTCATACTGGTTGGGGTTAAGCCATAAAAACGAACTGTCCCCTCAACTGAACCGACCACCGCATCCATACGTTCATTACCGAACATACGACGGAAATTAAACTCGTAATCTTCCAATTCCATTTCATCATCAAGCATAACTTCCAATACCACATTCATGCATTGATAGAACAAGCCACGCTCAACTGTATTGGTGTTGTATTGCAAGAAGGTTTCTACCAATTCCTTGGCTTCTTCAAACTGCTGCAATGCCACATAAATCAGCAGCTTTAGCTCAAGCAAGGTTAACTGCCCCCAAACGGTATTATCATCAAACTCAATACCGATTAAGGTAGTGATTTCAGTATAATCATCCAGTTCGCATTCTTCCAAACGCTCGACTAATGCTTCCAGTTGCGCTTCATCTAAACGATGCAGATTGAGAATATCTTCGCGGAACAGCAAGGCTTTATTGGTATTGTCCCAAATCAAGTCTTCAACCAGATAAATTTCAGAATAATCTGGAACAAGAATACGGCAGGCAGTTGCACCTAAGTGCTCATACACAGCCATGTAAACTTCTTTACCCATTTCTTCAAGGATGCCAAATAACTCTGCTGCTTCTTCTGCATTTGAGTTTTCACCTTCATTGGTGAAATCCCATTCAACAAAGTCATAATCCGATTTGGCACTAAAGAAACGCCAAGACACTAAACCACTTGAATCGATAAAGTGTTCCACAAAGTTGTTTGGTTCAGTGACTGCATTGCTTTGGAAGGTCGGTTGTGGCAAATCGTTTAAACCTTCAAAACTGCGACCTTGCAGTAATTCAGTCAAACTCCGTTCTAATGCCACTTCAAGACTAGGATGTGCACCAAATGAGGCAAATACACCACCTGTACGTGGGTTCATTAAGGTCACACACATCACAGGGAATTGACCACCTAATGAAGCGTCTTTAACTAGCACAGGGAAACCCTGTTCCTCTAACCCTTGGATACCTGCAACAATGCTTGGGTATTTTGCCAGTACCTCTTGTGGTACGTCTGGTAATGCAATTTCACCTTCTAAAATTTCACGCTTAACCGCACGTTCAAAAATTTCAGATAAACATTGAACCTGAGCTTCAGCCAAGGTATTGCCTGCACTCATTCCGTTACTCAGATAGAGGTTTTCAATCAGATTCGATGGGAAATAGACGATTTCATCATCTGATTGGCGTACAAAGGGCAATGAACAAATGCCACGTTCCGTATTACCTGAGTTGGTATCGTATAAATGTGTACCCAGTAATTCATCATCAGGGTTATAAATTTCTAGACAATATTCATCAAGAATTTCTTTGGGTAATTCGCCATTTGGACCCGGTTTAAACCACTTTTCATCTGGATAATGCACAAACTCTGCATTGGCAATCTCCTCACCCCAAAATTGGTCGTTATAGAAGAAATTACAGTTTAAACGTTCAATGAATTCACCCAAAGCCGATGCTAAAGCACTTTCTTTGGTTGAGCCTTTACCGTTGGTAAAACACATTGGCGATTGCGCATCGCGGATATGCAATGACCACACATTCGGTACGATATTGCGCCAAGATGCAATTTCAATCTTCATGCCTAAACCAGCCAAAATCTCGGACATATTGGCAATGGTTTGTTCTAGCGGTAGATCTTTACCCAGAATATAAGTATTGTTTTCCGAAGTCAGACTCGGCATTAACAAGGCCTGAGCATCCGCATCAATGCTTTCGACTTCTTCAATGACGAATTCAGGACCGGTTTGAATCACCTTCTTTACGGTACAGCGATCAATCGAACGTAAAATCCCTTGGCGGTCTTTTTCAGAAATGTCAGCAGGTAATTCAACCTGAATTTTAAAAATCTGTTTGTAGCGATTTTCAGGATCAACAATATTGTTCTGCGATAAACGAATGTTGTCGGTTGGAATATCACGCGCAGCACAATAGACTTTAACGAAGTAAGCTGCACATAACGCAGATGACGCAAGGAAATAATCAAATGGACCGGGTGCAGAACCATCGCCTTTATAGCGAATCGGCTGATCGGCGATTACCGTAAAGTCATCAAACTTCGCTTCTTGTCGAAGATTGTCGAGATAATTAACCTTGATTTCCATGCGTGCACCTAAATATTCTTACGTGTTGCAAGCACATAAGATTGAAAATATTGAACTATAAGCCGAATCGTGGATAAGCAATAGACTTAGAAAAGTGTGGCTAAGGTCATCTCGTCACGGTATCTAAACACTGACCTTAGTAATGATGGAAGCTATTATAGAAGTATTTTAGGCAATTGATAACTTTTGTCTGTTTTTCTAGCTTTTTTATGAACAATTAAGACGATGAATGTCTGAAAAACCAGACGGTAACCATGTTCAAAGCTGTTTTGCCATTTCAATGAATGCTTGTGCAATCGGGGTTATTTGCTTATGGTTTTTGACAGCCAAAGCGATCGATCTTTTGATATTCGGCATGAGTGGACGTTTTACCACATTTGGATACAGTTGAAGAATATTCTGGTCTAGCGCCATGTCGGCAACAATGGAAACGCCTGCATTTTCATTGACCATATTCAAAATCGATAAAATTTGCGACAAGTTATATTAAATCTGTGGTGTCAGTTGCGCCGCCTTAAACAGTTCCATGACATGATTTTGACTTCCCGCCTGAGTCATCAAAAATGGATGCTCAACCAAATCCTCCAACCGTACTGAACTTTGCTGAGCTAGCGTTAGCTGAGCAGGAATTAAAGCTACAAAAATGTCTTCTAAAAGAGGATAGGTATCTAGGTGTTCTTCAGGTAAAACCACGAAACCAAGATCCACTTTTCGTTCCTCAATCCATTGCATGACCTCCTGATCTGTACCTTCCATAATCAGTACTTCGACCTCAGGATATTTTTGGCGAAATGCTTTCAGAATCAGTGGAATCAGCACATTGGAAGATGATGCACCAAAGGACCCAATCCTCAAAGTACCTGTTTTTAGACCTTTAAGATCCATCACCTCTTGATGAATAATATGAGAAACATTCAAGATTTCATTTACATAAGGCAGCAAGCGTTGCCCTGCGGCTGTCAGCTCCACTTCATTGTTATTTCGATAGAATAGTTGAGTATCCCACTTTTTTTCCAATGCTTTCAGTGCATGTGAAATTGCTGACTGCGAAATATTGAGTTGCTGGGCGCTCAGGGTAAAATTTTTGAATTCTGCCAGTTTCGAGAATATTTCTAATTGAGTCAGGGTCATGATCCATCATTCATGAGCAAAAGCTCATTTTACTATAAAAATAAATTAATTTTACGATTTGATTCAATTCTGTATTGATTGAAAAACTCATGCGTCATTTAGTCACTTCTCTCTCGAGTTCTACGGTTTACTTTAAATTGATCGCTGTTGCTCTAATGTGGGGTGGCACCTTCATTGCAGGGCGTATCCTCGCCTCAGAGATTTCTCCAACATTGTCTGCATTCTTACGTTTTGCACTTGCAGCTCTCTTACTTATTATCCTCTTGTTTAAAAGTTCTGGAGGGTTTCCAAATCTTTCTGGGCAACAACATCTCTATGCCATCCTAATGGGGCTTACAGGTGTATTCGCTTATAACTTATTTTTCTTTGCCGCTTTATCTAGAATTGAAGCAGGACGAACAGCCTTATTTGTGAGTTTATCGCCTATTTTAACCGTTTTGGTCATGCGTATTTTCTTCCTTGAGAAGCTTAAAAAAATAAATTACCTAGGTATTTGTATTGCATTGCTGGGCACCTTAATCGTTGTGACCAAAGGTCATTTTTTTGCCGCTTTCAATCAGGCTGTTGGTACTGGCGAACTGCTTATGTGCGGAGCGGTATGTAGTTGGGTTATTTATACCGTTTGTTTTAAGCAGACCAATGTGCCAGCCTTGACCATGACCACCTACTCCGTGCTTTGGGGCACACTTTTTCTCTTCATTAGCCTGATGTCCCAATCCATACAGTTTTCCATAACTACAATTTCTCTCAGTAGTTGGCTATCCATTCTCTATTTAGGTGCTTTTGGGACAGTATTGGCATTTATCTGGTATGCGCAAGCCATTCAGAATATTGGAGCATCTAAAACCATTGTTTTTACCAATCTGGTTCCGATTTTTGCGGTATTACTGGCCTTTTTTATTCTTAATGAGCCGATCACATGGTCAATGGCTCTGGGAGCAGCACTCAGTTTCATCGGTATCTTGTTCGTTAATAAACCCTAAAAACAAAGTGATATCGATCATCTGTAAAAAAACTTAGCCTTCTAGCTAAGTTTCTATTGACATCAGATCAGTAAATGCACAATACTTAGCTTTATGGCTAAGTATGATTCTAAACTCGATTTGTTATTCAGTGCACTCAGTGATCCGACACGTAGAGAAATCTTAACACGACTATCCGCTGGACAGGCATCAATTACAGAGCTGGCTGAACAACACGATATGGCACTTCCTTCTTTTTTAAAACATTTAAATAAATTAGAGGAAGCTGGACTCATTCATTCTGAAAAAAATGGGCGAGTAAGAACCTGTGCTTTGGCACCAGAAGCTTTTACTCCCATCCAACATTGGTTAAGTGAGCAAAGAGCAATCTGGGAACAGAGACTCAATCAATTTGACCACTACGCATTAGAACTAAAAAGGAAAAGAGAAAATGAAACTGGATCCAAAAACTGATCTAAAACTCGAAAGAGTGATCGATGTTCCTCGTGAATTGGTCTGGGAATGCTGGACAACCCCTGAGCATATCAAACACTTTTTTATCCCTCGCCCACATTCAATCAAATCTTGTGAGATTGAGTTAAAAGTGGGTGGAAAATTCAATACCACTTTTGATGTCGATGGTCATGAAATCAAAAATGAAGGTGTTTATCTAGAAGTGATTGAGGGTGAAAAACTGGTCTTTACCGATACCTATACTGAAGATTGGAAACCAGCTGAAAATCCATTCATGACCGCAATTCTGTTGCTTGAAGATGCAGGCAATGGCGCAACCAAATATACCGCAATTGCCAGACACCGTACTGCTGAAACTCGCCAACAACACGAAGACATGGGCTTCTTTGAAGGTTGGGGTACCGTGATTGATCAACTGGTTGAATATGCGAATAGTTTGAAAGCTTAAGATTTATTTGTCAGATATAAAAAATCCTCAAAATCTTGAGGATTTTTTTATGCTCAAATCAATCAATATTAAATCCGCCCAACTTCCAGATATGGAATCAGGCTCTTATCAAAGTTGGGACGTGGATCCCCCTCAAAACTAATAAAACCATGCATGCCCGTTAATCGCTCGCCTTTATAAAACTGATTAAGCTGAAAGCGTGGATCTTGATGTGACAAAGTAAAACTCACCACGCCAACCCCTCGTTTTTTAGACCATTGTTGTGCATCTTCAAGCATTAAATGATGCAAGGCTAGCTGCTCTGGATGACAAAGCAAAGTATGTAACACGTGGTATTTTAATGAATCCCCAAGTTTAGGTAATGGCATGCCCTTGGTGATTTTGGTCAATAAATTATAGACGGGCCGAAATACGCCAATCGCTGAACTGTAATGCAGAATTTTGGTTTGTTTAAGACTATGCTGATCCCATAACCCAAACATTCCGACCAATTTTTCATTTTGAAAATACAGTTGGAAGTCAGAAAGTTTTAAGCCTGTAAAATAGTGGTGTTCTGCAAGTAGCTCTTCAAAATTATACGCAGGGATAAAATTAAAATATTGCGACATTTCAGCAATAAAGCTATTCATTGCGCTGATATGTTCAGGTCTTGCTATACAGGACCGAATCTCACTCATTTCAGATTGAACTTGAGAATTCTGCTCTAAAAAAGCCTTAATTTTTCTTTTTGTCCCCACATGCGTCAAGGTTAGAGTTTCAATTAACCCTTCATCATAATAATCAGGAATTCCTGTTTTACCTGTTTGTATGGCTGCTCTCGCAGCATGATTATCATCAAAAATAATCATTTGACTAAAATTAGGTTCATGCATGGTTTGTTTGACATGCACGCCCAAAGCCTTGACCAATGATTTACCGCGATAGTTTTGGTCGACACGTAAGTCACTGGCATAGCGTAGATTTTGCACAGTTTTATCAACATAACATGGCCGATGACCATTGCTATAACAAGCGACATTTTTCTGATTCTCTGTATCTTCAATCACCACATGTAATTTATGACGATACAAAATATCAGACGCTTTAAAATAACTGGGTTCGCGCTGGAAACTGATCTGTACCCCTTTGGTGGTCATGGGCACGGCAATGAGTGATCTTAATGCTTGATCGTCAGCCAAGGTTGCTTCACGCGTCACGAGACTGCTTTCAGTGGATGTCGGTGGATTTGTTTTCATTAATTATTCACCTGCTGTGTAGTTTGTGTTGGAACCAAATCATTTAAATGGCCCATTTGGTCTAGTAATTGATAGACGAATACAACTTCATCTTGCTCATTGACTGTCTTTTGAGTTTGTACATCTAATAATTTTTGCTCGGTATTCAGCAAATCAAAAGTTGTTTTTGTTCCTAACTCAAACTCTTTGCGGGTATAAACAAATGCAATCGAGGCGGCATCAATGGCATTTTGAAGTGCATCTTTATTTTGTCGAATCGTTTGAAGCTGCGCATAGGTGGTTCGAGCGCGCTGATTTAAATCTAATTCTAGACCCCGAATTTTTTGGTTGGCCAGATCTACATCGGTTTGTGCTTTTCTGGTATTGGCTCGATTTAACCCATCATCATATAGCGGCACGTTCAGTTGGACACCGACCATATAGTTATTGCTTTCCGAGCCAATATAACTTGCTTCATGTTGCCTTCCTAAACGACTGGTCAACATCACCGTTGGCCAGAGTTCTCGTTTAGTCAAGGCATATTGTTTTTCGGCTGCCTGCTTTTCATATTTGGCACGGAGTAAAGCAGGATGATTTTTTGTATTCGCCAAGATTTCATCTAAGTGGTTTGAAATCTGTGGTAAACGCTTAATGGCAACCAGATTTTCTGGTGTAACTCCCGTAATTTGATAAAACTGCGCTTCACTTACAGTCAAATTTGATTGTGCTTGAGTAATATCTGCCTGACCTTGTGCCACTTGCGCCAAGACTTGTGCCAAATCAGCCTTGGTAATCATCCCGACATCAAAGCGCCGTTGTGACTCATACAAAGAACGTTGCAAATTGGACATGGTTTTCTTTCTCAGCTCCAGAATTGCTTTCTTCTTTAGCACGTCTGTATAGACCATGACGGTATTCAAAATCGTTTCCGAGCGTTGATCCGATAATCCTTCCGTGTGTGCAGACAGCTGATTTTTAGCCACATCAATTCCCAAACGATGTCGCCCAGATGTATAGACGGGGTAATCCATTTGTAATTGCAAACTGCGACCCTTTCGGTTTCCTTCAGTGGGAAACATGACATTAGTGGGCGTTTCGACTCTTTCATAGTCGAGCTGCCCCACCAAATTCACTTTGAGTCCATCGCGTTGTTTGGCTTGTTCAAGCATAGCTGTCGATTGATTGACACTTAACCGACTCACTTCTAACTGACTTTCATGTCTTAAACTTGCAGACAGCGCATCATCTAAAGTCATGGCATCAACCGAGCTTGAAATCCAAAAAATAGATAAATATATGAATGACTTTTTAAACTGATTCATTCCTCTACTCATAGTTGTTCCAAACTCGTTAAGCTCACCTTCTTCAACGGTTCAGGTTTAATATTACCTTCGATAATGCCATCAAACATCACCAGTTTTTTATATGCATTCCAACCGTTCTGCGCTTGACGAATCTGTGGTTGGTCCAATTGCCCTAAGTTTCGAGCCAGTTCGTAATGGAAGTTTTGACGTAAGATACGATCAATATATTCATCATTAATACTCTGATGAATCTCGCCCTCAAACAGAACACAATAGAATGGTTTGACTTGCTGCTCAGTATCAATTGCCAATAGCGAAATTGCTTTGGAATCCGTTTCATTCAGCTGTGAAAGCAGTTGTTGTGCCGTTTCAGGCGCCAGCTTCTCACCAACCAAATCGACGCCGAAACGGCGACCCTGAAACTCGAAACATGGGACTTGCTCTAAAAAGCCAGTGACCAGTAAACAATCGTCTAGGCAGTAACGCAGTAAACCATTGCCTGATGTAATCAGCGGGCTAACCACATCTCCGACGTTGAGTTGCCAAGACGGAATTATCTGTCCCTTTTTCTCACCTTCTAAGTACTCAAATTCATAGAAATGACTTTGATAGGCCAGCGGATATTGGTCGTTATAAGGAATGGTCACCACGCCTTCCGTGGCCCACAAACCTTTACCCTCAAACTGCACAGAAGGAAGACGTTGCTTTAGCTTCTCTGCCCAGGCTTTAGAACCTGCTGTATCCCAACTCGACACCAGACTCAATTTAGGCCATAGCTGATTAAAATCAATTTTCTCGCCATTGGAGCTGTCCATTAAACTCTTGGCACCTTCGGAACTTAAAGGCGCTTTAACTTCTTTTAATGAGTTTTGACGACTTCCCCATTGACCCGTTTCCAGAACTTCGACCACCTCTTGCTGCATCAGCTCTAAACGATCTAGAAGTTGCAATGCAAAAGTCGGACTCCAAACCGAGATCATGGCGAGATTACGGTTGGCAACCAGATAACAGATCGTCGCAAATAACGCATCGTCAGCATTGGCAGCAAAAGCCACATTACTTGGAACTGCCTGCGTAAACTTAGATAGAATTCGCTTGCCAAAACCCAATAATGCACTGTCATCATTAAGATTTTTGTCTTTAAGTACTTCTCGTTGACTTTCGGGCAACCATGACACTGACCAATAGTGCGTACCCGAACGGAGTTGAGGACATTTGCGATACATACTCGCCATCCACGGTGCAATCGCATGATCCAACTCATCTAAAAACAATTTGGTGTACGGAATAAATTTAATCTGTTCACTCGAGCCACTGGTGGGTTGAAAGCGAACTAACTTACTGCTAGAAAGAGATCGTTTTTGCTCTCGATATTGCTGAATATCCTCCCGCCACGCGCTATAGCGCGAAGCAGGAAAGCTGTTTGCAAATTGTTCATAATTTTGCACTTGCTTATTTCTGGCTAAACTTGAAGTCTGCAAGATCGAATGTAAAATTTGACGTTGCGTTGTCTCCAATGCGTTGAACTTTTGCTTAAAGTTTCGATCGGATGCATCACACCATTGCTTTAAAATGATGTGAGAACCTGACGTCAGCCATTCTGTATGCTTCATTGCAAAACCTCCCGACGCGTTGCTGAATTTTTTAATAAAGCATCGCATCGCCCTTTACTGGCAGGTTTGGTCATTAATTTAACCGGAAAACGTGCAATGTCCTTCCAGCCCAAACGACCAATACAAGGAAGTTCTGTACCAGCACTCCAAGTTGGATTTTTTTGTTCAAAGAAATGAATATTCGGATTTTTCTCTCTCATTTCTGCAGTAATTGGCGCCACTTCCCCTTTAAGTGGTTGATAATCACTACCAAAATTTAATAATCCCGCTTCTTTGTCATAATATTCACCAAAGAAATTCTCGCAATAATGCTCAATGACTGTTGATAAATGCTGGTTGTCATCATTGATATTTGGATAATAAACATAATAATTATTGGCAAGCAGCAGATAAGTTTTATAACCTTTAGAAATCAATAGCCAATACAGTTCATTAAAGGGATACTTGACTCTTAATTTAATCATTAATTTAAGCATGGTACTTTGCAGGGTACGCGTGCCCCAGAACTGTCTGAGAATCACAGTATCGCCACTAAATAAAACGGTGTAGTCTTTGCCGTTTAAATAGAAATGCTGTACGACCACAGTAGAGAAACCAACAATCTCGTCCGTTTCCGAGTCGAAAATTAGTATTGCACCACTTTTCTTTTTGAAATCATCAACAAAGATCGAAAACCTCGTATTCTCATAATATTGCTCATAAATTGAGTACATCACTTTCAGGCGCTCAATATCGATTTGTTCTTTCTCGACATATTGCCCGTAGGTAGATTCTTTACTATTGAATCTTGAAATCAGTTTATATGTTGTATTAATCATCAGCTTCCACCTCTAAATTTGGATACTTAAGTTCCCCTATCTCATAAAGAAATATTAAAAAACCCGTATCACTGTTTTTTGTTATCAAGGGGGTACGTTGTATACGCCCTATTATTTTTCGTTATATGAAAACAACCCTCTAGCTTTGAATATTTACATGTCCATCTTTTTCCCCCTATCCATAAATATGGTTAAAAATGCTGCCACAAACATGATGATGGCCAGCATCCGTAATAAGTCATTAAAACTGGATGTAAGCGCCTGGTAGTGGATATCGCGATAAATTACGCTGAGCGCGATTTGTTGGGCATTGCTGCCCACTTCTTGATATTGCGCCGTAAGCTGGTCTAATCTTTCAATAAAAATCCAGTTCTGTGGATTCATGTACTGGTTTAACTGCGTAACATGTATTGCCGTTAGCCAATCTAAAGATGAGTTAATGAGTGCTAAACCTACCGCGCCACCAATGTTACGCATCAGGTTGTAAATACCACTCGCGTCTGCAACCTTAGTGAGTGGTAATGTGCTCATGGCTAAATGCGAAACCACAATCAGACAGATCATGAGACCAATACCTCGATAGATCTGCGGCCAGAACATGAAGTCATAATCACTGTGGATACTGAGATGTGAATTGAGCCAAACACCAAATCCAGCTAAGACCATGCCAACAAAGACGGTTTTTCGGGTATCAAAATTCGGAATGAGCCACGCGAGGAATGGTGCAAAGCAGAACATTACAATGCCCGTGACCATCATGATATGACCGATCTGGCTACTGTTCATTTCTCGTACCTGACCAAGAAATACGGGAATCATATAGCCCAAACCATATAAAGCCATTCCGATCACAAAAGTAATGATGCAGCTCAGTGTAAAGTTTTTGTTCTTAAATACACTCAGATCCAATAAAGGTTTGGGCTGAGTAAAACTGCGTGAAAAGAAAATCATGCCGCCAATCAGGCAAATGATAAATGCGACACGAACTCCTGTATCTGCAAGCCAGTCATGCCGTGCACCTTCGTCCAGAAAATATTCCAGTCCACCTAAAAACATCGCCATACCAATCAGGCTGAACCAATCCATACTCTTGATGAGTGAATAGTTCGCACGATCAATGTTTGGACCTGAAAAGATCACGGTTGCAATGATAATGCCCGGAATAATGTTGATCAGGAACATCCAGTGCCATGAAAAATTGTTGGTCAGCCACCCACCAATGGTTGGGCCAATTGCAGGACCCAGAGTACTGATCATGCCAAACATGACTAAAGGTAAAGCACGTTTTGCCTCGGGAAACAATAAATACAACGCCGTCATCGAAGTTGGAATCATGCCGCCTCCCATGAATCCTTGAAATGCCCGGAATACCAGCAGACTTTCAAGATTCCACGCCAAGGCACAGAGCAAAGAACTGATTGTGAATCCAATTGCACAAATGGTGTAATAGATGCGTGTCGAGAGTACCCGCGATACGATACTTGACATCGGAATGGCAATAATTTCAGCAATCAAATAAACCGTTTGTACCCATGTCACTTCATAACGACTGGCACTCATACCGGCTTGAACTTCATTCAAAGAACTGGCCACAATTTGAATATCAAGAATCGCCATGAAATTACCAAAAATCATCGCCGCAAAAATGAGCCATGCTGTTTTTGGCGCAAACTTCCACTCATTTTCGCTAGGTTTATTCATTTTCTTATACCTAAAACGTGGTGATTAAGTTCTTAGATCAACAGTTGCACTGACTGACATTCCAGGTTTTATAAGTTCAATGTGTGGACTGGCATCAATTGCAATACGTACAGGGATACGTTGTACGACTTTATTAAAGTTTCCAGTCGCATTGTCTGGTGGCATAAGAGAAAAAGTTGCTCCTGATGCGGGAGAAAAACTTTCAATTTTGCCTGTATAAGTCAAACTTGGATAAGCATCTATTTTTAACTTAACTTCTTGACCAATATGCATTTTTTCAATCTGAGTTTCTTTAAAGTTTGCTTGTACATACAAACTGTTCTCAGGAATAATGGCCATTAAACGCGTTTGTGGAGAAACACGAGAGCCTTTTTGGATTGAAAGACTTCCCACTTTTCCCGTTACAGGACTGACTACTTTCGAAGATGAAAGATCAATTTGATAAAGATCTAGTGTCGCATTGGCATTTTGAATATCTGCAAGTAGCTGTGCGCGGCTGGCCTGTAAGCTGCCTAACTGTGCTTCTGCTGCATTAACCGTAGCTTGCGCCTTACTGAGCTGTGCTTGAGCAGTTAAATATTGGGATTGTACACCTTCAAAATTTTGTCGAGTAATCACCCCGTCCTTTAATAAATCTTGATAACGAGTAAAATCTTTTTTCAAACGAGATAGATCTGCTTGGGCTGCAACAACACCACTATTCGCTTCACTAATTGATGACTTTGCGGACTTTTCATTTTGTTGCTGCACATCAAGCGCAGCTTGTTTTAGTGTCACGACAGATTTTGCCTGATCATAACGCGCTTGGTAATCACGATGATCCAATAGGGCTAAGGGTTCCCCTTTTTTCACAAATTGATTGTCATTAATCATTAACTCCATCACTTCGCCAGAGATCTTTGGCATCACCCAAGTGACATCTGCTTGCACATAGGCATTATCGGTAGATTGATAGAAGCGATAGACTAAAAAATAATACGCAATGCCTAAAATCAGAAATAAAATGAGCACACTAAACACAGCCCAGGTTATTTTTTTTCGACTTTGGAAATTAGTATCAGTTTCAAGCTGAGCTACGTTATCCATATTTATTCCGCTATTTGTGATATACAGTTTTTATTTTGAGCTACATCAAAACATTCATATTTTCACGTAACTTTTCACTTATTTATGCATAAATTAATAATTGCAATGTAATAATCGGCGCAAATTATCATGCTTAATGAAAGAATATGTCATTGACCTTTTGTTCATATCATTTTTCTATTTCTGCCAATTGTCCAAATGGTATAAAGCTTTTATTACACATTTGTGAAATTCTAACATAAACATGAATGATTCGTGTTTTCATTTGTAAAAAAATAAATTTAAGCTATTGTTTAATTTAACTATATTACTAAATTTATCTTAATTTTAGTTTTTACCATTCAGTCGAATATCTTAGTTAATTTAAGAAATTTGTAAACAAAAAAATGAAGTGATGACAAAAAAAGTAAACGTTATGAAAATGTAATTTCTGTGAAAAGTTGATTTTTCCCCTATTTATTTATGCATTTTAATTCAATCAAATTGTGCGCTATCACACAAATTGTTTTTGAAAAAGCGACTAACGTATTTAAGCTAAAGAAATCATTAGAATGAATAACCTAAATGTGTTAATTCATTACTTTGCATAGTAAAAATTTAAAGTATTGCTAAATACTGCTGTTTATAGGTCTTGCTCAGATGTGAACTATATCAACTTAGATACCGGTAAGTTGTAATCTGATCAGACAAAACAACCAGAAAATTGGAAAAATAATATTGATCTAAAAGAAGGACTGCTTATGGATTCTGGACTAATCACACTTTTTCTACCGATCGCCTTGACGATTGTCATGGCCGGGCTGGGTTTGGGCTCACACTCAAAGACTTTGCACGAGTAAGCAAACATCCCAAAGCGGTGATCATTGCTTTGTTTTGTAAGTTTATTTTATTGGTCGGCATTGCATTTTTAATTTGTAAAATATTGGCTTTACCGCCGCTTCTGGCAGTCGGTTTGATGTTACTTGCCGCTTCACCTGGGTGGATCAACGGCAAATCTATTCAGCTATTTATATAAAGGTGATATCGCACTGAATATTACCTTAACTGCAATTAACGCCCTTATCGCTGCCGTTTTTTTGCCCATTATTGTCAATTTTTCCATTCTTCACTTTATGCATGAAGGTCAACAAGTGGGACTACAATTTGCAAAAGTATTGCAGGTCTTTGCAATTATCAAAGAACGAAATAATCTAATCGTTTGGGATCAGTTCATATCAAGCTCGTGCCTGTGCGTTTGAGATCGGGATTCATAACAGTACCCTTGCCATGATCATTGCACTGACGATTATGGCAAGTACGAACATAGCGATGCCAGCTGTTGTCTACTCAATCTTCATGTATATCTTCGCTACGATCTTTGGCATGTTGATTACACGATTTGGCACGCAAGAAGTTATGAAGCTTAACCTTTAGTTATAAACGGCGACATAGCATATACATACAACGCTATATGCTATGTCTTTTATCCAGCATTGTTTACCGTCTTTAATTCAGCTATGAGTGCTTCTGCTGACCATGTTTTTGGTGTGATTTCAGCTTGTTTAATTAACTCAATCAGCTTTTGATTGATTGGTGCTTTTAAATTTAGTTGCGTTGCTAAACGAACAACTTCTCCATTAATCCAGTCAATTTCCGTTGCTCGCCCCGCCATAAGATCATCTGCCATTGATGATCGTGCCAACGGATCAATCGCCAGCATTTTCTTGCTCAGCAGATTGAAAATCGTATTTGGCAGTTTTAATACAAATGGAACGAACTGTGCAGGTAAAGCGGTCAATTGTGCAGGCTTAATTTTTGCGATTTTAAGTAGCTCTAAAGCTTCAATCTGCGCCATTGCCAAGCATTGACGATAATCTCTGATTGAAAGCTGTTGCTTTAAAGGAATCTGCGACAAGGCATTCACTGCATTATTTAAATTCAGCAATAATTTTGCCCATTGAATCGCCTGCATATCTTGTTCAAGTTTCAGTTCAAGTTTGGCATTTTTGAATGCAGCCACAAGCTCAGTTAAAGCAGCATGTTGTTTCACATACAAAGCACCATCCGTACCTTGATGGAAGACCCCATTTCCTAAAGCAGCCACATTAAAAGGCACCATGCCTGCAAGAATGGTTTGCTCTGGTAAAATTTGTTTTAAAAGATCGACATTGCTTAAACCATTCTGAAAACTAATCACGATGGTCTTTTTCTTCAAAACCCCTTTTAGCGCCTGTGCAACTTGTTCTGTAGCTGCTGATTTTACGCAGACCAGAATCAAATCTGCCTGAGCCGCAATATTGGGATCATTACTCAGTTGAAGTTTAGTGATCGGGATAGTTTGCTTATTTGCTAAATAATCTGAAACAATAAGACCATATTGTTGCAACTGTTGCTGTATTTTAGGTCGTACAATGAAATCGACATCTGCTCCTGCAGCAGCCAGTCGCCCACCAAGATAACATCCAATACTACCTGCACCATAAATACATATCTTCATGCAATGCCCCAACTGACTTCAATGCCTTTACTATTTCAATATAATCAAAAAATAGCTTGAAGTTGTCACATAGCTGACAACTCTATTTTTATCAGACTATTTTTTAATAGAAGTCGTCACTGATTTATTTCCAATACAGATTCTTCTTTAGGTGTTCGTATCCCACGCCATTCTTCAAGTACGTATCCCATGCCATAGACATTATGAATGAGCTTGGGAATGAAATTGCGATCAATTTTATTTCTTAACCGACTGATTGCAACCTCAATCACTTTACTATCACGATCATGATAGCTATCCCATAGTTGTGAAGCAATCAAAGCCCGAGGCAGAATTTCCCCACGTCGACTCATAAACAGTTCAATGAGTGCATATTCTTGAGCCGTAAGATTGATACGTTTTCCTGCACGACGTACACAACGTTTCCATAAATCGAGTTCAAGATCGGCAACACAAATCTGGTTGGTGTTATCATTTCGCTGTTCTCTACCCAATAAGTTTTTGATCCGATTAAGCAGTTCAACAAAGGTAAATGTTAGGCCAAAATCTTTAATACGCTCCTCAATTTGATCACGCGCAATTAAAAACAAGAGCGGCATCGTTTTTCCACTCCTCCCGACATCTTGCAAAATATTCCAACCATTCAAGCCTGCGAACATTACATCCAGTATCACAAGATCATATTCACTAAACAATAATGCAAGGTGCTTTCCTGTTATTTCATCTGTAACCCAGTCAATCATATAACCTGCATCTGATAATTTTTGGTTCAGATAGCTGCCAATTTTTTGCTCATCTTCGACTAGTAATATTTTCATCTTAAACCTGTTAAAGCCTTGCTTAAGAGGATAATAACGTTGTAAAACTTTAAATAGTTTCAAATGACAGAAATGTAATTTTGGTGTCAGCCAAATGTTCATTTTTGGAATAGTGCAATAGATAGATATCGAAATCTGGTTTAACAACATCATTTATCTCGATACTTTATAGGTAAAAGCCCAACAACAAGGTTGGGCTCTTATCTATTGCAACATCTACAATTATTGAAGATCAGGATCTGCCAATAACGTTGTAGCTGCAAGTTTTCCAAGGTTATTTGACGCCAGCGGGCTATCGCCTGTTAATAATTTACGATCTTGATGAACTTGTCCTGTGATTCCTTTATTCAGTATTTCGACCCCAAGCTTTTCAAGGTTTTCACCAACCAACCAAGGTAATTGACCTGGCATATAACCAATATCAATATTGGCACCTTTATCGAGTGAATCAGGGAATACACAAACTTGATAATCTTTAAAAATATAATCTTTTGGATTTTCATCAACTGCTGCTGCAAGTAATGAGGCTGGGCCATGACATAAGGTAATCACGTATTTATCATTTGCAACTGCCCATTTTAACAGTGCTTTGACCTCTTTACTTTGTGGAATCTTCGCCAGTACACCATGCCCACCTGGAATAAAGATACCTGCATAAGGTGAATCTGCACTTAAGGCTTGTTCCAAAATATCTGCCAACTTCAGTGGTGCTTTGAGTTGTTTTTCATATTTTTTATAGGTATCTAAGACCACTTGCTCTTCATGCGGCATTGCCCACATTTCTAACTTAACCGGATTGCCAGACAGTGTTGCAACATCAAAAGCAAAACCAGCATTGTCCAGATGAAACATCGGCAATAACATTTCGACAGGGTGATTGCCTGTGGAAAAGAATTTTTCGTTTTGCATCAAGATATAACGTTCATCTGTTGCAATCATTAAAATCTTTTTATCGCCTTTGTATGGGTTTGGATACGTTGTACCGTCATAATCTGTTTTTGCCGATGTATATTGGCTTAACGAATACGGCGATGGGAAAAAAGCATTGTCTTCTGCATGGTCTGGACTAGGATTGCGATCATCAGGATTTGTTGTCATTTTCAGATTCCTCATCAGGTCGTTATGTTTATATGCATACTGCTTTAATGGCCTGTTACACTCAAGTTCTGAGTATGAACAGGCATGGATTGAATACAATTAGGCAAATTCAGATTTAATTTCGAGTACCACTTTGCCCGTATGCTGACTGCTTTCCAAACATTGATGCGCTTGAGCAACGTCATCAAATGCAAAGGTTTTATAGATCATTGGCTTGCATTGATCTGCTTCTATCAGAGGCCAGACAAACTGCTCAAGTTCTTGGGTAATTTGGGCTTTTTCAGCATTGGTTCTGGCACGCATGGTCGAACCTGTCACTACTGCACGTTTTAGCATTAGTTCCTGTATATCAAAACCATCAACTTTTCGACCACCCATAAAACCGATAATGACCAATCGACCATCACGTTTTAACAATCGCAGGTTTTGATTGAAATAGGCGGCGCCAATAATATCAAGAATCACATCAACGCCCTGACCATCCGTTTGGGCCAAAACTTCTTTTTCAAAATCCTGTGTTTTGTAGTTAATTACCTGTGACACCGAAGCTAATTTTTCAACTTTGTCATCACTCCCAACCGTAGAGAAGTTTTTAATACCCATCGCATGACATAGACTAATCGCGGTCGAACCAATACCACTGGCTCCACCATGAATCAGTACGGTTTCACTCTTCTTTAATTGTCCAATCTGAAACAGATTGGCCCAAACTGTAAAATAAGTTTCAGGGATAGCAGCCGCCTCAACAAAACTCAAATTCTTGGGGATTTTTAAAGTTTGATTGGCAGGTACCGCACAGTATTCCGCATAACCACCACCATTGGTCAGTGCACAGACTTTATCTCCAACTTTAAATTGTGTGACGTGTTCACCTACTTCACTAACCACGCCTGAAACTTCTAGTCCGGGAATTGGCGTTACCCCTTTAGGCATCGGATAGAGACCTTGACGTTGTAAAATATCAGGTCGGTTAATTCCTGTTGCGTAGACTTCAATAAGCACTTCATCTGCTTTAATCTCTGGTCGAGGTCCTTGAGCCACTTGCAAAACTTCAGGACCGCCAGCTTGTGTAATTTCGATATATTTCATTTGTTCTACGCTATTTTGATTCATTTAATCATGACTCCGTTTCAGTATTAAATTCAGCGTGTTTGGGTGGAAAACCAAACTGCTTTTTAAATTCTCGGCTAAATTGAGAAGAGCTCTGATATCCAACAGCATAAGCCGCTTGAGCCACACTTTGGTCTGCGTTTTGCAACAATTGTTTTGCCTTATGCAACCGAACCACTTTCAAATATTGTAAAGGCGAATGCTGCGTCACCTGTTTAAAGGCTTTATGGAAGGCAGAGGTACTCATATTGGCTTGTTCTGCGAGCATCTCAACCGTTAACTTTTCGGTAAAATGATGTTGAATATATTCACAAATTTTATAAATCGGTCTGAGATTGCCCTGAGCGACCAGCCCTTTTAATGCATCGGCACCTGAATGTTGAATAACGCGATAGAGCAACTCCCGTTTAATTTGATCTCCCAAGATCAATACATCCTGTTCAGACGTCAAGGTATTTAATAAACGGATGAGGACATTCGATAGCGTTTGATCATATTGGATCACACTCATTCCTGTGGTGAGTGGCTTAAACTGGTAATTTTCAAAATAGGTTTTAGCCAATAGCTCATTCACCATATCCGCTTCCAATTTCATACTGATCGCAATCATCGGTGTTTCTGGACTGGCTACGGTGTCACAATCAAATGGCATAGAAACCGAAACAATTAAACATTCGCTTTGCTTGAATGAATAAGTTTCTGTACCAATATAGCCACGCTTTTGACCTTGCAAAACAAACACTAAGGTTGGTTCTTGTAATACTGCAATCGGTGGTGTGTTGTGATCGACACGCATCAAGGTTATGCCATCAATAGATGTGGCAAAAAAGCCTTCTTTATGTACCAGTTTTAGGAATAAATTGATCAGTGTCTGGTCATTCATCATATGTCATCTGATGATTGGAAATGTGATTTTTATTATTAAATAGCAAAGAGATAAAAACTGTTAGTTTTATGCAGAATTAGGCATGGAAAAGAGAGTTTTAGCAAAGGTTTTATTACCTCTGTGAGTGCAAATCTAGATGATTCGAGCCTAATAAAACTGACTCGAATCCAGCATCTGTAAAGTAATCTTCTTCACTTCATCACGACTTTGCATAATATGCGCTTCAATTGCATTGATCGCGTGTTCAGTGTGTCGATCGAAAATAAAACCTAAGATTTTTTGATGTTCCTGATAAGTCGCCTCGACTCGATAATCTTTGGAGAAGTCCAAACGGCGGATAATACGAATGCGTTCACTCAAATCACGATGAATCCTCGCCATTTCATTATTGCCCGAAGCACGAACCAAGGCACAATGAAAGTCCTCATCTTGCTGAGACAACTGTTTGATATCTTTTAAATACTCAGACGGTTGCACCAACCATAATTCTTTTAAAACCGACAACTCAACCGAGTTTTGATGATCGATTTGACAGAGTTTTCGAATTGAATCTTTTTCCAGAACGATACGGACATCATAGACTTCTTCGTAGTAACGAAAGTTAAGCGGTCGAATCTGCCAACCGCTCCGAAAGCTCACATCAACATAACCTTCTTGTTGCAAGCGATACAAGGCTTGTCGGATGGGAGTACGACTCACCTCATAGGCTTTGGCAACTTCTGACTCAGTAAAACGTTCACCTGGCATCAATTTGAAATCAAAGATGTCATTCTTGATGCGTTGGTAAACCAGCTCAGACAAATTGTCTGAGCTTTTTGCTGTGTTTTTTATGTTGATGCTGGCTTCTTTCATTCAAGCTTATTCCATATATACCAATGGCTCACCACTATGTACGGTTTGACCTGCTCGGCAGATAATGGCTTTGACGATACCATCTTCCTCTGCATAAACTGGTAACTCCATTTTCATGGCTTCAATAATCGCAACAGTTTCCCCTTTCTTGATCTCTTGACCATGTTCCACAAAGATCTTCCAGATATTTCCTGTCATTGAGGCATTTAATGAAGAAAGATGACTGTAATCGACGTGATTGGCTTGCTCAACATGTTGTTCCGGTTGTGCAGCAAATTCCTCTTTCCAACGACTGACTTCACTACTAAACGCCTGTTGTTGCTTCTGTTTAAATGCGGCGATGCTTTCCGCTTCATTGTCCAAGAACTGCACATACTCTGCATAGTCAAACTCGGTTTCTTCAATCTGAATTTGAGCGCGACCATTTTCAAAATCTGCACGCCATTCATTCAATTCAGCTTCAGTCACAGGGAAGTATTTAATCTGGTCAAAGAATTGCAAGAACCATTGTTTATCACCAAATTGCTTGTTCTTTTTAAACTTGTTCCAGATCGGCAGCGTCCGTCCAATCAACTGATAACCACCGGGTGAATCCATGCCATAAATACACATGTACATCCCACCAATACCGACAGTGCCTTCTGCAGTAAAGGTACGTGCAGGATTATATTTAGAGCTGAGTAAACGATGGCGCGGATCAATTGGTACCGCACATGGTGCCGTCAGATAAACATCGCCCAAACCTAACACTAAATAGTTGGCATCAAAAATAATGTCTTTCACTTCATCACGATGTGCTAGGCCATTAATCCGTTGGATAAAATCAACATTGTTCGGTAACCACGGCGCTTTGGCACAGACACTTTCCTGATAACGCTCTACTGCGCCTAAAGTGGCACTATCCTCAAAAGCCATTGGTAAATGCACAATACGTGATGGAATTTTCAGTTGGCTTAAATCGCCCATTTGCTCTTCAAGTTTCAGCAATTGCTGAATCAGTTCGGCTTGAGGAATCACCAGACCATCATATTTAATTTGTAATGAGCGGACCCCTGGTGACAGTTCCAAAACGCCTGCCAAATTGGCATTACGAATCATCTGAATCAGTTGGTGCACACGCAAACGTAGCGCTAAATCTAAAACGTTTTCACCGTATTCTAATAAAATATAGCTATCACCCGCTTGGCGATACACGGTTTTTGGCGAGAGCTCGGTTGGGTCACGTTGGGCTAAAATGGTGCTAAAGACATCTTGAGCAGGCTCAATGGTTTCAACAACTTTGGCAGCATCTGCAAAGTTTTGGATATTATCAATTTGTTCCCGTTCTAACGCATTGGCTTGTTCTGCCGTGATTGGATAAAAACGGATTTTATCATCGGCTTTCAGTTGGCCTACTTTCCACAGCTCGGCTTTGGCAATCGTAACTGGACAAACGAAACCACCAAGACTTGGGCCATCTTTTGCCAAAATCACGGGGAAATCACCGGTAAAGTTGATCGCACCAATTGCATATTCACAATCATGCACATTGGATGGATGTAGACCTGCTTCACCACCATTTTCTCGCGCCCAACTTGGTGTTGGACCTGAAAGTCTGACCCCTAAACGGTTTGAATTAAAATGCACCGTCCACTCAGAGGCAAAGAACTCTTCCACATATTCAGGTTTAAAGAAATCAGGTGCACCGTGCGGCCCATACAACACGGCGATTTCCCATTCATTGCTATATTCAGGGATGAGGTCTTTGGATAGCGCTTGTGGTGTATCTGTTGCCAGCGGTAATTCGGCACTGGCCAGTTCTGCATCAACCATTTTAATCATGTCACCAACACGTAAAGTCCGTCCTGCATGACCACCGAAATTGCCCAATGCAAAGGTTGAACGGCTACCCAAATATAAGGGAACATCCAGTCCATCACGCACGGCCAAATAAGTGCGGCAGCCTGATGCCACTTGCCCAACTTTTAAGGTTTGACCGGCTTTGACTTTTATCGGCTGCCAAAACGCAATGCGTTGCTCATCTAACACTGCTGTACAGCTTGCACCAGTCAGTGCAATGGTGGTATCGGCATGGAACTTTAAAGTTGGCCCGACCAAGGTAAATTCAAAGCCCGCTGCTTTGGCATCATTACCGACAATACGATTGGCCAGCTGGAAGGCATAATCATCCATTGGCCCTGAAGGTGGTACACCGATATCCCAATAACCAGTACGTCCTGGATAATCTTGAATTGAACTCAATGTTCCTGCTTGTACCACCTCAATCACTTTTGGTGAATAGTTGAAATCATCGAGCATCCGTGTCCAGATTTGCATAGACTCAAAACGTTGGTCTGAAACAATGGCTCGAGCATAATCCAAGTTGGTGCTGATACCATTTAAACGGGTTTCAGCCAAAACTACTTTTAATTTTTCAATTGCAGCTGCCCGATCTTCGGCATGTACAATAATCTTGGCAATCATAGGATCAAAATATTGTGATATTTCGGTCCCTGTTTTGACCCAAGTATCGACGCGAATACCTTCTGGAAAAGAAACTTCGGTCAGAATACCTGGACTTGGTTGGAAGTTTTTAACAGGGTCTTCAGCATAGACACGGACTTCAATCGCAGCACCTTGCGGTTGGATATTGCTGAGATAGTCCCAATCCAAGGCATCACCTGCCGCGACTTTGAGCATACACTCGATTAAGTCGAGACCTGTCACCATTTCCGTCACAGGATGCTCTACCTGTAAACGTGTATTCACTTCAAGGAAATAAAACTCATCGCGTTGTGCATCATAAATAAACTCAACCGTTCCTGCACTGCGATAATTGACAGAGCGCCCCAGTTCCACTGCGGCCTGATGTAACTTTTTACGGGTTGCTTCAGGTAAGTTCGCCGCAGGCGTTTCTTCAACCACTTTTTGGTTACGGCGTTGCAATGAACAATCCCGCTCACCCAATGCCACAACTTGACCTTGACCATCACCAAAAATCTGTACTTCGACATGCCGTGCTTTATCAATAAAACATTCAATAAACACACCTGCATCTTTAAAGAACTGCTCACCTAGACGTTTCACACTTTCATAAGCATCCGTGAGTGCTTGTGGAGTATCACAACGGGTGAGACCAATACCACCGCCTCCAGCAGTGCTTTTTAGCATGATTGGATAACCAATACGCTCAGCCGCACTCAATGCTTCCTCTAAACTGTCCAGTAAGCCTGTACCGGGTGTCATTGGAACATGAGCTGCTGCGGCAAGTTCACGTGCACGGTGTTTTAGACCAAATTCCAGAATCTGCTCTGCGGTTGGCCCCATAAAGGCAATATTGTTTTCTTCACAAGCACGAGAGAAATCTGCACTCTCAGACAGGAAACCATAACCCGGAAAAATCGCTTCAGCCCCAGTCTGTTTAGCAGCTTGAATCAATTTTTCGATGCTGAGATAAGTATCAGCAGGCTTTAATCCATCCAGTGCAATTGCAACATCTGCATCCTGCACATGTTGAGCATAACGGTCACTCTCCGAATAGACCGCGACACTGGTGATACCTAATTTTTTTAGTGTTCGAATTGCACGGACAGCAATTTCACCACGGTTTGCAATAAGTACGGTCTTAAACATGATGATTCCCCTTAAAAATTAGTTGGCTGCATTGGCTGATTGACTGTTGCGATGCTGGATATAAGCTCTCCAACCGCCAAAATGGCTGATATTCTCTGCATCACCTAAGCCATACGGCTCACAAATAAAGCCTTTGACCCAGCGACCATCTTCCAGTTCAACATTACCCATGCCCAACGGCGTTGGGATTTCTGCCACAAACTCGCCAAAGCGCGCTGTAGGTACATCCCACAATTCGACAATGATGTTTTGCCCCTCTTGCTGACGTGCCAAGCCTGGTTTTGGGGGAACAGTGCCATTTAAGGCATATAGGGCATAATCCTGAGAGGTTTTGGTGGTTTCGACATGTACTGCACCACGTGTGGTGAGCTGAAAATTCAATGGCATGCCGGTCAAATGTGCACCGACAACCGCGACTCGGATATGATGAGGAGATACCAAAGTTGGTGCACTGATCGATGATGTTTTATCTAAAGCACCGAGTTTCAGGGCCAAGTAGTTTTGCCAAGCTTTACCAAAATGTACCAAGGCTGCATCATGCCAAGCAGGTGCAATCAAAGTGATACCAAATGGTAAGTTGTCTGCTCTAAAGCCAGCGGGTAATGCCAATGCGCTTAAATCGGCGAGATTGGTGAAATTGGTATACGTGCCGAAATGTGCGTTATATTCAATCGGATGCTGCTGTATTTGTTCAATGGTATAAATCGTTGGCGAAGTTGGCACAATCAACGCATCAAATTCAGCCAAACTGTCCTGAATCTTTCGAGCCAAATCCAATCTTAAATATTCAGCGTTGTAGGCATCGATAGCAGAATATTTTTCACCTTGCCGCACAATTTCCAGTACCGTCGGATCAAAATCATCAGCATTGCTTTTGAGTAAATCTTTGACCGCAGCAGTACGTTCAGCGACCCAAGAGCCTTGATAAAGCTGTGCCGCCAATTGTTGAAAAGCTGAAAAATCAATTGGAGTAATTTCAGCATTTAAACTTTCCAGTAATTGGATGGTCTGTAAAAAAGCTTTTTCTGCCTGCTCATCACCAAAGAAGTTCAATTGATCTGGAATTGCAAACTTCAACTGACTTGAAAAGCGTGCCGGTACATTCTTAGGATGCTGACGTGAATAACTATCTAAGGGATCATAGACTTCGGCTTGGGCGGCAACTAATTCAGCATCTGCAACAGTTAAGGCAAAGATTGAAATACAATCGATACTTTTTACTGCGGGTAATAGGCCGCGATTGGAAAAACGACCTTTGGTCGGCTTTAAACCCACAATATTATTGAAGGCTGCAGGAACTCGACCCGATCCTGCGGTATCAGTCCCGAGAGAAAATGGGACCAAACCACGTGCCACTACACTGGCCGAACCTGAACTTGAACCACCGCTGACATATTCAGATTTAAAACTATTCGGTACTACTCCAAAAGGAGAACGTGTTCCAACCAACCCTGTTGCAAATTGATCAAGGTTAGTTTTACCAATGACTATCGCACCCGCTTGTTTGAGTAGACGCACTGTTTCAGCATCTTGGGTGGCAACTGTAGTGAGTGCCTTACAAGCTGCTGTGGTGACAAAACCAGCCACATCAATATTGTCTTTAACGGCAAATGGTATACCGTAAAGCGGAAATTGTTTTTGCAGGTTATCCGTATCTTGGGTTCGTTGCGTTAAGGATTGGATTTGTTGTTGCAACAAATCGCTGCTTGCAACAGAAATCCAAGCAACATCATTAGGATCAATCGCTGCAACCAGTTCTTTTAAAATATCCAGCTGGATCTCTTGTTTTGAATACGCCGTTTGCCATTCAGAAATTGTCCAGCCTAAAGTTTTTAGTTCGCTCACTTTATGAATCCTATCTTGTATACAAGTTTGAATAGATAGAAGCAGAAAGCGTGCCAGTTTTATTTTTTATATAATAATCAATATCTTAATTATTTACTTGGATCGATGATAACTTACATGGCTCAACACGGGTGCCAAAACACGTACCACAATAATGCCTATGCCTTATAGGTCAGAACATTTTCAACAAGTAAAATTGAGAACAATAAATTTGGGGAAGTTTCATTTAAGCTAATTATTTTTATAAAATTATTTATTTACTTTCAAATAATTAGATAATTCTTCGAACTCAGCCGCTACTGCCTGAATCGCTTGCTGTTCCATCGCTCTAAATTTTTTGAGCACGACTTGCCCCAATTCGGTCACCACTGCACCACCACCATGCGTTCCGCCTGTTTGGGTGTCGACCAGATTGGAATGAAAGCATTGATTCATGGTATCCACCAGTTGCCATGCACGGCGGTAACTCATATCCATGGATTTTGCGGCTTGAGAAATTGATCCTGTACGCTGAATTGCATCCAATAATTCTGCCTTACCCGGGCCAAAGGCAATCTGTTCATCAGATAGAATACGAACATGCAGTTTTAAGCGTGGTTTTGACATCAAGATCTACTCAAGATTTGATGATGTATCGCACACCATCAAATCTTATCTTTAAAATTTAGAAATGAATCACGGTACGAATCGACTTGCCTTCATGCATCAAGTCAAAGGCATCATTAATATCGTCCAACGGCATGGTATGTGTTACGAATGGTTCAAGTTGGATCTCACCCTTCATTGCGTCTTCTACCATTTTTGGTAATTGGCTACGACCCTTTACCCCACCAAAAGCAGTTCCCATCCATTTACGTCCTGTCACCAACTGGAATGGACGCGTTGAGATTTCCTGACCTGCACCAGCAACGCCAATAATCACAGATTGTCCCCAGCCGCGATGTGCGCATTCCAGTGCTGAACGCATCACATTGGTATTGCCGATACATTCAAAAGAATGGTCAACCCCCCAACCCGTCATTTCAACAATTACTTGTTGAATCGGCTGCTCATACTCTTTTGGATTGAGGAAATCAGTGGCACCGAACTGTTTTGCCAACTCAAATTTATCTGGATTGGTATCCACTACGATAATACGTCCTGCTTTGGCTTGGCGAGCGCCTTGTACCACAGCAAGGCCGATACCGCCTAAACCAAAGACAGCGACGCTATCGCCTTCCTGTACTTTCGCCGTATTATGTACCGCACCAATCCCGGTGGTTACACCACAACCCAATAAACAGACTTGTTCATGATTGGCTTCAGGATTGATTTTTGCCAAAGAGACTTCCGCAACAACGGTGTATTCGCTAAAGGTTGAACAGCCCATATAGTGATAAATCGGTTGGCCATTATAAGAGAAACGCGTTGTACCGTCTGGCATCACACCTTTACCTTGAGTGGCACGAACCGCAACACAGAGATTGGTTTTACCCGATTTACAGAATAGGCATTCCTTACACTCAGCGGTATACAACGGAATGACATGGTCACCAACCGCAACACTGGTCACACCTTCACCGACCTGAACCACCACCCCAGCACCCTCATGCCCCAGCACTGCAGGGAAAACACCTTCAGGATCATCACCAGATAACGTAAAGGCATCGGTATGACACACACCTGTATGAGTAATTTTAATCAGAACTTCACCTGCTTTCGGTGCTTCAACATCAAGTTCTACAATTTGTAATGGTTCGCCTGCGGCAAAAGCCACGGCTGCACGGGATTTAATCACAATGATACTCCTTAGGGTCGGTTGATATTTCAGTTGCCCTATTTTTTACTTTAAATAAGATTTAAGAATTTTACTGACTTGAATCAGCTCTTGACTGCGTTGCAACTCAGAAGATTCACCGACAACCAAAGTATCTTTTAAATGAATTTCGAGAAGTTCAGTCATCAAACCATTTAATGCACCACGAACTGCACAGATTTGCTGCAAAATATCAGCGCATTCGGTGTCATTTTCCAAAGCACGTTCAACGCTCTGGACTTGACCTTGAATTCGCCTTACACGTGTGAGAATCTTTTTTTTATCCTCTAGTTGTTTAGGCATAATGAGACCAGATTGAACCCAAAAATATACTATACACCAGTATAGTAATTTAGCTCAATATTTACTGATTTATATTCTATAAAACTTAGTTTACAGAAAGTTATTTACGGAGAAAGAAATGAGGAGTGCGATAAGATTTTGATTATAATAAGATTTACATTTAAAGCTTGGAAATGAATAACATTTAGATATATAAGAAAATCAATTAGCTATAAATTACTGTTGGGCTCGCACGTTTGATCAATAAAATGATAAACAAATCATACCATTTCAAGATCATCACACTTGCTATCATGTTAGGAATTAGTGGCTGTTCTTTGCCACCCAATCAGAAACATGATCGGAGTAACTCCTTGCACACTAAAACAAAGTGGATGAATGATCCACAAGCCGATCTCAATATTGAAAAGGGTTTAACAGCTTATCTAGCTTTAGATGATGCCTTTTTAAGTATTGCTTCTCGTATTCACTTAATTCGAAATGCCAAGCATACACTTGATTTACAATACTATATTTGGAATGATGATGCGATTGGCAACCTGATGTTGCATGAGCTGTTAAAAGCGGCTGATCGTGGGGTGAAAGTCCGTTTATTGATTGATGATCAAAATGGCATAAAACTGGATAAAACCCTAAAAGCCCTCGCCCAGCATCCAAATTTTGAAATCCGTATTTTTAATCCTTATAAATTTAGACACTTACGCGTTATTGATTATGTATTTAGACTGAAACAAATCAATCATCGTATGCATAATAAACTCACCATCGCCGATTACTCGATTGCAGTGACAGGTGGTCGTAATATCAGTAGCGAATATTTTGAAGCCAGTGATCAATTCCAGTTTAGTGACATGGATATCTTATTCTACGGAAAAGCCGTTGATCGAGCGGAACAGGTGTTTGATGAGTTCTGGACAAATCATCTGAGTTATTCGACTGAACAATTAATGGGCTCTGGTACACCTCAACAATTAGAGCGTTTAAGAAATACTTATAAAGCTTTAGATCAAATCAATACACCAACTGACGATAAACTCGAAGCCGCTCAAGATTATTTAAAACTACGTCTGCAAAACTATCCAATCCAATGGGCGAAAGCACATTTTGTGGCCGATCATCCCAATAAAGCCTTAGGGCAAGCAAAAGATCAGCAATTATTATATTCGCAAGTTCTCAACATTATGGGAAAACCAGAACAACATATGGAGTTGGTATCTGCTTATTTTGTTCCTACCAAACGGGGTACAGCATATTTAAAGCAACTTTCTCAAGATGGTATCAAGGTTCGTGTTCTAACCAATAGCTTGGTGGCCAATGATGTCGCCGTAGTGCATTCTTTTTATAGCCAATATCGCAAACCACTATTACAAAGTGGCGTGCAGCTCTTTGAGTTTAAGCCGAATATTGAACGTAAAAAACGGACTTGGTATGAAATTGCCACTGGTAGTGTGATTCCGGTTAAAGGCAAGAATCGCTCTAGTCTGCATGCTAAATTCTTTGATGTAGACGGAAAAGTTTTTATTGGTTCATTTAACTTCGACCCCCGCTCCGCCCATTTAAATACAGAAGTTGGTTTAGTGGTTGAATCTGACCATTTACAAGACCAAATTACCGCCATGCTTGATCAGCATTTATTACAAGTGGCATATCAACTGAAACTTGATTCAAATGGCAACATTGTTTGGTATGAACATAAACAAAATGGTGAAGTGGTTGAGCATCATCATGACCCTGAAAGCACCAGATTCCAGCGTTTCACCATGCATGTTGTGTCTTATTTTCCAGTGGAATGGATGATGTAGCACATTATCCACTTATACAACTACACTAAACCAATTTGCTCAAAAAACTGTTGGTATGCTTCTGCTTTCTTATCAAGTGCTAAAGGATACGCCCGTGATGATGAAGGTAAGCGATATAGATTCAGCTCACGATCAGCAAAATTTACCTGTACAGATTGTCCAATCATAGGCTTATTTACTTGTTCTGGAAAATGCTGCATCAGCGTATCTGTTGCTTTATCCCCCGTTGTCATTATGGTGTGACACAGTGGTATTTGCTCGAGTAATTTAGATAGATTTGTAGGTGTGACAATTTCTAAAAACTTATCTGAGGCATTACCTTGCAAGCGTTTCACTTGGTAAGCGGTGTCAAAAATTCCAATGCCAATCTGGGTTAAGAACTCACGGATCAGTTGTTCTTTAAAGTTTCTATTGGGTAAATCTAAAAAGTGATCTTTATCTTTAAAAAAGATCAGACCAAAGATACGCCACATATCATTTTGATAGTTAGGATAGTAAAAATCCATCTTCCAGCGGCTTTGTGGCGGTGGAAAACTGCCCAGCATCAATAGCTTCGCATTTGAAGGTAAAAATGGTTGTAATGGGTGTGTTTCTATTTCGATATCAGTCATTTATATAAATAGCCAATTTTTAAATTGAGTGAATCATGTTGTTTATTTTATAGAATTTTCCAGTATTTTGCTTGGTTCTTTTACTGGTTAAAATTCCACCTTCACAAAATTTTCACAAAATATTCACAATATCATTTTTTTCTTTGAGCTTTGAGTTTGCCGATCTGACAGAAGCTAATTGACAGAAATACCTGCTCCAAAAACGTAAAAAAACCGCTTAAAGAAGCGGTTTCAGTAGAGGTCAACAAGTTAAGAAGCCTTGCCTTCATCTAAGCTTTTATAGGTGTCCTCCTGCTCTTTACTGAAAGTCATGGAATCTTGAATCATGCTTTCAGTGATTCGAAAAAGTCTAATCATTTCTTTAAATACGGATTCAGGTACGTTGTAGACCTTGGCCAGATATTCAATGGTTCGCTCTTGCTTGTACTGGATTGCATCCAACATTGCTGCAATATCGGCGACTTGCTCATATGCCAGTGCAAAGCCCTCAGCAACATCACTTGCATCATAGGCTTGATTTTCAGCTACTAACTGCGTCATACTGTTCATGTAGTTTATTGCTCCATGCGATGACAACACGAAGCCCTTTGTTTTCCGCCAAGAAATTATCAAGGGCTTTTTTATTGTCTGAATTATGCATTGTGATTTCCTAAAAGCTTTGAAAGCTTGGTCAGTCCCTTTGGCGTTACTCTCACCTGCTCTGTGATCTTTTCTGAGCCATCAGGACGAGTAATCACTTCGGTTTTATGTTCCAGATAACCTGCCTGTAGCTTATCGCTATAACCATGCCATGCGACATTGCCCGGACGTTTATAAATCCAACCATTTAACTGGAGCCATTTGATTAGATCACTTTGGCGCATTTGTAAGTTATTTGCTGTGTCACGCAGGCAAAAGCTCCCATCCGCTTTAGCAATACGATCAAAAGCCTTAACAGTTGGCTGCATAACTTCCACTTGCTGCTCTAACTCAATTACTTTTTCTGAATATGTCAGCAAAGCATTTCGTAAAGCATGTGGATCTGCCAATAGTTTCATTGGATCAATTGGTTTAGCAACTTGAGCTTCTAGCTCTTGCCAGCGGTCTACTAAGCGAGCTGTGAACTCTGGGCAAAGTTGAGCGACTACAATGATGCTGTCTCGTTTACCTTGTTCACCTACGAACTGATAAATAGCAACTGTAATTCTTAGACCTAAGTTATTGATTTTTTCGACATTCGTCATTGGCGAATGTTGTATTACACCTTTTTTCATAAGCCTTTCAATCGAAACCTTTACATTTCGGTGCTCAGTTTCTACAAGTTCAGCAATTTCTAAACTTGTCATACATTGAATCAATACTGGGACAATTGCATTCATACTTTTACCTCTTGGGATTGGTTTACCATTAACTCAACTGCTTTATTGATTAAATAATTCATTGAGCGTTCTTCTTGCTGAGCTTTCGCTTTCAGCTTCTTGTGTAAGTCAGCATCAAGCCGACCTTTGATATATACAAACTCTCTAGATTTCATTTTTACTCCAAATGCCACAATTTGTGGCATTTAACTAATATAGCCACACTTTGTGGTAATGTAAATAAGTTCGTTATAATATTTGCCACATTTTGTGGCTTTCGAGGTCATTCATGAGTAACCAAGCTGATCACACCATCGTTAGATTACGTGTTCCGCCTGAATTAAAAGAAAAAATTGAAAAAGCTGCGGAGGAAAATAATCGCTCACAAAGTGCTGAAATGGTTTCTAGGCTTGAGGAAAGTTTCGATACACCTATGTCTTTTGATTCTGATAGTGCCGAAATGGTTACAAAACTTGTTGCTAAAAGCATGGAGCATTTATTAACTGCTTTACATAACCAAGGTGTTGATGATGTCCAACTTAATTCAGCAATTAAAGAAGTTGCTGGGAAGTCTAAATTAAATTGATTCATAAAAAAGCCTCATCGTGTGGATGAGGCTAGTATGAACGGCTTATTAAAATGTTTAGCTCACTTGCCAGCAATTAAACTTGTCTGCCAGTAAAGTGAATAGTCTGCTAGTAGACTATTCACTTTCCAAAAACTCTTTAACCCAATTTTTAACTGTTGATTCCTTAAGCCATTTACTTTCATCTGCAATACTTCGGTTGTAATTCATACAAAAATATTGTGCGAACTCATTTCTGCTACGCCACCGCTCTCGGTTTGCTAAAGAAGGTGTACAATAAAGACTAAGCACTCTATCTTTTATAGGTTGCATTAATTCTCTTGCACTTTGGGCTTTCTTGATTCCTCCTTTTGCAGCCTTCACTTTATTATGAACATTAATAAACTCCTCAATCTTAGGATCAATAACTATCTGAGTTTGTTTAAAAAATTCGAGGCCTATTAAATCAGTTAGCGATTGAATGAAAAAAATAGATTCACCCATAATTGTGAGAAAAAATTCTTTGTCAATAATAAGCATACCTTCCGACTTTTTTTCATCAAAATACTTGTCAATTTTTCCTTTCAAAATACTTGGATAAAGTTGGGTATTTATAACTTCTTCAGCCATATCCTGAATAAGTTTGTTTTTACAATCAGAAAAATCATGTGATGAAAAACATTTAATTACATTAATCATTAAATCTCGCATATCTTCTTTTTCTATACTTTTGTCTATATTTATATTTATTATATTTTCCACAATAAATTCATGAAATATTTTTTGGCTAGGATCATCATGTACAATCAGATCATATAGTTGTATTACTATTGATTGAATTTTAGGGTTTTTACTAAAAATTATATCTTGAATTTCAAAATTATTCCCCATTAGACTTATTAAATTTCTCATTAATGGTATTGGTTTCTTAAATGCTGTAAACATTAAGTGAGAACCACTAGCCAACATCTTTACATCTTGCTGTATACTTTTATGAACTATATTTAATATTTCATCATCAATTACAATTTCCATTATCTAGCAACTCACATCCTTTCACTCAAACCCTAAATATACCTCAACTTAGGGTATTAAGAAGAGCATCTGCAAGAAAAAAAACATAAAAAAAGCCCCTATAGGGGCTTTTCATCTAGTTTTTATGAACTCTTTCACCTAGATAATAGAGACTCAAAAAAGTCATCATTATGAGTTGAACAAGTCCAAATGCAACTAAGAAACAAGCAACAAAATATGTAGAAAAAATCAAATAGGTATTCGTACTATATATATCTAAACTATAAGAAAATCTTATTAATAGCAGTAATACAAATATTACAATACTAATAAAAGTAAGATAAGAAAATAGCCTAGCCAAGAACCGTCTACGATTCATGTCAATCCAAAATACCTGATATGGATTATGCTCCACATATTTCTCTTTAGGTGGATCACCAGCCATTGGCTGATCCATAGTCGAGCTATTTAAAGTGGAAATTGCAGCTAATGCAGCAATAAAAAAACCTGGCATTGTTTGCAAAAAACAGATTAAATAGTATGAAATATCATTTGTAAAGATATTGGCTTTTGGTGTTCCAACCAAAAACCATATTGTAGTAAAAAGAACACTAACTAAAATAGAAATTATAATAGGTATAACAAAATCAAATCTCGTTTTATTAATAATCCCATTATCCCATCTTATGCTAAGATAGTTTAATGGCTTAAAAATCAATTCAAGCATAACTACCCCCTCTAGAGACTGGACTACATTTTAGCTAGCATTCTATCACACAGCCTAATATTGGTACGAGCAGGGTTTTCACCATTCTCATCATCTTCCGACATAGCTTGTCGTAGTTCTTCAGGAAAATACTCTTTCTTGACTAAACGAAAGACTTCATCTTCAGCATCATATTCTGCTGTACGAGGACTTCCATTATCATCTTTAAAATTAATAGTAAAGACAGAGCCTTACATATCTGGCTGCCCCTTCCTAAACCTTCTAAATACATCTTTAAGATCACCTTCTTTCGACTTAGAATTAGGATCTATGACTTTTGTATCTACTTTCATTGATACCCGAATCTTGTCCTGCGTAAAGTGCCCTGTAGCATCAAAAACTGTATTATTTTGTGCTTGCTTGTAAAAGTCTACATGCTGAATGCGTCCGTCTTCAAAAGCTTTGATGATGCTTGGATCTACTTCAGATTTGATTTCTAACTTTGGTTTATAAGACAATGGTTTAGGCTGACCGATTTTGGCACCTTTTTGATATCTTTCAACAGGATCATTTCCAACAAAATAGTCTTCAAAGCCTCCATGCTTTCTAGCATGTCCAAAGAAGTAATTTAAAGTATCAATAAGTTTAGTTACTGAAATACCTCTTTCATACTCTAAGGCTATTTTGGCAATTGCTTTATTTGTTCTATCTACTTTTAATACAACATTTATGCGCTTATCTGCACCTTCAATGCTAGTTCTTCTTAATGTTCGAGTTTTATTGGTCTCTAAATTCCGAGCAATTTGATTATCTGCATTTACGTCAGCAATGATAAATGTAAATTTAATTGCTAAATCAGCACTATCAAAATGAATATCTGATATCAACCCACAAAACCGATCATTTGCAAAATTTCTTTTAAAGTCAATATATCCCCACTCAACTAACTTTTCAAAATATTCATATAAATTGATTGTAGCTATTGCTTTAGGATTACCTCGCACCAAAGACTCAACTGATGCCGTCAATTCATGATAAGTAGCACATATTGACATATTAAAAATTCCTGCTGTTAAACTTTTAAAATTTATTTAGTCAGCTAACATGCCAACTTTTTACTTGATCATTTATGCTTAGATCACTGCTAAGCCTTCAAATTTTTCAAAAAGCTTTCAAACAATAATAGTCCGCTTAATGAAAATTTAAACTATACCTCATAGTGGGGTATTGTATGTTCAAAATTAACTCCTTTCAAAAGATTTCTGATTAAAACCAAAAAAACAATTTAGGAAATTTTTTAAAACGTTATGGGAATTATTTTTCTATCAGCAAAAAATACCCCACTCTGAGGGTATTAAGGGGTATCATTTACACTATTTGTTACGGTATCATTTTATGATCTTATAATGTTTGTTTAATTAGCAAGCAGCCAACAATGCACAAGAAAATTTTGATTTAACGAGTGAACAAGGAAATAAATCATGGTAGACATGGTGCCTACAACACTAACTAACGTAGACAACATCACACCGGGCGAAAAAAAAGTTTATAAATTTTTACAAGACCTATTCATAGATCAAGATGCTATTGTCTGGTATGAGACAGAGGCTTTAGGACGTTATTCCGATTTTATCTTATGGCTCCCCACCCATGGTTTACTTGCTATTGAGGTCAAGGACTGGACCAAAAGCAATTTTAAAGAAGTTAATCCTACACACTTTAAGGGCAACTTTTATCGTAAAGATAAACCAGATGTTGTAACCAACCCTAGAATTCAAGCTCTGAACCGTACCGGGTTTGTCGGAGACTCAATATTCTGAGAGACTATTCCGATGAAAAAACCAAACTATACCCCCGAAATTAGAGAAAGAGCGGTTCAATTACTAATTGAATCTGAAAAAGATTATCCATCGAATTGGGCAGCAGTTTCCGCAATTGCTCCTAAAATTGGCTGTACTCCTGAAACACTTCGTGTTTGGTATCAAAAATACTTAGATCAACAAAATCCCGCCAAAGTACAACAGGTATCTGACCAAGAAAAAATGAAGCAAATGGAACGTGAAATTAAAGAATTAAAACGTGCCAATGAAATTCTACGTAAAGCAGCCGCTTTTTTCGCCCAGGCGGAGCTCGACCGCCCACACAAATAATGGTGGATTTTATCCATAACAATAAGGCGTTATATGGTGTTGAAGCGATTTGTAGAATTTTACCGATTGCAGCTTCGACCTATTATCGGGCTTTAGATTTCGTTGATAACCCAGAACATCGAGCGAAACGTGCTCTGCATGATTTACATCATGCAGAGCAAATCAAACGTATTTGGAAAGAAAGTTCAGGTCGATATGGTGTACGTAAAGTTTGGCAAAAATTGAAACGTGAGGGTTATGTTATTGCACGTTGTACAGTTGCTCGATTGATGCAAAAGCTAGGTATACAAGGTGTTTGGCGTGGTAAGAATAAACAAACCACCCGTAGCCGAGATGATCAAAAACGAGCAGATGATTTAGTGAAACGGAATTTTAGTGCTGATCGACCTGACCAATTATGGGTCAGTGACTTTACGTATATTCAAACACATTCAGGCTGGGTCTATACCGCCTTTATTATTGATGTGTTCTCACGAGCAATTGTTGGATGGAAAGTATCTACACGGATGAATACAGATATGGTGCTCGATGCATTGGAGCAAGCATTGCACGATCGAGGCATGCCAAAGAATGTGATTCATCATTCCGATAGAGGTGTTCAATATCTTTCTATTCGCTATACCAATCGTTTAGATGCTGCAAATTTACGAGCATCAGTCGGTACGACAGGTGATTCATACGATAATGCTCTGGCTGAAACGGTGAATGGCTTATACAAAACAGAGGTGATTGAATATTTAAAAGCAGATTGGCAAGGTTTAGCAGATGTACAACTTGCGACACTAAACTGGGTAGATTGGTTCAATAAAAAGCGTGTACACAGTGCACTGGGTTATGTATCGCCTTTTGAGTTTGAAGCAATGTACTATGATAAGATTAACCCGTTAGGTCAGGTGGCCTAACTTAAATAAAAAAGTCTCCGACAAACCCGGTACGGTTCAAACTAACAATTTATAGAGATCCACGAATTCTTGTTGTTAGCATGCATACTTTTGATGATGAGCATACACTTTGTGAAGAAAGCTTGTATGTTAAAGACTTATTAAAAACGTGGGGCTATAACCACGTTGAGATAAAACTGCTTAAACCACAGCGTTATGATTCAGCATTTAATAGCCTTAAGAAGCACGGAGATCCAACTTTAGATGATACATTAACTACTAATTGGGAGGATTATAATCAATTTTTTGAAGATCATATTCCTAATTTTGATGTGATGATTCTGTGTTCTCATAAGGACATTGGTGGTTCAGTATTTTCAATCGGTGGACTTGCTGCCTTTGATCCTAGCAGTATGACCTCAAATTTCCAAACACGTTCTATCCCTGCGAATGAAATGAGCATCATTAGGAGTATGCCTAGAACACCTCCTGTGCGTGAAACGGTTCAACTGTACGATGATCAGGGAAACCATAAAGGCTCAAGAGTCATCACCACAGAAGATAAGGCGACGATCATCAATTTACCTGGTGATATGCAAGATATTGCCTTACTCATGCATCTCATGGTGAAGTATGTTTTAAATAAGCATGATCCCGATTTTCTCAACAGAATATTTATTAAAGGTCGTACCAATCAAGAGATTGAAACTGATCAAAATAAAAGAAAATTGTTATGGGGTAAATATCAGTTGCAAGATGATGGTCAATATTCATTAGAAATCATTGAACAGCAGCACGCATATCAGATCGAACCTTTTCTTACTGCAAATTGTATTGTGATCGTCCCCTTTGCAGAGCAGCCGATTCAAGTAAATGATGTTATTTATTTCATGAAGATTAATTAACTATAATTTTAGAAATCAACTCTATGAAATGCATAAAAGCCCTCATCAGAGGGCTTTCACACATATGCCGACATGAATATTGTTATTGGTCATATGTGCTGTGCATCCAGATAAAAAGCACACAATGCAGGCGCTTAAGAGTAGTGAAATCACTGAGCGCCTGCAGTGATAAATTACTTTTTTATGAACAGCTCACATTCAGCTTCACAGCGGCGAACAAGCCCTTTCATAACTTTGCCGCCACCTTTGTTCCATTGTAGGAACTGATCAACAGCACCCACATAGTCTTTTGCATTCAGTTTTTAAGCGAGGTAGATCCTTTAAATTAAGTGAATTAAATTACATTTATGCTTGTCACAGTAGATGATTTCAGAATCAAACTACGCTATAAATTATAACAATGGTTAATTCAACCATCTGTTCTTAATAAGTTATTTATCATTTTTTTGTTTTTATAATTTTTCCACTTGATAAGGTAATTTCATGTCAAAAAATAAAGATCTCCTCGAAGCCATAAATGGATACACACGTGCTTGGAAAGAACTATTCAATAGTTCTAATCCAGCAGATCAGTATGAAGAAATTGGTATTGCAATGCGTTGGGAAGACTCAAAATTCCCTTTTTCAAATGCGGCATTTTTAACTGGTGAAATTAGTGACTCAACGATCCTAAAACAGCGATTAGAAACAGTCGTAGACCGTATGAAAAAGAAAGAAAACGGTGGTTTGCTTAATATATGTAATGATCTCATCACGGGTGAAGCAGCAACTTCCTTTGATCAAATACTTAAGGATGTTGGTCTAGCATATGTTATGCCGCTTAATGGGATGGCTGGAGATATCCTGCCGCTTGAACCGAAACCAATTAAAGGGCTAGAAATTAAAAGAGTAACCTCAACGTCAGAATTTAATGACTTTTCAGATATGAACTGTTTAGCTTATGGATTTGACATTGCATGGGGGCGTACGGGATTAGGCAATGTATGGATTGATAACGCTTACTCTTTTGTCGGCTATGTTGATAACCAGCCTGTATGTGCTGCATCAACCGCTCAAATCGATAACGTGCTCTACCTCGCTTTGGTTGCAACACTTCCTAACGCTCAACGTAAAGGATATAGTGAAGCAATTGTACGACACGCATTAATTGAAGGTCATAACGCAACAGGATTAAAGCGCACATTACTGCATGCCACTCCTGCCGGTGCACCTGTTTATGAACGTATTGGCTATTATAAGTCTGCCAATATAAGTGCCTATCAATTAAACAGCTCAGATGAATAAAGTTGGGCTAAAAAGCCCTCTCCAAAGGGCTTTTTAGCTCAACAAACAAATGTTGTTCTTTATTTAAGCAAATGCTCTTTTACTATATGTTCACTTAATAGTTTAATCACCGCTGAACGCTCATCTAAAGAGGTTTCACTCTTTCTTACATAAATACTAATAAAAACAGGTGCATGATTTTCTGACCAAACCATAGAAGTTATTCCCCGAATGCCATAGTCACTGGCACCGGTACGATCTGCGATTTTCCATCCTTTAGGTAAAGCTGCTCTCAACATATTGTCTGCAACTTTATTTCCTATCATCCATTCTTTTAATTGTTCTTTCGAGCTTTTAGATAATACATCACCCATTAATAACTTTTTCATACTATCATTCATAGCATTAGGACTCGTTGTATCTCGAATATCACCTTCTGGATTAATAACCAGATCTGGCTCATATCTATCGGATCTCGTAACCTCATCACCAATGGAACGCATAAATGAAGTGAGACCCGCAGGCCCCCCGCCAGCCTCAATAGCAAAGTTCGCTGCCGTATTATCACTATATGCCGTTGTAATTTCACACGCTTGTTTGATCGTCAATTTTTTATTTACATAATCTTTGACAACGGGTGAGTATGTAACAAGATCTTTTTGTCGGATCGTTTTTGAATGATCTAACGTAAGTTTTTTTGCATCAACCTGAGCCAATACATGAGCGCAAGCAAGAGCTTTTACAGTACTGTCTAGCGGAAACCGTTTGTCTCCATTGATAGAAATCCTTTTATTCTCCATATCTAAAATAGATACACCAACCTGCCATCCCTTTTCTGATAGTGATTTAACCTGCTCTTCAAGAGTCGCAGCCATAGTAACTGACAGCGAAGAACCAAACAAAACAACAGCTATGGCAGATTTCAATAAAGATCTCATCTTGTATCCGTATATCATAAAATGAAGTAAATACCGCCAAGTATACCTTTAATTGATTGTTTGGCTTGCTTATACTTTATGAGCCCAATTATCTTAAAATTCAAAAAACAGAAATGCTCAAAATCACAGATGATAATGAGCATTTATAGTTAAAAAACTTTAGTTATATTTGTATTTTCGAAAAATCCTTGCAATAAAATACCTTTTTTAGAAACGATAACCTACACCAACATAGGTGATGAGCGGATCAATATCGATCTTAGTCGTTGCGTGAATTAACTTATTCCCTGTATTCTTGTTAACGACATTAATTGTTGCCTCGTTATTCAACTTGGCATACGAGACAGAGCCAACACCATACCAAGAATTATTAAAGTCATAAGTAAAACCAACCGAAACAATTGGTGCAATTGTATCATCGGCATCAACTTTAACAGTCATATCAGCACTGGATACTTTCCGGTCCAATGCAGCCCCTGCTTTTCCATCTAATACATTCTGAATCATATGTCCAGCCGAGATTAGATCAGATCGAATACCGCCATTTAGCTTAATTTGATTAAAATGGGCATACATTAAACCAGCGCCAATATATGGTCTAAACTTGTCTACCCCACTTTTACCAAATTGATATTGTGCTTCTATTGCTGGTGTCCATGCACGAGCCGTTGCAGCATTAGATTTATTCCCTAAGTTAGTAATAGGAATTGCTTGACCTAATTCAATGCCATCAGGAAACAGGTATTTGACTAAATCTGCCGATGACATAGCTAGTCCACTTAATGGCGCAAATATTTCACCTTTGCCTTTAATATCAACCTTAGGAGGTACTCCACCGATTAGCTGTAAGGACACATTGTCATTTATATAATAATTAAACATAAGACCCAATGTATCTACGTCATCAACTTCTAGGCCTGCATCTTTTTGCTGCCAGTTTTCTAATCCATTAATTCTTGCGGTGCCCGAAACTTCAGCTAAAACATTCCCATTGCCATCAGTTAGTTGGTTTTGGATATCAGGCTGTGCCAGAAACTCGGTAAGAGTATCTTTTAAATTCCAGACCTCTCCTCCTAAATCCGTCATAGTTGTATTAGGGTCAACCGAGTTCAAGAAACTATTCGTTGAAATGCTTCCAACTTTGGCTACAGTTCCATTTTTAACATTCGTATTAATATTAAAAGGATTTGCTTTACCCTGAGGCATAACATGCAACCAGCCTGCTGAAACAGAGAACCGCTTGAATTCCTGAGCATAAGTTAGGTGAGTTAAAGTCATTAAAGTCGTTGCTATTGCAATTTTTATTGCTGTTTTTTTCATTTTATTTCATCCTGAAATTCCACATTACCTGATTTAGTAATATGTATTCTGAATATAACCATAAACATATTTTTATCAAATATTAAATTTTACTTCCTGATAAAAGGTGATTAATCACTTAACTATGTGAACCAATTAACAAATAAGCATATCATTATTTATTATTTTTAAAGCTATATATTAGATTAATTTAATTATCTGTATTACAATCAAAAATAATAAGAATCATAAAATTCCAGAATAATGAATAAAAAAATCAGTTCATCAATACCACCATATGAACCAAAACAAACAACACTCTATGCTAAAAATAGAAGATTTAAATAAAATTCCATACTACCTAAAATCTATAATTATTAATTTAAAATCAATTAATTGAAGAATAAAACAAAATAACCCACATATTACCAAGACATAAAATAAAGTAAAAAACAGGATAAAAATACAATAACGTCTTACATCATATCTCACCCAAAAATGCGCACAACAAGATAACACTTTATAATAAGTTTCACATTAACACCAAAGCAAAAATAATTTAAAATTAATAGCAACCCTAAAATTAATTCAAAAGCTAAAAATACTAAAAATTATTTAATAAAATAACATTAAACAAAGCAATAATTTTAAAAAACCTAATTTTTTTAATTCAAAGTTTTTTCAGTTAGATTAGTTTTTCTATACAAAAAAAGACTATTTAAAATAAATAATTTAACCTAAAAAACGCCAATCACTAAAATTAGCGTTTTATCAATCTAAACTTTTAAGAGTTAAATCAACCAGACCTTCATCTCTAAGTATTGAACTGTGCCTGTGTCATTTCTCCCAAATAGCTGATGGAGATTGCAAATAAATTCTCAGGCTGGCTCGTAGGATCATTCTTTTTGATCCACTCTGCTCCGATGACATTAAACTCATTTAATTTTGACTTCGAGACGGGTGGAAGGAATGTTTCCAAGGGTAATTGAATACTAAAATTCCGAGTACTGCCGTTATTGCTCTTATCACTAAAGGTATAACCAATTAAGTACCAATGATATTTCTGTTCAGACATTTGTTATTCTCAAGTTTAATTATTGAGGTTTTTTTATAGCATAAAAAACCAAGAAATCTATACTAAAACGCATCTCTGTAATAAGTTTTTTTCATATAAATAAAGGACTCACCACAAATTGTGACAATCTTTGGATGCTTAAAGACTGTCACGATATCAAACAGCGATCGAGAATATAGCTTCAACTATATATGAGCATTCAGCAAGCCTTTATCTTTCAAAATTGGCAAGACATGGTCTCTAAAATATGGAAACTCTTGAGTATAATTAAGAAAAGATAAAGTACATCCTGAAAAACCTGTTTCCTGTAACTGTATTAACCCTGCTGCAACTTGTTCAGCAGTACCAACTAATGGAAAACCGCCATGACCAACAGCAATGCGTTGACGCAGTTGTTCTCGTAAATCGGCGGGAAACGATTTACAAAAGGAGAATAAGGTATCTATTAAATTTTGTACTGCATCATGATCAGCATGATTCAGTTGTCGATCCCACTCGGCTTTGGCTTGTTCTTCCGTAGGGCGACAAATTACATGCGCAAAGGTCAGCACCTTGATGTTTCGGCCTAAATGCCCAGCTTCTTTTTTGAGTTCTTGAATCTCAGTCACTGAACGCGCCAAGTCAGATGCAGGTGTAAATAAAAAATCTGAGTTCTTTACCGCAAACTCACGGCCTTCTTTAGAACCTGCGGCATTAAAAATCGGTGGAAATATTTGTGGATTCGGTTTGCCATACGTACCTTGAGTTTGGAAAAATTTCCCATCCCAATTAAACGGCTCAGTGCTTTGCCATGTTTTTTTAATTAACTCGTACCACTCTTGTGCATAACCATATCGCGTTTCATGGTCATCTGGTAATTTTAAACCCATTGCATCATATTCAGGCTTGTTCCAACCCGCGACAATATTTAATCCAACTCGATTGTCACTGACTTGCGCCATAGTCGCGATTTGCTTTGCCACTACAATTGGATGATTCAGCGCCGTATGTAGTGTTGCAAAAATTTGAATATTTTTAGTTTTGGCCAATAAAGCCGATGTCCAGGTCACCGTTTCTAATACTGTTCCATGAAAATCCTTTTTACCACCATGACCAATAAAACGTGCAGTAGATAACATGAAATCAATTCCCGCCTCATCTGCCATTTCTGCCAATTTTAAATTTTGGCTCCAGCTGGCATCCCAGCCATCATCTAAGGTTGAAGGGGTTAGGCCTCCAGAACAATTAGCAGCAAAGATACCGAGTTTAAAATGATCAGATAAATTGAAGTTATGTTGAAGCATGTTGTTTCCTTTTTCATATAAATAGTAAAGGGGTACAAAATTTATTTATCAAGTAAAGTTCGTCGTTATAGAAATCATCACAACTTCCACGATCGTATTGCTTAACCAATTATGTGAAATGTGATTAAAAATTTAAGCAAATAAAGATAGTCTAGCAAATAATATAATGAGTGAATAACTTTTTATATTGTTAACCTTTCTCATCAATACCAGATTTGGCATATTTTCTTGATTGACACCTCTTTAAAATTTAACCTATAAATTAAAATCGTTTTCATGCAATTATAAGATCCAGGGATAGCAATGCAAAATCAAAAAGACGTTAACTCTTTGGTTGCACCATTAGAAGCGCTAAATTTTCTGCATCAAGATTATCAATACATCAATAAACAACTCAATGCTCTTCAAGCCTATTACTTGATGACGGGGAATCCACCATTTTGGCTACGTATCGCCTTTAGGATCAGAGATTTCTTAAGCTTAAAACTAGCAGGTGTACAACCTATTCAAGGTTTTGGCTCGCCCAAGGCACAAACTGTTAAAGTGAATGATAAGTTGGATTTTTTTGATGTAATCAAAATCACAGAGACAGAATTATTTTTACAGTCAGCAGATAAACACCTACGTGTATTAGTAGCTTTGCAAATTCATGAGCATGATGACATCAAGAATAAGCTGAGCGTTACAACCAGTGTGGTGACTTATAATTTTTTTGGAAAGGTCTATATGCTGCCTGTTTCTTTGGTTCACGGACTGATTGTCAGGAACTCATTCAGAAATTTAAATTAAGCAGTTGAATGGGCTATCTAAAAGCGAACATTCAATATCGCTTTTAGTGAACCGACTCGAAGTTTGTAGCTCAGAAAGAACTATATTTTCATGTTAATCCCCAGTTGAAAACCTCGTCCAGGTAAGGGAGCAATATATTTCAACGGTGAATTATGCGGTCTCGCTTCTTCGTTGAGTAAATTTGAACCGTTGAGGAACACATCAATATCTGAATTTTTTAATTTTAGATGCTTACTAATCTGCATATCGACCATATTAAATGCTGGCAATGGTACTTCTTCTGACACATTCTTACCCAGATATTTAGGTTGATCATAATAAATACTCGACAAACGTGCTGCCCAATCTCGTCTGCTCCATTCTACGTTGGCACCATAACGATTAGTGGGCATGTTTGGTAGATAATTACCATCATTAAATAAACTGGTCCGACTTGGATTTAGATTCTTATTTTTCACCAAATCAGCAAATGCACCCACTGTAAAAACACCCCATTGCTGAGTATTGATTTTTTGCTTGAGATCAACTTCAAAGCCTGTAATTTCAGTATCGGTTTGGGTCCAGTATTTGAGAGGGAGTCGATTGGCCGTCTGCATGCCAGAGTGCGTGAGATAGAAATAGTTCTCATATTTCATCTTATATACTGTCGCTTCCAGATTAAAATCTTTATAGCTAAATAAGCCCGTAAGCTCGGTATTTTTAGATTTTTCTGGTTCTAGTTTTTGATTGCCTTGCTCATTGATCATAATGGAATAATGATTACCGCTGGCATAAAGCTCATTAAGCTCAGGTGCACGCTCAGACACCGAATATCTGAGTTTCGCTCCAAAATAGTCATTGATTTTAAGATAGGAACCAAAACTATAACTTTCCAAATCAAAACGGGTGTCTTGTAGCTTACTATTGGCTGAATTACGTGCAACCTTAAAATCACTATCTTTGATTGAATGATCAACACTTTCTTGGCGATAACCTGCATCAAAAGAGAGTCGTTCCAAATCAATCTTCTCTTGAATAAAGATGGCTTGGGTCTTGGTATTGACATTGGGAAGATAACGTAGCTTGCCCTTTCCTTCGACGCTTCGGTTGCTCTGACTCACACCTAGTAGACCATTCACATAGCGACTAGGTTGATGTCTCAATACAATCTCGGCTTGTTTGGTATCAAAGCGGTAATCATTTGCAAGCTGCGTACCGAGATATTCCCCCGAACGATTGATCACCTGATTCGCTTTCATATCGATACCCTTTAGAAATGGGATATCAAAATTAAACTGGCTATCTAGGCTATATTTTCTTTGATCGGTTTTGACGCCAACGGGCAAACTATCCTCATAAGAAGATTGAAATGACTTATTTTCTAAAGAAAAACCAGGTACACCATAGGCATTTTTCTTCGAATCCGCGCTCAGGCCAATATAACCATTTTCCAAGAAATAGGTACTGCCAATTGCATAATGCTGATTTTCTAAATAACTATTCCCTAATTTACGATGGTAATTTGGGGTCACATCTTGATTAATCCTGTTTTCTTTAAATTTAGGTGTATCAGGCTTATATTCAGGATTGACTGGATTGGTATAAGTCTTACCACTCCAAACAGATGTCGGTTTATCGGTATAAAATGAAAACTGGCCATCCGCCCAATCTGGATTTTCAGTCATAAATTGGTCGATATATTTTTGCGATGCGGTGTTATAGATTTGCTGTATACGTGCATCATTTTGGCACGCATCTGCCAAGGCTGAACTTACCCCACCCGTTGCAGGAAAAATTCCACTATTACATTGTTCAGCTTTGCTATTCCCCGGAATTTTATACGACGAAATGTCCTGTTTAGAAAATAAGAAGTTGGTTGAAAAATTACTTTGGTTATTTAAATTCAGCTTAAAACCATGGGCATCTGTATTATTCCAACCTTTTCTCACTGCCAGTTCAAGATTGCTATTTTTGTCTGGCATATCTTTACTGATCAAACCGGTCTCGACATTGACACTTCCTCCAATCGCATTGCCGCCGTATCGAACACTATCTGATGATTTATTAATGTGAATGGCTTGGCTGAACAATGGGTCAAATGGAATACTGATATTGCCAGTCATGGCATTCATGCCATAAATCGACTGCCCGTCTTCAAGAATCTGTACACGATTCCCGCTTAAACTTCGAATAACAGGTGCGCCTGCGTTGGGGCCAAAAGCACTATTTTGTACGCCTGACACCTGCTTAAGTGTATCCCCTAAAGTTTGATATTGTGAATTGTGATTCTCTACAACGGTATTGTTCCCGATTGAAAGATCTGTTTCTGCTTTTAAACTAATCTTTGGCAAAATTACAGGACTATCCTGCTCATTTGCAGAGGCTTGATGATGAATAAATAAAATGGCGATTGCTAAGACTTTGTGACGCACGTTGAACTCCTCAATTCTAATTGTTATGTTATAACATAACAATTAATTGTTCAAACAAAACCTAAGCTCCATTTTTTCTGCTAAATATAGAATGTATGCAGAAATTTGATAGAGAAAAGCCCAGATGACTCAAAAAAATCTGAGCAATCTGGGCTTTTCTCTCTTAGTGACTAAAGTAGTTTAACGGCAGTTTTAGATAGCGAATGCCATTCGATTCCGGTTCTGGGAAGCGCCCTGCATCCATGTTAATTTGAATTGCAGGCAGAATAAGCTTGGGCATCGACAATGTCGCATCACGGCTTTGACGCATCTGTACAAAGTCCTGTTTAAGGGTTTTCATATTGATATGAATATTATGCTGCTTTTGCGTGCTAATACTGGTTTCATACACATATTCATCTCGACCTTCAGGCTTATAGTCATGACATAAAAAAACACGCGTTCGATCAGGAAGTTGATAAAGCTTTTGTACAGAATCAAATAACTGATCAGCACTTCCTTTGGGAAAGTCACAGCGCGCCGTTCCATAATCTGGCATGAATAAAGTATCACCAACGAAAATAGCATCACCAATGATATAACTTAAGCATGCAGGAGTATGTCCTGGTGTTGGTATGTTATATGCATCTAAGTTTCCGATACTGAAGTGCTCATTGTCCTTGAATAAATAATCAAACACTTGATGCGTATTAAAATATTTAAGATCAAAATGATAAATTGCACTAAAGGTATCCTGAACAATCGCAATTTTCTCACTCATGGCAATCTTGCCACCGAGCTTTGATTTTAGATATTGGGATGCGGTTAAATGATCTGCATGAACATGCGTTTCCAGTATCCATTCAACTGTGAACGCTTGAGATTGAATGTAGGTAATAATCTGATCTGCATGTTGTGTGGAAGTCGAAGCCGAGGCAGCATCATAATCCAAAACACTGTCAATAATTGCACAATACTTTGTTTCAGGATCATGCACAACATAACTAAATGTATTGCTCTGTTCATCAAAAAAGGCTTTAACTGTTGGATGTTGCATCGCATTTCTCCTGTTGTTTCGACCATAAACGATGGATTAACATCCCGATCAACATTGCGCTAATAAAATACCACACTTCAGAATATCCAAGTCCAATCAGAGTCATCGCGGGTGCTGGACAAATGCCTGAAATCCCCCAACCGATCCCAAACAAGATAGCGCCAATAATCAATTTCTTATCAATTTGATGATTGCTAGGGAATGAAATGGTTTCACCAGATAATGTTTTGGGATTGCGTAAGGCTCTTTGAAATGGAATGAATGCAACTGCAATTGCACCAATCATCACAAACATCAAGCTAATATCCCATACACCAAAAATATCTAGAAAACTTAATACTTTCTCAGGATTTGACATGCCTGAAATCAATAGACCCAATGCAAATATACTGCCAAAAATAAATGCAAATAGATTTTTCATTATGCGGCTCCCAGAATATGACGTACTAGATACACCGTAACAAATCCAGCAAACATAAATGTAATTGTGGCAACCATCGAACGTGGAGATAATCGGCTAATCCCACAAATGCCATGCCCACTGGTACAACCTGAGCCTAAACGAGTCCCAAAACCCACCAACAGCCCAGCAATAATCAAAGCTAAGGGAGACGACTGCATAATAATTTCAGGTTGCACAAACATTTGGTAAATAAATGGTGTAATGATTAAACCCAGTAAGAACCAAAACGCAGAACCTCTGAATAAAGTTGTAGGTTGTAAGAGCTGTGCTAGTAGGCCACTGATCCCAGCAATACGACCATTGACGTATAAATAGCCAACAGCAGCTAATCCAATCAACGCACCACCAATTAAAGCTAACAGAATACTTGTCATCATCCACCCACCAATCAATATATATATTTATAATATATTATTTTAAATAATATTGAAATTAATCTATTCAATATCCGCGTTTGAATCGTAATTTTTGCAAAAAATGACACATATTGGTCAATATTTTCTAAAATCAAGTAATTTAATTTGAGTATTGGGCATAAAACATAATGCAAACAAGCACTGTATTTCTTGAAAAGATTGACTATTCGAACTCAGAAAGTACTCTTTCTGCAAACCAAACAGGAAATACTGTCACGATAGGATTGATTTTTAGTCGATCAGCCTGTTCAATTTCTGCTAAAAAAGCTGCTTTTTCACCATTTGAAGAATTGTCAAATATAAAAGCTCTATCACTCGCTTCAATGGCTTGCATAAGTAAGTTCATGCTGCGGTAATAACGATCACGAATTTTCGGTTCTGGTACAGCATGTCCACCGGTACTCACCCGATACTGTACCCGTGCAATATTGATTTCAGGATCAATCGTTGAAACATAATACAGATAAGTTTTAAACCCTTGCTCCTGAGCCATTCTCAGAAATTCAACTTTACTGATATGCGACATAACAGTTTCAAAGGTAAAACTAATTTTTAACCTTAGAAATTCTAAACGAATAAAGTCGATAATTCGTGCAGCGAGATATGAATCAATATCCTGAATAGCAAAAACAATATGATGCTCACCTAGCAATTCAGGTTCTTGGCTTAATAAATCACAGATTTTTTGATTCAGTTTCTTCTTTTTGGTTTTTAAAAAAGCAATCAGCTTTAGTGCATCTAGAGACTCGTTATAAATCTTTAAGTCCAAGCTATGAGTCTGATTTAAGTTTTTTTCGAGTTCATCTGCATTTAGATATGCCCCAATATGGCGGGGCAATAAATATTCCTTAATCGTACTTTTACCAGAACCATTTGGGCCGGCAAACATGCGAATTCTAGGCGTAGACTGTTGCATTAACTTATACAACAGCCTTCTTTTTTTTACGTTTCAACAGAGTACGAGATGGATAAATAACGGTATAAGCGCCTGATATATCCTTGATCACTTCGGTTTCACCAGTTGAATGCTGCTTTAACAGTTGATGACCTTTGGCATAGACCACAGTAGAAGATTCACTTGCCTCTTCAAACGCATTACGGAATGCTTCTACAGCAAGCTTAGGAAGAAGGTTTTCCTCTTGCCTACTCATTTTCATGATTGTAAAAGCTGTCATTAAAGACTCCTCCGCCTGATTGCGCTTATACCTATACTAGCATAAATGTTAGTTTTGTCTATTTTTACAGCAATCAGTTTAACGAACGAGATCTTCAATACCAATCAACTTTGGTAATTTCTCAATCACCTTGTTTAACTCAGCGTTTGCAGGTGAAATACAGCCCGTATAGTGGCTTAACTTAGTGACTGTACCATCTGGACGTTTCCAAGCAAAATAAGCACTTTGCTGATCACTGGCAGTTTCAGCACAGCCGGTCGTTTTTACATTTGCACCTGTTGCCGGGCGATAGGTTTTTAACTCTTGTTGCAGCTTGTTATAAACAGAAGGATCAACGGTTAAGTCCTGAGTACCTGTTACTTTGGTATATTGTTTGCCATCAAAATGAACAGCCCCTTCAGGTGTAATTTCAACAGAATAAATTGGGCATGTACCGAAACAAGGACTAGTCGAATAACGAATGCTTTCTTGTACAGTATCCTGAGGTTGTTGAGGTGTCGTTGCGCAACCAACTAAAGAAAAAGTGAAAAGGCCCGCAAGTAATAATTTTTTCATCGGTTGATCCGTTATAAAGTATGTTATTCAAATTTAACAAATAGTAGAAATTTTGTCATTTAGATTGATGTAAAAAAAATGGAAAAATCACTTAAATTTACTTAGGCTATTTTGAATTAAACAAAAAATAAGAGCCACTCTTAGGCTAATTAAGCATGGTTTTGAGATTGAAGAATTAATCGTGCCAGCTCTAAATCATCAGCATAGGTAATTTTGATATTATCAGAACGACCTTGTACCACCTGTACAGGTTCATCCATATGTTCTAAGGCACTCGCTTCATCTGTTATCGTAATATCATGGGTTAAAGCTTTTTCAATCGCATTTTTTAGTACACCGAGTCTCGCCATTTGTGGCGTTTGTGCTTGCCATAATAATTCACGGCTTACAGTTTTTTTGATCTGGTTTTCACTGACCACCTGCTTTAAGGTATCGCGAACTGGAATAGCCAAAATTGCACTTTGATTTGAAGCTTCTGCTGTCTGAACCAACCGAGTAAGACATTCTTTCGTCACACATGGTCGCGCAGCGTCATGGACCAATACCCAATCCTCTTCATGGGCAATTTCAGATAAATAGATCAAGGCATTTAAAACAGAATGTACGCGCTCGGCACCACCTAAACAAAAATGCAGTTTATCTAGATGCTGAAAAGACAGGGTTTTTGCAAAATTATCTTGTACACCAATGGCAAGTACGCAACCTGCTAAATCTAGCGAATTCAGTCGATTGACGGTGTGCTCAAGTACTGTATGATCTTGAATATACTGATATTGTTTCAATTCAGTTTGTGAAAAACGACTGCCCGAACCTGCTGCTGGTACAACCGCCCACAGCCTAGTCTGGGTTTTCATTAGTTGCAGTGTCTTCTTTTGCGTTTGGATCAATATAAATTGGTTTGTAGTGGGTACTAATGGTACTCATTTGCACAAACGTCTCATTAGGTTTGATTAAACCCAAATCTAAACGTGCATGTTCTTCAATGGCTTCGCTACCATTTTTTAAATCAAAAACTTCTGCGGCTAAAATACGATTCCGCTCTTTTAGTTCAGTATTAATTTCTGCTTGTTGCTTAATTTGCTGAGTTAATGCTTGATGAGGGAAATACCCTCCCTCACCCAGCCAAAATTGATACTGTAAGCTTGCCACCAAAGCGATGACAAGCACCAGAATCAATTTACTCGAGGTCGATCGAAACATCTCTATCATGAAAAATTCCTTACATCCTTCTAAGAGGAAGATCACTTGCAAATTCTATAGGATTATGAATTTGCAAAGTTTCTCTCTTTTGTAAAGAAAGATGATCAGACGTATTCAACATAGAGAAATTGACCTTATTTTAGACCTTTGAATTCAGCTTTACCGCGGTAAGCTGCTTTCGTTAATTCTTCGATACGAAGCAATTGGTTATATTTCGCTACGCGGTCAGAACGGCAAAGTGAACCCGTCTTGATTTGACCCGCTGCTGTACCTACTGCCAAGTCTGCAATAGTTGAATCTTCAGTTTCACCAGAACGATGTGAGATTACAGTGCTATAACCATTTGCTTTCGCAAGATAGATTGCATCTAGCGTTTCAGTCAACGTACCAATCTGATTATATTTGATCAGAATCGAGTTACCAACTTTCTCATTAATACCACGTTGTAAAATCTTAGGATTGGTTACGAATAAATCGTCGCCAACCAATTGGATTTTGTCACCGAGGATTGAGGTTAAGTAGCTCCAACCTTCCCAGTCAGACTCATCCAAACCATCTTCAATCGAAATGATTGGGTATTGGTTTACAAGACCTGCCAAATAGTCAGAGAACTGGTTGCTTGTGAATGCTTTATTGCCTTCACCTGCAAGCACATATTGACCATTTTTGTAGAATTCTGAAGATGCGCAGTCAAGTGCCAGCATAATATCAGAACCAGCTTTGTAACCCGTTTGGCCAATCGCTTCAAGAATAACAGTGATTGCTTCTTCGTTTGAACGCAAGTTTGGTGCAAAACCACCTTCATCACCTACAGCAGTATTTAAACCTTTTTTGTTTAAAACTGATTTTAGCGAATGGAAGATTTCAGCACCTGCACGTAATGCTTCAGCAAAAGACGTGAAGCCTACAGGCTCAATCATGAACTCTTGAATATCAACATTATTGTCTGCATGCGAACCACCATTGATGATGTTCATCATTGGTACAGGCATGGTCAAAGTCGTTTGACCGCGAAGATCAGCGATATATTGGAAAAGAGGAATTTTCTTTTCATCTGCGGCAGCGCGAGCAGCAGCCAATGAAACGGCTAAAGTTGCGTTAGCACCTAATTTTTCTTTATTTTCAGTACCATCAAGTGCAATCATCGTATTATCGATGTCTTTTTGTTCGAATACTGATTTGCCCACTAAAGCATCACGGATAATCGTATTTACGTTATTAACCGCAGTTTTAACACCTTTGCCCAAATAACGTGCTTTATCGCCATCACGAAGTTCTAAAGCTTCACGAGAACCAGTTGAAGCACCAGATGGTGCACATGCACGACCAACAACCCCAGATTCTAAAATAACGTCTGCTTCGATGGTTGGGTTACCACGAGAGTCCAAAATTTCACGTGCGCGGATGTCAACGATTTGGCTCATGAACAATTCCTCTGTTGAATGAAAAACAAAATGCAAGTTACTGCATCAATGGGTGTCTAACTTCTTGAATCCTTTAACTAAAGTATCCAATTCTTTTAATTGTGCCAAGAATGGCTCAAGCTGAGATAAACGCAATGCACATGGTCCATCACATTTTGCAATTTCTGGTTCTGGATGTGCTTCCAAGAATAACCCAGCTAAACCTGTCGCCATACCTGCACGCGCTAAAGTCGTGATTTGAGCACGACGACCACCTGCAGAATCTGCACGCCCACCTGGGGTTTGCAATGCATGAGTGACATCAAAGAATACTGGCACATTCATTTCTTTCATGATATCAAAGCCAAGCATATCAACAACCAAGTTGTTATAGCCGAATGCTGAACCACGTTCACAAAGAATGAGTTTGTCATTCCCAGCTTCCAAACACTTATGCAAAATATGACGCATTTCATGTGGCGCTAAAAACTGTGCTTTTTTGATATTGATAATGGCTTGAGTTTTTGCCATTGCTTCAACAAGATCAGTCTGACGACTTAAGAAGGCAGGAAGTTGGATAATGTCGGCAACTTCAGCAACAGGCGCTGCTTGGTAAGGCTCATGAACGTCTGTGATAATCGGCACATTAAAATGCTTTTTAATCTCAGCAAGCCACTCAATTCCCTTTTCAAGACCTGGGCCACGGTAAGAGTTTAGGCTTGAGCGGTTTGCTTTATCAAAGCTCGCCTTAAATACATAAGGAATATCCAAGCGCTTGCAAATATCAACATAAGTTTCAGCAATTTCAAATGCCAAATCTTTTGACTCTAATACGTTCATTCCGCCAAATAATACAAATGGCAAATGATTTGCCATTTGTATATCGCCTAAACGTACAACTTCTTGTGGTTTTAATTGTGACATTTAAACTTTCCCAGTTTATTTAAAACTCATTACTTACTTTTGGTGCTGATTTTTAGCAGCCCCGATAAAACTAGCAAATAATGGGTGTCCATCGCGTGGTGAACTTGTAAATTCTGGGTGGAATTGTACAGCAATAAACCAAGGATGTTCAGGAATTTCTACAGTTTCAACTAAATGTTGTACTGACGAATAGCCTGAAATTTTCATACCTGCTTGTTCAAGTGCTGGAATAAAACGATCATTCATTTCATAGCGATGACGATGACGCTCAGTAATTTCGGCTTTACCATAAACCTCACGCGTCTTCGTGCCTTCAACCAATTCAGATTTTTGTGCACCTAAACGCATGGTTCCGCCCAGATCGGACTCAAGGCTACGCTGTTGTAATTCACCACGCTCATCTAACCATTCAGTGATTAAACCAATCAATGGATATTTGGTTGAGCGGTTAAATTCTGTTGAGCTTGCTTCAGGCATTGCTGCAACATTACGTGCATACTCAATCACAGCGAGTTGCATACCTAAACAAATACCAAGGAATGGGATCTTGTTTTCACGGGCATATTGAATAGCTTTCATTTTGCCTTCAGTACCACGCTCACCAAACCCGCCTGGAACCAAGATCGCATCAGCAGTACTTAAAATGCTAATGTCTTGCTGCTCAAGCTCTTCAGCATTGACATAATCAATCTGAACTTTGACACGGTTTTGAATACCAGCATGTAAAAGTGCTTCATTCACAGATTTATAAGCATCTGGAAGTTCAACATATTTACCCACCATCGCAACACGAACTGTGTATTCAGGGTTCAATAATGCTTCAACTACATTATCCCAATCTTCAAGATTTGCTTCTGGAAGATCATTGAAACCAAAACGTTCACAGATCAAGTCATCAACATTCTGTTCGTAGAATGTACGTGGAATTTGATAAATTGTTTTTGCATCTTTACATACTACAACAGCACGTGCTTCCACGTTTGTGAATAATGCAATCTTACGTTTCGTATCAACATCGACATCATATTCAGTACGGCAGATCAAGATATCTGGCTGAATCCCGATTGAAAGAAGCTCTTTCACTGAGTGCTGAGTTGGCTTGGTTTTGAGCTCCGCCGCTGATTTGATATATGGCAATAAAGTCAAATGCATAAGCATAGTACGTTTATGACCAAGTTCCACCATCAATTGACGTACTGATTCCATAAATGGAAGTGATTCGATATCACCAACCGTACCACCAATCTCAACGATTGCAACGTCATAGCCTTCACCTGCGCGAAGGACGCGTTCTTTAATGTTGTCTGTAATATGTGGAATAACTTGAACCGTACCACCTAAGTAATCACCACGACGTTCTTTATTTAAAACATCCTGATATACGCGACCACTGGTAAAGTTATTCAGTTTGGTCATTTTCGCGCGACGTAAGAAACGTTCGTAATATCCCAAATCTAAGTCAGTTTCAGCACCATCCTCTGTGACGAAAACTTCACCGTGCTGAAATGGGCTCATGGTACCTGGATCGACATTAATGTATGGATCCATTTTTACCATAGTGACTTTTAAGCCACGAGCTTCCAAAAGTGCAGCAACAGAAGCAGCAGAAATACCTTTACCTAGTGATGAAACCACACCACCAGTGACAAAAATAAAATGGGTCATTGAGTTTCTCGTACAATCGAGCCGAAATCGGCCTACAATGTTGGGCAATTTTACTGTACTCTGCCCCTATAAAGCAAAGTCAAACCGCATCAATTCAAAGAACTATAAACAACTGGCTATTCTATCAGCATTTTCGATAAAAATTTACGGATTTTGTGGATTTTTCATACAGACATTCAATCGAGTGATTCAAATGCATGAAAAAGTATGGCAAAAATCTACTTTTCCCGCTTACAACGTCTCAACCTCTATCTGCTAATTTGCAAGCTTTTATAAAATATAAACAAACACAACATTACACAGTGATTTCTTCAACTTGATTTGCTGTTATAATTGTTGCGTCCTTATTTAATATGTTGTTTTAGCAATGGCGAATAAAAAACTTTTAATTTGTGCAGCACTTGCGACTGGTCTTTTATTAACTGCTTGTGTCAAAAAAGAAGAACCTAAAAACGAAGAGCAGCAAGAACAGGCAGCAACCGAGAGCCAAACTCAGCCTGAACCTGCAAAAATCCAAGAGTTTGAATCTTTAGAAAGTGTTGATAAACACGAAGCTCCAGCACCTGTTGTTGAAACAACGCGTGAACAAACTCCAAATACTACCACTGAAGTTCGTCGTGAAACTCGTCCAGCTCAAACAGAGAATCCAACTGCGACTGAGACTCCACGCACTGAAGAACCAAAACCAGCTAAAACAGAGCAGCCAAAAACTGAACAAACTGTAAAAGCTGAGCAAAAACCTGCGAAGACTGAACAAGTAAAAGCACCAAAATCTTCAGCACCAGCTCAAAGTGAAGATGATGCTGTCGCTGCTGCAATTGCTGCTGCAACCCCTGCGTTAAACAATTAATCTTTTAATTGCAAAAAAGGCCAGTTCATTTCGACTGGCTTTTTTATCTTGATCAATTTAGTAATTCTTAAAAAAATCAGCCATCAAGCGTGAAGCCCAAGACTTCACACTGAAACTTTCATAAAAACCGCAATGACTTCCCTTTTTCGTCGTCACAACCGCAATATTTTCCATTTGCTGAATTGCACCTTTATAAGGTTCCAAGTTTTTGATTGAACAGACAGGATCATCTTCAGCATTCAAAATCATCAAGGGAACTTTAATATTCTCGAAGACATAAATTGGATTAATTGCCTGACAATAACTTTGATAATCCTGAAACCCAGCCATTTCAAAATATTCTTTTTCAAAGTCTTCCAAGCTTGTTGTTGCCAACACCTTATTTACCGAAGCGACCTGCTGCCAAGTTTTTTGATAAGGGTAAATGAAATATTTAAATAACTTTTTGGTCATCATTTTACTGTAAAAAGGATGTACATTTTTAAAACCTATTTCGGTGTTATAGCCTGGGCACATTGCAAACGCAGCTTTAAATGGTGTATCCGATCCTTGCTCACCTAAATAGCGTACCAAGAGCCCCGTTCCCGCAGAAGAGCCAACGGCATATAAGTTTGATGATGGAAACAAATCTTGGATATGAGCCAGTTGCTCTTTGAGGTCACTGGTCGAACCAAACAGTGAAATCTGCGGTACGGGCATTGGTAAACCCGCATGACCACGGCGCAAACATAGTGCGATTCGCCAACCGGTATATTCATGTAAGTCTTTAACCAATTCGCGCATACTCTCGGGAGTGCCAGTAATGGTATGCATAATCACAACGGTCGGCGTGTCTGCTGGTAGATCATAACCATACCAAGCAATGGCAGTGATACCACCATCCTGCATTTTAAGTTGCTCAATACGATCATATTCAAGTTTAACCGTTTTCTTCCGAATCACATCGAAATAAAGGAGATGTACATGTGTATTACTGAGCCATGGCGTCGGGCGATATTTCTGCTTTAACTGCGGCAACTTTTCTAAAACATCTTTAATTTTCCCTTTCGGGTCATAATAGATTTTAGGCTGCTCTGCACCAAGTACCGAATCAAATAGTTCTGAACCTAAAACTCTAATTTTATTTAAAGTAGATAAACTCATATTCAACCGCCACCTCTAAGGATGAGTAAATGTTTGTCGCACTAAAGCTGCGACTTGTTGCCCCCAAATGGCATAGATTTCTTTGCCTGGATGAAAACCATCACTTGCCATTGGCAAATCCAATGCCTGAAAAGTTTCAAGATCATATTGAATAAATTGAAACTGCGGCAGTGGTGCCAACCACTGTTGTAATGCCTGATTCATCTGTTGTGCATATCGTCCAAACAACCAAGCCAATGGATTGGGCAATGCTGGAAAATGCTGCATCGGCGGCACACCCGATACAATGATGAGTTTAGGTTGAAATTGACTCTGTATATAGGTGAATAATTGCTTTTGTTGTTTAATCCACGATTTAACAGAGGTCAGTTTAGTCACATCATTGACACCAATTGAAGTGATTACAACATCATAGCACTGCTGTTCTAACTGTTGCACTGCCTGAAAAACCTGCTGTGTGGTATCACCTGTTTTAGCGTGTAGTTTCCATTGCAACAAATAGTCCTGCTGCAACTGGGAAATAATCGCTCCAGATAAAGCATCTTGCTGCGTTTCAACGCCAACCCCAGCCGCCGCTGAATCGCCAAGGATAAGTAATGAAAGTGGTTTACCATTGCCAACAGAACCCTCCCGATCACCACTGGCTTCTAAAAGACGAGGTGTATTCTTCCGAACTTTCATACCTTGTATAAGAAGTATAGGAAGTAATGCAAAAGTTGAAAGCTTTAACCACATTACAAGAGTCTCAATATTACTTAGGCTATTTTAGCGAGATTAGCTTGGCTGATATTTTGCAAATCTCGCACCCATTTTCTCAGCCAACGCAGCTAAACCACTCATTGGGCGAATCATCACTTCAAAATCAATGATTTTCCCTTGTTGGTTAAATCGAACCATATCAATGCCTTTGAGCGATTTTCCGCTAACATCGGCACTAAACTCCAACACCACATTTTCCCCATCCTCAGTATAGAATTCGCGGTGATAGGTGAAATTTTCAAAAACCTGAATGACATTGGTCAAAATAAAGAAAACCACATGCTTTCCTTCATAAGGCTTATAAGCAACGGGAGAACGGAATACGACATCTTCAGCCAACAAATCATTTAAATTCGATAAGTCACCTGTTTTAATCATGTGATGCCAGTTTTCCAAAGCCTGTTTTGTTGTTTCGAGTGTCATTGTTATTTTTCCTTGTGATTTAATGGATCGGTTGATGAGCACCCCCTCCTGAAAGAGAATGCTCATCAAGATTTTATAATATGGCTGCTAACTCAGCACCTTGGCGAATTGCCCGTTTGGCATCTAATTCACCCGCTTCCTTCGCACCGCCAATCAGATGAACATTTTTACCGTCTGCTTTCAGTTGGTCGAACATTGCGGTATACGATTCTTGACCGGCACAAATCACCACATTATCGACCTCAAGCACTCGACTTTGACCATCAACGGTAATATGCAAGCCTTGGTCATCCACCTTGTCGTAACTGGCACCTGCAATCATTTTTACATCACGATGCTTTAAGCCAGTACGGTGAATCCAACCAGTTGTTTTACCTAAACCAGCACCTACCGCAGCAGTCTTACGCTGTAATAAATAAATTTCTCGTTCTGACTTTTCCAACGTTGCTGGTTTTAAGCCACCGACATGCTCATAGGCTGTATCAATCCCCCATTCAGCATAGAATTTTTGAGGATTTAAACTACCACTGTCACCTTCATGCGTTAAATATTCTGCGGTATCAAAGCCAATACCACCTGCACCAATAATGGCAACACGTTTACCAACAGGTACACGTTCTTTCAATACTTGGATATAGCTCAACACTTTTGGATGATCAATGCCGTCAATATGGAGTTGACGTGGTGTTACCCCAGTTGCAACCACAATCTCGTCATAGTTTGCCCGACTCAGCTCTTCATAAGTCGCAGTATGGTTAAGTACTAATTCAATATTGGGCTGTAATTCAATTTGACGTTTAAAGTAGCGTAAGGTCTCGTAGAACTCTTCTTTGCCTGGAATGGTCTTCGCAATATTGAATTGACCGCCAATTTGATTGCTTGCATCGAAGACTTTGACTTTATGCCCACGGCTTGCAGCGTATACTGCAAAACTTAAACCCGCAGGGCCAGCACCAATCACTGCAATATTTTTTATCGCATTGGTTTCTTTAAAAATAAGCTCTGTTTCATAGCAAGCACGCGGATTCACTAAGCAGGTTGCAATTTTCATTGAGAAAATATGATCTAAACAGGCTTGGTTACAACCAATACAGGTATTAATTTCATCACTGCGACCTTCACTTGCTTTTAATACAAACTCAGGATCAGCTAGCATTGGACGTGCCATAGACACCATATCAGCCTGCCCAGAAGCCAATACATGCTCTGCCATTTCAGGGGTATTAATACGGTTCGAGGTAATTAATGGAACTGAAACTTCGCCTTTGAGTTTCTCCGTCACCCAAGTAAATGCCGCACGAGGTACTTTGGTCGCAATCGTTGGAATACGCGCTTCATGCCAACCAATCCCTGTATTGATAATGGTTGCACCAGCTTTTTCTATTTCTTTAGCCAACTGAATGACTTCTTCTAAACTTGAACCACCCTCAACCAAATCCAGCATTGATAGGCGATAAATAATGATGAAGTTTTCACCCACTAAATCACGGGTACGCTTTACGATTTCAATCGGGAAACGGATACGGTTTTCATAGCTGCCACCCCACTCATCATCACGATGATTGGTACGTGCAGCAATAAACTCATTGATCAGATAGCCTTCCGACCCCATGATTTCGACACCATCATAACCTGCGTATTGTGCCAGCTTGGCGCAGTTAGCAAAGTCATCAATTGTTTGCTGTACTTCAGCTGAACTTAATGCTTTAGGCTTAATTGGATTAATCGGTGCTTGAATCGCAGAAGGTGCAACAATCTCAGGCTGATAAGAATAACGACCTGTATGTAAAATCTGCATCGCGATTTTACCACCCGCATCATGTACCGCTTGGGTGATCACCTTATGTTTTTCTGCTTCTGCAATGCTGTCTAGCTTCGATGCATGAGCAAAGGTAAGACCTGCATCATTGGGAGAAATACCACCCGTGACAATTAATCCTACATCCCCTTTGGCACGCTCAGCATAAAATGCAGCCATACGCTCATAACCTTGTGGTGCTTCTTCCAAGCCAACATGCATAGACCCCATAAGCACACGGTTTTTTAAAGTGGTAAAGCCTAAATCAAGTGGCTTTAATAAATGTGGATAAGCTGACATGTTTTCTCCTTTGGCTCGCACACTGCTAGCTAATGCAACTTGTTGCATAAAGTTATAAACAAGATTTGATTTTTATGCAACATATTGCATAATTCTGATGAGTCATTTTTTATTATGGAACATCATGTCACTCGCCCATGTTTTATTGACCAGTCTACTCGAAAAACCAAGTACAGGTTTCGAGTTGGCTCGTCGCTTTGACCGTTCAATGGGCTTCTTTTGGAATGCGACTCATCAGCAAATCTATCGAGAACTCAATGGGATGCTGAAAAAAGGATGGATTTCTACATTAGAAGAACAAGCTGCGAATAGCCGAAAAAAAACTTACCAAGTTGAGCAACTTGGAAGAATAGAACTCGCTGCATGGATTGAACAACAAAGCGAACCCGCGCAATTACGCGATGACCTTATGGTGAGGTTAAGAGCGGAAGCTCAACTCGACGGTAATACCATTCTACCGGAATTGGAACGCCATTTATCGATACATAAGGAAAAATTAGGTCTTTATCAAGCCATCCATGATAAAGACTTTAAAAATAGTGAACCAACCAACCGTGTCTTATTCATTCATAAAATGATTCTCGAACTTGGTATCATTACAGAAAGTGAATGGATAAAATGGTTGGAACAAATGATTCCTCAGCTGAGAAAGTTTGAGGAAGCGGACAAGATTGGAGAAAAATAATGCCATTTTATACCATGCCAGATCAGGAAAAATTATTTGTACGACGTGTCGGCGAAGGTGAACCTGTCTTGGTTTTATCGGGGTTGGGAATGCAAAGCTGGCAGTGGCTCCCGTTCTTGTTTGCCAATCGCAAACAATATGAATTTATTATCCCTGATTGGCGTGGTTTCGGTGGTTCAAAAAATTGTGCCATCCCGGACTTGGATGCCATTTCAAGCCATTGGAATGATGTAGATGCACTGATCAAACAATTAAAGCTGGACCAATTTATTTTGATGGGTTATTCCATGGGCGCAACGACGGCAATGCATGGCATGAAACATGGCGGTTTAGCAGAAAAACTTAAGGCCTACTTGCATATTGATCAAACCCCTAAAATTGCGGTCGATGAATCTTGGCAATATGGTTTATTTGGTACCAAAAACTCTCAATTTAAAAAGCTGCTACTTGAGATTCAAACCTTATTGCTCAACTATAAACATGCCCAAAAGCTTGAAGATTTACCGAATGATATTCGCTACAATCTTGTAAGCTTATGGGGGGCATTCATTGAACTTCAAGGAAGTAATAATTATAGCCCCAAGATCTTTAAGCTTGCACTAAACCGCCCATTTTTACAGAAATATTTACTACCAATTCAACGCCTTGACTACTTACTTTGGTATGTCGAAAATTATTTAAATCATGATGAAGACTATCGTGAGGCTATCAGCCAGCTGAATTGCCCAACCACTTTCTTTATTGGTCGCGAATCTACACTCTACCCAGAAACTGGACAAACCCTGATTGCCGAAAGCTTAGCGAATGCCACTGCAATTTATTTTGAGCGCTCTGGGCATACACCACTGATTACCGAACCTAGAAAATTTAGCCAGGAAATTGGACACTTCCTTAGTGCTCAAGCAACACACGCGGCTTAATTGCGTATAAATAAAAAAGCCAATCAATTCAGATTGGCTTTTTTATTTACAACTTATTTCTTCAATCTCATTTTTTCCGCAACATCCAATAAGGCCTGTTCCGTTTTATCCCATCCTAAGCAGCCGTCAGTAACTGACTGACCGTAAGTCATATCACAGGAAATCTTTTGATTGCCATCAACTAAATGGCTTTCAATCATCACACCACGCACTTTAGATTCCGCACGTTCTGCAATAATTTGCTGTAAAACCTGTGGTTGCAGTAGTGGATCTTTACCGCTGTTACCATGACTACAATCAATCACCAATGCCGGCAATTGCTTATGCTTGAAATGCATCGCTTGAATCGAAGCCAAATCATAGTTGGTACCCTGATTTGAGCCACGTAAAATTAAATGTGGTAATGGATTACCTTCACTATGCAAAATTGCAGGTAGACCTTGTTGAGTCATCCCCAAGAATTGATGGCCATGCAGTGCTGATTGAATTGCATCCAAAGCAATCTGAATCGAGCCATCTGTACCATTCTTGAAGCCAATGCTGTATGGCATATGGCTTGCTATTTCACGATGAATTTGTGATTCACTGGTACGTGCTCCAATTGCCCCCCAAGCCAATAGGTCGTCAAAATAACCTGTCGCCATTGGGCTTAAAATTTCACTGGCAATCGGTAAGCCTTTTTCAATCAGTTGTAAGTAAAGCTGACGCGATTTTTCTAAACCGAGTTGTAAGTCTGATGATCCATCTAAATTTGGATCGTATAAGAAACCTTTCCAACCCAGCGTGGTACGCGGTTTTTCGATATATGCACGCATAACAAGGAAAATCTGATCTTTAACCTGTTCTTGTAATTGTTGGAGGCGATCAGCATATTCTAGTACTGCGATAGGATCATGAATTGAGCAAGGACCTGTAATCACCATCAAGCGATGATCATGTCCTGATAAAATATTCTGAATCGTTTGACGATGTTTTGAAATTTGCTGCGCTAAAGTTGCAGACAAGGGATACTGCGCTTTGAGTTGTGATGGCAAGCTAAGCATTGATTCTTTTGTATGTGTTTGTGGTTGTGTCAAAGCAGTATTTAAAGCATTCATTTTCAATTCCTTTGGACTGGCCTTCTTCGCAGTCCTATCATTTATTTGAGCAAGTGTGATCTAAGCGATGTTGATTTTTTTGCAAAGTAAAACCAAGAAATCTTGCTAAAATATGAATAGTTAAATGTGTACATGGTATTTCTCCTAAAATCTTGATTGTTAAAGCATAAAAAAACCTGATCGGTGTTGCCGATCAGGTATTAACTGGTTGGGCAACCTTTTTGCTGCCCGAAACGCATCAGGCAACGATCAATATTGCCAAAAGTAAAAGTATGCGTTGGTGTTTACAGTATGCTTTAACATATTTATTTCAAATATCTAAAAAACGGTGTCTAACTATTAAATTACGCACTATTTCAGCATTTGACAAGCACTTTTTATATTTTTTTAATCCTATCTTCAAAACCTTAAAGTTTGACCTTTCGCCAGTTCCCCCATAGAATAGTGTAAAAATAAACCAATTTGAGATTACGCCAATGAAGTAAGTTCTATTTCCATCATCAAAGTTCATTTTTCTTTTTGATGTGCAAAATAGACTTAGCTATCGTTTAGCGCTTCCTTATTCTAAAACTTATCTCGATTTCTCTATTTTGCATATCCTGTTTATGAGGTTTCTTATGACTCAACAGGCATGTATTATTTCCAACCTATCCCTTGAATTAGCCCAGCAAAAACTGTTTGATCGGCTTAGCTTTCAACTTCCATTACATCAGTTCACAGGACTGGTCGGGCGCAATGGTCAAGGCAAATCAGTATTGATGTCTGTTCTGCATGAACAGACAAAATTCAAGCTACCCTATTCAGGCCAAATTTCTTGGCAATGCCCACATCAATATTTAACTCAGCTTCAGCGCGTACAAGCAGATACTATCGCTCAAGCTTTACATATTGAAGATTTAAACGGATGCTTTGAGCGAATCCAGCAAGGTACGGCAACTTTTACAGATTATGATCAGGTTGAAGGGCTTTGGCATTTACCCACAGAATGGCAGCAGCTTTTGCAAAGTGCAGGCTTACCTATAAATCTTGATACACCCATTCAGCATTTAAGCGAGGGCCAAAAAACCAAACTCGCGCTATGCCGTTTATTTTTACTCAAAGATCATTACCTGCTGCTCGATGAACCAAGCAATCACTTAGATCACCAAGGACGTGAATGGCTGATCCAACAAATGTCTCAACACCGAATGGGTGGACTGATCATTAGTCATGACCGACAATTATTGGCACATGTACAAGGCATTCTTGCTTTAAATCAGTTAGGTTTACACTATTACGGTGGTAATTATACGCTTTATCAACAGCAGCAACTGTTGCAGGTCGAAGCCTTATCCCAAGCTGTTCAGCAAGAAAAACGCGAGTTAAAACAACTAAAAGAGCAACAGCATCACAGCCAGATGAAAGCGCAGAAACGTCAAAAAGCTGGTGAAAAGTTAAGAGCCTCTGGGTCTCAAGCCCCCATCTTACTCGATGCCAAGAAAGAACAATCCGAGCAATCTCTTTCTCACCTCAGAAAACAACAGAGCAAACAACTTGCAGATGCCAAAGATAAGTTACAGCAAAAACAAACGCAACTGGAACATCTTAAATCACAATTTTTTGAGTTTACCCAAAAGACGGGGAAATCAGGTGAGATTTTACGCTGCCAGCAATTACAGCTTGCTTACGCAAAAACACAGCCAATTGATCTAGCGCTATCGACTGGTGAAAAATTGCATTTAAGTGGCGCAAATGGTACCGGTAAGTCCACTTTACTCAAAACCCTTCAAGGCTTAATCCCGCCACTTGCAGGAGAGATTTATTGCAAAGTAAGCTCTGTTTATCTGGATCAGAATCTTTCATTACTCAATGAAAGTCTATCTGCCGTTGAATATTTATGTGGTATTAACCCCGATCTGACTGAGCAACAAGCACGCACCCTCTTGGGCAACTTACAAATTCGTAGAGATAAAGCCCTTAGCTCTATAAGAAATTTAAGTGGCGGCGAACGCTTAAAAGTCGCTTTGCTTGCATTGAAACAACAGGCGGTTGAACTATTGCTTTTAGATGAGCCTGAAAACCATCTCGATATCGAATCTCGTGAGTTACTGGCCCAAGCCATTCGCTCTTTTCATGGTGCTGTGATATTGGTATCCCATGATGAAAATTTTGTTGGAGAGTGTGGGATTACAGCATCGTATCTGTTGGAATAATTTTTAATTTTTTTAAAATTCAGGCATGGCAAAATAATGTTCATGCCTGAATAAAACAATCCCTTCTAGCGATCTAATTACTTCACAACCTAGATATTTTTTTTAAAACTTATAATTAAGAGTGGCCATAAAATTACGTAGTTCTCCCCAAGTATTGATTGCCGTTCTTTTATAGACTGTATTTCCGACATTATCAACATTGACCGCAATACTGAGATCTGGATTGATCTGATATTTCCCCATTAGATTCAATAAAGCATAGTCATCTTGTCGATTAAACTGAGTTGCTACGCCGCGTGCACGTGTATCAAAAATTTCACTTTGCCAATTCACCCCAGCCCCTAATGTCAATTTATCCCATTGATAAGTTGTGAACAATTTCAGCGTCTGTCGTGGAAGTGAACTTCCTGTAGCTGTTGTTAAGGTTTTTCCATCCCGATCTTTTGCATCTGTGTAAGTATATCCACCAGAAATATGCCAATAAGGACTCAATTCACCAGCAACCGATAACTCTATGCCCTTTACCTTAGCGCCATTCACTGCAATATAAGCAAATTCACCATCGGTAGTAAACTTCTCACCATCTCTAACAGCAAAGTTATCTTGCTTGGTTTCGAAGTAAGCAAGGTTGGTATTTAAGCGTTGATTAAAGAATTCTGCTTTTAAGCCTATTTCTACACTATTTCCCTCTTCTGGGTCTAAGAATTGGCCTGTAACATTTTTTCGAGTAGATGGATTAAAATAGAGGTATAACTTGTATATGCAGAGATCTGATCATTTATATCTAAAATTAAACCCACATAAGGCGTATAAATATGACTTTGTTTTTGTTCAGCCCCTGTACTTTTGCGCTCCCAACTACTCAAACGTGAGCCTAAAATCAGTTTTACTGGATCTGCTAACTGTAGTTTGGCCGAGGCAAACCCACCAATCTGATATTCAGCGGTTATCGTCCGCCCTATAGGAGTCAAATTGATATAGTCTCCCACATCACCATGGTAGTTTTGGATCGGTCTAGATGAAAATTGCCAAACTTTATAAGCAGGATCATTGGCATTTACTTTGTATCCATTAATCCCAAAACTTAATTCATGCTCACGACCAAGTGCTTGAAACCGCCCCGAAACAAAACTATCAATTGCATGAACTTCCGGTGTATTTATAAACTTACTCCCATGAATACTCATTTCTCCCGGCTTTAAGATAATAGGGTTACCATCCCAGTCAGTACCGTTGACGACACCATTTTCATCTTGATAATTTAGAGTATAGCCTGCTATGTTTTTAATTTGATCGCTGTCTGTCTTGGCATAACTATAGTTAATCACCCCTTTCCAATCTGGACTAAATTGATGTTCTAAGCCCAGTACAACATATAAATTATCTACTTTAAGATTTGAATCGTGAGTGGCTGGATTATCCCTTGGTCCAAATGTGGTTTGTTTCAAACCATCCCCACTCACAAATGGAAAACCATGTTGTGCGGCATTGTAAATTTTATTTTGTTGTAAACTCAGTGCAGTTGTTAATGTCGTCTGATCACTGAGCTCATAATCTACTGTGCCATACAGTAAAGTAAAATCTTTATGATAACGATCTTGCTGATTGCCTCCTGACGAATTTGCCGCAACCAATCGTCCTTTCAAAGTTTTATCTGTATTTAATCCACCCGATACATCAAATTGACTACGGTATCGATCCCAACTTCCCGCCTGAACTTTAATCGAGCCTTGTGTATTTTCAGTCGCGCGTTTACGGATATAATTAATACTGGCACTTGGATTACCTGAACCACCCAACAGACCTGTAGCACCTTTTAAAATTTCGATACGGTCATAAATGGCCGTGTCCTCCAAACCAATGTTATAAGCTCCACCAAAAGATGCCGCACTGGTTGGAATACCATCGCGCATAAAATTATTGAGCTTAAAACCACGAGCGTAATAATCTGAAAAGCCAGCACCTTCTTGTCCATGCTGACTTCTACTTACCCCAGGTGTTTCCTCTAAAACTCTGCTTATATCTGTTAGATTTTGATCCTCTATCTGCTGCTGCGTCAGCACTGTTAAGCTCTGTGGAGTATCTTTTAAATTTAAATCGAGTTTAGTTGAGCTTCGACTTGATTGAACAGTATAGCTCTCATGATTGTCTTCAGCTTTAACCGTTATTGTAGGCAATGTATTGGTTGTGTCGGCTGCCCACACATCTGAACCAATTACCAAGGAAATCGCTGATACTAAAATTCTGGGAGAAAATACACTTCTGTTGGAAACTAAGGATTCCATGAACACACTCGATTGTAAAAATGAAAATAAAAATCATTATCAATCGTAGCAATATTCTGTCAGCCTGATTTTCATAACAGGCCGTAAAAGTAGCCTTTTTGTGCCTAAATTCGGCTTATCATGGCCTCGCTTATTTAATTTGAATAATAAGCATAACCTAGTGCTTTGATGTTGTTTTACTTTTCTTATTCAAAAATTAAGCATGGTATATACCATGCTTAATGAAACTAACGCACTAAACCTTGCGGTTGCAAAATGATTAGACTTGCGCCACACAAAACAACGAAACCACCTAAAACATCCCAACGTGTTAGCATGATTTGATCAACATAACGTAGCCACAATAATGCAGTAAATATATAAATTCCACCATAAGCCGCATAAATACGACCTGATGCCGCAGGGTGCAAAGTCAGCAACCATACAAAGACCGCCAAGCTTAGTGCTGTGGGAATCCATAACCAATTTGACTTGCCTTGATTCAAAATTAAATAAGGGAAATAACAACCCAGAATTTCAGCAATTGCTGTGACGAAAAATAACCCAAATACTTTAAGTACTTGGGTTATCGAGAAAGATAGTTCAAACATTAAGCAGGTTCAGCACTCGGGGTAATATGATCTTCAAAGACTTCCAATTTTAAGCCGACTTCTTTGCCATTTTCTGTTTTTACAGAAACTGCCACATTACCACCATGCTCAGCAAGTTCACCAAACAAAATCATCTCAGCAAGCGGCTTTTTCAAATGTTCCTGAATCAGACGTTGCATTGGACGAGCCCCCATGAGACGGTCGTAGCCATTGGCTGATAACCAGTCACGTGCACTTTGATCAACATCAAGTACCACCTGTTTTTCATCAAGCTGTGCTTGTAACTCAGTCAAGAATTTGTCTACCACTGAATCGATGATCGTGGTCGGAAGTGCTTTAAATTGAATCACGCCATCCAAACGGTTACGGAATTCAGGCGAGAATGCACGTTTCATTGCATCTTGGTTATCTGCACTATGATCTTGCTCAGTGAAACCAATACTTGCACGGACAATACTCTCTGCGCCAATATTGGTGGTGAGCACAATAATCACATTTCTGAAGTCAGATTTGCGACCATTATTATCAGTCAAAGCACCATGATCCATGACTTGTAATAACAAGTTAAATACATCTGGGTGCGCCTTCTCGATTTCATCTAATAACAAGACACAATGCGGATTTTTATGAATCGCGTCGGTCAGTAAACCACCTTGATCATAACCAACATAACCCGGAGGCGCACCGATCAAACGAGAAACTGCATGACGTTCCATATACTCAGACATATCAAAACGAACCAGCTCTACACCTAACAACTTGGTAAGCTGTTTGGTCACTTCGGTTTTACCCACACCTGTTGGGCCAGCAAACACAAAGCTGCCGACTGGTTTATCTGGTGCTTTTAAACCTGCCCGTGATAATTTGATCGCTGAAGCAAGCGCTGTAATCGCCTCATCCTGACCAAACACCACACGTTTCAGATCACGTTCCAGATTTTCAAGTACCGACTTGTCATCTTTAGATACTGTTTTCGGTGGAATACGGGCAATCTTGGAAACAATATCTTCAATATTTTCAACTGAAATCGTTGTGCCATCAATCTCAGCTTTTAAACGGCGTTGAGCCCCAGCCTCATCAATAACATCAATTGCTTTGTCTGGCAAGAAGCGATCATTGATAAATTTAGCTGATAACTCAACTGCAGCAACCAATGCTTTGTCATCATATTCGACATGATGGAAATCTTCGAACTTGTTTTTCAAACCACGCAAAATTTCAATCGTTTCATTAATGCTTGGTTCATTCACATCAATCTTTTGGAAACGGCGAGACAAGGCATGGTCTTTTTCGAATACCTGACGATATTCCTGGAAAGTTGTTGAACCGATGCAACGCAAGGTCCCATTCGCCAAAGCAGGTTTAATTAAATTCGATGCGTCCATTGTGCTACCCATACTCGAACCAGCACCAATGATCATATGAATTTCATCGATAAATAAAATCGCATTTGGATTTTTTTTCAAAGCATTCAAAAGCTGTTTTAAACGCTTTTCAAAGTCACCACGATATTTAGTCCCTGCAACCAAGGCACCAATGTCTAAACTATAAACTTCTGCATTCGCCAATGGTTTTGGTGCTTTACCATTCACAATCAGCCATGCCAAACCTTCAGCAATCGAAGTTTTGCCTACACCAGGGTCACCCACTAAAAGTGGATTGTTTTTACGACGACGGCATAAAATTTGTGCTGCACGCTCAATTTCTTTCTCACGACCAATTAACGGATCCGTTTTGCCCTTTTGCGCTTCGACATTTAAGTTCAGCGTGTATTGTTCAAGTGGTCCAGCATTTGCTGAAGCTGCACTTTCGCCTTCAATATCTTCGACTTCTTCTTCTACTTGAATTTCGTCTTTTCGAGTGCCATGAGACAAGTATTGAGTCAAAGTTAAACGGTTAATTTGATGGCGTTTAAGCAAATAAACCGCAAATGAATCTCGTTCTGAATACATCGCAACTAAAACGTCAGCACCTTCAACCGTACGGTCACCGCCGCTTGATTGAACATGGAAGATGGCACGCTGTAAAATTCGATCAAAACTCTCTGTTGGATGAGGGGCTTGTTCGCTATTATCACCAAGTTTTGGGGTATGTTGCTCTACATATTCCTCTAATTCTTTACGTAAAGTAACGATATCCGCGCCACATGCTTTTAATGCATTCACAGCAGAATCATTATCTAGCAAGGCAAGCAACAAATGTTCAACTGTCAGAAACTCATGTCTCTTTTGACGAGCCATGCTAACAGCCAAACGTAACGATACTTCTAATTGACGACTGAGCATGTAACCCCCTTATATCTTGGGCTTTCTCAAAAAAAAGACACTTCTTTTAGTGAAAAAGCTGATTATTGACTTGATCCGCTGAGCTTCTCAAAGCGTAATTGAATATACGTCTACAAGCCTCTTTGCTTCATAATCTACTGTTAGCATTAGTTGAGTATCTTGGTCAAGATTCAAAACCAAGTATTGTTGTAAAAATTCAATTACAAAGAGAATAGGACTAATCCAATTGTTCAAAAAGACAGCGAAATAGTTATTAATTTATGAAACCACATTAAACCTATGAAAAATTGTAATACTTTATGGCCTTACCTAAAGCCTAACAAATCATACATAGGTTTAACATAGAAATACTCAGTATATTGTTTCATGTTTTTAGCATAAAACAATATATGCTTTGAACCATCTTTATCTCGAAAGCTGAAATGAAAGTGATATTTCTTAACACTTTCACGCATAACATCTAAGCCATATTACGACGCAAGGTCTTGCGCATGAGGAATAGCATTCCGCAAGTGCGTTGCTTTTCTTAACGCTTTTACTCGCAACTTAGTTGCTCGTCTTGCGCAGCTAAAAAGCGTTGCTTTTCTTAACGCTGCTCAGGTTCGATCTGACATAGCAAAGGATGGCCTTGCGAACGGGCATAGTTATTCACTTGATTGGCTTTGGTCTCAGCAATATCCCGTGGGTAAATACCTGCTGTTCCTTTACCTTCATAATGAACCGTAAGCATCACTTGACTGGCCTGATCAAAGTTCAGCCCAAAATAGCTTTGCAAAACTTCAATGACAAAATCCATTGGTGTGTAATCATCATTCATTAACACAACCGCATATAAGGGCGGGCGTTTTAACTCTGGCGGGGCAGTTTGTACCACTACCTCACCGTCATGATCCTCTTGCGAATCACTTAAACGTGGATTTAAGTGCCAATCGACATAACCTGATTGATGAAAAGAGTTTTTCACTTCACTTAAATTCATTTGGCGTTTGTATCTTCGCATATTGAGTTCTTAATCTAAAAAAATTATTGAGCATTCGCTTCTGCTTGCGGGATTTCTGATACAAAAGCTGAACTTACATCCACAGGCTTACCACGCTGCCAGCTAAAACGTTTGATTACAGGTGTACCCGATCCTGTCAAACGTACTTCAATGAATTGAGGTGTAAAGCCTTTAGGCATTGTCCAACGCCCAGTCAAACGCTCAAAATCTTCAAAGTTAAAGTTTCTGTCTTCTAAAGGTACGACCAAAACTTCAGTATCTTTAATCAGACGTAATTCAACCGAACCAGATGCACGGCGTTTATTTGGGCTAACTTGAACAAGATCAATCTGATATTCAAATGCATTTTCAGGTAATGATTTAATCGCCATATTTTGTATGGTTAAACTGACACCACCACGCTGCCTCAAGATATCACGATAAATCGTATTCATTCCTTCAAACTGGGTTTTATCTGCATTGGCTTGGTTCACAGCCTTGAACAAGTCATCTGCATTACTCACAGCCATATCTCGCTCTTGAACAGCCGCATTCAAACTTTTGCTAACTGAATCTAAAGCGGTTTTTTGCTTCTGAACAACATCAACCAACTGCTCAGCATCTGCATCATATCCCACTACAGTTAAACCTTGACGGTGACCAACAGTATAACCAAGCATAAAACTGCTACCGATCAAAATCGTAGCGCCAATAATCAAAGGTAAATTCGTTTTTAAGAATTTATTTTTTTCAACGGAACTGTCTGGTGAAGTAGTCGGTTCAACGTTTTCCATCATCATCTCTATCGTTATGATCTGCATCAAAGCACACATTAAAATCGAAATTTAAATGTGTGTGAAGTAAAAAAGAGTTTTTTATGGTAATAAACCAATACCTTCCAAGCCTGCTGCTTCATCAAAACCAAACATTAAGTTCATATTTTGGACCGCCTGACCTGCTGCACCTTTCACCAAGTTATCTTGCGCAACCAGAATGATCAGTTTATTTGGTTGTGGGCGATAGAGAGCGATTCTGAGTTCATTGGCACCACGAACACTACGTGTTTCTGGTGAACTATTCGCAGGCATAACATCTACAAATCTTTCATTTTTATAAAAATCTTCATAATGAGTTTGTAAATCAATTTGCTGACCTTGCTCAGTTAAGTCCACATAAATTGTACTCAGCATACCGCGAATCATAGGCACTAAATGCGGAACAAAAATAAGCTGATCAAACTGTCCTTGTTGCCCAGAAATATTTTCCAGCGCTTCAACAATTTCTGGATGATGGCGATGCCCAGCAACACCATACGCTTTAAAATTATCAGCATTCTCACTGTAAATCATACCAAGGCTTGCTTTACGACCTGCACCAGATACGCCTGATTTTGCATCCACAATAATACTTTGTGTATTAATAAGCGGACTTGATGTTTTAAGTAATGGTGCCAGACCCAGTTGCACTGTGGTTGGATAGCATCCTGGATTACCAATAACTTGTGCTTGTTTGATTTTTTCGCGATTTAATTCAGTTAAACCATATACAGAATCTTTTAACATAGCTGGACAACTATGTTGCATACCATACCATTTTTCAAACTGGGCCAAGTTTTGTAAACGGAAATCAGCTGCAAGATCAATCACTTTAGTACCAGCAGCGACCAGTTTTTCTGCATGTTGCATTGCAACACCATGTGGAGTAGCAAAAAATACAACATCACATTGCGCTAATTGATCTAAATCCAGATCTGAAAACTCAAGTGTTGTATGTCCGCGCAAACTCGGAAACATATCTGCAACGCGCTTTCCTGCTTCTGTACGAGAAGTGAGAATACGAACCTGAACTTGTGAATGTCTTAACAAAAGACGTAATAGCTCAACCCCAGTGTATCCAGTTCCACCAACAATACCAACAGAAATCACGTGTGACACCTCAAGCGTTCATTTAGGTAAATAGTATGGCAGTTTGCCGAATTTTACACAATCTTCAAGTGCCTAACTTTTAAGAAAATAAAAATGTTATCTAGCCACATTAATCAGCCATAAGCCGACACATGAAGATCAATAACTACATTATATTTGAAGTGATTTTACCATTGGTCAAGAAATACTATTGAATCATTTCACTATTCGAATAGAATAAAAAAATTGCGGTAATAATAAATTTCATGGATGCAAAATTTTTTGGAGAGCTGGAATGCCTTCTTTGATGTCAAAACAAAGATTACATCATCATATCTGCTTAGGACTAAGCACCCTTCTACTCAGCTCTGCGTTAATTGGCTGTGGAAGTGGTGAAAGTAGTGCAAAAGTAGAAACAACACCAACAGTTACTGAACCCAAACCCAAAAGCTTCAATATCATTGCTGCAGTTGAAATGCGAGATGTTGTGCTTAGAATCTTTGATAATTTTGATAATACTCTTGTTCTGGAACAAAACTTAAGTACAACGTCAGACATTAATATCACTCTACCGCGTGTTCTAAATAAAGAACGGTTATACCGCATTGAGATCTCAACGACTCCGAATTCATTGGTGTTCGACTTTCAAAATAGTCAATATCAAAATGTTTCTATGACATTGCATAGTCTGGTTGAAGTCAATACCAATAGTCTTACGCAAACGATTTATATTAATCCAGGTTCAGAAGCAATTTATCAACGTGCCTTGGTTCGTTCTGGCTCTCTGCCAACAGATATCAATATCAACCCAACAAAAGTGAGTGCTTCTCAATTAAATCTGGCCACTGCCGATGTAAATTCAGCTTTAACTAGTGCGTTTTATCAATTAGATATCCCAAATCTAAGCTCTTCCTCTGTTCTAAAAATATTTTCCCCCCAAGATGCCACATTAAACCTGAATTCATACGTGAACACCTATCTCAGTTTTGGTTTTATTCAGCAATGGGCAAATCTTTATCCCAACAATAACTTTGCTGAATTTACCAAAAATCTGGCAGTAGATTTAAGAGACGGTTATCTTGATGCGAAAAAATTACGCGGCGATCAAAGTACGCTTACGTCATTAGTCACTGCAACTCCGGACAATATTGATCCCTCCAAGAACAATCTCTTATTCATTGCCGCAAATCAGAAAAATGCCAGAGACACTTTTGCTGCTTCATTAAAACAGGCAGTATTACAACTGGCCGATAGTTATCGTCAAGCAGCCTTAAACCCACAAGGTTATAGCTTCCTGCAACAAAAATCCTATGCTGGTAATGGCCCTATAAATAATACGGCAGATGCTTTCCGCGTTGTTGGTGCTGGTGATTACCGCCGTGCTGTTGGATTCACTGATACAACTGAAACATGCAATGGCTCTATTTACCCGTGTAAACAAGGTATTACAGGAATTAATATTGTCAGTGCTAGCTTACCATCCATTGAATATTTGATTGGCAATTACAAAGACCCAAACAGTAACTGTCAACTTAATATCCGTGGTGATGGCCAGTTAGAGTTAGTAAAAGATGGGCAAACTTTTAGCTCAAAACTGGATGGTGATAGTACAGATAACTTGTTACAGGTTGATAAAGCCAATTCTGAATATTTATTAAATAGTAGCTCAACACAACCCAACAACAGTACGCTTCAGTACAATTTCATTCAATTAAGAATCAAGCAGAATCAAGTCCTCAGTGCAAGCGCAGGCTTGGATAGCCGTAAAGCCCCAGATCAACTCCAGACAACTCAATTACAGTGTAATTTCTAATATCTACACGTTATTCAGGCTATGGAAGCTATGCTTCATAGCCTGAATGAGCAATAAATTAAAGAAATTCAAAATATAATTTTAACCAAAATTTCACATTTAATTATTACTATCATTTTCAACTATTTTTCAAGTTGAAATCACGTGAAATTTAAACTATTACTTTTACCTGCTGTTATTTCTCTCTTGGTCGCTTGCGGCAATGATAACGACTCTTCTTCTAACCAATCATCTCAACCAACACCACAACCGCCTCCAACCACAGAGCTGCCAACACCATCACCCAATACACAACTTGGTGAATTACTTGAAGCTGGCGCCAGTGGGGATATCCGTCAATTTGGTGGTGCAACCCGTTTAAAGAAAGAGCGAACACAAGCAATGAAAGATTCTTTAAGCGACAAAACTGTAAAAAATATCATTTTATTTATTGGAGATGGGACGAGCGATTCAGAAATCACTGCTGCACGTAATTATGCGGAAGGTGCGGCTGGTTATTTTAAAGGCTTAGATGTATTACCATTCACAGGGAGTTATACAACCTATGCACTCGATAAAAATGGCAATATTGATTATGTAACAGATTCAGCCGCTTCTGCAACAGCATGGGCTTCAGGGATTAAAACCTATAATAATGCGCTCGGTTTAGATATCTACAAAAAGCATCATGCTACAATTTTAGAACTGGCCAAAAAAGCAGGATTAGCAACAGGTAATGTCACGACAACTGAATTGCAGGATGCCACACCTGCTGCTTTAGTTGCTCACATCAGTTCACGTAAATGCTATGGTCCAAATGAAACCTCAGCAAATTGTACCGATAGTGCGCTTGAAAATGGCGGTCTCGGTTCAATTACCGAACAACTTTTATCAGCCCGTGCAGATGTAACTTTAGGCGGTGGTAGAAAAAGTTTTTATCAAGTTGCTAAAGCAGGCCCTTTCCAAGGCAAAACATTACTTGAACGTGCCAAATTAGAAAACTATCGGATTGTTGAAGACCTTAACTCACTTAAAGCAGTCAATTTTGCTGATCAAAACCAACCTCTTCTAGGTTTATTTGCTGACGGTAATCTCCCTGTCATTTGGAGTGGCCCGAACACACAACTGAATGGTCATAAAAAAGAAGCGGAAAGCTGTAGAGACAATACTGCATTTACCACTTCAACTCCTCGTTTAGCACAAATGACCGAGAAAGCGCTTGAGCTCCTAAAACCCAATCCCAAAGGCTTCTTCTTACAAGTTGAAAGTGGTTCAATTGATAAACGGAACCATGCAGCAGATCCGTGTGGCCAAATTGGTGAAACTGTACAGCTGGATGAGGCTATTCAAGTTGCACTTAAATTCGCCAAAGCGTATGGTGACACCTTGATTATTGTTACTGGTGATCATGCACATACCAGCCAGATCATTCCAATTAAAGGTGAGAGCCCAGGTCAAACAGCAGCATTAAAAACCAAAGATGGTGTTGCAATGGCAATCAATTATGGCACAGCACCAGAAGGTTCAAGTCAACATCATACTGGATCCCAAGTGCGTATTGCTGCTTATGGACCTCGTGCTGCTAATGTATCAGGATTACTTGATCAAACAGATTTGTTCTTCATCATGAAAGATGCTTTAGGTATTCAATAATATTGAACATGTCTTTGAACAACAGCCTCTCGTTAGGCTGTTGTTTTTTATATAATATGTTACTTTTAGTCTTATTAATTATTATCGCCTGCTATACTTTCAGCACATCTTTTATGCTGCTTATTTAATGCCTTTAAAACATCAAATCCCGACTTTACTTATCTATTCCAGATTGGTGCTGGGTTTTCTTATTGTTGCTGTCACCCTACTTCAGCCTAACTTCTATGCTATTTTTACCGTGATCTTTCTGACGCTCGGACTGCTGAGTGATATTTTTGATGGCATCATTGCCAGACGCCTAGGCATATCAAGCGAAGAATTACGCCGATTAGACTCTAACATTGACCAAGTTTTTTTTATTTGTGCAATTGCTTCAATTTATTTACAACAACCCGATTTTTTTAAACAATATTTCTGGCCCATCATTATTCTGACGCTATTTGAAGTTGCAATTTACCTTGTGAGTTTTATTAAGTTCCGTAAAGAAGTGGCCACCCATAGCCTCGGCGCAAAAATTTGGACCTTATTTCTCTTCGCTTTGTTGGTACAAGTCACGCTCACAGGACAAGGCCAAATTTTATTCTGGATCGTTTTTTGGTTAGGTGTTTTAACGCGAACTGAAATCATTGCCATCATTCTAGTCCTCAAACAATGGCAAAATGATGTTCCTAGCCTCAAACAAGCTTTACGTATCAGAAAAGGTTTAAGCGTCCAGCAGAATCGTCTTTTTAATGGTTAAACCATTTATATAGAACATTAATCTTTTTTAAAGTACCAAGCAGGCAATTGAATTTGTTTTAACTGCTTTCGATGCGCAAGATAACAGGGATCATGCTTTTCAACTTCACCCCAGAAAGCTGCACTATGATCAAAATGTTTGGTATGCGCTAACTCATGCACACAAACAGATCGTACAATATGTTCAGGCATAAGCACCAATGCAGCATTTAACATGATGTCGTGTTTGCAACTACAACTACCCCAACGCGTTTTCGGTCTCCGGATATTGCATTGCTGATATGACAGGCTGATTTGCTGACTCACTTGAGTCAAATATTCAGGTAAGAACTGCTTTGCATAAGCCAAGACAGCTGCCTGCAAAGCCTGCTCTGGCTGCGCATCTTTGATCCAGACCAGATGCTGATCAAAATCAAATTTAAACAGAGGCCGCTGCTGTTGCAGGATAATTTGGAAAGGTTGCGAATGGAAAAATAGCGCTAATTGTTCAGGAAATACTGCAACCTGATTTAATTGCTGTTGTTGTTTAGCCCATGTCTCGACCAACCATTGTTCTGATTGATGCAAAAATTGCTGAATCTGTCGTTTACTACAGAATAAAGGAACGGTTAAACGAATACCTGTCGGCTCGACACGCAAGCGCAAATTTCTTGCTCTTGCATGCCGAACGACTTTAATGTCAGGTAATCGCGTTTCCAATGAAACAGATTGCATTACTGCGGTGTACGTTCTTCAATACCACTGTCAGTTGCAACAACTGCAATTGTTGCTGGATTCAATGCAAAAATACCATTGGTCACAACACCAGGAATATTATTCAAGGTTCTTTCTAGTTCAAGTGCATTTAAAATATTTAAATTAAAAACATCTAAAATCACATTGCCATTATCAGTCAACACACCTTCGCGATAAACTGGGTCACCACCTAAAGCCACAATCTTACGTGCTACTGCAGAACGTGCCATAGGAATCACTTCAACAGGAAGCGGAAAATCACGTCCTAATTGATCAACCCATTTTGAGTCATCCACGATACAGACGAATTTTTTCGCAATAGATGCAACAATTTTTTCACGGGTTAAGGCAGCACCACCACCTTTAATCATATGCATATGGCGATCGATTTCATCTGCACCATCTACATAAGCATCCAAGCCACCGACCGAGTTCATATCTACAACTTCGATACCCAACTTCTTTAAACGCTCAGCAGTTGCATTTGAACTGGCTACAGCCGCTTCTAATTGCAATTCAGGCAATAAATCAATTAAAAAATTAACGGTACTTCCTGTTCCTACGCCCAAAATGCCGCCTTTAGGCAAATGTTTCAAAGCTGCTTTGGCGGCAGCTTGTTTTTTTTCATCTTGGCTTGCATATAGACTCATGACTTCACTCAACTATTTTGACATTTGCTATAAAAAACAGCGCAAATGTACAGGGGTTTGCTACAATGATTGTCTATTTTAAACTGTTATAGGGAAGAAGAACATGCTGTCTCGTGTGGTACGACAAATTTTACAAGCAACGGTTTATGATGTTGCAATTGAAACACCGCTTGAAGCAGCTCCACGAATTAGTCAAAGAATTAATAATAACATTCGATTTAAGCGTGAAGATTTACAACCTGTATTCTCTTTTAAGCTACGCGGTGCGTACAACCGCATTAGCCAACTTCCTAAAGATCAACTCGAGCGTGGTGTAATTTGTGCATCTGCGGGTAACCATGCACAAGGCGTTGCATTATCTGGGAAGAAACTGGGTATTCACGCTATTATTGTGATGCCAAGCACGACACCGGACATTAAAGTCCAAGCGGTGAAAAGCTTGGGTGGTCAAGTGGTACTGCATGGCGATAGCTTCGATGTTGCCAACAAATATGCGAAACAACGTGCCGAAGATGAAGGTTTGGTTTTTATTCCGCCTTATGACGATGAATTGGTTATTGCAGGTCAAGGAACCATCGCCAATGAATTAATCCGTCAATGGCGCGATGTTGAATACGTTTTTGTTGCCGTTGGTGGTGGAGGTCTGATCGCAGGCGTCGCAGCGTATTTGGGTGAAGTGGCTCCACATGTAAAAGTGATTGGAGTTGAATACGAAGAATCTGCTTGTTTAAAAGCAGCACTTGAAGTCAATGAACGTGTCGTGTTACAGCATGTCGGTTTATTTGCAGATGGTACCGCAGTCGCACAAATTGGCGAATTACCTTTCGACATCATTCGCTTACGTAAATCAGATAATTCAGGCCCTATTGTTGATCCTGAGATCGTCACCGTCAATACCGATGAAATCTGTGCAGCGATCAAAGACACCTTTGATGAAAATCGCAGTATCGTTGAACCATCAGGTGCGATGGCCTTGGCTGGGATCAAAAAATATGTCGCTGAGCATCAAGTAACAGGCAAAAATATGGTGTCCATTGTTTGTGGCGCCAACATGAACTTTGACCGCCTACGTTATATTGCGGAGCGTACTGAGCTTGGTGAACGTCGTGAAGCCATTTATGCAGTGACAATTCCTGAGCAAAAAGGTGCTTTCTTAAACTTCTGTCGAGCACTTCAAGGTCGCAATATTACAGAATTTAACTATCGCGCCAGTCATAGTAACCTTGCACAAGTCTTTGTCGGGATTAGTCTCAAAGGTGGTGAAACCGAACGTCATGAAATTCATGAAATACTGAAACAACAATATGAAGTAGATGATCTCTCTGATGATGAAGTCGCCAAACTGCATATTCGCTACCTCATTGGTGGTCATGCCAATATTGAAAATGAGCGTTTGTTCCGTGTTGAGTTCCCTGAACGTCCAGGTGCACTGCTTACTTTCTTGGAACGCTTAGGCCCTACTCACAATATTACCCTGTTCCATTACCGCAATCATGGTGCAGCTGAAGGTCGCGTTCTGGTCGGACTAGAAGCAACTGATGCGAAACAGAATCCAGATGGTTTGGTCGAAACCTTGGAGAAAATCACCTATCCATATGCTGAGATCAGCGACAATACTGGATATCGACGCTTTCTTAAGTAAAATACGATAAAATAAAGCCGATGAAGATGTCGGCTTTATTTTTAATTGATGATTTTGATGTTCTCCATACTGCTGCAAACAAAATCATTACAAATAGAAAATTATTACAACTTAAAATGGATAAAAACAGATTTTTATCATTTAGTTAAGGACAGTTATGGCACAGTTTGCAGTCATTGGTTTAGGTAGTTTTGGGGCAACTGTTGCATTGGAACTCACCAAACTTAATCATGACGTCATTGGACTTGATACCCTCAAACGCAATGTCGAAAATTTGGCCGATCGGATTACCCATGCAGTAATTGCCGATGCCACCGATGAACATGTTTTGGAAGAACTGAATATCCAGAATTGTGATGCAGTTGTGGTTGCCATTGGTGAAGATATTGAAGCCAGTATTCTATGTGTTTTAAATCTAAAAAATCTTGGCGTTGAAAAAATTTTGGTCAAAGCCAAGACCAAGGCTCATCACACCATCCTTTCTCATTTAAATGTCAGTAAAATTATACATCCTGAAGAAGATATGGGCGTTCGTGTAGCGCAAGCCTTAAATTATCCAATGGTGAGTCGTTATATGGCACTGGATGATGATCACTATATTGTAAAAGTCCCTGTTAATGAAAAACTCAACCAAGTCAATTTATCAGGCATCTTAAAACAAGAACCGAATATCAAATTGTTATTACTCAAGAGAGATCAACAGATTCTCTATGAAACAGATGCCAATTTCACGCTAAAAACGGATGATGTTCTGATTCTAGAAGGCTCTCTCAGTCATCTTAGAAAACTTTCAGGATGCTTTGTATAATATGGCATTTAAAATAAACCCCCAGAAGACATTTAACCTAAGCCCACCTTCTTTGCTCGCGATTGGTTTTTTGAGTTTTATTATTATTGGTACAATTTTACTTAAACTTCCCATCGCAAATAAAGGCAATGTCAGCTGGATGGATGCTCTGTTTACAGCTACTTCAGCTGTAACTATTACTGGTTTATCCGTAGTAAACCTGAATGATTCTTTCAATCATTTTGGACAATTCATTATTTTATTACTGATTCAGTCGGGTGGCTTGGGCTTTATGACCTTTGCCATTTTAGCTGCACTAAGTTTAGCCCCCAAATTGGGTCTGAAACAGCAAATGATGGCCCAAGATAGCCTAGGACAAACCAGCCTGTCTAAAGTTACTTTTGTTGCCAAAGGCGTAGTACTCTATACCCTGTTCTTTGAACTGATTGGGGTCATTATTCTGACCGCCTCCTTTGCCCCTATCTATGGTTTTGCTCGAGGATTGTACTATGCCGTCTTTTATAGTGTCTCGGCCTTCAATAACGCTGGGTTTTCATTATTTGAAAACAGCCTCATCAGCTTTCAAAGTCATTATCTGATTTGTTTAACCATCAGCATTCTATACACATTGGGCGGGATTGGCTTTTTAGTCTTGATCGATGTAAAACAAAATAAGCGTTGGAGCAAACTGACACCAAACAGTAAATTAATCCTGAGTACTATCGCAATTTTAAATCTGGTTGCTTTTGTACTGATCTGGCTTTTGGAGTCAAACAACCCTCTCACACTCGGCTCAATGAGTTTAGGCGAACAGGCAATGAATGCCTGGTTTCAAGCCACCGTACCACGCTCTTCAGGATTTAATACCATCGACACTGGTTCGATGGAACACAGTACTGCCTTACTGACCATGCTTTTGATGTTTATTGGTGGTGGATCTCTCAGTACTGCTGGCGGGATTAAGGTTGGTACTTTCGTCATTTTATTGCTGTGTGTAATTTCTTTTTTAAGGCGCAATGAAGAAATTCGTATTTTTAATCACTCCGTCTCTCAAGAAACGACATATAAAGCACTTGCTGTTGCAGCGATTACCGGTATGTTGGTCTTTGTAGGTTGCTTTATTCTTTTTCTGCTTGAACCCAAGCTCGATGTACTCGATCTGATGTTTGAAGTGGTGTCTGCTGCCTGTACAGTTGGCCTGTCACGTGGCGTAACAGGCCAACTGCATGACGGTAGCTTATTTGTCCTGAGCCTACTAATGTTTACAGGTCGATTAGGACCACTGACACTGGCCTATTTAATTGCGACCCCCAAAAAGAGTCGCTTAAAACATGCCAATGCCAATATTCAAATCGGATGATGATCTAGCGGTTGCTCAATCACTATCGCTTGTCGACAAATACCTTCGGCTTGGCGTTGCTGCTCAAACTGGGCTTTAGACATCACATCAAAATGATCACAGAAACTAATCTCCTGTTTATCAATTGAATAAATCAGAGATTGGTTTCCAATGCCCTGTAAAGTGTCATAAAACACAATAACAAAGTTACCCTCTTCAAAAGCCTGCTGAATTCCGGCATAACCTAAAGCAGCATTCACCGGAATCTGCAAAGCTTGTGCATCGAGATAACTCTGCTTTTCATTTTCATCAATATAGGGATCGGGATCTGTATAAAAAGACACATTAAAGCCCAGTCTTTTCAACGCCACAGCCAAAGCAATGGTAAAGGTTCCCTCTTTTCGATCATGGCGACATAGTTGGATCAGGTCAGCAATATCAATATGGCTATGATATTGCTTTAAGATTAACCACGTTGCAAATACCCCACAATTTGCTTCAAGCTGTAATAAAGGTTCTGGAATATTTAAACTCATTTAGTACCAATTCATTAATGAGACACCTAAGCCGACATAGGTTGCTCGGTGGTTATAATCAATCAGACTTTCGCCATAGCCATCAAATATTTGTAAATGACCACGCAATTTATCTTTAATAGGAAAAGCCCAGTCAAACTGCACTGCACCATGCGAACGATCGCCACCTTTTAATGAATGGCGCAGCATCAAGGAAAAGTCGTTATCACCTTTACGATAGAATGCAGTTAAATCACCACGACCAATATAATCCTTAATATCTGGATTATTATCATCTTTGGCTTCTTCCTCTATGCGGTACCAAGGGCGAACCATCAAGGCAAAATTATCTTTCTCGAAGCCTAGATTAAAAATCACTCGGTTCCAGCTACGAGAGAGTGGATCTGAACGTCCATTAGATTGATGGTTCAATGTCACACCAAGCAAACGTGCATTCAGACCTAAAATTTCATAATTGGTTCTAAACATCAAACTTGCTTCAGGCTCATAATTAGTCTCACGGAACGGGCGAGATTCTTTCGAATTATACACCTGCCAACGTGAAGACTGAGTATAACCCAACCAAAGATCACCATTGTCACCAAAGATATTTTCCCAAGCTTTGGTCTTAAACGAAAGCTGAAATTTAGCCTCACTTGAGGTGAGATCCTGCTTTTGTTTTACCGTGTTTTCAGGATTTGGACTACTTGGAAACTCATTTTTATCGCTAGTCCAAAATACTGGCAGCAAGTAAACTGGTTGATACGCACGGATATTCCAGACACCCAGTTTACTCTCCTCTGAAAGCTCCCAACGACGATCTAACAAAGACACATTCGGATCAAATTTAGGTGCTGCCCCTAAAATATTTAAATCACTGACCTTTTGCACCACTTTATCTTTAAAAGACTCAGGCTTGGCTTTTTCATTTGCTTCAGCCGCAGGCATCGCTGCTGCAAGCATAGGTGCAGCATCCGTCTGCACTTGTGTTGGGATAATGGTCGGTGCTTTAAAAAGACTATCATAACAAGCCAAACGTTCAGCATTTGCTGCCAGAGCTACACACGCATCTACGGTGGCTGGACTTGTTGGTGCTGTTGATTGCGCATGTGCTAACGCTGTCGTTAAAGAGCCGAGTATCGCGAGGATACTCAGCTCCAAATGACTACGTTCAAAAGACTTGAACGCCATACATTTCTCCGATTTTTATTTTATTAATTAACTTGCTGGATATTAAATCCAAGTTTCTGCAATTCTTCACGTTTCGCAAATGGCGCAACCACTGCTTTTACAGGTTTTTGAGCCAATAAATATTGCTTCGCCACACGCTGTATATCCTCTAGGTTGACGTTCAATAAACGTTCACGCAAAATTTTACGGAATTTCGGCGTGCGTGAATGCAACAATGCATAACATGCGGTAATTGCTTCCCCTGCCGGTGAACCTGGCTTATCCATACTTGCAACCAAACCAAGAATTGCTTCTTCTAATTGATGTGGTTGTTGTTCAGTATTTAATAACCACTGTACACTGGCTTCAAAATCATTAAATGTTTCCGCTAAACGTGGATCACGGTAGCTGTAGAAACGGAATGAACACGCATTTCCATCATAACTTGCGCCACCACCATAAGCACCACCTTTTTCACGAATGGCACTATGTAAAAAACCATTACGCAAGTAAGCCGCCAATACCATCAAGGGAGCTGCATCTGGATGTGCAACATCAACCGCTTGATAAGCAGAAGAACAGAATTGAACATTGGCCTGAATCAACCATGCTTCATCGTCATTGGTATTGACTTGATCCACTTGTGTCAAAGTCACAGGAGCTTGATCAACTGCTAACTTATCCCAGACATTTTGGACTTCTTCAACCAAACGATCCGATTGATGCTCTTCACACACCAACAAGAACTGTTTTGGCGCTTGCATTAACTTGCGGTGAATCGCCTGTAATTCAGTAATCAATGCTTGATAAGCTGTATCATCTTGATCAATCTTGTTCACCAAGTCTGTAAGCCAATTTAGCGCACCTAAACCTGTATTATGATAATCACGGCGAGCCAATGCACTCATTTGACGAGATGCAGCCTGCATGGCATAGCTATGACCAGAACCGGATAAACGTGACTGCCAACGGGTCTTACGTTGTTGTAACAACTCGATAATACGATCTTTTTCATCAAAACGAAGCTGCTCAAAAGCAAGTTTAAGCAGTTGAATTGCATCCAACTTTTGTGTCAAAGATTTCGTTGTTAAGGTTAACCATGCACTGATACGGTCTTTATCATCCACCTTACTGCGTAAAGATGCTCCCATACCCAGACCACCGCTGACAGCCGTTTGGATTTGTTGCAATTGAAGATAGTCGTATTCACCAGCACCTACTTCGCCCATCAGAATTGAAAGCAAATTAAAGTAAGGCGATTGTACGATTTCATCAGGAATCTGAATCAGCACCTGTTGATAGTAAATCCCATTGGTACCCGCATGATAAAGATTCAACGGCGTATCTAAACCATTGCAGATAATTTCGCGCAATTGCCCTTGTACAATCTGCAATTCTGCAGGGATATCTTCCAAACCGACTTTTGGTAACAACTCAAGATCGTCTGGCGTATCTTGACGCTTTTTCAAAGCTTCTGTTTTTTCCTGAATTTCAACTTTCTGAAGCTCAGTCAAATTGGCGGTAATCTCAGCCAAACGCGCCTGCTCAGCTTGCTGTTCTTTGACTGATTTGGTTGCATCTGGCACCAAAGTCATTTGCACACGATGCGGGTTATCCAATAAATGTGTTTGAATTAAATTGGACAACCACATTGGGTCTTTGAGTTCTTCTTTAACTTGCTCAATCGCAGAGTCAACATCCCAAACATGAATTGGATCATTATGATGGATGGCACTGCCTAAACCGTTCAAGATCAGGCTCAGACCATACGGTGTACCATCACCATTAATTTCACGTTGATGCAATTCGATCTGATGAAGAATCGCATCCACCAGATCGGTATCAACTGGTTTAGCTGCAACGTCTGTTAAAATGCTTAAAACACCTTGTTTAAAGGTATCGGCATGTTCTGCATTTGAACCTTGTACACCACAATAGAAAGTCATTTCAAAGTTGCTGTCATCAACCCCCATCAGTGGGCCTGTTGATTGTGCATAACCACAGGTTTCTAAATACTGGCGTAAAGGTGAAGCAGAGTTTTCCAATAAAATACCTTCAACCAGACGCATACCTAAGCGTAGTTTAATATCACTGGTTTCTGGCAATAACCAAGACATCACATGATAGGTTTTATCTTTTAGGTCTTCGCTATCCACTGCATAGCTTTCCGTCACTTCCACGGGTGCTGTCAAACGCTTTTCTGGCGTTGAGTACAAGGTTGTACCTTGTGAGAATTTATGTAGAGCTAATCTTTCAAATTGCTCTTGCAGATCATAAGCACTCTGATTACCGAAAGTCATAAACACCGCATTACTTGGATGATAATGGGTTTTATAAAAGTCGACGAGTTGTTCATAACTTAAATCAGGAATGTCTTTTGGATCGCCACCAGAATTATAGTGATAGGTCGTCTCAGGGAATAAATGATGCGCCAACTGGTGATACAACTGATCTGTTGGGGAGCTCATCGCGCCCTTCATTTCATTGAACACCACCCCTTTGTAAACGGCTTGATCGTTTTCCAGTTCAATACGAATACCTTCTTGCGCAAAATCCAGAGGATTCAAATTTGCGGCAAAAGCGGCATCTAGATACACCGACAATAGGTTCTGAAAGTCTTTTTTATTCTGCGTTGCAAATGGATACGCCGTCCAGTCTGCTGCCGTAAAAGCATTCATAAACGTATTTAAAGAACGACGAATCATTAAAAAGAAGGGATCACGTACCGGGAACTTTTCAGAACCACATAGCGCCGTGTGCTCTAAAATATGTGCAGTTCCTTTTGAATCCATAGGTTGGGTTCTAAAAGCCACCAAGAACACATTTTCGTCATGGCTTGTGGCTAAGTGGTAGTGAACTGCACCAGTCACTTTGTGCTTATATTCTAAAACTTGAATATCGAGTGCTTCTACATGGTGTTGACGTAATAGCTGAAACGCGGGATGAGTTGTTTGGGTAATGCTTTCAGTAACATCTACAGTCATGTGATCTCCAATTTGTCTCTATTAAATTCATTACAATTGATTATAGAGAGTCTACCGAAGAATACGTATCGATATCCATGTAAATTACTCTATTTTTGTAGAAAAAAGCAGCGCCCAAGCCCAAACAGTGTTTTAGCAAATTTTATAGAAATTACTGCGCACTAGCACAAAGGCCGATTCCCCGACTGTGATAAAAATGAGCCATCTATATCGTATCCGTGAATCAGTTCATCACACCAAAAATAAATCTGTGCTATTGTTCGTTCCAATCGAATAAACACATGCCAGCGCTTTTACAGCGCTACACTAGATGGAACTTGAAGCGGCATATCTTAAATTGTGAATATCGAATCAGAATATCAATTTGCGTAAGAATTCCAGACTTCTTTTAATTTTAATTAGATATTGCTCCGCGACATTACCTCATTTCAAGATTGTGCAACGGTTTGCTGAATTTTCTTCAACAACCTACTGTAATCCGTAGCATTCGTGTAAACTTTACTTTTTGATTTTTACTGTGATGACAAACATGGCAACTGTTGATCTTTTTGCAATTGGTAATGCACTCATTGACCAAGAATTTAAGGTTTCAAATGAGTTTTTAACGCAACAGGCGTTGCAAAAAGGCACGATGCAGTTGGCCGATGGTGAAACACAGGCAAATCTATATCAAAAATTACAAGCAACTCAAACTTATAAAGGCCAGGCCAGCGGCGGTTCAGCAGCCAATACTACCGTTGCTTTTAGTGCATTGGGTGGTACTGCATTTTATGGCTGTCGCGTGGGTAATGATGAACTTGGTAGAATTTACCTAGACGGCTTAAACGAAGCAGGCATCAGCACCACAACTCAATCGATTAGTGAAGGTGTAACAGGCACCTGTATGGTTCTGATCAGTCCAGATTCAGAACGCACCATGCAAACTTACCTCGGTATTACTGCTGAATTATCGACTGAACAGATTGATCTTGAGCCGCTTAAAACTGCAAAATGGCTGTATATCGAAGGTTATTTATCAACTAGCGATACCGCACGTGTTGCGGTTAAACAAGCACGTGAACTTGCAAAAGCACAGGGTGTAAAAATTGCCTTATCGCTGTCTGACCCAGCCATGGTGCAATATGCACGGCAAGGTCTGGAAGAACTTCTAGATGACGGTGTTGACTTGTTATTCTGTAATGAACAAGAAGCGTTGATGTTTACTGAAACAGATAACCTTGAAGCTTCGATTGCACGTCTAAGCTTAAAAAACAAACAAGTGGTCATTACGCAAGGCGCTAAAGGTGCTGTAATTGTAGATGGTGCACACCACTTCCACGTTAATGGCCGTGCTGTTGAAGCAGTCGACACCAATGGCGCAGGTGATGCATTTTCAGGTGCATTCTTATATGCAATGAATGCAGGTTTAAGCTTGGAAGCTGCGGCACAACTTGCTATTTTGATCTCAAGCGAGGTCGTTGCTCAGTATGGACCACGTTTAAGTGTAGAGAACTACGCTAAACTTTTCGAACAATTCCAAAAAGCTCAGCAGGAATGTGCGTAATATGGAAAAGATTTGCATGACCGAGGAAGTCCCTGAACGTGAGTCTCGTGCATACGACACCATGAAAGGAACCACGATTTTCATTACTCAAAAAGATGGCAACTTCTATGCCTATCAGAATGTTTGCCCACATTTGCAAACTGAACTTGAATATTTAGAAAATCAATTCTTAGACCAAGACCGAGAATACATTCAGTGCTCTACTCACGGCGCGCTGTTTTCAGTCGAAACAGGCGAATGTATTTCTGGACCATGTTTGGGTGAATTTCTTGAAAAAGTAAATTTGGAAGTCCACTCAGATGGTGGTATCTATATTGATTAACACCTAGATCATGAATTCTGCAATGACTGAATTTTTCCTCAATTATTACCTTATGCCATTTCATATGAGTGTTGTGGCTTTAATTGTGCTCAGCATTGCAGAAACCATCGGAATTGTGATTGGTTTACGGCCCAGCCATTTGGTGAAAAAGCTGACGCCTGAATGGTTACTTAATTCTCCGTTGCTTGACGTCAAATTTTCTAAATATCTCATCTTTGTATTCCTATTAATCAACTTTAGTTTTGCGGGTTATTTTTTAGAGCTCTCATTCTTTGCTTTACAACACTATTTCATTTCACCTTATTATTTATTTGTTCCTGCTTTAATCATCGATATTTTCTTTACCGTATTTATGATTCATTGCCTGGATCAGGTAATTAAGCCTAAAGTCATTCATACCCATACTAATTTGGTTGGCCGTTTAGCCACTATTTCGACTGGCAATGCACGTCCAGGATTTTCAGCACAAGCACGTGTCCGTGATGAGTTTGGACAGCTGTATTATGTACAAGTCGAGCCAGAATACGGCGAGCTCGAATTACAATCACAAGTGTTGTTGATTAGTCAAAAATCGAACTCACATTATCTCGCAAAGAAAATCTCGCTTTCAAATAATCTGTTTACACCAGACTAAATTTTCACTCAAAAAGCTCTTTTCTGCATTAAAAACCCAGAAAATTACATTTTGTTACAAATGTATGGGGTAAAAGTTTTGAATTAGGCTCTTCCCTTCTTCTGGTTTTTATGATCTCACTGGCACCAAAAGCACGACAGTGAAATCCATCACATTTTTTAAAATAATCTTTAGCTATACACTAGGTTTTACCATGACTTCATTCTAAAAATTATTTAATCGTGAAAGTAAATTTATAACCCACTGTATATATTATAAATTTTATATTCATACCATTTTAGTTGGTTTAACATTTTTTTAATTCACTATAAACCATATCTTTTTAATCGGATATAAAAATGCAAATACAACTGTTTTAATCAGATTTTAAAATTAATTCCTATTATTTTAGTTGGATAAAATATTTATTTTAAAATATTTAAAATAACAAACATAAATAATTGATAAATAACAACTAAATCAATAATTATTATTTTAAAACCCTAAAGGTTTATTTTTAATGAATTTTATTTAATAATGTTTTACATCTTCTTTAAATATGAGGCTGGGTTCAATGAACACGAGTTCTCAAGATCCAAATCGGCGGCTCATCAGAGAAATCACGATTATTCTTATTATTAAAGTTGTCCTTCTCTTGGTGATTAAACACATCTGGTTTGATGCGCCAACGATTCCAAAAGATTTTAACAATGAAGTTGCCGAGCGTATTGCTGGTGACATGTCCAAAACTCAGGAGACACGTTGATGATTTCTGAAAGCGTGGTCGATCTTTCGCGGTTCCAATTTGCAATGACCGCAATGTATCACTTTCTTTTCGTCCCTCTAACTTTAGGTCTGGCTTTTATTCTTGCCATTATGGAAACCACCTATGTGATTTCTGGTAAAGAAATCTATAAAGACATGACCAAATTCTGGGGGAAACTCTTCGGGATTAACTTTGCCCTAGGTGTAACCACTGGTTTAACCATGGAATTCCAGTTTGGTACCAACTGGGCCTATTATTCCCACTATGTAGGCGATATTTTCGGGGCGCCACTTGCCATTGAAGGTTTGATGGCCTTCTTCCTTGAATCAACCTTTATCGGTTTGTTCTTCTTTGGGTGGGATCGCCTATCTAAAGTCCAACATTTAGGCGTGACGTGGTTAGTCGCAATTGGTTCGAATATGTCTGCCTTGTGGATTCTGATCGCAAACGGTTGGATGCAAAACCCAGTTGGTGCTGCATTTAACTACGAAACCATGCGTATGGAACTGGTTGATTTCGGTGCATTGATCTTCAACCCTGTTGCTCAGGTGAAGTTTGTGCATACGGTTTCTGCGGGTTATGTCACAGGTGCGATCTTCGTTCTTGCGATCTCAAGCTACTATCTACTAAAGAAACGTGACTTACCGTTTGCGCGTCGTTCATTCGCAATTGCTGCCATCTTCGGTTTAGCTTCAACACTTTCTGTGATTTTGCTTGGTGATGAATCTGGTTATGAACTCGGTGATGTTCAAAAAACCAAACTTGCTGCAATCGAAGCTGAATGGCATACCGAACCTGCGCCTGCTGCATTTACCTTATTTGGTCTCCCAAATCAGCAGGAAATGCGCACCGATTATGCAATTAAGATTCCTTATGTGATGGGGATTATTGCAACGCGTTCTACAGACAAAGAAGTGACCGGTTTACGCGACTTGATGAAAGAACATGAAGTGCGTATCCGTAACGGTATGGTGGCTTATAGCGAGTTAGAAAAACTTCGTGCGGGCGACCGTTCTCCAGACTTATTGGCTTCATTTGAGAAAAATCAAAAAGACTTAGGTTATGGCCTACTCTTGAAAAAATATTCTCCAAATGTGGTTGATGCAACTGAAGAACATATTCAGGCGGCAACTAAAGACACCATTCCAAATGTAGCGGCTCTATTCTTCTCATTCCGTGCAATGGTGGCTTCTGGCTTCCTGATGTTATTGCTATTCCTTCTTGCAACATGGTCAGTGGCAAAACGTAATGCCGAAGATAAACCTTGGTTACTCAAATTTGCTTTGTTTGCTCTCCCACTCCCATGGATTGCAGCTCAAACAGGTTGGTATGTGGCTGAAGGTGGTCGTCAACCGTGGTCAATTGGTGAAATCTTACCAACACATTTGTCTGCTTCAAGTGTGAGTACAGGCGATGTATGGGGTTCAATCATTGCATTAGCTGCGTTCTATACCGTGCTACTGATTATCGAAATGTACTTAATGATCAAATTTGCGCGTTTAGGTCCAAGCTCGTTACATACTGGTAAATATCACTTCGAAAAACTAGAAGCAAAAGCTGGGGAGGCTCAGTCATGATCGAATATGAACTCCTAAAAATTATCTGGTGGGTATTGGTCGGTGTTCTACTGATTGGCTTTGCCCTCACCGATGGTTTCGATATGGGCTCAATGGCACTGATGCCATTCGTGGGTAAAACTGATTCTGAACGCCGTGCTGCAATCAATACGATTGCACCGCACTGGGACGGCAACCAAGTTTGGTTCATTACCGCTGGTGGTGCTTTATTTGCAGCTTGGCCAATGGTCTATGCGGTTGCTTTCTCCGGAATGTACTGGGCCTTGCTACTGGTTTTATTTGCCCTGTTCCTGCGACCCGTCGGATTTGACTATCGCTCCAAGTTAGAGAATACCCAATGGCGTACTTCTTGGGACTGGGGACTATGTATCGGTGGCGCTGTTCCTGCACTGGTGTTTGGCGTAGCCTTTGGTAACTTGTTCCTCGGTGTACCCTTTAGCTTAGACGACACGTTACGTTCGCAATATACAGGTAGCTTCTTTGCACTCTTAAATCCGTTTGCACTGATTTGCGGTCTTGTTAGCCTATCAATGTTATGTGCACATGGTGGTGCTTGGCTGATGCTGCGTACCGATGGCAATTTGCATAACCGTTCTGCCAAAGCTACACAGATCATGGCAATCGTGTTCCTTGTGTGCTTCTTGGCTGCGGGTGCATGGTTAGCCTTTGGCAATATCTCCGGTTATAGCTATGCCACTGCGGTCAATACCAATGCTGCGCTTAACCCACTGGCGAAAGATGTGGTGACCAATGCCAATCATGGTTGGTTAAATAACTATGCAACTTATCCGATTACGATGGCGGCACCTATTGTTGCAATTTTAGGTGCGCTACTGGTCATCATTAGTGCAGGCAAACATAAAGCGGCTGCAAGCTTTACAGGTACAAGCTTAATGATTGTCGGTGCAATCCTGACTGCAGGTTTTGCATTATTCCCATTCTTATTACCATCAAGCATTGACCCAACCTCAAGCTTGACCATGTGGGATGCTGTTTCTAGTCATAAAACCCTTGGTGTAATGACCGTTGCTGCATGTATCTTCGTTCCACTCATTTTGATCTACACCTCTTGGTCGTATTACAAAATGTGGGGTGTCATCACCAACAAACATATTGAAGAAAATTCACATAGTTTGTATTAATCAGGAGATATAACATGTGGTATTTTGCATGGATTCTAGGCATTTTGATGGCGTGCTTTGCAGGTGTACTCAGTGCACTGTATATCGAACACCATCAAAATTTAGATGAGGAATAATAAAATGGCTGAAGCAATGACAACACCGAAGAATAGTAAAGCGCAAGTATTTGCAATGACCGTTTCGTTTTTGTTGGCATTGCCCCTTGCTGCTATTTTACTGATACACCCATCCCTGATGTTGGATGCAAACGGACATTACAATCATAGCTTGCTCATGTTGGTAATGATTGGAATTTCTGGTGGCTTCGTGCATGGCGTTGGGTTTATACCCAGATTCTGGTTATGGAAATGGTTATTTAGTCCCTACATCGCCTGGCCTTTAATGCTGTTAGGGTATTTTATTTGGGTCGGCAACTAAATCCCTCCTCACCATAAAAAAGCTGCTGGTTGATCTGGCAGCTTTTTTATTTAGTGTAGTTTAGAATAAAGCCAAACTAAATTTGATCGATCTTGAAATAATTTAATCTACTTTACTCGATGGTTGAATCTCATCACCACTTTCACGCTGGTCAATTTGAGCTTGTACAGTTTGCTCGGTAACTATTGTATCGCTAACTTCTTCTTCAGTATTTTGTTCTAACTGATTCGGCTTATCAATCATTTGCTGATACTTAGATACGGCACTCTCTTTTAAATTCTGGACTTGCTCACTCTCGAGGATGCGCTTACTGGTATCTAACGCTTTATTAGCAAGTGTTTTGGAACCATCAAGCAAACTAGTTTTCGCAGAACCCAAAAGTGCTGTTAAATGCTCAGCACTATCGGTATGAAAATCTTTTAGAATGTGTTGTTCCGTATTTTCAACTGAAAAATCCAAATAGGGTGCTTCAGAAAATTTAAGTGCATTCGCAATAAAAACGGTGGGGATGGAACCACGTTTGGTATTATATTCTCGAACATAATGATTGAATGTTTCACGTTGATGTCCAATTTCATCCTCAACAGCCTTTATACTCTGCATTAGACTCTGGTATTGTTCATTTGCTTTAAGATCAGGATAACGCTGAACCAAACCTTGAATTCCCATCAAAGCTACTTGTGACTCACGCTGCCCAGAAACAATTTCATTTGCTTTAGTTACATCTTTAGAAATAGTCAGATGTAAAAGTTGCTCGCCATCTTGATAATTTTTAACTACATCAATTAATTGATTAATCAGATTCACTTTTTTTTGCAACGATACAGAAATATTAGACAGACTGGATTTAATAAACTCTGCTTTTGCTTGCAAAGTATTATACGCTTTGAGCAGCAGATACATCACAATCAAAAAAATGAAAAATATAATCCAAAACATATCACCCTCAAATCATTTTCTCATTATTTAGAAGCTTGGAATAGCTTACGTCAATTGAATCAATATTTTAAATATTTATAAGTATGTTAAATGAAGCCAGATCATAAAACCATCTGATACATTCGTACAGCATAGAGCCAGTTCCATTTCAAAAAAACTCAAACAACAAACTTAAACTATTGAATTAATATACTTTACTAACCGAATCTGGCATCAAAAAAAATTAAAACCAAGACTATTTAAAATCAAAATTCATGAAAAAAAGTCCTATAATGTAAAATAAAATCCAACTTAATATTTATATTTGATAATATTTTATATAACAGGTTTATCAAATCTGATAAGCGTTTTCATTTTAAATCTATAATTAAAAACATAGTACCAACTGCAATAGCAATATGGTCCAAGCTTGACTAAAAATGAGCCTGACCAAGATTCGAGTCTTTCTTATAAAATTTTACTTTAAAACCCGCCTCATAGCAGTATCTCAATACTGTATCAGACATCTTATAGCTAAAATTACGATAATTTTGACATAAGAAAATAAAATAAGACATGAGAGATAGTGCTATGGCAAAAGCAATCTCAGCAAAAGAAGTTAAGTCCGTGGGCAAGATACTTGCTTTCATCGTTTAATAGTTAAGATAACAGCATTAATCATTATCTCGATTGATTGATGCTATCATGTCATACCATTGCAATTACAAAGTCATCATAATGTAGTTATCTATAGCTACTACTCTGTATTTTTACCTATATTTCATACATTTTATCATTGGTGAGCAAAAGCCCTACCACAACTTTTATCGGCAATTACCACGATTTTATTTCTGATTCCCCTGACCTCAGCACTTGCTTATTTATTCCCAAGCCAAGAGCTTTGGTTTCCAACTAACATTTTTGTTCGAATCTACTTCACCGCTTTGGTGTTTATACGTTTTACTAACAGTACAAAGATCGAACATACTAGGCTTGTACTCACCACCAAACAATAAAAAAGCCGATGATGACATCGGCTTTTTTATCATATTATAAATTAGTTCGTTTGACCTGCGAGCCAAGCCATAAACTTTTGACGTTCAGCTTTAGACGCTTTTTGCCATAATTCAGCTAGCTGTTGATCAGTGGTTTTTCCTGCTTCTGTAGCAGTGCTAGTTACTGCTACAGGTACGGCAGCTTGTGCTGCATAAACAGGTGCTGGTTGATTTATAGTATTGTTTTTGTTCTTTTGTGTCAGGTCTAAGGTACGACTTAACAAATTATTCCCAGAGAACCACGGTTGTGCTTCATTGTTTGCACCTGTTTGTTGAACAACAAGCTTTTTATTTTGATCATATAAAGCAACCGTCGGTTGATCTGCATATTTTTTTGCAGCTTCAAAGCTTTTTGGCGCATTTACAAGCCCTAAACTATACGACTGGTTATCTTTTAAGTTGGAAGCTTGCAGGGTTACCACACCAGATTTAAGGATGTCATGTTCACCACTCAAGTGCTCAAAGTATTCACGATAGCGCACATTAACGGTTAAATCACCTGGATCAACCTGATAGGTACTCTTCTTTGAAGGAATCAAACCATTATTTACTTCTTGACCATTTACAGCAAGAATCACGATTTCTTCAGGTGCAGTGATTGTAACTGCTGAAAAAACTGAACTACTTAATAATAAACCGACAGCAGCAACACCAACTCTTAAAGACATTAGACTCTTCTCGATATAAACATTTTTATGAAATCGTATGCACTATGCAACGCGATTGTGACCATTTTATGACAATATTTTTAATTATAACAAAAACAATATTTTACAATTGATTGATGTAGAACTGGTGTTTTGGCAATTCTCTACAATGATAAAACCTTTATGTTATAAATCCTTTTATCGTCAATTTCTTTTGGTAATTTACTATGAAACACCACAGGCCACAACCGCTCGAATCTAAACCTTAAACGACTTTTCTTATGCTAATATCATAAAAAAGAAAATGCAGGTTTCTACACTCAAGCTACTTTTTTAAAAATAGTGCCCGCTCTGTTTCACGGCGCCGAACCAAACCTCTTAACATTTTACCTCCGCCACGGTTCCAGACAAGGAACTGATCGGCTGCTCCGTCATAGTCCTCTGCATTGAGCTTTTTAAGCAGTGTAGAGCGCTTAAATGCGCTTTGACCAATATTATATGTCAGTGATATCAAGGCATCGAATTGATTTTGATTAATTACAACGTTAACAGCTTGATTGACTATTGCCTCGAAGCGCCTCAAGTCTTGTTGAAAAAAGGACTTGGCCTGCTCCACTGTGCAACGATCTCCCCGTTTCACTCTAAGACCATTTGGGTAAATTGTCGTACCAAAACCAATTGTCCAGACGCCTACACCATCGTCATAAGCATTTAGTTTTAAATCTTCAAAGCTTGTAATCAGATTTATACCGACACTACTGGTCAATTTTTCCGAATCAGTAGCTACACCAATACTCTCAACAACATCATAAGCAGTTGCCACATCAAAAGATGGATTCGTTGTACTGGCCTTCTTCCGCGTTGATTGATTGCCCGTTAACGTTTTCAAGAAATCTAATATTGCTTTCATCTATCACTCCCGCTTCTCCCTTATATCACTTTTGCCCTTTAATGTGTTGGATGATACTCAAGGCTGTCTTAACTTCTTGTCGATGAATCAAGCATAGTCTGATTGGACGAATATCTATTTAATAACACGCCAACCAAACAGTTAATCTAAATTGTGTCATCATAAAAAACCCACCGAATGGGTGGGTATATTTTTCAAATATTCATCTGCAAAACAATATCCAATCTGCTCACTCCCCAATCGGGATTGATAGTCTAAGTTGATTGCTTCTCTGCTCTGAAGGAAACGAAGGTTGCTGCAGAATTTTTTGTTGATAGTCCTGTTCTGAAATTACACCTTTATTTCGTGCTTTTTGCATTAAGTTAAACTGCTGCTCCTGACCATACGCATTCAAAGCATCAAAATGTCGATGTTCCAAAAGGTATTGGGATTTGTCATGAGGACTCATATTCGAAGTATTGGCTTGAATTTCATGTTGTTTTTCTAAGTTGTAATGGCGTTGATTGATACGGTCTTGTTCTTGTTGTTTGAATGACTCAAAGAAATCAAAACGATCGCCACTCTTCTCATATTGAGGCTCTTCTTTTTTCAGAATTAAAAAAGATTGAGGCTTCTTAAACAAATCATCGGCACTATATGCAGAACCACAAACTAAGCTACTTATCAGGAGAATTAATATTTTTTTCACAATATACACTCAATACAAAACAAACAAAGACAAGTGTATATTTTATAATTTATGCACAAAAAATTCAAATTTAATGTTACAAAACAAAATCTTATGATAATTTCACTTAATCATAACCTATACTTTCCAGCGATGAAGACCGACTCTATTCTAGCACCTCATTTTATTCTGTTTATTCTTCTATAGCATGAAAGCAGACTATTTATTCTGGAGCTTATAAAGCTTCGGGGAATCATTTTATTGCAATAAAAAAAGAGCACTAAAAGTGCCCTTTCTTGATACTCGTTTAAACTTAGTTAAAAGTTTTAAAGCGAGCCGTATCATCCATATAGGTTTTTTCGCCTGCTGCTGCTTCGATAGAACCAAATACAAGCTGAGCACGTAATTTCCAGTTTGCAGGAATCTCAAAAGTTTCAGCAACTTCTTCATCGATAATTGGGTTGTAGTGCTGTAAAGATGCACCCACACCAATTTCAGATAAAGCCGTCCAAGTCGCGAACTGAGCAATCGCACTTGAGTGTTCAGACCAAACCGGGAAGTTATCTGCATACAATGCAAATTGCTCTTGCAGACCTTTTACAACATCTTGATCTTCATAAAATAATGCAGTACCAAAACCTGCTGCAAAACTATCAATTTTTGCACTTGTATTCGCAAACGCTTCTGCTGGTATCATTTTACGTAAAGTTTCACGTACGATTTCCCAAAATTTAACGTGTGAGTTCCCATACAAAGTTACAACACGTGAAGTTTGGGAATTAAATGATGATGGGCTATGTTTAACAGCCTCACGAATCGTTTCTTCAACCTTTTCTTGGTCAACCGTAAGGTTTTTACCAATGGCATAAATAGTACGGCGTGATTTGATGCTATTTAAAAAATTGCTCATGTTGTTATTCCTACCTTGTGCCCTTAGGGCGTTATCTTGGATTGAATGTAGTGTATAACGATGTATTTTTTAGGAACAGCCTAAAAAATATGACAGATCGTTTTATTTTTGAAACAGTCTTATTCTTTATTCAAAATAAAAAAAACTCCACATCTGGTGGAGTTTTTTTATCATAATTTAATTACTTATCAGTTTCAAATAATGCTGCAACAAATGATTTTGCCGAGAAAGGACGCAAATCATCAATCTTCTCACCCACACCAATATAACGAATTGGTACATGTGTACGGCTTGCAATATTAAATAGCACACCACCTTTTGCTGTACCATCAAGCTTGGTAATGGTAATACCCGTTAAACCTACGGCTTCATCAAAAAGTTGTACTTGGTTAATTGCGTTCTGCCCTGTACCCGCATCAACAATCAACATAATTTCGTGTGGTGCAGTCGCATCAATCTTTTGCATTACACGTTTTACTTTTTTCAGCTCTTCCATCAAATTCGCTTTATTCTGTAAACGCCCTGCTGTATCGGCAATCAAGACATCAATCCCTTTAGCACGTGCACTTTCAAATGCATCAAAAATAACTGAAGCACTATCGGCGCCATGGCCTTGAGCAACAACTGGGATATCATTACGCTCACCCCAAATTTGTAACTGCTCAGTAGCTGCTGCACGGAATGTATCACCCGCAGCCAACATCACTTTCTTACCTTCACCTTGTAAACGCTTCGCCAGTTTACCAATGGTTGTGGTTTTACCTACACCATTTACACCAACCATTAAAATTACATAAGGCGATTTATTCGGATCAATATGCAATGGCTTAACGCGTGGCGCAAGCAAGGCCACCAACTCTTCTTGCAGTGCTTTATACAAGGCATGTGAATAAATCAAATCACCACGCGCTGTTCGTTCAGTCAAATTCGCAATAATTGTTTTGGTTGCATCAACCCCAATATCTGCGACCAGTAACTGCTCTTCAACTTCTTCTAACAGTTCATCGTCAATCTCTTTACCACCGATCAAAATGTTGACCATGCCATCCGTAAAACTACGACGGGTTTTAGTCAGACCATCTTTCATACGACCAAAAAAGCCTGTTGATTTGACTTCTTCCTCAACAGCAGCGGTCGAAGTAGCTGGTGTTGGTGTTTCTACAACCTTTTGTACTTCAGGCTCAATAATGGGAACATCGACAGCAGGTAAACTCGGCAATGTGACATCATCATCACCGATGTCCTCATTGATCAAGAATTTATTTTGCATATTCGATTGCTGTTGCATGTCGATTCCTTGAGATTAAAGCGGCTTTTAAAAAGATGGTCAGTCTAGCATAAATTGATTTGGTTTTCCCGATCAGGACAACCCATTCATTTATTGATAGAAATGAGTCGTTTAAAACTCATTCATCTTCTTTTGCCATTGCTGGGTATTGCTTAATCCGTTTCGATTCAAATTGATATGCATTTAAAAGCTTTAAGTAGTCAAGGCGGCGGATGGAAGCATGGCTAAGAACCTCTTGAGCCAAATGCTGCGTTCTTGGATGACTTGCTTGATGTGCATACTGAAGAATTTTTTGATATTGCAATGTATTGATCGGGCGCAGTAAGGCGTTATACGCGAGTATAAAAATAGACAAAATAATAAGACTAACCAAAACATTATAGAATTGGTCTAATTTGAATCCTAATCTGGATTGCATCAGTTTATGCTTAGAAAGTATAGACAACATAACTTACCTCGAATTAGAGGTAGTGTATGTCTCTGATTCACTTAGAACAAGTACAACGTTCAATAAGTCACAATTCCACAACTTATTGAACGCACATAACTTTACTGCAATTAACTAATTAATGAGCGTACAAAGGAAAAATACAGAATAAAAGCAATGATGACCAGAGTAATAAAAATAGCAAACATACCCACACCACTTTCAGCATCGGCAGGATGCAAATCATCATCATCCGCAATATTTTTCAGTTCTCCATCATAAATCATATAGAACCTATCTTTTTGTTCTGGACTTAAATGGCTGGCAAAATCATAGACACGTTTACGCTGAGCCAAGCAATAATCACCCAAGTGAATTTCTTGATGAAAAATCGCTTCATCAAGTAATTTACGGTGATGATGCGCTAAAGCAATAATTTGGCTCTCCAATGGTGGAACATCCACAGTTACGCCATCAATGACATTTGACATGTTATTCTCCTTTTCTATTATTCTCACTTTGATTTTACTTAAAATTATTTGTGGTTAATGTTTAATCGTGTAAGCTTTTATTTACGCAAAGATACTTAATATATTTGACATTTCCAGCAATTTGTCATATTACTTTAATAATTCAAAGTTAAAGTAGCTTAAATTCAAAGTAGAGTATCTTTGAATAGAATGTGCGGTAATCATAATTAAAATAAGGAGTTATTATATGATTCAACAATTTACACATCATGAACTAGAACATGTTTATGCCAACGCGGTTAACACCATTCAATCGCAAAAAAACTTCCAAGATGCAGTAAAAGAGCTAGAGGAAGTTGCTAAAGCAGGCCACGGTAAAGCGGCGTTATTTTTAGCAGAATTGTATTACCAAGGCTTCCGAGTTGAAAGAGATTCCTTGAAGGCACAGTATTGGCAGAAGATGGCAACCTTGCAAGCATAATCAAACGTCACTTAGGTGGCGTTTTTTAATACCTGTATAAACCCTATTAACCTCATTCTTCCCTATTGTCTAACTTGCGCTTCGTCAAAGCTTGGTCGCTTTGTCTTGCTCAGGTGGCGTTTTTTAATACCTACATCCCTCCTATTAACACTATTCTCCCTATTGCTTGACTTGCACTGCATCAAAGCTCAGTCGCTTTGCCTTGCTCAGCTGGCGTTTTGAATACTTAAAAATTCATACAAGTATTATCCCAATAAATACTGCGTGCTTAGTTCGTCTTGGGCTGCATCAAATTTTTATTCAATCGCCCTGAGCATGGACTCACAATATTTGCTTACGATTTAGATCAATTGTTTAAACATAACTGCCATCTATATTTCTTATAATAAACCATAAGTTTAAGAATATTAGTTCAATAAAATGTACCGTTTTAACCATTTCCAACCTGTCTCACGTGAGTTGATGATTAAAATTTCAATTCTAAAAACAATGATGTATTGCGGCGTGCTTTGGGGTTTATACCATCAAGGATGGGCGATTAAATCTGATCAAGACGGTCACGTATTTCCATTTTGGCTCAACGGCGTACAAGCTCATCGCTATGCCAAAGCACATTGGAAGCATTACACACCACGCAAAATCACGCCTAAAGATTTTCATGAATCATTACTTCCGACCTTAACACGTTTACAGGTCGAGCCAGCCTTATTTAACTCTTCACATCGAAAATTTAAACTTTCAACCCAGCAAATGCAGCATTTCTTCTTTATGCCACAGCAAACTGCGGTGACGGTTTAGTTATTTATGTCATCTCAATGATGACTTTTTAGACATTCATGAGAAAAAGTTATCATTGGAAAGAAATTAGGGCTTTGCAATTAAAAAAAATACCGTTAAGTTAAATGAAAATGACAATACAACACAGGTGGATAAACAATGACAATCGTTGCTCAAGTCATCAAGAATAAAGCAGTACAATCAATTTTCACCATTTCACCGAATGCGACTGTACTTGAAGCAATTAAGATTATGGCAGACAAAGGAGTTGGTGCTTTAGTCGTTGCTGAAGACGAAAAAGTCGTCGGCATTTTCTCTGAACGTGACTATACACGTAAAATTGCCTTGATGGAGCGCTCTTCAAACAACACGCCTGTGGCTGACATTATGACGTCAAAAGTAATCTCGGTGAGTTTAAACCACACGGTAGAAGAATGCCTTAATCTCATGACTGATCGCCATTTGCGTCATTTACCTGTACTCGATCAAGAAAAACTTGTCGGTTTTATCTCCATTGGTGATTTGGTTAAAGCTGCGATGGATGACCAACGTATTCTGATTGAACAACTTCAGCAATATATCTCTGGTTAAACATTTATCTGAATATAAAAAAAGGGCAAATAGATTGCCCTTTTTTATTAGCAGTTATTTAGTTAAGCTTTGAGAAAATTTTGAATGGCAGGCACAAGGCGTTTTAGCAATTCATCTGCTTGTACTTGAGTCATATTCAATGGTGGTAATAAACGAACCACTGAACCTGCGGTGACATTGACAATCAATTGATACTCATCACGTGCAATCGCAACCAGTTCCGCACAGTCTTTTGGCAATTGAATCCCGATCATCATCCCAAAACCACGTACTTGCACATTGTAATCAGCCAATTGAGCTCTTAATTGATCAACAATATAAGCCCCAACGGTTGCTGCATTTTCAACTGCATTCTCTTTCTCAAGCGTATCCAGTACGGTATATACCACACGTGAACCTAAAACAGTTCCGCCATAGGTCGAACCATGACTACCCGCACCAAGCAAACCAACAGCTTTACCTTGAGTCATCACCGCACCAATTGGAAAACCATTGCCTAAGCCTTTGGCTGTCGTCATTACATCAGGAATAATATTGGTATGTTGATATGCATAGTATTTACCGGTACGCCCATTACCAGTCTGGATCTCATCCAGCATCATCAACCAGTTATGCTGGTTACATAGAGCACGCACTTCTTCCAGATAACTAAAACCTTGTGGCGCTGTATTGACGCCCCCTTCACCTTGAATGGGTTCAATCAGGATCGCAACAATCTCAGGATGATTGATGGCAGCTTCTTGAATTGCTTCGACATCACCAAATGGCACACGAATAAAGCCTTCAACCAAAGGGGCAAAACCTTCCTGAACTTTTTTATTGCCTGTTGCAGACAAAGTTGCCAAAGTACGGCCATGAAATGACTGCTCAGCAACTAAAATTTTAGGATTGGCAATGCCTTGTTGTGCCCCAAACTTACGTGCAATTTTAATTGCACCTTCATTTGATTCTGCACCACTATTTGAGAAGAAAATTTCTTCCATACCTGAAACTTCAGCCAATTTTTGCGCTGCTGCCGTTTGCCAAGGAATCTCAAAGAGATTGCTGGTATGCACCAATGTCGCAGCCTGCTCAGCAATCGCATCCGCGATTACCGGATGTGCATGTCCTAAGCCGCATACCGCAATTCCAGTAAGTGCATCTAAATATTCCGTTCCATCGGCCGTATATAAATATGCCCCTCGCCCTCGTACAAAGCTGATCGCTTGGCGACCATAAGTTGCCATAAGGTGTGATGGTTGATCAGGTTGTACAGGAGCCAGAGTGATATTAGTCATAACAAACTCAATCTATCAGTAGTCGTGTGGAAAAAAGTTATATAAGCAAAAACTTGCATAGATTGAAAGTGTAAAGTCACATTTATATAAGAAAAATCTTTTGCAATCCTCCGCCACGCTTTTTTTTAGGTATAATGCTGGGAGATTAGTAGAGGATCTATCTATGACGGAACAAGCGCGTGATACAGTAGCGTTAATTCGTGATCAAATTGCGAAACACCCTGTTTTACTTTACATGAAAGGCACTCCACAATTCCCGCAATGTGGTTTTTCTGCTCGTGCAGTAGAAGCACTTAGCCAAATTGGTCGTCCATTTGCCTATGTAAATATTTTGGAAAATCAAGATATTCGTGCAACTTTACCACAAATTGCCAACTGGCCTACTTTTCCACAATTATGGATTAATGGCGAGTTAATTGGTGGTAGCGACATCATGCTTGAAATGTTCCAAAATGGCGAGTTAAAGCCATTAGTTGAACAGTACAGTCCTGCTCCTGAAGCATAATCTGTAAAGTAAAAAGCCAATCAAATGATTGGCTTTTTTATTGGATTCATTTTACTGCTGACTAAAACCGACATAGCGGAACATCCCTTCTACGCCCAAATCTGCTTTATAAATCTGTAAATCTAGATAATTCACCTGAGTCACACTGGCAAAAATATTCATGTTCGGGTCTTCATGAATTTCATCGACAGATTGTGGTAAGACTTCTTCGAAGCGATCTGCAATAAACTCAAAGCCCAAGTCCATCGCCATAAACAAAGTATGCTCACACGGTTGAATATATTGCTCCTGATTCCAGTCTAAAACGGCATGTTGGCAATAAGGACATACGATGTTTTGGGTCGCATCGGCAATAGTGATGAGTTGATATGACATAATGATAAAACGTAAAAAATTTCAATCAGTTTAAAAGAATATCATGCACTAATCTATCTTCTATCGGAGGATTTAGCTGATGGCAACCCTAGAACAAGCCATTGCATTCGCAGCACAACAACATGCGGGGCAAGTCGATAAAGCCAATGCGCCTTATATTCTACATCCCTTAAGGGTGATGCTGAATGTTCCCGACCTTGAGCACAAAATTGTCGCTGTTTTGCATGATGTCTTGGAAGATACCAATACAAGCACTGGAGATTTATATGCTTTAGGATTTCAAACGCATATTGTTGAAGCTATTGTTGCCTTGACTAAGAAGCAAGGTGAATCTCGACTACAGGCTGTACAAAGAACAGAACAAAACCCGATTGCACGTGTTGTGAAATTAGCTGATATCACAGACAATATGGACTTGTCTCGAATTCCAGAGCCGACGCGCAAAGACTTTGAGCGTTTAAACGAATATAAACAAGTTCGAGATATCCTATTGGCCCAAAATGTTTAATAATCTCATTGATACTCATTTAACTTGATCACAAAAAGCTGGAGCTTATAGCGTAATGCTAACGGATTTAGATGACTTTTATTGCTTTGCGCTTGTTGTAGAACACGGTGGCTTCAGTGCCGCAGAACGTGCGACGGACATCCCTAAATCTAAACTCAGCCGCAGAGTTTATAATCTTGAAGAACAACTCGGTGTGCGTCTAATTCAACGCAGTTCACGTCATTTTGCTGTGACTGACATTGGTATGGATGTCTATCGCCATGCACAAGTCATGATGAATGCAGCGCAAGCAGCACATGATGTGGTGAACCATCTCAGTAGCCAGCCACGTGGCGTAATCAAAGTGAGTGTGCCTGTAGATATTGCACAGAATCAAATGGCTAAAATCCTACCCGCCTTCATGAAAAAGTATCCTGAAGTTCGTATACAAATGATGATCAGCAATCGCCGGGTCGATGTGATCAATGAAGGGATTGATTTGGCTCTACGTGTCCGCTCCAAGCTGGATGATGATCCAAATCTGGTGCTACGCCAATTCGAAGCGATTGAACAACGATTGTTTGCAAGTCAGGCCTATCTAAATGAATTTGGTAATATTAGTACACCAGAACAATTAGCGGAACACCGCATTATCAGTATGGCTGAAGATCATCTCGATCAACAATTCCTGCTTACAGGACCAGAGCATCAACAGAAAAAGATCAAAGTAAATCCAGTCATTATGGGTTCGAATCTATTAATGCTGGCAGAACTAGCGACCCAGAATTGTGGTGTTGCCTTATTACCCGACAGTATTGCCCAAGATTTTGTCAAGTCAGGACAACTTGTAACCGTTTTACCAGAATGGACTGCGCCTCACGGTATTTTCCATGCTGTTTATCCATCACGACGTGGTTTGTTACCAGCGGTACGTGTTTTTATTGACTATCTTGTTGAAGAACTCACACAATGTTCAACTAAAAAAAAGCGCGATTAAAAAATCGCGTTTTAAATCATGAAACAAGCTTAAACTGCGGCATAAGATCCTGTACCATTTGGCCACGGGGTCAATAATTCAAAACCATCATCGGTGACTGCAACCATATGCTCCCATTGGGCTGACCATGACTTATCTAGTGTCACCACAGTCCAGCCATCCTTCAGCTCTTTTACATATCTTTTTCCTGCATTTACCATTGGTTCAATCGTAAACACCATGCCTTTTTTCAAGACCATACCTTGGCCTTTTTGCCCATAGTGTAAAATATTAGGTTGCTCATGATAAATACGGCCAATTCCATGCCCACAGTATTCACGAACAATGCTATAACCTTGGGCTTGTGCAACTGATTGAATTGCATAGCCTATATCCCCCAATGTCGCACCTGGTTTTACTGCATGTATTCCAGCTAACATTGCATCATACGTCGTTTCAACCAGTTTCTTCGCCTCTGGGCTCGGTTCACCCACAAAATACATGCGGCTGGTATCACCAAAATAACCATCTTTAATAACCGCAACATCGATATTTAGAATATCCCCTTCTTGCAAGATCTTTTTCGCAGAAGGAATCGCATGGCAAACTTCTTCATTGACCGAAATACATGTGGTTTTGGTAAAACCGTGGTATCCCACATTGGCAGGAATAACCTGCAAGGTATTCACAATAAAATCATTGCAGATATCATCTAAATATTCAGTTGAAATGCCCGGCTTGATATAAGCGCCAATCATTTCCAACACTTGTGCCGCTAAACGACCCGAAATTCTTAACTTTTCCAGATCATGTTCAGTCTTAATGGTCACAGTAGAAGCTCTCATTCGAGATATTCCTTATTTATTGATTAGATTAAAATCACACGCAGAAAAATATATATGTGGTCTGCATCAAGTATTTCAATATTTGTACGCCTTCGCCTTCAAATCTTCAATCATTTTAAGACTAAATGATCATTTTTATTTCATCTTGAATTTCGATCTAAACCAAAGAAAAAAATACAGATGCTGCACATTTACCAAGTTTTAAAAACTTTTCAATACATTAGCTTTACCAGTGCTAATTATATGATTTTCATAATTTCTTTTTAGTCAAAAAACAAACAGTTTTCACATAAAATTAGTTTCAAAAGAATGTATTTTTGTTTTAAAATTCGCACTTTTATTTTATGCCTCCCTTGTTATGAATCAACTTCGTACAGGAGATATCATTGCTTTAGGTTTTATGACCTTTGCGTTATTCATTGGCGCAGGCAATATTATCTTTCCTCCAATCGTTGCTCAGCAGGCTGGCGAACATGTTTGGCTTGCTGCTTTCGGTTTCTTAATCACTGCAGTTGGTTTGCCTGTGATTACGATTATGGCCTTATCTCGCATGAAAGGTTCGATCGAAATCATTAGCTCTCCTTTAGGACGCTTTTTTAGCTTACTCCTGACTATTGTTTGCTATTTATCTGTAGGGCCACTATTTGCAACCCCACGTACCGCAACCGTTTCTTATGAAATAGGTTTCGCACCTTATTTTGGTACATCTGGCAGTAGTCTCTTTATCTATAGTATTGTTTATTTTGCTTTTGTGACCGCAGTTTCACTGTATCCAAACAAACTACTCGATACTGTTGGTCATGTACTGGCACCACTAAAAATTATTGCACTTGCAATTTTAGGTATCGCTGCATTTGCCATTCCAACAGGCATGATTTCACCTGCTGTAAATAATTATGTGAGCAGCCCAGTATCTGAAGGTTTTGTGAGTGGTTATTTAACCATGGACACTTTAGGTGCTTTGGTATTCGGTATTGTGATTATTCAAGCGATTCAATCTCGTGGAGTCACAGATACTAAACTCATTACCAAATATGCGATTATCGCGAGTTTGATCGCTGGTGTAGGACTAACTCTAGTCTATATTAGTTTGTTCAAACTTGGCCTAGGCAGTCATGAAGTCGCTCCAAACGCAGCCAATGGTGCAATCATTCTACATGCCTATGTTCAGCATGCTTTTGGTGATTACGGTTCATATTTCCTAACTTGCCTAATCTTCCTTGCATGTATGGTCACTGCAATTGGCTTAACCTGTGCATGTGCTGAATATTTCAATGAGTTAACAGGTTTATCTTATAAATTGCTGGTTTTCATCCTGACTGGTTTTTCATTATTGATTTCCAATTTAGGTTTAACCAAGCTGATTGCGTTTTCGGTTCCGGTTTTAAGTGCCATTTATCCGCCTGCAATTGTTGTCATTATGCTGAGCTTTTTCTGGAAACGCTGGAATAATCCATCGATTGTTGTTGGTTCAGTGACGGCTATTGCCTTTCTATTCGGTATTATTGAAGCGATTAAAGCAGCTGGCTTTACTCAACAATTACCGACTTTTATTCAGCATTTACCTTTGAATGAACAAAATCTTGCATGGTTACTTCCATCAATTATTGTTCTTGTGATTGCAATTTTGATTGATCGGGTATCGTCGTCTAAGAAATAAAATGATTTGTCGTTAAAATGATGTTTTACCCAAACATGATTTTAGCTATACGAAAAATGTTCTTTTATCCAATGTTCATTTTTTGTTTACGACAAATCTTTCTTTTCAAACAACAAAATCACTCCGTCCCAGTCAAATCAGGCATTGGAAACCAACCATTCCTATTCAATAAACTTATTCAATCGTTTTTCAAAATGTAAAAATAATAGCCATTATTTAACTAAAAAATAGTATAAATCACTATAAAAAATACTTTAAATCTATATAAATCAATACATTCAAAAATTTATTTTCAAAATACCCCTTATCCCTATTGAAATGCTCAGAAAATAGCAGTACAACTTAAAAAAGAATTCAGACAAAAACACATGGTTTTGTCGTCACAACAAGGAGGGATGGAGATGTTATCAATACATTTCAACAAGCAAGTCTTCATTAACACTCTGAAGGCTAATGATTCAATCGTATATGCAACAACAACACTTGCCTTAATGGTTACGTTGTTATTTCAAGGCACAATTAAAGGTAATTTAAAACCTGAATATTTTGCATATGCATTGGTTGTATCGCTGGCCTTTTGTATGTGGGCGATTGTTGATCGAAAGTTTCGACAGCTAAGTGTAGCTCGACAGAAAAATACTTTAGGAAAAATGGATGAGTAATCATCCATTTTTTAATTCCAGAATCGGCCAATTGTACCCAATAACAAAATTGTCGTAGCGCCCAGCTCGACAACAATTAAACTGAGCATCATCAACGTCATACACCATGCAGGTAAAGTCCAACGCCCAACCTGATGCGGCTGTTTAAATTGATTGGTTGTATCCTTTAATAAGCCGTGCAAAATGTAAATTAAAATCGACATTGTAAAAAAGAATAAATTCGCAACAACGCAAAACAAAACCAGTGAATCTGATAGCACCGTAAAGAAGCTTAATGCAGCGAGAATCAAACTGGCAGAGGCATAAAGCAAACTACTCCGATGTGCAATATCAACATAATAATGTGCCCGAGCAAGTTCCGTATGTCTGATTTGATAATACTTCCAAACCCCAGTTGACATCCCCATCCACAAAAAAATCCCACTAAATATAATTGCAAGTTGTGTCGCACTATTTAAAACCAACATATATTTCCCCGAAAACAATCTATTCCTTTTGTGCGTTTATATTACATAAAATTTGACTTTTAAGTCATTTTTTAAACGAGTTTCTTTTTGGAACTTGTGTAAAGTAGAACGATGCGAATACACGAGTATGTTTTAATGAATCGCTCTGAGTCTTTTTGGATCAATTGTCAAGATAACTATCAACTTGCTGCCCAGTTTTATCCTGCACAAGGCAATAGCAAGCCATACCCTATCTTGATTTGTCCAGCAACAGGGATTACCAAAAATTTCTATCACGCTTTTGCCGACTGGCTTAGCCAGCAAGGCTATGATGTTTTAAGCTTTGATTTTAGGGGGATTGGCGAATCGTTGCACGGTGCCCTTAAGAATTCCAATGCCAGCATTAGCGATTGGGGGATCTATGATATTCCAGCTGCCATCGAAACCTTATTAAATCGTAGCCAAGCTGAAAAAGTCATCATGATTGGCCACAGTGCAGGTGGACAGTTGCTCGGTATTACCCCCAACTACAATAAAGTTGCTAAAGTCTTGGCAATTGCAGGTTCAACAGGGCATGTCAAAGGTTTAAAAGGAAAGACTAAAATTCTTGCACCCGTGATGTTTAATATTATTTTTCCAATTTCCAGCTTTTTCAAAGGCTATGGCGCAACTCAATTTATTGGGATGGGAGAAAATCTGCCCAAGAATGTTGCCAGACAGTGGGCCGAGTTTTGCAGCAAACCTGGTTATGTGATGAATGCGATTGGTAAGACCATTTTTGAAGACTATCACCAACAAATTCAATGCCCAATCACCTCTTTCTGGGCAAGCGATGACGAAATTGCTACACAGGAAAATGTGCAAGATCTTTTACGTTTATATCCAAATGCCCCAACCAAATTGATTGAATTGAATCCACAACAGCATGGTTATAAGCATATTGGGCACATGCTAATGTTTAAAAAATCCCATCAAAAATTATGGCCACTCATAGAAAGTGAATTGCGTATTTAAACATACGTATTCTCTCTGATTGTTGATACTTTACGCATCTCAACCTGTAATCCTGTTCAGATGCGCCTTTTTTATCTTAAATATCCCATCAGCTTAGCATTTTGTTTTTCACTCGTATTCATTAACTACAATCATCACGTTCCATCACTGTTAGCTCAAACGAGCTGATTCCAGTGAATTTCAAGCAATCAATGATAAAATTTCATCAGAAAAATGTGATAAAGAATGTATTTATTCAACTTTTTTAATTTTTTGATATGTTATATTTTAACCAATTGATTAATACAAGCATTTGTATTCTCTATTTTTTAAGCATTATTTATTTTTTAAATATATTGATTTTCTATATTTATGACATTTTAGACAGAAATTATTATAAAAATGTCACGTCAAAAATCGTATTTTTTTTCTACAATATGATTATTCTACAGATGAGCAAGAATTAAAAACTTGAGCATAATCTGCAAAGGAATGACGACTGGATAGTACATCATTAATAGCTGATTTATGTGAATTTTATGATGACTTATTCATTTAGAATTAAGATAATTCCAGCATTATCTTTAGATAAAAGTGTTAAAAAATGGAATGCTAAAAAAATCTAGAAATTGATTTTTTTAACAGGAAAGTTAGAGACATTTCATGGAATCTAGGAGCAGCAAAATATTGCTCCTTGTGCAAGCAGGAAATAAGTGATGCCAAAAAAATATGCGCGTTTTTTACCTACAGCCGATTCATTTAACCTAGAAGACTTCCCTTTTTACTGGATTTCTCAAGTAAATGCTCAATACGTCCAAAACATTGACAACGTACTTAAAAAATATGGTCTAGACAATTCTCGTCGTCGTATTTTAATCGCCTTACATGTCAAACCACATGCAAGTGTGTCAGAGCTTTCAGACATGGTTATTTCAAAAATGTCTACTACCACCAAAATCGTTTATCGCCTTAAAGATGAAGGCTATATCGATACCTATTCATGTAAAGAAGATGGCCGTATAACACGTGTTTTTCTCACAGAAAAAGGCCAAGAGATGATCACAAAAATCAATGATCTTACCGCCATCATCTTAGAGCAATCTTTTGATGGTCTTACGCCTTTGCAAATTGAAAAGACGATGGAAATTCTGCGTCATATGTTTAAGAATCTTGCGCGTTAATAAGCAGAGATAAAAAAGGCTTCAACATTGAAGCCTTTGTCTTTATTGTCAAAATTACAAGTCAAACATATTGAGTTGTGGGGTTATTTTTTCGAGCCTTGCTTTCGGTACATGCGAACATTCAAATTCCTCTACGGGAAAACCATTCATAAACCCATAGAGTTGATGGGGTTGCTTCAGGCTTAACCACTCATCCAAGCGTTGATGTGGAATAACCACCACGGATCGCTTCACATTACCCGGTTCATGGAAATCTTTCATCATCGGGTGGTCTATCGCGTCCATAGTCAGCATGGTTGCTGAACGAACAGTGTGTTCATTCAATTTACAAATCTCATAAAGTGCTGCAATATAAAACGCCTGCCCATCTTTACGGCGTACACCCCAGCGTTGTGGTTTATTATCGATATACTTACTTTCATAGAACTCTGAAACAGGAATCACGCCAAACTTGCATTTAGATGCTGCTTCAAGAAAACTGGGTTTCTGAAAGATAGTTTCATGTCTTGCATTATAAGTATGCTTAGAAATATTGGTATCTTCTGACCACTTCGGTACTAAACCAAATAATACTTCGCGCCACTCTAGCCCCTGCTCCGATTTAAACAGCAAAGGTGTTTTATAGCTTGGGTAAACCTCATCCACATATTCAAACGGAATCAAAGGCAATTCTAGCTGTTTGGCTTGTTCAACCGTCAAAGGTTTATAGTTAGCACACATAAGCAGATCAGTACGTATATCTCTAAAAAATAAAGTTAAAAAAAGGAGGCATCACCCCTCCTTTTTATTCTTAGATCAAATTAACCAAATAGTTTTTTCATCTTCGCACTTAAGCCGTGGATAAAACGATGTTTTGCATTGGCTTTATCACTGGTTAAGAAGTTAATCTGGATCGATTGACGTTGCCCTTCAAAAGGTACATATCCATGCCAACCATTATCTGTCACCTTAAATGCAACAAGAGTTCCTGGTCCAGCATCAATCTCTGCAACATAGTCATCCATATTCTTTTCATCATTCAAGATACGTAAACGACCTGTCGGTGCATCCCAAGATTCATTTAAATAAATCAAAATGGTCAACAACTTGGTTTTCGAGTCGGAATGGATACGACCATCCTTTTGACGTGAATAACCACGTAAAGTGATCATCATCGGATGTTCCATCACATCAACATCAAATTTTTCAGTCAAGATTTGACGAAATTCTTTAGTATCTAACGATTTTAAGAAGCGATCAAAATTAGGTTTAATCTCAACATCTTCGATATTATAGCTACCACCTTGCTGGATTTTTGGAAAATCCTGAATAACAGCTTTTACTTCACTGTCCACAATTGAGTTTTCTACAACAAAGTAAGGATATGGTGAGGTAGAAACTTGCGCTTGTTTTAAAGCATCTAATTTTAAAATTTGTGACATCGCTATGATTCGACTAAATGATCAAACTGTAGCAATTATAGCAAAAATTTGATCAAGATAATGCTTAATCCTGTTTTAGATCTATTTATCAATCAAAGCTTCCTTTAAACCACGGAAATAAAAAAAAGCCTCCGAAGAGGCTTTTTTTATATTAGATGAGCTTAATCACCTGTATAACCTTTTAACTTTAAACGTGCAGCATGTAACAATGGCTCAGTATAACCAGATGGTTGTTCTGCACCCTTGAAGATCAAGTCAGATGCTGCTTGGAATGCAATACCATCAAAGTTTGGTGCCATTGGTGTATACAGCGGATCATTGGCATTTTGTTGATCAACGATCACCGCCATACGCTTAAGTACTTCTTCAACTTGCGCACGTGTTACGATACCGTGACGTAACCAGTTTGCAACGTGTTGCGAAGAAATACGTAAAGTTGCACGGTCTTCCATTAAGCCAACGTTATTAATGTCTGGCACTTTAGAACAACCAACACCCAAGTCAACCCAACGAACGACATAACCCAAGATTCCTTGACAGTTATTTTCAAGTTCATTGTTTAACTCTTCTGCTGTCCAGTTGGTTTCTGGTGCAAATGGCGGCGTTAACAAGTCATCTAAAGTCAACATGTCTTCAGCAGCCAATACATCTTGACGTGCTTTTACATTGATTTGATGGTAGTGCAATGCATGCAGTACTGCACCTGTTGGTGATGGAACCCATGCACAAGTTGCACCTGCATTTGGATGTGCGGTCTTGGTCGCCAACATATCTTTCATGCTATCTGGTTTTGGCCACATGCCTTTACCAATTTGCGCTTTACCTTGTAAACCACATGCTAAACCGATTGCAACGTTACGGTTTTCGTAAGCAGCAATCCATTTTTGGGTTTTAACAGCTTCTTTACGCACAACTGGCGCAGCTTCCATAGACGTATGGATTTCATCGCCTGTACGATCCATAAAGCCCGTATTAATGAAAATGGTACGGTCTTTTGCAGCAAAGATACAGTTTTTCAAGTTCACAGACGTACGACGTTCTTCATCCATAATCCCGATTTTGAGTGATTTAGCAGGCAAACCGATGGCTTGTTCAGCACGCTCAAACAATTCAACCGCAAATGCAACTTCCTCTGGACCATGCATTTTTGGCTTAACGATATACATTGAACCTTTACGCGAGTTTTTGTTCTCGTTTTGACCGCGAATATCAGCAACTGTAAGCAAAGGTGTAACTAAAGCATCCATGATGCCTTCGAACACTTCTTCGCCCTCAACCAAGATCGCAGGGTTTGTCATTAAGTGGCCTACGTTACGAAGCAACATTAATGAACGGCCATGCAATGTTGTTGTACCACCAATCAGATTCTGTACAGTACGGTCTTTGTTTAAGGTACGCGTAATGGTTTTACCATTTTTCTCGATTGACTCTTGTAAGTCACCTTTCATGAGACCTAACCAGTTACGGTAGCCTTCCACTTTTTCTTCAGCATCAACCGCTGCAACCGAATCTTCCAAATCTTGGATCGTAGTTACCGCAGCTTCAAGAGTTAAATCTTTAACGCCAGCAGCATCTGTTTTACCAATTGGGCTATTTGCATCAATTTCGATAATCACATGCAAGCCGTTATTTAATAAAACGATTTCAGTAGGGTTAGCAGCTTCACCATTGAAACCGACAAACTGTGATTCGTGTGCTAAAGTCGTGGTTGAACCATCTTTGAGTGTCACAGCTAAACCATTATTCACCACTGCATATTGAGTTGCATCTGCATGCGAACCTTGTGCCAATGGGAAAGTTTGGTTTAAGAAGTCCTTTGCAAAAGCAATGACTTTATCACCACGAACTGGGTTATAGCCTTTGCCTTTCTCTGCGCCGCCCTCTTCAGAAATAACATCTGTACCATACAGTGCATCATATAAAGAACCCCAACGTGCATTTGCAGCGTTCAAGCTGTAACGTGCATTACGCACAGGTACAACCAGTTGTGGGCCAGCCAATAATGCAATTTCTTCGTCAACGTTTTCAGTCGTTACCTGAAAGTCAGCAACTTCTGGCTCTAAGTAACCAATTTCAGTTAAGAATGCCTTGTAAGCATTTAATTCAAATTTATTGTTGCGATGCCATTCGTCAATCTTTGCTTGAAGTTCATCACGCTTAGCCAATAATGCTTTGTTTTTTGGGCTAAGGTCGACAACGACTTGCTCGAAGTTTTTCCAGTAAGTTTCACTCTCTAAACCAGTACCTGGTAAAGCTTCATTTTCGATGAAATCGTAAAGTTCTTTAGCAATCGCTAGCTTGCCTTTTTGAATACGTACAGTCATTGTCTTTCCTGATGGTGCTAACTTTTTATAACAAGAATTCTAGTATACTGATTTATACTAGCCTGAATAGTAATATCACATTCCTAAATAGTAAGCATTTTCCCCATTAGAAGTATTGACAAACATATTTTTTTATACTTACCAAAACATCAAATGATGTGTGCTTGTTTTCTAGTTATGCAATATACTCCCTTTTTCAAACTCATCTAGTTATAACAAAATTCGACCAAGAATAAAGCCTTATCCCTATAAGTTTATAAAAAAAGCACTCCGAAGAGTGCCTTTTCATTTATGAAGTTTGTGCGATCTGAATTTGTCGGTGCTCCGAATGCAAATAATCATCAGACTGCATTTCCAATAAACGTGAACGCGTACGTTCAATTTCAAATGCCAATTTCTCACCTTCATAAAGATCAATAATAGAGTCTTCTGAAGTAAGAATCAGTTTTACACCACGGTCATAGAATTCATCGACCAAATAAATAAAGCGGCGAGTTCCTTCGGACAGGAAATCGGTCAAATGCGGAACATTGCTCACCAAAACGGTATTATAGATGTTGGCGATTTCAATAAAGTCTGCGGGACTACGTGGCTTAAAGCATAGCTCTGAAAACTCACACCACAATACATCTTCAGTGTGACCTAAGGTTTCTACCACGCGATTATTGATCATAATCGGTGAGCTAGATTGTGCTTGGGTTTGGGTCAGTGCTTTAAAACGACCAGATAACCACACTTGCGCATCATCCGTTAATGGATATTTAAATAATTGCGCCTGTTTCAATACCCGTAAACGATAATCTACACCTGCATCAACATTTAAAACCGTACAGTTCTTCTTGACCAACTCAATCGTCGGCAGGAAACGATCACGATGAATTCCGTTTTTATATAAACCATCTGGTGCAATATTTGATGTTGCAATCAAAGTGATGCCACGCTCAAAGAGCTTTTGGAACAGATCACTCAAAATCATGGCATCAGTTACATTTGATACGAAAAATTCGTCAAAGCAAATTACAACAGCGTCTTTATAAATCTGATCTGCAACCAAATCTAGTGGATTACGTTGACCCGAAAGTTTATTCAACTCTTTATGAACATGTTGCATAAAGTGATGGAAGTGCATCCGCATCTTACGGCGGAATGGCACAGATTCATAAAACTGATCCATCAACCATGTTTTGCCTCGACCTACACCACCCCACATATATACGCCTTTTGGATAGGTTTGACGGCGGAAACGTCGAAACGCTTTCTTCGATGCTTTATAGCGAGTGAGTAACTCTTTCCATACTCGATCCAACTCTTGCACGGCTTGCGCTTGAGCCTCATCTGGCATGAATTGTCCTGAGTCAAGTGCTTGAGCATAGCGCTCAGCAGGTGACGTTGGGATATATGCAGTGCTATGTGAGTCTGGTTTAGAATTTGACATAAGGTGTTATTGCAATTTTAATTGATGAAAATTATATCGAACATTCTGTTCAATGGCATTAGATTTTAGGCTTAATTATCATAGAGTTTAAACATCAAAATGTACCATTTTTAATCATTTAATGATTTCGACTATATTGTCTCGGACTCAATCCAAACCATCTTTTAAAAGCATGATTGAAGGCCGCTGGCTCAGAATAACCCAACATTTCGGCGACTTGTTCAATTGAATAGGAACTATTTTCAATGAACTTAATCGCCTTCTGTTTAATCAGCTGTTCACGAATTTCCTTATAGCTGGTCTGCATTTGCTGCAATTGATGTCTTAAGGTACGTTCTGGAATACTCAGGGCACAAGCGGTTTCTGCCATCGTGGGTATGACCCCATTTTGCATTTCCAGATAATCCTGCACATATTCAACAATCGTTAATTTGAGCGCCGCACTTTTCTCTAAATGTTGAATATCCTGTAGGCATTTTTCTTCATAAATGCGATACGTCAAAATATCAGCAGATGGAATTTTTGTATTTAGAATTTGTGTATTTTCCAAAATAAAAGCGGCCTGTGCACATCCAAATTTGACATCTTGACCATAATAATCTTGATAAGCAGCAAGCAACCCTAGATCTTTAGGGCGCTGAAATGGCAGTTCAATCTGAATTTTGGGTATATCCAACCCCATCATTTTAAAGATGTCTTGTAAAAACTTATAGGTACCTGAAATTTCACACTGTGCCCTTAATTGGCCTAAATGCATACTGAGATCAATAGGTTGATAAAACAAATAGATCAACTCATTTTCAATCTTTAACTGCAAGCTCCCAAATAGATGGGTTAACTGCTGATATTGAACACCATTGAGTAAGGCACGATGTAGGGTATCACTGGTCACCAGTAGCATCAGGAACGGTCCATAGCCAGCCAATGCATAATGCTGCCCAATGAATAGACCTTGTTCTGGTGAAATGTCCTGACTAATATGCTGCAAAATATCCCACTCGATTTCATCTGGAATAATTGAACTTGGATCTAAGGCATCGGCGTGTATCCCCATATTTGCTAAACGTGCATCCACATCAATACCGACATGACGCATGCCTTGAATCAAATACATCAACCCGAGGATAGATCTCTTCATAAGTTCGAATGCAATTCTCAAAACTTTAATGTTTTACTATAAAAGCCTCAGCAAATGAATTGCCGAAATGATCAAGTTTTACGTCGATACAATCATATTTAATCTCACGAAAACCGTTAAACTTGCTCAAAACTTAGCGGTGTAGGACACAAACTATGCGTGATGTAAACCAAAATGCGATTCAAAAAACAAAAGTTGCCATTATTGGTGCAGGTTTTGGTGGCTTGGCAATGGCTATTCGCCTGTTACAAAGTCAAATTAATGATTTTGTGATCTTAGAAAAAACCAATGATGTGGGGGGTACATGGCGAGAGAACCAATATCCTGGCGCAGCCTGTGATGTTCAATCGCATATGTACTCACTTTCATTTGCTCCCAAAACAGACTGGTCTAAGCGTTATGCTGAAGCAGATGAAATCTTTACCTATATCCAAGACATCACGGAACAACACAAATTAAAGGACTATTGCAAATTTGAACATGAAGTCACTCGTGCTGAGTTTGATGAAAGCCGAAATATCTGGACCTTAGCCCTGAAAGATCGACCGACAGTTGAAGCACAATTTGTTATTTTTGCCTCAGGTCCACTGCACGTGCCACAAATTCCTCATGTGAAAGGCATTGAAAACTTTAAAGGTAAAGTTTTCCATTCATCACAGTGGGATCATCATTATGACCTAACTGACAAATCTGTTGCATCAATTGGAACTGGCGGCAGTGCGATTCAATATATTCCTGAAATTGCGCCAGAGGTCAAACAACTCTATGTATTGCAACGTACCGCAGCATGGGTGATTCCTCGTGATGAACGTAAATACTCCCAACTGAGCAAATCTTTATTTAAAGCATCAAATATCTACCGTCAGATTCACCGTACCCGCCTGTATTGGACCAATGAATCTCGTGTTGTGCCAATTGTACAACCACAGATCATGAAGTATGGCCAGAAACTGGCTGAAGCCTTTATCCGCTTCCAAGTTAAAGACAAAGAACTGGCGAAAAAACTAACACCTGATTTTGTCATGGGCTGTAAGCGTATTTTAATTTCAAATAAATATTTCCCAACCTTCAACCGTAAAAACGTTGAATTAGTGACAGATGCTATTCAAGAAATCACCGCAAATAGTATCATCACCAAAGATGGCAAAGAACGTCAAATTGACTGTCTGATTTATGGTACAGGTTTTATTACCGACCCTCGTATATATCTAAAACATTTCGATTGTGTTGGCCGTAACGGCATTGAACTCAAACAAGCATGGAAAGATGGCGCTGAAAGTTACTATGGGATCAGTACCAAAAACTTTCCGAATCTATTCCAGTTACTGGGGCCAAATACCATTCTTGGGAATAACTCAGTGATTTTCATGATTGAATCTCAGGTCAACTATATTCTCCAGTTAATTCAAACGGTAGATAAAACAGGGACTCAAGCAGTTGAAATTAAGCATGACGTCCAAGATCAGTTCAATCAGCGTGTACAAGATCAGCTTAAAGGAACGGTATGGCAAGCGGGTGGCTGTAGCAGTTGGTATCAAGCTGCTGACGGTAAAAACTTTTCGTTATGGCCAACCTACACATGGCGATATTGGTTAGAAACTCGTAAAGTCAATGTCGCTGATTATAATTTTATGAGTACTTCAACTGCTGCCAAATCTAATGCTGCATAAAGAGTAAAGCCTATTTAAAAAAGCCCTCGATTCTATGGGGGCTTTTTTATTTCCAAGCGATACAATAACTTATCTCTTGCACTTATCATCTTTTCATTCTTTTATCTTTTCCAACTAAAAACAGTATTGTTAATAAGCAAATACGGAAAAAACCATGCTATGATTTTAACTACCTACCGTTAGGTAGTAAAACTATATCTGTTTGCTTTCTGCACTGGAGTCTAAAACCATATGCAATCTGCTGCTCCAATTTCTAAAATCAGTTGGTCTTTGTTACTACTACTCTCCTTATTCACAGTCTTAGATGCGTTGGCGATTGATATTTATTTGCCTGCGTTTCCACTGCTTGCCGAAAGCTTTGCAACCACAGCTGGACAGATTCAGTTGACACTCTCGGTATTTTTGATTGGCCTTGCAATTGGTCAAGGTATTTATGGTCCTTTATTAGATCGCTTTGGCCGACGCAATCCCTTATTGATTGGAATCGCAATATTTATCTTGGGCTCATTATTGGCTGCCATTGCACCCAACATTGAATGGTTGCTGGCAGCCCGGTTTTTACAAGCAATCGGTGCCTCTGCTGGTTTAGTTGTTCCAAGAGCAATTATTTCTGATGTCTGTGATGCCAAAACCAGCGCCAAAAATTTTTCTATTCTGATGCAGGTGATGATGATCATTCCTATCATTGCACCATTGTTCGGCAGCCTGATCCTGCGTATCGGTTCTTGGCATTTGATTTTCTACACCTTGGCTGCACTTGGAGCTCTGCTTTTGTTATGGGGTACTCAAGCCATTCCAGAAACCTTAAAACCTCAATATCGTCAGTCACTACAATTCGCAGCAATTAAAACAAGCTATCAAACACTCGCTCTCAATCAAAAATTTATGGCCTACACGCTGGCGGGCGGTTCTATCTTGGGCGGCTTTTTTGTTTATTTAAGCCAATCCCCATTTATTTTTATTCAGCATTATCATATTCATAATGAAGGTTTTAGTACTTTATTTGCAGCCAATGCCATCGGATTAATTATTCTTGGGCAAGTTTCGATCATATTATTAAAGCGTTGGTCTGCACAACAATTACTGATACTGGGCATGTGTATATTTAGCGGTGCCAGTTTGATCTTATTGCTCAGCGTTTCTTTATCTACCTTAAGCTTATGGCAGTATGTTGCACTGTTAGGACTAAGTATCTGGTCTACAGGTTTTATTTTTGGCAATGTAACGGCATTGACCATGCAACAAAGCCCACAACATTTAACAGGTGCGGCTTCATCATTGATGGGTTTATTGCAATATGCCTTGGCTTCGTTGATTGGCTTGATCGTGAGCTTGTTTGAAATTAATATTAGCCTGCTCCCAGCCAGTCTATTCGTTTGCGGAATGATTGCACTCAGCTTATGTATTTATGCTGCACTTAGACAAAGTGACACTTTTTCGACGACGAAAGCAGAATAATAAGTATCGTACTCAGATCAGCAATTGACTGCAATCAAGGGCTGATCAAAACATCTAATGTTTTTAGAATGGCATCTAGTCGAAGTCTGAACTTATCTCGTCCTCCGTAGATCAATTCACTTTGTAGTGCATCCACAAAACTCATACAGACCCGAGCCAAGATTGTACTGTCTAATTGATACTTATTTTCTTTCAACACCGACTGTTGTAGTGCCTGTAAAAACACCTGTTCCAATTCAGCCATGAAAACATGCATTGGCTCAATCACCTGATCATATAAGTGTACAGGTGGACTAATTAAAGCATTCATCCAGAACTGAACTCCATAAGAGAGATCAAAGCGTTGTTCAATACTCATGAAGTAAGCGTGTAATTGCTGCTGAATTCCCATACCACCTTGCAAAACTGTTTTGGCATGTCCCAGTTCTTCATCAATCATGATCGGAATCAAGCTTAGATACAGTTCATCTTTATTTTTAAAATGTGCATAAATTGAAGGCTTTTTAATTCCAACATCAGTCGCAATTTCATTTAAGGATGTTGCTGCAAAGCCTTGTTTTGCAAAACGCTCAAAGGCAAATTTTTGAATCTTCGCTGCTGTCACAAATCATTTACCTCTATTTCTTAAAAAAGTATATTTCACTCCATATAATATTCATAGCGACAATGAGCATCCTGAAGTTGATCAACTGTGTTAGGGACTTCTGACGGATATAAATGCACCTTTATTGCAAAACATTCTATATCAAGTGATATATAAATCTACCCAAGTATCAGATTTCCCTGCATAATAAATCAGCACTCTAAACACGCTGATTGTATGACCTCTCTTGTTTTAATCTTCCAAATTTTTATCTGCCTTAGCTTAGGCTATTTTGTTGCACCGCACCTATCTCAGACACTTAAACAATTTGTATTCAAAATCCTGCCTTATTTTTCTTATATTTTATTGGTTAGTGTCGCATTCGAACTGACTCAGGCCTTAAATCATATCCAAAACCCTGCAACCATTTTACCGCCAGCGCTTTTGATTGCATTTACCACTTCAATTGGTTCTTTTTTCATTTGTCTTCTCACCTACAAACTAATAGATCGGCAAAGCATTCAAGGCAAAATTTCATCACATCTTTTTCTAAATGCACTCAAAAATATTGCCAAAGCCTTTTTAGCTTTAGGAGTCGGTATTTTACTGGGCGTATTGATCAAGATTTCGGGCATTCAAATAGCATTTAACAGCTGGTACTTATTGCTGATCTTTATTTTCTTGATCGGGATCGAACTGGCCTTTACTCAATTTGATCGTAGCTGGTTAAGCTGGAAAATCCTAATGGTTCCCGTAGCTGCATTCATCGGCTCTGGTTTAGCCTCAATTCTGAACTATATTCTTTTATCTAATAATTATAACTTTAATGAAGTCATGGCCTTAGCTCAAGGCTATGGTTGGTATTCAATGTCAGGGATTTTATTCACTGAGCTACACTCAGCTAAACTGGGTGGGATCGCTTTATTAACGGATTTATTTAGAGAAATTTTTGCAATTTTATTGATGTATTGTCTGGGTTGGCGCTTTCCACGCTCTGCAATTTCAAGTGCTGGTGCAACCTCGATGGATGTCACTCTTGCCATGGTCAAACAATCATGTGGCACGCATTACGTACCACATGCAATGATGAGTGGATTGATTCTATCTCTCCTCGCACCACTCTTAATCAGTTTGTTTTTGAATCTAAAATTCTAAATCAAGCCAAACTCAATTAGATTGAAGTTAGAATTGACTTTAACATCTCAGTTGGGTTTTCAGCTTTCGTAATTGGACGACCAATCACCAAATGAGTTGAACCATCCAGCATGGCTTGTTTTGGTGTCACAATGCGTTTTTGATCATCTGCATTTGAGCCTTCAGGGCGAATCCCCGGAGTAACTAAGGCAAACTCCTGTCCTAACAGATCACGTAAAATTTTAGCTTCTTGTGCTGAACATACCACACCATCCAAACCACTCTCTTGAGTAAGTTTAGCCAAACGCTTTACCTGTTCAACAGGCTCGATATCTAATCCGATATCCCGTAAATCTTCACGTCCCATAGAAGTTAAAACAGTAACTGCAATCAACTGTGTTTGATAATTGCCCGCTTTAAGACGCTCAACACAGGTTTCCATCATTTTACGGCCGCCAGATGCATGCACGTTCACCATCCATACTCCAAGATCTGCTGCAGCACATACGGCCTGAGCCGTGGTATTTGGAATATCATGAAATTTTAAATCAAGAAAAACGTCAAAGCCTTTGTCTTGTAAGCTTTTAACAATCGATGGGCCTACATGAGTAAAGAGCTCTTTGCCTACTTTGACACGACAAAGTGACGGATCAAGCTGATCTACGATTGTTAAGGCGTCATATTGGCTTTTTGCGTCTAGCGCAACAATAATACTCACGAATCTAGTTCCATCACATAAAAATCGGCTAATTATAAATTGATTCAGAGCATGAACAAAGCAAGAAAGTTCTCATATTGAAAAAAAGCTTTTCCACTAAGCTGAAATATACCTATCTTTGTTCTGAAATTAAAATTGCTCGCGTATCTGCTTGCAGTGCCTCAAAGATATGTGGCTGATCCGCAGGGTAACAAATATAATCCCCTTCACTCAGCAATACAGGCTCTGAAATTAATCCAACCTTTGCTTGCCCCTTCATAATAATAATATGCTCAATACTACCAATCGGATGTGGCTGACTACAACGCGGCTCACCCGGTTGGGTTGTTAACATATACACATCACGTCTCGCACCTGTTGGGCAATTGGCCAATAGAATAGCTTGATAATGAGCAATTTCAGAGGAAACCGATGGCCCTTCACCAAAACGAATGACCTGAGTTTGTACAATATGGCTTTCCATTAACTTTGCAAATGGAATATCCAAAGCCACACACAAAGCCCACAATGTTTCCAGGCTTGGATTTCCTTGCGCAGCTTCCAGTTGCGACAAGGTTGATTTGGCTATGCCCGCCCGACGCGCGACTTCTGCCAATGACAGCCCTGCTTTCTGTCTCTCTCTCTGCAAACCCTTTGCAACAATTTCAATTGGCAATGCCATAAACCACCATAAAAAACGATTGTTCGCTTTGACGAACGATATGAATTTAATCTATTATATCGTACGTTCGTTTGATATAGAAAATAAAGATGCAAAATAAAGAGCGCTATAATCTCGTCAAAGCTATCAGTCTCATTTCAATCGCCACAGGTATTGTCGGTATTTCACTCGGTTCCGTTGCTGCGAGCTTCAATATACCGATTTGGATTCCAATGATGCTCTCTTTAACTGTATTGGCAGGTGCTGCTGAATTTACTTTTGTAGGTATGATTGCGACTGGTGCGAACCCTCTTTTCGCAGCATTGACTGGAATATTCATCAATTTACGCCATCTTCCATTTGGCTTATCTGTTGCTACCTTTATTGAAAAAAATGCATCTCGCTTTATTGCTTGCCATATCATGAATGATGAAAGTGTAATGTTTGGATTAAGCCAGCAAGAAGATGAGAACAAGAAAAAAGCGTATTGGATGTGTGGATTGGGTATTTGTATTCTTTGGCCAATCGGTGTGTTTATTGGTTACATCTTGAGTAAAAGTATTCCAGATATTTATATATTTGGCATTGACGCTGCTTTTCCTGCCATTCTTTTTGCCTTGATTTTGCCTATGCTAAGGAACAGAACTACACGGAATCGCGTGTTTCTCGGTACGACATTGTCTTTAGCTTCTATTCCTTTGCTCCCTACAGGTTTACCTGTTTTAGTTTCCATGTTCGGTTTATTACTAAAGGGTAAATCCAAATGAAATATAGTGAAACTTATATCTTTGCTGGTATTGTCATACTTGCATTGGGTACCTATTTCATTCGCTATTCAGGCGTTTATTTAGCCAATCGAATGTCGTTTAAAGAGCAGCATAAGCAACTTCTTGCTGATTCTGCTTGTGTACTCCTATTTACCTTAGCTGTTTTCAACACTATTTTTACTGAAACGCATTTTAGTGGTATCAGTAAAATCATCGGGGTTGCTGTTGCCGTTATTTTTGCCTGGAAGAAATACTCACTGATCGTGGTCATCCTTGTCGCGATGCTAATTACCGCAGTCTTGAGATATCTCGGTCTTCCATAAAGCAAAAAAATAGCCCTTTAATCAAAATAAAGGGCTATTTCCTATCCAGTAATCAAATCTTCAAGGATTGATTACTAAAAATATTCTCAATTACAGTGGAGTACGTGTTTGACTCTCAGGATTGATATCCAACACTGTTTTTTCATGTCGTACACTTGCAGCAGCTTCTGCGGCAGCTTGCTGTGCAAGTTGAATTTGCTCTTTACGAAGATGATCAATATCTTTGCGCAATCTCTTAATTTCCCAACTGGTTTGGAAAACGCGGAAAACCTGTACGCCTAGAAGCAAACCAACAACAACACCTAAGACTAACGTCAATAAAAGTAATAACCCCAAACGCATCGCTGGAACTTGAGTAAATAACAAGTCTACTTGTAGCTCAGCCGGGTTTTGAAGTACCAAAGCAAGTGAATAACCAAAAATGGCAACGAGTAATGCAATTAAAACATAACGCATAAATACCTCAATACTTATTCAGCAGATTCGTTTACTGCATCACGAAGTGCCTTACCAGGTTTAAAATGTGGAACTGCTTTTGCGGCAACATCAACTGATTTACCTGTTTTAGGGTTACGACCTAAACGTGGCTCACGGTGATGTAATGCAAAACTACCAAAACCACGAATTTCAATACGATCGCCACTCGAAAGTGCTTCAATCATCTGATCGATCATGATCTTAACTGCGTCTTCAACCAAAGGCTCAGCCAAGTGTGGGTTTTTTAGTGCAATCCGTTCAATTAAATCAGATTTATTAAGTGCTTCAGTAGTCATTGATGACCTCTTTAATTATTGCTACTTTCCAATGTTTTTAATAATAACCTGTTTAAATACAAAACGGTAGCGCAGTACATGATTACTACGCTACCGTTTACAGTATTTTTGTATAAAAAACTACGTCTCAGTTACAAGAAACGTACTTTTTAACAAATTACTTCATTTGAGCTTTAATTAAGTCACCAATAGTCTTAGGACCATTGCTTTCTGCAGCTTGAGTCGCAGCAGCTTGGCGAGCATTGTTCACAGCTTCTTTCTCTTCAGCTTCGTCTTTCGCTTTGATAGACAAGTTGATAGAGCGAGATTTGCGATCAACGTTGATGATCTTCGCTTCAACTTCTTGACCAACTTCTAAGAATTTAGTCGCATCTTCAACGCGGTCACGGTTGATTTCAGAAGCTTTAAGTGTTGCTTCGATGTCATCAGCTAATTTAACTGTAGCACCTTTAGCGTCAACAGCAGTTACAGTACCTTTAACCATAGCACCGCGTTCATTCGCAGCCAAGAAGTCATTGAATGGGTCGCTGTTTAATTGCTTGATACCAAGACTGATACGGTTGCCTTCAGCGTCAACAGATAAGATAACTGCTTCAACTGTGTCGCCTTTCTTGTAACGACGAATCGCTTCTTCGCCTTGTTCGTTCCAAGAAATATCAGACAAATGTACTAAACCGTCGATACCACCAGATAAACCGATGAAGATACCGAAATCAGTGATTGACTTGATCGTACCAGAAACTTTTTCGCCTTTTTCATTTGCTTTAGCAAACTCTTCCCATGGGTTAGCACGAGTTTGTTTGATACCCAATGAAATACGACGACGTTCTTCGTCAACTTCAAGAACCATAACATCAACTTCATCACCGATCTGAACAACTTTAGATGGGTGGATGTTTTTGTTAGTGTGGTCCATTTCTGAAACGTGTACTAAACCTTCAACGCCTTCAGCGATTTCAGCGAAGCAACCGTAGTCAGTTAAGTTAGTTACACGTGCTTTAACGATAGAACCTTTAGGGTAACGGCTCATGATCGCTAACCATGGATCTTCGCCTAATTGCTTAAGACCTAAAGATACACGGTTACGCTCGCGGTCAAATTTAAGTACTTTAACTGTAACTTCTTGACCAACTTCAACAACTTCTGAAGGGTGCTTGATACGCTTCCAAGCCATATCTGTGATATGTAGAAGACCATCAATACCGCCAAGATCAACGAACGCGCCGTAATCAGTAAGGTTCTTGATTGTACCAGTAACTGTTTGACCTTCTTCAAGTTGAGCAAGTAATGCTTCACGGTCAGCTGAAGATTCAGCTTCCATAACTGCACGACGAGATACAACAACGTTGTTACGTTTAGCATCAAGTTTGATTACTTTGAACTCTAACTCTTTACCTTCAAGGTGAGTTGTGTCACGAATAGGACGAGTGTCAACTAAAGAACCTGGTAAGAATGCACGTACAGGACCGATGTCAACAGTGAAACCACCTTTAACCTTACCAGAGATAACACCAGTAACGATTTCGCCGTCTTCAAAGATTTTCTCAAGTTTAGTCCAAGTTTCAGCACGCTTCGCTTTTTCACGTGATAAAACTGTTTGACCCATACCGTTGTCAAGCGCTTCAACAACTACGTCAACAGTATCGCCAACTTGAACTTCAAGTTCACGTTGTTCATTTAAAAATTCAGCACGGTCAACAACGCCTTCAGATTTAAGGCCAGTGTCAACAGTAACCCAGTCAGAATCGATACTGACAACAGTACCTTGGATGACTGCACCCTTTTCAACGTTGAGGTTTAATTCACTTTCTTCAAAGAGGGCTGCAAAAGATTCGGTCATGATATACCTGATAAAGTCCGCGGTCTTGGATCAGACAAGGCCGGTTTAGTTAAGTTGTTACATTGTCCAAAAAATCTGATCAAGCAATGCTTCAACTGATAAAAAATTGTGTATCTATTTTATACGGCTATTGATATAGTCAACCATCAGCTGAAACACTTCATTGATGCCTATTGTAGAACTATCAATGATATACGCATCCTCAGCGGGCTTGAGCGGAGCAACTGTACGCTCCATATCTCTTTTATCTCTAGCCTGTATGTTAGATAAAATGTCGCTTATTTTAGCATCAAGCCCCATACCCTGCAACTGTTTTACGCGCCTCTCTGCACGAGACTCAGCCGATGCTGTTAAGTAAATTTTCGCTTGAGCCTCTGGAAAGATCGATGTAGCCATGTCTCTGCCATCAGCAACCAACCCTGGTGCTTGAATAAATGCACGTTGACGTGCGAATAATGCTTTTCTTAAAGCAGGGACAGTTGCAACTTTAGAGGCATACTCTCCAACCTGTTCAGTACGAATGGTATTGCTCACATCCAAACCATCAAGCAAGACCTGTGTCCCCGCCTCGGTCGTTTTAAATTCAATATCCAAATTTGTTGCATATTCGACACATTGGTCTAAATTCACGTCAATTTGGTCAAGCAAACCACGTTGAAACAATGACAGCCCAAGTAAACGATATAACGCACCTGAATCCAATAAATTAAATTGGTAATGTGCTGCAATTTTAGCGGCCAGCGTACCTTTACCTGAACCGCTTGGACCATCAATCGTAATAATATGAACTGTCATTCCCATCTCTTATAAAGCAACTGATTTGGCTAATTTTGAAAAGCCTAGTGTAATGGCTGCTTTCAGTTGTGCAAGAACTAATTTACTCACCAACGGTGCTTTTGCCGTAAATTCAATCTTATATGTGACCAAAGTGATAAAAGGTGTAATTTCTTTAAACTCAATTTGACCCAGATGATGCTTCACCAACGGGTTGTTAATTAGCTTATATTCAATCCGTTTATTTTCTTCCAGTAAGGTAATTTCTTCCTGTAATGGCTTGATTGGACCAAATCCCATGCGGCGAATCGAGCCAACACCATCAGGACGTTTCGGGTCAGCTGAGTCCTTCACACGGACAACCTGCAAAGGTGCAAATGCCTTGTTATACGTGGCATGTTTTGACAGCAGGTCGAAAACTTCAGAGATCGGTGCATTAAATTCTTTTTTTACAGTAATTGCATTACGCATAACATCGCCTTTTTATATGACCCAACATCTTGGGAGGCTTAGTTTGCCATACTATAAGTGACATTTTTAATCATTTAGGGACGTTTTTGACAACCGGATTCTCTTCTTTTCATCCCGCCTTTGCTTAAAAAAATCACTCAACTGTTGCGAGCATTGTGCTTGTAGACAACCCTGCTCAAAGGCAAATTTGTGATTGTAATAGCCACTATCGAGTAATGCTCTTGCACTGACTAATGAACCTGCTTTCGGTTCTGTTGTAGCAAATACCACTCGCTGCACACGTGCATGCACTAACGCCCCAACACACATGGTACAAGGTTCAAGGGTGACATAAAGCGTAGTATCGTCTGGCAAACGATAGTTATTTAATGCCTGACAGGCTGAACGCAGTGCTTGAATTTCAGCATGTGCGGTTGGATCAGAAAGTGTAATCGGAGCATTATATCCCGCTCCAATCATCCGTTCATGGCTCACTAAAACGGCCCCCACAGGAATTTCACCTTGAGCTGCGGCCAATGCAGCCTGCTCATAGGCAAGCTGCATCCAGTATTCATCATTACAATTTTCAGAACTCATAAGACTCAGGCAATCACACCATACTGTTTTAATAGCGCATTCCAGCTTTCAATATTGGTCACAGGAGCACAATCCCCCAAGATACCTTTTAAGCTGAGTTGCTCTGTTGCTTGCCACTCTGGAGATAAGTCCTTATCCACTAAACGAGCACGCACCCCTTCAACAAAGTCAGGATGACGGATTTTCCAATCAGAGATTTGCGCTTCCAGTGCAAAAACTTCATCCCAGGCATGACCTTGTTTGCCCCACTGCCATAACAACCAAGTAATCGCTGCTGTACTCGGTGAGCCTTTCTGCAAGTTTTCACTGGCTTGACGTAACCAGTCACTACTTGCATCACTCAAACCAATAATCGACTGGTAGTCATATTCAAAGCTTTGTCCACGACATACGCTATGAATCACATCAATCGAATTTTGTAATGGACCCGATGCTACAGGACGATGCAAACTATTTAAGGTGTCGTCAATTGCTCTAAATGCGCCTGCTGGATAATGGTTCCAGTCCACATTTAATACCTTTTGCAAGACATTATCACGTTGCGCTTCACAAATATGCGTTGCCCAACCAATGCTAAATGCACCCGCAGCCGTCATGATTGAACCCGTCAATCCTGTAAACAAGCCAATTTGTCCTCGATCCGCCAAGAAGCGACTCGCACCAACATCCGGGTATAAACCAATATTAATTTCTGGCATAGCCAAACGTGAATAAGGCGTGACCAAGCGGAAGGGTGCGGCCATAAACAGACCTAGCCCACCACCCATGACATAACCCTCACCCCAAACCACGATCGGTTTAGCATAATTATGTAACAGCAAATCAAGCGCATATTCTTGCTGGAAGAATTGATTGGCTGCGTCAACTTCCTGATTAATAACTAATTGACGTAATTTACGAACATCTCCACCAGCACAAAATGCTTTAGGCGTGGTGGAATCAAACCAAATGGCTTTAACTGTTTCATCGACATGAAAATCTTGGAAAACCTGAAGCAATGCAGTGACGATTGGTTCATCCAGTGCATGCAAAGATTTAGGGCGGTTCAGACGAATGATTCGCCAACCATTTTTTGCGTGTTCAATAACTAAATCTGGATGATAGCTATTTAAATCAGGAGAAGTCATTATGCGTCCAATTGCCAGTCTATAGGCTCAATGCCATGTTGTTTCAAATAATGATTAGTTTTAGAAAACACTTTACAGCCAAAAAAACCACCACGATTCGCAGCTAGGGGTGATGGATGTGCTGCGCTAAGAACCAGATGTTTATTACGATCAATACGTTGGCCTTTACGCTGCGCATAAGCACCCCATAAAATAAACACCACATGTTCACGCTGTTCATTCAATACATCAATGACTGCATCGGTGAAATCTTCCCACCCGCGTTTCTGATGAGAAGTTGGTTGACCCGCTTCTACCGTGAGTACACTATTAAGTAATAACACACCTTGTGCCGCCCATTTACTCAAGTCACCATGACGTGAAATCGGTACAGCCAAATCCGTATTTAATTCGTGAAAAATATTACGCAAAGATGGCGGTAATGCAACCCCTCTTTGTACAGAGAAACTTAAACCATTGGCCTGATTTGGACCGTGATACGGGTCTTGCCCTAAAATCACGACCTTTACTCCACAAAGCGGCGTTGTATTCAGTGCATTAAAAATCTGTTTACTTGGTGGATAAATTGTTTTTTGGGCAAGCTTTTCTTGTTGTAAAAACTCACGCAAGTCATCCATCTTCTGGCTAAGTAAAAACTCTGATAATGAGATTTTCCAAGACTCGTCCAACTGAACTTTACTTAATTTGTCCTGCTGCTGTTCAGTAATTTCCATCCATATTCCTTGAAAAATATTCACTCAATAAAGTGAAGAAAGCACTCAAATATTAACTTGTAATTCTACGTTTGGATTTTGGAATTTGATTCCATTTTTCAGATTTTCGTACATTTGAATGTCACTCCACTCAGCTTGTACCTGTTCTGAAAATACAATTTGGTCCAGACTTAATGCACCCATTTGCGCATTGTCAATATCTTCCTGAAAGCTCTGTGCATAACCCGTATCCGTTTCATGCACAATAACAGAATAAACCTGCACATCACCCTCACCATTCTGAGTTGTGGTTGAATTCAAGACCTGCTGAGCAAGATAGAAGAAGATACGGGAAAATTGTTCGGCTGAGGGTGAAACAGGCAACGCAATCCAACGTGCGCTGAATGTTTTACATGCATCAATATATGCAGGATCATCTTTCTGCCAAAAACAGATCGCATGATCAAAACTATCAAATAACTCTTTGATCACGCCTTTTAACAAACCGAAGTCATAGACCATTTGCCCATGATCCAACTTTGACGCTTTTAATAATAATTCAACTTTATAGCTATGCCCATGAATCGAGCGCTTACAACGATCCGATGTACAGTTCCGTACAATATGAGCATTTTCAAACTTAAATAATTTACGAATTAACATGCACCAAGCTAATCTTTTATCTGCAAACGGATTTTATTATAAAACAAAAAAAGCGGCATTGGGATTGATTTTAAACCTTGTCACCATTTGACAAACCAATCTTTAAATTACTCAAATGGTGACAAACTTCTAGAGTAAACAAATACTTGTTTGTCTTTTCTCATTAATGAACTAGTAAATTGGCGTTTTCGTTCGCTTAAAACAACTTCGATTTGTGCGGTAAAATAGTTTGACTTGCTATCTAGCAACGTAGCTGCATCTGTTTTGCTTTGTTCGTCTATGCCAGAAAATGCACTTAGCTTCCATAGATCATCGACGTTATTGAAGTAGCTTAAGTCAGCCTGCTTACGTTTCAACTCTTGCTCCACCGCTTTTACATCTACTTTTGAGTCAATACTGGCCAGCAACAACGCAGAAGCAGTATTCATATTGACCTTGGTTCTCTCTGGCAAAGCAGTCACATAAGGCTTAATCAAATCATAATTTTTACCTTCAAAGCCTCTCACCAACTTTAATTCTTCAACACTATGAAATTTTGTATTTGGTACTAAATAAGCAGGATCTAACCCCTGATAATAACTACTCTCAGCCCCCATTGCACCTGCTACCTCATCATTGGTATCTTGCCAATCGATTACAGCCTGACTGAGTTCCGCAGGTAAACCAACTCGTTGCAGCAACTTTTCAAACCAACGTCGAGCCGAGTCATCCACCTGATTTCCGTCTGCTTTAACCAAATTATTGAGATTAAACTTCCCCGACTCATCAGTTAAACGTCCTGACACAAAGCCATCTTCTACTGGAAATGGGGGCATGGGCTTAGCCCAATTTTCCTGTAAATGATCAATCGCACCACCACTATCACTGTCTTGAATGAGCAACTCAGAGAAGAAAGCTTCTGCACTTTTTGCATATAATAAAGATTGATTTTGACGCATCAAATACCCCGTATTTTCCGAGGTATTGGTTTGTCGTTTCGCGATAGTCGCTGCTAAAATTGTTGCTAAAGCCACCATCACAAGAATGGTCAATAAGGCGACACCATGCTGAGATGCCCCAAATCCATGAGACTTTTTACTGACGCGTTCTTTTATCTTAATCATTGTGATGGAAGCTCGGTATGATTAGATGAATTTGATCCATCTTTATTCGGTGGGTTTACGCCCCCATTTGTATTTGAGTTCCCTAGATATTGTGAATAGACTTGCGTATTTAACAGGCTAAAGATCCATTCATAATCAGTACCAGCAACGGTCAGCTGTATTTTCAAACCCAAGGGTAATTTCTTGAGCTCGGCTATATTGTTTGGATCGCTATTTTCTGGCCATTGAGTTAGCTCTTGAGGATTCAGAACCATCACTTTAAATTGATCAACATTCTCCAATAAGGTACTTGAGACTGGCTGTACGCGATTTGGAATATTAAGATTTGAATATTTCAGTCGATATACTTTCTTTTGTGTAGAGTCATATCGATATTCAATACGTTCATAAGGTGATAGTCCTTGTTTCAATGGGTCAGAAACACCTGCTTTGCTAAAAGCAAAATATTGATTATTCAACACAATAGCAGCCTGTAACTGTCGACCATCATTTGCAGTCAATGGAATAATCTGCAAGCTGTCTCTTAAAACCTGCTGATAAGCATCTTGCAAGGCAAATAAATGCATTTCATGCTCTGCATTTCTATCTTTTACTTTTAATAGATAATCAAATACCTTCCACCCCAACATGGAAAGTACAGCAAAGATTGCGATTGCAACCAGCAATTCCACTAAGGTAAATCCTGACTGAGGTGAAGAACGATTGAAAGCAGGCCTAGATCGCTTTGCAAGAAAGCCACGCTTAGCCCGAATCCAAGTTGAAAAGCGATGCTCGAAATTATATGTCATTGTGTTCTAGCCTTTGCTGGATAGTTAAAGAACACAAGATTAGTAACACCCGCTTCAACCTTCCCTTGTTCATTATTAAATAAACTGACTTGTAACTCGATGCGTTGTATCTTCGGGCTAATGGTAGATTGTGCTTTTTTGTCAATTTGCCACGTTTCGCCTTGCGAAGTCACTTGCTTGGATTGTGTCCCGTCCAGCCATTCCTGATTGATTTCCATCCTTGCCACTTCATTCATTGCGACAAATTGTGCCTTTGTCCTTAAGATTGCATTTGATGTCGATTGCGTATATTGCATCGCGACTTTCGTTAATGCGATGGCAGCCACGGCAAAAATCGCCAAAGCCACCATTACTTCGAGTAAGGTAAATCCTGAACGAGGGTTAGTGAAACAACGTTTCACCCGAGCGCAAGACGAAGAGCTATGCTCGAAGTGAGCACGATTAAATCGAGCACCGCTCGACCCTGCTGCAAGGCGAGAAGCTATGCTTCGAGTATAGAGGTTGGTGAAACAACGTTTCACCCCGAGAAGCGCAGCTTCGCAAGAAGACGGAGAGCTATCATCTGAATCTTTAATTTTCATCTATTTTACCCAAATGATCTAGCTCTAACTCATGGCCAATTGGTTGTTGCTCATAATAGAACTGAATCCGAACTGGCTTCACTTCACCATTGCCGAACCAAATTAGTTGTGGTGTTTTACCACCCAATAAATCTTCATTTTTCGCTTTGCTATAGTTTGCCGTGTCTAAGCTTTGAATACTGAAAGAAACACGATCTGGTAACTGTCGGGTTTTAAATTCTTTATAGAGCCGCCAAGTACGATCTGCCTGTTGAATCTGCTCCCGACTCTGATCGTGATATTCAAACAGGTTATAATTAAATGGGGCAACATCTGTAGCATTTTGAGTGTTTAAGGCAAAAACTTTGGCCTGATCTGTCGCTTCTTTATTAATTTTTTTGAGATCAAGAATAAACATTTCCCTAGCTTGCATTGCTCGACGTTGATCCACTCCACCGATATTTAACACCACCAAAGATGCCATAATCGTCATAATGACAATCACCACCATGACCTCAATCAGAGTAAAGGCTTTTTGTAATCGCAGTGATGATCTCATCGTCTTTTCAACTAAGGTAAAGCAGATTCAAGTAACTTGGGTAATGCGAGTGCCTGTTCAATATAAGCAACACGCAATGTGTCTCGCGATCCAATGTAACGTTGATAAAAACTCGAATTCAAAATTACAGCCGCGCCATAGGTCAACGACCAAATGGAGGCGAGATAATCACGTGTGGTCATGGTGCTATTGATGTCCAACAAGTAACTCTCAGTCATTCGAATGATGATACGTAAACGTTGCCGACGCACTTTATATAATTCACTAAACAGCAACTGAATGCCCTGACCCGTTGTTGAAAGACGTTCTTCGATTTGGTGAAATAAAGCGGTACGCTCAGGATGATGCAAATGATGCAGCATAAAAAAAGCCAAATGTTCTGGAAAAGCTTTTTCAGTATCTTGAATCATTTCAAGTAACATGCGCTCATTGCGAATAATAAGCAGCATATATAATTCGTCTTTACTTTGAAAATGTTTGTATAAGGTCCCTTTTGCAAGATCTAGTTCCGCTGCTAAGGCATCTAGTGTCATGCCCGCTTCACCATTTTCTAATAGGAGTTGCTCCGCGATTTGAAAAATTAATACTTCTCGTGCTCTGAACTGAGCTTGCCGATCCATTTTCACGTAATAACTCTCTTTCCTAATACAACAAAACCGTTTATTTCAAATTTAAGAGATTCTCAAAATTTTGTGTTGTAATCCTGCCAATCTCTTCAACCGATTTATCATATACATCACTTAATGCTTTTGCTACAAAAGGAACGTATTTCGGTTCATTGGTTTTACCACGGTATGGAACGGGTGCCAAATAAGGACTATCCGTTTCAATCAGTAACCGATCAAGTGGCACCTGTTTCGCAACATCCCGCAAGTCTTGTGCATTTTTGAATGAGACAATTCCTGAAAAGGAAATATAATAACCACAATCCAGAACAGCTTTGGCAGTTTCCCAATCTTCAGTAAAGCAGTGCAGAATACCATGTGTAGAGTGTTCCGCCCGAATAATATCGACTGTATCGTGTTTCGCTGCTCGGGTATGCACCACTACAGGCTTTTTGACAATTTTCGACGCTTCAATATGGCGTGCGAAGCAACGTTTTTGCTCAGCCACGAAATCAGTACTATGGTAATAGTCCAACCCCGTTTCCCCCAATGCCCAGACTTTATCTGATTGTGCAAGCTTCACAAGATAGTCGGTTGTTGCACGCGCCATAATCTGCTCATCTTCACAAGGATGCACACCGACTGAGTAACCAACATCATCATGTCTTGCCGCAATGTCTGCCAATTTAACATGATCATCCAAATCGACTGAAATGCCCATGAACTTGGAAACACCTGCAAGCCGAGCTTGCTCCAGTGCCTGATCTAAATCACCGTTATAAGGTGTCAGATCCAACATGGTTAAATGGCAATGCGTATCAACAAACACTCTTTTTTCCTATTCTCTTAACAACTACATCGTATAGCTTGGACGATCCAAGCCTTTCATACCAGCAAGAAGCTTTTCAGCTTCATTTTTATAATACACACCTTTTTCACCAACCAACTGAATTGCAAAGCCTTGTGGCTTAAAATGGGTTTGTTTATGTGAAATCCAGATCACTTTTCCTGTGAGAGGAATCTTTTGTGATTGCTCAGGCAACGTTGCCAATACAAACACTTCTTGTCCCATTTTAACTGCCTGTTTGGTCGGTACAAATAAACCCCCTCCCGATACAAAAGGCATATAGCTAGATTGCAATGTAGATTTGTCAGTAATATTAACCTGTATAATTCCGCCCATCATTTGTGGTTGCATAACATTCCCCTGTCAAACACTCAATTAATTAAAACATTAATAATTTTATACCATTGATAAATCTAAATATATTACAAAAGTTGTGTAGATTTATAACACACACTCTAGTGACTGGCCCGTAAAAAACCTATACTCGATTTATCACTTGATTATAGAAAACAATCGAACAAACAACAAATAATGTTTAGGTAAAAGCAGAGTAAAGTAGACAATCCGAACTTTATTTAAACAAGCCATGTAGTCTAAAAAGAAATATTTAAGCCTAGATGACAATTGTTCAATCCTGTTTCAATATTTTGAGCTCAATTAAAGCTGAAAATATTAAATCAAAAGGAGTTTAAACATGAAAAGAATAAGCCTATTGGTATTTTGTAGCTTTTACTTGCTGAGTACCTCCATGCTCTATGCTGAAAACTTGAAAAAATAACCTAAATTTACCGACTACCCTGTTCGGATGTACAAAGGACCCACGGCTCAACTGGATATGACTGATGACTATGCCCGTTTATTTAGAACACGATTATCACAAGGCCTAACAGAAAGACCAGATTATGCTGGAGAATATGTAGTAGTTGGTTGGGGCTGTGGTGCAATGTGTTATAGCCTCACCTTAATTAGCAAAAAAACTGGTAAAATTTTACAGACATTCGGAGGCGAAACCGGAGAAAAATTGATTGATACCCAACCCAACAGTTTGCTATTGATCACACATGGTTCTGTCAAAGTGAATGGAAAAGACATTTATGCCAAAAAATTCTATCTACTCAAAAACAATCAGTTGAATCTAATTTACCATACACCCATTGCAGCAGAGCATCAAGATGAGAATGGAAAATTCAACCCATAAGACAATGATTTCAATGAGATATAGCAAGGCCTGCTTGCTATATCTATCACATTCACTATTTTGATGCTTTAACAATTTCAGCTTTATCAAAAGAGAACCAACATTCACCTTGAGTTGCCCATTTTGATTCAGTGGTCCCCAACACACCCGTCACGGTAATTCGATCACCTACCTTTAAATTACTAATTTTATCGGTATTTACTTTTAAATCATCACGAGTCAGCCCCTGTCCTTTACATTTAGCATTACTTGGATCTTTAAAGATAATCGCAATCTGGTTTTGGGAAATCACCTCACCTGTTTTAGTAATACGTGTAATGATTCCAGGTACTTCAAGACGCTGTGCATCCCACTTTCGCTTTGCTGTAATTTCATTCTGTTGCCAATCTCTCCAAATTTCTGACAGAGTTGCCTTCTTAGCAGGCCCTAAGCCACGGAAGTCTCCACTCAAAATATCTCCAGTTTTATTTAAAATTCCATCCGTTGCTGACATTGCTGAATCCAAAGTCTGACAAGCACTCAATGACAGACAGCCTAAAGCGACTAAAAGTGTTTTTATTTGCATATCTCAATTCCCTAGCATATCTAGCAAAACGCCATGTGAAAAAATAACATATTTACTTAAAAATGTGAATTTTTAACACTCGACTAAGGAGATTTTTCCAATAAAAAAAGCCACCCGTATGAGCAGCTCTTTCCTAAAAATCAAAAAAAGAATTTTCTATTTTTCGGTACATTTATAATCAAAATCCAAGGTGCTAATCATTCGATCAGTATTTCTTGAAATGACTGAAATATTATTCACCCCAGCTTCAATATAAAATTTACCACTAAACTGATTCGCTACTGAGCCACGATCATGATTGAAAGAATAGTTATAAATACATTCATAGGCCTGAGATCCTATATTTGAAGCATTAATCACAAATGAAGAGCCATTAATATTTGATACAAATTTTGGTTCTGCCCTTACAATGCTTGGTATCATTAAAAATGATAAAGCAAACGCGATAAATGTTATTTTCATCTCTATATTCCTTGTTTTTTAATATTATTGTGAAGTAACTCACATTTTATATACATTTTATAAGGATTAAAGAGCGAAGAACAATTTATATACAAAGCTTACATAATCACCACAAAGATAGCTCCACAGATTAGAAAACAGAGCTAAGCATATAAATTTAATTAAAATATTTTTTAAACCAACTTAACCAACGTTCATTAGCTGAATAAACAACTCATCCATAACCAATTGGGTTTGTACATTTTGCTCAATCATTAACTTTTTCTTCTGTAAATCAGAATAAATCGTAAAGAGTGTCTCTAAACTATAAAACTCAGCCAGTGGCTTAAAATCCAAATCATCATTCTTTAATGATTGATTCAACTTTAAACTAATCAAATCCCCTAACAGATATTCAAACATAGTTATCCATTCAGCGAAATTTAATTCTTTAGACCACTTATTTGAATAGTTTAAAGGCATATTCTTTTCGGCAACCAACTTAAGCCAATCCTGTAGAAATAAGGCACGTTTCTGTAGCCATTCACTCTTTTCAATTTCAATAGCCGTTAAAGGCATATCATTGGCAAGGTTCAGCAATAAAGAAACTTGCTCAGCACTAATTTCAGGAATTTGCTGTTTTATAAATGCTTGTGCATCTGAGATCGTTAATCGATCTAAAGCAAAATGCTGTAATCGACTTCGAATCGTTGCTGGAAGTTTTAAGTAATGATCAGCCAATAAGATCAGTACCACTTTCTCGCCAGGTTCCTCCAACGTCTTAAGTAATGCATTGGCCGAGGCCGTATTTAATGCTTCAGCAGGCTCAATAACGACAACACGCCAACCTTCTCCTGTTTGCTGAACAAATGGGAGTAAATCTCGAATCTTTTCAATTTTAATTTTAGCATTTTGCTTTTTATTCTCTTCATCCGTGGTGATATGCACATAATTTGGGTGAGTGTCAGACTTTAACCATTGGCAACTCGTACATTCACCACAAGCAGCCTGCACTTGCTTATTCAAACAAAGAACCCAAGCCACAAATCGCGCCGCAAACTCTTTTTTTGCGCAGCCTTGCTTTCCATAAAACAAAAGGCCGTGCCCAAGCTCAGGAAACCGTGTAGTTAACAATTCCCATGTTTGGGTATGCCAAGGATATTTCACCGTAGATTGAATATCGACCATAATTATTGAAAGGCACTCACAGGCATAGTGTTTAATCGATCCAGATCCGCTTGCGTATCAACGCCTGGTGGTAAATTGGCTTCTGCAACGGCTATGGCAATACGATGACCATTTTCAAGTACACGCAGTTGCTCTAGACTTTCTAATTTCTCAAGATGCCCCTGTTCCCAAGTGACATACTCTTGCAGTAATTTAACGCGATAAGCATATAAACCTAAGTGACGAAAAGCTTGATCATGTAGTGTTAGCTCAGCCTGTTTCGCACCATCACGATCATATGGAATAGTGGCACGGCTAAAATATAGCGCCTCATTACGCTTGCTCATGACCACTTTGACAATACTATCTCGCTGAAACTCATCCAGCTGATGAATCGGTTCACATAGTGTTGACATTGAGCACTGCGGATTGTCGACCAAAAGTTGGCTAACCTGCTGAACAAGCTGTGCTGGTAGCAATGGCTCATCACCCTGTACATTGACGATAATATCATCTTGCAACCATCCCTTCAGACGCGCAACCTCACTTAAACGGTCTGTACCTGAAGGATGCTCTGTACTGGTGATGACCACATCAACCCCTTCTGCACGGCATACTTCTGCAATCCGCTCATCATCTGTCGCTACACAAAGGTCATCAAAGCCAGCAACTTTTTTGGCTTGATCAACCACACGCAAAATCATTGGGCGGCCATGAATAAGCAATAAGGGTTTTGCAGGCAGGCGAGAACTCGCAAAACGAGCCGGAATAACAATATGTTTCATGGTCGCTCTCTAAGAAAATTGAATACCAACTTGCTGTAGTTGCGACTTCAGCAAATCATAGCAATCAGATGATAAAACAGCCTCAACGGGTACAACCCAGATTGGAATATTAAATTCAGAGTTTTGCTTTAATAATGCCTTGAACTTTACCGCATCTTTCTCAGTGGTAATAATCGCATCATGATTATCGAAAGTTAGATCAGCAATCTCATAATCATGATGATCTGGAAACTCATGGGCCTGATATTGCTGCACCTTCAAGGTATTCAGAGTTTGATAAAAACGCTGTGGAAAGCCGATGCCAACAACTGCATTAAAGTACTGACTGGCATCAAACCATTTCGTCTCTACATCAGGATTTAACAGATAAGGTTCCCCAACTGCTAAATGCATATTTCTTTGTGCTTGTGCAGTTTTAGTATGTGCAATCACGGTGCTTTTTTTTAAGCGTGATTTGGGCTCACGCAAATATCCTTCAGGTAAGAGTTTTTCATTGCCTAAACCACGATTCTGATCCAATACAATCCATTCGATTTGCCGCGCTAAAGCCCAATGTTGCAGGCCGTCGTCACTAATAATTAGATCAAGTTTTTCATTTTCAAGAAGCAACTCAATAGCAGCTTGTCGGTTTGGCCCAACAGCCATCGCTACACCGGTCGATTGTACGATCAGACAAGGTTCATCCCCTGTAGCCTCAGGTTCTGAACCCTTCGTCACCAAAAGTGGAAATGGGCCTGTGCCACCATAACCACGGCTAATTACTCCAACTTTTAAATGATGCTGTTGTAAGTACTTAACCAACTGGATCAATAACGGTGTTTTACCACTACCACCAACTGTAATGTTTCCAATCACCATAACAGGCACTGGCGCTTGATAAACAGGCTTAATTCCATGTTGATACAGCGCCTGATTCGCACAAAAACCGAGTCGATATAACCATGACAATGGGCGCAACAGCACTAACCACGAAGCCTGATCATTCCAAGCATCCTGAATCCGCTGTGCCATCGACATGCTTAATTTTCCTCAAAATTACGTTGATGTAGTTGATAGTACATACCATGCTTGGCAAGCAATTCAGCATGTGTCCCTTGTTCAATAATTTGCCCTTTATCCATGACTACGATCATATCTGCATTTTCAACTGTTGAAAGACGATGTGCAATTACAATTGTAGTACGTCCTTGCATGGCTTCATCAAATGCCTGTTGGATGAAATATTCAGATTCATTATCGAGTGCACTGGTCGCTTCATCCAAAATCAAGATCGGAGAATCTTTTAAAATCGCCCTTGCAATTGCGATACGCTGACGCTGACCACCTGACAAATTCAGGCCTTGTGCCCCAAGAATCGTGTCATAACCTTGTGGCAAGTTCATGATAAAATCATGTGCAAATGCTGCTTTAGCGGCTGCAACAACCTGTTCATCAGTCGCATCTTGTAGCTGACCATAAGCAATATTATCACGCACTGAACGGTTAAAAAGTACGACCTGTTGATTCACTGTCGAAATTTGTGACCGCAAATACGACAATTCAATATCTTGAACAGGAATATTATCAAAATAAATTTGCCCTTCGCTTAACTCTTGAAAGCGTGGCAACATATTCACCAGTGAGGTTTTTCCTGCGCCAGACCGTCCTACCAATGCAATAGTTTGTCCTGCCTTGATATCCAAAGAGAAGTCTTTAATTGCATGCGTGCCATCTTCATAACGCAGATTCGCATGCTCAAATTTAATATTACCGTGTAAGACTGGTTTAAGCTGTCCGTTATTGACTTCTTCAGGCATATCCAGCAATTCAAATACGGAATGTGCTGCGGCTAAACCACGTTGTAGCTTTTCATTGATATCAGTTAAGTTTTTTACTGGTTTTGAAATTAAACCTGCTGCAGTAATATAAGAGACAAACTCACCTGCAGATGTATCACCCAATACCTGTGGACGTAGAGCCAACCACAAAATGATTGCCATTGCCATCGACAATAACAGTTGAATGATCGGACTATTAATATTCTGTACCACCACCATTTTTAAACCGCGGCGCAGGTTCTCCTCAGAAGACTTATAAAAACGCTTCTGTTCAAACGCTTCACCGGTAAAACTCTTTACAACAGAGTTTCCTGTAATGGTTTCTTGTACCACGTGGTTGACATCGCCCATGGTATTTTGGACCTGGATCGACAGTTTCCGCATCTTTTTCGATGCAATTCTCACCAGCAAACCAATAAATGGCATAAAAACCACAATACATAGGGTTAAACGCCAATTGGTATAAAGTAAATAACTCAATAAACCAACAACAATCAAACCATCTTTAATCAATGTTTGCAGAGATTCGGAAGACGCTGCTGTTAACTGCTCTACGTTATACATCAGTTTCGCACTGATATGACCCGCACTGTTATCAAGATAATATTGTGATGGGAGCCTTAAAAGTTTTGCATAAACTTCCTGGCGAATGCTAAACACCAAACTGCGTGAAATCACCGCAGAAAAGTAACCACCGAGAAATAGACCAAAACCACGGAAAAACATCAATAAAACAATTAGTGCTGGAAACCAATCCAGATTTGTTCGGCTACCTTCTTGAATGGCATCAATAATGTACTTCAACAATTTTGCCACAGAAACTTCTGTCGCTGCATTGATTCCGAAACCAAGCAAGACTAATAAGGCAACGCCCCAATAAGATTTTAAATACGATATTAAACGGACATAAACCTTAAAATCCTGATTCACTCAGTAAAACCTCTTGTTGGAACCTTGGTGCTGATATTGACGTTAACAAAACCGAGTTGACCGGCAACATCCATCACGCGAATCACGTCTTGATGCGCAGCTTTGGCATCAGCCGCAATAATGAACATAAAATCACGACGATCTTGTGCAATCTGCTTGATAGCCGTGCTTAAATCAGCAATATCCTTGCTTGATAAAGCTTGACCATTAACAGAATAATGTCCTGTGGAGTCTACCATGATTTCAATTTTGTGATCGAATTGTTTAGGCGGAACACCTTGTGCATCGGGTAATGTCAGATTTATACGACTTTGCTGACTAAATGTCGTCGATAATAATAAAAACACCAAAATAAATAACATACAGTCAATCATTGGTGTCAAATTGATATGAATATCTTCAACTTGAGAGCGTTTAAATTTCATATGAACACCTCGGCTTAGCTTGCACGACGATGTTCATGTGCATAAGCTGCTTTCTTATAAAAAAGTGCAGCATGAAATAGTGTTGATTGCTGTTCCAATTCGGCAACATACTCATGCACTACTCGTTGAAAATAACGATAAGCAATCATTGCAGGAATCGCAATCAGCATCCCTACAGCAGTCGTAATTAAAGCTTTGGAAATACCAGGCATCATCATACTGGCATTACCCGCTGAACCGACATCAATCACTAAAAAAGATTCAATAATCCCGAGCACTGTTCCCAGCAAACCCAACAAAGGAGCAATCGCGCTCAAAGTTCCCAAGAAGTTAATATTTTTTTCAAGATGACTAATCTCTTGAGATGCGGTTGCTTCCATCTGAGCACGCGCAAATTGCTCACCCTGATCTTGATGGTCATAACCTGCTTTTAAAATACGACCTAACGGGCTTTTTGATGCTTCCTGTTGTTGTAAATGTTGAATCACTGACTCGGCATCAGAACCACTGATAAGCAAAACTTGCGGTAAAACTTGTGACCGTTTTAAACGAATGTATCGTTCAAGTGCAATGGCAACCGTAAAAATTGATGAGAGAATAAGGGGCAGCATTAACCAACCACCCGCTTTCACAAGTTCCCACATATTATTCCCCAATAATATTTAAAATATAAAAGGATGGAACAGGATTCGTTCATCATTCAATTATCTTTACAGACCCGATAAAGGAACCCAATCCTTAATACTAGTTAGGTAAACAAATATTGAGGATTCCATCCAACTCATCCAATGAGTGGTAATGAATGACCATTTTCCCTTTACCTTTTTGGTTATGGTCAATTTTCACATTTGCCCCGAAACGCTCTGACAGCTTCAGAGTCAACTGTTCAATATCAGGAGATACCTGAACCTTTTCTTTTTCAGGTTTTGGTTCACTCCACTCACGAACTAACTGTTCAGTCTGTCGTACCGACAAACCTTTTTCAATCACGATCTGTGCAACCGCAATTTGATCTTTTGCTTTCAAAGCTAAAATAGCACGGGCATGTCCCATATCAATCTGACCTTGTTGCATCAAATCTTTAATTGGATCTGCCAAGCTGAGTAAACGTAATAAGTTACTGACTGTCGTACGCGCTTTGCCAACAGTATCTGCAATTTCTTGATGGCTCAAACCAAACTCATCATGGAAACGTTGTAGAGCCACCGCTTGGTCAATCGGATTCAAATCTTGACGTTGAATATTTTCGATCAATGCCAAAGCAATCGCGACTTGATCATTTAAGTCACGCACAATTGCAGGAATTTCTGTTAACCCTGCTAATTGTGCCGCACGCCAGCGTCGCTCACCTGCAATAATTTCATAGGGGTGTTGTTCATCGTCGACAGGACGAATCACAATCGGTTGCATCACGCCATGTTTTTCAATCGATGCGGCAAGCTCTTGTAAATCTTGTTCTTGAATAAAGCGACGTGGTTGGTATTCGCCACGCTTCAATAAATTGACATCAATTTGCTTGAGTTGACCATGATCCAAGGCTTGTGCTTCAAGTTGCAATTTTTCTTTTTGAATTGAACCCAATAGCGCATCTAAACCACGACCTTTAGCCAATCCGCGTTTTTTGATGCTCATACCGCACTTCCTTTTTTCACTTTACTTTTCTTCAACATTTCAGCGGCTAGGTTCAAATATGAAACAGCGCCTTTAGAACTTTTCTCAAAATAAATCACTGGCAACCCATGCGCGGGCGCTTCTGCCAAACGAATATTTCGGGGAATGACCGTTTCATATAACTTTTTACCAAAATATTGCTCCAGCTCTGCTGACACATCACGTGTCAATGCATTCCGAGCATCATACATGGTACGTAATACCCCAACAATTTCCAAGTTTGGATTAAGGGCTTTTTGTATACGATCAATCGTTTGAGTGAGATCAGCCAAACCTTCCAAGGCATAATATTCGCATTGCATTGGAATAATCACACCATTAACCGCAGCTAAGGCATTCACCGTAATCAGGCTTAAGCTTGGTGCACAATCCACTATAATATAGTCAAAGGCAGCATCGACCTCTTGCAATGCATTTTTAAGAATAAACTCTCGTCCTTCCTGCTCTGCAATCGCCAACTCTACGCCAGCAAGCTCTCGGTTTGCCCCAAGTACTTTATAACCCACTTCTGCTTTTTGAATGGCAGTTTCAATCGGCACTTCACCCAACAACACATCGGTCACAGAATAAAGTAAATCATTCTTTTGAATACCAGACCCCATGGTGGCATTCCCTTGCGAGTCCATGTCGACCAACAAGACACGTTTTTTCAAGATCGCCAAAGAAGCAGCAAGGTTGACTGCTGTCGTGGTTTTTCCGACACCACCTTTTTGGTTTGCAATCGCAATAATTTGAGCCATGACTTCCTCTTAATATTTTTATTGAATGCGTTGAAGTAAAAGTAAATGACGTTGTTCATCTAATCTCGGCACACGAAGTTCAATGATCTTACATGAATACTCATCTTTCATCTGTTCAACTTCATCCGCTGGCACCAAGCCTTTCATTGCAGCAATAATACTCTGCTCATGCATATAAGGTTGTGCCGCATCCACAAAGTCAGTCAACGAAGCAAATGCCCGGCTGGTAATCACATCAAACTGCCCCAACTCGCCAATGCTGTCTTCATTTTCAACACGTGTTTGCACAGCAATAACATTTTTCAATTTCAAATCAGCAATAAACTGCTTCAGGAAACGAATTTTTTTCCCATTTGAATCCAATAATACACAAGAACGTTCTGGCTGACACAAAGCAATGATCATGCCCGGCATTCCGCCACCTGTCCCAACATCCAGTAAACGGCCTTGTGGTAAATCATTTAAGATACTTAAACTATCCAACAAATGTTTAACCAACATTTCTTTCGGCTCACGAATCGCCGTTAAGTTGTAGGCCTTATTCCACAGCACGAGAGCATCTTGATATTTCAATAAGAGTGTTAGGCTATCCTCACTCAGGTTTAAACCTAGAGCTTGACTACCTTGCTTTAATTCTTGAAAAAAAGGATGCATAACAGTGCAACATCTCGATAAATTTGCTGTGCAGTATACCGATTTCTGATACAAGGCACAGTAGGACTTGTTGAACGATTATGCAGTTAAACATTTACAAGCATGATAAACTGCACAATCCGCTAATTTTTTGTCTGTTCTTATGCAAATCACAGATAGACAAAGCATTTTTCTTAGGGCTATTGACATTTCAGCCGTGCATTGTGCTATCGGCTAAAATGCCATAAACAAGCCATAACCTTATGCAAATACACCTTGTTGGATTTGCTGATCCAGTTGTTGCAAACGCTCTGGTGTACCAACATCCACCCAAATTGCCTGCATCTTTTCAGCTGAAACCTGCTGCTGTTGCATCGCTTGTTTCAGTAATGGTGCTAAAGGCCGTTTACCGTTTTCCAATCCATTAAACATCTGTGGATCAAATATCGCAACACCACTATAAGTTAATGCCTCACCAAACTGTTCCTGCTCAAAAGTATAAGCTAGATTATTCGCAAGAATAAAATCACCTTTCAAATGCTGTGGTGGATTCTCCACCAGCACCAAATGTGCTTGCTTACCATCTAACTGAACACTGAGCAATGAAGAAAAGTCCATCGTGGTCCAGACATCACCATTCACCAAGATAAAAGGCTGATCACCCAGCAAAGGTAAAGCATTAATGATGCCACCTGCCGTTTCCAGCCCCTCGCCTTCATGCGACCATAAGATCGTCACACCAAATTGCGAACCATCACCAAGCGCCGCCACGAGCTTGTCAGCCAACCAAGCCGTATTAATCACGATCTCAGTCACGCCAATCGCTTTAAGTTTCTCGATATGCCAGACAATCAGTGGTTTCCCACCAACCTCAAGTAAAGGTTTAGGGGTATGTAATGTTAAAGGCCGCATGCGATTACCCAAGCCTGCAGCTAGAATCATGGCTTTCATTATGCTGCAACCTCGTAATCACCATATTTTGCAATAAATTTCGGCATGACTACATCACGGATAAACTGCATGAAATCATTCAGTTCATCATAGCCTTGGCTTTCTTCAAGCAAATACCACATCACACGTGGTAAATCTTTTAAATAGCCAGATTTACCATCACGTTCAAACAGGCGTACAAAGATACCTAAAATTTTCAAATGGCGCTGAATTGCCATCAAGTCCGCATCTCGCTTGAATTGCTCAAAACTACGGTTTTCTTTTGCTGCCGCGGGTAATAAGTTATAAAACACCTCAAACCACTCATATACACGCTCAGCATTCCACTGTACATACGCATCACGTGTAATCGAAATCAAATCATAGGTATCCGCACCAATCACGGCATCCTGAAAATCAATCACGCCAAGCTCTTGCTCATTTTCAATTTTCATCAAGTTACGACTGTGAAAATCACGATGTACAATCACTTGTGGTTGTTGAGTTGCTTCAATGGCAAGGAAATCAAATGCCTGTTCAATTGTTTCCAATTGCTGCTCTGTCGGTTGAATGTTCAGTGAAGGTAACATCCAGTCCGTTAGCAAACGCATTTCAGTCATTAACTTTTCGTATGAATAAGCTGGCAATTGCCCATGACCATCGACCTGTTGCAACGCTATTAACTGCTTAAAGCTTTGTGCGTAGTACTGATCAACCGTGTGATCTGTGAGCAGTGTAGAAAGTACAACATCACCAAAATCTTCCAGCAATAACAGACCATGTGCTAAGTCTTTCGCAATAATATGCGGAACACGCACACCATGTTTGTCAAAAAACTCATCAATACTTACAAATGGTGCACAATCTTCTTTTTCAGGAGGCGCATCCATAAGCATGTATGTTTTGTTTTGTAATCCAATTCGCGCATAACGACGAAAGCTTGCATCTCCTGCTAAAAAATTGATCTCAAATTGATCAGATTGGAGAGTGGCTTGAAGCCAAGTTTGTATCAATTGTTCACGTTGTGTATTCATTTGCAATAAAATCTAAAACTAGCTGAGATTTTGAAAGCTTAAGTGTAGCCACTTATCAACTTTTTCTCTATGATGCGACAATAATTAATTGTGAATTAGCGTACTGGTTAATGAGACAATGAAACATCAGTTTAAATTTAATCCTTTAGCAACAGCTATTTTGACACTCTTGTGTGGCGGCTCGATCCAGTCTGGTTTCGCAGCTCAAGCTGATGCTGTCTCTACGCTTGACAACAAACAGCTCAAAGCAGCAATTCGAAATCAAGGACAGCAAGATCAAGAAAGTTATCCTGGGGAAAGCTTTTTCCAGCAATATTATGTAGATAAATCTGCGCCAGAAGCACAGTTACGTGATAATCGTTATTTAAGTTCTTCCTTTTGCCAAGGGACTTGGGTCACTCCAATTAATCCCCAAACAAAAGCAGGCAACGAAAACACCACGACTTCTGTCATTACTGCTGATTATGGACATTACAACCCTACAGGTGACTCAGTCCTACAAGGCAACGTCGTAATCGATCAAGAAGGTCGTACGATTCGTGCAGATCAAGTTACTATTGATTCAACCCAAACCTATGCCAATGCCGAAGGTCGTGTTCAACTCGCCCAATCTGGCTTACTCAGCCAAAGTGATGAAATTAACTATAATTTAAAGACCCAGACAGGCGATTTAAATAACAGTTACTACATTTCTGAACAACAGCATGCACACGGACATGCAAGCCAGATTAAACGTGCCAATGAAAATTTAGTTATTTTAAAAGATGCGAGCTATACAGCTTGCCCACCAGAACAGAAACCAGCCTGGAAAATTCAAGCGAAACAAATTGAATTAAATCAGGATACGGGGCGCGGTGTCACTCGTGGTACAAAACTTTATGTGAAAAACGTACCTGTACTTGCAGTCCCTTATTTCAACTTCCCAATTGATGATCGCCGTACTACTGGCCTGCTCAGCCCACTTTTCGGCTATAGCAATGATGGCGGGGCTCAACTTGCCACACCAGTTTATCTCAATCTTGCACCTAACTACGATCTTACGCTAACACCAAGCTATATGAGCAAGCGTGGCGAAAAACTAGATGCTGAATTCCGTTATATGACGGAAAACTTTGGTTCGGGCCGTATTTGGGGCGGATATATTGCTAAAGATAAGCAATATGGTGATGAAAATCGTGATGACTTACACTTCCTTCATCACTGGAGCATTAATGATCAATGGTCAACTAATTTAGAATATAATTACGCTTCTGATAAAGACTATTTTGCGGATTTCAATCACAACCCAAATACAAGAACCGATCTCAACTTACGTCGAGCCTGGGAACTGAATTATCGCAATGGTATTCCAGGTCTAAAAGCTCAATTGAAAGTTGAAGACTTCCAGACACTCGATAAAACGATCCCTGATGCAAATAAGCCATATGCTCGATTGCCTCAATTTTTATTAAACTACGTTACAGGTGACCCACAAGGGCTACAATACGAGTTTAACAACGATACCGCTTACTTTAAAAAATCGATCAATGATGGCTCTGCGCTTGAGTCAAGTGGTACGCGTATCTATAACCAGTTTGCAGTTCGATATAATTATCTCACGCCATCTTGGTTCTATGCAGTTCCTGAAGTATCTGTTCGGAGTATTAATACCTATTACGACCAAGATACCAAAGCAAACCTTAGATCTGACAACCAAGAAAAATCTGTTGTCGTACCTCAGTTTACTTTTGCAACAGGTCTAACATTTGAAAAAGATGGAAAATACCTTCAAAGTATTTCTCCACGCGCTTTCTATGCCTATTCACCATATAAAAACCAAGACAACAATCCAAACTTTGACTCAACGACAGCCTCGGTCAATTATGATCAACTGTTCAACCCATATCGCTTTTATGGGCATGACCGCTTAGATGACAACAATTTCTTATCGCTTGGTATTACCTATAGCTTGTTAGACACTGAAGGTTTAGAACGAATTAAAGCCAGTATTGGTCAAAGTTATTATTTTAGCGACCGCCGTGTCAGTCTAAATGAAAGACTGGATGAATTCGATACTCAACGCCGTACAGGACCTATTGTAAGTCTTTCTAGTCAACTCAATCAGAATCTTACCATCAGCTCCAACTCCGCATGGACAGAAAATGGTGACAACGCACAACGAGATTTACAAGCGTACTATACGGGTGACAAAGGTAATCTTTACAATCTGGGTTATTTCTATAGAAAAAAAATTACAGACCGACAAGATGCCTACGATCAAGTTGTTGCATCCTTTATACAACCTGTGAAGGACAATTGGCGTATCATGGGCCATGCCCAATATGATATGGACAACAATGTTATGCGTGAATATTTACTCGGTGTAAATTACGAGTCGTGTTGTTGGGCTGTATCCGTCTATGGTCGTTCTTACTACAATGATTTAGATGATCCAAACACCCCAGGCGTTCATAAAAAGAATGCTGTCATGGCTGAATTCACTCTCAAAGGCCTAGGTGCTTTAAACAACAAACTTGCTTCTCTGCTTGAGAATAGAGTTTTAGGTTTCGACAAAATTAATCAATCTTGGACACAACGTTAATGAAGATAAAACCTTTTCAACATATCTTTAAAGCGACTGTTCTCGCTGCCCTAATTTCTTCATCAATGCACAGCTTTGCACAACCAACGGATGAGGTTGTTGCAATTGTTGATAGTAGTGTCATTCTTAAAAGTGATTTAGAACAAGGAGTTGCTGAAACAGAGCATCAGTTAAAGGCGCAAAATAAAACAATTCCGCCACAACAGTATTTACAAATGCAAGTACTGGATCAACTGATTATTCGTCAAGCTCAATTAGAGCAAGTCAAACGTTATGGCATCAAACCTGACGAAAAAAGTTTAAATGCGGCTGTTTTAAAAATCGCGAATCAATCAGGTGCAAACTCACTTGAAGCATTCCAGCAAAAGCTGGATTCAATCGCACCAGGAACTTATGAAAATTTACGTAACCGTGTTGCCGAAGACCTTGCTATAGGACGTTTACGCCAACAACAGGTCATGTCTCGTATCAAAATCAGTGATCATGATGTCGAAAACTTCTTAAAATCTCCTGAAGGTCAAGCTGCCCTTGGCACACAGGTCCACGTATTACATATGCGTATCTCTGGAGAAAATGAGAAGGACGTACAGCAAGTTGCTCAACAGGTTAAACAATCATTAACAAATAGTGATGATACAAAAGCGATCAGCTCTAAGCTATCAACAGCTTCAGTTAAGGTCGATGGTGCAGATATGGGCTTCCGCTCACTCGCAGAAATCCCAACTGAACTTTCGGCACGTATTGCACCACTCCAAATTGGACAAACCACAGAGTTAATCAATGTTCGTGATGGCGTACATGTATTAAAATTACTTGAACGTAAGCAAAACGATCAGAAGGCCTTGGTTCCGCAATATCAGACCCGCCATATTTTGATTCAACCTTCTGAAGTTGTCAGTGTAGATCGTGCGAAACAAATGATCGATAGCCTTTACAACCGCGCTAAAGCAGGTGAAGACTTCGCAACACTGGCTGCAACCTACTCAAATGATACAGGTTCGGCGCGTGATGGCGGTAGCTTAGGCTGGGTTAGCCCGGGCGTTATGGTCCCTGAATTTGAAAAAGTGATGAAAGACACCCCTGTCGGACAAATTAGCAAACCATTCCAAAGCCAATTTGGTTGGCATATCCTGCAAGTGACGGATACACGCCAACAAGATATGACCAAAGAAGTGCAAGAACGTATGGCACGTCAGATTTTAGGTGAACGCTTATTTGATACTGAGGTGGATAGCTGGATGCGAGAGCTACGTGCAAACGCCTATGTTGAAATTAAAGATGCCAATCTAGACTCCAAAGCAAAGCAAAAATAATTGATTTAAAAAAATACCAGCAAATTGCTGGTATTTTTTTAAATCACAAATGAAAAAAGCGGCTATGGCCGCTTTTTTCATTTCACAAATAACGCTTAGATTACTTGTAACGATCAACCATTTTCTCTAAAGAAATTGGGCGAATCTTACTCGCATTACCCGCTGTACCAAATGCTTCGTAACGAGCAACACAGATCTCTTTCATTGCTTCAACAGTTTCACCGAAGAATTTACGCGGATCAAACTCGCTTGGTTTCTCAGCCATCATACGACGCATTGCGCCTGTAGAAGCCAAACGCAAATCGGTATCAATATTAATCTTACGCACACCATGCTTGATCGCCTCAACAAGCTGATCGACAGGTACACCATAAGTCTCTTTAATATCACCACCATATTGGTTAATCACAGCCAACCACTCTTGTGGTACAGAGCTTGAACCATGCATAACAAGATGTGTATTTGGTAACGCGGCATGAATTTCTTTAATACGGTCAATGGCCAAGATATCGCCCGTAGGTGGACGAGTAAACTTATACGCACCATGCGAGGTACCCACTGCAATTGCCAAGGCATCGACATTGGTATCTGCAACGAATTGAGTTGCTTCTTCTACAGAAGTTAACAACTGAGAATGGTCAAGCACACCTTCTGCACCAACACCATCTTCTTCGCCAGCCATACCAGTTTCAAGGCTACCTAGGCAACCAATCTCACCTTCAACCGACACACCACAAGCATGCGCCATTGCCACAACACGACGAGTTACATCTACATTGTAATCGTATGTTGTTGGTGTTTTACCATCTGCACCCAATGAGCCATCCATCATCACCGAGCTAAAGCCCAATTGAATAGAACGTTGGCAAACATCTGGACTTGTACCATGATCTTGATGCATTACCACCGGAATATGTGGCCACTCTTCAATCGCAGCTAAAATAAGATGACGTAAGAAAGGTGCACCCGCATATTTACGTGCACCCGCCGAAGCTTGCACGATCACAGGTGAGTTTGTTGCATCCGCAGCGAGCATGATTGCACGCATTTGTTCTAAGTTGTTTACGTTAAATGCTGGTACGCCGTAGTTATGTTCTGCAGCGTGATCCAAGAGCTGGCGCATTGAGATTAGAGCCATAATATCCTCCCAGGTAATGCGCCATATTCTACATGCTGATGTATTTCAATTCAGCAACTAATCACAGGAATTATAAAAAAATCTTCAGTCTTTTGTGTAATTTGAGTAGCAAACCTTATGAAATAAGCAAAAAGACCAAATCATGTGATGATTTGGTCTTTTCAAAGAAGATCTTATCGTCTTAATCAAATACCTTATAAGACTTAGCAATAACCTTCTAAACGCGTTAATGGTAATTTTTTACCAATCGCTTTTTCAATCTCAGGTAAATAGAATGCATCATCTTCAGACAGGAAACTGATACTGACACCTTGCGCTCCCGCACGACCCGTACGGCCAATACGATGTACATAATCATCTGATTGCTCAGGTAAGGTGAAATTGATCACGTGCGAAACCCCATCGACATGGATACCACGACCTGCAACATCGGTTGCAATCATAATATTATTCTTACCTTGCTTGAACTGATCGAGCATTTTCAGGCGTTTATCTTGTGCAATTTCACCAGATAACATCCCGACCTTATAACCATCACGCTTTAAATGATCATATAAACGACGAACCTGATCACGGCGATTCGCAAAAATCATCACCTTATCAATTGGCTCTTCACGAAGAATCTCTTGTAACAGCTTATATTTATCCTGCTTCGCAACCACATAAACACGTTGTTCAACATCGTTATTTGTTTTTTGTTCAGGTTCAATTTCTACCGTTACAGGCTCAAATAACCATTGACGTGCAAGATTCAAAACATCATAGCTAAATGTTGCAGAGAACATTAACGTTTGACGCTGCTCTTTGAATGGCGAATAACGGACAATTCGTTTTACCGATGGAATAAAGCCCATATCGAGTAAGCGATCAGCCTCATCAATCACCAGAAATTCAATTTTGTCTAACCAAACTTCTTTTTGTTCAACAAAATCGATCAAACGCCCTGGCGTTGCCACGATAATATCAACGAAGTTTCGATCCAACATTTTCTTTTGTTTTTCAAAATCCACACCACCCAACAGCGTTACGAGGTGCAAATTTGAAAATTTCGTTAATGCTTGTGCATCACTTTCAATCTGTAATGCTAACTCACGTGTTGGCGCTAGAATTAACGCACGTGGTTCACCACGGAAACGTTGTTCTTTCACTGGATTATTAAGTAGATCATTGATCACACTAATCAAAAAGGCCGCAGTTTTACCTGTACCTGTTTGCGCTCGACCAATGGCATCATGCCCTGCCAATGTATATTTTAAAACCTTTTGTTGAATTGGGGTCATTTGTGTAAAACCCAAAGCATCAATCGCTTTCTTCAACTGCGGATGTAAATTTAAGGTTTCAAAACCAGACGTCATATATGCTCTCGAACCATCAGTGATCAAAAGAAAGTGGCTATTATAAACAAAAACGCCCCAAATTACATTGGAGCGTTTTTATATTGCGTATAAGGCAACAAATTAGTCTAAAGGCTGAACGTTTTCAGCTTGGAAACCTTTTTGTCCTTGAACTACGCTGAATTCTACGCGTTGGCCGTCACGTAAAGAACGGTGACCTTCACCAACAATTGCACGGAAATGAACGAATACGTCATCACCGCCATTACGTTGAATAAAACCAAAGCCTTTAGTGTCGTTAAACCACTTTACTACGCCTTGTTCACGAGCTGTCATAAGTCAATCCTCAGATTTTGAAAGATAAGGACCTTCCGGTGTTGCAAACAGCAGAGCCAACAAGGTTTTAAAATATTTATAATTTTAAAGCTTGTAATCATTCTGTAAAACTATCAACAATTTCCGGTTACATCCATTTGTTATTAGGGTTTATTACAATAATATTGCATTAAACTCTTCCTAAAACGCATCGAGCTTATCACGGGTTTATGACAATTAATAGAATTATTTTTAGTTATTTCCCTAGTTTCTATCTGTTTTTTTCACTAATTTAGCTATTTTTTTAATGAAATTTTTCTCTCAAAAATTACGCAAAAATTTGTTAATATAATTTTGAATGAAACAATTTAAATGCATATGACTGATACCCCCAATTCTCCTGAAATAATTGATGCACTCGGACAGCCTTGCCCTATGCCATTACTCATGTTGAAACGCGCGTTAAAGAAAACTGAAGGTTCAAAACAATATTTACTGAAATCTTCTGATCCACACAGCGAAATTGATGTAACACGATATTGCAAAATCCAACAACTTCAATGCCAGACACAGAAAATTTCAGATCATGAATTTCACTATTTAATTGAATCTATGTAATTCTTTGCTAAACTCTTGGTTAAAGATAAAATTGCTTAATTTACATTTCTATACTCAAATTTCCTTAGTGATGAAGAACATTCGCATTAAGATGAAATTGTTGACTCAAATATCATCCTATAAGGAGACTCCATGACTACTGACAGCAGCAATCAATTGATGCCCCTGTCATTGTCTGCGCCAGGTGTAAACCTTGGTGCATATATCAGTACTGTCAATCAAATTCCAATCTTAACGGCCGAGCAGGAAAAAGAACTTGCTGAGCGTTATTATTATGACCAAGACCTTGATGCTGCCAAACTATTGGTAATGTCACACCTACGCTTTGTCGTACATATTGCACGTAGTTATGCAGGTTATGGATTACCACAAGGTGATCTTATTCAAGAAGGTAACCTCGGATTAATGAAAGCGGTAAAACGCTTCGATCCGAATATGGGTGTTCGCTTAGTTTCTTTTGCTGTGCACTGGATTAAAGCCGAAATACATGAATATGTGATTCGTAACTGGCGTATTGTCAAAATCGCAACGACCAAGGCACAACGTAAATTATTCTTTAACTTACGTAGCCTTAAAAAATCAAGCAAACGACTCACTTTGGAAGAAGCGAAATCAATTGCCAATGATTTGAACGTCACACCAGAGCAAGTGCTCGAAATGGAAGGTCGTTTAACCGCTTATGATGCTGCTTTTGAAGCACAAGGTGATGATGATGACGATACACCACATACTGCTCCTGCACTTTATCTAGAAGATAATCGTTACGACCCTGCGCGCCTGATTGAAGAAGAAGATTATGAAGAGCAAAGTACCTCTGCCTTACACGAGGCAATGGAACAGCTTGATGATCGCTCTCGTAATATCTTACAACGCCGCTGGTTAGATGATGATAAATCGACTTTGCATGAACTGGCTGCTGAATATAACGTTTCCGCAGAACGAATTCGCCAGCTTGAAAAAAATGCAATGGAGAAAATCAAGACTGCAATGTCTGCGAGCTAGAACCAATACAAACACAAGGGCTTTAATGCCCTTTTGTTTTATCTGGCTTTGTTTAAGCCCTCGAATATGTTAACTTTGTTCATCAAATTTCCAGTTCCATTATCATTATGTGGATAGCTATCTCGGCGCTTAACCTTGCGCTTGCAGTTATGTTGGGTGCTTTTGGTGCTCATGGACTCAAATCTTTTGCAACCCCAGAGCAGCTCGCTTGGTGGGGTACAGCAACCCAATACTTCTTTTATCACGCGATTGGTTTGCTTATCTTGGGTGTCCTGCATAAAACCACAGTAACCTTCCCAATAAAAATTCCTTTTATTTTGATCCAAATTGGTATCATCTTTTTCTGCGGTTCGTTGTACATTATGGCGCTCGGCCTGCCTCGAATCTTAGGTGCAATTACCCCAATTGGCGGTGCATTTATGATTGCGGGCTGGTTGCTACTCGCATGGCAAGCAATCAAGCATGCGAAATAAGGATTGATCATGCACATCTATTTAAATGGCGAGTCAACAGACACGTCTTGTGAAAACCTACAGCAATTGATTCAAAGCTTAGCGCTTGAAGGCAAACGCTTCGCTGTAGAAAAGAACCAACAGATTATTCCGAAAAGTAGACTTGAGCAAACCGCAATTGCTCCTGAAGATCGTATTGAAATTATTCAAGCTGTTGGTGGCGGCTAATTGGCTAAAAATGGAGTAAGCCCATGCAAGATTCCCCTTTAATTATTGGTTCTCGTACTTTCCAATCTCGTTTATTGGTTGGGACAGGTAAATATAAAGACCTCAATGAAACTGATTTAGCCATTCAAGCCAGTGGTGCCGAAATTGTGACCGTGGCAATTCGTCGTGTAAATATCGGACAGCATGCTGATCAACCGAACTTGCTTTCAGTAATTCCACCAGAGAAATACACGATTCTGCCGAATACCGCAGGCTGCTTTGATGCGGATAGTGCAATTCGTACCTGTATGCTGGCACGTGAACTGCTTGATGGTCACAATCTAGTGAAGCTAGAAGTGCTCGGTGATGAAAAAACCTTATATCCGAATGTAACTGCAACGCTTAAAGCAGCGCAAACCTTGATTGATGATGGTTTTGAGATCATGGTTTATACCTCAGATGACCCAATTGTTGCGCAAGAACTTGAGAGCATGGGTTGCGTTGCGATCATGCCCTTGGGCAGTTTGATTGGTTCTGGTCTCGGTATTCTGAATCCACATACCATTTCAATCATCAAAGAAAATGCCAAAGTTCCGGTCTTAGTTGATGCTGGTGTTGGTACTGCCAGTGATGCGGCGATTGCAATGGAATTGGGTTGCGACGGCGTACTCATGAACACAGCAATTGCTGCTGCGCAAAATCCAATTTTGATGGCTTCTGCCATGAAAAAAGCAGTTGAAGCAGGTCGTGAAGCGTTTTTAGCGGGTCGTATGCCGCGTAAGCGTATGGCGAATGCAAGCTCACCAGAAACTGGTTATTTCTTTAAGTAATTTGTTTAACGAAGGGATAAATTCTATTCCTTCGTTACTTTTCTTTTATAAACTACGCAATTATGATGAAGATGTGTTCAGCTTAACTCTAGTAAAATTAACACATTAGCTAAACCTTATTGTTAAAAAAATATCAAATTCTTTCTTATTTTACAATGCTGATATCTAAGAGTATAAAATGAAGTTGAATGTAAAAAAAATTCTAACTTTTTTAGTGTTAGCAATTTGCTTAGCATATTTTTCAACTTATATGACAAATAAAGATTACAAGAAAAATGAGAGGAATATTGCTCAAATATTCCAACACGATACAGAATTACATGAAAAATATGGAACGATAGAAAATTATAAACTAAGAAAATCTGGCTGGTATTCTGGAGATAGCCAAGACCATATACCATATTATTACTATCATTTCTATATAAAAGGAAATCGGAAAGATGGGGTGATTGAGTTAAAAATTTATGAAAACCAAGAAAAATACGCAATAAATTATATTCAATAAACTCTCAGATTAGATATATCTTTAGCTTTAATTATTTATTCAAAAATCCTTATTAAATAGAGATCTAATCTCAAACAACCTTCCTCAAATTCCCTTTCGCCCTTTGCTCAAAACGCTGCTGGAAAGATTCCGTTTGATACAGCGGCTCCGTCTGATAAAAATGCGCTAGAACTTCTTTTCTTTTAATCGAATAGACATCTGGATCAACCCAAGCATATTCCTGCTGAATCTGCTGCTCATATTGCGCAAAACGGTCTGGTGCAGCCGCTAGAATCGCCAAATCAATATCCAGTAAAAACTGTAAATCCAACTCATCTGTCGATGCATGCTTTTGCGTAGCAACAATCCACCGCTTTATCTTTTCAACAATATCGTTTGGTAAGTCTTGAGCCAGATACTGTTCAAATAGCTCAGCACTTTTAAGTTCATTGTCTTTGGCTTGTGGGTCATAAACTGCATCATGGAACCAGAGCGCCAAGACAACTGCATGTGCATCATTTAAATCAGCTCGAATCGAGTCAACTAGAACTAGACATTCATATAAATGCTGAAGCGTATGATAAGCGCGCTGCTTTTCACTATAGGCAACAATCAATTTGTTAAAAACCTTCTGCGGCTCAGCAAAATGATAATGCTGATGCAGCTCAAACCATGATTTTTCTAATACGGTTAAATATTGCTGCATTGCCCATCCTCACTGGATTTCTTTATTCAGCCACTTTGCTAAAGATTCCGCATCTTTGCGCTCAAGAAAAAGCTGATATAAGGTACAGGAACCAAACTCATGTTTCAGTTCCTGTTGGCGCATAGGATGATTACCAAATCGAAATCGTCGAGTACCATCCCGATCTAAAGGCAATGCATATACCCCATAACTCCGAGGTTCTGTCAGGTGGCCTTTAATCAGGACTTGATCAGACGATATTGCGTGTTTTAACAAATGCTCTTTGGTTAACATCCCACCCTGCCCAAGGCAAATCTAAGCTGCGTGTTGCTCATCTCGCTTAAAGACCAATTCTTTATCCGATGAACTTTCAGCATCAAAGTAATACCCTTCACTATCAAATGCTTTTAATTGTTCTGCTTGGCTTAATTTATTTTCAATCAAGTATCTTGCCATCAATCCACGCGCTTTTTTCGCATAGAAACTAATGACTTTATATTTTCCGTTCTTCTGATCCAAGAATACAGGCTTAATAATTTCTGCCTGAATTTTCTTTTCATTTACAGATTTATAATATTCGTCAGAAGCCAAATTTACCAATACTTTCGCATCAATTTCAGCTAAATCTTGGTTAATTTGATCGGTGATAATGCTGCCCCAGAATTCATATAGGTTATGACCACGCTTATTTTTTAGTTTAGTCCCCATTTCCAAACGGTACGGCATCATCAAATCCAACGGACGCAATAAACCATAAAGACCAGACAACATACGCAAATGCTGTTGGGCAAAATCAATCTCTTGGTCTTTTAAGTGATAAGCATCTAAACCGGTATATACATCGCCTTTAAATGCAAACAAGGCTTGGCGTGCATTGGAAAAATCAAAATCAGCGTTCCAGTCACGAAAACGCTCTACATTTAAATTGGCGATTTTCTCGCTTACTGTCATCAAGGATGCGATTTCAGTCGCCGAAAGTTTACGGCATACATCAATCAACTGTTGAGATTGCGCCAATAAACGTGGTTGTGTATGTGTATCTGTAGGAAGTGCTGTGGTGTAATCAAGTGTTTTGGCTGGAGAAATTAAAGCAAGCATAATCAATCAAAAATAAATTTATCTTGGTGAAACTATAACAGTTGATAATTTTTAATGCCAATTCGTGTTCTCGTTCAGTTTTATCGGTAAAATAGTGGATTCTTCCATTATCCATTGCGTATCTTATGTCTGAGCAATTATTCATCCAAGGTCCTGTTGGTCAAATTGAAATGTTTGTTGATCAACCCCAAGGTGAAATCACAGGTTTTGCTGTTGTCTGCCATCCACATCCCTTACAAGGTGGTACACCGCATCATAAAGTCCCTGTTTTATTGGCTCAGATTTTTAATGAAATGGGCTGTATTGTGTATCGTCCAAGTTTTCGTGGTTTAGCTGGCAGTGAAGGCACACATGACCAAGGCCATGGCGAGACTGATGACATCATGGTTGTGATTGAATATGCCCGTGAAAAGCATGCAGGTTTAACCTTCTACGCAGGTGGTTTTAGCTTTGGTTCACATGTACTGGCAAAATGCCAAGCCCAACTCAGCAATGAGTTACGTCCTAAACAGTTAGTGTTATGTGGTTTACCTACCGGCTCAGTTGTTGATTTACGTCATTACAAAACCCCTGCAATTGACGGCGACATTCTATTTGTTCACGGTGAACAGGATGATATTACCTTGCTCTCAGATATGATCGCTTGGGCAAAACCACAAAAACATCCGATCACGATTTTGCCAGGCGCCAATCATTTCTTCACAGGGTATCTAAAACAGTTGCGTCAAGTTATTACTCGTTTTTTAAAACTGTAGGCTTAACAACAAATTACTAAGAAAAATATACTTTTTTTGAATCCAATGTCTGTTATATCAATATAGATGTACAGACATTCGGGTTCTTTAATAATGAAATTAAATAAAAAACAGGGACTTTTTTTAAAGCAAACCATTGAACAATGGCAACAACAAGGCACGATTACGCCTGATGTAGCCAATGAGTTAAATCAGAGTTTTTCAATTCGGCCGTTTGACTGGGAACGGCTGGCAAAATATTCATTCTGGATTTCAATAATTTGTGCCGTGATTGCAATTGCTGCAATTACCGCTGATCAGTTCTTGATGGAATTGATTGAAAAAATCTTTATCAATTCCAAAATCATTCCCTGTTTGATTTTTGCTGTGGTTGCAGCAGCCTTTTATGGCTTTGCATATCATCGACGTAAAACCAAACCCTTACATCAATTTAGTAATGAGGCGATTATTTTTGCAGGCGTGCTCTCTACCGCAGCGTCTGTCGCCTATTTTGGCCAAGCGATTGATACTGGTAGTGGGCATTTTTCTTTATTATTCCTGCTCTCCACCATCATTTATGCAGCACTTGCCTTCTGGTTCCCTTCTAAACTGATCTGGGTGTTTTCGCTGCTATCACTCGGCTCATGGTTTGGGACGGAAACAGGCTATATGTCTGGCTGGGGTGCCTATTATTTAGGCATGAACTTCCCTTTACGCTTTGTATTTTTTGGCGGTGTATTGATCGGCTTAAGCCTACTGTTTAAACGCTATGCGCATTTTAGAGACTTTGCACATTCGACTTATGTTATGGGCCTGCTGTATCTATTTATTGCCTTATGGATTCTCTCAATCTTTGGCAATTATGGAGACTTGAATAGTTGGTATAGCGTTAAACAATATGAGCTGTTGCATTGGGGTGTGTTATTTGCCTTTATTGCCATCATCGCAATTGTTTATGGTTTAAAACACGATGATGCTACCTCACGTGGTTTTGGTATCACCTTTTTATTCATTAACCTCTACACCAAATATTTTGAGTTCTTCTGGAATGGCATGCATAAAGCCATTTTCTTTATTCTGCTGGCAGCATCTTTCTGGTGGCTTGGTCGGCATGCCGAAAAGCTCTGGAATTTAGAATTTCTACCCAACCAATCCCAAATCAAGAAAGATCATCCGATTGAATGATTATTGAAAATCGCCCCAACTCAAGCCAAACCGAGCCAAATACTTTTTGACTCGGTCACTATCATTGGTGGTATTACGTTGTTGGCGTGAAGCTGCAAACAATTGACGTCCAGCATCCGCCATTGACTTGGCATTTTCACAGACTTGCAGCACCCCACGCAGTTGAATCTGATCAAACTCATCGATCTCGCTCAACTGCGCTTGATCTAAATACTTGAGTAGAACATCCCTTTCCTTAAATTCACTTTGTGTGGTTTGAATCGACCACAACTGCTTTAAACGCTGAATCTCTTTTTCGACTGTTTCTGAACGGATCAGCTCACCACTGGATAATGTCGCTAACCGCGTCACACTGGCAGTTAAATCACGAAAATTGCCTTGCCACGATGCTTCTTTAGACTTGGCAAATTTCAAATACACATCGAGTGCATCACGCTGAAAACGTAGTTGTCGTTGATGATTTGCCGCAAAGCGTTGTAACTCAAATTCAATATTTGGGACAATATCTTCAATGCGATCTTTGAGATTAGGTAAAAAGAAAGTCCATGTATTCAATCGTGCCCATAAGTCTTCACGGAAACGGCCTGCCTGCACTTCAGCTCTTAGATCCCGATTGGTTCCTGCAATCAGTTGAAAATCTGCCTGAACCTCTTTGTCACTTCCGACAGGAAAAAAGGATTTATCCTCGAGTGCTTTGAGCAACATTGCTTGTTCATCCAGTCCAAGTTCACCAATCTCATCCAAAAACAAAATACCCTGATCGGCACTTTTTAATAAACCTGTCCGCGAAGCCGCTGCACCTGTAAATGCACCTTTGATATGCCCAAACAAACTCGACATGGCGCTGTCACCACGTAAGGTCGCGCAGTTCACATCAATAAAGCGGCCACTCAAATGAAACTTGTCCTTTTTTAATTGAAATATTTGTTTGGCTAAATGTGATTTACCTACCCCTGTTGCCCCCATAATCAGGATCGGGGCACTGGAGCGTGTTGCCACCAGCTCAACCTCGGTGATCAGTTGATTAAATTCGGGGTTATAGGTTGAAATATTGGCTTTTAGTTGCTGCCAGTTTTGTTGCTGCTCATCTTCAAAACGTTGCTTAAGAACATCATATCGAGATAAATCCAGATCTATGATGCGATATTCACCTTCTGGTGTTTTTTGTTGATTGGGTGCGCTTTGAATCAGCTTGGCAGGTAAATAATTGGCATCAACCAGAAGATACCAGCAGATCTGGGCAACGTGTGTGCCTGTCGTGATATGCAAAAGATAGTTGTTTTTTTCAGTATCAAAGGGATAGGTTTTTACAAAGTCATACAGCGCACCATAGACCTCGGCAAAATCCCAAGGATCACGAATACTCACTCGATGCCCGGACACGTTAGTCGATGGTGACATATCCCGAGCATCTTCAGCAATAAATTTGACTAAATTATGATGTTGTCGATCATGCAATAGCACCAGCTCATCCACAATCAGATCTTCATGCATCAAAAGACTCAAGGTCGGACGCCAACGTTGCCAACGATTAGGATGCTTTCCTTGATCTAAGGTAGACCCCACAAAGCCAATAACGACAGTTTTCTTTGCATTCGGCATAATTTCTATAATATTTTATATATGTCTATCATATACAATACGCAATTCAATGAAAAATTCCAACAATATGCTTCATTTTACTTTTTTAGGCACATCTTCTGGTGTACCCACACTTACACGCAACGTTTCTGGTTTAGCCATCCGCAACAGCAAGAATAAAGACTGGATTCTGGTAGATGCTGGTGAAGGTACACAGCACCGCATTCAACAAGCCAAGCTTTCATTACAAAACTTAATTGCGATCTGCATTACCCATGTTCATGGCGATCATTGTTATGGATTGGTCGGCTTATTGGCCAGCGCAGGGATGAATGCTCGTACAGCACCGTTAACCATTATCGCTCCCAAAGAAATTCAACAATGGATTGAAGTCACAGCACAGCTGACCGATCTACATTTGCCCTACTCACTTAACTTTATTGATGTGAATGAAGCCACTCAAATACAACAAATAACAGATGAACTTTCGATTCAAGCCCATCCACTCATTCATCGTGTACCCAGTTTTGCCTTTAGCATTATTGCGCGATACACCCAAAAGAAATTAGACACACAGGCTTTAGTTCAACTCAGCGTACCCAAGGGCAAAGCTTGGGGAGATTTACAACAAGGTCTGGACATCCAATTTAATGGACAAACTTTAAAAGCAGTCGATTTTACTCAGTTACAAATACAAAACGCACATGCCATTATCGGCGGCGACAACGATCAGCCCGAGTTACTCGCACAAGCATGCCAAGATGCTCAACTTTTGATTCACGAAAGCACCTACACACAAGCCGCTTTAGATAAAGTCGGTTCAGGCCCAATGCATAGTTCAGCAAAGATGGTTGCTGAATTTGCTCAGCAACAAGGTCTAAGCAATCTAATCCTGACGCACTTTAGTCCAAGACATCAAGATAATGCTGGACAGCAAGCCATTGCAGAGGAAGTGCAAGTTTTCTATCAAGGAAACTTCTATTTAGCCCATGATTTTGATCAATTTAGCTTAGATGAGACAGGTCAACTTTCAAAAATTAATCAATCATTATAATTCTCGTGCGATGTAATCTATCTACAAAATTTTCGGATAGATCACATGGCATTTTAGTAATTATTCAAATCAATAAACCAATCTAATTCTTCTTAGAATCAACTTAATTATTTATGGCACATCAGGAGATAAAAAATCAAATATTCTTCGTAAGAGACGAAATGGTAAAATAATGACCAAATAAACAGCCTCAACAAACATATCTATTAAATCAAACCAGTACCAAGCATCATTTCTACGCTCACGATTCTCTCGCTTTGGTTTCACCCAGTAGGCAAATAAAAAACAAACGATACTTAGCGCGAAAAATATAAGATCAAAATTTCCCCCTAGGAACTGAACAAGGCAAAACACCCCAGCTGCAAATAAAAGAATTGTGATTAAATAACGAAAAATATCCATTCGACTTAGCAATTTATTTGTATTTTGTTATGTTTATAGCATGTCCTTATGCAAAGACATACTTGAATTTCCATAAACAAACCGCTACCCGTCTGAAAAATATTAGTCATGCCAATTACACTCCTTTAATAATCAAAAGCAGTGAAAATTTGCTTTTCCACATAGAGACAACACCTTAAACAAAATATCTAAAAAGATATAAATTTATATATTTTTATATTAATTTTTTTAATAACAATCTTATCCGATTGAATAAAAAATATTTTAAAAATTAATTAAATAATGTATATCAAAAGCTTATATAAATTATTTTGTATTCTATAAAAAGTTGGCACACTCGCTGCAAAAGTATAAGCACACAATATCATTGGGATCTTGTGAATATCACCTGCCTGCAAACGCTTGGCAGGCAGGCTTTGAAAGGAAAATGAAAATGTCTGTGGTTGAACAACTTAACCAACAAGCTCAATTTGAACAAGAACAGCAACAACGTGCTTATCAGGTTCTAAAAAATGAAACGAGTATGCCAGTAAAAATGTGGACCAATGGTGTAATGGTCGATGACAACTCAAAACGACAACTGTTACAAACAGCACAAATGCCCTTTATTTATAAATGGATGGCTGTAATGCCAGACGTGCACTTTGGCCTAGGTGCAACCATTGGAAGTGTGATTCCAACCAAAGGTGCGATTATCCCTGCTGCGGTCGGTGTCGATATTGGCTGTGGAATGATGGCGACGCGTACCAGCTTAACCGCGTCGGATTTACCCGATAGCTTATATGCGTTACGTACTGAGCTTGAACGTTTAATTCCACATGGAATGACCAAACGTGGACGAGATAAAGGTTCTTGGGAAACACCACCTGAAATGGTAGATCAAGCTTGGGCAGATTTAGTTGCAGATTTTGAGTTAATCTGTATGAAGCATCCTCGCCTAAAAAATACCAATAACCGTAAACAATTGGGAACTTTAGGGACAGGAAATCACTTTATAGAAATCTGTTTGGATGAACACGATCACGTTTGGATTATGTTGCACTCAGGTTCACGCGGTGTCGGTAATGCCATCGGTAATCATTTTATCGAGCTGGCACGTAAAGATATGCAGAAGCACTTTATTAACTTACCCAACAAAGATTTAGCGTATTTAGTCGAAGGTACTGAGCATTTTGATGATTACTGGTTTGCAGTAGGTTGGGCACAACGCTTTGCCATGAAAAACCGTGAAATCATGATGCAGTCTGCAATTAAGGCCTTAGCAACGATTATTCCGAAACCGTTCCAAGCACGATTGGAAGCCGTGAATTGCCACCATAATTATGTGGAAAAGGAAGAGCATTACGGCGAAGAAGTGATGGTAACCCGTAAAGGTGCTGTACGTGCACGTTTGGGAGAATATGGAATTATCCCAGGTTCAATGGGGGCCAAATCCTTTATTGTTCGCGGGCTTGGAAATCAGGAATCGTTCTGCTCATGTTCGCATGGTGCAGGTCGTGTGATGAGCCGTGCTGAAGCAAAACGTCGATTCACAGTGGAAGATCAAATTGCGCAGACTGAAGGTGTGGAATGCCGTAAAGATGCTGCTGTGATTGATGAAATTCCATCGGCCTATAAACCGATTGAAGATGTCATGAAAGCGCAACAGGATTTGGTTGAAGTGATTTATACATTAAGACAAGTGGTTTGTGTTAAAGGATGATTTCATGAATCAAATTGAAACAGGTATTGTGCAATTTGAGTGGGCAATAAAATTGTATTTATATGAGACAGCATTTATACCAGCTATTACTTTAGCTGGTGCCGCGGAAGGCATTTTTGGTGAGCTTAAAAATGGCTATGTATTTCATAGAGTCAGTGAAAATATTGCTTTTAAAAACAACTTACAAACAAAGCAAGTGTCTCAAGAAATTAATAAGGTCAGAAATTGGTTAAAACATGGGGACTGCAATAAAGCATTTGATGATTTAAATGAGCAAGAATTTCAAGCTGCTGCAATCAGTCGAATTATCATCGCAGCTACAGCTTTAATTTACTTAAAACCTGATTACATGAGTAATTTGTTTATTCAATTTATGCAACATACTCAAACCTATCATTCAGACTTTTTACCTGATGATAGTTTCGATTGGAATACAATAGAGGTAGAGAAATGAAACTCGCAGAAGCACTTTTACTGCGAAGCGATCAACAAAAAAAGCTCGCTTCATTAAAACAACGGATCAACGCCAATGTATTGGTACAAGATGGTGATGAACCGAGTGAAGATCCAAATGAACTGATCAAACAGGTGTTTGCTTTGACCCAAGAAAGCAATCAATTGATTTGTCGCATTCATTTGACCAACGCACAAGCAAAATTAGAGGATGGCAAAATCCTGCTGTCCCTATTAAGCTTACGAGATAGTTATGCTGAGCAACACAAGATTCTCGTTGATGCGATTGCCAATACCCATCGTGAACCTGATCGTTATAGTTCACGCGAGATCAAATGGCAGAAGGTTATCCCTGTCTCTAGCTTGCAAAAACAAGCCGATGATATCAGCGCGAAATTACGTGATTTAAATATCAAAATTCAGGCTGCAAATTGGCAAATTGATTTAGTTGAATAGACAACAGATTTTGTGAATTTAGTTCACAATCACAGTTTGGACATACTGGGCGAGTACAAGATCCTGCGTTACTCCGATCTGAGGGATTGAAAATAATTCAGGCGGCTATGGCAGCATGCGAGCCGTGCATCAATCTTCACTGATTAGGCTCAGCACCATGGACCTCGTAAACCTTTGCCAAAAGCAAAGTCACGCGTTACTTCGCATTACCATGTACTGACAGTATGTTCATTTAATTAGAAAATAAGGAAAATAGACGTGAATAAGGCCTTGGCAAATATGCCAGCAATCATCCAGATTGATGGTTCACAAGGTGAAGGTGGTGGACAAATTTTAAGAACTGCCCTTGCCCTTTCGATGATTACAGGTCAGGCATTTGAATTAATTAACATTCGGGCTGGACGGAAAAAACCAGGTTTAATGCGTCAGCATTTGGTCTGTGTACAGGCATCCCAACAGATTAGCCAAGCGTATGTTGAAGGTGCTGAACTCCATAGCCAGCGCTTGTACTTTGCACCTCAACATGTACAAAGTGGCAAATACCAATTCCATATTGGTTCAGCAGGCAGCACAACTCTGGTTTTACAGACCCTATTGCCTGCTTTGTTATTGCAAAATCAAGCTAGTGAACTCACCATCTCAGGCGGTACTCATAATCCGCTTGCACCGACAGCAGATTTTATCGAGTATTGCTTTTTACCTACACTCACCAAGATGGGAATAGAAACCGAGTTTAAGTTAAATAAAGCAGGTTTCTTCCCGATTGGTGCAGGTGAAATTCAAATCAAGATTCAACCGTGGCAACATCGAAACAAGTTTAGCTTGTTAGAACGTGGCGCTTTACAAAATACTGCAGCTTTTGCAGCTGTATTGAATGTTTCAAAAGAAGCGCAAATCGCAGAGCGGGAATTAACAACTTTAAGTAAAAGACTGAAATTAGATGCACAACAACAGTTCCATTTAAATGGGATTAGCCAAGGCAATACGGCGTATGTCAGAGTTGAGCATCAACACCACACTCAACTATTTACTGCTTTAGGTGAAATGCGAAAAAGTGCAGAACAAATTGCCAATCATTTGGCTGAACAGGCGAAGCAATATATGGAATCTAATGCTGCAGTAGATGAATATTTAGCAGATCAATTGTTATTGCCTATGGCATTGGGTCAAGGTGGTGAATTTACCGCACAATGTATTAGTGAACATACTCGTACTCAAGCCATGATGATTGAAAAATTTATTGATTGTGAAATTGAATTTATCGAGCTGGGTAAAACACTGTTTCAGGTCAAAATAAATATTGATAGCAAAATCTAAACTTCCATTATTTTGTATTTTTCTACCACAATCAGTATTGACTATCGTGGCGGCGGTATGGAGCAGCCCTGTTAGACTGTGGCTGCAAGGACGTACCGTCAGTCTAACATAAGGGTTTTCTTACTTTTGCCCAGTCAAAAGTAAAGTAGCGCCTATCCCCCAAGACTATTGATTATTGAATCTTAAACAGAAATTACTCGATAGATTCTAGCGCTGTCACCAACAACGTCCAACATTTCTCGACAGTATCTACTTTAACTCTTTCACCCGGCGCATGCGCCCCTTGAATATCAGGGCCAAACGATACCATCTGTAAATCAGGATAATGTTCCGCAATAATACCGCACTCCAAGCCTGCATGAATTACTTTCAAGTTTGGCTCAATCTTAAATGCAGACTGATAAGCTTGTTGTAAACATTTCAATGCAGCCGAATCTGGATTTGGTGTCCAGCCCGATACTAACGGCGTTAATTCGGATTGAATCTGGAAATTGGCAAAGTGTTGTTGAATATTTTGTGCAAAGGTTACGGCTTCTTGGTTCACCATCGAACGAACCATAATTAAGGTTTTCGCTTCATCTTTTGCGAGTTTGACCACACCAATATTATTTGAGGTTTCAACCACATCAGCTAAAGCACGACTCCACTGTGCAACGCCATAAGGGCAAGTTGCCAAGGCCTGCAACCAAGCTTGTTGCTGCTGCATTGTAATAACTTCATTTATCTGATTGGCATTTTTTTGTATGGTAATGTGCAGTTGATCATCAATACCTTTTAGTTTTTGTTGCCATTCAGCCTGTGTAGCTGCAACTGCTTTTTCTAGAGCAGTCAATTGATCTATCTCAATTGCAATGGTTGCCACAGCTTCACGCGGGATGGCATTTCGTGCCGATCCACCGACAAACTCAACCAGTCGACCATTGAATTGTGCTAAATAGTCATTCAGGAAATTGGCTAAAATCACATTGGCATTACCACGACCTAGATGGATATCAACCCCAGAGTGACCGCCCTTTAAACCTGATACCAGTAAATCTACATAAATTAAATTTGCTGGTGCTGTTTCATATGCAAGTGGCTGCCCCACTTCCAAATCAATACTTCCTGCACAACCAAGATACAATTCGCCCCATTCTTCGGTATCAATATTAAAGAGCCATTGTCCAGTTAAAACACCCGACTCAAGCAAACGGGCACCACTCATTCCCGCTTCTTCATCAATGGTTAGCAGGACTTCAATCGGCCCATGTGCAATATCATTTGACTCTAATACAGCAAGCGCCAGTGCAACCCCAATGCCATTGTCTGCACCTAAGGTCGTATTTTCAGCAATCAGCCAGCCATCTTTTAATACAGGTTGGATTGGATCTTTAAAAAAGTCATGTTGGGTCCCGCGGTTTGCCTGAGTCACCATGTCCAAGTGTCCCTGCAAAATCACACCTGCAACCTGTTCTTTACCCGCTGTAGCGGCTTTTCGAATGATTAAATTCCCTATGTCATCAACATAGGTTTCCAAGTTGCGCTGTTCCGCCCAATCTTTTAAATGTTGCCTTAATTGTTGTTCATGCTTGGATGGTCGAGGAATCGTACATAAGGTCTCAAAGTGTTGCCAAACCGCTTGGGGTGATAATTTAGAAAAATCGACCTGTATCATGCACCTATATCCTCAAATAAAGCGTTTAAACCAATATACACCATACACTCGAAGGGCGATGATGTTAAATCACTTCATTTTAGATTTTATGCGCAAAATTGACTTAGCTTTTCCACACAAACTGAGAAAAACTATGCTCTGCTTTTAAGCTATTTTCAACAGCTTGAGCCAATTGGCGAATAATACTTTGGGTTTCAATACGCTCAAACCAAGCTTGTTCTTGCTGTGGATTGGCAGAGATTTCACAGAGAATATGCCCTTCCGTATCCTGTTGTGAACATAAGATGGAAAGCGGTAATTGGTGATTGTCGATATGCACTTCAATTTTTTCATGCTCATGACGGATATGCTTCGCATCAAAACCGTATTGTTCTAATTGTTTATATAGCAGCGCAGCCACGTACTCTTGCGTGATATAGCATTCATTCGGTTGATGATCAACCATCCCATGTTTTGGGCAATCTGCTATAAATTGCAACGTTTTCATGCTATTCCCTCTATTCTTATGTTTTTAGCTCTGGATCGCAGCGCTAAACCAACTGGTACGCTAAGAATTATTATATATACAATTGTCTTTAATAGATTAGCTGATTGTCTTAGTTCTATAGCTAAATTGATAAATTTAGACCCGATTAGATATGTACATCGACAAACTCAGTCTTTTTATTATTTAAGCGTTTTCGCCTTATGCTTAGCCAATTGTTTTTATCGATATGCTTATATAAAAAAGCAGCATTTAACTTATTTTCAAAGCTAAACACTGCTTTTTAAAATCAGCTTATGGATTCACAACCTGCACATCCAAACCTGCTGTATTTGCGAGTTCAGTAAATGTCGGGAAACTTGTCGCCACAGTTTCTGTACCATGAATGGTAATGTTACCCGAGGTACGCAAACCAGCCATACTAAAACTCATGGCAATACGATGGTCATGGTGTGATTCAATTTCACCACCAGTAAAGATCGCAGACCAATCACCAGACTTGCCTTTCCCTTCGATGATAATGCCATCTTCGGTTGGGGTGCAATCAATCCCCATGATTTTCAAGCCATCTGCCATCACTTGGATACGGTCAGATTCTTTAACACGAAGCTCAGCAGCACCTGTCAGAACCGTTTGGCCTTCTGCACATGCAGCAGCAATGAATAATGCAGGGAATTCATCGATGGCTAACGGCACTTGATCTTCTGGCATATGAATGCCTTTCAGCGTTCTAGAACCTTTGATATGAATATCTGCAATGGGTTCACCGCCTGCAATACGTTCATTTTCTACGCTTAGATCAGCACCCATCTGCTTAAGAATTTCAATCACACCTGTACGCGTTGGATTAATCCCCACCGCTTCAAGAATGACGTCTGCTCCTTCAGTAATTGCAGCACCCACCATAAAGAATGCAGCAGATGAAATATCAGAAGGTACCTGAATATCAGTCCCCACTAATTTACCACCACCCACGAGTGAAATTTTATTGCCTTCGGTTTTTACCTCATAACCAAAGGCACGTAACATACGCTCGGTATGGTCACGGGTTGGTTCAGGTTCAGTCACTGAAGTTTCACCCGCCGCCCATAAGCCTGCTAGTAAAATGCCTGATTTCACTTGAGCAGACGCCATTGGCAAGTCATATTGAATGCCCTTTAATGCTTGGCTACCTGTGATACTGACAGGTGGTGTACCTTTCTCACCTGTGGTTTGGATTTGTGCACCCATTTCACGTAATGGCTTGGCAATACGCTCCATTGGACGTTTAGACAATGAGGCATCACCCGTCATGACTGAATCAAACTTTTGTGCAGACAACATGCCTGACAGCAAACGCATACTGGTACCTGAGTTCCCCATATACAAAGCACTTGCTGGTGCTTTTAAACCTTGCATGCCCACGCCATGAATAGTGACTTCACCATTCTTAGGCCCCTCGATGCTAACCCCCATGTCACGGAATGCCTGCAAAGTTGCGAGTGCATCTTCACCTTCCAAGAAGCCAGTCACATGGGTTGTGCCTTCAGCAATCGCACCAAACATGATGGAGCGATGTGACACAGATTTGTCACCTGGTACGGTGAATTTACCTGTAAATGTTTTCTTTCCCGGTAAAATGGTAAATTGCTGTGTCACCTTGTTTTTCTCCATCAAAGGTTTTTTGGCCAACATATGGTTAAAGTGCTGACGTGCCGCTTGAGCATGCCCAAGTAGTCCCATCAACGCTTGCGAATCTTCCTGTTCAATCAATTTCTTTAAAACTGACAATTGCTGTTCAAAGCCATCAACAGCATTCAAAATTGCCGTCTTATTGGCAAAGAAAATGTCATGCCACATCTGTGGATCACTGGCTGCAATCCGAGAGAAGTCACGGAAACCGCCAGCAGCATAGCGGAAAATGTCTAAATTATCTTCACGATTTGCCAGTTGCTCAACCAAGTTGAATGCCATCAAATGCGGTAAATGACTGGTATGTGCCAATACCTCATCATGTTTTGCCACATCCATGCAAATAACTTCAGCTTTTGCCGCAGACCAGAGTTGAACCAGCTTTTCAACAGCCCAATCCGCACTACTTGGCAAGGGAGTCAAAATTACTTTATGGTTAACAAATAAATCAACTTTACCTGCATGTACCCCAGTATGCTCAGCCCCCGCAATCGGATGCCCCGGTACAAAACCGACTGGCAAGTTTTCGCCAAAGACTGCTTTCGCCGCTTCAACGACATTGCCTTTGGTACTTCCTACATCAGTAATGATGACATTGTCTGCCAAATAAGGTTTGATTTGCTCAAGCACTTTTTGCGTTGCACGAACAGGTAAGGCTAAAACAATTAAATCTGCATCCTGAACTGCTTCTTCAGGCGTAGCATAACCGTGTTGAATAAGACCGAGTGCTTTGGCATCTTCTAATGTTTTTTTTGAACGTGTTGAAGCCACAATTTGAGATGCAAGCTGTTCTGCCACAATCACACGAGCAAGGCTAGACCCAATCAGTCCAAGTCCGATAAATGCAACTTTTTTAAATAATGGTTGAGACATAAAACATATTTGCCTATGTAAAAATCTCCCCTAACCCCTCTTTTAAAAGAGGGGAAACTCCTCCCTTTATAAAGGGAGGTTGGGAGGGATTTTAAAATTTATTACAATAAATAGACTTACAAAACTGCGATTGGATACGATCCAAGTACACGTAGTTCTTTGACCATTGGACGAATTTCTTCCAATGCCGCCGCAACATTTTCCTGACCAATATGCCCTTCCAAATCGATAAAGAACACATACGCCCATTTTTCAGGTAATGCTGGACGCGTTTCAATGCTGGTCAAGCTGATTTGATGCTTGGCAAATGGTGCAAGAATTTCCAGTAAAGCACCAGCACGATCATGCGCAGAGATCAATAACGAAGTCTTGTCATTACCACTTTGAGGGATCTTCTCACGACCAATGACAAGGAAACGTGTGGTATTTTCAGGGTTATCTTCAATATTGCTATGTAAAATCTCGAGGTTATACATGTTTGCTGCAATATCAGATGCAATTGCTGCTGAATGCCATTCGTTACGAATACGGCGCGCCGCTTCCGCATTTGAGTTCAGCGCAACACGCTCTACACCCGGATAGTGGGCATCCAACCATTTGCGGCATTGTGCCAAGGTTTGCTGATGCGCATAAATCTGTTTAATGCTGTCTTTACGGGTATTCTCGGATACAAGGAATTGATGATGAATACGTAGTTCAACTTCCCCAATCACATTGACAGTCGATGATTTAAAGCAATCCAGCGTATGGTTAACAATACCTTCAGATGAGTTCTCCACTGGAACAACGCCATAATGTGCGCTACCCGCTTCGACTTCACGGAAGACTTCATCAATGGTTGGTAATGGACGCACAACCGCATCTTTACCAAAATGCTTTAACACAGCAGAATGCGTATATGTTCCTTCCGGCCCTAAGAACGCAATACTTTGTGGTGCTTCAAGTGCCAGACAAGCAGACATGATTTCACGGAATAAACGTGCCATGGTCGCATCAGACAAAGGCCCCTGATTACGCTCCATCACTTTACGCAGCACTTGAGCTTCACGTTCAGGGCGATAAAACAGTGGATTTTCTTCGGATGCAAATTTCGCTTTAGCTACCGCTTCTGCCAGTGTCGCACGGCGGTTGAGTAACTCTTGGATTTGTTGATCAACACTATCAATATCGTTACGAATTTGTTCTAAATTAAGTGAATTCGATGTGTTTTGTCCATCGTTTACCATTGAATGCAGCCTCAGCAAAATCATCTATAAGAATGGATTAAAATCTATGTATGAATCGATTATCCGAGCTAGAGTATAACAATACTTTTATGCATTAAACACGCTGAGTTTTAACTCTTTTTCCCATTAAACTTTATTGATAATGATTTTCATTATATATTTCCTGTCAAATTTTTGACGAGTGTAAATAAAGTAATGTTTAGACGTCTTGGTATTTTGACTTTTTCTTTCATGATCGCTAGCCAATCAGTGGTTGCGCAGCCTGCTACGGCAAGTTCCAGTTCATCTCAAGAAGTACAAACAAATACCCAGACCAAACAAAGTTTTATCCTGAAATCAAAATATACTTTTCAAGACTACCTGATCCAGATTGCCGTTCCCGATCGTGCAGCACCTGTAAATGGCTTTCCTGTCTTGTATGTGCTGGATGGCAATGCAGCCTTTGAAAGCGCGGCCAATATTGCGAGATCAGTTGGTGTAGGTGCAAATCGTTTGGGGCTTAGCCCTGTGGTAATTGTTGCAGTTGGCTATCCCGACCAGAGCACCTTTGATGTGCAAAAACGCGCTTTAGACTATACCCCTAAAACGTCTGCCGAGTTCCAAGCGCAGGCCAAATATCAGTATGGTGGTGCAGACCAGTTCATCCAGTTCTTAGATAAAGAGCTTAAACCTGCAATCAGTTCACGAATTAAGGTCAATGCCCAGCAACAAAGCTTATTCGGACACTCCTTTGGCGGATTGTTTGCATTACATACCTTCTTTTCGAAGCCACAGACATTTCAGCGATATATTGCCGCAAGCCCTTCACTTTGGTTTGACAACTACGCCTTAGCCAATAGACAGGCTGAATGGCTAAAAAATAAAACCAATACAACTCAAAATGTAATGCTTATGACCACCGTCGGTACACAAGAATTAGGGAAAGGACCCGCGGCAGATCCCAATGCTTTAAAAAAGCAAAATGATTTTTATCAAAATTTTAAAGACCAATACTCGAAACAATTTTCTTTTTGGCATTTTCAGCATCCCGCTGAACAGCACCTGACCAATCTGTACGCCAGTCTCCCCAAAGCCATTCTACTTGCAGGATGTCAAACCGAACATTGTGCTGCTTTATTTAATGAGCCAAAGCCTTAATCTCTTCCTGTATAAAACAAAATAGCCTGCTATAGAGCAGGCTATTTTTTTGAGGGGCTGAATTAAGCTTTACCGATAATGCCACGTGCCACGATTTCTTTCATGATTTCGTTAGTACCACCATAAATACGCTGGATACGTGCATCAACGAAGAAACGTGAAATTGGATATTCAGTCATATAGCCATAACCACCGAAGAGTTGAAGCAAGTTATCCGCGACTTTCATTTGCATATCAGTACTAAAGCTCTTCAATGCAGCGGCTGTTTCAACATCTAACTTGCCTTCATTGTATAAAGCTACATTTTGGTTATAGAAAGCAGCTGTTGCCAACTCATCAATCTTCGCTTGAGCCAAGACAAAACGTGTATTTTGGAATTGTGAAATTGCCTGACCAAAGGCTTGGCGTTCTTTTACATACGCTGTTGCTAAATCAATTGCGCCACGGATTGCACCCAATGCCGTTGAAGCAATCGCGGTACGTTCACGTGGAAGCTCCTGCATCAGGTAAGCAAAACCTTGCCCTGCTTGGCCCAACAATTGATCTTTCGGTACTTTGACATTATCAAAGAACAACTCTGACGTATCTTGTGAGTGCAAACCAATTTTGTCGAGGTTGGTTCCCTTTTTAAAGCCTTCTAAATGTGTATCCACCAACATGAGTGACACACCTTTGGCACGTGCTTGTGGATCAGTCTTCACAGCTAGAACCACAAGATCCGCATGTTGACCATTTGAAATAAAGGTCTTCGAACCATTTAACACATAATGATCATCTTGCAAGATAGCACTGGTACGCATCGCCTGTAAGTCAGAACCTGCACCTGGCTCAGTCATACCAATCGCACCCACGACTTCGCCCGACACCATTTTTGGCAACCAATACTGTTTTTGTTCTTCTGTCGCAATGTGCTGAATATACGGCGCAGCAATTTCAGAATGACATGAAATCGCAGTTGATAATGCGCAATAGCCTGCGCGTGCAGACTCTTCAACCAACATCAATGAATAATGCGTTGGTACACCATAACCGCCGTATTCTTCTGGAACATCGACACACAAGAATCCATTTTCACCCAATGCGCTCCATACCGAACGTGGCATAATGCCTTCACGCTCCCATTGGTCATAATGCGGTGCAATCTGCTCGCTCATAAAGCGTTTAAAGTTATCGCGGAAGAGTTCCAAATCTGAATCGTAAGCTAACATCATTATTTCCTTTCGCTTTCATTGTTCTTAAAAGTTTGTTCGCAGTCATGCTAATAACTTTTAGATGGGATGTCATGTCCCGTTTACATCAAATCACTAGACTGATTCGGTCAATAATTTTGTTTGCATCACCGATCTTCAGTTCACAGTTGTTTATTGATTAAACAGCTTGTTGGTTTTTTTATGCTATACAGCGCAGTTTTATGTCATATTGATTTTATTCTTTGTGACAACCTTCACTACGGCCATGAACACCAAACGTAATATTTATAAAACCGCAGAACATCCATTTGCTCAGTATGTGCGTATTTTAGGTAAGGGCAAAACAGGGTCTCGTTCGCTCAGTTACGAAGAAGCTTATCAAGCTTTTACGATGATTTTAAAAGATGAAGTACTGGATGTGCAGTTAGGTGCATTCTTGATGCTGTTGCGTGTTAAAGAAGAGTCCGTGGATGAGCTGGCAGGTTTTGTTCAAGCCACCCGTGACCAACTCAGTTTTCAGCCACTTGATGTTGACCTTGACTGGTCTTCTTATGCAGGCAAGCGTAAGCACTATCCATGGTTCTTATTGGCAGCACTGACTTTAGCACATCATGGTTACAAAATTGTGATGCATGGTGCATCTGGTCATACCATTAACCGTGTCTATACCGAACAAGTACTACAATACTTAGGCTATTCAATTTGCCAAAATGAACAAGAGGTTCGTGAGCAACTGCAACAACACCATTTTGCCTACTTGCCACTTGAGGTCATCTCACCAATTTTAAGTGAATTGATTTCACTACGAAATGTCATGGGATTACGCTCACCAATTCATACACTGGCACGCCTGATCAACCCCTTTAATGCCAAAGCAACCTTACAGGCAATTTTTCACCCTGCTTATCGTAGTTCACACCAGCAAACTGCGTTTCGTTTGGGTTATCAAAACAGTGCAGTGATTAAAGGTGAAGGTGGCGAGTTTGAGCGTAATCCTGATGCCAAAACCTTAATTTGTGGGATTAAAAATGGTGAGTTATACGAACTCGAACTGCCTAAATTGACCCCTGACCGTAGCCCAATTGAAGAAGAGCTTGATTTAGCTGTGTTTAAAGCCGTTTGGCTGGGTGAGCAAACACATGAATATGGAGAAATGGCAGTGATCGAAACCATGGGAATCGCGTTGTATACCATGGGTGTGGTCAATAGTTATGATGAGGCAATGGAGAAAGCTCAAGCCCTTTGGCAGAGCCGTTTCTAATATCAAATAGACCAAGGCTATCAAACGGCCTTGGTCTTATGGTTCAACATAATAAAAATCTGGCCAAAACGGATATTCCTGAGCGGAAGAATGAATATTTCTTAAGCTCAATTGATCACCGATTTTGGTTGTAATCTTATTCGAATCGTAAGGACCAGACAGATACGCATCTCGTTGTTGACCTATCAGCTTATTACAATAGGCATGATGCGCTTTGATCTTTTGGGAGTTCCGCATGGTTTGAGCGTCCATGACCTCAATCCCAATCAACAACATGGGATAACCATCATTTTTTATTGCTGTATATTCAGTTTGAGGTGAAGTGTATTTCTGGCTGGCAATCACCTTCACCTTGAGTAAACATTCAATCGGCTGTTTAGCCAAGGCAGTGCCACTCAGTAAACTAAGCAATAAGAACGTGCAGACAAGTTTTATAAGTTTCATCCCATTCATTATTATCTTTTGATAATGATAAAAAAAGCCCAGTGTTGACTGAGCTCTTTAAGTTTAAACAAAACGAATCGGCTTAAATTCAGGTTCGTTATGATGATGATCATCATCACATTCCTCACCGTCTTTTTTTGTACCGCGGTCGATATAACCACTGCGCTGTTCTTTAGGCAAATGTTCCATTTCCCATGCATACACAGCTTGCATACAAATTTCACGCTGCTCTTTAGTTAATGCAATACCATTAGGCCATTTACCAATTTCAACAGCAGTTTTCAGGCGCTCAACAATTTCAGGATTTAAAATAGCGAGCATTTGTTCAATATTCATGAGTCATCCTGTTGAAAAGATTCAAAATCTTGATTCCACCCCAATTTGGTACGACACGCCATATAAAAGTCATAACCCGGTGGATGTAATAAGCTTAGTTTAAACGGATGTTTGCGGATATGCACCGTATCACCGACATTTAATGCAACACTATGTTGACCATCAGCACTGACCATCGGCAAAACACGGTTTTCACGGATCGTGATCTTAATTTCACTTTGCCCACCAACCACAATCGGACGTGATGATAAGGTATGTGGATGCATCGGAACCAGTGCAATTGCATCCATACTCGGATGCAAAATCGGCCCGCCACCAGAAAGCGCATAAGCAGTTGAACCTGTTGGCGTTGAAACAATCAAACCATCGCTATGCTGACGATAGACATATTGTCCGTCAATATTCAGTTCAAAATCGATCATATGAACCGATCTGCCCGAATGTAGCACTACATCATTCAGTGCAATGGCATCATAAATTGTTTCACCATTGGTTCGAACTTCCATTTCTAATAAGAAACGGCGATCCAGCTGAAACTGACCTTGTAAAACCTGATCGAGTTTAAAAATCGCTTCAGCAGGTTTGATGTCTGTTAAAAAACCCAGTCGACCACGGTTAATCCCGATCACAGGGGTATTATGCCGAACCAACGCACGTGCAGCATGTAGCAACGAACCATCACCACCGACTACAATCACTAAATCTACAACTTCGCCCAGTAAATTTCGACTTACGGTCTGCCCATGGCTATAGGGAACCAGTTTCGCTGTTTCCTGATCAAAAACGGGGTTTAAACCTAAATTGATCAAATGATCATGAATTAAACATAACGTTTCTACTACAGAATATTTATCTGGTCGTCCAATTAGACCAATATTTCGAAAGGATTTATGTGAAATTTGCACGAATAATTCAGCTCCGTCGCGATTACTGACTATCATATCACTAACAACCAATGTTGCGTTGATGATTGATTAAAAAGTATAAAAATGTCTATCCGTTGTTTTTTTATACGATTAATGTCAACGCATCCTTAAAGTTTTTATTGCATGTAGCTATTTATTCACAGTTTTATGATTGCAAAATGACAATAAGCTATCGCATCATTACCAACATTGTTTTGGTTTTAACGCAAATCTATGAAGTTTGAACGTGGTATTGGTTTTCTAGCACTCATTTTTTCAATGTTAGTGATAGGCGTCTTTGTTGCTTTTAGTATCTATCTGATCAGCTTAGATAATATTATTCGTGACAAGTTTGAAGGTCAGCGTTGGGACATCCCTGCCAAGGTGTTTGCTCGCCCATTAGAAATCTATTCTAATGCCCAGATTACTCAAGAGAATTTTACTCAAGAGTTAAAATTATTGGGTTATAAAAACACAGCGAATTACGATAAGTCAGGCAGCTATGTAGTACAAGGCAATAAAATGTTTGTGCATACTCGTGGCTTTGACTATGGTGACAGTACTGAGCCTGAACAGGTACTTGAACTTGCCTTTACTGATGGTCAGGTGAGTGAGATTCGCTCAACCAAACCCTCAAATACAGGCATTGCACGTTTAGAACCTTTATTGATTGGCGGTATTTATCCTCAACATAATGAAGACCGTGTGCTCATTAAGCTGAATAAAGTACCCAAAACCTTAATTGAAGCGTTAATTTCAACCGAAGACCGTAACTTCTATCACCACCACGGTATTTCAATCCGCGGCACAGCCCGTGCCTTGGTGAGTAATGCGACAGGTGGCCGCCGCCAAGGTGGTTCAACCTTAACGCAACAGTTGGTCAAGAATTTCTATCTCTCTCCAGAGAAAACACTGAAACGTAAAGTCAATGAAGCACTAATGTCTCTATTGATTGAATTACATTACAGTAAAGATGAAATTCTGGAAGCTTACTTGAATGAAGTGAACCTTGGTCAAAATGGTAGTTACTCGATCAATGGTTATGGTTTAGCATCACAGTTTTACTTTGGCCTGCCTTTGCGCGAGCTAAACATCTCGCAACAAGCCTTTTTGGTTGGCCTCGTCCAAGGTCCATCCTTATATAACCCTTGGCGCAACCCTGAGTCTGCCAAGAAACGCCGAGATGTTGTGTTAAATAACATGATGGTGATGGGCTACTTAACCGAAGCTGAATATCAGGATGAAATTGCCCGCCCATTAAATGTGGTGAGTAAACCGACTCTGGGCCCTGCAAAGTTCCCTGATTTCCTTGATATCGTGCGTCGTCAACTCCGTACGGAATATCAAGAAAGCGACATTACCAATCAAGGCCTAAGAATTTTTACGACGCTGGATCCAATTGCGCAGACCCAAGTTCAAAATGCCTTTAAGAATACCGTTGATCGTTTAGCCAAAGCCAATCCCGGCCGTTTGAAAAACTTGCAAGGTGCTGTACTGGTTGCACATCCAGAAAACGGCGAATTAGTTGCAGCAGTGGGTTCAACCCAAGACTTTACAGGTTTTAACCGTGCACTCGATGCCAAGCGTCAAGTCGGCTCATTATTAAAACCGATTATTTATTTAAATGCGATTGAGTCTGGTCGTTATACCTGGGCAAGCCCAATCGAAGACAGTGCAGTGAATATTCCAATTGATGGGGATAAGAGCTGGACACCGAAAAACTATAGTGGCGGTGAGCATGGTGTAGTACCGATGCAACAAGCATTGGCCAACTCTTACAACCTCTCTACTGTGCGTTTGGCCAATGAGTTTGGCTTGTCTGCATTTACCAATAAATTAAGACAATTTGGCGTCAGTTCTGATATTCCGGCCTACCCTTCTATTTACCTCGGTGCAGTGAACATGTCACCAATGGAAGTATTAAGCATTTACGGAAATTTTGCGACAGGTGGCTTTAAATACCCTCCACGCTCGATTCGTACAGTCGTCGACGCAAAAGGACATCTACTCGATCGTTATGGCCTAAATGTGCAACAGACCATTGATCCTGCTGCAGCTTATATTATCAACTACGGTTTACAGCAAGTGATGCGCTCTGGTACAGGCCGCTCTGCTTATAATAGTCTGCCAGAATCGCTTAATCTGGCGGGTAAATCAGGAACGACCAATGATACACGTGACTCTTGGTTTGCGGGTTATTCAGGAAACCATGTAGCGGTTGTCTGGTTAGGTCTGGATGACAATAAAGTAACAGGCTTAACAGGTTCGTCAGGTGCATTACCAGTCTGGATCAATGTGATGCGTCAGTTGCGTCAGGAACCTGTCAATTTGCGTCAAACCGACAATGTGCAATGGCAATGGATTGATAGTGCAACAGGCGACTTATCTGCTCAAGGCTGTGATGGTGCCATGTATATTCCATTACTGCGTCAAACCGTACCGCGTCGTGCAACCCTGTGTGGCCAGTCTCATTATGAGGTAGAACCCACCTATATTCCTCAGAATAATGAAACCCCTGTGGAGGATCATCAGGACGGGATCAGTAATTACATTCGTGAAAGTGAAAACCAAATGGATACAGATTTATCCAATCGCCAGCCAAGCCGTGTGATCTCTAGCGGCAGCTATAGCGGTGACAACTAAGTCAAAAGGATGATGGCATATGATGAAGCATACAACGGTGATGATCGGTGTGTTACTACTTGCAGGCTGTACCGCTGCACCTGAAAAAACACCCACCAAAACAGCACCTACGCAGCCACCAAAGAAAGTAACCCAACCTTCTTCTGGTGTAAAAATTACGCCTTATGATCAAAAAGAGATTAAACGCCAAAGTGTTCCTGTCGTTGTACCGCAACAAAAAGTTCAGCAAACGTTTAATGATGGCAGTCAACTGCCTGCATTTAAAACTTTAATGCAAAAAACACAGGTGGCATATAAGCAGCAGCAACTTGCAGAAGCTGAACGTTATGCTTTACAAGCGCAGCGCATTGCACCACAAGCGACTGAGACTTATCTGTATTTGGCATTAATCGCAGATCAGCGCAAGGAATATGCCAATGCCGAGGCACTGGCACGTCGTGGCTTAAGCTATGCGCAAAGCAATGCCATGAAGAAACAGCTCTGGCTGATCATTCTAAAAGCCAGTGAAGCACGAGGTCATAAGATTCAAGCCCAAGAGGCCAACAAAGCCATTCAAGCACTTTAATTTAAAGTTTGAACTGACGAATCCCTGCAAGCCCATAAGCATGATGTTTTTGGGCTTGTTCTAAATCTGCAGGAGCAACCCCTCCTAAGGCAAATACAGGAATATCACAGCCTTGTGCCAATTCAGCAAAACCCTCCCAGCCTAAGCCCTGTGCTTCAGGATGTGTTGTTGTCGCATTTACAGGACTGAGAAACACCGCATCACAGCCAATCTGATGGGCATGCTGCAAGGCCACAGCATCATGACATGCCGCAATCAAACGTTTCCCTATAACCAGTTCAGCTTTGTTCAACTGCATCAGTTGAGACTGTTTGAGGTGAATAGTTTGAATTTTTGCTTGCAGATCACTGCTCAATTGCTGCCAAAGTGCGTAATTCACAATCAAGCGTGAATATTGTTCATCAGTTAAAATCTGCAATTGTGAATCAATCTGAGCTTGATCCTCTAAAGCAGTCCGCCAATAGAGCAAGGTGTTGTATTGTGACATCTGATTGAGCTGATCACTGATTTGAATCAGATGTGGCCAGCTTAAACGTTTTAAAATTGCGGCATTGGCTTTGGGAAAATTTAAATTTACCAACTCATCACGGCGATACCATGCCCAAGGCTGATGGATAAGATTAAGTAACCCATCAGGTACATAGGCATGGAATAAATGTAAATTGACAATGATGTCATCATATTCGTGACAAATCCGATCAAATACATGCCAGTCTTTTAGTCCAATCCCTACTTCTTCAAAAATTTCACGGCGGCAGGCCTGTTCAGGCGTCTCCCCCAATTCAACTTTTCCGCCTGGAAATTCATGTTTATTGCCTTGATGTTGATTGGCTTGTCTCCAGCCCACCAATACTTTGCTTTTATGTAATAGAATTGCGATCGCAACATCAACCGTAGCTTTGGCCATAACAGACTAAAATCTCTCATCTTTTCGGCTTTATTTTAAGGGCTTTAAGGCACTATTCCCATGTCAAAAAACAAAATTAATAGAGGATTTTGTAAATTGTTAAAATTTCCGTTGACAGGCCTATTCGATAATGATTATCATTTAAATCATTAAAAAACACACCACGGAGCATAACAAATGAACGCACCATTTAGCCTTTTCACTCGTAGTACTGATGCAGCTCAATCTTTACCAATGTTGCATTCAAATAACCTTTTTGCCCTAGGCCGAGAAATTCGCATTATGCATGCTGGTGAGGAGTACCGCTTACGTTTAACCCGCAACAATCGCCTGATTTTAACCAAGTAATATAATAATAATCGGACAAAAATAACAAACGTGGGAATAGCAGTATGTCAGCGCATACTGCTTTTTTAATCGCATAGCCCATTTAAATTTGCCTGATTACGTCAACATGATGGTGGCTTTAAAATCCACGTATTCAGCAAATGCATTCATGAGATCTGTCACTTTAATCTTAAAATAAAACACATGCAAAAAATCAGATGATAACCATGTTGAGTTCTGGAATAACCTAGTGGTTTAAACTTGATCGACAGCAACCTCAAGGTGCTTGACCAGTTTATAGTTAATATCCATTTCACTAGTCAACATCATGACCTTTTATTTTTAAAGACATATCCTCTTTCATGGTCAGCTTTTTTTGAGCCGTGATGATTTGAACAGACCTCATACTGCAGTCATCAATTCGCGATATCCATTAAAGCAAATGAAATGAGCTGAATCTGAAAATTAGAGCCAGTCTGCACAAATTATCAGCTCAACGGCACCACACGCAGAACTTCTTCAAGCGTGGTTACGCCCTCAAGTACTTTACGCGCACCAGCTATACGTAAAGGTTCGATGCCTTCTTTTTTGGCCTGTGCCTTTAAATCATTCAATGTACCATGCGCACTAATCAATGACTTGAGTTCTAAGCTGACTGGCATAAACTCATAAATCCCAACACGGCCTTTATAACCCGTATGGCGACATGCTTCACACCCTACTGCGTTATACATGGTCGTCGGCATATCCATCATATAGTCAAAGGTTAAATGTTCCCACTGTTGTTCATTCATCGGCCCTGCTTGCTTACAGCTTGGGCACAGTCTTCGGACTAAACGCTGTGCCAGAACCCCTAAAATAGTAGCTGCGGTGAGGAACGGCTGGATACCGAGATCATGTAAACGCGTCAAACTAGAAGGAGCATCATTGGTATGTAAAGTGGAAAGTACCAGATGGCCAGTTAATGCCGCTTGAATCGCCATATTTGCGGTATCATGGTCGCGAATCTCACCCACCATGATAATATCAGGGTCTTGACGCATTAATGCGCGCACACCATCAGCAAAACCTAATTCAATATTGGGATTAACCTGCATTTGGTTAAAGCTGGGCTCTAACATTTCAATCGGATCTTCGATGGTACAGACATTGACCTGCTCGGTTGCCAATTGTTTTAAAGACGAATATAGCGTGGTGGTTTTACCCGAGCCCGTTGGTCCGGTTACCAAGATAATGCCATGACTATGCTGAGTCAGTTGCTGCCAACTCTGCAATAAATGCCCTTCAAAACCCAACTGCTGGAAACTACGCACTAATACTTCTGGATCAAAGATACGCATCACCAGTTTTTCGCCAAAGGCCGTTGGCAACGTTGAAAGACGTAATTCAGTCTCTTGTCCTTTTGGTGTTCGCGTTTTTAGGCGTCCATCCTGTGGTTTCCGCTTTTCTGCAACATTCATTCGACCCAAGATTTTAATCCGGGAAATCACTGCAGTAAGCGTATTGGCAGGCATGTTATAGATGGTATGCAACACACCATCAATACGGAAACGCACCTTACCTTTATCTTTACGCGGCTCTAAGTGAATATCACTGGCGCCTTGCTCAAAGGCAAATTGCAGCACCCAATCTACCAGTTTGACAATATGTTGGTCATTAGCATCGGGGTTCTGGGTATCGCCTAACTGCAATAAGGCCTCCACACCTTTATTTTCCCGATCATAAATACTAGCATTTTGCGATGAACTCACCGCCCGACTGACTTGATAATATTCAATAAGATAACGTTGAAGCTGTTCTGGATTAAGCAGAACTTTCTCAATTTTCTTAGGTGCCAGGCTACGTTCTAGATTATTGAGCCACTCTGTCATAAAGGGCTGATCCGTTCCAATTAGAATACGGTCAGGCTGCACTTCTACTGCTAAAATATGGTTTCGTACCGCAAATTCTTGTGACATCACACTGGTTAAAGCTGCCACATCTGCTTTTAACGGATCAATTACAAATAAGGGAATATCAGCTTTTTCAGCCAACCACTGACATAAACGATTCAACCCTAAGCTAGAACCGGCATTGAGTTGATCCTTTAAATTGAAATTGGCGACCCACTGTAAGGGATGCCATTTCAACTGATCTTTTTGACGATGTGTGGTTTGGATGAGTAACTTATCCCGTTCAGTAATCCGACCGTCTTTCAGTAGTTGCTCCAAGCACCACGTCACATCAACCGTAAATGAAAAATTTGCAAATTTTGCCTGAGCTTGCATTACCGTCATTTCCCCAAATTTTTAACACATTTATATTTTTTAAAGTTTTTTAACTTTGCTCTACACTGACTACTGTGACATTACTATCATCAACTGTAAAACGAATATTCAGTTCTGAAAAACACATACCATAGACCCGTTCAACATCATCTTGATAAGCTGGCCGTGGATCTAAAGATAACACTTGTTCTAGTTCATCGAATATCTTTTTATCTAAAATCCTCTGCCCCAGTAACTGCTGTTGTTGCGACTGTGCAGTTTCTGTCCAGAGTACTTTTTTTCGAATGGGTTCTTGTTGCGCATAACCACTTATCGAGTTCTCAATGGCATCAGAATATTGGATATACGGTTTGATGTCGAAAATCGGTGTGCCATGTAGTAAATCACTCCCCATCACATAGACGCGCACAGCTTTCCCCTGCTTTTCAACCCGTAAAAAACGCACCACCGACAAACCGATTGGAGATGGACGATACATACTCCGTGTGGCAAAAACTCCAATTTTCTGATTGCCGCCTAGCCGTGGCGGGCGTACCTGCGGACGAAATTTAGACATTTGATTCAAAGCGTTATCTTGATTTTTATTTTCATGAAACTGCCACAGCAGCCACAAATGGCTAAAATCTTCGATTCCCTCAAAGGCTAAAATATCGTTATAGGGTTCCGCCATCTCTATATAGGACTCGACTTGCACGAGATTTGGTTGTCGTGGAATACCAAATTTCTCACGATAAGGAGAATGCATATGACCGATGATCGGCATGACTACAGAATTACTCATCACTTTTTCTTATAAACACAATTAAATATATTCAGTTTATCGAGAATGATTTTAGATTAGAATAGCCATCTGTTTCTTTTAACTGTGATCGAGACCTTTAATGGCTGCTTTTAACGTTGAACGCATTACTCATGTTCACCACTGGAATGACACACTTTTCAGTTTTAAAACTACACGCGATACCAGCTTACGTTTTAAAAATGGTCAGTTTGTAATGATCGGTCTTGAAGTAAATGGTAAGCCTTTGATGCGTGCTTATTCGATCGCGAGTGCGAATTATGAAGAGGAACTCGAATTCTTCTCAATTAAAGTACAAGACGGTCCATTAACTTCTATCTTACAAAAAGTACAAGTGGGCGACGAAATTCTTATTTCTAAAAAGCCGACAGGCACTTTAGTTCATGATGACCTATTACCAGGCAAAAACTTATACCTTTTATCTTCTGGTACTGGACTTGCTCCATTCCTTGCACTGCTTCGTGATCCAGAAACTTACGAAAAATTTGAAAAAGTAATTATGGTTCACGGTACACGTTATGTATCAGAACTTGCATATCAGGATTTAATCCTAAATGAACTCCCGAACCACGAGTTCTTCGAAGAATTAGGTATCAAAGACAAACTGATTTACTATCCAACAGTGACACGTGAACCATTCCATACTCAAGGTCGTGTAACCACTGCAATTGAGTCTGGTGAACTATTTGAAAAAATTGGTTTACCACGTTTCAACCGTGAAACTGACCGTGCCATGCTTTGTGGTAGCCCTGCCTTCCTTAAAGATGTTGCAGCGTTACTTGATCAACATGGTCTGGTTGAATCACCGCGCATGGGCGTGATGGGTGATTATGTAATCGAACGTGCATTTGTTGAAAAATAATTTTCAGCCATAAAAAAACCGAGGTTTCAGCCTCGGTTTTTTTATTATAACAAGCTTAAAATCAAACTATATCTTATTAATTTGGTTAAAATCGCTATTTAATAAAACTAAACTTAATAAATAATTAAGCAGCTTCCAAATGAATTAAACGCTCAATATAATACCAGCACTCTTCAATTTTAGCGCGATCCTTGTTCACTTTCGCATAAGCAGTCATACCATCAAGTATATTGATATACATCGCGGTTAATACATGTGGTTGAAACACCTTCGCCTTTTCAAATAAATCTTCGATCAGCGCCATTAACCACTCACGATATTCAACAATCGGCCCAATAATTGAAGGATACTGTTGTAGTATTTCTAAAGAGGCTTTCTGAAACATACAACCATGAAAATCATCTGTATTAAACCAAGCCAAATGCCAAAAATAAACGGCTTTGATTTTCCCCAAATAATCACCTTCTGCTATTAAACTGATTTCGTGTTCAATGGCGACTTGAATACTTTTATTCCTACGAGAAAGGCATTCTTCGATCAAATTTTCCTTAGAAGGAAAATATTTGTAGAAAGTCATTTTGGCAACGCCAGACTCACTGATAATTCGATCCACACCTACAGAGCTGTAGTTATGACGGTTAAAAAGATCTAGAGCCGTTACAATGATATCTTCTTTTTTTGACATTTTATTATCCTTTTAGAATTCTATCAAAAAACTTAATGCATTATTTAGACATAGTTTAAGTGCTGGAAATTCTGGCCACTCACTATGTGTGTTTATGTTATTGTAAGAGCATTATAGAAAAGTCATATTTTCTTTATTGTCCCTCTTATAGGGTATGTAAAAATCAGTCTATAAACAAGATCATTTGTAAAAAAACCTTTCTATTTTTAAAATATTTTTTTTAAACGTGAAGCAATTCACTCTTTATTTACAGTTAAGTTAATTAATAAACTTTCTTACTATTTTTTAGCCCACTTAATAAATTGATTTCACAAAAAAATCATTTTATATTTAAATCATCCAATAAAAAGATGTTTGGTTGAACCAATAGTTATATTCATAAGCAACCAAAAAAAATCTAACTAAATAATTGGAAAAGCAATAATATTATTAATTCATCGAGTACAAGACCATGCCAAAAAAATTTGAAAACTTTAACGACCCAAGACAGAAAGCTATTGAAGGTATGAAAAATAGTATTTCTGCAGATGTCTGGAATAAGAACCTGAATTTTCTGAATGAACTTCGCGCAGAAATTTCAAATCATCCTGTTTCACGACATCCTGCCATTCAACTTTTAAATGACGGTGTCATTGACAAAGAAACTTTGAAACACATTCATTTAGAATATCGTCATGCCATCGTACAAGTATTTACCGATGCATTATTGATGGCTCAATTCCAAAGCAAACAACTAGAACCACGTTTATTATCTGGTTCTAAAATGTTCCCTCGTTTTTTACTTAATCTAAATATTCTGGATGAATTCGGTTTCCGCCCTGGCTTAGACGAAGAAGGTTACTATTCAGGCAATCCTGAATATGCTCATTACCCTCTCTTTGAAGACGTGTTAAATGACTTTGAACTAGGTCAAGCAGAACGTAATGACTATCAACCTTCTCTCATTTCACAACGCGTTCGCAATTATCTGGAAAACTCATTCCATAGCTATCAGGCGGTGTCGGCACTATTGGCTGTCGCCGAAGAAGAGGTCATTTTATTTAGCCCCGCATTACGTCAGGCAAGTAAAGCTGTTGGTTTTGATGTTGATAGCGGTTATTACTATGTCCATGGTGTTTCACATGACGCTTCAGCTGAGGCAGCTGATGATGATCATGAAGATGATTTATGGTTTGTGCTGGCACAAGCTTGCGTTGAATCTGAATACGCATCGATTCGTCAACTCTGTCTTGAATACTGTGATTTATGGGAACAGTTCTGGGATGAACAAATTGCCTACTACGGAAGTTTCAAAAAATTGGCTTAATTTCTTTTATATCAAGGGCTATCGTCAACTTTTCAGTTGAATGATGGCTTTTTTACAACCTAAAAAATTCATTAATACAAGCATAGCAACATATCTTCAGATATCACCTGAAAATGAATTGGCTCAAAGCTAGTGCGTAATTTACGATATAATTCACCTTTCTTTCGCACATATATTCAGCACATGTTTTCTCAACTCGATGTCAACTTATTGGTTCTTCTGGTTTTATTAGGCTGTGGTATCTTTAGTCAAAATACAGCCATAACCATCGCGGCAGCATGTCTCATTTTGGTCAAACTCACCCCATTGAATCAGTTTTTTCCTTATATTCAAACCCATGGTCTGAATATTGGCATCATTATCTTGACGATAGGTGTCCTTGCTCCTATCGCAAGTGGTAAAATCAGTGGTGAAAGTATTCTGAAATCATTTATCAGCATTAAGTCTTTAGCTGCAATCGCTGTTGGACTCTTGGTCGCATGGCTTGGTGGACGCGGAGTTAAACTGATGAGCAATCAACCCGATGTTGTTGCAGGACTTTTGATTGGAACCGTGGCAGGCGTTGCTTTACTACGTGGCGTGCCCGTGGGTCCTCTGATTGCTGCTGGAATATTGTCCCTGCTGATTGGTAAATCTTAATACATCCTAAGAGCAATAAGAATATCTCACTGATCAAGATCAAGGTAGTGTATTCTCCACTACCTCCATGCTAAATGATGGTTAATCAGGACTCATAATAAACTGTACGTAATTTCGAAAACTTCTCCAACTGCTTAATAAAACCTTTAAAATAACTCTTCTCTTTATCCTCGACTCGATAGCCTGCATATAAGGTCCTTCTTAAGCCTTGCGGTGAAACACAATCCAGACGACGACTCACCACCCAGCCCTTTTGTTCATATTCATTTACCACCCAATCAGGCAAAGCGGCAATACCTCGTCCACTGGCAACCAGTTGGATCAGCATTTGAGTTAAATCCGTGGTTCGAATCTGCTTAGGGTGAATATTTGCGGGAAGAAACAAATGCGCCATGATATCCAGACGATGCTTATCAACCGGATAAGTAATCAAGGTTTGCTCAGCTAAATCTTCAACAGAAATCTTTTCGGCACGCACCAAAGGATGCGTATTTGAAAGTACTAGTCGTGATTCATATTCAAAAATCGGAAAATATTCAATTCCTTTTAATGCAATCGGATCAGCAGTAATCAATAGATCGAATTCCGCATTTTGCAGTAATTCATGTGGATTCGATTCAAAACCCGCTGCAAAGTCTAGATCGACATCGGGATATTGATGACGGTACTGATTCAATAAAGGCATAAGCCAGTCGAAGCAACTATGACATTCCGATGAGAAGATAATCCGTCCGGTTTGGCCATGCACAATACGGGTAATATCGGTTTGTGCAATTTGAACCTGTGGCAAGACATCATCTGCCAGTTTCAGTAAGCGCTCTCCAACATTGGAAAAACTCACTGGACGACTGCGACGATTCACAACTTCTACGCCATACCAGTGGTCTAATTCTTTTAACTGATGTGAAATAGCTGAGGGGGTCAGACATAGATCGGTTGCTGCTGCAACCAAAGAACCGTGCTCTCTTAAAGCAATTAAAGTTTTCAAATGACGAAGTTCTAACATGGCTATGGCCTAGTGATTTAATCCCCTTGCATCCCCCATTTTTAAGCGAAACCGATTACAAATCATCATCAAATTCTAAATATGGGTTTGCTTCCTCGTTAAAGGCAAGCTGCTAAAAAGATTTTTAGTTGAATTTATTTCATCTTAACACAAAACTCATTAATTTGTCTCAACATAAGCTTTTTCTTTAGCTCTTACTCGTGTGTTGTATCAACAATCAACTGCCCGTCATCTCATCGTCGTAATCTCCGACTTGGTATAGTTTTGAAACATGATAACGCTGGGGACTTAGAAATAGAGTCATTAAAAAATTTCAGCTTAAGCTGAGAACATTTCATTTTATTGAGCCGCCACAGGCTTCTAAAACTTTTACAATAGAAAATTACTTTTGCAGACCATGCCTACGATGACAAGACAAAGTCAAAAGACGCTTGAACGCCAAACGCTCAGCCTACCCGAAGGACACAACAAACTGCTGCTGCATTCTTGCTGTGCGCCTTGCTCTGGTGAAGTGATGGAAACCTTGATTGAGTCAGGCATCGACTTTTCGATCTTTTTTTATAATCCGAACATTCATCCCGTGAAAGAATATTTGATTCGTAAAGAAGAAAACATTCGATTTGCCGAAAAACATAATATCCCATTTATTGATTGCGATTACGATAATGACAACTGGTTTGCTCGTGCCAAAGGCATGGAAAACGAGCCCGAGAAAGGCATTCGCTGTACCATGTGTTTCGATATGCGCTTTGAGCGAACAGCCCTGTATGCCTATGAACATGGCTTTAGCCTGATCAGTAGTTCACTCGGTATTTCGCGCTGGAAGAATATGCAGCAAATTAATGATTGTGGTTTGCGTGCAGCAGCGCATTATCCCAATCTTCAATATTGGGACTATAACTGGCGTAAACACGGCGGCGCAGTTCGCATGCTTGAAATCAGCAAGCGTGAAGAGTTCTATCAACAAGAATACTGCGGCTGTGTTTATTCACTCAGAGATACCAACCGCTGGCGTATGAGTAATGGTCGTGATCGCATTCAATTGGGCGTTAAGTTTTATAGTAATGCGATGGAGGATGAGTCAAATCAATCAGACTAATTCTTCGATGTTAATATTGTAAATATATGATCATCTAAATGATTTATATACCATATAAAAGGCAGCTTATATATTTAAATACGCGGCAACGCCATTCGCAACTGTTTGAGACAGGATTACTTTTGCTTGATAATGTTTTTGCGATATAAAGTGTTAAATATTGGTAGCGAACGAGTTTTGCGAATGGCAATGATTTTGCCTACTTTTCCTAAAAGAAAAGTAGGTCGAAATGAAGTTGAATCCTTATACTAATCTTTTCAATTAAAGACTCTGAAATAGCATAATTTCTCTAGATTAAACTCCATTAAAAGGTCAGTTTACAGCAACACTAATTATGCTGTAGAACTGATTACTTGGCTTTTGCTTGGCATCGACCGCCTCACTGACTTCAATCAGATACTCGCCTGCTTTGGCAAATACCAGATCAGCACTGCCATCTGCCGCTGTTCTTAAGTTAATCCCTTGCTTATCGGTTGTACCTTTAGCGCGAATCACAACATTCGCATTGGCCAATGCTTGATTGGCTTTCGATGCTTAAATTTTCGCGGTTTGATTGGCTTTTAACTCACTTGGATGGGTTAAAAACTCAACTTGAATCGGTGCTGTGCTTGCATGCACAGGCGTATTCTTGTGTTTAGATACATAGGTCAATAATGTCCATTCACGAGTAATCTCAACAGGTGTAATTTTTTTAGCCTTCAAGTCCGCAGGAATGACAAAATCACGCTCAGCTTTTGCAGGTGCTTTGTCTGCTGGCATATCAAAGAACATTTTCCATTGTTTTTGATCTTGTACATATTTCAATGGATAACTGGTGCTAGTTTTAACACTATACGTCCCCACTTCAGGCAACTTTAGATCAAATACAGTTGCCGACCCCAATTTAGACGTGGCTGCAATTGTGGTTTTGCTGTTATTCGGACTGGTAACTTCAAACTTTGCATCTTTTAATGCATATTCACTTTGCAAAGCTTCTTCTGCATAACCCGAGATCATTGCGACTTGAGTTTGTTCCGTGGTATACGCAAGCGGTGCAACATAGGGTTCATGAGCAAAACTATAACCTGAAGCAAGCAGCAATGAACTGATCAATAATTTTTTCACTCTTTTTTCCACCTTTTATAAAAATTCTGCTAAAAACATCTGCTTTGTATTATATATAAATGCAAATAATTATCATTAAAATTATCATATCCTATTTACAACACTTCAGAATTCTACCTCATCAAATCAACAGAGCTTGGTTCTTTTTAGAAGCAATAAAATGCGATGTTTTGGGTTAACAATAGTTTACAAAGGAACGTCGCTATTGTTCAGCAGTATAGATGGGTTCAACATATTCTTTAAAATCAAACTATAAACATGGATCGATAACAATGAAGAAAGTTTTTATTTTAATAACCCTGCTGTTTTCTACCACACTTAGTGGCTGTAATGACGATTCAAAAATGGATAGTGAACCACAAACCACCAATCATCCCCAACAGCAGCAACTGGAGCAAAATAAAGCGCTTGTTAAAACCTTCTATGAAGGTGTATTTGTAGCTAAAAAGGTAAAAGAATTCTCGGATCGTTATATTTCCGAAAATTATATTCAGCACAATCCCTACTTGCCAGACGGACGACAAGCATTTGTCGACTTTTTTGAGAAAGAACTTGCTGATCATCCTGATGCGGCATACAGCATTGAACGCATAATTGCAGAAGATGATCTTGTACTCTTACATGTAAGAAGCAAACTCAATACAGAGGTCGCCACCAATGCAGGAGTTGATCTTTTTCGCATCGCGAATGGCGTTATTGTTGAACATTGGGATACGAATCAGGATGTACCTGAAAATGAACGCACAGCAGCCAATCCAGAGATCATGTTCAATGGGAATAAGAACCATGCGACTTCTCCGGCACACACTAGTGAGAATAAGGCATTAGTCACTACATTTGTTAAAGGTGCATTTGAACAACATAAGGTCAGAGAGTTTTCTGAACGCTATCTCGCAGATCACTACATTCAACATAATCCTTGGATTGAAAATGGTAGAGAGCCTTTTATTTCCTTCTTTGAACAGCTCTTCCAAGCTGACCCCGCTGCCAAGTATGAAATTAAACGCGTGATTGCGGAAGGAGATCTGGTTGCAGTCCAACTGCGCAGCAAATTGAGCAATGAACCTGAAAATGCGGGCTTTGATATTTTCCGAGTAGAGAATGCTAAGATCGTAGAGCATTGGGATGTCAATCAGGCTGTTCCAGAAAACAGTGCAAATAGCAATACCATGTTCTAGACTTATCAAATCTAGTTGAAGACCGATGTGATTAAATAAGGCCCATATTATCTGGGCTTTTTAGGTTTCATCCGCAGGAATTAAATCATAATAATTCATCCTGACCACTTTACTATCAAGCCATTCAGTTCAACGATAGATTTATTTGAAGATTCCTCTTTTTTCTATATCGGTTTATATCGAGGTATGAAAAAATAATCAGCTTTATTGAAATTATTTTTTGAGATATATGAGCTCTCCCGCACATCGCTATTCCCTATTCCTCGTTATTTTTTCCCTTGCTGTAGGTAGTTTCTGTATTGGCACCACTGAGTTTGTAGCGATGGGGCTAATTCAGGAAATCGCCACTGATCTAAATGTTAGTGTGCCGCATGCAGGTTATTTCATCAGCGCCTATGCCCTCGGTGTTATGGTCGGTGCACCAATTATTGCGATCTTAGGGGCCAAAGTACCACGTAAAACGCTCTTGCTCAGCTTGATGCTTTTTTATGGCTTGGCCAATGCAGCGACGGCTTTTGCAACAACACCAGAAGCCATGCTACTGTCTCGCTTTATTGCAGGTTTTCCACACGGGGCTTACTTTGGCGTAGCCGCCTTGGTTGCGGCTGAACTGGCGGGTAAACAACGCCGTGCCACCGCAATTGCACAGGTGATGATGGGACTCACCATTGCCAATGTGATTGGGGTACCAATTGCCACATGGTTGGGGCAACAATTTGGCTGGAAATCAGGCTTTGAATTTTCTGCGGTCATTGCGTTTATTACCCTAATCGGTGTCAGTTTATTTGTTCCCAATATTCCACTGCAAAAAAGCGCCAGTATTAAAGCCGAATTGGCAGGCCTTAAAAATATCAATATGTGGCTCACTCTAGCCGTCGGCGCAATTGGCTTTGGCGGTATGTTCTCGGTATATAGCTATGTTTCACCGATTCTGACGGAATATACCCATGCCGATATTCGTGTGGTTCCCATCGCCCTTGCCATTTGGGGCATGGGTATGGTGATTGGTGGCTTGGTTGCTGGCTGGTTGGCAGATAAAAATCTGTTTAAAACCATTATCGGCATCCTGATCAGTTCTGCACTCGCCTTTGTCGCTGCCAGCTTTATGATGTCTCATCTCTATACGGCAATTGCGGCCTTATTCCTGATTGGCTTTACGGTGATTGGCCTTGGTGGTGCTTTACAAACCCATCTCATGGATATCGCAGGTGATGCGCAAACCTTGGCTGCATCACTAAATCATTCTGCATTTAATTTGGCCAATGCACTCGGCGCCTTCTTGGGTGGTTGGGTACTCAGCCACAATATGGGCTGGTTAGCACCGATCTGGGTGGGTTTCGTATTAAGTTTGGGGGGCTTGGCGATTTTATTGATTGCTTTGGCTTATGCCAAATACTCACAAAAAAATGGATCTGTTGTGTCTTAAAGGCAAATCATAAAAGAACGATACAGAGAAAACCCGAAAATCAAACTTCGGGTTTTTATTCTAAAATCATCCAGCTGAGTCTTTATTTCACCGCATCTGCCACTTCTTTTAACATGGCCTTCATGCCATCCAAGCCATTATTCATCAAGTACCAGTTACTTGAATCCAGATAGACGATATTGCCATTTTGCGCCGCTTTGGTTTGATTGATAATCTTGTTATTCAAGACCTGCTTGGCACCTTGCTGATTTTCAGTAATCGCAGCGCCACGGTCAATCACAAACAAATAGTCAGGATTTTTCTGAGCAATAAATTCATGTGACACTGCCATACCATGCAAGCCGACTTTGATCGAGGGATCGGCTGGGGTAAAACCATATAGATCATGGATATTACCAAAGCGTGAGCCTGGCCCATACGCTGCAATCTTGCTGTTATTCACCAAGATCACCAACGCTGTTTTCCCTTTGGTTTTGGCTTTTAAAGCGGCAATCTCTTTTTCTAGCGTTTGCAATTGCTGCTCAGCATCCTGTTTTTTGCCGACCATTTCTGCAATATTCAGGGTCTGCTGCTTAAATGAGTTGAACTGATCGTTATAGTCCACATCGACAAAATAAGTCGGTGCAATCTGTTTGATCTGATTCACCAGATTTTCCATCCGTCCACTCATCAAAATCAACTCAGGTTGACTGGCTGCAATTTTTTCCAGATTTGGCTCTTTGACTGTGCCGACATCCAGATATTTGCCATCACTATAGTTTTGCAGCACTTTTGGTAATGGTGTGCCTTTCGGCAAAGCCACCACTTTATCATCTGCGCCCAAAGCATGAATGGTATTCAACGCACTGGTATCCAATACCGCAATTCGAGACACGTTTGCAGGAATCGTGATCTGACCCGCCTTACTTTCAAAGCTAAGCGTGTCATGTGTAGCAGTCGTATTCCCTTCCTGTGTTACAGAAGGTGTGTTGGAATTACCACATGCAGCCAGCACCACACTCAGCATCATGACTGGCAATGTTTTTTTGAAAAGCATAACGAACTCCTAACTAATGAAATACAAACCTAATTTATGTTGTTGAACCTGTTGGATCGGGATATGAAAATCAAAAATATCCTTGAGAATACGTTCATCCATCATCTGCTGTGGATGACCTTGATAGACCAATTGCCCTGCTTTCATGGCAATGATGTGATCGGCATAGACCGAGGCAAAATTGATGTCATGAATCACTACAATGATGGACTTGCCATGATTTTCAGCCAGATCCTTTAACACTTTCATAATCTGTGAAGAATGCTTCATATCCAGATTATTCAGAGGCTCATCCAACAAGATATAATCGGTGTCCTGTGCCAGAATCATGGCGATATATGCACGTTGGCGCTGCCCCCCCGACAATTCACTGAGTTGACGATGGCGTAATGCTTCTAAATCCATATAGGCAATGCAGCGATCAATCACCTCACGATCTTCTGCGGTCAAGCGTCCTTGTGAATATGGGAAACGACCAAACGCTACCAAATCTTCAATACTCAGCCGTAACTCGGTATGGTTAGACTGCTTTAAAATCGCCAGCTTTTTCGCAATATCGGCACTTTTCATCTGATGTAGGTCTTGTCCATCCATCAACACTTGCCCTTGATCCGCCTCGATTAAACGGCTCATGATGGAAAGCACCGTACTTTTACCCGCACCATTCGGGCCAATAAAAGCCGTAAACTGGCCTTTTGTGATGCTCAGTGAAACATCCGTTACCACCTGCTGTTGCTGATAGCTTTTACATAAATTCTTTAACTCTATTGCCACTTTTTATTTTCCTTCAGTAATATCCAGAAGAAATAAATTCCACCGACAAAGTTGATAATCACACTGAGCGTGGTTTTAAAATTCAATACATGCAGTACAATGAACTGCCCAATCATCAGACAAAGAATGCTGACCAAAATAATACCCAGCAGTAAAATATGATGCTGATGGGTCTTGAACAGCTCAAGGGTAATGTTGAGTACCAGCAAGCCAAGGAACATCATGGGGCCTGCCAAAGCAGTTGCTGAGGCCAGCGCCAAGACCACCAGAATCAATAACAAACGGCTGGTCTTGTCATAATCCAGTCCTAAATTCAGCGCATGATCACGTCCCAGCGCCATCACATCCAGCTTGTGGTAATGCTTTAAGCTATAAACCAGAATCGGCACAATGGTCAGCAGAGACAATCCAACCGTTTCCATTTTCACCACATTAAAACTGGCAAAACCAGCATAAGCGGCGATCTGAAACTCATCAGGATCGAGCAAGACCTGAAAGAAAGTGGTCATATTGTCGAAAAAGGTTGAAAAAATCAGTCCCACCAACAACAGAAAGTAAATATTTTGCTGTGCCACTTTCTGGAAAATAAAGCGATACAACAATAAAGCAAAAGTGACCATTAACAACAGGCTGATCAGATAATCCAAGACAAAGTTGAGTGACAGCAAAGTACTGGCACCAAAGAAATAAATCATCTTGGTCTTGGACAACTCATACAGCTTATCTAGTCCTAAAGCCTGTGGAGTCACCACCCGATTATTCACAATGGTATGAAAGACCAAAGTTGACACACCGACAGCGACACCTGCGACGATGATGGCCGCAACAGTCTTTAAACGTAAACTTAAGGCATATTGCCATGCCACACCCAAATTCCAGCCCAGATATAAGGCAATGCTCAGCAGCATCAACAAGGCTAAAACGATCAACTTGGTTTTGTTAGGCATAGCGATACCTCCTGAGCAATAACCACAGGAAAATCACGCTGCCGACCACGCCCATAATCAGACTTACAGACACTTCATAGGGATAAATCACCACCCTGCCAAAAACATCACAAAGCAACACCAGCAAAGCACCCAATAATGCAGTATGCGAAAGCGTTCGACGAATATTGTCACCCAAATACAAGCTCACGAGATTCGGTACAATCAATCCAAGAAAAGGAATTGCACCAACCGTCACAATCACCACACCTGTAATCACTGAGACGAGCAGCAAACCCAGAAACAAGGTCTGCTTATAATTCAGTCCAAGATTAGTAGCAAAATCCTGCCCTAAGCCTGCCAAGACAAAACGATTGGCAAAGAGATAGATCAGAATCAAAACAGGAACACTGAGATAGATCAGCTCATATTGGCCATTTAAAATGGTAGAAAAGTCACCCTGTAACCAACCTGCCAAGTTTTGTAATAAATCCATTTGCAAGGCGATAAAGGTGGTAAAAGCCGAGATAATACTGCCGAAAATCATCCCCACCAGTGGAACGAAGACTGTATCTCGATGCTTGAGGGTCGCCAGAATACTCATAAATGCCATTGCCCCCATCAGTGTCACGGCAATAGCAAAGCCAGTTTTGACAAAGATTGAAGCGCTTGGCAGTAAGATAATCGAAACCAGTACCCCCAAACGTGCGCAGTCATATAAACCTGCTGTGGTTGGAGAAACAAAACGGTTGCGGCTGAGTGACTGCATAATCAAGCCACAGACACTTAGACCCGCACCTGCCACAATAATTGCCATGAGACGTGGTAAACGACTGGTCCAGAACAGTTGCCACTCTTGAAGATTACCAGCCCACAAGCCTGCAAGACTCATCTCACCGACACCGACAAATAAGGAAATAAATGCCAAAGGAAGCAATAATAAAACGAGATAACGCCGCTTAATCATGTTGGGAGAACTTCATAGGATGCGCAAACTTAAAATAAGCTTAAAAAATACAAAAAAGATAATAAGAAACTATCACAAATGATAAAGATTATTGTTAACTTTTTTTTAAATGAAATATCATCGATGTGAAGTACGACTTAATTCAGTCAACTTTCCATTCTTTATAAAAAAGCTCCAAACCTCAGCATAACTGCGATTTAGAGCCACATTGAATATCATCTGAGCAGAATGAATAACGTTAAATCCCGAACTTATGCCCGATTGCTCGTCTACATTTTTATAATAAATTTCAAATTATTCCGAAAGTTTTTCGCCACAATGCGGGCAAAAACGGTACGGCTTCTTTTCCTGATCTTGATCTTCAAGTAACTTTTCTCTGACCAGTTGCATAATAATTTCATGAGTTTGCTCTTTAGGCAAACCCACCTTTTTCCGAATCCGTTCAACTTCCACTTGATCATGCAGTAAATCTAAACCTTTGGCCTGTAAAGCTTCGCGGAATTCCTGTTCTAGTCTTTGGTTACGCATATTTAATTCGTTGGCAAGCCCCGAAGCCAGAATACCCGCCGGTAAAGCCGCAATACCGACACCCAGAATGGTAATAAATGCACCCAGTATCCGACCTAAATTAGTGACAGGAGTAACATCGCCATAACCGACGGTGGTTAAAGTGACCACAGCCCACCACATGGATTGTGGTATCGAACTAAATGCTTCGGGCTGAGCTTTATTTTCAACCACATAAATTGCAGATGCGGTCATCACAATCATGATCACCAAGATAAAAATAACCGCTTGGAAAGAACCTTTTTCGCGTTGGATGACGCGCAATAAAATTTGCAAGGAAACAAAATAACGAGTCAGTTTCAGTAACCGCACCAAGCGCAAGACCCGCAAGAAACGTAAATCGATCGGAACAATGAAATTGAGATAGGCTGGTAAGATTGCCAATAAGTCGATAATTGCCCCACCACTTTTCATCCAGCGAATCCGCTGTTTCCAAGCCGCTTGTTGTGGTTCTTCCTCAACAATACTCCACAGCCGCAGCAAATATTCCCCGCTAAAAATGATGATCGATAAATTTTCAAAGATATCGAAATAAGGCTTGTACAGCTTATAAAATTCATTGACAGATTCAAGTAAAACCGCCGCTACGTTGCCAATGATCAAGGCAATCAGCAGATAGTTTACGCAGGTACTGACTTTACTTTTATAGTCATCATTATGCAGATTGTTATAAACAAAACGTCTTAACTGTTGCCATGAAAATTGAGTCATACCGTATTTTTTGTTCGATTCAGCAAGCTCAAAATGTAGCATGTTGCTTTCATATTTGATAAGAAATTTTAACCCTAAGCGCCATTTCCCTCACAAAACGAAGCCATTTGCCAATTCATTGCCCTGTATCACGCTGTTTCAACAAAACTCTCTTTGCAGTTTGACATTCGCTTCAACGATAATAAAAGCTTAGTGGTTATTTTCTTTAACGATTCATTCATAAAGAACTATAAATTTTATTAAACCCGTGACAATAAGGGGAATTTACATGGGATTTAAAGCTCTCCCGACGCTGATCTCTTTATTTATTGCATTCATCATCTGGTTTGTCATTCCGGTACCCGCTGGCGTTGATCCTGATGCTTGGCATTTACTGGCGATGTTTGTTGGTGTGATTGCTGCCATTATTGGTAAAGCCATGCCGATTGGTGCAATTGCAATTATTGCCATTACTTTGGTCGCAGTGACGGGTGTCACCAATGACAGCCCTAGTGGCGCCATTCAAGATGCGCTTAGTAGTTTTGCCAACCCGCTGATCTGGTTGATCGGTATTTCGATCATGATTTCTAAAGGTTTGCAAAAAACCGGATTGGGTGCACGCTTAGGCTATTTATTTATCGCGGTTTGGGGCAAGAAAACCATTGGTATCGGTTATAGCATGGTGCTGTCTGAACTGATTCTTGCCCCTGTTACCCCAAGTAATACCGCACGTGGCGGCGGAATTATCCATCCGATTGTCCGTGCCATTTCGACCAGCTATGACTCTGACCCAGCCAAAGGCACCGAAGGTCGTATGGGGAAATACTTAGCTTTGGTGAACTACCAAGCCAACCCGATTACTTCTGCCATGTTTATTACCGCAACCGCCCCTAACCCCTTGGTGGTTGATCTGGTGGCAAAAGCAACCAAAAGTCAGATTTCCTTGAGCTGGAGTACATGGGCACTGGCGATGTTATTACCGGGTTTGCTTGCCTTGATCATCATGCCATTAATCATGTATTGGATGTATCCACCCGAAGTCAAAGAAACTCCGAATGCAGCTCAGTTTGCCAAAACCAAGTTAAAAGAAATGGGCCCTGTCAGCAAAAATGAAATCATTATGCTCGGCGTATTTGGGATTTTACTGCTGTTATGGGCAGGCATCCCTGCCATGATTTTTGGTTCAGCTTGGGCAGTTGATCCAACTACCACTGCCTTTATTGGTTTGGGCTTGCTGCTTATAACTGGTGTACTGACTTGGGAAGATATTCTGACGCAAAAAAGCGCATGGGATACCATCACTTGGTTTGCTGCCTTGGTGATGATGGCGACTTATTTAAATAAGCTCGGTTTAATCACGTGGTTCTCAGGTGTGTTAGAAACAGGGATTGGTCATTTAGGACTGAGCTGGATGCCGGCCTGTTTACTATTAATGCTCGCCTATCTGTATGCACATTATATGTTTGCCAGTACCACCGCACATATCACGGCTATGTTTGCCGCCTTCTATACGGCTGGACTGGCATTAGGTGCACCACCGATGTTGTTTGCCTTAATGATGGCAGCAGCATCAAGCATCATGATGACCTTAACCCATTATGCAACGGGTACATCGCCTGTGGTATTCGGTTCAGGTTACACCACACTGGGTGAATGGTGGAAAGCGGGCTTTGTTATGAGTTTGGTCAATATCATTATCTTTGTGGTGATTGGCGGACTTTGGTGGAAAGTATTGGGTTATTGGTAGAATGATTTAGTATAAAAAAAGTCCCTTACAAAGGGACTTTTTCATGTAGCTGTTTTAATAAAGCATACTAAAGTTATAAGCTTATTCATGCAATAAACTAATATCAGCTTAATTTAATCAGGCCTGATGTCATAAACCCAATTTCGAGCTTGCTGATCAGTCGTCGTTTCGCAAACATAGTAATCTTGATGCCAGGAGTCTTGATGGAAGATTTCCTTTTTGTGGTAGCTTACTTGTTTGCCATTTTCAACACAGATAAAACTGTCACCTTGATCTTTAACAGCTGAACCGTTAAGAAATCCACCAATACATAAGAAGCGGGATTGTTTCGCCATTTTATAGAATCAACTTTTTAAATCACTCATTTTCGATGATTAAACGATGAACTGGTTAAACTGTAAAGACAAATATTACAAGGTCATATCAATTAAAATTACCAGAAACACATAGCACATGAATCACTATAATTTATTGATTTATATATTAATTTCTAAAATTTAGATGAATGCAAAATTGTATAAAAAAATAAGGGCTGATTACTCAGCCCTTATTTTTAGCTCACAAACGGATTAAGTTAATTGAGCAGCAGAAATTTTCTTGGTATCAACTTGATCAGCTTCTTTTGTATATTCGCTCATCTTGTCGAAGTTCAAGTATTTGTAGATGTCAGCAGAAGCGCTGTCGATTTGTGACGCGTACTGTTGATATTCTTCTGGGCTTGGTAATTTACCAAGCACCGCAGCGACAGATGCAAGCTCAGCAGAAGCCAAGTAAACGTTTGCACCTTGACCTAAACGGTTCGGGAAGTTACGTGTAGACGTCGATACACAGGTAGTGTTCGGTGCTACACGTGCCTGGTTACCCATACACAATGAACAGCCCGGCATCTCTGTACGCGCACCAGCACGGCCATAGATGTTATACAACCCTTCTTCCATCAATTGATGCTCGTCCATACGTGTTGGTGGAGCCAACCATAAACGAGTAGACAATGAACCACCAGGTACTTTGTCAAGTAGTTGACCCGCTGCACGGAAGTGACCGATGTTAGTCATACAAGAACCGATGAATACTTCATCAATCTTGTCGCCTTGAACATCAGAAAGAAGTTTTGCGTCATCTGGATCGTTCGGGCAGCAAAGAATTGGTTCTTTGATGTCAGCAAGATCGATTTCGTAAACTTTTAAGTATTCTGCATCAGCATCAGCTTTTAACAGGCTTGGGTTGTCTAACCACTTCTGCATGTTTTCAGCACGACGCGCTAGCGTACGCGCATCGCCATAACCTTCAGCGATCATCCACTTCAACATGGTGATGTTAGAACGTAAGTATTCAGCAACTTTCTCTTCAGAAAGTGTGATTGAACAGCCAGCAGCAGAACGCTCAGCAGATGCATCAGAAAGTTCGAATGCTTGCTCAACCGTCAAGTCATTTTCCATTTCTGATAAATCGATCTCAAGGATACGACCAGAGAAAATGTTTTTCTTACCTTTCTTCTCTACCGTTAAGTCACCCGCTTGAATTGCGTAGTAAGGAATTGCATGTACAAGGTCACGTAAAGTGATACCAGGCTGCATTTTACCCTTGAACTTAACCAGTACAGATTCAGGCATATCAAGCGGCATAACGCCAGTTGCAGCTGCGAACGCAACCAGACCAGAACCCGCTGGGAAAGAAATACCGATTGGAAAACGAGTATGCGAGTCACCACCAGTACCAACAGTATCTGGAAGTAACATACGGTTTAACCAAGAGTGGATAATACCGTCACCTGGACGTAAAGATACACCACCACGGTTCATAATGAAGTCAGGTAATGTATGATGAGTTGTTACGTCAACTGGTTTTGGATACGCAGCAGTGTGACAGAAAGACTGCATCACTAAGTCAGCTGAGAAGCCCAAGCATGCCAAGTCTTTTAACTCATCACGCGTCATCGGACCTGTTGTATCTTGAGAACCAACAGTCGTCATTTTAGGTTCACAGTAAGTACCCGGACGGATACCTTGGCCTTCTGCTAAACCACATGCACGACCAACCATCTTCTGAGCTTGTGTGAAGCCTTTGCCAGTGTCAGCAGGTTGTACTGGTGTACGGAACAATGTAGACGGTGCAAGACCCAATTCTTCACGGGCTTTCGCAGTCAAACCACGACCAATGATCAAGTTAATACGACCACCAGCACGTACTTCATCTAAAAGTACAGGCGTTTTAAGCTCAGCTTCTGCAATTTGTGCACCGTCTTTAAATGCAGTTACTTTTGCAGCAGCGTGATCAATTTTCAATACAACTTCGTCGCCCATGTTCATGTTGGCAACGTCGATTTCTACAGGTAATGCACCTGCATCTTCCATTGTGTTGAAGAAAATTGGCGCAATCTTAGAACCTAAGCACACACCACCATCTTTTTTGTTTGGAATGTGTGGAAGTTCGTCACCGAAGAACCAAAGAACAGAGTTCGTTGCAGATTTACGAGAAGAACCCGTACCAACAACATCACCTACGTAAGCAACTTGGTTGCCTTTCGCGATCAGTTCTTTGATTTGGTTTAGTGGACCAACTTCACCTGGTTTTTCAGGGTTGATACCGTCACGCTCGTTTTTCAACATTGCGTTTGCGTGTAATGGGATGTCTGGACGACTCCAAGCGTCTTGAGCTGGAGACAAGTCATCCGTATTGGTCTCACCTGTTACTTTGAACACAGTGATTTTGATTTCTTCTGGAACATCAGCACGGCTTGTGAACCATTCTGCATCAGCCCAAGATTGTAATACCGCTTTAGCAGCAGCATTGCCTGCTTTTGCTTTGTCAGCTACGTCATGGAATGCATCAAATACAAGAAGAGTTTTCTTTAACGCTTCAGCAGCTAATTCAGCCAGCTCAGCATTGTCTAGAAGTTCAACAAGCGGTGCTACGTTATAACCACCAAGCATGGTACCTAGTAAATAAACTGCACGTTCTTTAGATACGAGTGGAGAGGTTGCTTCGCCTTTTGCAACAGCAGCTAAGAAAGCAGCTTTTACATATGCAGCTTGGTCAACACCTGCTGGAACACGATTTTCTAGTAAATCGACTAAATAAGCTTCTTCACCTGCTGGTGGATTTTTTAATAAGGCTACGAGTTCAGCAGTTTGAGCATCATCAAGCGGCTTCGGCGGGACTCCGAGTGCGGCACGTTCTTGAACGTGTTGGCGGTAAGCTTCTAGCACAGTGTTATTCCTCTTTTTTAAAAAATTACTTGTAAGTTCCAGCTTTGTACAAGCTTTACAAGTAATGTGGACAGCAAAATTTTACTAGACTTCGCGTTAAATGTTAATGCAACTACCGTATTTCTACGTGATGCCCATTATTTTATAGCGAAATGTTCATCTATTTAAAATACCGCTTTGGTCTTAGGTTAAAGTCTAATAAAACAATAAATTACATCCATAAAAAAAGACAAACGGTGTTGTCTTTTTTATATACGCATTAAAAAAGTTTATAGTTTGGCAGCTTGTCATGTGGGGTAACCAAGCATTCTTCCATAAACTGTTTCTTTAAGTTTTCACGTAATGCTTCTGGATCTTTTTTCAGTTGATCGGCAGGAAGTGCATAAACCGTGTCCAAAATTTTAAAGATAAATTTGCGTGTGGTCTCATCTTCAATTTTTGCCGCATGTTCCGTTGCTTGTTTTTGCTCAATTCCATTTTGACGATCTAGCGTGATCGAACGTGCTGCGTTGCCCACACTGACACAATAGCCATGCCATCGTTCTTCAGGGGTTAACGGCTTTTTCTCAGCACAACCAGCCAAAACTAAACCTATTGCAATAAACAAAACTTTTTTCATCATCATACTGCGGCTAATTTGATGCACACATCATACTGAAACTTGTTTATTTTGCAAAAGGAAGCCTTTAAAACAATGCTTTCCGTAATAAAAACATACAAATCATTTACTACAGTGCATGTTATTGCCTAACTTTTGACATTTTCCACCATTAGCAGAGAGATACGTTGTTCCAGCGACTAGATTATAGGACTTGCCTTTCATATCCCAACATCTAACCCCGTTGCAGTTTTTGACAGGGATAAGCACTTCACTTGTCGTGACAACATTGCTTGTAGCTGCCGTGTTCGCATTGACAGGCTTAGTCGATGTTGTTGCGACAGTTGCAGTCACCGTTGTGATTTTTGGCTCTTTAGAAGTAGTCAGCGATTGTGCACTCGCCTGTTGGGTGGCCGAAGTACTGGCATTCTTTTTAACAGGATCAAGCTGAGGTTCTTGTCGTTGTACTGGTTGTGGTGTTGCTGAATAGGTAGTAACACCTTTGGCATCCACCCACTTATAGTATTCTTGGGCATTGACGTGGAGTGTTGAACTGATGAACACTAAGCCAAGCACTGCCCAAAGCTGACCAAAAGTGACAGATTTCATTTATTTTCTCCAAAAAATGTCATAAAATCGTTTATTATCAATAATTTACAATAATTCTATCACATTTTTTTATTTTCAAGAAACTTACATCATAAAAAAACCTGCTTTAAATAAAGCAGGTTTTTTATATCTACAATCAGAATCTCCAGTTATAGAATACGTCAATCGCACGCTCTAAGGACTGACTCGCTTCCAGATATAAACGACGGTTCATCTGATAACGCAAGGTCAATTTATTCACAGGGGTAAATACACCAATACCATAGCGAATGAATAGGTCTGGTGTGATATATCCGGTCAGACTGACCTGCGTATCATCGCCCGTACCCTGCGCATCCAACGCCAAGCCACTCAAACCAAAGGTTCGACCAATCTGGTTGGTCAAGGCTCGTGTACCGCCCAAGCCCATACTAATCCCTGCAGCAGCAATGGTGTTATTCACGTCAGACTTAAAGCCTTCGGTATTACTTAAACCACTGTTACCTTCATTAATACGACCAGTAAGTAAAGCATTTAGGGCTTCCTGTTCAGACAAGCCTGCATCGTTATAAATTTGAATATTCGGTACAGTGGCTGTTCCTGTGACACGTACCCCAACCATGCTACCTTGAACGGGTTTATTGGCATCAATATCCAAGGTCGGGTTGGCCAATGGTCCATTGAAACGCGCAATAGCACGGTTCAAATCAAGACTTTGACCGTAGGCTTCAATCTTCACTTTTTGACTGACACCAATCGCACCATTGGCACGCATTGCTGTTTCTAGACCACGTTGAGAAAGGTGTAAACGGCCAGCTAAAGGAATGGTACTTTCGAAGCCTTGGAAGATCACCTGATTGCCAAGAGTTACCGTCATATCGGCACGGATATCCCATGGTTTAGCGGCTTTTAAAGTTGCAAGCAAATCTTGACCTTGTTGTACTACACGCACATCTGGCGACAAGTTCACCACAGTCGCCGAGCTTTCCGGCATCGAAATGCGCGCACGCGGCACATCAATCGTCCCTTTTAGACTTAAGCGCTGATTAAACGGATAAACGTCCAGCGTCAGATCAGGTTCTACAATTGCAGTAATCATCGGTGCCTGACGCACCAGTAAATTATCACCTTTTAAGGTCAGGTTGAGATGTGGGTCATTTTTCCAGTCAAAGCTACCTTTTAAGCGTCCTACACCTTGTCCACTATTAAATGCACCATCAATACTTGCAGAGTCCTGTCGTATAGAAGAATAAAGCTGGATATTGCTTAAATTGACTGGCAGGGAGATCATACTGATTGCGCCATTTTTTAAACGCATCTCACCTGTAACCTGTGGCTGAGTCAAGGTTCCATTGACCTTACCAGCCAATGATAAAGTTCCAGCCATTGAGCGTACATCTTTAATAAATGGTTTAAAGACTTTTAGCTGTACGTCATCAAATGCCACTTCGCCACGCATCGGCATATTATTTTGAAATGGGTCAATAATCACATTGGCATAACCCGTACCAATATCAGGTGTTTTCATATCCACACGGAATAACAAACCTTCACTGATACTCTTGGCAATCAAACTTAACTCATCATAAGTTACAGTCGTTGCAGGATCCTGAGGATCATCCGCTGCCAATCCAATCTCACCTTTACGAGTCACTAAACGTGCATCAAGTTTAGGATGACTACCATTTGCCCAAGCTGCTTTGGCATAGCCATTCAATTGACCCGTCACAGCCAGACCTTCAGGCATAAATGCCGTGAAGTCTTTTAAATCCAGATTTTTGGTAATAAATGAAAAACTGCCTTTTTCCTTACTCATACGTGCGGGTTGATCTAAACATAACTGGCTGCTCGAACTTTGCCAGCAGTGCTGACCTATATAAAGCTCTTGTTGCGCGGTGGTATAGATAATCGGCGCACTCTGATTTTGTACCAAACGAATATTACGTGAAGTAAAATTACCTTTTTGCAGCTGTCCAAGCCAGTCATTCTTCGGATTAAAACCACCCGCAAGCTGAAGATAAAAATTCGATTGACGGTTTTTACTTTCTACTTTTAATACGTGTGCTTTACGTGTTCCCGCCAAGTTTACTGTTGCTTGTTCAATTTCACGATTGCCATTACGCAATCGATCCAAAGTCGCTGTCAATTGTGTAGGTGTGGTTTCAGAAGTCGGCAATTCACCCTGTACACGCAAAGAACGAATCGTCACCAGATCGTTAAAAGCAAAATTATCGACCATGATGTTCGCAGTTGCTCTTAGACGTGGTTTCGACTGTACATTCAAACTGCCATAAGCTCGACCACGCAAGCCCGGATACAGCTCATACAATGCAGGCGCATTCAGTTTAATACGTAAATTTTGTGCATTACCTGTGGCTTGAAGCTGGTTCTGAGCATAAGCAAAGAATAGATCATTGGCTTCAAATTGCTGCGGCAAGAAGCCTTCTTGATTTGAGTCCAATAACAGGCTGAGATTACCACGACCACGAATCGGTTTATTATTGATGAAACCCGCCGTATTCAATTCACGAATATCAATACGCTTGAGCTTGTCTGACCATACGCCCTGTGTTTTTACCCGCCCAGAAATTTCACCTTTCACACTTGAGACAAAATACTGTGGCTTGAAGCGTACCAATGAAGCATTAATATCCCAACCCAGTTTATCTTTGAGATTGACTGCGCCTGTGGCATAAACCTTGCCTGCAACACCGTCATGATTGAGTTCATTAATCTTGATGTAATCTGGTGTGCCTGCAATTTTAATTTTTAATATGCCATTACCTTGATTTAATGCATTTAAGGAACCATCATAATTCACTGCAAAACTCTTGAAGCAACCACCCGCTTTTTCATCATTAAAAATCAGGGCGGCGGTACTTTTACCTTTCAAAGCAAGAGTTTCTGTCTTATTTTCTTGTGGCAAGTGCCCTTTTAAATCAATCTGTTCAAGCTGAATAATTTGTTGGTTTGGTTTGGCAAAACCACTGGCTTTGATTTCACCATTCAATAAGTTAATCGGTGCTGCTGCCGCAATCGTTTGCGGGTTAAAATCCTGTGCCTTGAGCTGTGCTTGCCATGATAGCTGTTGTTTTTCAGTTGGTAATTTAACTTTTGCCTGTCCAGTCAAACTGCCTTTTTCAGTTTCATAACGGAAATTTTCAACATTTAACAGGTCACCCTTAACGTCTAAACGGGCATCATATTTACCTGTTGGCAATAATGCCTGCTCATGCGGACGGATTGTCGTTGATACATAGATATCTTGCTGACCTTCTTTTAAGGTCAGATTGGTATGACCTTCTTCACTACTCAGCCAGCCAATATATGGCATAGCACGATCAATCCCTTTCCAAGAAATATCCAATAACATCGGCTGAGGCTTGTTGTCTTTTTCTTCGTCCTGATTGAGCTTAACTGCCCAAGTTTCATATTTATCAAATGCGAGCTGTGCATTGACAACCAAACCTTTTTGCAAAGAACCCGTTGAGCTTAAGTTCGCATCCAGATTGGGTGGCAAAAAGTCTTGCGCAATTTGCGGTACAGTTTTGTCTTTTGGATCTAAACGTTCCAAACGTCCTTTTAGATCCCAAGAGACATGATCGTGCCAATTAACGGAACCCAGCAAATTTGCTGTGCCGCCCATCAGTTGACCATTAAACTCGCGAATATTCAATTGATGGGTTAAATCCGTATCCATCAGCGCAGTATATTGCCCCTCAGGAACTTGCTCGCCTTTTAAATCCGTATCTAAAGTCAAGACTAACTTTTGAATATCACCTTTAAATCTAGCGATGCCATCTTTTGCAAATAACTTCTGATCTTTAATTAATGGTAAGTGATAATTTTTAAAGAATAGCTCACCATTCATTGGCACATGATCACGTACTGGATGAACAACTGCCCAACCCGTCAGCAAATCTGGTGTAAGCGTTGCAACACCGACCTTCAGGGTATCCAGACTACCTCTAGCGGCAACTTTGATGATCTCAATATCTAGACTTTTTAATGATGGGATAATCAGGTCTGCTTTGGCATTTAATGGGTATTTACCACTAAAATCCATCTCTCCAGAAGCATTTTGCACGGCTAAATGCTCCATCTTCATGCGAGAGTCTTTAAACTTTAATTTGGTTTCCGACCACAATGCGTCTTTTAGAAAGATGTCACTAAAGTTAACCTTCGAGGTTGTGGTTTGAAACTCTAAATGATCTAAAGTTGCATCATCAATACGCAGTACAAAGGGTAATTTAATTGGATAAAATCCAAAGGGCTTGCCCGAAGGTGGTTTTTTATCAATAATTTTGAGATTACGTACATCGGCATGGCTAAGGTGTACTTCTTTTTTTAAAATCGCTCGCCAACCTAAAGACACGTCGGCACGATCTAAAGAGATTTCAATTGCATCCAGTTCAACCAGTACATTTTTAAGAATGATGCCAGATAACAGGTTACCGCTCTCATATTGATATTTGATAATTTTTTGGCTTTGAAGTACACGGTCTAATAAAAAGCGACTCCCTTTATCCGTAGACATCATAACAAGCAAAGAACTGACCAATAACAAAAGAATGATCAATAAAATCAGCGCAATATTTCGAAAAATACGCCGTTGCTGTCTTGGTTCTGCTGGAGGTGTAAGTTGCTGTTCTACTTCCGTCATAATCAACCCGAGATTGTTTTACCCTTATTAAATTAAAGGGCTAAAAAGTTTTAAAGCTGTGGACCAATAAAGAAATGCAAACGAATTGGATTGTTATCATTCGAAATACCCGATGCGATATCTAATCGAATTGGTCCAATTGGCGATCTCCAGCGGATACCAACACCCACACTATATTCTGTTGGGTTGCTAAATTGTTTGTCATAGGCGTTACCAAAGTCCGAGAACACGGCAGCTCGCCAGCCATCTTTAAATTGATAATTATATTCCAAAGAGCCAACAGCCAAGGCTTGCCCCCCTATTTTATAGCCGTTTTCTTCGGGCGATAAGCTCTTGTAATCAAAACCTCGGAGAGATTGATCTCCACCTGTAAAGAAGCGTAAATTATACGGCACTTTATTGAAATTATCGGTGAAGATATAGCTTGTATCGCCACGACCAACAAATTGATGATTGTCGTTTTCACCTAATGAGTAAATAAAACGCCAGCCAGCACTTACAATTGCCATATTGGCATCTGAAAGCAAAGATTCCGTCCCCAATTCAACTTTATAGGTTTGCTTAAAACCACGCGTTGGATTTAAACGCGTATTGGTATTGGTTTTAGAAGCCTCATAACCAAGCAATAATGATTCTTGTTCAGAATCGATCCCGGATACTTTAAAGGCATCTGGTAGCTCATTAATATTCACATCACCTTTTTTGGTTAAGCGATCTAAACGATAACGTAAGCCAAAGGTATGTTGCCAGTCGCCTAATGGGTTTTTAATGACGCGCTCACCACCTAGAACTGCCGACTCAACCAACAAATTCACATCAGGACCAATATCGTTGCGGGTTTCACGCTCATAACCACCCACCAGGTTGAAGTAGTCATTTAATGGATGCTTATAAGGAATACTATAGCGCCCATCTATTGATTGACGAATCTCAGATAACTCGAAGTTGGCATCAAATGAGTGACCATATTTATTCACAATCGCACGACGATACTGGGTACGAATACGTGCCCCCGTATCAGTACCATAACCAATACCTGTTTCAAGACTATTTAAGCGATCTGCATTCAGCGTCACCACAACAGGAATTTTTCGTTCTACCCGCGCCTGTTCTTCTAGCTTCTGACGTTGTTCGTCATCATCATTATGTACAGGCGGCATTGGCATAGATCGTGCTAATGCATAAGGTTGAGCAGGTTCACCACCAGAGAATTGTGATTCATCAACAACATCCTGCGTGACTTCTTGCGCAGAAGTGATTTTGGCCCGCGCAATATCCGCCTTTTGTTGACTACTCATCAATTGGGATTGCTGGATACGTTGCTGGTCGACCAACGCCTGTAAATCTGGCGGTAAATCTAAAGGTGGCTGAATTGCATCCGGCTTGATAGTATCAACTAGGGTATAATTAAAATAACGGGTGTTGGTTAAGTTATTTGCCAAAACATTGACACGCCAGAAGGCATAGTCATCACCTTCCTTCCAAGGTGCCAAACTATCTAAAACTTTTTGGGTCAATGGTAATGGCTTGCTCGGATCACTCATCCGATACTCAACTTGCTTTAACTTATAACGTTCACCTGTTTCGTACTTTAAGTTAATGTCAGCCGTTTTATCAGGCTGAGTAATCTTGACATCATGCAAGCGCCAAAACGCATCAAAATAACCATTATCTGCAGCAACGTTGGTAATTTTAGTTTTCATCGCTTCGTACGAGCCATGATTGAAAATATCACCAACATCCTGTTCTGGAATTAAACGAATGACTTGGAACTGTGGTGTATTTGCGCCTGCACCGGTAAATTCAATATTTTGTTCTTTAATTTTGACGGGTTCATTGGGAACCACTATCACTTTTACCTTACTGTCACTTTCTTTGACAAAAGTATAAGTCGCATTGTAATAACCCACCGCCTGTGCAGCTTGATTGGTCAATGCACGCAACTGAGGCAACGCAACATTAAAATCTTCAAAAGACTCTTTAGTAAAGCTTGACAACTTGGCCTTGATATTAAGCGCCAGAATAGGTGGTGCACCACTCACATCAGCAGAAATACGCGGAATTTTATCAGCATTGATTAAATTATCCGGACGCAAACGGTTAATGATGCGCTTAAAGAAGCCAACTTTTTCAGCAGGTTGATCTGACTTGGTTTGGAACTCGGCTAAGGTTTTACCCGTTTCATTGGCTTCAACCACAATTTTACTGTCTGACTGGATATCACTCATTAACTGGTCAATATTCAACGGAGCCTGTTTAATCTCAGTTAATTCAGTTTGCGAAACATCGCCAATGACAGGAGCAGGATTTTTAGCGGTTTGGTCTCGATATGCTTGTGCTTCATTTTTGGCATCTTCTGCAACACGAAAAATTTCATTTGCCATACTCTGATCGACGGGAATCACAGGCAAATTTTCCAGATTATCATCCAATTGAATTGGTTTTAATTCATTAATCTGATTACTTGACTGTTCTTGTTCTTTTAATGCAGCCAAACTGTCTTGTCCGGGTAATATCCCCGAATCAGAAGTATTCATCGCTGGCGGGATTGGTGCAGCGGCAGCAACTGCCACTGTAGCGACATGCTCGTTCTGTTCGGCTGCCTGATTTTCAGGCGCACCCAAAATTTGCTCTTGAGCATAAACAACTGATATACAAGAACTAATTAAAAAACTACTACAAATAAGTTTAGGAACCCCCTGCATTTTAAAAATTAAATGCATAGAATGAACCAGTGTCGACTGTTTAAACTTCGTTTTAGATGGCATGTAAAACTCTAAACTTGTTTTTTAATTTATCGTTTTTGATGGGTGAAATAACTTCAAATCTTTGATTTTTCATCCAATCAGACATAGGTATCATACATGCATTTCATCACATTTTTACAGTTCGTCACATTTTTTTATAAATCACAATGAAGTGAACACATGATGAAACAAGATGAGCGCTTAATGACATCGCGTCGCTTCGCCCCGATGTTTTTCACTCAGTTTTTTGGCGCACTGAATGATAATGTTTATAAGCAAGCGCTACTGTTGGTGATTACTTATGGGTGGATTCAACAACAAAGTGCTGAGATCAGTACCTTAAATAATTTAGCTGCCTTATTGTTTATTTTGCCCTACTTCTTTTTCTCAGCAACTGCTGGACAAATCGCAGATAAATATGAGCGCTCTCAACTGATTCGCTTCATTAAAATATTAGAAATCGTGATCATGTTGATTGGTACTGCTGGTTTCCTGCTTGGAAATCTATGGTTATTGCTGTTTGCCTTATTTTTAATGGGTACCCATTCCACTTGTTTTGGCCCGATTAAGTATGCGATTTTGCCTGAAATTTTAAAACCACAAGAGCTGATGTCAGGTAATGCCCTGTTTCAGTCAGGTACTTCAATTGCAATTTTACTGGGAATGATTTTAGGCGGTGCGGTTATTGCTTCGTCTGCCGGCAACCTGCTGTGGATCAGTGTGACTGTCGTAGCGATTGCCTGCATAGGCTATTTATGTAGCCGATTTATTCTGCCGCAAAAAGTTGCAGCACCAGATCTCGAAATTGACTGGAACTTTATTCGTACCAGTTTTCAAACGATTGCCTACGCCAAAAGTATTCCGATTGTGTTTGTGATTTTATTGGGTAATTCTTGGTACTGGTTTTATGGTGCAACTTACCTGACTCAAATTCCACAACTAACTCAACAAAACCTGCATGCCTCAGAAAATGTGGTCAGCCTGTTACTTACCTTTTTCTCGGTTGGTATCGGTGTCGGTTCTTTACTTTGTAGACGCATCGGTGGTACTGATATCAATATCAAAATGGTGCCCTATGGGGCAATTGGTTTGACTGTGTTTGCCCTCTATCTGGCAGCCAGCCTGGCTTTTGTTCCTGAGCGTACAGGTGAGTTACTCAGTTTAAAAGATATGTTTACACTGGGTGCGGTCTATTACCATGTGATGCTGGCAGTGACTTTACTGGGAATTAGTGGTGGGTTCTATATCGTGCCTCTCTATGCCATGATGCAAGCCTATTCACCACGCTCACATCGTGCTCGTGTTGTTGCCGCAAATAATATTTTAAATGCTGTATTTATGGTCTCTTCCGCAGTTTTTTCTATTTTGATCTTAAGCATTTTAAAAATTGATATTAAAATCTTATTTACCATTACCGCTGTTTTAAGTGCAATTTTTTCATTTTGGTTATTAAAACGTCTAAAACCGTTATTGGAAAATGCGCCCAACACATTAGAGGATTAATATATGCGTCATTACACAGGTCTCGATAAACTTATTAATTCCTTTGATCAAGCTTTACGTAGTTTGGTACCTGGTGCGACCAGTGCACAACGCAGTAATCCTGCCAATGAAGAACCGTCACAACTGTGTGTCAGTGATGCCCGCCATGTTGCAGGTTTAATGCGCGTCAATCATAGTGGTGAAGTCTGCGCTCAAGCCCTTTATCACGGTCAGGCACTGACTGCAAAACTGCCACATGTACGTGAAGAAATGCAGCAAGCCGCAATTGAAGAACAAGACCATTTGGCATGGTGTGAAGATCGCTTAAAAGAACTAGATAGCCACACTAGTGTATTAAATCCAATTTGGTACGGGTTGTCTTATGGAATGGGTGCAATTGCAGGGATTGCAGGCGACAAATACAGCTTAGGCTTTGTCGCTGAAACCGAACGCCAAGTGAGTCAACATTTACAAGAACACATCCAGCAGCTCCCCGCTCATGATAACCGTTCACGTAAAATCCTGGAGCAGATGAATGAAGATGAGTTGCATCATCGTGACACGGCACTCAATGCAGGTGGCGTAGATTTGCCTGTACCTGTACGCATTACCATGACTGCCATTTCAAAACTGATGACCAAAACCAGTTATTATCTTTAAACTGTCCGAGGGAATTATTGTAAAATAATTCCCTTTGATTTTACACAACACAATCAAAATTAACGAAATACAATTTTGCCTTTATCAATTGAATAACGGTCATCCCAAAAACTTTGCGACTGCTTATTTAAATCAGTAAAAATGGTGTAATTAATTTTACCCTGCCTAAAAGTCAACCGATCCTTTTTATTGACCGCAATCACACGCGTGTCATTAACCCAGACTCGTTGTTGCTGGTCAATTCTAATGAATGCCAGTGCTGTTCCATCCGACCTTTCGGCAATCCACTGTGGTTGCTGAGTCGATAGGGTTGGCGGTGGTGTTTCTAGCGTTTGTTCAACAAATCCAGCGTTGCTATTTTCTTCTTTGCTTTTGCTAATATCACAACCCTGTGCTTCACTGACTTGTGTACAACCTGATTGTTCTAATTGTTGTCTATATTTGGCATCAATTGCATAGGCTGAGTTCATGCTGCCATAGAGCATAATCCCCAAGGCAATAAGTAACTTGGCTTGCATACAGAATTCCTCCCTTCATTATTTATTTGTTTCTTCACCATTTAAACATCCCTATACCATCAGGTATGTAACTCAAATGTGTGCACTAAAAACAAAAAATCCACGGCTGCAAGCATGGATTTTCTAAAATAAGCGTTATTACTTAAAGTTTTAATTCAAACCATGTTCTGCCTTAAAACGTTCCAGATTTCGGACAGCCTGTTGATAACGAGACTGTACCCAACTGCTATTGATACGTAGATCATATAAGCGTTTTTGATAATCATCCCGAACTTTATTCGAAAGATCTTTACGTTCCAACTCTTTTAAATAACGATTCATATCGCTTTGGGAGCGATTAAACTCTGAATCTGCCTGATAATATTCATTGGCAACTTGATAGTAACTACGTAAAGATTCACGCTTTTCGATTGGACACACATGAATATCGCCACGACCTTCCAAGGCTTCACTAAAAATATTTTCCGGTCGGCAGTAATAGCTCAAGCCTTTTTGATAACCTTGATCATACAGCTTTTGATTCGGCACAATATTGGCTTTTTGACAGGAAGAATAATATTTATCCAAGCGTGAATCATGCCCATTCGAGCCATCTTTTTCGCCCACATTGAACCAATTGGCTGTTTTACATTGCTCGACGCTCATGGCTGCACAACCCGAAAGTAAAATCGTCAACGTCGACAAAAGCAAAATCTTTTTCATGAAAATTCTTCCTAATTATTATGATATTACCCAGCGAAAACATTACATTGTAATGACAGGATAATCTGTACCTTGGAAATGAGCTAAATCTGCATGCTGCCACAAATCATATAAAGGAATTTTGACATCCAAAGCTAATGGTAACTTTTTTGGATTAAATTGCATATGCTCTAAAGTTTCACCCCATGCAATCACATCAACATCCAAACTGATCTGATGTGATGGACGAACTCGACCAGATTGTGCTTCTAGTTTTTTCAGAATTTCAGTCATTTCAGCAAGACTGCATCGACTTTTTAATAAGCAGGCTGAATTCCAATAATCGGCACCAATTCCATCCCGACATGGGATTTCATAAATTGGCGAAAACTCCACTACACCCAAACTTGCGATTTGTTGATAAGCAAAAGTGAAATTTTGTTGTTGCTGGAGATTACTCGCCAGTGCGAGCGCAAAAATTGTTTCTGTTGCGTTCAAGGCGAATTCCTACTGCATTGGCTTGTGCAATGATGGCGGGTTTGCGAATGGTGATACTGATCGATTCAATCGAAGGAAAGGTAGTAAATAGACATTCAAGCACCAATTGTGCAGCGTGCTCAATCAGCTTAGGTTGGGCTTGTTGAATCACTTGAGCTGCAAGCTCGCAGATTTGCGCATAGTTGAGCGTATCGTTTAGCTCATCTGATTGTGCAGCTTGCATTAGATCATTATGAATAGTGAGATCTAGCATTAAAGGTTGAATAATTTGGCGTTCCCAGCTGAAACAACCAACCACGGTATCAACCTTCAACCCTTCAATTATAATGGCATCCATAATGACCTAATGAACCGATAAATAAATTAATGCTTTAAAAACGAAGCAGGTTCAATATTGTGAACCATTTTTAAACGTTGGTCAGCATAAATATCGGTATATGGTGCGAGAACACGCATGAAACGATCAAAATATAGCATTTGCTTGAATAACAAAGCGAAGTCACGCGGGAATTTAATACCGTGACGCTCACCTACTGCCACCATATCCATCATGATGTCATTTAAATCTGCTGGATTAGAACTAAGAATTTCTTGTGGATCTGCCAGTAAGACCCCACTAAACAAGCGCTCTAAATCATCAGCCAAGATTTGAGTATCAATTTTCTGATGGGTCATGCCCATTTTCAGCATGTTCTCAGCCATGGCAATGTAATTGGTTTGCTGTAATGCATCCATAAATGCCATACACGCAGTCCAAACCTCAGGTTTTAATTGACCGACAATACCAAAATCAATAAAACCGATACGACCATCTTCTAGCAGCATCAAATTGCCTGCGTGTAAATCGGCATGGAAACTCTTGCACAGCATTAAACTGCCAAACCAAGTGTTCATGGCCGTAATCAAGACCTGAGTTGGGTCTTTGGCATATTGTTTGACCACATCAAAGTCAGTCAATGATACCCCATACAAACGCTGCATGGTGAGTACACGGCGCGTTGAAAACTGGTGATAAACTTTCGGTGCCGTTGCCGCTTGATTACCTGAAACATTCAAATATTGAATAAAGTCATCCAGATTCTGAGCTTCTTCAATAAAATCAACTTCACGCACCATACGTGTTTTGATCTCATCTACAATTTCAGAAAGTGATGCAAACTTGATTTTTGGAACAGCTCTTTCAAGTAGCTTTGTTGCCCAATGCACCACATTCAAGTCGGTATAAAGAATAGTTTCAACACCTGGCTTTTGCACCTTTAAAACCACATCTTCGCCCGTGACCAATCGAGCGGCATGCACTTGTGCAATTGAAGCCGAAGCCAAAGGCTTTTCATCAATAAAACTAAAAATTTCATTGAGGTTGCGCCCTTCAAACTCTTCTGCCAAAACTTTTTGGATATAGCTAAATGGTAAGGTTGGCGTTTGATCTAAACAGCCTTGGAATTCCTGAACGTATTCACGTGGGAATAAAGACGGCGTACTGGCAATAAATTGACCCAGTTTAATATAAGTCGAACCAAGCGACTCAAAGGTCTCACGCATAAGTTTGGCGTTGCTTGGTTTTTCAGTTGCATACTTCACACCTGCTTGTGCTGCAACCACCACTGTTTCACCAATACGTGCAACAGAGCGTAATCCATCGAATAAAATATTTCTTTTCATAATCTTTCTTGCCTCACAGATGGCATTAGTTTAGCAAATTTTGCTCAATTTACCGATCAAGTTGCCTGACAAACTGGACAATTTATATCTTTTTCAAATTTAAGAATACGTTGCGTTAAATTTAAGCCATTCCAAAGCAATAGTTTTTGCTTGAGTGGAGTCAAACCTAAGCCTAAAAATAGCAATGTGTGATGTGCTTGTAATGACGCTATCATTACAGGAGTGGTGGCTAATACGCCTGACTCCGCACAGCGCAGCCCTTCATTGGCATGATCTTCTTTCGGAAACAGGCATTCATAACAGGCTGAATCAGCATCTACCATAAACATCTGCCCTTCAAAACCTATTGCTGACGCACTAATCAGAGGCACTTGATGTTTTCTACATACTGCATTAACCAGATAACGAGTTGTAAAATTATCACAACCATCTAAGACTAGATCTTGATGCTGTACGAGTTCATCAGCATTCGTTTCATTAAATCGTATATTTTGATAACTGACCTGTATATGCGGATTAATGTCTTGTAGATGCTTTGCCAATATTTCTGCTTTGTATCGACCTAAATCATTTGTCGTAAAGGCAATTTGTCTTTGTAGATTACTTATTTCAATCATGTCGGCATCGACAATGGTAATTTTACCTACACCTGCACGTGCCAACAGCTCGGCACTGGTACAGCCGATTCCACCTGCGCCGATAATCAACACATTGGTGAGTTTTAGTTTTTCTTGTGCTTCGATATCCCAACCATCTAATAAAATCTGACGACTATAGAGATGCATTTCCTCATTGCTTAGCTCAAATTCGTTTTCTAAATGGTCTGACACGTGACTTGCTTCTTTATCATCAAGGGTATTGCTGATTTTAAGTCGATGTCTGCTTGGAGGAAAGTAATAAATTGGAACCAGCTCTGTTTTCTTTTGACAAAAAGCTATTTTTACCCCAATATTTTTCTTACTCTTTAACAGCTTAATAAAATCAATAAGTTACTATATCAGTTAGAAACTTTGGGTAATGATGCTTTTTTAAGTATAACTTGATGTTTTGGCTGATATTATTTTTATTATTTTATAGTTCATGACGGCATACGTCATTTAGAAAAGCATATAGTTCATCTCGATCACAAGGATCCAGTTCATGACGGCATACGTCATTTAGAAAAGCATATAGTTCATCTCGATCACAAGGATCCAGTTCATGACGGCATACGTCATTTAGAAAAACTGACGGGCCATTTCAAAGATTACCTCTCAGTTCATGACGGCATACGTCATTTAGAAATTCTCATGAAGACAATGAGGTTGATATTGATGGTTCATGACGGCATACGTCATTTAGAAATCACTTGCAACGTGCAACGGTAATCAAGGAGGGTTCATGACGGTATACGTCATTTAAATTAATTTACTAATCGGAGATAAGATTTAAATTGAAAACCACGATGTATCAAAGCGTTTAAAGAAATAGGAAATCGAATTCTGGCAGTTTGTAATACTTGAAGAACCCATGTTTTTTCAGCTAAAAATTCAAATAAAATTTTATCATTACATATCCTCGGGCCAGTAAAGATATCTGTCTGATAAGCCTGTCCTATGCATAATGACTCCAACAATATATTTTTATCCAGGTCGACTAATGCCAAAGTTAAATTTTCCTCGAAGATACAATCCTGGCTAAGGAAAAGAAGATAGCAGTGAGAATATACACAGACCACACCTTCTAACACTTTACCCTCAACCATAACCCCTGTCTTTTTCCCCTTAACCAAGACTTCAGACAGAGGCAAACTCTTATCTGTCATATCTTGGATCAATGCTAAACCAATATAATCAGCTACATACATATTCAACCTTACCTAAATAAAATTATGACTGATTATATTTCCATCTATTACTTTTGCTCTACTTCCGATCATGCATCATTTCATAAGACTGCGCTCTCAACAAATCCTCTTTGCTGCCAAAGGATTGATTACGCAACTGATTAATCGACTGCTGCTTACTGGCATCCGTGGCGTCACTCTTTAAAATCTGATCACGTGCGGCCAAGTAGCCATTGACCTGTGTTTGCCACCCTGCTTCTTCTTGATCGACCTTTTCCAAACGATCTGCCGCTTCTGGCCCTAATAAACTTTCACGCATATTCCGAAGCTCTTGTGCAGAACCACCCTTTTCCCGTACTTCTTGAGTTAATTGCTGCAATTCAGAAAATTGCATCGAAACCCGAACGCCATCGGCCAGTGTACTCGGAAGCTGATCAATCAATTTCGCCAATTCAGCTGCCTTTTGCTGAGCGGTCAGGGTTTTATTGGCATGGATACGCATTTGATCAATATTGAACTGATTCAGGTTACGTTCATTACCAAATAAGGCATTAATCTCAGCCGCATTAAAAAACTGCTGCTGTACTTTATACATCTGATCAATCACTTTCTGATACCCATCAATATCGCCCGTCTTAAAGTTGCCCGTTGGTTTTATATTTTTTAAGGCATGACTATAGGCTACATATTGATCTAACAGATAACTGGCATAACTCGAAGCTGTGTCAGGTAAAGTCGCAGTAATGTACTGTCGGATATCAGCAACCAATTCTGGTTCGGTTTTCTCACCTAAACTGGAAAAGAAATAATCGAAACAACTGCGAATACCAACCGTTAAAATTAATTTACCATTGGCATCGACCTGAATTGGACAATCAATTTCTGTACCGCGCAATGAAGCAGCCAATTCTGGCATTTTGCCTTTTTGATTATTTTGCGCGTTGGCTTCTAAGCCATTACCTATAAGCTGTGATTGAGCCTGTTGGTTTGGCTCATGCGGTGTATTTTGAGCATCTGGTCTAAATATCCAATAGATTAAAGCCAACAAGAGCAATAAACATACAATCAAAACTAAACTGATGGTTTTATTATTCAAAAATTTACCGTTCATAATCCCTTGCTCTATTTATCATTCTTTCTTTGTTTGAACCGTTAAAAATGAAAGGAGCAACGGATTGCTCCTTTCATTAATGAATTACAAACCTAGATTTTTCAGACGATTTGCCTGAGTCCGATAAGGGGTGACCGGATTTTGTAAGAATCCAACCAAACCGAGGATTTGATTGACTTCATCCAAATGGTTAAATGCATAATTGTCACGGATTACCGTACCCAAATGGCTCGAACAACGCGGTACCAAGCCATCATTTTCTCCAGAAATCAGTAACGATGTTGCAGTTAATGCATAGTCCATTGGGTCTAATGCATTGGTAAATGGACTGGTTCCACTCCACGAATAATAACGCACACCATTCACCAGTTCAGTACCTGAACCACATGCTGTAGTTGGTACAGCTGCGGGGAAACGTTGGTTAAAATTGGCTGAACCACTGGTGGTTAATGAGTTTAAACCTGCAATCGCATCTTGATCATAATAATGCCCTGAACCAATCCCCACTAATGAGAAGAAGGCATTAACCCCTGCTGAGATCACAGGTGCTAAGACTGGACCCGCAGGTGATTTAACCACTGAGTCGACGACATCTGCCACATCTGAACCTTTAGTTGGACCACCAACTGCTGTGACTGATGCAATTTTATTCGGCAACAAGCTGGCAACATAACGAACCGATTGAGAGCCATGACTATGGCCAATTAAATTAATTTTCTCTGCACCAGTAATCGCCAACACCTGCTTTGCCTGTAGCAATAGTTGCTCACCGCGTACTTCCGAAGAATTAAACGAAGCTTGCTGTGCAACGAAGACATTCGCACCATTACCAACCAAGTCTTCAGTAATCCCATTCCAGTATTGCAAAGGACCTACCGCAGAGAAACCGGCCATCCCATGCGCCAATAAAATTGGATACTTGGTTTTCGCATAACTTGATGTAACACTGGTGCTACCGCCGATTGAACAAGAGTTCACATTACAGTTTTGCCATGATGCCTTGGGTGCAAAAAAATCAAACAAACCTGCGTGTACCACAGATCCGCTGCTCACCACCATGCCTGCCATCAACGCCATGACATTTAAATATTTTTTCTTCACGTTTTTGCTCCTAGCATTTTTCATTTTTATTACAGAGATTTAGTCTTTTTCTTCGTATCTGGAATCATTCCGAGCATACAAACGACTGGCAAAAATCATACTCCTTCAAACTTTTATGTGATTTTTAGACTAAAACAATTTGTGCCAAAATCATAACAATTCGCGCCAAAATTATGATTGATCGAAAAGATTCCGATGAATGCACATTTTCAAATTATCTTGACTGTTTAAGTTCAAACGATCAGCTGGATTAAAAATCGGGTACTGTCACATTTGCAGTTTTAATCGTGCCTGTAAACGTTGGGAAATTGGTTAAAATTTTGCGGAAGTTTGTGTAACAATGACAGAGTACTCCCACCTTTTGGATGTTGTATGCGCCACTCGGAAATAAAGGCTGTTGAACTTTCCAAAGCCTATCGCTTATTAAATCACGGCCCAACGGTTTTGGTTTCTGCTCAACACGGACAAGAATGCAATGTCATGGCAGCAGCTTGGGCCTGTGCTTTGGAATTAACACCTGCAAAAGTCACTGTAGTCTTAGATAAAAGCACCAAAACCCGTCAACTGGTTGAGCAAAGTGGTTATTTTGCCTTGCAAGTTCCCTGCTATGCACAGATTGATCTAGTGCATCAACTCGGAACGATCAGTCAGTTTGAGCATCCAAACAAATTAGAAGAATGCAAAACCGAATTGTTTTATCAAGATGATTTCCCCGTGCCACTAGTGGCAGGCAGTCTGGCTTGGCTAGTCTGTAAAGTGATTCCAGAACCACACAATCAACAAGCGCACGACTTATTTATCGGTTCCGTAGTCGGTGCTTGGGCGGATTCACGCGTATTTCGCGATGGACATTGGCACTTTCAAGATGCCAGTAAAGCGTTGCGCAGCCTACATTACATTGCAGGTGGGACATTCTATTTGATTGGTGATGAAGTTAAGGCCAAATAGTCTTTGATATAAGGCAAAGCCAAACAAGCTTTGTCTCTTTTATTGATCATTGACTTTCATCAACTCACTATACATAAGATCTAAAAACTGCTGCTGTTCTTGAATATTTTTAAAGTAACGTTGATAAAGACCACTACAGCTTTGCACATCAGCAATGTTGGCTTTGTTAAATGACCAATCCTTTCGATCTTTGATGCTGATTCCTAGATCATCATTACAACGCTGCCATAACTGAGAAAATCTGGTTCGTTTATTTGCATCCAATTTTTTAAAGTCGGCATGTACAGAATAGCCGCGCATAGCTGAATTAAAGAACTGAGAAATCATGGTGACCGGTACACCGCCCCAATCAATGCTTTGACCAATCGGCAACCGAATATCGGTCAGTTTATTTTCTGACATGATCTCAGGCTGCTTACCTTGTTTGAAGTACTGTTCCTCATAAATCAAGGTTGTTCCTGCTGGAACATAGATCTTTTTAACCAACATCGGTTGCTGTGTCACATAGTATGGATAATTCGGGCTTGAATTGCCACCTGTCGGGTTCATATTGCCGACACAGCCTGTTAAGGTCAATGCCAATGTTATGGATAAAAAAATCATGGGTTGCATCGGTCTATTCCTTCTTGTTGAATCATTTTTATTATTTTTCGACCTTAAATCGAAATTGCTCTAGAAACAATATCCAATAGCGTAAACACCAAAGTATAAAAAACCGTTATGAAATGCTCTCCACAACGGCGTTTGCATAAAAGCTTAACTTATTTCGGCGCCATACGAATCGCACCATCTAAACGGATCACTTCACCATTGAGATAGGAGTTTTCAGCAATATGTGCCACTAAACGCGCAAACTCTTCTGGGCGACCTAAACGCGATGGATAAGGCACCATTTGTCCCAAGGCATCTTGCACATTTTGAGGCAAGCCTTTCAACATTGGCGTTTCCATAATCCCAGGGGCAATGGTCATGACACGAATCGCATGGCGAGCTAGTTCCCGCGCAATCGGTAGCGTCATTGCCACCACTGCACCTTTTGATGCTGAATAGGCCGCTTGTCCAATTTGGCCGTCAAAAGCAGCAACCGAAGCAGTATTCACAATCACGCCTCGATCTTCATCACCTTCTGCAACAGTATTTTTACTCATGGCGTCTGCTGCAAAACGCAGCATATTAAAAGTCCCCGTTACATTGATCTGTAAAGTTTTAGAGAACATCGCCAAATCATGTACGCCGTCTTTACCCACTACTTTTGCAGAAGGGCCAATGCCGGCACAATTGATCAGGCCATATATGCTGCCATGTTTCGCCAACATATCTTTAAAGAACTGCTCTGCCGCAGCTTCATCCGTCACATCTAGTTTTACAAATTCTGCTGCTGCCCCCAAGGCTTGCGCTTGTTGTTCTCCAGCATCGACATTCATATCGACCAATGTGACCGAAGCACCCTTTTCAACCAAGTATTCCGCTGTTGCTGCACCTAAACCTGAACCGCCACCTGTAATAACAAAATGTTTTCCCTGAATTTTCATTTACGTTTCCTATCAAATTAAAGATATAAATTTTTATCACTAAGCCTAAAGGCAACTTTTTTCCGATACAATTTCAAAAAGTAGCAAATTTAATGCAACTTTTGAGCATTCAATCTAATTACTCTCCTGTATTTTATTGATATATGAATAAAAACCTAAACTTTGATCTTAATTCAGCTAAGGACACCATTTCAAATGCTTTGCTTCGTGAAGCGTTGAGTGTCGCCGCAAGTCGTGGTTTAAATATTGTCAATATCGCCAATCGTGCAGGCATTTCAGCAGAATTACTAACCTCATCCAAAGCCCGTGTGCCCGTGACGCAATGTGCGCAGTTATGGGTCGAACTTGCAGAAAGCATGAATGATGAGTTTTTGGGCATGGATCGCCATCCCATGCGCCGAGGCAGTTATCGTCTATTGGCAAAATTAGCCTTCAATGCTGAAACCTTAGAGCAAGCCATTCAGGAGATTTTAAAATTCCTGAGTCTGGTGCTCGATGATATTCACGGTGAATTGGTACAACGCGGTTCCAAAGCCTATCTGATCTTGCACGATCGTGAGCATCCCAAACGGATGTTCACTTATTCTACCTATCTAATGCTGGTGCATAGTTTGATGTGCTGGTTGAGTGATCAGCGTATTGGCTTTCATAAAATGAGCTTTAGATGTCATTCTCCAGTCGAACTACAGGATTATCGGGTGCGCTTTTGCGAAGATATTCAATTTAATGCCGACCAGAATCAGATTGAGTTTGATGCCCATTATCTCAAGCATAAAATCAAAAAAGACAAACAGGCGCTCAATGATTTTCTAAGAAAAACCCCTTATAACCTGATTGTACGCTTTAAGAATGAGAACTCGTTAAGCTTACAAATTCGTCGCCAATTGCTGTTACAACCACCATCACAGTGGGATGAATTGAAAGAGATTGCACAACAACTCAATATGTCAACTGCCACCATTCAGCGTCGCTTAAAGCAGGAAGGTGTCAGTTATCAGCAACTTAAAAATGACATTCGCTGTGATATTGCGATTGAACGATTGTGCAAAAGTAATGATTCAATTCAAAATATCAGTGATGATCTGCATTTCCATGACCCAAGTGCGTTCCATCGCGCCTTTAAGAAATGGACAGGACTCAGTCCAGGCAGCTATCGTAAATCTTCACCATATAAAAAGGAACTTTTGGATCGCTCAGAACGCTCAAAGGAGTAAATGATGTATTTACCAGAAATATTTGAAGAAACAGATCTTGAGAAACTCTATCAATTGATTCAGGACTATCCTTTTGCGACTTTAATGAGCCATAGTGCTGAAGGCATAGAAGCCAATCATTTGCCCTTTCATTTATTGCGTGATGAGCAAAGCCAGACAGCGACACTGGTTGCACATATTGCCAAGAATAATCCGTTGCATACGCAAATTAAAAACGACACTGAAGTTCTTATTATTTTTCAGGGTGAGCAAGCTTATATTTCACCAAACTGGTATCCGAGCAAGCAGCAACACCATCAACATGTACCAACATGGAACTATCAAGTGGTTCATGTCAAAGGTCGCATTTATTTCTTACATGATGAAAAAGCCCTACGTGGCATTTTGGCTAAACTGACACGGGTTCATGAAGCCAAACAAGCAACGCCATGGAAAATGTCGGATGCACCAAGTGAGTATATTGCTCGGGAACTGCAAGGGATTGTTGGCATTGAAATTCAGATTTCGCACATTACAGGCAAGTTTAAGCTGAGCCAAAATCGAGATAAAGAAGATGCCTTAGGGGTTGTAAATGGACTGCAACAACAAGGTGACAACCGATTAGCCGATGCAGTACAGCAATATATTGAAGATTAAACGGGCTTTCGTCCTAGACTTACACGATCATTGCCGCCATAGTCCTGAATGGTCTTGATCTGCTCAAAACCTTGTTGCTCAAAAATATCTCGTACTGCTTGGCCTTGGTCATAGCCATGTTCAAGCACAATCCAGCCATTCGGTTTAAGCCAATTCTTGCCTTGGGTGATAATGATCTCAATATCCGCCATGCCTTGCTTATCAGCCGTCAAGGCACGCTCAGGTTCGGACTGGAGCTTTTGCATATGCACATCTTCAGGATCAATATACGGCGGATTCGACACAATCAGATCAAACCGTTGCTGTTCTAAAGCATCAAACCAAGCCCCACAGGCAAATTTCACCTGCATCAGCCCGTGTCGAACAGCATTGTCCTGAGCCACATCTAAAGTCGGGGCATAAATATCTGTTGCAGTCACTTGCCATTGAGCACGTTCACTTGCAAGCGCCAAAGCAATCGCACCTGTGCCCGTACCTAAATCGACAATATTGGCCTTTGCATCAAGTGGCAGTTTTAATACTGTTTCAACCAGAATTTCAGTATCTGGACGCGGCACCAAAGTGTCATGAGTGACTTTTAAATCGAGCGTCCAAAAGGGTTGTGAACCTGTGACATAGGCCAAAGGTTCACCTTGTTCGATACGAGCCAGACCATCCAGATAAGCCTGCTCCTGCATTTCGGTCAACTCTTGCTCAAGTCTTAATTTGAGTTCTAAACTATTTACACCCAAAAGATGTTCGAGTAACCATGCCGCCTCCTGACGTTCATAGCTATCAATTTCACCTTTGATTTCTAAGGCTTGAGCAATATTCATTAGCCGCCATTTTCCTGTGCAAGCATTGCCAACTGATCCGCCTGATATTCACGATGCAAGCTGTCCAGCAATTCTGTTAAATCACCTTCCATAATCGCATCTAACTTATATAAAGTCAGGTTGATACGATGGTCAGTCATACGACCTTGTGGATAGTTATAGGTACGGATACGCTCTGAACGGTCACCAGAACCGACCAAGTCACGGCGCATTTCTGAAGTTGCTGCATCAGCGGCTGCACGTTTGGCATTTTCTAAACGCGAGACCAACAACGCCATCGCTTTGGCTTTATTCTTATGTTGCGAACGTTCTTCCTGACATTCCACTACCACACCCGAAGGAATATGGGTAATACGTACCGCTGAATCAGTTTTGTTAATGTGCTGACCGCCTGCGCCGGATGCACGATAGGTATCAATACGTAAATCGGCTGGATTGATTTCGACTGTAGTATCTACATCGACTTCAGGCAGAATCGCAACAGTACAAGCCGAAGTATGTACACGACCTTGGGATTCAGTTGCAGGTACACGTTGTACACGATGGGCGCCACTTTCAAATTTCAAACGGCCATAGACGCCTTCACCATCAATACGGCAAATGATTTCTTTATAACCACCATGCTCGCCTTCATTTTCAGAAAGCACTTCAATACGCCAACCTTGTGTTTCAGCGTATTTGCTATACATACGGAATAAATCGCCTGAGAAGATCGCCGCCTCATCACCGCCCGTTCCAGCACGCACTTCAAGATAGGCTGCATTGGCATCATTTGGATCTTTCGGAATCATCAGAACATTTAATTGCTCTTCAAGTGCAACCAAAAGTGCTTTATTTTCTTTAATTTCTTCTTCTGCCATATCTTTGAAATCAGGATCTGATTTCATCGTTTCAGCAGTTTCGATATCTTCTTCAGCTTGACGATATTTGCTCCAAACTTCAGTGATTTCAGTTAAATCATTGTGTTCGCGAGACAGTTTACGAAAACGTTTATTGTCCGAAATTACTTCTACATCTGCAAGTAATGCAGTCAGCTCTTCGTGACGATCACAAAGTTGATCGAGTCTTAAACGGAGTGATGCTTTCATGGGCGGAATATCTCAAAATCTAAAGACTCAGTGCCGATGAAGCACGAGCAAAATCAAAAAATTGCGCATAGTTTACAGACTCCACCGCTTAAAAGACATAGAGAATCAGGGGAACTTACTATTCCTCACCCATTTCATCACAAATTGTTCAGTTTTAGTTTTCATTGCTTGTTCTCTGATCAACCCTTATATATAAATAATGAAGGACAAATAGAAAGATAAAACAATAGGATAATTTATGAATAATTTTATAAACCGCCCCACTTCAGCCTTTATCGCTGCAAGCTGGGTAGCCTTACTTGCAGGTGGCGTTGGCTTTATGATCGGTCTATGGAATACCAATATGCCATTGCATGAAAAAGGTTATTACCTCGTCATCTTACTCTATGGACTGTTTTCCGCCGCATCGTTACAGAAAACAGTGCGTGATCAACTGGAAGAGATTCCCGTCACGGCGATTTACTATGGCTTATGTTGGGCTTCAATGGCCCTATGCATCGGACTACTTTTAATAAGCTTATGGAATGCCGAACTCAGTATGAGCGAAAAAGGCTTTTACATCATGTCATTTCTATTAAGTCTGTTTGGTGTAGTGGCAACCCAAAAGAATATTCGTGACTTAAACTATCTACGCCTGCAAGCCGAACTCAATCCACGTCAGCCCAAACTCGAAGAACAAACAATAAAAGATGAACCATTAAATTAATCAAAAAATAAATGGAACCTTAAAATAAGGTTTCATTGTTTTTGTGCAGTTATTGACTATCTTGTTGTTTAATCGAACTTAACTCGCATTTTGCGCTATTTTAAGAAACAAAACACTACAATCCAGACACCAAAGAGTAATAATTCAGAAAAGCTTCTCCATACTTTCATACTCAAATTTTGTTACATTTGCAGCCATGAAAAAGAGGTCCGATGAATTGCGGACACGGAGTCAAAAATGAAATTAAATACTTGGTTATGTGCTGCTATTTTTGCAAGCTCATCATTGGTTACTGCTGCTCATGCTGATAATGCAACCCGTGTTGCTGCAACATCTGCACTTGGTAGTGTGGTTGGTACTGCAGTAGGTAAAGAAATCGGTGGTAATAACGGTGCAATGATTGGCTCTGCTTTGGGTGGCGCTGGTGGTGCAGCGGCAGCAAGTAGCAAACGTACCCGTACTGAAGCTGCTATTGGCGGTGGTCTAGGTGGTGTCGGTGGTTATACTGTTGGTAAAAACATCGGTGGTAGCACGGGTGGTTATATCGGTGCTGCAGCTGGCGCAGCGGGTGGTTCTGCTCTAGGCCGTAAAGTCGGTCAAGACCGTTATTATGACAATCAGCAATCTAAAAAATACAAGAAAAAAAGAAAGCATCGTCATCACTAATTTAAAAAGCACCTTCGGGTGCTTTTTTATTGCTTCAGTCTTTCCTAAACACCGATAAAATCCTGAGCAAAACACTAGGTTGAATCCATGTTCTGAACTTTAATAAAATAATTCCCTATTTTTTATATGCCTTTTATGCTGTATTATGAATACTGAATTACTCTCTCCTGCCGGTTCCCTTAAAAATATGCGTTATGCCTTTGCTTATGGGGCCGATGCTGTCTATGCAGGCCAACCACGTTATAGCTTACGCGTCCGTAACAATGAATTTGACCATGACAATTTAAAAATCGGAATTGATGAAGCCCATGCCTTAGGCAAAAAGTTTTATGTGGTGGTGAATATCCAGCCGCATAACAGCAAACTGAAAAACTTTATCCGCGATATTGAACCGATTATTGCCATGCAACCCGATGCGCTGATTATGTCTGATCCCGGTTTGATTATGTTGGTACGTGAACATTTTCCTGAGATGCAGATTCATCTCTCGGTACAAGCCAATGCTATTAACTGGGCCACGGTAAAATTCTGGCAAGACTATGGTCTAAGTCGGGTGATCTTGTCACGAGAACTCTCACTAGAAGAAATTACAGAAATCCAGAACCATGTCCCAGAAATTGAACTGGAAGTATTTGTGCATGGTGCCTTATGTATGGCCTATTCAGGCCGTTGTCTGTTATCAGGCTATATGAATAAACGCGATGCCAATCAAGGCGCCTGTACCAATGCCTGTCGTTGGGATTATAAAATCCACGCAGCACAAGAAGATGCCAATGGTGACGTGATTCCAGTTCAGCAAATCGCTACTCATCAGCAGTGTTGCTCACAGCCATCAAAAACGACGGATGCTGCGCAAATTGTTTTGGTGCAGCGTAATGATGAAGAGATGTTTGCCGCCGAAGAAGATGAGCATGGCACTTATTTTATGAACTCCAAAGACTTACGCGCGGTGCAACATGTAAATCGTCTAACTCAGATCGGTGTGGCCTCGCTCAAGATTGAAGGTCGAACCAAATCTTATTTTTATTGTGCCCGTACGGCACAGATTTATCGCAAAGCCATTGATGATGCACTCGCAGGCAAAGTGTTTGATCCAAGTCTCATGACCCAACTGGAAGGTTTGGCCAATCGTGGTTATACCGAAGGCTTCTTGCGCCGCCATGTGCATAGCGATTATCAAAATTATACCGATGGTTCATCGCATTTTGACTATCAACAATTTTGCGGTGAAGTGATTGGACGCAATGGTGACCATATCCGCATTGAGGTAAAGAACCGCTTTGTGGTTGGTGATTCACTTGAGTTAATGACACCCAAAGGCAATCTCCACTTTCACTTGGAACAGATGCGTGATCTTAAAGGCAATGCCATTAAAAATGCCAAGGGTTCAGGCCATATCGTGGAAATTCCATTTTCCCCAGACATCGATATTGAATATGCACTGTTGATTCGCAATCTGCCTCACGCCACAACTGGGTTACAATCTGCGGCTTTGGCCTATTCGGCAGATTAAGATGGCACTCATCATTACCAGTGCATGTATCAATTGCGATATGTGTTTGCCTGAATGCCCCAATCAAGCGATTAATGAAGGTGCAAAAGTCTATGAAATCGACCCACAACGTTGCACTGAATGCATCGGTTTCTACACAGCACCCACCTGCCTTGCTGTCTGTCCCATCGATTGTATTCAGCCTGATCCAGCATGGGTGGAAGCTCCTGATCAATTGCTGATTAAATTCAATAATCTGAATCTATTCAAACATTAAAGACTTCATCACAGATAGGCACAAACCCGTGAAAGGTATGGAAAAGTGCCTATCCCACCCTCAACGCAAAACAACTCATCATGATTTGACCCTTTAAGCTCAGTACTGGCATCAAACTTGCTAATGAGTATTACGTTTTATTCAATTAGTATTACTACGGGTGTGCGCCTATGCATCATTCAGTACTGTCGAAAAGGAAGAAGCTTTACTTAAGTTTGGGATCTTTTCTGATTCCCATCCTGATCTGGAGCTGTGTCAGTTACTTACCTTTTATCTGGCATCCACAAGTTCAAATTACCAATGCAGGCTCAGCCACTTATCTACAGGCAGGCACCCGAATAGATAAGCAAGCTTATTATGCTGAGGCTCAAGATGCAGTCAATCAAGGTAAAACACCGCCTACAGGTATTCTGGTCAATCCAATTTATTTGCCTGCCCCTCATCAAGTGGCGAAAGCGCTTTTCACTTCATTTACCACGCCCCCGCAACAGGCTGATGCGCCGTGGTTACATCAAAGCCTGTGGCACAGTATCAAGATTGTATTTACGGCGTTTTTTATCTCTTCATTAATCGGTGTGCCGTTGGGCATCCTGTGTGGTTTTTCCAATACCATCTCTAAGCTGACTGAACCCTTTGTCGAGTTCTTTCGCTACCTGCCAGCACCTGCCTTTGGGGCATTGGCAGTGGCGATTTTAGGCATTAATGATGCCCCGAAAATTGCCATTATTGTGATTGGTACTTTATTTCAACAAATTCTGATCATTGCCAATACCACTCGCATGGTTGATCGCGGTTTGGTTGAAGCAGGTTATACCCTAGGCACGAATAAGCTTAAAAGCCTGTTTCATGTGGTGATTCCTGCTGCACTGCCTGACATTTATCGAGATCAACGGGTGTTGCTCGGTTGGGCATGGACCTATCTGATTGTGTCGGAACTGATTGGTGCCACCTCAGGAATTACCTGGTTCATTACTCAACAAGCACGCTATCAAAACTTTGACAATGTTTATGCCGCCATCCTGATTATTGGGGTGATTGGACTGTTGTGTGATTTGATTTTAATGAAACTGGGCACATACCTATTTAAATGGAAAAAGGGAGTATAAATATGACGGATAATTTTGATGCCAAAGCCTATTTTGAGCATATTTATACACGTCCCGTGATGTTGGAAACCAAGCAACTGACGCAGATTTTTCAGCATGGCACATCTGAACGCACGGTGCTGAACCAAATTGATTTACGTATTCATAAACGTGAGTTTGTCTGTGTGATTGGCCCTTCAGGCTGTGGAAAATCCACCTTAAGCCGTGTGGTTGCAGGCCTAGATGACTATCATAGCGGTGAGGTTCTGGTTGAAGGACAAAAGATTAAAGGCCCGAGTTCAGAACGTGGCATGGTGTTTCAAGGCTATACTTTATTTCCATGGAAAACTGTCAAAGAAAATGTGATGTTTGGCCCCTTGATGAAAGGCATCAGTCAAACCCGTGCCGAAGAAATGGCACGTGAATGGATCAATATTATTGGTCTAGAAAAATATGAAAATCAGTTTCCACATGAACTTTCTGGTGGGATGAAACAGCGTGTCGCTATTGCCCGAGCTTTAGTCAATGAACCCAAAATTTTACTCATGGATGAACCTTTTGGTGCACTCGATCCCTACACCCGACAAAAAATGCAAAAGCATTTGATGGACTTATGGCAAAACATTGATATCACCATTTTATTTGTCACGCATGACATGGATGAAGCTATTTTACTGGCAGATCGTATTGTGGCCTTAAAAGCCAATCCGGGCGAGATCAAAGAGATTATTGAGGTGAATTTACCGCGTCCACGGACAATTGAGCTGGTGCATTCGCCTGAATTTAAACAACTACGGGAACGGGTTGATCTGTTGGTACATCACCAAGAGGAACAACTCGACCCTGCACTACAGGATTTACCTAAAATTCCACGTATGACTCAAATGAGTACACAGAAATAAAATAGCGTTTGGGACGACCCAATCTGCTTCATTTATTGCTGGACGACCAGCCAATGGTGAATCTCATGAACCATGATTATGTGTTGCCCTTAATTGATATTTCACTCCTCAACAGTGCGAGTTTAGAAGATCGCAAACAGGTGGTGAAGCAACTTGATCAAGCCTGTAAGGAGGTTGGCTTCTTATACATTCAAGGGGAACAATTTCAGCCCGAACTGTTCGATCAGTTAAAACAAACCGCACTGCACTATTTTAGCCAAGACCAAGCCACTAAAATGCAGCATTATATTGGTCTTTCCGAAAATCATAGTGGTTATGTACCAATCGGTGAAGAACAATTCAAAGCCAATATCTATGATTTAAAAGAATCCTATGACATCAATTATGACTATCTCGGTGAGCTGCATCGTCGTCCTTTACTCGGCCCAACGCTATGGCCAGAGGATGCAATCTTTAAGCAAAGCGTCCTAAATTATTATCAACATATCAAAGCCATCGGCAATCAGCTATTTAAAGCTTTTGCTTTGGCACTTGAGCTGAATGAAGATTTTTTTGAACCACATTTAAAGCATGCACCGAGCCAATTGAGACTGATTCATTATCCTTATAATCCTGAGGCACACGATCAATCGGGCATTGGTGCACATACCGACTATGAATGTTTTACCCTGTTATTTCCAACGGCGGAAGGTTTACAGGTTCTGAATAAACAAGGTGAATGGATCGATATTCCCTTAATTGAAAACACCATGGTAATGAATATTGGCGATATGATGGAGATCTTGTCCAATGGTCGTTATCTGGCAACCAAGCATCGTGTGAAACGCGTACAGCAAGAACGTTATTCTTTTCCGCTGTTCTTCTCCTGTGATTATGACTATCTGATTCAGCCACTGATTCCCAATGAAGCGCCGTTATATCCACCAATCAAAGGCGGTGAGCATCTATTCAATCAGACGGCTCAAACCTTTATGTACCTCAAGCAACGGATTGAGTCGGGTGAACTGGTACTTGTAAATGCCCGTCCACTGTACTCCTTTGGTTTAAATGAACAAGGAGCAAGTGAATGAATCTAATCAACTTACTCGCGCAACTGGAGCCAACCCCAATTGATGATCACTTGCCCTTACCCCGCTATTTACTGGGATGTTTTAGACGCAAAAGTATCAGCTTCTTTAATGGTATGACCGATGAAAAAACCATTGTGTATTGGTTTCAGTCCAAATCTTTCAGCATTGACCTACGACTGATCGATGCCAATCAAACCACAGTACATGATCGACAAGGATGGATTGGCGATACTCTATGGGATTCAGATCGCGAATTACTCTCTTGGCAGGTTCATCAAAACTATCAGAATCATATTCAATGGCCTGAACCTGCTAAGCTTTACCCAATAGGCAACAGTATTTTAGAGTTTTCACCTTCCCATGCCTATGTAGAAGATTGGCGGCAACAGGCTCAACAGGGCTTACTGCTCGGTTTACGCCTCTTTCAGATGCAACATATCGCAACACAACAGATGATAGCTATAGATGGCGGCTTGATGATCAGCGGTCAGCACATGGCTTATGCACAATCACGCCTTCCCCAACAACAAAATCAACTGAAAAATGGTTCAATTGATCATCCTGAAAATGATCCTGAAGTGATCGAAAGCTATGAAGTCTCAGTTGCTTTAAATGGTTCTTCTATTGATTTTAGTACAATCAGTAGTCGTTTGCAGCAATCGATTTCACTCGATGATTTTGAAATAGAAGATGCCAATACCCTGACCCAACTGAAACAGATTGAAGGTGAACTGTATCGACTTTATTTTCATCTGGATATCTATCAACCTGATTTTGTATTTAGTACCACAACCGCAACCACCACGGATACACAGCAATGGCTGGCTGCTGAACAAAAGCATTTATTAAAAAATGCCACACGAACTTACTAATCCTGTTTGTATGTGATTGATTCTAGAAAGGACTATCAATTATTTAAAAAGATTGTCCTTCAGATTTTAAAATCTGGAAATAAAAAATCGCTCTATGAGAGCGATTTTTTATAGATTAGCTATTTCAACTCATCCATCAAAGCTGGATAAATCAAGCCATCCACATCCACTGCCGTTTTATAAATGCCATTACTGAGATTGAATTGATTGACGTGATAGGTCGAACCATAAATCGAATCAAAACCAGTTCCCTTCTGGAACACTTTCTTATTCGCTGCGATATCCAGTAAATATGTCCCCTCAATAAATTGCTCATACTGTTGAGAATCAACGCCGACACGATTGGCCATGATCTTTACCGCATCGGCATGTGTGGCAGGGTCTTGGATATACTTCACCGTTTTATCCCACACTTGGATTAGCTTTTTCCAGTCCTCTTGATGCGCAGATAAATGACTTGGATTCACCGCAAGGGTATCGTAGATCAAACCCGGCTTGTCTTTGGAGCTATAAATAATCTTGGAACCTGCAACAGCTTTTAACGCTTGATTGGCCACAGGTTGCCAAACTGCAATCGCAGCAACATCCTGACTGCCAAACACTTGAGGAAGTTCATTGGTTACTGAATTGACCAGTTTAATATCTGAAAAAGGAATCTTGGCATCCTTTAAAGCCGTCGATAACAACAGGTGATCGACCAATCCTTTTTCTGTAGCAATGGATTTGCCTTTTAAATCCTGAATACTGTTGATACCATTCTTGGCAATAATGACATCATTACCCGCAGAATAGTCTGTCACCATAATGATCATGCCCTTGCTCCCGCCCGAGGCATTGACTAAATTATCGCCATTGGTAATAAACACCGCATCCAGTTGATTAGCCGCAAATGCAGAAATTGAAGCTGAATAATCGAACCATTTAAAATCAACATTTAAGCCTGCGTCTTTGAGCCAGCCCTTTTCAATCGCCACTTGCCAAGCAACCCAACCTGGCCAATCACTATACCCAATCGTAATAGGCGTGGTTGTCGTTACATCTTTGGCCTCGGTCGCTTTCTCCGCCGTTGGTACTTTAGCCGAATTATCACACGCGCTAAGTACCAGCCCGAACAGCACTGAAACAGATAACGTTGCTATTGCTTGCTTCATAATCACCCCATATCTTTTTTGAAAATTTTGCCCAGAGCACGTCTCAATCACGTGTTCAGCGACAATACCAATGCCGACGCTTCCTATTCATTTTGCTGTAAGGGTGGCATCACGGCATCCATGAGTTCCAGATGCCCTTTTATCACCCCTTTTAAGGCAGTAAATTGCTGACTAATCTGTTTAAGGTCATTACTGCCCCCTTGTAACAGCATGACTTCCAATATTTTTTGTTGATCCAGTTGAATATGTAATGAACTGATCACCTGTTCTAAAAATTTCTGCTGTAAGTCTAAGAGTTGCATCCGCAGCGGCATACAACTGGCGTCGTACAGCAAGGTTAGCGTGCCGACCATGACTGCATTTTGCTGTGCCTGTTCAGCAATGAGATGCTTATTGATCATGTCGACAATCGCCTGAGAGCGACTTTCATAATGCTCTTCGACAATGGTTTGATCTAAGGCCTCAACCGTTTTTTCAGGGACGGTAATACTGATTCGAGTCAGTTTAGGGCGTGCATTCATCATGATCAGACTACTGTTTAGGCAGCTGGGTTTGCTTTACATACAGACCTGCTCGGACGCTCAGTAAATTGGCAAAACAGCGCGCTGTAATTTTTAAATACTGAATTAGGATTGATTGCGTTTTCATAACCACCTCAGTCTAAGTAATACCAAATTTATAATTCGTAATATTTAATGCAGTATCTATGCCAGTTTTTTAGCCAAATAAAGTAGAAAAAACCGTTTGAATTGCTGAATAAATGCACATAAAAAAAGCCCTATGTTTCATCATAGGGCCTTTTCTGCATCATGAATTTAATCGCTATACGGCAGGTGCAAGCGTGAATAATGCCTGTCCTGTTTTTACCGTTTGTGCTTTATCAATCAAGATACTGTCAACTTTCATTTTTGCAGGCGCCAGGATTGGGATTTCAATTTTCATTGCTTCAATTACCGCCAAGGTTTCACCTTCTTCGATAATATCCCCCACGGTACATTCAATTTTCCAGACCGAACCTGGCATATGTGACTCCACGATCATGCCACCACTCGGAACAATTATTTCTGAATCATCCAGTACTACATCCATGTTTTCGGAAACATATTCAGCCAAGCCTGCTTCGTGCCAGCGACGGCGTTCTTCTTCAAAATTACTTTGTTGAACCTGTTTAAAAGCCTGAATACTGCTTTCATTGTCTTTTAGAAAAGCATTGTAGTCTTTGAGATTCAGCACCCCCTCTTCAATCCGTAATTGCAAACGTCCTGCTTTAAAATCTTCACGCATTTCCAACAGCTCAGATTCGGACACTTCATAGAAACGGATCTGGTCAAAGAATCTAAGCAACCACGGCTTGTGCGGTTCAAAATTCGGATTTTGACGATAACGGCTCCACACCTGTGTGGTACGTCCAACAAACTGATAGCCACCTGGCCCTTCCATCCCATAAACACACATATAGGCGCCGCCAATTCCGACCGCATTTTCAGGCGTCCATGTTCGAGCAGGATTATATTTGGTGGTGACTAAACGATGTCTCGGGTCTAGCGGTGTGGCAACAGGTGCACCCAGATAGACATCTCCCAAACCCATCACCAAATAAGCCGTGTCATAGACCACATCTTTTACTGCTTGCTTCGATGCAAGACCGTTAATACGGCGAATGAACTCGATATTATCTGGGCACCACGGTGCATCTGGACGAACCAATTGGGTATATTTTTCAGTTGCAAGCTGCGTTTGTGAATCTTCCCAAGCTAACGGCAAATACACAGTTCTAGACGGTACCTGCATATTTTCAATATCAGGTAATTCACTTTCAGCCACCTGTAACAAGCGCAGTAAATCCAGTTGCTCTAGAGCCGTTGAATCATAGTGAATCTGTAATGAACGAATGCCTGGGGTCAGATCAATGATGCCCTGAATATTTTGTTGCTGAACCCATTGCATCAAGGCATGAATACGAAAACGTAAATTGAGATCTAAGACCAGTTCACCATATTCGACTAACAGATATTGGTTGCCTGCGGGACGATAGCTCACCTTCGGTTTATCCGCGCCTTGATCCAAAGTCGCCAACACCGCATTTTTTAAAGTAATAGGCTCAGCTTTGAATATCGGTTCAAAATTAACCTGTGATGTGGTTTCATCCTGCAAGGCCGATTGATAGCGTTGTTCTAACTGTTGCGCCTGTGCATAACTAACAGGAATAAATCTGACTTTATCGCCTGCTTTGAGCTGTCCTAATTTCCATAACTCTGAGTTAATCACCACCGCAGGACAAACGAAGCCGCCTAAACTCGGACCATCAGGCCCTAAAATAATCGGCATATCCCCAGTGAAATCAATTGCACCAATCGCATAGGCATTGTCATGGATATTCGATGGATGTAAGCCTGCTTCGCCACCATCAATCCGTGCCCATTCAGGCTTCGGTCCAATCAAGCGGATACCGGTACGACTCGAGTTAAAATGAATCTCCCAATCTTGATCAAAAAACATGGCAACATCATTCGGCGTAAAGAAATCAGGTGCACCATGCGGGCCATACATGACCGCGATTTCCCATTCAGTTTTAAAGCTTGGGATTTGTTCAGATTTTAACGCAACTGTTTGCTCTATTTTCGCCTCAGTGATGGGCAACATATCACCAATCAGTAAGTTACGCCCTGCATGACCACCAAATTGTCCCAAGGTAAACGTGGCTAAGCTGCCCAAATAAGCAGGCAGATTTAATCCATGTTTAATCCCAATATAACTACGGCAACCCGTACTGATACGACCGCATTTTAACACCTGACCTTTACGAACATTAATGCTTGACCACATCGCAACCGGTTGACCATCCAGACTGACCTCCATCTCACCACCAGTGATGGCAATCTGACTATCACAATGAAATTTTAAAGTCGGCCCAAGTAAAGTACATTCTAGTCCAGAACTGTTAAACGCATTGCCCAACAATTGGTTGGCTACATTTAAGCTCAATGCATCCATCGCGCCTGAGGGCGGAACACCGACATCCCAATAACCCAAACGCCCTGTTACATCTTGCACTGCAGTTTGAATCCCTGCTTGCAACACCTCTATTTTCTGGGTTTTCCATTCAAAATGATTCAAGAAACGCGTGGTCTGTGTGCCTTGCTGAAACACCTCTCCACTGATAATTTCCTGTAAGTACTCGAGATTGGTTTCAATCCCTGCAATTTCCGTATTACTTAGGCTATTTTGCATGGCAGCAATCGCCTGCTCACGATCTGTCGCCGTGACAATAATTTTTGCAATCATCGGGTCATAGAATGAAGAAACATTCGAGCCTGTTTCTACCCACGTTTCCACCCGTGATTGAGGGTCAAATTTGACACTGGTCAATAAGCCCGCACTAGGTTGAAAGTTTTTGATCGGATCTTCGGCATATAAACGTACTTGAATCGAATGACCTTTGGGTGGCGCAATCTGTTGCGGTGTTTGCCAATCCCCGCTGGCCAAGGTCACCATCCACTCAACTAGATCAACACCATAAACCTGTTCCGTCACTCCATGTTCCACTTGCAAGCGAGTATTCACTTCCAGAAAGTAAAACTGTTGTGTGTCGGTATCCATCACAAATTCAACTGTACCCGCGGAACGATACTGCACTGACTGCATCAGTTGAATGGCGACCTGTTGAATATACCTACGTTGCTCTTCATTCAAATGTGGTGCAGGTGTTTCCTCGATCACCTTTTGGTTACGGCGTTGTACGGAACAATCACGCTCACCGAGTGCAATGACATGGCCCTGACCGTCTCCAAAAATCTGTACCTCAATATGCCGGGCATTTTCGACAAACTTTTCCAGATACAATCCGGCATCTTTAAAATTGGCTTGCGCCAGATAGGAAACAGTTTGATAGGCTTCTTTTAATTCCTGTTCGCTCCACACCAGACGCATACCAATACCACCACCGCCTGCGGTGCTTTTCAGCATCACGGGATAGCCAATTTGATCAGCCTGAATCAGTGCATCATCCAAGTCAATGAGCAACTGACTGCCTGGTAGTAAAGGCACATTGTTTTGAATCGCCAATGCTCGTGCGGTATGTTTTAGACCAAAATCACGCATTTGCTGTGAGGTCGGACCAATAAAGGCAATCCCCTGTTGCTCGCACAAATCACAAAATGCGGCATTTTCCGATAAAAAACCATAACCAGGATGAATCGCTTCGGCCCCAGTGTGCTGTGCTGCAGCCAGAATTTTTTCAATATTAAGATAGCTTTGCTGTGCAGCTGAATCACCAATAAAAATCGCTTCATCAGCTAAACTGACGTGTAAGGAATCCCGATCCGCTTCAGAATAAACGGCAACTGATTGAATCCCAAGTTTTTTTAAGCTACGAATGACACGACAGGCAATCGCACCACGATTGGCAATGAGTACTTTTTTAAACATTATGTCACCTCACGCGTCACGTATAACAAGCTGGATTTTAGTCGGATTATAGGCATTGCACGGATTATTCAATTGCGGACAATTTGAAATCAGCACGATCAAATCCATTTCGGCCTTGATCTCAACATATTTACCTGGTGCAGAGACCCCATCTTCAAACTTTAAATGGCCGTCTGCAGTCACAGGCACATTCATAAAAAAGTTAATATTGGGGCCAATATGACGAACATTAAGCTGATGCTTTTTGGCAATCGGATGTTGTGCCAAGGCGTACATAAAATTGTTGCGGCAACTGTGCATTGAATATTTATCATGTGCATAACGTACCGTATTACTTTCGCATGAACATGCACCGCCCAAAGTGTCATGTCTGCCGCAATTGTCATCGACAATCGTGGCAATGGGACGGGCAAAATTACTGAATAATGTCGTGCCTTTTTCCAGATAAAGCTGCTGATTTTGTGCCAAGGTATCGGTTGCGCTATAACGTTCTTCGGCATTGTTAGCGCTGAGAAACAAGGTATCAACTGCTTGGTTCCCTTCCAGATCAATAATCCGGAAATACTGACCTTGCTTCACTTCGCCCATCCATGCTTCGCCTGCAAGGCAAATCTGGTCTAAAACAATCTGTTCAATTTTTGCTGATGCTGTCATTTTCTTGCTCCCCACCTTAATTCGACAATGCGTAATAGCGTGTGTTATTGGCAAAACCACGTTGATTTTGAGCACATGAATCCCGACAAACATCTTGTTCAGTTAACGCATTGGCTTTGAATAGGCGAAGTTGGATATCGGCGGGTTGATACTGTGTGGATGAGTCGAGTGGATGCGGTGCCGCAGAAAGAAACACCAAACAATCCATTTCAAAGCGCAGTTCAATCTTTTGATTTTGATTATCGTCTGTGATGTAGCTTAATCGTCCATGATCATCAGGCTGGACTTTTGAAAATAAATTTACCGTTGCGCTCAAATCGGCTTGGCCTAGACCAAATTTGGTCAATTCCACCAATAAGCTATCCAAACCATTTTGATGCATATCATTACGCGCATCCTGAAAGTTTTTTTTGCCAAAATGTTGTGCAATGTGCTGTGCGGTACTCGGACCACAAAACACATCATTCCAGCCATGTTCATCTTGAACAATGGAGGCCATCACACGACCCAGATCAGAATACAAAACATGCCCTGTCGAGAGAAAAGCCGTGTGTTGGGCTTTTAGACTATCCGGCATATTAAAACGCTCCAGCTTGTCATCGGCATTGACACAATACAAAGACACATTGGCATGATGCTCAAGTGCTTCCAGTTGTAAAACTGCACCGCGTTGAATGCGACCAGACCAATGATGACCACCGGGTAATGTTTCTTCCCATAGTATTTTATTGTCGTGATAGAACGATTGATTCATAACAAACCTCTTGCGGATGCTTAACCTCGTTATGGCAATATGCCTGTCCTCCCGGGCTTTTATCCCTCCGTGTAGTTCTATCGAACCGTTATCTCTCGGACCAGTCATGTCTCCATACGGACACATCGGAACCCTAGACAACTTTATCTATCTTGTTATGAAGCAAAAGACATGCCAATTAAGTAATACGATTTTCAATATTCGTAATACCAAAATGATCGTTTTTAGCTTGTTCAGCGTGCATTTTTAAAAACAAAGCACCAATATGATGCTGAAAAATTAGAATGATTAATGCTTTTAGGTTTTCGTTATTCATAAAAAAAGCGCCTTACGGCGCTTTTTTTGATATACACATTAGTTTGCATATACTGGGAATTTTGCACAAACAGCTTCAACTTTAGCTTTTACATCAGCAATCACTTTCTCATCACCTTTGCTGTCAATCACGTCAGCAATCCAACCTGCAAGTTCACGTACTTCAGCTTCACCGAAACCACGAGTTGTCACTGCTGGCGTACCAATACGGATACCAGAAGTTACGAATGGAGAACGTGGGTCATTTGGAACCGCATTTTTGTTTACAGTGATGTGTGCTGAGCCTAACCAAGCATCAACCTCTTTACCCGTTACGTCTTGTTTAATCAAAGACAATAAGAATAAATGGTTTTCTGTACCACCAGAAACAACATCATAACCACGTGAAATTAATACTTCAGCCATTGCTTGTGCATTTTTCACAACTTGTTGCTGGTAAGTTTTAAACTCATCAGACATGGCTTCTTTGAAGCAGATTGCTTTAGCAGCAATCGCATGCATCAAAGGACCGCCTTGGTTGCCTGGGAATACAGCTGATTGAAGTTTCTTCTCGATTTCTTCATTTGCTTTCGCAAGGATTAGACCAGAACGTGGACCACGAAGTGTTTTATGCGTTGTTGTCGTTGTTACGTCTGCAATTTGCACTGGGTTCGGATAAACACCCGCAGCAACTAAACCAGCAACATGCGCCATATCAACAAAAAGGTATGCACCTACTTTGTCTGCGATGTCACGGAAACGCTGCCAATCAACGATTTGGCTATAAGCAGAGAAACCAGCAACGATCATGCGTGGCTTGTGTTCCAACGCTAAACGCTCTACTTCTTCATAATCAATTTCGCCAGTTTCAGTATTTAAACCATACTGAACAGCATTATACGTTTTACCAGAGAAGCTTACTTTAGCACCGTGAGTCAAGTGACCACCGTGAGCCAAGCTCATACCAAGAACGGTATCACCTGGGTTAAGAAGCGCTAGGTAAACCGCAGAGTTTGCTTGTGAACCCGCATGTGGTTGAACGTTTGCATAGTCTGCACCGAACAACTCTTTTGCACGATCAATTGCAAGTTGTTCAATCACGTCCACATATTCACAACCGCCATAGTAGCGTTTGCCAGGATAGCCTTCTGCATATTTGTTGGTAAGTTTTGATCCTTGAGCTTCCATGACAGCTGGTGAGCAATAGTTTTCAGATGCGATTAACTCGATATGTGCTTCTTGGCGTACACCTTCAGAAGCAATCGCTTGAGCTAATTCTGGATCAAATTCAGCAATAGAGATATTGGCAAACATTAGCGGAGGGTCCTATGAATTAGGGCTTTTAAGCCGTGCTAAAGATTGGTGCATATTGTAGCACGAAGTTTAGAGTTTCACAGATTGATATTTATTTAATTATTCGTGAATTTTATTCATTCTTACTCATGGTTTTAATAGATAAAAATCAACAAGCTATTTTTTATACATTTTTACATCTTAGAAGCTAAAATTGAAAAAGCCCAATCTTCTCAAACAGAAAATTGGGCCGCTGCTCTCGTCTCTTAATTATTCGCCGGCATTGCTGCTTTCACATCATTCACAACATTGCCAATATTCAGGACATACGCCGTGCCATGATCCCATTCAGTATTGGTAATGTACTGGATTTTTGACCCTTTATTTTGTGCAGTTGATACCAACACATCCGTTGCAGCTTTAGGGACCGTTGTATCTTTCGCACCTTGATAAATCACCACTGGTTGATCCAATTTCACCTGAGCTGGCTGCGAATCAGTATCCAAGAACGTTTTTACCAATGGAACCGTCATAAAATTTGCTTGTGTCCGAGGATAATTCGCTAAACTATTATTGTTTTTACTCGCATAATCTGTCATTTTATCAATAAATTTATTCTCAAGTGCATCATAACAATCTGATTCAGCTTGACTCGCTATGGTATCCGTTGGCGTCATAAAAACATTAGAATAACTAAAACTTGGATTAAGATTTCTTAATCCCGCCGTGATCAAGGCAGTAAAAGTATCTAGCTGTGCATACATCCCTATCTGTTGTGCAATTGGTGCATTTGCAACTGAGGCATTACCATTCACCAAAATTGCCCCTAGGTTAGAGGCAGGCGCAATAGCAACTGTCCCTTTATAATCCAGCTTAGCCCGACTTTGATATTGCGCTGCACCCAAAGCTGCTTGTCCGCCTTGAGAATGACCAACTGTCATCCATTGACGTGAAAGCAGTTTACCTTGTCCAGCTAAATAATATCGTGCAGCAACCACTGCATCGGTAATCGAATAAGCTTCACTTTTTACATTTAGGAATGGATGAAGTTCTCGCCCGCTTGGCTCTCCTAAACCTTCATAATCGGGTGCAACCACCACGTAACCTGCTGCCAGAAATTGGCTAATCATACTTTGAATGGCTGGATTAGTTGCATTGCGACTTGGCGCGCATTGATCTGCAACACCTGTGGTGCCATGTGCCCAAGCAACAATTTTCCAGCCGCCTGCAGGTGTTGGCCCACCAGGTACAAACAATAAACTGGTTGCCATGGTCTCTTTTCCATCCTGCCCCAACATCTTATAAGTCATGACTGAACTTTCAGCGGCTACGGCACTAAAGTCGGTCTTGGTATAGGCAACAGGAATACCCACCACAGGGTTTTTAATATTATTTTCTGGAATATCTGGCTTAGGTACAAACGAAATATTGTCATTATCGTCATTACAAGCTGTAAGCAACAAGCTTGAGCTAAGAAGTGCAACCGTTAATAATTTCATATTCATGTCATGTTTCCCTGATTATTATCATTTTCATTCTAAAGCTTAGTAATTATTTTACTAAGGCAATTAGTTACATAAGAATGCGCTTAATATCAAATTGTTCAAGTATTTTTTTATTTTGTTGCTTATTTATCCACTTTCTTAAAAATTTAAAGCCCCTCTCTCTCATTCAATACTGCTTGCCGTAAATTTCTTGTAAGATATCCCAGCACTCAATTCAAGCTAGGCGGCCTTTAAATGCAAGCAATCATCTTAGATACTGAAACACATACACTGAATGGTTTGCCAATTGAAATCGCCTATGCTCCAATTGAAATCGACAATGGAAAACTCAGTCTCGATAAAAAACAAATTTTTGACCAGCTTTATCAGGTTGGTCAACCAATTTCCTATGCAGCAATGGCTGTGCATCATATTCTAGAGTCTGATCTAATCGACCAACCTTTTTATAATGAGTTTCAGCTTCCTGCTGAAACAACTTATATCATTGGGCATAACGTTGACTACGATGTGGCCGCAATTGCGCGTTGTGGTGTCGACATCTCAAAATTAAAACCGATTTGCACCTTAGCTTTAGCTCGTCATGTCTGGGAAGATGCTGAAGCGCATAATATTTCCGCCCTGATTTATTTGATTTCAAAAGGGAGCGATAAAGCACGAGAAATGTTGAAAGGCGCGCATCGTGCAGATGCTGACATTATCCTAACCGCCAACATCTTGATGCATATCATTCATCAACTCAACATTCAAAATATCGAACAACTTTATCTTGCTTCAGAAGAAGCGCGTATTCCTAAAAGTATTACTTTTGGCAAACACAAAGGTACAGCCATCCAAGACCTCCCTGCCGATTACATTCAATGGCTGATGCGGCAGGAAGATCTTGATCCGTATTTACGGAAAGCTTTAGAGGCTAAACTCGTTAAATAAGGGATTATGTTCTCAGTTTTTAGATTATTTGCCACTTACTTTAAACAAGGCGATGATATTTAATAATTTGTTAACATAATTGTCATTTTTTAACCTTATCTTAATCTCCGTCTAGATCTTGATTTGGGGGAGATTAAGAGATGTCACATTTTTTTAAAACTGAGCTTGGGCAAACTGCGTTACAAGAACGTAATATTGCATTAACAGCACGTCAACGTCGTCTATTGCTTTTAATTGATCATGAAGATTTTAAAGACCTTGATCAAGACTATAAAGAACGTATCGCACCCACTGAACTGGTTCAGCAACTCATTGATATGGGCCTGTTAGCTGAACAAGCTCCCTCTCTGGTTAAACAAGCAGACCTAGAATCTATACTAAAAAATAATGATCACAAAACTGTATCAACACCTGTTGTAGTACAACAAACCATTACGCCTGTACCAACACCCGTTGTAACTGAGCCAGTAATAGAACCTGAAATCATCGAGCTAGAAAAATTACCTTTTGTGGAAATCCAGCAAGTCATGATTCAAACACTCACGACCTATTGCGGTCTAATGGCTCGCCCGCTCATCCAAAAGATTCAGTCAATTAGTTCGTTGCAACAACTTAAAGCTTGCCAAATGCAATGGACCACCTCTTTGCAAGAATCACGGATTCCGCCTGCTCAACTGAATCAAACGTTGAAATTAATTAATTATTCAGTGCAGCATTTATAGTTAGATGTGCAGAATCTTGATAAATCTAGAATAAAATTGATGTTTTAATAATCAAGAAGCACCTTTATTAGAAGGTATATATTTACCTGCCTGTGTTTTTTGCCTATGATGTGGCACGCATGCGCTCATAGCTCAACTGGATAGAGTACAGGTCTCCGAAGCCTGTGGCGTGGGTTCGAGTCCCGCTGAGCGCACCATTGCTTCTTCTTTTCTGCACTATTTCTCTTATTTTTATAATCGTTCTGTTTTTAACACGCCATAAACCTATTTTTCTACTTGGTTTATTTTTTCATATCGCTCAAAATACGCGTTCTATTTAACAACGTGAGACGTTTATGACTGATGCTTTGGTGTTGAGCGATTTGTCCAAAACCTATCGTAATGGTTTTCAGGCGTTAAAAGGAATTGATCTGACCGTTCCTGAAGGCGAATTCTATGCATTATTAGGGCCTAATGGTGCAGGCAAATCAACCACAATCAGTATCATTAGCTCTTTAACCAAAAAAACATCTGGTTCAGTTGAAATTTTTGGGCATAACTTAGATACCCATCCTTCACATGCAAAACAATGTCTTGGTGTTGTTCCTCAAGAATTTAACTTTGGTCAATTCGAAAAAACCTTCGATATTTTAGTGACTCAAGCAGGCTATTACGGCATTCCTAAAAAACTGGCCGAACAACGCGCTGAACACTATTTAGAAAAACTCGGTTTGTGGGAAAAACGCAATATTCAATCACGTATGCTCTCAGGTGGTATGAAACGCCGCTTGATGATTGCACGTGCCATGATGCATGAACCTAAATTGTTGATCCTTGATGAGCCAACCGCAGGTGTCGATATCGAGCTACGTCGTTCAATGTGGGACTTCCTCACTGAAATGAATGAAAATGGCACGTCGATCATTCTGACAACACATTATTTAGAAGAAGCAGAAATGCTGTGTCGTCGCATCGCGATTATTGACCGTGGTGTAATTAAAGAAGATACCACCATGAAAGGTTTCCTCAATCAGCTAAATGAAGAATCATTTATCTGTGATTTAGCTGAGCCAATTGAAGCCTTTGACCTCAATATTATTGGTTTTAAATTCAATCTGATTGATCCTGTTACTTTAGAAGTCACGATGGATAAAGCACATAACATGAATGACTTATTCTTGTTGTTACAGTCACAAAATATCCAAGTCAGCAGTATGCGTAATAAATCCAATCGCTTGGAAGAACTGTTTGTAAAAATGGTCGAAAAGAATCTTGCAGGAGCGGATCAATGAATTTCAGTCAATTACAAACCGCTCTCTGGACTTTAGTGGTTAAAGAAATTCGTCGCTTTATGCGGATTTGGCCACAAACCCTGCTCCCACCCGCCATCACCATGAGTTTGTACTTTGTGATTTTTGGCAATCTGGTTGGTTCACGTATCGGTGAGATGGGTGGCTTTAGCTACATGCAGTTTATTGTGCCCGGCTTGATTATGATGGCCGTGATTACCAACAGCTATGCCAACGTTTCATCAAGCTTCTTTAGTGCAAAATTTCAGAAAAGTATTGAAGAACTGATCATGAGCCCGGTACCTTTACATCTAATCCTATGGGGTTATGTCATTGGTGGTGTCAGCCGTGGCGTGTTGGTCGGCTTGATCGTCACGATAATGAGCCTGTTCTTTACCCATTTGGAAATTTATAATTTATTTGTGACCATATATACTGTCATTATTACTTCATTATTATTTTCACTTGGTGGTTTTATTAATGCCGTCTATGCCAAGTCCTTCGATGATATTTCAATTATCCCGACTTTCGTATTGACGCCACTCACCTATTTAGGTGGTGTGTTTTATGCCATTAGTGCACTCAGTCCATTTTGGCAAAATGTCTCTTTAGTTAATCCAATTGTATATATGGTTAATGCCTTCCGTTACGGTATTTTAGGACACAGCGATGTCAACGTTGCCTTCTCTTTAGCTGTCGTGACGCTTTGTTGTGTTGTCCTCTATGCAATTGCCTATCATTTATTAGCTCGTGGTTCAGGAATGCGTGAATGAGTGTTGAACATTCTTTATTGGGTAAAGATACCCAATACCCTACTCAATATCAGCCAGATGTTTTATTTCCAATTGCGCGTGCCGAGTCTCGCCAACACTATGCGCATATTGAAGGTATTACTCAAGGCAAAGACTGGTGGCATGTTTTTGAAATTTCATGGCTAAATAGCCTTGGTTTGCCTCAAGTCGCCATTGGTCGCTTGACCTTACCTGCCAGTTCGCCCAACTTAATTGAATCAAAGTCACTTAAACTTTATTTCAATAGCATGAACTTCACTCAATTTGAGTCTAAAGAGGCTTTTATTGAAACCGTTGAACGTGATTTATCTCATGCTGCTGGCGCGAAAGTTGAGTTACAGCTTTTTCAAGTCGACGATTTAGAGATTTCCAAACCACAAGGAATCTGTATCGATGATCTGACTCCTGAGCGTTTATCAGAACATCCTGACTCAAGCTTGCTGCAGTTAGATATAACTGCAGAAGATGAGGTTGAAATTGAGCTGTACTCACATTTATTAAGAAGTAATTGTCCTGTGACTGGTCAGCCAGACTGGGGCACTGTTTTTATTCGTTTGCAAGGTAAAAAGCCTTGTTATCGCAGCATTTTAGCTTATATTATCTCGTACCGTCAGCATAATGGTTTTCATGAACAATGTGTTGAGCAAATATTTGCAGATATCTGGCAACTGTTAAAACCAGAAAAGCTGATGGTCTATGCAACTTATACTCGCCGCGGGGGCTTGGATATTAACCCATGCCGAGTATCAGATTTGTCATGGATGCCCGAGCCAATTCGCTTGGCACGACAATAAAACGAATAAATTTGATATAGAGGACGTTCTTCAATGACCAGTTATTTCGGGATTCTTCCGTCAGCAAGTTTGAGCCAGGACATTCAACTTGCGCAAGCCAACCGTGACAGTAAAGAGCCTCAATACCCTTTACGTGACAAAATTTCTCTACAGCTAACTGATGAGTTAATTGACACTATGTTGGTTCACTTGGTTCAACAATTTCCACCAAGTGACAAACGAGATACAACCGAAGGTCTTGCAATTAAAATTCGTAGCATTGTTGAAACCTTAATGAAACAGCTACTGGGTAAAGCTTCTAATGAACAGGTGCTTGAATCTTTAGCCTTCATGGAAAAGAGCCTGTTTATTGATAATGATGGCAAACAACGTATTGGTACTGTGCTACCAGATAGCCTCGTAAACGATATGAAGAAGAGCTTTGCAGAAGTCGCTGCTGGAAACGGCAAAGAACAACGTGATGCTTTAACGCAACAGTTCAAATCCTTTGCTGATGCCTTAATTCACCACTTCATGACTGAATTCAATAAAACTCTTGGTCTGGGTATGGTGAAACGTGGTGTTGCGAGCGTAGCAACCAGTGGCGTAGAAACGGCTGTCCACATTGTCATTAAGAAATTGATCCCTAGCTTGAGCCAGGTTGAACTTGAAGTCTTTACCAAGCACTTCGACCAACTTTTGGTACAAAAATAAGCCAACCACGATCAGAAAGCGACGATTGCAAAATCGTCGCTTTTTTTATGCCAAAATAATCACCTCTAAATGTCACAATTTCTAAATTTGCATTGTCTAAATCGGTGTTTATGTTAGCATTCGCGAAGCGTTGATTTACTTGATTTAGAATCGCATGTCTCCAAGCTCACAATACAAATTTTTGCGTCAAGCACCACGTGATGGCTTGAGTACCGCTAATCAACCCTCTCGTTGGCAACAACTTCACCTCGACCCTTGGCTGTGTCTATTTTTAGTCCTGAATGCCACACTCGGCTTAACTGTTCTCTATAGTGCATCGGCACAAGATGTTGGTCTTGTAAGTAAACAGGCCATCAGTTTTGCGATTGGATTCGGGGTCATGTTCGGTTTGGCTCAGATTCCTCCCAAAGTGTATCAGGCATTTTCACCTTACTTTTATGTATTCGGTGTATTGTGCCTGATTGCAGTGATGGTCTTTGGTGAAGTACGTATGGGTGCCCAGCGTTGGATTGATATTCCAGGCTTTGGTAGCGTACAACCCAGCGAGTTTATGAAAATTGGCATGCCAATGATGGTGGCTTGGTTTTTGTCACGCAAAGCACTACCTCCCAGCTTCCCACAAGTCATAATGTCTTTAATGTTGATTGTTGTTCCTTTTCTTTTAATTGCTGAACAACCCGACTTAGGCACTTCATTACTGGTACTTGCAAGTGGTATTTTTGTACTGTTCCTCAGTGGCCTCTCATGGAAGCTAATCGCGGGTGCTGTGGGTGTAGCAGGTGTTATTATTCCAATTGCATGGGAATTCTTGCTGCATGACTATCAACGTCAACGAGTCTTAACTTTATTCAATCCAGAAGCCGATGCACTCGGAACAGGTTGGAACATTATTCAATCTAAAACGGCTATTGGCTCGGGTGGTTTCTCAGGCAAAGGTTTTTTGGAGGGAACGCAATCCCACCTGCACTTTTTACCTGAAGGTCATACCGACTTTATTATTGCAGCCTATTCAGAAGAGTTCGGCTTGATTGGTGTTAGCCTGCTTATTCTTCTCTATTGTGCAATTATTTTTAGAACCTTCCAAATAGGCCTTCAAAGCTTCCATAACTATGGCCGTTTGGTTGCAGGTGCATTTGGTTTGTCCTTTTTTGTTTATGTATTTGTAAACGCAGGCATGGTCAGTGGTATTTTACCCGTAGTAGGTGTGCCTTTGCCGTTCATGAGTTATGGCGGAACTGCAATTATTACTCTTATGTCAACTTTTGGACTGGTTATGTCTATTCATACACATCGATAATGAGGAATTTTATAAACTTATGTTTCTTCCTACTTTGAATAAAACTTTTAAATTTTTGACTTTAAGCGCTGGTTTATTCTTGAGCAGCAATTGGGTACAAGCAAATGAATTCTACACCCATCCCAATTATCCTGCATTCAAACAAAAAGCGATGGCAACGTATGGTTTAAGCAGCGAGCAAATTGATGCAGCCATGAGTGGCGCGCGCAACTTGCCCAATATTTTAAACATCATGACACGCCCTGGTGAAAGTAAACCATGGTACGAATATCGTTCAATGTTTTTAGCTGAAGGAACCATCCAGCGCGGCGTTCGTTTTAAAAATCAGTATGATGATGTGCTGAATCGTGCAGAACAGCAATATGGCGTGCCTAAGTCAGTCATTCTCGGGATTCTGGGAGTGGAGACAGGTTATGGCGCCAATAAAGGCTCTTTCATCACTCGAGATGCTTTGGCAACACTGGCCTTTGGTTATCCACGACGTGCTGATTATTTTAGTGATGAACTCGCAGCCTTGATTTCTTGGACCTATAAAGAAGGTTACCCAACCAACAGTATCGTGGGCTCTTATGCAGGTGCAATTGGTTACCCTCAGTTTATGCCAAGTAATATCCAAAAATTAGGTGTGGACTATGATGGTAATGGCCATATTGATTTAAGAAATTCTGCTGCAGATGCTATCGGATCAATTGCCAACTATTTAGCTCAACATGGTTGGCAACGTGATCGCCCAATTGGCTTCCCTGCACGATATACAGGTAACAATCCTGATAGCATCATTGCCAAGGATTTAACCCAACCAACACCTTATGGTGAGTTGAAAAGATTAGGGATCGCACCCGTCAACCCTTTGGTCAAAATTGATGATCTCGACTTGGTCAATGTCATTCAACTACAAGATCAATTTGGTCCCATCTACTATATTACTTATCCAAATTTTCAAGTCATTACGACCTATAACAGAAGCCGTATGTATGCAACTGCTGTATGGTTATTAGGCACAGAAGTAGCTAGCCGATAGGCTAGCTTTTTTTAACATAATGAAAAGTCAATAAATTTTTTATTAAAAAAGTACATAGATTCGGCATATTTTATAAATTGTTACAATATTGATTATTTTTTAACCAGAAACTGTAAGTTTTTGCCCTTTTTGTAACTATTTATCGTGAAGGACTAGACACACTTCGTAAGCGATGAATATTATCGCCGCAAGATAAAGTAATTGCAAAAGTGAATAATTAGACATGTGCACTATATTTCAAGGCGTTTTATTGAAATAGAAAAGCATGTTCTCTAGGAGTTTATACAATGCAGTTTTCGCTAAAATATATTCTAGCGCTGACGGCAGGCTTAAGTTTAAGCCCGTTACATGCTGAAATGGTACAGTCTTCATCATTATCAAATGATGTGGAAGGTTCTAATTTGGCTGCCCGCGTTCTAAGCAAAGATTCTCAAAATTTTAATTCTCGTTTCTCTAACGTTAATAGTCTTTCAATCACTGAGAGTTCAGGTGACAAAGTACGTCGCCAAACGATTGCTGCTAAGATCGATATCCCTGAAGAAGAGCCTTCAGTGATTGAAAAACTGAATACTGTTGCTTCGAACACCGTTCGTAAATTCAGCCAAAGTGGCGTTGCTTCATGGTATGGCCGTCAATTCCATGGTCGCAAAACAGCAAGCGGTGAAACATTCGATATGAATGCAATGACTGCCGCGCACCGTAGCCTTCCTTTGAACTGTTACATCCGTGTGACTAACAAAGACAATGGTAAAAGTGTTGTTGTTAAAGTTAACGATCGTGGTCCATTCCATGGTAACCGTGTATTAGACTTATCTTATGGTGCTGCCAAGCAACTCGGTATGTCGAGCGCAGGTACAGGTAATGTAAGTATCGAACGCGTTGATGGTCCTAACTCTTAATCGTTAAGACCTCAACTAAAAAGCCGCTTATTGCGGCTTTTTTTATTTTATACATGCTCATTTTTAATGCTTTGCGTCCTATCCTCTTCTTCGGTATATTGAACACATAAAAATGAATACAGCAAGGAGCGCGCAGTGAAATCGATCGACGAATGGTTTGACGAATATAGTGACAGTCACCAAAACCAAACCAACAAAAAAATCCATTGGGTCTGTGTTCCCGCAATTCTATTTTCAATCATTGGTATTCTGGCGCACTTTAGTACCTTGCTGACCGCATTACTCTTAGTATTAACGCTGGTCTTTTATGCCCATTTAGATATTGTTTTAGCTGTGGCGATGGCAGCGTTATTAGCAGTAATGGCGTGGTTAATTGTGATTTTACCTGTCGGCGTTGGCTTCTATATTGGCGTGTTTGTGATTGCATGGATCGGGCAGTTTTATGGGCACAAAGTTGAAGGTAAGAAGCCTTCTTTCTTTAAAGACTTGCAATTCCTTCTAATTGGCCCTGTATGGTGCATGGACGCTTATTTAGCTAAAGTCCTACCTAAATGGAAACTTCGTCAAAAATCAGCGATTACAGGCTAATTTAGCGCACATCTTGCAACTGACTGACTAGGGAAGAAAGTTATTGATACATTCTTCCCTGATATTTCAGCCAGCCATCCACATGTTTGCCACGTGGATCGTGATGGGTCCAGTGAACAACCCCGCCTTTCTGGCTGTATTCATATTCCCCAAAGAACTCAACTGTATCACCTTTTTTAAGACCTTCGATTCTTGGCGCCAAATCAATATTATGCGCAATTAAAACCGTTAAACCATTCTCCAGCTTGAGAATCATTTTTTGATGTCTTGAACCTTCGTTATCATCTGGCAAAATTGCTTTCACGATACCTTGTGCCTGTACTTGCACATTGCTCCGTTGTTGCTGGTAAGCCTGCATGATCTTCTGTTGATCATCAATAGAAACTTGATTACTTGAAGTCTGCGCAGGTGAATTACGACCTGAATTTTGTTTTTGCTTAAAATCAAAACCCAAATAAGCAGCAACTAACACAATGATGGCAATAATGATCAAATTATTTTTTTGAGAGTTCATATCTACTTTTCTCAAGCATAAGACAGCAAAATGCCAATCGATTTGATTGGCATTTTAATCATACAACGTCTAAACCAGTTAGAACAGACGATTCATACCATTCAACGCTGCAACGCGATAGGCTTCCGCCATGGTTGGATAGTTGAAGGTTGTTTCGACAAAGTATTTCAACGTATTGTTTGGGCTATGCATCACCACTTGTCCAATGTGAATAATCTCTGCCGCATTGTTACCAAAACAGTGAATACCCAAGACTTCTAAAGTGTCACGATTGAACAGAATCTTTAATTCGCCTACTGTATCACCTGTAATCTGCGCACGCGCCAAGTGACGGAAAGATGCCTGCCCTACTTCGTAAGGTACTTTTTCTTCAGTCAATTCCTGCTCAGTCTTACCAATCGATGAAATCTCTGGAATAGTATAAATGCCTGTTGGTACATCACGGATTGGCTTAACATTCTTTTCGCCTACCATGTTTGCACCCGCGCAACGACCTTGGTCATACGCAGCCGATGCTAAAGATGGCCAGCCAATGACATCACCCGCCGCATAAATATTTTCAGCTTCAGTTTGATATTGATCATTCACCATGAGCTGGCCACGACCATTTGGAACCAGGCCAACATTTTCCAAACCTAAACCATCAGTATTACCCGAACGACCGTTACACCATAAAATTGCATCAGCTTTGATTTTCTTACCGCTGAGCAAATGCAAGACCACATGGTCATCAAAGGTTTCTAAACGATCGATTTGTTCATTGTGACGAATCAATACGCCTTGTTCACGTAAGTGATATGACAATGCATCGGCAATTTCATCATCCAGATAACTTAAAAGTTTTTGCTGAGTGTTAATCAAATCAACTTTATGATCGAGTCCGATAAAGATAGATGCGTATTCACAACCAATCACACCTGCACCGTAAATGATGATTTTCTGGATTGAATAATCAAGATCAAGAATCTTGTCTGAATCAAATACACGTGGATGATTAAAATCAAGGCCTTTAGGCTGGTATGGACGACTACCTGTTGCAATCACAATTTGCTTGCAAATAATGGTGTCTTTAATGCCATCCTGACCAAAAATCAAAACTGTGTTTTTGTCTTGGATATACGCACGACCGTGGAAAACTTCAATTTTATTGCGGTCATAAAAACGTGTATGTGTGTCGACTTGCTGCTGAATCACTTTATGCGCATTACGCAACACCTGTTTCATCGTGAATTGTTTCCACTCACCGACTTTTTGAAACATTGGATCACGTTGATAACGAATAATACTTGAAACTGTTTGACGTAATGCTTTACTTGGAATTGTTCCTACGTGTGCGCAGTTACCACCGAGTTGATCACGAACATCAACGATTGCAACACGTTTACCTGCTTTTGCAAGCTTCATTGCCGCGCCTTCGCCAGCTGGGCCAGAACCGAGAATTACTGCATCATATTTAACAATATTCCCACCAACGACCTCTTTCTTACGTGGCATTCAAAGCTCCTTTGTTTCTAACCGTTTTTGCTTTATATATGATAACCAATATGCAGGCAGATGATGTATTTCACAACTATATATTTTTATATATTTACATTTTCAAAATGAATACCACTTTTCATGCTTTACTACGGCAAATTTGACTATAATAACGGGATATCTCAAGTCAAAGGCTGTAGAAATTATATGTCTGAACACCGTAAACCTGAACAGGGTATAAAACTTCGTGGCGCGGAAAAAGTCGCAAGAATTCCTGTAAAAGTTATCCCTACGGTTGAAGTACCTCGCAAACCTGACTGGATTCGAGTCAAGATGACCGCTCCAGAAGAAGTTCAGCGTATCAAAACAACCTTGCGCTCGCAAAAACTGCATACGGTATGTGAAGAAGCTGCATGTCCTAACCTACCTGAATGTTTCGGTGGTGGTACAGCAACCTTTATGATCATGGGTGACATCTGTACACGTCGTTGTCCTTTCTGTGACGTTGCACATGGTCGTCCAAATGCTTTAGATCCAGATGAACCTCGTCATATGGCAGAGACCATTTCCAATCTCGGCCTTAAATATGCGGTGATTACCTCGGTTGACCGTGATGATCTTTTGGATGGCGGTGCTCAACACTTCGTTGATTGTATCAAAGAAGCACGTGAATTGAGCCCTAAAACCTTATTGGAAATTCTGGTTCCCGACTTCCGTGGTCGTATGGATATTGCTTTACGCATCATGACAGAATGCCCACCAGACGTATTCAACCACAACATTGAAACTGTGCCGCGTTTATATAAAGCGATGCGTCCAGGTTCTGATTATCAGCACTCTTTAACACTGTTAAAAATGTTTAAAGAATACTGCCCTGATGTCCCAACCAAATGTGGCTTGATGGTCGGTATCGGTGAAACTGAAGAAGAAGTGATTGCCCTGCTTGATGATCTTAGAGCACATGATGTTGACTACGTCACCATTGGTCAATATCTACAACCCTCTAAGCAACATGCACCCATCGATCGCTTTGTTACACCAGAAGAATTCGAGCGTTATGCAGAACATGGTCGCAAACTCGGTTTTAGAAATATCTGGTCTGCGCCAATGGTTCGCTCAAGCTACTTTGCTGATCGCCAATACCATGGTGAACCTGTACCAGCAGTACGTCGAAAAGTTGATCCTGCCAAGAAAATTGCAGTTCAAACCATTGAAGCTTAACGTTTAGTTGGCAATAAAAAACACCACGATTGTGGTGTTTTTTTATTATTAAAACAAAAGCTTAAGCAATATGTTTTTGTACCACAATCGAACCAACAGAATAACCCGCACCGAATGAAGAAATCACTGCATACTCACCATCATTGACCTGCTCACCGGTACGATGCATTGCAATGATGACGCCCGCAGATGAGGTATTAGCAAACTCATCCAAGATGATCGGTGCACGATCAAGATCAGCGTCTTTACCTACCACTAATTTTAAAATCAGTTCATTCATGTTGGCATTGGCTTGGTGTAACCAGAAACGCTTGATTTGTTCAGGGGTTAATTCAAGTTTCTCTAATTGTGCCGTAATGATTTTCGCAACCAGCGGACAAACTTCTTTAAAGACTTTACGGCCATCTTGGCGGAACAGTTTGTCATCCACCACCGCATCTTCACTGCGGTTTAAGAAACCGAAGTTATTACGAATATTATTTGAGAACTGGGTAAACAAATGAATATCTAAAATTTCAAAGCCAGATTTGCTTTCCGTTTCCTCAATGATCGATGCAGTTGCAACATCACCAAAGATAAAGTGTGCATCACGGGTACGATAATCCAAATGGCCTGAAGTAATCTCAACATTTAGCAGCAACACACGACGAGCACCACATTTCACTGCATCATAGGCTTGTTTCAAACCAAATGTTGCCGCAGAACAAGCCACATTCATATCATAGGCATAGCCTTGAATACCCAAGGCTGACTGGATTTCAATCGCCACTGCCGGATAGGCACGCTGCATATTTGAACATGCCAAGATGACTACATCAATGTCTTCTGCAGTGACACCAGCATTTTCCATCGCTTGTTTCGCTGCGATCACACCCCACTCCGCTTGGAGTGAAAGCTCATCATTACTGCGCTCTTGTAAACGCGGGCGCAAACGATTCGGATCTAAAATACCAGATTTTTCGACCACGTAACGGCGTTTAATCCCAGAGGCTTTTTCAATAAACTCAGGGCTTGAGCCGCGTAAAGCCTCAATCTCGCCTGCTTCGATTTGAGCTGCGTGGTCTTGGTTATACTGTTCTACATAAGCATTTAAACTTTCAACCAACTCTTCATTGGAAATAGATTCGGTTGGGTGGAATAAACCTGTACCAGTTATACGGATGCCCATGTAAAACTCCTGTAAAGAATGCTTCTAACTTTCATATTTCTCAGTTTAACCGATTGCTAATCGATCCCATAGTTTTTGTAATCTAGTTGGTGAAATAGGCAGCTTTGTTTTCATCGGCTGAGAAAACAAGGAAATTCTGAGTTCTTCCAACATCAAATACAATTCTTTGATTCTAGGATCATTTTTAAATTTAAACACTTTGTCCATCCATGGATCGACATCATCAATTGCAGCAAGGTCTCGTTGTAGATTATTGGGCAAACGATCTAAACGCAATAGCAGTGCTTTTAAATAGCGCGGGTATTCCTGCCAAATCTCAGGTGGACGGCTATACACAAAGTTTGCCAAAGACATTAAATCAAGCTGATCTTCAATATCATCTACACTTCGGCCAAAGATCGTCTGATCCAAGACCAATAATTCACGGCGAATCTGCTGCCATTGGGTAAATATTTCAGTTAAATCACTTAATGTCTGTTGACCATTTGCTAAAAACTGCTTTTTGGTTTCAGTCAGTAGTTGCTGAAACTCATCTGAATTTTTAGGTAGCTCCTGAATCGAAACCTGTAAGGTTGCATAGACCAGCATTTGTTCCAGTTTGGCACGATCCCCCAACGGTGAATAAGCCAATGCCAACGGCTTGGAAATCTGCTTTTTCAATTGACGGATTAAATCTCCCAATTGCATATGCACCAGACGAATCACCCCTTCACGATGTTGCTTGATCGCTTCATCTTGATCATTGAAGGTTTGAATCACCACGCCCGATTCATCTTTGGCATCAAGCTCAGCAAATCGCTTACTTGGAACCAACGCCTGATATTGCTTAACGATCACGCCCGTCACTTTTTGTGAGGCTTCAAATACAAAATTCTCAGGGAAGGTCTGGAACTCACCGGCTTGCTGTTTCACTGGACGATGAGTTTCAACACGACAACGTGCTTTTAATTCGTCTAAGTCACGGCCTTGAGCAATGAGTTTACCTTTTTCATCTAACACCTTGATAAAAGGCACCAGATATTGATCAATCCGCTCAAAAGAAAAATCTTTTTCCGTGATCTGCTCGCCACGTAACGCAAAGGCTAAATAATTAAATAGATGCTCACGTAAATGTACCGCATCAATGCCTTGCATCAACTTTTTTGCCGTATCTGGAATCGGAACCAGATTACGACGTTTATCTTTAGGAAGTGCCTTCAGTAAAGCTTCAATTAAATCTTGTCGCCAACCTGGAATTCCCCAAGACCATTGCTTTTCATCCACTTGCGGTAAAGCCTGTACAGGAATTTTAACCGTTGCCCCATCTTCATCATGACTTGGATCAAAACGATAGCTTGCAGCCAAACGTAACTGACCATTATGCAGATAATCTGGAAATTGTTGCGTGGTCGGACGATCATTCATCCACAAAGCATCGTCTTCTACAAAAAGATAACGTGGATTTTCTGTTTCTACCGTTGCGCGCCAATCTTCAAAGCTACGACGACTGGCAATTTCCTCTGGCACTTTCTCGGCATAGAACTGGTAAATGGTTTCCTCATCGACCACCAAATCGCGACGACGCAACTTATCTTCTACCCGTTCAACTTCTTCGAGCTTCAACAGGTTGTGCTTTAAAAACGGCGGTGTAACACCTAAATTACCTGTAGTCAGAGCATCTCGTAGGAAGATTTCATGTGCCGCAGGCTGATCTACTTTCTCAAAATTCACCATGCGTTTCGGTTCAATGATTAAACCAAACAGCGAAATCTGCGCATAGGCATTGACGATGCCTGCTTTTTTCGACCAATGTGGCTCAAAGTAATGATATTTCAATAGATCGCGTGCTGCCAATAAAATCCATTCTGGATCAATTTTGGCCAAGGTACGTAAATACACCTGAGAGGTTTCCACCATCTCAAAGGCCATGACCCAAGCAGTATTGGTCTTATGTAAGGTACTGGCAGGAAAAACTTTGGCCTTCTGCTGGCGTACCGCCATAAAAGTATTACGTTCATCGGTTTTGTTGGCGATAAATGAAAGCAAGCCAGTTAACAGCGCACGATGTAAGTTTTCATAGTTGGCTGATTTTTCATTAAAACTGAGTTTTAAGCCTTCAGCCAGCTCTACTAACTGCTGATGGGTTTGTTTCCATTCACGTAAGCGTAACCAACTCAAGAAATGTTGCCGTGCAAACTGACGGCGCTTGTTTTCGGTTTGTGTATCTGGACTGGTTTGAATGGTATTCCAAAGTTTTAAATAGAATAGAAAATCAGAGTCAGCTTCTTTAAATAAAGCATGCTTTTGATCTGCCTGCATTTGTTTATCGGCAGGACGTTCACGCGGATCTTGAATGGCCAAGGCACTGACAATAATCAGCGTTTCTTTCAATACGCCAAAGTGCGCACCGCCAATCAGCATTCGTGCCAGTCGTGGGTCAATCGGCATACGCGCCATCATTTGACCGACTTTGGTTAAGCTATCTGGACTTCCCCCTTTGGTAAAGGGGGATTGAGGGGGATTATCTCTAGATGAATCTCCCTTGCGGAACATCGTTTGTTCCTCACCTCTTTGGGAAAGAGGGGCTTTTTTATCTGTTAATGCCCCCAATTCAATCAAGAGTTTGCGACCATCATTCACCAGACGAAAATCAGGTGGTTCAATGAAATCAAAATCTTCCAGACTGCCCAGACCTAAACTTTGCATCTGCAAAATCACGGAAGCCAAGTTAGTTCTTTTAATCTCAGGTTCGGTAAACTCAGGACGACTTAAAAAGTCTTCTTCGCTGTACAAACGAATACAGACACCCGCAGCAATACGACCACAACGGCCTTTACGCTGATTGGCTGCTGCCTGCGAAATCGCTTCAATCGGTAAGCGCTGTACCCGTGAACGGTAGTTATAGCGGGAAATACGGGCAAAACCACTATCAATCACATAACGAATATTCGGCACCGTCAACGCCGTTTCCGCCACGTTGGTGGCAATAATAATGCGCCGTCCTTTACCACTTGGACTAAAAATCTTTTGCTGTTCAGCCAGCGCCAAACGTGCATATAAAGGCAGTACCTCAGTATGTCGAGGACCATGCTTTTGCAAGGTTTCCTGTAATTCCCGAATTTCTTGCTCGGTACTGGCAAAAATCAGAATATCGGCATGTTCAGGATGACCACGACTTTCTGCATCGGCAAAACATTCTTCGACTGCTTGTACCACAGCACGTGGTAGATTTTCTTCAAAGTCATCGAACTCATCATCATCACTACCGACAATACTCAGCTCGGAGATGGGACGATAACGTACTTCAACAGGGAAGCTTCGCCCTTCCACTTCAAAGATTGGGGCATTATGAAAGTATTGACTAAAACGGTTTACATCTAAAGTCGCCGAAGTCACGATGACTTTTAAATCAGGACGCTTTGGCAATAACTGCTTGAGATAGCCCATGATAAAGTCAATATTGAGTGAACGTTCGTGCGCCTCATCAATAATGATCGTGTCGTATTTCGACAGGAAACGATCATTGGTGAGCTCTGCTAACAGAATACCATCCGTCATCAAACGGACGATGGAGTCTTGCGAACCTTGCTCATTAAAACGAATCTTAAAGCCAATTGATTCGCCAAGCTTCTCGCCCACTTCTTCCGCAATGCGTTGCGAGACACTGCGTGCAGCCAGACGACGAGGTTGCGTATGACCGATCATGCCTGTAAGACCACGACCCGCCAGCATCGCAATTTGCGGTAGTTGCGTGGTTTTACCAGAGCCAGTTTCCCCTGCCACAATAATGACTTGATGCTTTTGAATCGCAGCAATCAGGCGATCTGTATATTGAGTAACAGGCAAGTCTTGATTGAGCTTGATTTGCGGTATACGGGCTAAACGCTGTTTAACTTTATGATTGGACTGTTCAAATAGTTTTTCGATGTCTGCTTTTTCTGTTTTCTTATCCTTGCGCAGTCGATTTAAACGGTGACGGTCACGTGCCATAACCCATTGATCTACATTTAAATGACTCTGCACTGAACAGCTTTCCTGAAAATAAAAAGAATCGCCTATTTTACGCCTTAAAACCTTGCTATGCAAAGAAAGCTTTTCTAGACCTTAGCGACCGCAGAGGCTTAGCACTAAAAATTCAGATCTTGAATCAAGTTAAATAATTATTCATCCGAAGCTGAAACAATAAAAATAGACCTTAATTTTGATTCACTTACTTCGTTTGGATCAAAATCAACGACAAGATTAAGAAAAGTAGAGACCTGTAACCAGTGTTGATAACCTTTTCCTTTTAATACTTTTGGAATGAAAATAGCGCCTTCTCTTATTTCTTGCTGACTTTGTTTTGCATCCAATACAATCATCGAACATGAGAATAAATCAACTGCCTGACAATTTGGAATAAATATTGCCCCCTCTTTTGGGAGATAAGTTTTTGCTTGTGTAAGACTTACTAGACCACTATATGATTCCATTCCTTCACTCCTGCCAATTAATTCCTGTATTTTTATAGTAACAAATCAATAATCTCATCAAACTAATTTCTCTTCTCCTTATCGTATTCGTATTTTTTCTTTTGCAAATCTATCCTAACGCTCAAGGATCACGACCAGATAGTACTCAAAAACAAAACAGATAGCCGTAGAAAATTTAATCGTATATCTTGGTTTTTTATATATTTTTAGATTTTTTCAATTTTACCCTTGAATTTTAACAGCGTAGACTTCATGTTGTTATGCACATTAGTTTTGGATAGTTTGTCATGTTTGCTTCATCTGTATGCAGTCAAATAAGGCAGATATCCTTGGGTGAAAGTCGTTTTTGATTGAGTTATTCAATTTTCCGATTTTAGTCATGTAAAAATACTATTTCCCCAATAACTAAAAATTATTTATTCTTGACCTCGTAAACAAGTAAGGCGTTAGCCTCTCAATAAAACCTCAATCATGGAGACAATGATGAGCTTAATTAATACTGAAGTTAAACCATTTAAAGCAACTGCGTACCACAACGGTCAATTTGTTGAAGTATCTGAAGCTGATCTTAAAGGCAAATGGTCTGTTGTATTCTTCTACCCAGCTGACTTCACTTTCGTATGTCCAACTGAGTTAGGCGACCTTGCTGACAACTATGCTGAATTCCAAAAATTAGGCGTTGAAATCTATGGCGTATCTACTGATACTCACTTCACGCACAAAGCTTGGCACGACACTTCAGAAGTTATTGGTAAAATCCAATATCCATTGATCGGCGATCCAACTTGGACGCTTTCTAAAAACTTCGAGGTATTAATCGAAGCTGCTGGTCTTGCTGACCGTGGTACTTTCGTAATCGATCCAGAAGGCAAAATCCAAATCGTTGAAATCAACGCGGGTGGTATCGGTCGTGATGCATCTGAACTTCTTCGTAAAGTTAAAGCTGCTCAATACGTTCACGCTCACCCAGGTGAAGTATGTCCAGCTAAATGGAAAGAAGGCGAAGCTACACTTGCTCCATCTATCGACTTAGTTGGTAAAATCTAATTATCTAGATTAGACCTAGTCGTCTGAAACCACCCTTTTTAGGGTGGTTTCTTTTTGCCTGTTTTTTTCAAAATCGTAGATTAGTAATCCTATAATTTTATAGCTAATTTTTTACAATTCTTATACTTATAAGTTTATAGCAAGCTGCACATATGAATTGTCAGACCGTCCCAGTTGGAGTACTGTCAAATGAGGAAACACCAGAGTTATTCATTATGTACTAAAAGATCAAATCAATATGGGGACGAATATATGGAAAAACCGGTTGTTGTAACCTCTTGGAAATACGATGTTTCTTCACGCTATTTAAAAATTTTCTATAGCAATGGCTCAGGCGAGCTTTATCATCCTGTTCCAGAGTTTATCTACAATAATTTGCTTCGTACCAACGATAAAACAGCCTTTGTGCACAAATATCTTGAATTTGATCTACATTTTAAACGGCTCTGTATCTCAGCTTAAAATATAAAAAATCAGCCCAATTGGGCTGATTTGCATTGGATCTGGTTGAGCTTTAAGTGGCACTATGTTGTTCAGCATATTTCTCTAACATTTTCTGTCTGGCCTCAGGATAAACATTAATTCTGTCTAAATCACCTTTGTAGTGCTGTACCACTCGATCATCCATAATTTTTGACCACCACGATGGAATAAACGCAGGTAAAATCATTGCGCCATACCCTGCTGGTAATTGAGGTGCATCTTCAAAATGACGTAAGGTCTGGAAGCTTCGGGTTGGATTGGCATGATGATCCGAATGGCGTTGTAATTGATACAAGAACAAATTGGTCACCACATTATTATTGTTCCAACTATGCTCAGGTAAAGTACGCTCATATTGACCATTGGCCTTTTTCTCGCGCTTTAAACCATAATGTTCAATGTAATTCACTGATTCGAATAAAGTAATTGCATAAACGGCTTGCGTGACTTGGAACGGTACCGAACACATGCCAAACTTGCTAAACATAGCCGCATGATACACGGCAGACATCGCCCAGCCATGTATCAACTCATTTTCCTTACAGAAGAAAGACAACTTCTTACGTTCTAAACGATTCTTTTCAATTTCAATCGCGGATTTAAAGCTGCCAATGACAGTACGCGGTAAGAATTTCCAGAAAGTTTCGCCAAATTGTGACGATGCAGGATCTTCTGGTGTTGCAACACGACGATGATGCCCATATGGATGTTCGATGCGAAAGTGGTTATACCCCGATGGTGCCAAGGCTAAATGGGAAAGGTAATGTTCAAGCCGCCCAGTTTTATGGCTAAGTTCATGCGCGGTATTAATCGCAATCCCATTGACCATGCCCACCAAAGTTCCAAGTAAAACTTGATCCGCGACGGGTGTATTTTTACGACTGGCTAAATAAGCGCCATAAATATTGGTCGCATATTGTAATGGTATGAAAAGCTTGACAATACGTGAATAATAAGGATCTGCTTCCAAGTCTGCGATTGCATCTAATGGCGGATTTTCCGTGTCTTCACCAATTAGTTTATCCAGTGCAGGAATAACGCCATGAATAAATAATGGACCAAAAGAAGCGAAGAATTTTTTGGTTTTCTTCGGGCCAAATTGATAACCCGCCAGACCGCTCATTGCAATTGTAGGGACAGCCAACCCCAATAACCATAAATGACGTTTTTTATCTTTAAAGTTTGTTGTTGCCTGCTCTACATCAATTTGAGTATGCATATTCATTAGAATTTCCTCAATCAAACACAAAATGTTTTGCCTGAATTGAGTGTGTGCTTTTATCGCCCCTCTATATTATCATTTTAAGACTTGCTATTATCATTTTAAGACTTTAATGAACAATTCTTGTGCAAAAGCAGCAAATTCCCGTAATTCCATCGCGTTATTATTTGCGGCTGATTGAAATACTGATCAGTACACATCAATACGATAATGATTTGCTCATCCGTTTAAAAGATGAACTTGCGAAAACAGAACTGCTGTCAGTTCAACAGATTGAACAATTCATTGCGATTGGTTTAAGCCTACCCAATACCCAAGACCTCGCCTTTGAACTAGGGAAAAACCTAAAACTGAGTTCACATAGTTTGGTTGGTTATGCCCTGATGACCAGTCCTCATCTAGAGCATGCACTTAGACTGATTGCACAGTACTTTAGACTGATTATGCCGAGCTTTAAGCTGAGCATTCATTTTCCAGCAGAATCAAACAAGGTTGAACTATTATTTGAACCGATTTTACACATGAACAAGCAGTGTCTGGCCTTTCATATTGAAGCGATTGCGGTAGCCTTTTACTACAGCTTATTAGAGTTGGCTGGTCAGCAATTACAACGCTATCAAGTCTATTTAAGTATCCCAGAACCAGTTTATCAGGAACGTTATCTACATTTAGTCAAAGCCAATTTCCACTTTAACTACAACTGGATGTCAGGCATACGGGTTGTCATTGATGCACAACAATTGGCACTGCCCTTACCATTGGCAGATGCGCATAGTTTAAAAGTGGTTGAACAACGTTGTCAGGAACAAATTCAGAAAATCTATCACCAAGGTGAAATTGTGGAATGGGTCAGCATGATGCTCAAGCAAGCCAATCAAGTCCCTACCTTAACTGAATGCGCCAAGGTCTTGAACATTTCTACCAAAACCTTACAGCGTTATTTGCAGCAGCAAGGTGTTGAGTTTCAGGTATTAAAACAGCAGATCAGCACTGAACGTGCCATTGATTTGTTAGAGAATTCTAGCTTTACCATTACAGCGATTGCTTATGAACTGGGTTATTCCAACCCTGCCAATTTTACCCGTGCCTTTAATAAAGTGATGGGTTGTAGTCCACAAGCTTATCGCTTAAACCACCAAGATAAAATCAATTCACTTCAAGATCACCATACATAAGCCCGCGCCAATCGGCAAAGTTGTACTCATGTAATGTTCATCATGCTTGATCAATTCCAGAAAGGTTTTTACTTCGGCAGCATGAGAAATTACGTTATCAATAATCAAGGTACTGCCCGCGTTTTGTAATAAACGCTTTAAATCGGCCCAGTAACTCACGTAATGAATACGCTCTGCATCCAGTAAAATAAAATCAAACGGTTCACTGGCTTGAGCCAGAAAATCCGCTGCGTCTCCCACCCAGAAATCAATTTGCTGTTCTAACTCAAATTCTTCTGCATATTTTTTCGCTTGAGCACTGCGTAAAGGATCAATTTCTACAGTTTGAACGTTGCCATCTACCGCTTGGGCAGCTTCAGCCAACCATAAGGTTGAATAACCAGTAGAAGTACCGATTTCCAGAATACGTTTTGATTGCTGGCAACGAACCAACATTGCCAATAATTTTGCCGACTCAGCTTCAATATTCCGATAGCGACTCAGACGATCAGACTGTTGAGCATCATGTTGCTTGAACTGATCATATAAATCAGAAATACGTTGTAAGAATACACTACTGGTCATCTCTGCCCCTCCCAATACCAAGTCAGCAAATTACGCTTAAGTCGCTTGAATCAATTTAAAACGGGGCTGGATTTGTCCATCAGCCAGTTGAACCGTTTCACGAAACATCGCTAATGGACGTACCCACATGGAGTAATCCCCATATAGGCATTGGTAAACAACCAGCTCTTCTTCGGTTTCACTATGACGAGCCACATTGAAGACCTGATAAAGTTGTCCTTTATAGTGTTGATAGATGCCGCGCTGTAATGCCATATTGCTTACCCTTTTATGCCACGCAATGATTGCAGTTGTATAACAAGTTTGATTGTACTGTTTTTTTTATCGAAAGGTACATTTCAAAAATTCAACTGACATACCAAAATTCAAAAAACCGATTAAACTCATAAAAACATACTGTTTTACCTATTTAGTACTTTTGCGTACTATAGCCTCATTGAATGAATTTAGCTGATTTGAAAGTCTTAGCGTTTGGAGAAATAGATGTTAGATCAAAATATTAAAACTCAATTAAAAGCTTACTTAGAACGTTTAGAAAGTCCAATCGAGTTGGTTGCTGCTTTAGATGACTCAGATAAAGCAGACAAAATCAAACAACTCGTGACTGAAATTGCTGAGCTTTCTGACCAAGTTACGGCGCGTTTTGACGGTTCAAACGCTCGCCGTCCTAGTTTCGGTGTGGCCAAAGCAGGCGAACAACCTCGTGTGTTCTTTGCTGGCTTACCGATGGGACATGAGTTTACTTCTTTGATCTTGGCATTGTTACAAGTGTCGGGTTATGCCCCTAAGGTCTCTGATGAAGTAATGACTCAGATCAAAGGTTTAAATTTAACTGCAAACTTCGATGTATTCGTATCGTTAAGCTGTCACAACTGTCCAGATGTAGTGCAAGCTTTAAACTTGATTGCGATCAATAATCCAAATACCACGGCGACCATGATTGATGGTGCCTTCTTCCAAGACGAAGTTGAAGAACGCAAAATCTTGGCTGTACCCATGGTATTCCAAGACAATCAGCATATTGGCCAAGGCCGTATGACACTGGAAGAAATCGTAGCCAAACTGGATAGCAATTCAGCTGAGAAAGATGCAGCCGCAATCAATGCCAAAGATGCATTTGATGTGTTGGTGATTGGTGGTGGTCCTGCGGGTGGTACAGCGGCAATCTATGCAGCACGTAAAGGTATTAAAACCGGTATCGTGGCTGAACGCTTTGGTGGTCAGGTCATGGATACCATGGACATTGAGAACTTCACTACGGTTCAAAAAACGGTAGGTCCACAGTTTGCCCAAGATATGGAAGCCCATGTGCGTGAGTATGGGGTAGATATCATGAACCTGCAACGTGTCAGCAAGATCACGGGGGCAGATCAAACGGCCAATGGTCTGGTTGAAGTGGAACTGGAAAATGGTGCCAAACTTGAATCGAAAACCATCATTCTTTCAACGGGTGCACGTTGGAGAGAGATGAATGTCCCAGGTGAAGCAGAGTATCGGACGCGCGGTGTTGCGTACTGCCCACACTGTGATGGCCCATTATTCAAAGGTAAACGTGTTGCGGTGATTGGTGGCGGCAACTCTGGTGTAGAAGCAGCCATTGACCTTGCAGGCATTGTTGAGCATGTGACTTTGGTTGAGTTTGATACCAAACTTCGTGCTGACCAAGTATTGCAGGACAAATTAAACAGCTTGCCAAATACCACCGTGATCATGAATGCCTTGAGTACTGAAGTGGTAGGTGATGGTTCACAAGTCACGGCGCTGAAGTATAAAGACCGTGCCACTGATGTTGAGCATACTGTTGAACTTGCAGGGATCTTTGTACAAATTGGTTTATTGCCAAACACTGACTTCTTGAAGAACAGTGCGGTTGAACTGAGTAATCGTGGTGAGATCGTGATTAATGAGCGCAACGAAACCAATGTCAAAGGGGTATTTGCCGCAGGTGACTGTACTACAGTGCCGTACAAGCAGATTATCATTGCGACCGGTGAAGGCGCGAAAGCATCACTGTCTGCCTTTGATTATATGATCCGTTCTGGTGTTTAAGCTCACCTAATAGCTATGCACGCACTTACACGATCTGATGTAAGTGCGTGTTTTTACAAGTTATCAACAATTTTTCTACTTTATTATTCCTGTGGTTTATGTTTATATTTTCGCTATCCATTCCTATTGGATGCCACAAAGAAAAGGAAATATGACAATGAATAAATTACTCGTTGCTTTAGGTCTCGCTGCGACTGTTGCCCTTGTAGGCTGTAATAAAGAAAAAGCGCCTGAAACAGGTGCAACAACTGGCGAACATTTAGAGCATGCTGCTAACCAAGCTGGTGCTGATCTTCACAATGCTGCTGATGCCGCTTCAAGTGATGTTGCGACTGCTGTAGATACAGCAAGCAACCAAATTGATGCTGCTGCTGATCACACTGCGAATGCAACTGCTGAAGCTGCTGCAAAAACTGAGGCTGCTGCACGTGATGCAACTGCTAAAGTTGCTGGCGCGGTTGAATCAACGGCTGCTGATGTAAAACAAAAAGCTCAACAATAATTTCGATTATTGCTGAAATAAAAAAGCCTCTGTAAACAGAGGCTTTTTTATTGGAATGCATCAATTAGCTCAATAAGCCTTCATCACGCATTGCGATTTGCACAGACTGACGTTCAGCCACTTTATTACGCAACGCAATAATGTTGATATAAGGCGTCAAGTCATGTTCGATATGATTAGACCAATTGGTTAACACAAATAAATAAGCATCTGCTGGGCCAAAATTATCATCGACCAGATAATCATATTCAGATTCAGCTAAGTAGTTATCGATATAACTGAGTAAACGATCAACTTCGGCATAGGCTTTGGTCTTTTCATCGTCGGTTAATCGACCACCAAAGAAGACTGAATAAGCATCATGTAATTCTGAGTTGAGATATCCCAACCACTCTAGCACCTTGGCACGCCCCATACCTGAAGGCGGAATCAAATCCTGTTTTGGATCATGCTGAGCCAAGAAAGGTAAAATTGCTACATTCTCAGTTAAAATCAAACCTGGATTAATTTCCAAAGCAGGCACATAGCCCTTTGGATTAATCTCGTAATAATCTGCACCTTTAGAGGTTTTATGTGTTTTTAGATCAACTCGTTCTAAATCAAAATCTACGTTAATTTCATTTAAAATAATATGGGCTGCCAATGAGCATGCACCAGGTGAATAATACAACTTCATAATTGATCCTTGTTATCTAACGACTTATGCTCTAGAACGTTCCAACGAAACTCAAGAACAGAAATAACTAAAATTTATAATAGCTTTCATGCTAAGAACATCCACACCACTACTATTAATGAATTTTTTTCTGCCTTGCAAGTTATATTCCGTGACGATTGATTAATTTATGAAAAAACAAATTAAACAAGGTCACGGAAATCGTGTTACGCCCGACCAAAAATCTTGCCTAACCATTCAAATAATGAGTTTAAAAATTCAACGATAATATTCTTCGGATTGTTTGGTTCTAGTTGCGAATCCGAGCTTTTCATGTCCAGATCCACAATTACAGGATCGTGATCTGAAGAACGATAAGCATCAGCAGCAAAGAACAGTGCTTTTTGCTCATCGGTTTTATATTCCTCGTTATAGTCCAATACCGTTGGCTCATCAGCATTGATATGCCAAGCAAATGTTTTAATCACACGCTTATACAGATTGGCATCGGCAATGGCATGATCAAGGTTTCCTGCCCCACCATAACCATCGGCATCACTCGATACACCAAAGACATAGCTATAGGCCTTGCTGCCTTCACCTACTTTGCTATCATTCAACAAGACTTTATAGTTGGCTTTCTCAAAGGTCAGAATCGGATCTTCTTTGGCATAACTGTTCATATCACCCAAGAGCAAGATATTCGGATTTTTCACTTGAGTCGGATTCTTGGCAATCCACTGGGTGAGTTGTTCAACCGCTTTAACACGGGTTGGGTTCCAACAGCCTTGACCATCTCTTTGATCGGCATCGAGAGAGTTGGCATCTACGCCCTTACAGCCTTTAGATTTAAGATGGTTTGGAATGACCGTGAAGATCTGACCACCTTGTACCGGTTTAAATGATTGCGCAAGCGTTGAACGGTTTTTATCCCCCAAGTCCAATACTGCGGCTTTATTGACAGGCTGAACACGTTTGCTGTTATAAATAATCGCAACCGCAATCACATCAGTACCCAGCTGATTCAGGCCTTCTGGAATCACATATTTCCAGTCTGGTCCTAAGGCTTTAGTCAGATTGGCAACCGCACTATCACTCCCATAACCATTGTTGGCAATTTCCATTAGGCCATAAACGTCCGCATCAATCGATTTTAACGCATTCACGATTTTGGCATGTTGCTTATCAAATTCAGCCTGACTGTTGGCACCACGTTCTGTTGGGAAACCATTTTTACCGTTGTCATAGTTCAGCACGTTAAATGCCGCAGCACGGATATGCTTACTTTGTTTCGCTGCAATCGTTGTGCGTGGATTGGTGGTGGTCACGATTTCTGGCAAGTTTGCCCCTGCAATCGGTTGTACACGCCAAGCATTAAAACGATATTCTAAAATCCCTTGTGCATTCTTTAACTGGTAGCCAGAGCGCAAGGTATTAAGGGCGCTAAAGTTCTGTGGCAACCACGGTGCACGGTTTTGATTGCTATAGCCATCATCAAAAATAATCTTGGAAAGCAGATTTTGCTGTGCCAATGCTTTCGCTTCATTGGACAATGCTGGATAAAGATTGGTTGGAATGAATAAGCGACCTAAACTCAGTGACAATTCACCATAACGGCCAAAATTATAGTTTTCGCTCACCGTCAGCGTTTGTGGTAATTTTACCAGCATGCCCTGATAACGTTTTGGAGAGTTCCCAGATGCATCGGTTAAGCTGCTAAAAGGTAAATTCAAATCCAGTGGTTGAATCAGCGATGCCATATTCTGGTTACAGCTTTGAACATCTTGCTGTAACTGATCAATTTGCAGTTGGTTCTGATAACTGGTTAAACGACCACGCAGAATAACTTCATCGCCAACCTGCCCGCCTTTTACTGCACTGCTGGCAGGAATATAGACAAAGATGGCATTACTGACATTTGCGGTGGCTTTACTGTCAGGGGTTTGTACATAAAAACCAGAGAAACCATTGCTATAGCGATAGTCTGCCGTGATCACACCACGAATGGTATAGTTTTGATTCTGTGTCGATTGCGCTAGGCTGGCAATCGGCGTGTCACTGCTATTACAACTAACTGCATCTGTAATCGGTGGTGTGGTGGTTGAGCCAGTTAAATTCGAAAAGTCATTCCGATCTGTCCATGCCTGCCAAGATTGATCTAAATCAAATGGGCTGGTTGGATCAACACTGACGACAGGATTGTCAGTTTGAATGCGCTTAAAGCTATTGCCCATACTCAGCACTGTGGTGCCCCAACCATTTGTTGGACGTTCACCAATACGACCAAAACGATCTACAGGCGTACCACGATAGAGCAAGACAATGGCATCGTCACCATTAAAGGACAGGCCCGCCACCTGATTCACCTTACCTCCCAATTGCGTCTGTAATTCAGAACGACCAATCAAGAATTTTTGTTTACTGGCCAAAGTGCCCTGTAGTGGGAAAGCTACGGTTTTAACTGTACCGCTATTATTGAACTGCTGGATTTCATAATCGGCTAAGTTTACCGCTGTCGCATCGGGGTTATAAATTTCCAGTCCTTTTTTATTGCTGCTGCCATCGACATATTGGCTAAACATCAATTGTGCATGTGCAGCGGAAAAGATTGAAGATGCACCTAACAGGCCTAAACAAATGGCGATCGAATGGTATTTAAAATTGTTCATCATTTTTTACTTAGTGTTAAAATTGTAATTAGGCTATGCAATTTCTGTGACAGCTACATGAAGATTTTTTGACAAATTTTAATCAATTTCAGAAATGACTGGCTAAATAAAATCACTTAAAGTTTGACTTGACCACCTGAACACTTAAAATACGGCATTTCTATATTTATATCTCCAGAATCATGTCAAACGATCAGTTAGAAACGCAAATTACGGAACTCGACAATTTGCCTGAGCACCGTGAAATTGTGACGTTTATGCGTCGTTCAGCTCCGCTCAATACTTCACAACGTACTGCTTTAGAAGATTATCGTGATTTAATTTTGGAATACCCTGTTGGTGATTTACGTCAACACTTTGAACATCCTGAACGTCCGTTGACCGTTGAAATTGGTTTTGGTATGGGTCGCTCTTTGGTATTAATGGCAAAAGCCAATCCTGAACGTAACTTTGTCGGAATCGAAGTGCATGTGCCTGGTATTGCACAGTGCGTCTATGAAGCGGGTATGGCGGGCTTAAAGAACCTGTTTGTACTGGATGCGGATGCGATTCAAGTATTACGTGAAATGCCAGATAACAGCATTAACTGTGTACAGCTTTATTTCCCAGATCCGTGGCAGAAGAAGCGTCACTTTAAACGTCGCTTTGTGATTCATGAGCGTATGCAACTGGTTGAACAAAAGCTTGAGTTGGGTGGTACTTTTCATGCCGCGACAGATTGGGAACCGTATGCAGAGTGGATGCTTGATATCCTAGATAACCGTCCTGATATGGAAAACTTGGCAGGTAAAGGCAATAGCTACCCTCGCCCAGAATGGCGTCCAGTCACTAAATTCGAGCGTCGTGGTCTGGAATCGGGTCATAAGATTAATGACTTTATTTTTAAGAAAATTAAATAAGCTGATTTAGTTTTAAAGGAAGCCACTAATTGTTTAGTGGCTTTTTTTCTTAGGTTTAAATTTTAAATAAGGGTTCTACTGTACTTCTTCTTGCAGAATAGACTTCCGTCATAAATCAAAAAACGTACAATTTATTTGATCTTAAATTAATCAGCAAAATTATTTAATTCAAGAGATAATCCTTGGATGAAATTCAAAGATATTCAAAAATTATCAAACGTTAAGTTTCGTAGGCTTACCGGTGTTAGTTGGGCTACATTTAACCTCATGTTGGCCGAGCTAAATAAGCATTTACCTCGTCATATTGGTAAAGGACGACCGCATAAATTACCGTTGGAAGATCGTTTGCTCTTATGTATAGAATATTGGAGAGAATATCGAACATTTTTCCATCTTGGTATGAGTTACGGTGTATCTGAAACGAGTGCAATTCGTATCACACGTGTTATTGAAGATACCTTAATCCGTTCTGGAAAATTCAACTTGCCAAAACAACTTCCTAATCGAGATGAAGTGGATTGGGAAGTTGTTGTGATTGATGCCACTGAAATATTAGTTCAACGTCCAAAAAAAACAGAAGAAATGGTATAGCGGTAAAAAAAAGCGACATACCTTTAAATTTCAGCTATCTATGCACTATATAACAGGTGAAATACTGAGTGTATGTGGAAGTCATGGAAGCATGCATGATTTTAAAATATTTAAAAAAAGCATGAGGAAATTAAAATTTAAGCCCTTTTTTATCGTTGATAAGGGTTATTTAGGGATAAAGAAATTGGGTTTTGGATGCCTCATGCCATCTAAAGCAAAGAAAACTGAAAAACTAGATTCTGAATTAAAAAAGTTAAATAAAGAGATTGGTCGTAGACGAATTCAAGTAGAGCATGTATTTGGAAGGATGAAATGTTTTAAGATTTTATCTTGTGTATATAGAAATCGTCGTAAAAGATTAAACCTGCGGTTTAATTTACTTGCTGGCATATACAATTTAGATTGGGTGAAAGATAAACAATTAAATTGATTGAAAAATGATTTATGAAGGAAGTCTAATAATATAAGGTAAATACATTTTTAACCCCATATTATATAAAGCAAAACCTGAGATAAAGAAAAAAACACCTGGAATAATATAGAGTTCATAAGGAGCTGTAATTTTAAATATTCCTTTCAGAACAGCAACCAAAACCACTTGAATTAAAATAAAACCAAAAAATATTATCCACCCATTTATCTTATACTCATACCGAGTCAAAGAAAATATAAAATCATACAGCCCGCCTTCTTTTTGATTAAAATCCCGAGTAAGATCATGTAGATTTTTATTATTATTTTGAATAGTTTTCATTTCAAATCGAATAAGAATATGAAATAAGATATAAATGACGATATAACTCCAAAAATATATTTCAGCAACATTTAGTGAAATTGACAGAGCGATCAGCAGGAAAGAAAACGACGTCAAATAGCCACTCCTAAAACGATGCTGTGCATATAAAAGAGCATCAGGTTTAACCCTAGCCCGTATATAAAGAAAAATACAAAAATAGAAATAAAGTATATAAGAAAGAATAAATAAAATTTTTATAAAGCATGTACTTAAACTAAAAATCGTACTAAATCCAAAAAGAGCAAGGACACCTAGAGCAAAATTGAGTACAAAGTGTTTTTTCACAAAATAATTATAATCAAATTCAGATAACTTTAAATACATTTAAAAAACCTTAATTAAAAAATCATGACTAAATATCTTTTAGTCCTTAACCAAATCCTTAAGCATAGCCTTCTTCCTCTTTAAATCCATGCAGATATGAGCAATATATCAAGAAAGTAAACATTCATTCATCAACTTCTCCTCTTGCAGCCACAAGCATAATTGGAGCATTTTTCATCAATGCACTACTACTTGCTAAAGTACCTAGCATTGCCAAAACAACAACTTGCTTCTCTATATTTTTTAAAGAGTGAATTTTGGAATCTTCAATTTAGAGATTCCTTACACGATCTTCGATTTTTATCATTTTTTATCAAAATAATCTTCTGGATAAGGATCTTGACCTTTTAACTTATTACGATATTTCATTACACTAATCTGCACACCTTCATCCATTAAAAATTCATTATAAAAATCCTGTTCTTTTGGATATTCAAAACCTAGTTTTTTAAATATTTGCTCCGATAATGCTCCGAAATTTTCATAGGATTTTCTATAGCCAAAATAGTTAACAAAACCAGAAATTGCTACAGAAACAAATAAAGAAATTCCCACAATCTTTAGAAAGTATAAAATGGTGTTCATAGAGTAGGAAAAATTAAAAATAAAATAGAATAAAATAAAAATAAAGAGAAAACCCCATGACAACAATGTAAAATAGTAAGTCTGCATAATAATGGCTTTATAACCCATTTTTACTGAACGGCCCATTTCATAAATCATATAAAGCAAACCAGATTTAGGATCCAGAATGGCATAGACCTGATAACGTCCATCTACAGG
>NZ_KB850122.1:790818-874804 GCF_000369645.1 Acinetobacter sp. CIP 64.2
TCAGCCAGCACACCAGCAAAAGCAGTACCAGCGGCAATTCCACCTACATTTTGATTTACGGGTATTTTGGATTTGGCTTTTTCTAAAGAATGGATCGGGCCTTCTACCAGTTTTAGGTTTAATTGTAGGCCAGTCATCATTCACTAACTTTTTTCTTATCAAAATAATCTTCTGGATAAGGATCTTGACCTTTTAAATTTTTTCTATAATCCATAACACTGATGTTGATTCCATCATTAATTAAATAATCATTGTAAAAATCCTGCTCTTTAGGATCATCAAAGCCTAGTTTTTCAAATATTTGCTCTGATAATGTTCCAAAATTTTCATATGATTTTCTATAACCAAAATAATTTACAAAAGCCATCAATGGAATACAGATAAAAATACTTATAAGTATCCACATTATTAAATATAGAAAAGAGTCCCAAGAATAATTAAAATCAAAAATGTAAAAAAGTAAAAAAGTAAAAAAGTAAAAAAGTAAAAAAGTAAAAAAGTAAAAAAGTAAAAGCATTATTGACATCCCACCCCAACAAATTAAAGTGAAATAATAGGTTTGCATAATAATCGCTTTATAGCCCTTCTTTACTGAACGACCCATTTCATAGATCATATAAAGCAAACCAGATTTAGGATCAATAATGGCATAGACCTGATAACGTCCATCTACAGGCTTGTCATTAATTACAGCTATCAGTTGGTCATTTTCGTTAAAACGAGCCGTCGTAAATTGCCCCAGTAAAGAATGTCCATCTATTTCCCCAGTAAACGTGATGCCATCTTTAGCTTTACCTGCCATCACCAAAATAGGAGCACTGGTAAGTAATGAACTACTTTCAGCCAGTACACCAGCAAAAGCGGTGCCAGTTGCGATTCCTCCCACATTTTGATTTACGGGTATTTTGGACTTGGCTTTTTCTAAAGAATGGATCGGGCCTTCTACCAGTTTTAGATTTAATTGTAGACCAGTCATCACTCACTAACTTTTTTCTTATCAAAATAATCTTCTGGATAAGGGTCTTGACCTTTTAACTTATTACGATATTTCATTACACTAATCTGCACACCTTCATCCGTTAAGAATTCATTATAAAAATCCTGTTCTTCTGGACATTCAAAACCTAGTTTTTCAAATACTTGCTCCGATAATGCTCCGAAACTTTCATATGACTTCCTATAACCAAAATAGTTTACAAAGCTAGATAATAATACTGATGAAACAAAAATTATAAGAATAGAATAAATTAAATCTACGAAAGAATCCCAAGAATATGAGAAATCAAATATATAGAATAATACAACTAAAAAAGAAACCCCTAGCCATGCCAGTAAAGTAAAGTAAAGTAAAAAATTTGTCTCACAATGGCGTTATTGATAACGTCCATCTACAGGCTTGTCATTAATTACAGCGATCAGTTCATCATTCTCGTTAAAACGTGCCGTCGTAAATTGCCCTAGTAAAGAATGTCCTTCTATTTCCCCCGTAAACGTGATGCCATCTTTAGCTTTACCTGCCAACACTAGGATAGGAGCACTGGTAAGTAACGAACTACTTTCAGCCAGCACACCAGCAAAAGCAGTTCCAGCGGCAATTCCACCCACATTTTGATTTACGGGTATTTTGGACTTGGCTTTTTCTAAAGAATGGACTGAACCTTCCACCAGTTTTAGGTTTAACTTTAAATGTTTCATTTAGACACTCACCACCGCACTATTAAACTCTTTCTCTTCTTCTTTAATATATTTAAAAGGACTTTCAGCACTGGTTTTTAACCGAAAGGCGCACTTCTGACACCAGTCTTGCATCGCATTGTCCAAGACATAATTTTTTAAATAAATCTCCAATACAACAAGTACAATACCGGCTAAGCTTAACATCGCACCTGCCTGTATAGCTCGTACCCCTAAAAATGCTCTTCCTAAAGCATAACGTTCAATATTAGAGTAATAAGCTGTATTCCTCATTAAAGGTAAGTTTAATAATGCATTAATACCTACAGCAAAAGTTAAAAATGAAGTTATACCCTTGACACTATTTAGAGCCATAGCATATGGATTGCCCTCTTTTCTTGACTTTACAAAACCTTTCACATCAATAATTAATGAAACTGTTGCACCTGCAATCGCAAAATATGCACCACACTTAGCAATATAAGCGGCACGCTCTGCAAATGAAAACTTCTCCATCGAACTGCTACCCACTTCCAAAATAGCAGCAGTTGTCGCCATCATACCCGACATATACGACAGTGCATTATCTACCGATGGATCATTATTAAATTTAGAAACCTGTGTTCCAAAATTAATCAGCTCAAATATTGCAACCACACCAGATACACGCAAACCTGCACTTGGTGAACTATTCGCAATAATCCGATCGATTTGTTTTGCTGCTTTACTTGGGTTGGTCGCGGCTGAAGAATACTTTTTCCAGTTGTTCTGTACCATTTCAGGTGTCAGTTTAATCCGACCCGTTAAAGTCTGAACTGGAATAAGATAGTACAGCGAGTTCTTTGCAACATGCTCAACCAATGCCCCACTATGAGCAAAGGTATAAAACGTTAAGCGTCCAAGTTTTTTTGCAAATTCTGAGCCTGGCGTATATTTCATACTCCATTTCACTGCACTTTGAGTCAGTTCAGACATCCAGTAGAACGTTTTTAATAAGCTAAACTTTTGCCCATGTAACATATAACCGTTATTGGTTTTATCTGCTGCCCATTCTTGCCAAGCCTTATCCGCAGCAACAAATGCAGCAATTACAGTTTTGGTCGCATTTTGTCCGTCATCCCAAGATATATCGATAATGCTAGGTGCAGCTGTATTGTATTTATTTTTCAAACTTTCTTGGTTATAACAAATTGCGCGCATATAAATATTTTCTTTCGCAATTTTTTCTACTCCTAACCAAGTTTCAAGTAATGCTTGCCCACTTGGTACTCCACTCATTCCATTGATCATATCCATGGCATGAACATAGAAAATATTTCCATAAGGAACTTGCACTTTGTCATCATATGCGTGCAGCGCATTGATCACAGCTTTAGACAACAACCATTTAATATGATCATCTGCAACGGCTCTTGCTCCTTTCAACCCTTTCTCGATTAACTCATTTACAGTCGTATCAAATTTTGATTTTGCATCCACATCTAGATTTATTTTATATTTCTCATTCCAGATTTTCTGACCTTGATCTTTACTTAAGGTTCCCATGTCTTGATTAAAGATACCTTTAGTTGGGTCCTGCTTCTTTTGAGCTTCACGCAATAATCTTTCTTGTTCTTCTTTTGACTTTCTCTTATATATTTTTTCTAGTTCATAATTAATATCATCAGAATCTGTTAAGTTTTTTGGGAGCTCATCCCATAAGCTCATTAACACCACGCTTTTATTGACTTGGTTTGTTAATTGAACTTTTTCATTCAGCAATCTATTCTCTAAACAAACCTTTATACTATCAATGCATTGAGAGCTATGTAATTTATGTTCATTAGAGAACAAACCGTCTTTCTTTGCCAGATACTCCATCACATTTTTAAATTCAGAATTACGCAATGAATTTAACTTTCTCGTAATACCAACTGGATCATACAATGCCATGCAAGCAAGTGAGTTTGGTTCATTTTTAAATTTATTCAGCGTTGCATTAATACGGTTTTCACCAAAACTCTTTATATTATAAACCGTAGTTTTAAACTGGCCAGCTGCAATACAATGCTCTTGTGTACTTCCAGCACTGATTAAAACTTTCTGCCATTTCCCTTCTGTTACGAACTTCTCTGCATTTTTTTCATATTCACTCAGCTTTGCCTTACTCATAGGCACATGCGTATGAATGATATACGCAATTTTGGCTTCATCTTTAGGATTGCTTTCTACCGCAATGACAGAAGAATTAAAGTTGTGTCCAGCACCTTTACAAGCAAATTCAGGCACGCTTTTTGGGGCTTCTTTACCTACAGGGAAATACGATAAATGTCCTTTCGGGGTAACTAAATAACCTGCCCACTCCAAAGCTCCAGATGCCCGTTTTACTAAACGGTATATATATCCAGTATCAATCATTTCAACGGCATATTTAAAATGGTTTAACTGGATCTCTTTTACATTTTTTCCTAAAGTTGCAGGCAAAGCAGGTGCATTGCCACTGACCACCGTATAACGTAAAGGTAAAATATTAAAACCCATTTTACGACAAAAGTTAGAACATTCCTTTTGTGCTTGCCCTGCACTATTGTTCTGTACATTTGCAGCAGTAGACTGCTTAGCAGACTTGGCAATTTCACTTTGTTCTATTTTTTTATTTACGTCTTTAGCAACTGTAGGTATACGCATATCACCAACAGGCTGAGTTTGTCCGAGCTTAGGAATTTGAGCTTGCTTTTGTTTTTGCTGTTGAATTATCTCATTGAATTTTGAGTTGGTCGCATTGGGTGCTTTAAGATTTGCTTGCTGATTTGTTGTCATATCACACCTTATACATTTAAATCTTTTTGAATAACTAAATAAGCATCAGATTTCAGATAGTCCATCGCCTCTGAAAATGAGAGCTCGCCCTGCACACAATGTTCATAAAGAATATCCGTGACCAAAGGATGAGTCATAAAATCCTTATGAATAATTTGCCCATACAAACCATAAGTGACGAGATCTAAATTATTTTCTAGTCCATAAACTTTGTATGCCTGTAGTAACGTTTTATGAATCTCTACGGGGCGTAATTTTGAAACATCGACGTCTTTAAAATCATTCAGCTGTTGGAATACACTATTTGCTATTTCAACCAGATCTAATGCGACCGATTGAGATTGATCCAGAGAACGGAGAGCTAATGTTTTGATTTGAGCGCGTTCTTCCTGAGATTCGATGCTATAGAAGCCAGTAGGATGTAAAAAATGCCATACTGCAAAGCTATCCAATAAACTCAATAAATTTTTTTCTTCTAAAATATCATTTAAGTAGATCAATACTCGTGGATCATACCAACGGAATAAAATTTTCCGTCCCTGATCAAACACAACCAACTTATTTCTTATCTGATCTCTTAACTCCTCAAGAGATTCTGTTTTTGATGCACCAAAGCCATGTACAAAGTAACAGTCATTGGTCATATCTTTATTGCGCAATAAGTTTAGCAACACATCATCTTTTACTTGCTCAAATACCTTTTGATCATCAATACGTATCAAAAAAAGATTAGATGTTTCCATATCCTTTTTGATTGCTAAGGGAATATAAGCAATGTTCTTTTTCGCTAAGGCATTGACCACATCATCAAAAATTGAAGGATTTAAGGTGCTATCCAATAAAAAGATAAGATGTCCATATTGAGCTAAAAGTTTTAAACACTGCTGTTCTAACTGAGCACGATGATTCTGTTCAGGATCATTTTGAACAGCTATAAAAACCGATAAACTCATGATAAGTCTACCTTTGCAGAACCATTTTGAGCTGCCTGTGTCTGCTTCGCAGAACAATCTGGTAAATCAATTGCAGGTACATTTACGGACGCCCCACCCATAAACAAATGCTGCCCTGCTTTCACCTCAAACTTGCCACCTGTGGTTGGGAAAATCCCCGAACCATTCAGCTTGAGTTCAGATGTATCCCCTTTAAAAATGATCTCTTTTGGACTGATAATCTCAATCCGATCTTCGGTCGAAATAATCTGAATCCCTTGCTTGGCAAGAAAGTCCATCCCTTCGGCCTGAGCCAGCATCTCAAACTTGCCTTTGGCCGCAACTTGTTTGATACCACCTTGTGCAGCAAAAAGACTGGCTTTACCACTGACATGTGCTACTAAATTTTTTTGTGTGCTTAGATTAATACTGTCACCGGCAAACTGATTGATCTGGCCATCGGCAGAGAGATGAATATCTTCATTGCTGCTCAGACCTATACCTGCAGGTGAACTAAGCAACAACATCGCTTGATTAAACTTGGCTATATCAGACTCAATTTCTTCAGCAAAAGCTTTAAACTGATCCAGTGATTCTATTTCATCGGTTTGCTGATTCTTGGCAACTTCGCTCAGTACCTTGGCATTGCTCTGGTTGCCTTCAAGCTGTTGCTTGGCAGGTTGGGCATCAAGATGTTCACCTTTGGCTTGATCCTGTTTATGCGTGGAAAGCAGTAAACCCTCGCCTGCACGGACTGCACCCCATTGGTCGGTACGTAGCTCAAAACCTTCACCACGGTCTTCGCTTTCGGCCTTGTCTTTAGGGTGGCTGAGTTTACCCAGATTCAGTTGACTGGCCGCATGACTGCTTTGCAACTGGGCGCTGATCTGACCTGTGGTGTCATCAAAGCGCAGTTGGTTAAAGCCTTCACCTTGATACTCTTTCGATTTGATCCCCGCCAGTTTCTTGGTGTCTGGCAGCTTGCCTGCGTTGTCAAACTTGGTTGGACTGCGATGCCCCTCATGAATTCTTCCCACCACAAACGGACGGTCGATATTGCCATCAAAGAAGTCAATCACCACGATTTCTCCAATACGCGGTAAGAAACGTGCCCCATAGCCTTCACCTGCCCAAGGCGTGAGTACATCAACCCAAGCTGAATCGGTATCGTTGTCATTGGCACCCGCACCACCATCATGGCTGTGGTCTTCATTGCGGGTAAACAGGAAGCGGACTTTGATTCGCCCCCATTCATCCACATGGATTTCTTCACCACTTGGCCCAACCACTTTGGCACGCTGCGGTGAAGCGACTGGACGGTGTTGTAATGGATTAAATTCGGGTACGGTTTTAATGCTGCGGCGTTGTAGCGTCAATTGATTGGCTTGGCGTTCTTCATTGTTACTTTGTTGGGTTGGCTGCCAGTTGCTTTGCGCTAATAATTGGTTGATTTGCTGATTGAGGTCTTTAGGTAAGTTGTTTTGGTTATAGAAGTTTTTGCCTGTAATCAGAAATTCTTTGTCGCTGCCATCGTGTTGATCAATTTCAGGGTGTTCGGTCAATTCAAACCAGTACCCCACATGCGTATCTCGAACGGTGCTATCGGCAGTAAATTGTTTGGATTGCAGGTCGTAGTATTGGCCTAAGTTCCGATTCAGTTTTTCAATTTGGGCATTGCCTGATGGAGTTGCACCATCTTCACCATTCAGGTCTTGCATCCACGCAGGTGAGAAATGCCATGCCTGTTCCAGACCTAAACTGGCATTGTCGTATTGCTCACTGTGTTTATGCGTGCTTTGTACACTGCCGGCACCATCTTCTTGTTCTAAAGCATCGGCTTGCCAACGCTGTACATGGACGCTGCTCGGTTGTAAGCTGCGTTGTCCCACCAGACTGGTCATGCTGTCGTATTGTTCAGTGGCACTGCTGCGGTGGTAACGAATCTGTCGACGATCGAGCGCTTGGTATTGGCTATTGTCATCAATCAGGCGTAGTTTTTGTGGTTGAATGGCTGCACTACTGAGTGCAACAGTTCGCTCGGCTTCATCAATTAACCAGCAAATCGATTCGCTCCGTAGCAAACGAGTCAGGAAGTCGTAGTCGCTTTCCAAAGACTGCATAATAAAGGGGCGGATATCGTAATCTTGACTGAGTCCGCTTAAATCCAGCGTTAAGCTTGATGCAAATAAGGGACTCTTTTGCTGCCACTCCTTGAAGACAATTTGCACGACGTCAGGCACGCTCTTGTTCATAAACACGCGACTGTTACGGCGTTGTTTCCACAGTGCAGTTGGGTCTTCTAAAGTCAGTTTATATACCGTGAGACTACCATCCGATTGCCCTTGCAGGGCTTGGGTGATAATGCCTGTGACACGAGTCAGCTGACCTTGATCAGTGACAGTATCAATTGCGGCTTGGCTACCAATAAATTGTTTCAGCGGAATAGTAGCATTGGTCGACAGACAAATTAATTCTGCTTTAAAGCCTGCATTCAGTTGATGCTGGCCATCAATCCGTTGCAGGAACACTTGAGTATTTAAATTTTGATTGGAAAACTGAATATGGATCGCACGTCTCTGTGCAGTAAGGCCTAGACGCTCTAACGCTTGAAATATATTAGCCAACATTTTTTATAAAATAAATAAATCAAATTTTAGGTATGGTATACAAAACAGACTGATTTGTCTATTTTGTATATTTATTGTTAAATCTCTTTAATGATGCCGTTTTAAAATGGATTCACTCATTAATTGATATATATTCCGTAGATCAGATCGATTCGATTCTGTTAATAACTGGCCATGCATACTTAATATATTTTGATCCCCTCGCATGGCTGGTCCTGTCTGCATATGCTTGGGATCATTGGCTGTGGCTTTGTTTGCGGTCTCCAGAATCAAGGGATATAACAGGCTAAAATCCACCTGCTCGGCATCCACTACTTGCTTGGCCATGTCATAACAATAATTACTAAAATTGCAAGCAAACACCGCTGCCAAATGCAAAGTGAGTCGTTGTTTCGAGCTATATTGATAGACAAATTGGCTTAAACTGTTTGCTAAATCGGTTAATAAGGTTAAATCTTGCTGCTGCACTGCCTCAACAAATAACGGGGTATCCGACCAATTCACCGCTCTTTCCAGACTAAAAGTCTGTAAGGGATAAAAAACGCCTGATCGCACATGCGTTTGTGAAAGTATTGATAAAGCCGTACTGCCCGAAGTATGCACAATCAGATTATCAGGCAAATATGCTGCAATAGAATCCATCACACTGGAAATGGCCTGATCACTCACAGCAATCATCACCAAATCTGTTTGTGAGTTCAGCTGTCTGACATCGTTAATTGCTTGAGCATTGACTTGATTAGCAAGCACTTGCGCGCGCTGTAAATCCCGACTAAAGATTTGAACGATCTGATGCTGTAACTGCAATACTCTGGCTAAATGGGTTGCCACACGCCCTGCACCAATCAATGTAATTCGCATAATTTCTATTTACCTTCGTGATGACTCAAGCATGCCAATAAAAAAAGGACGAATCAATTCGTCCTTTTGCTTGTTGTTCAATTAATTGACATTATTGAGATAAACAATGCGCTCAATGGTACGCTGCGTAAAGCATTTGGTATATTGCATGGCTTGGTCTTGTTGACGCATTGCCTCATTCCAGTAACCTGACTGCTTCTGATACGTTTCACGGTCTTTCTCAGGAATATCATAGACACTTTTCTGTGACAGCACCTTACAATCCACATCACGCTTTTCAAACCAGTCTGATTGATCTTGCTGCAATTGTGTCTTCTGTTCAGGCGTGAACTTATCCCAAGTCTGATTTAAACGCTCAACCTGTTTTGATTTTTCCGCATCCAGTTCTTTCTTACGGATATCCATCGCTTTTTGCGCCAAGTCCATTTGCGCCGAAGATTGCGCATTATATTCTTGTTGAGCCTTTTCACTATCTTGTTCTATCAGGCGATTTTCTTTTAGGTAGGCAACATACTGTACAGCCTTGGTTGCCATAAACACCACACCATCAATCACGGCATTTTGATCTGGAATATCGACAACTAAGCCATCTTTATCAGTTTTGGTTAGATTATAAGTAAAATCACCACGTAACTGATCATCCTCCAGAGTCAATGGATATTCACTGTCAGAGAAGTAATCACCTAAAGTATAAGTCGTTGTACGTGTTTCGCCCTCGCCATCGCCTTGATACTTTTGCGATTCAAGATAGGCATTTTCTGCACGCTTTTGCAGACCTTTCGGGAACGAAATAATTAATTGGCTATCACAGCTCAACAGTGTTTTTGAAGCAGATTGGGTTTCTGTCGCATCTAAAGTCCGAACATTTTTAATTTCGAATTTTAGCCCCTTATTGATTTTATCTAGAACATCATAATCGGCCTGATATTCACTTGCACGCAAACTACGTTCAATTTGCTTTAAATAGGCTTTCTTTAATGCGGCCTGAATATTATTCAGATTATCCTGATTGGTACAGCTCCACTCAGCAACGGCAGCGGCATCAGTATTTTCCGCTTTATCTTTGGGTTTGAACTTATCACAACCAGCTAATAAAACTGCTGCTGTTAATGTTGTGAATATAAAAAACTTATTCATATTAAGACCCTGTAATCTTGTTTTTTTCGGGCGTATTCTACTCAATTTAAATCTAGACTTTCGAGTCTTTTCTTTAATTTTATTTAAATCACTGCATATTCAAATTACAACACCAAATAAATAGCTAAAATAAAAGGAGTTATTGCAATAATAACTCCTTTTATTTTTTAAAGGATATCAGTTATGGGGTGATTGAAAACTCAATACGGCGATTTTTAAAACGTCCTTCCTCTGTCGCATTATCTGCAACAGGATTATCGGCACCATGTCCCACGGCTGTTAGTTGAGTTGCAGCAACGCCTTGGCTAACTAAATAGTCCACCACAGCTTGTGCACGTTTTTGCGATAACGTTTTATTGCTATCCGCGTTTCCGGTAGAGTCGGTATAACCTGCAACTGTCAATTTAGCATCCTTGATATTTTTCATTAAGGCAGCGGCTTTGTCTAAAATCACTTTATTTTCATCCGGAATCTTATTTGACCCTGTCGAGAAATTAATAATTTGCAGATTAAGAGCCTTAATCACAGCATTAATATCAACCTGATTTGCATCAATACTTGCCAATGCATCATGAGCGGCATTCAAGCTATTGCTGACAGAATCATCTGCATTGACAGGCGCATCAACCACGACCTCTGTATTTGGCACCAAAGCTTTGATCTTGCCCAGTAACTCATTCAGTTTGTTCGTATCGCCACCTTTTAAAGTAATTTTATCCCCTACCCAATCCAAAGAAACATTTGGAACACCTTTCAGTAGGCCAAGCACACCAGCAAGTCCAGCCTGATCTGTAAATGTCGCCGCATGTGAGGTTGCCGTATCGACAATACAATCCTGACTGCCCGAAAAAATCTCTTTTACTTTAGCCTGAATATTGCTCAGGAAGCCTTGATCACCGACCCCCACCTGACACTGCGCAACTTTAGCATTTGCATCCGTACTTAAACTCAAGCTTGCTGGAGCAACCTCTGCCGCAGTCACCTGTGAAGCAGCTTTATCTTGGTTATTTACAGGTACCGCCATTTGTTGGTGCTGACAAGATTTCCATAACCATGCAACCAATAGCGCTAAAATAATCAGCGCCACAATCGGCAGCCAAGCGCGTGATTTGGTTGCTGTTTCAGTTGTATTATTGGCAAAATTTGAAACGGGGACAGATGCATTGGAGACCAGTCCTAATGGCGCAAGTAAACCCAATGCCCATGCAGGTAAAAGTGAACGAATGGAGTCGGCATGCTGTTTTAAATAATTGACGATACTCTGAGAGTCATTGCCAGCCTCATTGGTCAAAGCAACAAGACTTTTCGGAATCGCTTGGTTTAATGTTTGTTCTGCTTCTGTAGTAGACAGTTGACCGTCCGTTAGATTCGATAAAAGCGCATTTTTGACTTGATCATTATGACCAAACAAATCGAATAAAGATGGTGAAATCGATTCCTTTAGTTTCTGAATCAGCTCTGGCTTTGCAGTCAAGACTGAAAGAAAAATCGGATAAAATTTGGATAACAGGTTACTTTTTTCATTAGCCAGACTATCTTGGCGACTTACAAGTACAGATGTTACTTGTTGCTTTAACAATTCCATTGGGTTTATTGACATTGTTATTCACTCCAATCAGTTAAATTTATAATATTCAGATCACTTAAGAAATAATGCGAAGTACAAGCAAGCTGATGTTTTTTCATTCTAATCATTTGTTTAGTTTTTAGTCATTTTTAAATAATTTAAATACAATACTTACATCACACTTTACAAAACCGATCACAGACAAAGCGTTAGTGGCTGGCTCAGATTTATATTGAATTACTAGTGAGCCTGTCGACTTAGCGCTTAGATCAGTTATATGTCACTTCGTTATATGGTACAGAAACAGCAAAGAAAAACTGGCAAAAATCAAAGTAAGGAAAGGAAATAACCGATAAGATTTCTTTTCAGCAGGCAGCTCCACTGGTTCATGCATTGTTTCTAATAAAGGTTCTTTTCGCTCCACTTCATCCAATAACGCAAGCACCTCATCAGACCAATGAGGTAATAAGGCAAAGATTGATTCTTTATGCTCTCGAAGATAATGCAGAATACTGATTGCCTCATTTCCCACTTCGTTTGAGAGTACTGCCAAACTTTTAGGAATGGCTCGATTTAATGTGATCTCCACTTCTGTCACTGCAACTTTGCCTGCTGCCAACCTTATCAGTAATGCATTTTTTACTCGCTCGTTCCCTTCCAGCAAATCAAAAACAGAAGGCGTCAGTTTCTCTTTGAGCTGATCAATTAATTCGGGCTTATCTAGAAAATAGATAAAAAAATTGGGTAAAATCTTGATAAAATATCATTTTTCTCATTAACCAAACAGGTTTGATCATTCACAATCATAGACGATACTTTTTGTTTAAGTAGCTCCATTGGATTCATAGACATATTATTAAGCTCCAATTATTTAAGTTTTAAATAATGTAATTCTCATTTTTATAATTTTATGTAAGGTATATCGCAATTTATTTTTTTACTTTAATCTATTTTTTTAATCTTTATCAGTTTTGTAAAATTTAAATACAATATCTACTTCACATTTAACAAAGCGGAATAAGACCTTGTCGCCTTATCCCGCTGTTTTAGTGCATTTTAGGCAAATGTATGAACAACTTTACCAGTCAACTGCTGTCCAAGTAGTGGTGTGTTTTTGCCTTGAGAAACGATTGTTTCTTTAGAAACAGTCCACTTTCGTTCAGGATCAACCAGAACCCAACCTGCTTCTTGTTGCCAGCGCTCAGTCATATTTGCAACTTGAGCCGGCGTTGAAGTCACTTTTTCGACCCACTCTAGTGGCGCAAAAACACCTTCCTCAATCAACTGTATCCCCAAAGCGACATAGGTATCAAAAGCGCTAATACCTGGCTGTGTTTCAGCAAATGGTGCCATTTTTGCAGAGCTGCTTAACGGCTCATGGTGCGTACAGATCGCATCAATTACCCCCTCTTTAACACCCTGACGTAACAAGTCCTTGTCTTGCTCAGAACGTAATGGTGGACGCACATGCGCAAGTGAATTAAAACCATCGGTCAGATGTTCAGTTAAGTGTAACTGATGCATGGCAACATCTGCCGTTACAGGTAAACCTTTGGCTTTTGCTGCACGAATCAATTCAACTGAAGCGCCACAAGACAAGAGTCCAAAGTGTGCTTTCACCCCTGTTGCTTCTATCATGATCAAGTATTTTGCAATCGCGACCGTTTCAGCAATCGCAGGTATCATCGGTAAACCTTGACGAGACGCAATAAAACCTTCATGGGCACAACCATCTTTGGCAATCTGTGGTTCTTCAGCATAGAACACCACCGTCAAGCCCAAGCCTGCCGCATATTCAAGGGTACGAATCACCACATCATCATTTTCAAATGCAGCATTGGCATTTGAAACCGCAGTACAACCACCTTTCTTCAATCCCGCCATATTGGCAGGTTGTTTACCATTCAAACCTTGGGTTTGTGCACCAATGATATGTAGGTAAATACCACCATCCAAATATGCTTTTTCAATCAAACCATGAATCAGAGCACCATTATCCTGCACAATTGGCTTCGAATCTGGTGGGGTGATGACATGCAAAATACCATTGGCACGCGCTGCTTTACCTTCAGATTTTAAAGTTCCATGTTGTTGTTGCCCAGGCTCACGTAAACGCGCACACAGATCAACCATGGTTGGCATTAACCATTTGCCTTGGCCGTCAATACTTTCATCGAACTGGCTTACTGTATCAGTCAGCTTACCATTTTCGATATAAACCGTTTTAACTTGATCTATGTTTTGAATTGGATCGAGCACACGGACATTTTCAATTTTTACAATACTCATGTGATCTATCCCTTACAGTGCAATCGCTTCAATTAAACCTTGTTCTTGTAACTGCCCTTGCATTGCAAGTGCCAGTACTGCCATACGAACAGCAATACCATTGGTGACTTGTTTCAAAATCACTGACTGATCGCCATCGGCAACACTCGAATCAATCTCGACACCACGGTTCATCGGGCCTGGATGCATCACAATACAATCAGGCTTAGCCAGTGCCAGACGCTCTTTGTTCAAACCATACATTTTGTAGAATTCAGCTTGTGAAGAGAGTGCTGGCGAGTCAATACGCTCATTTTGGATACGCAAGGCAATAATCACATCACAATCTTTGACACCTTCATCCATTTTATTAAACAGACGTACATGCTCGCCATATTCATTAAAACCCACTGGTAATAGAGTATTCGGCGCAATCACACGAATATCTTTACAACCCAGTGTCTGCAATGCTGCGACATTAGAACGAGCCACACGTGAATGCTTAATATCACCGATGATGGCAACACTTAACGCTTCAAATGGTTTTTTGGTTTCACGGCGGATGGTTAACATATCCAGCATCGCTTGGGTTGGATGCGCGTGGCGCCCATCGCCTGCATTAATAATCGCAACTTTTGGACACACATCTTTGGCAATAAAATGTGCTGCCCCAGAGGATGAATGGCGCACCACGAAGATATCTGCTGCCATCGCCTCCAGATTCCAGAGCGTATCACGTAAAGTTTCGCCTTTAGAGGTACTTGAACGTGCAATATCAATATTCAGGACATTAGCAGACAAACGTTTTGCTGCAGCCTCAAAAGTAGTACGGGTACGAGTAGAGTTTTCAAAGAACAGATTCATCACCGTTAGCCCTTCAAGCAACGGACGATTGATCAAATTATTATTTTCATCTAAAAAGCTTTGCGCTGTATCTAGAATCTTGGTTAAGGTTTCTTTGGAAAGACCTTCAATGGTTAAAAAGTGCTTGAGATTTCCTTGTTGATTGAGCTGGATCTGACTCAAAGTATGCAATGCCGCCAAGTGCATAAGAGATTCCTAACACGTTAAGTTAACGCATTATACAGACTTTGGATTTCATTCGCAGTTGAACTTTTCAGCACTTAAGTAAAAATCTTTTAGATTTTTTCATGATCTTATTTTCTAATTGCTCTAGATAAGATTACTTTTTGGTTTTTAAAATTGCGCTGCCACCTGCTAGTTAAACCACACAAATAAGGATGTCAGTACCTTGACTACATCCTTTGCTTATTTTATATTTTTTAATGACTTATAATCTATCTTAATGCACCAATATAGTGATGATGTACCTGTGCCTGATAAATTTCTTCATCAGTAACTTCCATGGAATAAGTTTCTAAAACCTCAACAGGCTGTTTCTCGGTCGCGGTTTTTGTCTCCACAACCAATGGATTTGGCTCAGGATATAAATCAATCAGTGGGCTTAAACGATGTACAAAACGTTCTAACTCTGGGTCCTGAGTTGTTAAAGCAATATCCAGCACATGCTTGGCATAATCTTTATTGTTAACCAGATACATTACATCGATTACACGTCCACAGACCCGTCTTAAACGGACATACATTTGAGTTGCAATCGTAAACGCTTCAGCATTGACCAATACTTCGTTTTTCATGCTTTCCTTCATAACATCCTCACAGCCATCAAATTAAAATTCTTAAATTTCATCAGTTTTAATTAAAATTACGTCACTGATGTGCTGTGAATATAGAAGCAAAAGCTATACCAACTCTCTAATAAAGTTCAGAATAAAAATGATATATCTCACATTGCAAACAAATTAGGACAGCAGAAATTGAGCAAAAAATGTAATGAATCGCTGATAAAGCTAACAATCACACAAATATGCACCGACAGAACAAACAAAAATCAGTTAAAATAGCCAATTGCTAAAAATGTTTTGGAAATTTGAATGAACGCTAAACCACGTCTAACAGACTATTGGGTGACCTGTGCGGACGGGCTTGAAACCTTATTACAACAAGAGCTTGAAGATTTAGGCATTCAAAATATCCAACGTTTTGCAGGACGACTGGTTTTTAAAGGTAGCCTCGAAAATGCCTATCGCGTTTGTATGTGGTCTCGTCTTGCCTCTCGTGTACTTTTGCCGATTCATACACATGAGCTAGAGCATACGCATGATGCACGTGATGTCGCAGAAGAACTTTATGAGGGTGCAATCAACTTTGATTGGTCACTGATTTTTGCACCACAAAGTACCTTTGCCGTTCGTTTGCATGTTGAACGTGAAATTAAGGTCAATACCCAATTCGCCACCCTACGCGTCAAAGATGGCGTGGTTGATTCCTTTATGGAAGCAGTGGGTAAACGCCCAAGTATCGATATTAAACAACCTGAAATTACCCTTTACGTTTTAGCTGGTAAAACAGAACACACCTATTGTTTAGATTTATCAGGCGATTCACTGCATAAACGTGGTTATCGTCATTTTATGACTGATGCCCCGATCAAAGAAAACTTGGCTGCAGCGATTCTGCAAAAAGCCCAATTAGCCCAGTATCAACCTGATATTATCCTTGACCCAATGTGTGGTTCAGGCACATTTATTATTGAATCACTCTTGATCTTGACCGATCGTGCACCTGGTTTAGTTCGTCGTTTTGGCTTCAATGGCTGGCATGGACATGACCGTGATCTATGGCTCTCACTCAAAGCGGAAGCAGCAGAGCGTCATCAAAAGGCTTTAGAACAACCTTTACCGAAATTCTATGCCTACGATGCGGATTGGGAAGCGGTCAAAGCCACTCGCCAAAACATCATTGCTGCTGGTTTTGAAAAATTACTGGATCAGATCCAAATTGAAGAACGTACGCTGGCAGATTGGGATGACTTCCACGCCGAAGGCAAAAAAGCCTTTATCGTCACCAACCCGCCTTATGGCGAGCGCTTAGGTGATAAAGCGTCTAGCCGTTCATTCTATTTAGGTTTGTCTGGACTATTACAAAAGAATTTCCCAAATCAGTCTGTTGCTGTGATTGCAGCACAAATTGAACAGGCAGATGTACTTGCTATCAATGATCCACAAACACTACGGTTGATGAATGGTAAACTGCCGATCTACATCCGTTTTGGTACAGTCAAACCTGCAACCGTCACCCAGCCTTTCCTCACGAACTGGCAACCACAACAGTTTGAGAAAATTGAAGGTGCCGAAGACTTTACCAACCGTTTGCAAAAAAATATGCAAGCCTTGAAAAAATGGGCTGTGAAAGAAAATGTATTCTGCTTACGTTTATACGATGCGGATTTGCCTGACTTTAATGTCGCAGTTGACTTATATGGTGATAAATTACATGTGCAAGAATATGCACCACCAAAAAGCATTGACCCAGAAAAAGCTAAAAAACGCTTTAACTTGGCGCTTGCAGCTATTCGTGCTGTGACAGGTTTAGGCCGTGATGCCATCTTCATTAAAACCCGTGCACGTCAAGCAGGTAGTAATCAATACACTAAACAAAGTACCGCATCTAAACGTTTTATCGTGCAAGAAGGCAAAGCGCGTATCTTGGTGAACTTGACCGACTATCTAGATACAGGGCTATTCCTCGATCACCGTCAAATTCGTTTGCGTATTGCCAAAGAAGCGCGTGGTAAACACTTCCTTAATTTATATAGCTATACCTCTACCGCAAGCTTACATGCTGCGCTCGGCGGTGCAGCCAGCACCACCAGTGTCGACTTGTCCAATACTTACCTAAGTTGGTCAAAAGAAAACTTTGTCTTAAACGGCTTAACTGTAGATCATGCCGATGAACAGCATATGTTCTTTGCCAGTGATTGTTTTGAATGGTTAAAAGAAGGTCATGAACAATATGACCTGATCTTCATTGATCCACCAACGTTCTCGAATTCGAAAAAATTCTATGGAACTTTTGATGTACAGCGTGACCATGTATCCCTGCTCAAACGTGCAATGAATCGTTTAACCAGTGATGGAACCTTGTACTTCTCAAATAACTACCGTGGTTTTGAGCTGGATGAAGAAATTGAGGCGATGTATCAAGTTGAAGAAATCACCTCCGAAACGATTGGTCTAGATTTTAAACGCAATCAAAAAATCCACCGTGCCTGGAAAATTCAGCACCCTGCTATCTAACGACCAGTTCGGCTTTAACATCATCGTTATAAGTCACATGAACATTGCCTGAATCGAATTCGTAAATCATGTATCGATCAGACGGTTGCTCATGTGGCTTGATGGTGGCTATCCTCTTGTCTCTCGGATCAACCGCCATCACTTTCTTCTGTTCTTCATGCGGCGATAACACGCCACCCAAAATGGTGTTGACACGAATTTCGCCTAAGTACTTATCACTCAGGCTCCGTTGTGAGCGCCAACGTTCTTCCTCAGGTTTCAAGGCATCCTGTTGTGCTTTAATGAGAATACTGGGCAGCGCATTGTTCAGCATAGCGGTTTGTAAGGCAAGAGTTCCCTCATTCAATGGCTGAGCAGCATGCAGCATTGAAGTTAAGACGATCATCAACATAATTACACCAACACTTTTGCAATGATGTCTATTCTTTTCCATTGTAATTCATCCTGAATTTTTTTCTTATTTGTTCAGAAACTAGCAAGTTTTTTATAATGTCGCAATGTCATTGGTAATATTCCTGCAAAAATCTGACCAATTGCACCAATATAAAAAAAAGATGGTGATTTGCATCACCATCTTTTTTGTCAATCCTTCACATTTAACTTAGCTCAGTTTTACTTTATCGAACACCAGATGACTACCTTCACCTTTGATCAAAATATTATCTCCAGGCTGGAACTCACCAGAGAGTATTTTCTGAGCCAAGTTATTTTCAACTTGCTGTTGAATTGCACGTTTTAGTGGACGCGCACCATATACCGGATCGAAACCAGCATCAATCAATATATCAAACGCCGTATCATCCACAGTTAAGCCCATATCACGATCACTCAAACGTGCGCGTAAACGATCTAACTGAATATCCGCGATACCACGAATCTGTGCTTTTTTAAGTGAATGGAAGATCACCAGTTCATCAATACGGTTAATAAACTCAGGACGGAAGTGCTGCGTAACAGCATTCATGACTACAGTACGAACTTCATCATCTGTTGCCCCTTCACCCAGTTCACGCACATCTTGTGAACCCAAGTTAGAGGTCATCACAATCACCGTATTTTTAAAGTCGATAACACGACCTTGCGAATCGGTCAAACGTCCATCATCTAACACCTGTAGCAAGATGTTAAACACATCGGGATGCGCCTTTTCCACCTCATCAAATAACACCACACTATAAGGCTTACGGCGGACTGCTTCAGTTAAAACACCACCTTCTTCATAACCCACATAACCTGGAGGTGCACCCACCAAACGACTGACCGAGTGTTTTTCCATAAATTCGGACATATCAATACGAATCATGGCATCATCACTGTCAAACAAGAAGTTTGCCAATGCTTTGGTCAGCTCCGTTTTACCCACACCTGTTGGCCCAAGGAATAAGAATGAGCCGCTTGGACGGTTCGGGTCAGATAAACCTGCACGTGAACGACGGACTGCATTCGACACGGCAACCACTGCTTCATCTTGTCCAACCACACGGTTATGTAAGAACTCTTCCATATTCAGCAGTTTTTCACGTTCACCTTGCAGCATTTTCGCCACAGGAATGCCTGTTGCAGCACTGACCACTTCAGCAATTTCATTTTCGGTGACTTTGGTACGAATCAGCTTCGGCTCTTCATTTTCCTCAGCCACTTCGGCTTGTTCCAAACGCTTCTGCAATTCTGGAATCACACCATATTGCAAACGCGCTGCTTCTGCCAAATCACCTTCACGTTTTGCCTTCTCTAAAGCAACACGTGCCTGATCAAGTTCAACCTGCGCCTTCTTGTCACCTTCAACCAGTGTTTTTTCAGCTTTCCAGATTTCTTCCAGATCGTTGTATTCTTTTTGCTTCTCAGCAATTTGCTGCTCAAGATGATTGACTTCGGCTTTACTGCCGGCATCTTCATCTTTTTTCACTGCCTCCAATTGCATTTTCAACTGAATTAAACGGCGATCAAGTTTATCTAGAGCTTCTGGCTTGGAATCAATTTCCATTTTGATACGAGATGCTGCTTCATCAATCAGATCAATCGCCTTATCAGGTAACTGACGATCGGTGATATAGCGATGTGACATCTTCGCTGCAGCAATAATAGCCGAGTCCAAAATTTGCACCCCATGGTGAGTGGCATATTTCTCTTTGAGACCACGTAAAATTGCAATCGTATCTTCAACACTCGGTTCATCGACCAATACTTTCTGGAAACGGCGCTCAAGCGCAGCATCTTTTTCAATATACTGACGATACTCATCCAAAGTGGTTGCACCGACACAACGTAATTCACCACGTGCTAACGCAGGTTTCAACATATTGCCTGCATCCATTGCACCATCGCCCTTACCAGCACCGACGAGTGTATGTAACTCATCAATAAACAGGATGATCTCGCCTTCATGTTTAGCAAGGTCTTTAAGTACTGCTTTTAGACGTTCTTCGAATTCACCACGATATTTCGCACCTGCAAGCAATGAACCGAGGTCTAATGACAATACACGTTTATTCTTCAGGCCTTCAGGTACTTCACCATTGACAATACGCTGTGCCAAGCCTTCCACAATCGCAGTCTTACCCACCCCAGGCTCACCAATCAATACTGGATTATTTTTGGTACGACGGGACAAAACCTGAATGGTACGGCGAATTTCATCGTCACGACCAATCACAGGATCAAGCTTGCCTGCTAAAGCACGTTCAGTTAAATCAATGGTATATTTATTCAGTGAATCACGTTGATCTTCATGATTGTTGCTCATGACTTTGTCATTTCCTCGAATATTTTCAATTACTTTACGTAAATTCTCTGGTGTTACACCAACGCTGTTTAAAATCGTTTTGGTTTCACCCGTTTCCGCTAAACTTAACAACACCCAATCGGTAGATAAAAACTCATCTCCTGCCTTTTGTGCATAACGGTCAGCTAAATTCAAGGCCTTTACCGCTTCAGGATTCAGATTGATATCACCCGTAGGATTGGCCAAGGTTGGCGCATTTTGCAGGGCTTGTTCCAGTTTTTGCTTTAACTCTGGTAAACGAGCGCCCGCTTGTTGCAACAAACTCAGATTGGCAGGTTCTTCAAGTAAGGTAGTCAGGATATGAATTCCTGCAATTGAAGTATGATCCTTACCCATTGCCAATGATTGTGCATCTGAGAGTGCTTGCTGTAAGCGGTTTGTAAATTTTTCAAATCGCATTCTTGTTATTCCTCACAACAAATTTTTAACTTATCACTAAGATGGGAACGATTTTTAAAATTTCAAATAAAAATTATATATTTTTCAATATTTTATAAAAATATCAAGAGATAAAACTCAGTAATAATATGGGTGTATAAACAATCTATTTCAAGTATCTTTTGTATAATTTTTCTGTCTATTCTGTTTTGCACAAAATCCTTATTGTGATTTTAAGGCGAACGTTTTAGCTTAACGCTTTGCTTTAACTAAAAATGCTCATCATGTCGCTAAAAACAATTTTGCTCGCTGTTGCTTCCCTACTTCCTCTTCATGCTGCGTTTGCACAGCTGCCACAGGACTCAAGACGTGCTGGTGGTATTGCCGTGATTCCATTACCCTCCAATACAATGCAAGTCTTTTATCAACAAAAACCTGTTCTGATTTCCCAAGAAGGGTCTCAACGCTATGCGGTATTTGGCATTCCCCTTTCTACACCTTTAGGAACTTTAACCTTAACCACCAATAACGATCCGATTCAGGTAGAGATCAAACCGTATGCATATGCGGAGCAACGCCTTAACGTCAAAAATCAGGACTATGTCAGTCCTAATCAAGAACAACTTGATCGATATGCCAGAGAAGCCAAAGAGCAGAATGATATTTACAGCTCATTTACACCGAGCGCATGGACACAATTCCCCAATTTTATCCGCCCTACTGCAGGGAAATTCAGCAATTCGTTCGGCCGTAAACGATTTTTCAATGGCGAAGAACGCGCACCGCATTCTGGTCTAGATATTCCTGCACCTGTTGGACAAACCGTCATTGCGCCTGCAAATGGCGTCGTGATAGCAACAGGCAACTATTTCTTTAATGGGAATACGGTACTGATTGATCATGGCCAAGGCTTGGTCAGCATGTTCTGCCATTTGAGTAAAATTAATGTACAAAAGGGGCAGCAGATTCGTCAGGGAGAAACGCTTGGGTTCGTCGGTAAAACTGGACGTGTCACTGGACCACATTTACATTGGGGAATGAGTCTGAACAATGCTCGCGTAGATCCACAATTATTTCTAAAATAAAAAGAAAAGCTTATAAAAAAGTGATCTATAAAAATAGATCACTTTTTAGTAGAACTTAATAATTTATAACTTAAGCAGCTTCAATAATTTCAAAATCATGGGTGATTTCAACACCGCCATCTGAAAGCATTTTACTGGCTGAGCAATATTTCTCGGCGGAGAGTTCAACGGCCTTTTCAACTTGCTTGGTTTTTACTGCTTTGCCAGTGACCACGAAATGCAAATGGATTTTTGTGAATACTGCTGGAATGGCATCTGCTCTTTCTGCTTTAAGCTGACATACAACATCCGTCACATCTTGGCGAGATTTCTTTAAAATCGTCACAATATCAAACGAAGCACACCCACCAAGTCCCATTAAAATCAACTCCATAGGACGTGGACCACGGTTTTCACCTCCATATTCAGCAGAACCATCCATCACCACAGTGTGGCCACTTTCTGATTTCGCCTCAAAAGCAACATTCTCTAACCAATGTACACTTGTTTGCATTGCAACTACCCGAAAAACGTTATAAATTTACTCTGTTCTTGTACACTAACATAAAATGAGTTGATAAGGAATTTCATCTCTTCTGTGTAGAAAAGGCTCTATCAAGAGTCTGTGCGATCGGTTTTATCCAAATTCGGAAATTTTAAGCATGACTTCAAATTTTTCACAACTTAGCACTGATGCTTTATCACCAGGCCAACTGCCTGAATCAGTAAAAGCTCTGCTAAAACGTGCTCATATTAATAGATACCCTAAACGCACCACGATTGTTGACGCTGGAACGGAATCAAAATCACTGTATTTAATATTAAAAGGTTCAGTGTCAATTATCTTACGTGAAGATGACGAACGAGAAATCGTTGTTGCTTACCTCAACCCTGGTGATTTCTTTGGTGAAATGGGGCTTTTTGAAAAGAACCCTCAACGTACCGCAGAAGTACGTACGCGAGATGTCTGCGAAATTGCAGAAATTTCCTATGACAATTTCCATGAGTTAAGCAAGCAATACCCAGATTTGAGCTATGCAGTATTTGCCCAGCTGGTACGCCGTCTTAAAAACACCACACGTAAAGTGACTGATCTGGCCTTCATTGATGTGTCAGGTCGTATCGCGCGTTGTTTAATTGACTTATCTGCACAGCCTGAGGCAATGATTTTGCCGAATGGCCGCCAGATTCGTATCACCCGCCAAGAGATTGGTCGAATTGTCGGTTGTTCTCGTGAAATGGTTGGCCGTGTCCTCAAGACACTTGAAGATCAAGGCATGATCCAGACTGACGGTAAAGCCATCCTTATTTTTGATGCTTCTCTAGAAGAAAACACCTTCTCTGAAGATGAATATGATGATGAGGATTAATTTGATCTGAGATCGGATTGATTCTAACCAAGCCAGTGCCTGTCACTGGCTTTTATTTTTGAGCAAACAATAAGCTTGGCTGATTACATAATTACAATGATTATAGAGCTATTCAGAATATTAACTATCGCTAACATTTTCTATAATCCACCCTGATCACGACTATATTCATAAGATACTGATTTGGAGAGAATAAGTATGAAGAAATTCGCTTTGAGCCTTTGTGCTGTAACCGTAATGACAATTTCTGGCTGTGCCTCTTTCGCAGACATGGCTGGCGCAGATAGCGCAACTTTAAATGCTCAATCAGCACAAAGTTTCTCAAAAATGACTCAGGAAGCACGTGCAAAAAATCAGCTGGATAGCAGCTCAAGTACGTATCAGCGTATCAATACTGTATTTAACCGCTTAAAACCGTATGCGGATCAAATGAACCAGACTGGTCAGCGTTTTGATTGGCAACTGGCTGTATTAAAATCTGATACCGTGAATGCTTATGTTGCACCAGGCGGTAAAGTTGTTTTCTATACCGGTATTGTCAACAAGCTCAATTTGACCAATGATGAAATTGCAGCGGTGATGGGACATGAAATGACTCACGCGCTTGAAGAACATGCCAAAAGTAAAATTGGCGCTCAAGCGTTAACCAATCTTGCGATTGGTATTGGTAAATCTTATGCTGGCAGCAGCATTGGTGATCTAGGCAGTGCTGCAATCGATTTAGGCAGCCAAGTGGGTATTGGTCTACCTTACTCTCGTAATTTGGAAAGTCGTGCCGATTACGGTGGTTTGATGCTTATGGCAAAAGCGGGCTATAACCCAAATGCAGCAATCAGCTTGTGGGAAAAGATGAATCGTTTAGATGGCGCTGGTGCTGGCGGCTCGTTCTTGTCAACTCACCCATCTAACAGTCAGCGTATTAGCGATATGCGTAAAAATCTTCCTGCAGCCATGGCTGTTTATAATAATCGCCGTTAATCCATACGCCCTTAAATGCTCAAATGCATTTAAGGGCTTTTTATTTAATTACATCAAATACTCTGCAACTGTAGATGTAACATATGTGTCGCAATGGTATGACGGATATGATCAGGACGAGCATGAAAATAACGCTCACTCAAACCATTGCCAGATAAATCCTCAATAACGATATAACCCATTTGCGTGACTGCCTGATGCAATGCCTTGGGTCTAAATTGCCCTTTTAAAGGTTCTTTCAGAAAACGGGTAAATTGAGAGACAAACAAAGTCCCCAAACGCTCTATCCCATCCAACTCGCGATAATCAATCGAATAATCCAACACCACTTCACTCTCTCTCACTGCAATCTTTGCAATACTAGCCAAGGTTTTCAACGTCGTTTCAGGTTCCAGATAATGAGTTGTTCCCAGCCATGAGAAAAAAGCAGTATGCTCCTGTTGAAAAGTGCTGCGTGCCAATGCATCAGCAATCGACTCCTTTTCAAAATCGATGGCAACAAATTCCACATTCTCTGGCAGCTCACCCAATTGATGTAGTTTGTTTTGTTTAACGGCTTGGGTATCAGGATGGTCGACTTCAAAAATCCTGAGTTGTGGATGCTGCTGTGCTTGTCGCAAGGCAAAAGAATCCAATCCAGCGCCAACCAGTACATATTGCGTTACGCCTCGTGCTATGGCGGCCTTGAGTTGATCTTCAGCATAACGGGAGCGTCCAACCACCTGTCCTGTCAATAAGCCTAAAGTACGGTTAAATACAGCTGAATTCATCACCTTAACTGTCAGTGGCGTGGTCAGTAATTTCTTCCAGCCCCTGCTGGTCAACTCAAGCGCAAAGGGATCTGAAAACACTGGGTTATTCGCATTTTGAAAATGATTGGCACGTAATGCTGCCGCAGCCTCAGCAGTTCGGCTCGACTGTCCTTCTTTCATCTTTTTTTTCCTGTATTTCTTTCTATCTTGCAAAAAATAAGCAGCAAATTCCATCACGAGACAAAATTTACTGCTTTTGATGATTAAGCTAAAAATCAGTTGGTTTTTTCAGTTTGATAGGTCACTTGGTAATCATTTAAATCCATCTGTTTTAAACGTTGCTTTAACTTCTTCAATGACCAAGGCCAAGCAGCAAAGTTACGGCCATTGGCATCTAAATAATAACTCTTACAGCCACCTGCATTAAATACCGTGGTTTTTAGATGTTTTTGTACCAATTCATTATGCTGCTTAATCACTTCAGGCTTAATGTTGAGTTTGGCAATGCCTTTGTCTCTGATCTTGAGTAAACCATCTACAATGTAGTCGAGTTGTGCTTCTGCCAAACCAATAAAAGAGTCATAGACCAACACATTTGGTCCCAATACCAAGAAAGCATTCGGTACATTTTCAATACTGGTGCCTAAATAGGCTTCCGGTGAACTGCTTTTCCACAGATCATTCAATATCTGCCCTTTTTCATTGCTCACACGTTTGCCAATCGGTGGATGGGATACTTCAAAACCAGTTCCCCAAATAATCACATCCACTTCGTGACGTTCACCATTGGCAGAAACTACCGTATTCCCTTCAACTTTTACCAGTCCATGCGGAATAAGCTTAGTATTCGGCTGCTGTAAGGCTGGATAATAGTTGTTAGCGAATAAAAGACGTTTACAGCCGATGGTAAAGTTCGGCGTTACGTTTTTGCGTAATTCAGGATCTTCGATCTGGAAACGTAAAATCAGTTTGGCTAATTCACCCACAGGTTTTAACACAGCTGGATTACGTAAACCAAAGTTAATCGCATTCAGTGACTGCGCAACCGTTTTGCGCCAGGTTTTTTGAATCAATGGGAATTTTTCAATTAGTGCTTTGCTCACATCACCAAGGTCAGTGTCTGGCTTAGGCACCACCCACGGCGCGGTACGTTGATAGACATATAAGTCTTTAGCTAAAGGCTGAATCTGAGGTACAAACTGAATCGCGGATGCACCAGTCCCAATTACTGCAATACGCTTGCCAGTCAGATCGTAGTCATGATTCCACTTTGCCGAATGGAACATTTCTCCTTTAAAGGTCTCTAACCCATCAAGCTTAGGAATTTGAGCCTCGGTAATTGGCCCTGTAGCAAAAATGGTGGTCCGGGCCAAGAATTGCCCTTTATTGGTGTCCATGACCCATAAATTTCGTTGATTGTCCCATGCCGCATTGAGCAACTCAGTACCAAACTCTATTTTTGAGCTCACCCCAAAATCTTGACTGACTTCTTCTAAATAGCTCAGAATTTCAGGTTGACGAGCAAATAAATGGCTCCATTTTGCACTTGGTGCAAAAGAGTATGAATACAGTGCCGATGGCACATCACAGCCACATCCTGGATAAGTATTTTCACGCCAGGTTCCCCCCACACGTGTCGCTTTTTCAATAATCTTGTAATTGTTGTACCCTACTTGATCAAGGCGAATCGCAGTTGCAATCCCTGAAATACCTGCACCCACAATAAAGGTGTCATAGATATGTTGTGGTAATGCCTTTCCTTCAGCTGAGTTTAATTTTTTTGCTTGAGCTGTCATTTAAAATATCCTTTATTCATCCAACTGAAATATGCAAATTGCCTGTGCTGTTTTCGCTTATTTCAATACTTAAAAATGTGTCTTCACTTTGGGTTACTTCATGAATCGGTATGAGTTACCCAAGAATTTGGCATATAAATTCGGAGCAGTACGTTTCATTAACCAGAATAGCTTGGCATCAATTTGTGGGATGGTATAAAGCTGATCTTTATCCAAACGGTCTAGTGTCAATTTTGCCACCTTGTCACTGGTGGTAAATGCCAAATTGGTCAGTGCATAATCCAGAATACCTTTATGTGGAACCTTGCCATTTTTAATGATGTTGGTCGGTACCAGCGTCGGACAAAGTACATTCACCTTGATATTATGTTTTCGAAGCTCGGCAGAAAGCGTTTCCGATAATGCACGTACCCCCGCTTTGGTCACGTTATATGCTGTCATTTCAGGTGCAGCGGTATATGACGCTGCAGAGGCCACATTAATAATTGCACCATGACCAAGTTGCTTAAACTTCGGTACAAAATAGTGGCACCCATGGATGACTCCCCACAAGTTAATGTCAGAAACCCATTTCCAGTCTTCCAGCGAAGTTTCATCAAACTTGCCACCTAGCCCCACACCAGCATTGTTAATGACCAATGTAGTTGGATGCTGCATTAACTGCTCCGCTTGCTCTGCCAGTTTTTCCACTTGCTTGGCATTACCAACATCACATTTCACAGCAAAGGCTTTTGCTCCTAGGCTTTCAATTAATACAACAGTTTCTTTGGCTGCCTCTAGATTGATATCTGAACAGACCACTGTGCCACCACGTTTTGCCAACTCAAGCGCAAAACTACGACCAATACCGCTTCCCGCACCAGTCACCACAGCAAATGCCTTTTGGCTTGGTTTGTTTTTTTTCCCAAATAATTTCATTTTATTTTCCAGCGATCTTGTTATGCAGAAGCTGCACGTACAGGTGGTACAAACTCTTTAAGGAAATAAGGCGTTAATAAGCCTGTTTCAGGGTTTAATAACCGCTCTTTGTAATAGGCCATATAAGCAGTGGTATCATGGTCGTTGGGATGAAAGCTTGGACGTAGATATTCCAGAATATGCATGAAACTGCTGCCAAATACCCCACGTTCACTGCCAAATAACAACGCAGTGCTTTCCACAATATCTTTCATATAGCGTGGATTAACCAAATTGCTGGGTTTACGCACGAATGGCATCAGATATCCTCCCAATGACACCCCGCCAAGAATCGTTAAACTTGCTAACAAGAAGCCTGTAATTCTGAGCCAATAATTACCTGATAACTCAAGGAAGACATCATAAGCAATGTCTTTATGTTCAGATTCTTCCAGCATGTGCCACATCCACATAGCGCGCTGCCGTTCATCTTGCGAACCCAGCAAGTAGTATTCATGTTGCATCATAAATTCAGCAAGTACGGCAGTGTAATGTTCAATCCCGGCCATTAATGAAAGCTGTAAAGATTGCGGTAGCTTGTAGATACCATATTCAAATACTTTATCGGCAATGGCTCGTAGCAACTCAACGGGATAGCCATTTTCCTTTAGTACTTCATCATTAAATTGATTATGGATTTTTGAATGAATCGCTTCTTGTCCAATCAGTGAAGTCAGTCTTTGTTTTAAAATCGGGTCTTCAATAAAATCACGATGATGACGTGCAGTATCGATGACCACATCTTCTCCAAAGGTTAAGAAGATGGATAAAGCATGAAAATAGGAGGTTGCTAACTCTTTATTTAAAAAAAACTTTTCATCCAATTCATTTGGATTGAACTTAAAATCAAAATGACGTATTGGAATCGGTGATTTACTCGCAAGGTTCTGAACGATCCCTTGATATTTGGTACTGAGTTTGTCTGAGAAGACATTGCGAAGAACTTGAGCGACCATGTCTTAATTCCTATAGGGAGAGTAAAATAAAATCAAACAGCAATGCATCCATCAAAAATCGTAAAGTTGTCTATAAGATTATTTCTGCAACTTTAACAACTTCGATTCTTAAACGTTAAGTTGGGATGCATCACCCCATACACGGGTCAGTTGAGAATGGTTATTTGCATAGTGCATGAGCGAAATAACGGCAACAAGAACCAAACTGCTCATCACACGCTGAGCTTTTTTGCCAACTCAGCGCGCAATAACAGATATACTGTGCATACATCATTCAGCCTTATGCGGCTTGTACCTTTGGCGTAAATTCCTTCACAAAGAATGGATATAAGGCGCCACCTTCTGATAGAAGTTTCTTTTCGTAATATTCAAAATATGCAGATGCATCATGATCATTCGGATGGAAATCGGTACGTAAATAATCAAAAATACGACCTTGGGTACTACCAAATACACCATCCTTCGGACTAAAGATCAGCTTGACACCACGACGTGCATCTTTCCAGAATTTCGAAGTCAGCATTTCTTGTGGTTTACGTAAGATTGGCACCATGGTTGCCGAAAATGGAATCAATCCCAGAATGGTGAAATAGGCAAGCAAGAAACCCGAAATCCGTAAGGCATAATTACCATTGAGAGTTTGATACACATCATAGGCAACATCTTTATGCTCAGACTCTTCCAGCATATGCCACATCCATAAAGCACGTGTTTTGGCATCATCAGAGAAATAGAAGTTCTGTTCATGCGCCATCATGTATTCCGCCAATACCGCAGTAAAATGCTCGATCCCAGCCATCAATGAGAGCTTGAGCGGTTGAGGAAATTTTAAGAAAATGTAATCAAAGAATTTTTCACCCAAGAAACGATAAAGTCTGACTGGATAATCAAGCTCAACAATTGCATCATTAAACTCATTATGTAGTTTTGAGTGAATTGCTTCCTGACCAATCAATGAAGTGACGCGTTGTTTTAAAATCGGATCTTTCAGTTGATCACGATGATGGCGAGCGGTTTCAATCACCAAATCTTCACCATAGGTCAGAAACACTGAAAGTGTTGCGAAAAAAATCGTTGCGAATTGATTGTTCATATAAAATGATAGATCAACTTGTTTGCCTTCAAATCCGATTGCCAAGTGGCGAATTGGAATTGTTTTTTTACTCGCAAAATCGATTTGCTCAGTTATCGGGTTCGATTTAAATAGATTTAAACCTTTCTTCAATGTGCTGCTAATCATGGCTACACCTACCTACTGCACTTGAGCGTCATTTGCCCTTTTATCTTTGCGTCTGGTTCATCTCTTTTTCGCATCTCCATATTTCAGGAAGGTACGAAAAAATATTCGGGAGATTTTTCAGAACCATTTCTTCGTATGAGACAACTGTAAACCGATCTTATGTTCGGATTCAATTCGGGTAATTTTTACACTGATTTATAAATATTTTCTCGATCAGCCTTAAAGCAATCTTTGCTTTAAAAGCTACATACTTTATTAAAAAATAATTTATTTTTAATAATTATCAATAAATTAAAACAATTTAAAAAATTAATATTTTCTAAAAAATGAATTGATGTATTTCATAAATACTTATTTATTACATCCTAAAGAACACATATTAAAAACCTGTAATTTTACTTGTTCGGATTAATGAACTAATCCTTTTCACACATTGACCCACATGTTAATCTGACATTATGTTCGGATTTTAACAATAAGACTTCATGGCGACACGAAAACCACGTCAGTCACGTTCGAAAGTGACCGTAGACACGATTATTGAAGCAGGCTTTATTGCCGTTGCAACCAACGGTACCAGCGGCACCACTACACGACATATTGCAGACATTGCAGGTGTCAGTGTTGGATCTCTTTATGAATATTTTAAAAATAAAGAAGAAATTTATGATGCTATGGCAAGAACCTTTGTCAAAGAAGTCTTGGATATGGTGAAAGAGCTGACGCCCATCATGATCGAACAAGAGCTAGAGCCTTTATTCGAAATGATTTTCTATACATTTAGAGATTTACTGACTCGTGATGACGATCGTTATCTCATTTGTCTACGCTATGCGACTGAATTGAAATACGAAAGATATATTAGTCAGATTGAGATGGCACTGATGGAGGTGTTAATGAAATACATGATTCGTCATCCCCGCTATTTAAAAGTGAATAACCTCAGCGTAACTGCGTATATCAGTATTAACAGCAGTATTTTCAACGTTGCCCGTCACTTAACCCTGCCCAACCCGCAAATCAGCTTTGATGAAATGGTAAAGGGCCTCAGTACCATGATTATCAGTTATATTGAGGCCGAATTGGCTAAGGCTGGGGCTTAGCAGGAAGTTTGATTCTGAACACGCTGTTCTGTTGTGGATTAAGGTACTCAATAGAGCCCTTGTGCGCAATAACGATGGCATGAACAACCGCCAAACCCAATCCCGTTCCCCCAAATTCTTTATTTCTGGACTGTTCTAATCTAAAGAAAGGATTAAATAAGTCTTGCTGGTATTGCTCTGCAATACCCGGCCCTTGATCTTCAATTTGCAGCACCCATTCTTGGGCGATCAGAAGCGAAGAAATTTTCAGTTTTCCCGCATTGGCATAGCGAATCGCATTATCAATCAATGCCATAAAAACTTGTTCAATACGACGCTGGTCACAATGGACTGGTGTCGTTGACATCTCAAGTACAGGTTCTAATCCTGCTTGCTGTAAACGATGTTCAAACAGTTTCAATACGTTATCTGCAAGCACTTTTAGATCAACAGCTTCATAATGTAATCTGAGTTGCTGATTCTCAACAAGACTTAAAGTCCGCAAATCCTCCACCAGATGTGACAGTCCTTCCACTTGTCCTAACAAACTTTTAAATAAAGCTTCATCAGGTTTAAATACACCATCAAGAACACCTTGTAAACGCCCTTGTAAAATAGTGATGGGAGTTCTTAATTCATGGGCGATTGCGGCATTCCACACCTGAGCATTTTCCACTGAACTTTCTAATTTTTTCGCCATATTATTAAAATTATGCATCAGTTCAGAAATTTCAGCAGAGTGAATCTGACTGTCATCTGCTCTGGCTGAAAGATCTCCCTGACTAATTTTTTGGGCAGCTTCCGCCAGATAATTAATCGGTTTAATAAAGCGTTGAGCAAGGTGCATACCGATGATCAAGGAAATCACCGCGCCACAAAAAATGACCGTCGATAACCAAATCCAGTCAACAAAATGGAATTCAGTCCAGTCCCCCTGTAAAGAGCTTAGCGTAATCCAGCCTGCATCAATGGCATAGTTATAAATAAAATAGCCAAGCAGGATAGAAAAAAGTGTCACGCTTAAGTTCACAATACTTAAGGCAATAAAGAGCTGTTTACTAATACCTGACTTGTTTTTCATCTCAATTTTCCAGATGGGTTCTTTTGAGTATTTATAATTAAGGCTTATGCATCTTGTGGATGATCAAGTCGATAACCCACCCCTCGCACATTGATTAACATCTGTTGCAAACCGTGTTCTTCCAGTTTTTTTCTCAGCTTACTTACATGGCTGTCGACTGTGCGTTCCAAAGCATCACTATCTGACAGGCAGTGATTTAAAAGCTCACCTCGCGTAAAAACTTTATGTGGATGATCAATCATTTGCATTAATATTTTATATTCGGTCAGGGTAAGGCTAAGCATGACTTTTTTGTCTTGTTGATGAACATAGACACTATGAATATCGGTATTAATTTCGATGTTTTTATAGATGAGATTTTTGTTGATGGGTTGACTGTTTTGCTGAGCCCGTCTTAGCACAGCCTGTACGCGCGCAACGACCTCATTCGGATTAAAAGGCTTGACCACAAAGTCATCTGCACCAATTCTTAATGCCATGACCTTATCAATATCCTGATCAAGTGCAGTCAACATAATGACTGGGGTTTGCGCCTTTTGACGAATTTTATTGAGCACATCCCAACCATTCAGTTCAGGCAATTTAATATCGAGTAGAATTAAATCAATCGGTTGTGCAGCATGTGTTTCAATGGCTTGCTTACCATTCATGGCACGAATCACGCGCATACCTTCGCGTTTGAGATAGTGTTCGATAATATCGCCTATCTCATACTCATCCTCGACCACGAGAATCAACTTATCCTGACAATCAAAAGAAAAAGAATGCTCAAACATAACCATCTAGGCAAATAAAACAATCTATTCATCATACGATGATTTATCTGTAAATCTCCACACTTTTTCCATACTTCCCCGATGTTGGTTACACAAAGCTGGAAAATAATAGCAGCATCAAAAACTCCCAAGGTTTGGACAGAATGCAAAAGCATCTATTACTTCCATTATTTTTATCCATCGGGCTTGTATTACAAGGCTGTGGTTCTGAACAGGCGAAGCCCGCTGAGACGCCCCCAGCAAAAGTGAGTGTGTTAAATATTCAACCGCAATCTGTGAATTTTAGCGAAAACCTTCCTGCTCGCGTACAAGCATTCCGAACTGCTGAAATCCGACCTCAGGTGGGTGGCATTATTGAAAAAGTCTTATTCAGACAAGGCAGTGAAGTCAAAGCTGGACAAGCATTGTATAAAATTAATGCAGAGACCTTCCAGGCAGATGTAAATAGTAATCGTGCTTCACTCAACAAAGCTGAAGCTGAAGTGGCACGTTTAAAAGTTCAGTTAGAGCGCTATGAACAATTGCTACCAAGTAATGCAATCAGTAAACAAGAAGTCAGTAATGCACAGGCTGAATATCGTCAAGCCTTAGCAGATGTTGCACAGATGAAAGCTTTGCTCACTCGCCAAAACCTGAATCTGCAATATGCTACTGTTCGCGCTCCGATCTCGGGTCGTATCGGGCAATCATTTGTCACTGAAGGTGCATTGGTGAGTCAGGGTGATGCCAATACCATGGCAACCGTACAACAGATTGATAAAGTTTATGTCGATGTAAAACAGTCGATTAGTGAATATGAACATTTGCAAGCCGCATTACAAAGTGGTGAGTTAGCCGCCAATAATGAAAAAACCGTGCGGATTTCAAATAGCCACGGCAAACCTTATAACGTCACTGCCAAGATGCTGTTTGAAGATATCAATGTCGATCCAGAAACAGGTGATGTCACTATTCGAATTGAGGTGCAAAACCCAGAACGTAAACTTCTTCCAGGCATGTATGTACGTGTCAGCATTGACCGTGCTTCAGTTCCTCAAGCTTTACTGATTCCAGCCCAAGCGATTCAACGCAATATTAACGGCGATCCTCAAGTTTATGTGATCAATGCCAAAGGTTCAGCAGATATTCGTCCAGTTGAACTGGGACAACAATATGATCAGTTCTATATCGCCAATAAAGGCCTTAAAACAGGCGATAAAGTGGTTGTAGAAGGTGTTGAGCGTATTCAACCCAATCAAAAACTTGAAATAAGTCCGTGGAAAGTACCCGCAACATTAGGAGCTCAATGATGATGTCACAATTCTTCATTCGTCGCCCTGTATTTGCATGGGTGATTGCAATTTTTATTATTTTATTTGGGGTTCTAAGTATTCCCAAATTACCGATTGCCCGCTTTCCAAGTGTGGCACCGCCTCAAGTCAACATTACTGCGGTATATCCGGGTGCAACTCCTAAAACCATCAATGACAGCGTTGTGACTTTGATCGAACGGGAATTATCTGGGGTTAAAAACCTGCTTTACTATAGCGCGACTACAGATACCTCTGGTACGGCTCAGATTTCTGCGACCTTTAAACCAGGTACTGATGTTGAAATGGCTCAGGTCGATGTCCAAAACAAGATCAAGGCAGTTGAAGCACGTCTACCTCAAGTGGTTCGCCAACAAGGTTTGCAAGTAGAAGCCTCCTCATCTGGTTTCTTGATGTTGGTCGGTGTCAATTCTCCCAGTGGTCAGTATTCTGAAGTTGATCTCAGTGACTATTTAGTCCGTAATGTGGTGGAAGAACTGAAACGTGTTGAAGGTGTCGGTAAAGTCCAATCCTTCGGTGCTGAAAAAGCCATGCGGATCTGGGTTGATCCAAATAAACTGGTGTCCTATGGACTGTCGATTAGTGATGTCAACAATGCCATCCGTGAAAATAACGTCGAGATTGCGCCAGGTCGACTGGGAGACCTCCCTGCTGCCAAAGGTCAACTGATTACCGTTCCACTCTCGGCACAAGGCCAATTAGGGAATGTTGAACAGTTTAAAAATATCAGCCTTAAAAGTAAGACCAGTGGTAGTGTGATTAAACTGTCTGACGTTGCTAATGTGGAGATGGGTTCACAAGCCTATAACTTTGCAATTCTAGAAAATGGTAAACCTGCCACTGCTGCCGCGATTCAGCTTAGCCCAGGTGCCAATGCAGTAAAAACGGCTGAAGGCGTCAGAGCAAAAATTGAAGAATTAAAACTCAATTTACCTGAAGGCATGCAATTTAGTATTCCTTATGACACAGCGCCTTTCGTAAAAATTTCAATCGAAAAAGTGATTCATACCTTACTTGAAGCCATGGTTCTGGTTTTCATTGTAATGTATCTATTCCTGCATAATGTTCGCTATACCCTAATTCCAGCGATTGTTGCACCGATTGCTTTGTTGGGTACCTTTGCGGTGATGTTACTTGCAGGCTTCTCGATTAATGTGCTGACCATGTTTGGTATGGTGCTCGCGATCGGGATTATCGTCGACGATGCAATTGTAGTGGTGGAAAACGTCGAACGGATTATGGCAACTGAAGGTCTGCCACCGAAAGAAGCCACCTCCAAAGCCATGAAAGAAATCACCAGTCCAATTATTGGTATTACCTTAGTTCTAGCGGCGGTGTTTTTACCAATGGCTTTTGCCAGTGGTTCGGTCGGGATTATCTATCAACAATTCACCTTAACCATGTCAGTGTCCATTCTGTTCTCTGCGTTATTGGCATTGATCTTAACCCCTGCACTATGTGCCACGATTTTGAAACCAATCGATGGCCACCATCAAAAGAAAGGTTTCTTTGCGTGGTTTGATCGTAGCTTTGATAAAGTCACCAAAAAATATGAATTGATCCTGCTGAAAGTGGTCAAACATAGTATTCCAATGATGGCGATCTTTGCGGTGATTACAGGTCTTACCTTTGCAGGTATGAAATATTGGCCAACAGCATTCATGCCTGAAGAAGATCAAGGCTGGTTCATGACCTCATTCCAATTGCCTTCGGATGCAACTGCAGAAAGAACGCGAGGTGTGGTAAATGAGTTTGAAAACAGCTTAAAAGACAATCCAAATGTAAAAAGTAACACTACGATTATGGGTTGGGGCTTTAGTGGTGCTGGACAAAACGTTGCTGTCGCGTTCACGACACTGAATGATTTTAAAGACCGTACTGCAACTGCAACCGAGATGACCAACTCCGTCAATAAGACCATGGCACATAGCAAAGAAGGCGCGACCATGGCTGTACTTCCACCAGCTATTGATGAACTTGGGACTTTTGCCGGTTTCAGCTTACGTTTACAAGATCGAGCGAATTTAGGTATGCCTGCGCTTTTAGCTGCACAAGACCAGTTAATGCAAATGGCAGCCAAAAATAAGAAGTTCTATATGGTCTGGAATGAAGGCTTACCGCAAGGTGACAATATTTCTTTAAAAATTGACCGTGCTAAATTGAATGTTCTTGGTGTGAAATTCTCTGACGTTTCTGACATCATTTCAACATCAATGGGTTCGATGTATATCAATGACTTCCCAAATCAGGGTCGGATGCAACAAGTGATTGTGCAAGTTGATGCTAAATCCCGGATGCAATTAAAAGATATTTTGAATCTGAAAGTGATGGGTTCAAATGGACAATTGGTCTCTTTATCTGAAGTGGTCACACCGCAATGGAATAAAGCGCCACAGCAATATAACCGCTATAACGGCCGCCCATCATTAAGTATTGCAGGTATTCCAAACTTCGATACGTCATCAGGCGATGCCATGCGTGAAATGGAGAACCTGATTGCCAAATTACCAAAAGGCATCGGCTATGAATGGACCGGTATTTCATTGCAAGAAAAGCAATCTGAATCACAGATGGCTTTCTTACTTGCGCTCTCTATGCTGGTCGTATTTCTGGTTCTTGCTGCGCTTTATGAAAGTTGGGCCATTCCACTTTCAGTGATGCTGGTGGTGCCATTGGGTATTTTTGGTGCCGTGGTTGCGATTATGTCTCGTGGTTTAATGAATGATGTGTTCTTTAAAATTGGCCTGATTACCATTATCGGTTTATCGGCCAAGAATGCGATTCTGATTGTCGAATTTGCCAAGATGTTAAAAGAAGAAGGCATGAGTTTAATTGAGGCTACAGTTGCAGCAGCTAAACTTCGTTTGCGTCCGATTCTGATGACTTCGCTGGCCTTTACCTGTGGTGTGATTCCATTGGTCATTGCATCAGGTGCCAGTTCAGAAACACAGCATGCCTTAGGTACAGGTGTGTTTGGTGGCATGATTTCAGCCACGATTCTGGCGATCTTCTTTGTCCCCGTGTTCTTCATTTTCATTCTGGGTGCAGTTGAAAAGCTGTTTGCTTCGAAAAGCAAAAATCCATCTTAACTGACAATGGGCAGAGGAAATCAACCTGTTTCCTCTGCTCCTGCTCTGCTTTCATTTTTATATTATTTGGAGAAGACCATGTCTAAAACGACTGTCTTATCTCGTGGCCTGCTTGTTTCTACGCTTTCAATGGCCTTGACGGCATGTATGAATATGCAGGCACCCCAACCTGTGATCAAATCTGATATTCCACAAAATTTTACACAAACAGAAACTGGCTCTTCAATTGCCATTCAGGGCTATAAACAATTCTTTGCCGATGCACGTTTACTACAAGTGATTGATATCAGTTTAAATAACAATCGTGACTTACGTACTGCAACACTGAATATTCAGCGTGCGCAGCAACAATATCAAATCAGCAAGAATGACCAGTTCCCCACTATTGGTGCAAATGGCAGTGCAGTTCGACAGGTCAACCCTGCGGTGAACCCCAATAATCCTTACTCGACCTTTCAAGTGGGTCTTGGTGTGACCGCCTATGAACTGGATTTCTGGGGGCGTGTACAAAGTCTAAAAGATGCGGCACTGAATAATTACTTTGCCACGCAAAGTGCCCGAGAAGCCACTCAAATTAGTTTAGTCAGCCAAGTGAGCCAAGCATGGCTAGATTATGCCTTTGCACAAGCCAATTTAGACCTTGCAGAACAGACCTTAAAAGCACAACTGGATTCCTACAACCTCAACAAAAAACGCTTTGATGTCGGGATTGATAGTGAAGTCCCGCTACGTCAGGCACAGATTTCAGTTGAAACGGCCCGAAATGATGTGGCGACTTATAAGACACAAGTTTCACAAGCACAAAACTTACTTATTTGCAGGTCAAGCCATTCCGCAGAACCTCCTGCCCAATCGTGCACTCCAGCGCATTACCACGGAAACCAGATTTTCCACTGGCTTAAGCAGTGAATTACTGAATAATCGACCAGACCTCAAAGCTGCTGAATATCAACTTCGTGCCGCAGGTGCCAATATTGGCGCAGCCAAAGCACGTTTGTTCCCAACCATTAGCCTGACTGGATCAGCGGGATACGCTTCGAGCGATCTGAAAGATTTATTTAAGTCGGGTGGTTTTTCTTGGTCAGTTGGCCCAAGTATTGATGTTCCGATTTTTGATTGGGGCACCCGTAAAGCCAATATTAAAATTGCAGAAACTGAGCAAAAAATTGCCTTGTCTGATTATGAAAAAGCCATTCAATCTGCTTTCCGCGAGGTCAATGATGCACTTGCTGCGCATGCCCATATTGAAGAACGTTTAAGTGCACAACGCCGTTTGGTCTCAGCAACCGATACGACCTATAAATTATCTACGGCTCGGTTTAGAGCGGGTATTGATAGTTATTTAACAGTTTTGGACGCACAACGTTCTGCATATGCAGCCCAACAAGGTTTATTGATGCTGGAACAAACCAAATTGAATAATCAGATCGAATTGTATAAAGCGCTCGGTGGTGGTTTTTCTCAGGATTCGTAAACGCTTAAGTCTATTATTTGGGCTGATTTTTACAGACTCAGCCCTTATAGTATTTAGGTTTAAATAAGAAAATAATTGCTTAATTATGTTTACACTTTCGATTACACCAAGATTCTATGAAACCGATGCATTCGGACATATCAACAATACCGTGATTACAGGCTGGTTTGAAACTGCACGCGAACCCGTTTTTCGTCTCTTTAATCCAAGTATGGAAATCAAAAATCTGCCTTTGATTCTGGCACGTGTCGAAGTCGATTTTGTGGCGCAGATTTATTATGGTGCGGATATTGAAATCAAAACCTGGATTGAGCATATCGGCAATTCTTCATTCATTGTTGCGCATGAAGCTTGGCAAAATGATCATTGTGTCGCGCGTGGCAAAGCTGTTCAGGTATATTTTGATTTCAGTACACAAAAATCGGAGCGTATTCCAGATCAATTCCGCACTCAATTACAACACTATCTCATTGCAGCATCATGATGTTCAGCTGAAATGAAATATTCCATTTCAGCTGATTTAATTTATTCACCCAAATCTTCGAGAAAGTCAAAGGTAGGCACAAAGAATAAACTGCCTGAAACAGGTGTACTAAAATCTAATAAACGATCAACATGTCCTGTTTCCTTACCCAAGAACATATTTTCAAGCATGGTTTGGGTAATGTTAAACGAGCGTGAGTAACCAATAAAGAAGGTACCGTACTCTCCTTCGGTTGGATTGGAAAATGGCATATTGGCTCTTAAAATTTTGAGTTCATTGCCCTCAGCATCATGTGCCTTACTGGCCACATTATGTGCGCTTTGCGGTTTTACATCATCACCAAGTTCCACGTCATCATATTTCTTACGACCAATCACCTTTTCTTGCTCTTCGGTGGTTAAGCCTTTCCACATCTCCATGTTATGCAGATATTTTTGAATAAAGACATAGCTGCCGCCAAGAAACTCGGCATCTTCTTCCCCTACATAGGCAATCTCTTTGGCAATTTCATGTTCAGGGTTCTCTGTCCCGTCCACAAAGCCAATAATGGCACGACCATCGAAGTAACGGAAACCTTTGGTTTCGCTGATCGAATAGGTATCGTCTTTGAGTTGTTCATGCAGAATTGCCGCTAACTCATAGCAAATTGCCATTTGATTCGCTCGAATATGGAAGAACAAATCACCTGCCGTTGCGACTGCGGTATGTCTTGGTCCTTTAATTTCTTGAAATGGCGCCAGCTCTTTCGGTTTATTCAGCTCTGGAAAAAGTAAATCCCAAGCATGAGAACCAATACCAACCGAAGCACTAAAATTACCATGAGGAAAACGGTTGGTCAGGCTTCGAACCAATGCAGAAAAATTGGCCAGAAAATCGATTACACCCGAATGATCAGGTTGGGTATTGATTCCAAGCACAATAAATAAGGCATTCTCACCCGAAAGATTATTGATAACAGGTTGATATCTTAAAGGAACATTCATAATTTTTAGGAATAGAAGAACTTAGTGCTCATATCCTACACAATTCAAACCATGAGTCAGCAGCATAATCACAAATTTTTACTATTATTCGGTATATAAAACAAAGCTATCTCCCCGACAGAAACTGGCTAAAGTCAGATTCGATTGCTTTGCCATTGTGATGGCCATACTGGTCGGTGCAGAAATGGTTGCCAGTAAAGCAATATTGGATTGTGCGCACTTACGAATCAGTTCATAACTGGCACGACTGGTCATCACCACAAAACCATCGGCAACATTGAACTTTTGCTCCGCCAGATAACCCAATAGCTTATCTAAAGCATTGTGCCGTCCAACATCTTCAAATAACGCTACGATTTGCCCTTTCACCACCCATGCTGCCGCATGTGCACCACCCGTGAGCGCAGTAATTTTTTGTCTGACTTTGAGTTGGGCAATTGCATTGGGAATCTGATTTAACCATGTTGATGGCACTTGAGTACTGACCACAGGTAAATCAGCATAAAGTTGTTTTAAACTTTCAATCCCGCAAAGACCGCAGCCTGTGCGTCCCACCATCATACGCCGATGCTCTTTTAATGCGACAAAAGCACGGGTTGAAATGGTCATATCGACTTCAACCCCCAATTCATTTTGACGGATGTCGAGTGAATACAGTTCGCTTAAACTATGTAGAATTCCTTCAGACAGACTAAAGCCTTTGGCAAATACCTCAAGATCTGACGGCGTCGCCATCATCACTGCATGAGAGATGCCGTTATAGACCAAGGCAACAGGATATTCCTGCACAATATAGTCTATTTCATTTTCAGAACGATCATGATTGAAACGATGCACTTGCACCGTTTCGTAGCCTCGTGTTTTTGTGTCCACGCCTTACCTCTTTTACATCCAGATTGATGCCCATAAACTATGCGTTACTGACGCGTTCATTGGCATGCTCAGGATCAACTTCCACATTCAAATTGAAATGCGCGGGGGCATTACCGGCATGTAGAATCACAGGAATGCTTTTTGATGCTGGGATTTTGGCATATTTATCATGGCTGCCCAAAGCCACCAATGGATTGGTTTCAGGATAATAGGCCGCCAGACTGCCTTGCGGAATGTTATACGGCACTATACGGAAACTATGTACAATCCGTTTCACACCATCCGAGAACACACTTTCGATATCGACCCACTGATCTGCCACGAAGCCTGCTGCATCAATGTCCGCCTGATTCATAAACAGAACCCGACGCTGTCCGAATACACCGCGGTAGCGATCATCCAAACCATACAAGGTGGTGTTATATTGGTCATGCGAACGTGTGGTCATCAGCGTATAGACTTGCTGCTCCGTATAAGCCGCAGCATACTGATTTTCCTTGTCCTCATAAACTTCTGTTAATGGCGTAATTAAAAACTGGGCTTTGCCACTTGGCGTATGCCAAACATGTTGATTGGCAGGATGCTCTAAATGGAAACCGCTCGGTTGATAAACCCGTTGGTTGAAATCATGAAATTCATCAAAAACATCGGCAATAGAGTCGCGAATACGATCATAACTTTCAATATACCAACGCCATTTTACTGCACTGTCAGGCAGAGCTGCTTCCGCCATACGCGCCACAATATCGGGCTCGGATAAGATATTTTCTGAAATTGGCGGATTGCGACCTGCAGACAGATGCACATTACTCATTGAGTCTTCGACTGAAATTGCTTGAGGTCCATGCAGTTGCATATCCACTTCGGTCCGTCCCAAACACGGCAACATTAAGGCTGTCTTGCCACAGACGAGATGGCTACGATTCAACTTGGTGGTAATGTTAACGGTCAAATCACAACGGCGTAATGCCTCTTGAGTATAGGGCGTATCAGGTGTGGCAACCGCAAAGTTTCCACCCAAACCAATAAAGACTTTGACCTCGCCTTCATACATCGCCTTAATGGTATCCACCACTCCAAAACCATGTTTACGCGGTGACTTGATACCAAAAACCCGATCAATACTGTCCAGCAAGGCTTCGCTTGGATTTTCATTGATGCCCATGGTTCGGTCACCCTGCACATTACTATGCCCCCTGACTGGACACAGACCTGCCCCCGGACGACCAATATGGCCACGTGCCAGCATCAGGTTTGCCAGCATATGAATATTGGCTGTCCCGTGACGGTGCTGGGTAATCCCCATCCCCCAACAGAAAATGGCAGTTTTCGCATCCAGATACATCTTGGCAATTGACTCTAAATGTTCAGGTGACAGTCCCGTATGTTTATGAATCTGTGACCATTCTGTGCCATCGATCTCAGCCAGCATTTCATCAAAACCAATGGTATTCATCTCAATAAAACTGCGATCAAAAACACTCGGTTTCCCTTTTGCCAAAGCTTTTTTATCCCATTCCGATAAATGCTTCATCACCCCAAACATTAGTGCATAATCACCACCAATTTTGGGCTGAAAATAATAACGGCTGATTGGGGTACTGCCATTGGTCATCATTTCCAGTGGCGCTTGCGGATCTTGGAAGCGTTCTAGTCCACGCTCTTTGATCGGGTTAATGGCAACAATATTACCGCCTCTTCGAGAGACCTCTCTCAAGGTTGCTAACATCCGTGGATGATTAGTGCCCGGATTATGCCCAAAACTAAAAATAGCATCGGCCTGATCAAAATCATCCAGAATCACGGTGCCTTTGCCTAAACCTATCGCATCTTTTAAACCGACACTGGTGGTTTCATGACACATATTGGAACAGTCTGGAAAATTGTTGGTACCAAAGCTGCGAACAAAAAGTTGATACAGAAATGCAGCTTCATTACTGGCACGCCCTGAAGTATAAAAGGCTGCTTGATCTGGATGATCCAGCGCCTGCAAATGCTGAGCAATCAGCTGAAAAGCATCATCCCAAGAAATCGGTACATATTTATCCGAAACAGGGTCATAACGCATTGGATCGGTTAAACGCCCGAGGTCTTCTAGATAGAAATCATTTTGTTCAGCCAGCCAACTCACCGTATGTTGCGCAAAGAACTCAGGCGTAACCGTTTTACTGGTTGCTTCAAAAGCAACGGCTTTGGCGCCGTTTTCGCAGAAGTTAAAGGCATGCGCATCTTTTTTCTCAGGCCATGCACAACCTGGACAATCAAAGCCTGTGGGTTGATTAATATTGAGTAAGGTGATTGAACCCTTTTTTAAAACATCCTGCCTTTTGAGGTTTCGGGCAACACTTAACAATGCACCCCATCCACCTGCAGGTTGGGTATAGGGTTCAATTCTTGCAAAACTGGTATTTTCTTGCTTATGTATAGGTTGTTCTGAGTTATCCATTATGTTGCCCTCATCTGAGCTATTCTTAACATTTGCTACAGATAGGATTAACATGAATTGTGCTTCTTTTCTATTCTTGATTTGTCTTATTCTATTAATAAAAAATCTGCGAACTTCATTCAAAAGTAATAAAAAAACTTACTGGTGCGTGCTCTAAGCACCAGTAAGTGAGAAAAACCGCGACATGGTATTTGCTTGTATATCCATTATTTACTGACAGGCTGAGTATGTTGAGCTTGGGTACTATTTTGCTTTTGTTGAGAAGGCATATAGTCAGGCTGATTACTCACTGCCAGAAAGAAAAACACCAGAAATAAACAACCCAATAAAATACTGATGCCAACGGCAAGGTAGGGAAACTTCGATTGTTCTTGAGACATCGCTCTACTCCTATTCAAATATTAAAATTCAATTCGATGCCATCACATTGTGGACAACGCTTTAAAACTGGTACCATTCTGAATGCGGGTTTGCGTATACTCAGCATAGACTGATAGCTTTTCAAAAATGTGCTCTGAATAGAACATATCTTCAATTAAATGTGCTGCTTGAGCTAGACTAAAATGACCAATTTGTGCAATCACTTGGGCATTCAGCTGTGCAAATAAGGTACAAACTTTTTTGTGCCATTCATCTTTGTTTTTAAATAGCAACTTTCGCGTATTGATCAATTCATCATCCAGCATGCTTTCAGTGCTATCCGCATCAATCACATCAATTTTCACATCAAAATAATCTTCCAATATCTTTATCTGTTGGCGATCAATCGGCAAATGTGTGATCAGGAAGATATGAAAGATATCCGTTCGACACAACGCCTTGACCAGACAGCGAAATAAGAAATCTTCTTCACTTTTGGGTCGATCAACCAGATCAACATACAATTTCAGACTATGTAGTACTTCTTCGATTTTCAAACTAAGTTGTTTTTCGGCTTGATAATATTGCTTTAAAATCGACAAAACAGGCGCTGAAATTGGCGTCGTATAAATCACAGACTGATTTAAATTGGCAATAATAAATGGCGCGAATAAATAGCCGAGATTATTGTCATTTCCCATAATTTCAGCCTGTGCAATATAAGCGACCTTCTCTTTAGAAAACTCTCTCAGCACTTTTCCTCTTAGCAAGGTTGCTTCAAGATTTACATATTCAAGGCGTAGCTGTTCTTGTACTGATTGCGAAGGTGTACCGTCTTTAAACAGTCGAATCATCGCATTGAGTTCTTCGGTTACAAACATAGTCATACGCCATTCAGTCAAAAGTTTTGCTTAGACAACTTACAATGATTGATCAATATTCAAACACAATGCATCGTTGCTTATGCTATTTTGAATCAGGTCTAAACTGCTGAATAGCTACAGAGTTTGCTTAAAAAAATATAACAGATCATGCTAGAAGCACGTATCTGTTATAAAAAAACAAAAAGAAATTGTATCTACTTATATACAACAGAAGATTGGATGATGAATAAAACTTAAATTGCTTTGAAATATCCCAATACCGTTTTTAGGTTCTGCTTATTTTGATAAGGGTTTAAGTCCGTTCTTTCACATTTTCCTAGCGACTCGTTTCAGTCTGTTATAGGAGAGGATATATGGATCTCGGTCTCACGGCTTTAGAATTAGCCCGAATACAGTTTGCGTTTACTGTTTCATTTCACATTATCTTTCCCGCCACCTCGATTGGTCTGGCCTGTTTTCTTGCCATGCTGGAATGGAAATGGCTACGTACCCAAAACCCGATTTATAAAGATCTATTCAAATACTGGATTAAAATCTTTGCAGTTGCCTTTGGGATGGGTGTCGTTTCTGGCGTGGTGATGAGCTACCAGTTTGGGACTAACTGGAGCGAGTTTTCCCGCGTTGCTGGGAGTGTTACAGGCCCTCTACTCAGCTATGAGGTATTGAGTGCTTTCTTCTTGGAAGCAGGTTTCCTCGGCATCATGTTGTTTGGTTGGGGACGCGTTGGTCCCAAAGCACATTTCTTTGCCACCTTAATGGTTGCGATCGGCACCTGTATTTCCATGTTCTGGATTTTGTCCTCCAACAGCTGGATGCAAACGCCGCAAGGCTTTGCCATTGAAAATGGCATTATTGTGCCGACCGACTGGTGGGCGATTGTGTTCAACCCCTCCTTCCCTTATCGCTTTGCCCATATGGCAGCCGCTGCATTTTTAGTGTCTTCATTATTGGTGGTTGGTACGGCTGCATGGCATCTGATTAAAGGCCGACGCGATGAGTTGGTGAAAAAGTCCTTTTCCATGGGACTTTGGATGGTACTCGTCACTTCATGTTTGCAAGTGGTGATTGGTGACAATCATGGTTTAAATACCTTGAAGCATCAGCCTGCAAAATTAGCCGCTATCGAAGGGCACTGGGAAACCAATCATAATGAATCCATGCCACTGCTGTTATTTGCCATTCCCGATATGGATAGTGAAAAAAATCACTATGAAATTGGCATCCCTCATCTTGGTAGTCTGATTTTGACCCACTCTATGCAAGGTAAGGTTACAGGTTTAAAAGATTTCGCAGCTGAAGATCGTCCAAATGCGACCATTGTGTTCTGGAGTTTCCGTGTCATGGTCGGGCTTGGCATGTTAATGGTATTACTCTCTTTCATTGCCTTATGGCTACGGAAGAAAGGTAAACTATATGGTTCATCTTGGTTTCATAAATTCGCTTTTGTCATGGGTCCAACGGGCTATATCGCGCTACTTGCGGGTTGGGTCACAACTGAAGTCGGTCGTCAACCTTGGGTGGTGTATGGGGTAATGCGCACCAAAGATGGTTTATCGCATGCGGTCACTGCAGATCAAGTCGGCATCAGTCTGATTATCTTTGTGGTGGTGTATACCATCGTGTTTGGTAGCGGTATTTATTACATGTTGAAGCTACTGAAAAAAGGGCCTCAATTTGTAGATGCGATTGATCTTGAGCCTACAGGTCCCGGGCATTTCAAAACCCCGATGCGGCCTTTAAGTGCTGTCGATGAAAGTATTGATCAGCAAGACTCAAAACCAAATAAGGAGAAATACCATGATTGATTTATCTCTGATTTGGGTTGGCATTATCGGTCTTGGTGTCTTGATCTATGTCATTCTCGATGGCTTTGATCTCGGCATTGGTATTCTGTTCCCCTTTATCAAAAGCAGTGAAGAACGTGATGTGATGATGAATACCGTCGCACCTGTGTGGGATGGTAATGAAACATGGATGGTACTCGGTGGTGCTGGCCTATTCGCTGCCTTTCCACTGGTCTATTCAACGGTGCTTTCAGCCTTGTATATGCCGATTATCTTGATGGTAATTGCACTGATTTTCCGTGGTGTGGCCTTTGAATTTCGCTTTAAGGCCAATCGCACCAAGTATTTATGGGATCAAGCCTTTATTTGGGGATCAGTTCTCTCCAGCTTTCTGCAAGGCGTGATTCTGGGTGCCTATATTCAAGGCATTCAAACCACCAATGGTATTTTCTCTGGTTCAGGCTTGGACTGGCTGACTCCATTCGCTCTGTTTACAGGGCTGGGTGTGGTTGCGATGTATGCCGCTTTGGGCTGTGGCTGGCTAATTATGAAAACTGATCATGAGTTACAAGATCAGATGTATGGATTGATGCCTAAACTGATCATCTTGCTGTTTGCGGTCTTTGCAGGGGTGAGTCTATATACCCCACTCACCCATCCTGAAATTGCAGCACGTTGGTTTGCCTTGCCAAATCTACTGTACTTTAGCCCAGTGCCGATCTTGGTGTTATTGTTTACCTTCCTGATTTTAAAGGCATGTAAACAACGTCAGGATTTCAAGCCGTTTATCTATACCTTGGCCTTGGTATTTTTGGCCTTTACTGGATTTGTCATCAGTCTCTGGCCGAATATTATTCCGCCGTCCGTTACCATTTGGCAAGCAGCAGCACCACATTCCAGTCAAAAGTTTGCCTTGGTTGGAGCTGTCATTTTAATCCCGATCATTATTGGCTATACCATTCTTTCTTACTGGGTATTCAGAGATAAAGTACGGGTTGGAGATACGGGTTATCACTAAGGAGCAGCTTTGCATGAAAATAAAATCTCTGCATTTAAGCCAAACACAATGGTTTATAATCTTATGGTTAGTTGGTTTTTTTGCACTTGCCATAATTGCAGGTTTATTTAGACTGTTATTGATGTTTGCTTATTAAAAAAAGAGATGGAACAGCTGGCATAAAAGCTGTTCCATCTATACGGATTCACTTGAGTTTATGTATAAATCAGAACAGTTAGCACACCAGCTCAAACTTCTCATTGAGAATGGGTCATGGAAACCCCACACCAAACTGCCCTCTTTGCGTGAACAAGTACAACGCTCAGGCTTTAGCTTAATTACAGTGATGAATGCTTACCAAGAACTGGAAGCACAAGGGCTGATTTATTCCAAAGAAAAGTCAGGTTATTTTGTGGCTGAGCAAAATAATATTCAGATTCCGCAAGCCTATTCAGTGGTGTCTTTAAATCCTGAACCGTACCGGGTTTGTCGGAGACTCAATATTCTGAGAGACTATTCCGATGAAAAAACCAAACTATACCCCCGAAATTAGAGAAAGAGCGGTTCAATTACTAATTGAATCTGAAAAAGATTATCCATCGAATTGGGCAGCAGTTTCCGCAATTGCTCCTAAAATTGGCTGTACTCCTGAAACACTTCGTGTTTGGTATCAAAAATACTTAGATCAACAAAATCCCGCCAAAGTACAACAGGTATCTGACCAAGAAAAAATGAAGCAAATGGAACGTGAAATTAAAGAATTAAAACGTGCCAATGAAATTCTACGTAAAGCAGCCGCTTTTTTCGCCCAGGCGGAGCTCGACCGCCCACACAAATAATGGTGGATTTTATCCATAACAATAAGGCGTTATATGGTGTTGAAGCGATTTGTAGAATTTTACCGATTGCAGCTTCGACCTATTATCGGGCTTTAGATTTCGTTGATAACCCAGAACATCGAGCGAAACGTGCTCTGCATGATTTACATCATGCAGAGCAAATCAAACGTATTTGGAAAGAAAGTTCAGGTCGATATGGTGTACGTAAAGTTTGGCAAAAATTGAAACGTGAGGGTTATGTTATTGCACGTTGTACAGTTGCTCGATTGATGCAAAAGCTAGGTATACAAGGTGTTTGGCGTGGTAAGAATAAACAAACCACCCGTAGCCGAGATGATCAAAAACGAGCAGATGATTTAGTGAAACGGAATTTTAGTGCTGATCGACCTGACCAATTATGGGTCAGTGACTTTACGTATATTCAAACACATTCAGGCTGGGTCTATACCGCCTTTATTATTGATGTGTTCTCACGAGCAATTGTTGGATGGAAAGTATCTACACGGATGAATACAGATATGGTGCTCGATGCATTGGAGCAAGCATTGCACGATCGAGGCATGCCAAAGAATGTGATTCATCATTCCGATAGAGGTGTTCAATATCTTTCTATTCGCTATACCAATCGTTTAGATGCTGCAAATTTACGAGCATCAGTCGGTACGACAGGTGATTCATACGATAATGCTCTGGCTGAAACGGTGAATGGCTTATACAAAACAGAGGTGATTGAATATTTAAAAGCAGATTGGCAAGGTTTAGCAGATGTACAACTTGCGACACTAAACTGGGTAGATTGGTTCAATAAAAAGCGTGTACACAGTGCACTGGGTTATGTATCGCCTTTTGAGTTTGAAGCAATGTACTATGATAAGATTAACCCGTTAGGTCAGGTGGCCTAACTTAAATAAAAAAGTCTCCGACAAACCCGGTACGGTTCATCCAAAAATTGAAATCAACTCCTTGGTGTTTAAGTATCTTAAATCGATTCAGTCTAAACAGGTCAGCCCCCTAGGTTCGGCTTTTCCAGACAGTCAGTTGCTGTATCCACCCAAGCTGATTCAGATCATGGGACAGCTTTCCCGTAATCGACATAGTTATGATCAGACCACCAATCTACCGCCCGGAAATTTAGCCCTCCGAAAATTGATTGCGCAACGCTATTGTATGCAAGGGATTCCAACCGATGCCGATGACATTGTCATCACCTCTGGAGGGTTGGAAGCCCTCAATCTTTCCCTGCAAGCGATTACCCAACCGGGCGATTATATCTTGTTGCAGCAAACCATTTTCTATGGTGCATGGCAGGCGGCAGAACGTTTGGGCCTGAAAGTGATTACGCTGCCAGAACATCCACAGCATGGCTTTGATATTGAAGCCTTTGAACAGGTCATTAAAAGTTATCCGATCAAGGTCTGTTGGTTTATGTTGAATGCGCATAACCCGATTGGGTTTACCGTCAGCGATGAAATTAAATATAAAATTGCCAAATTGCTGCATGAGCATCAAATTCATTTGATTGAAGATGATGTCTATGAAGAGCTGTTTTATGGCAATCAAAAACCACTCCCAATGAAGTATTTTGATCAGCAGAATCTGGTGTTGCACTGCTCTTCTTTTTCCAAAACTTTAGGTTCAGGTTTTCGTATGGGTTGGGTCTATGCAGGTAAATTTTCCGAGCATATTCAGCATCTGCAATTGATGAGTACCATTTCTGCCAATGCGCTGATCCAGAATGCACTGGTAGAGTTCCTCTCTCATCATCATTATGAAAAGCATTTAAGAACGCTTAGACGGGCGTTGGAAAAGAATAAAAAGCAGTTCTTTCAATATCTGAAACAGCATCTGCCTAAAGACTGTAAGGTGTATAACTATCCAAGTGGCTATTTTCTCTGGATTCAACTGCCAGAAAAAGTCAGTAGCATGCAGGTGTATGAACAACTGATTCAGCAACAGGTGGGTGTTGCGCCAAGTCCGTTATTTAATGTACTGCCCTCACATCAACATTTTATTCGGATGAATTGTTCCTTTGAATGGACCGAACAGATTCAACATGCACTGGAACGCTTTATTCAAACCATTCAAAATGTGATGTTAGATGAATCAGTCTTGGACAAATAGCTTTTCCGATACTGACTCGGCGTTTCTCCAAACATCTTTTTAAAAGCACGGATAAAATTAGTGGCTTCTTCATAGCCCACCAGAGCTGCAACATCCTGAACACTGTATTGTGGCTGTTGCAATAATTTCTTGGCTTGACTAAAACGAACCTCCGCTAAAATCTGTAAGAAGGTGGTTCCTTGCGCCTGCAAATGCCGCTTGATAGTTCGCTCCGACATATTCAAGCGCTGTGCAATTATGGGCAAGGTTGGATAGGCATTGCCTGCCTTATAGAGCAGCTCGGAACGAATGCTTTTCTGTAGGTCACGCGTACTTTCTTTTAGCAATTTCAGTTTGTCATTTTCGCAATACAGCAGTGCTTGCTGAAAAGCAACTTGATCTGCATTCGAATTTTTACACTGTAGATAATGCTTAGGAAAACGTAGACCATTGCGTTGCTGATTAAATTGAATCTTGATCTGAGATAAATCGACACTTTTATAATTCTGTGAATCTGCCCAGTCGACAAAGACCTCACAATTTTCTGCAATTTTTTCAGAAAATAAACTGAGAAAATGAATGGCACCAAATAGTAAGCACTCAATTAAAAATGATCTTAATTGATCAGATTGTTCTGCTCCACCCAACTTTACAGGATGTACATCATCCAAATGCACATAGACAAAGTCGTTCTCGATGTGCCATTCAGGGGTGAAATTCTGGATGCGGGTACAGAAATATTGCTGGCAAAGGCTTAAAGCAGTTTCAACATCGGTACAGCTAAGAAATGCAAAACCTAACGCCCCATGCGACGTTGGGCGTAATTTAAAGCCATATTCAATGCCTAGACGTGGATTGTCCGTCAACTTTAAGGCATTCACCACCAGCTTCGACCATTGATGTGCACTCATTTTGGCATCGGCTTGTTTCATTTCTGCGAGCCTTAATCCCGTACCAGACAGAACTGTTTCAGTATCAACGGCATAGTCTTGCACAATTTCCAATAACAGATGTGCATAAGAAACAGAAATGGTTTCCTGAAACAATCCAAACGGATCTCGCATCGAACATCCACTGTCCTAAAATGATCATCAATATGGCATAGTCCCACCTATTGTGCGAGTGTTTTATTGGGAATAATGACTGTAATCAAAAAACTAACGCACTATCAGGAAGCGCTTCAATGACCACCATGACGCTTGATCAGCAGCAGTCTATTTATGTTCTCACCTTAACCAATGGCGATCAGGACAATGTCTTAAACCAAGATGTGCTGAATGAATATATCGAGATCTTTGATGAAATTGAGCGTGATTCGCATAACGCCTGTCTGGTGATTCAAAGTGATCACCCCAAGACCTTTTGTAATGGTCTAGACCTCGCTTGGCTAATGCAACAGTCTATGCAAGATAAAAAAGCCTTCACCTTACAACTGGAAAATATGCTGCTGCGTTTGGCCTTGCTCAATCTTCCTGTGATTGCTGAAATTAACGGTAATGCTTATGCAGGTGGTGCAATTTTGGCATCAGCCTGTGACTTTCGCTTGATGCGGGCAGACAAAGGACGCTTTTGTTTTCCCGAAGTCAAACTGACCATTCCCTTTACTGACTGTATTGCAGAAATTGTGCAACTCCTTCCCAATCAGCATGCGATTTGGGAAATGTCTTTAACAGGTAAATCTATGACTGGCCTCGAATGTTTAGATGCACAAGTGGTGCATCAAATTCACCCTGCCGAATCATTAAATCTGGAAGTATTTAAGTTTGCGGAAGAAATGTCACAAAAGCATCGCCTGACCTATGCCGTAATCAAACGCCAATTACGTCATCGGATTGTCGAGATTGCCAAGCAACGTCAGCTTTATCAGCCTGAAAAATTCGCTCACCCATTTATGATTTAATTCAACCCCAATAAAAATTAAAGACAGGACTTCACCATGAAAAATATGCAAGGAAAAACCATTTTTATTACGGGCGGTAGCCGAGGAATTGGCCGAGCCATTGCACTGAAAGCTGCACAGGCAGGTGCAAATGTGGTGATCGCTGCAAAAACCGAAGTCGAGACCGCTAAATTAACAGGCACAATTTATAGTGTCGCCGAAGAGATTGAGGCTGCGGGTGGTCATGCATTGCCACTGCTTTTAGATGTAAGAGATGAACAGCAGATTCATACTGCCATGCAACAAGCAGCCAAAAACTTTGGTGGTATTGATGTATTAATAAATAATGCAGGTGCAATTGCCCTCACCGGTGTGGAAGCCACTTCATTAAAACAATATGACCTGATTCAAAGCATTAATCACCGTGCCACCTTTATTTGTGCCCAAGCCGCCTTACCTTTTCTTAAACAAGCAGAGCATCCGCATATTCTGAGTCTATCACCACCTGTGAATATGTCACCGAAATGGTTGGGTATGCTCTCACCTTATGCATTGTCTAAATATGGTATGACCATTTTGACTTTGGGGATGGCAGAAGAATTTCGACACTATGGTATTTCTTGTAATACCCTGTGGCCTGACACCTATATCGCCACAGCAGCAGTTTCGAAAAACCTAGGTGAAGAAAATACGCGTCAATTGAGTCGTAAACCTGAGATCATGGCGGATGCAGCTTTTGCCATTTATAGTACAGTCAAAGGAGAGCTTACGGGACAGAGCTTGACAGATGAACAAGCGTTGGCGCGTATTGGTATAACTGATTTTGCTCAATATGCCTGTGTCAGCGGCAATACCCAATTACAGAAAGATTTCTTTTTAGATTAGCCATAGATAAAAAACGGCCTTAAAACATGCGTCTTAAGGTCGTTTCAAAAGCACAGCTAAAGTAAGTGAGTATTCTCTAATGCAACCTCATAGAAAGAACTCTAAAATTTATTTAAAAAATATACTTCTCTAATCCTACACCCAAGAATAGAAGACATGTACCGAGAATTCCTGACAAAATAACCAAATAATGAAGGTAGAAAAACACTGGATAACTCTTCAATAATTCATTTAACTGAGAGTCACCTATTTTTTGATATACATTATTTCCATAACGGGCTTTAAAAGAGGTATCAAACTTTATATTTAGTATTTCCCTCCAATATGCACTAGGTAACATACTTAAATAAAAAAAATCAAATGGCTCCATCAATCTTTTAAATTTTTTCTCATCCTTATATACAATTTTACATATTTCTTTTATATAAATATTACTATAAATATAAAGACTTATGAAGAATATCCATAGTAACAAAAAGAAAAACAGACCTATTAAGCTAATAAATAAACCTGGTCTATCTTTAGACATGGACAATAAAATTCCCAACATTATTTATTCCTAACGCCATCAATATAGTCATAGGCTTCACCCACAACATACCCAGTAAGCTCTGATGTACCTTTAGATGCAAGTGCTGCCGAAGCTGCAACAATGCCAATTACAATTAATCCAGTTCCTCCTGTAGCAAGTCCGATAATTAAATAGCCAGTCAGAACACCAACACCGATCCCTGTACTAATTTTCGCAGTCTCAACGAAGGTTGTTCTCGCTTTATCCTCTGGTGCAGCTTCATAAACAGTAACACCTGAACTCACGACATCAGCAGGATAGGTACAGAACCTGCCTTTATTTTAAATGAGAAGCTGCCGTCAGTTTTTTCACCTCACTTTTTTAATAAAAAATCACTATTTGAAATAATTACCAACAACGTAAGAAAAAATCATAAATATAAATGCAAATGTTGTAATTATAAAAATCATATACTGGAATACAAAATACCCCTTATACTCAAACAACAATCGTCTTAGTTGACTCTCATTAAGCTTATAATAAAATTCTTTCCCATAGAGTTTTTTAAAGGATTTATTGTATTTTATATTTATAATTTCCCTCCAAAATGTAGTAGGAAGAAAAATAAGAGCTATAAAATTAAAGGGTTCTAATGGCCTTCTATATTTTTTCTCATCATTAAAGACAATCTTTGATATACCCTTCAAATTTATATTCATGTAAATATAAAAAATTAAATATAGTATAATAGTTATTACTATTAAAAAAAGACCAATCATACCAATAAATAAAGATGGGTCAACTTTATATAATTTAACAATAAAATCTATCATTTATTTCCCATTGCTCTCTCAATTAAATCATAGGATTTTCAACGAAATGACCTGCAAGTTCTGTTGTAGCTTTTCCTGCTAACACTGCCACCCCAAAATACCAATCCCACTCTACTTATTAGGAGTCCGAAATCAAATATAAAAATTAAAAATAGTGATCTAATATATAGGCATATAAAATTATCAACATTGAAAGTAAACCAGTAAAAAAACTAAAATACTGAATTAAGAAAAATAAAGGATATTTTTTAAGCAAATCAACCAATTGCTCCTCATTAATAGGATAATAAAATTCCTTTCCATATAATTTTTTAAAAGATTTATTATATTTTATATTTATTATTTCACGCCAAAAAGTTGTTGGCAAAATACTCACAAAGAAAAAATTAAAAGGTTCAAGTGGTCTTTTATATATTTTTTCTCTGGAAACATAATTCTGAATATACCTTTATAATTGACATTTATATATACATAAAGAATAAAATAAAGAATTGAAGAAATTGCAAAGAGTAAAAAACTAGTTGCTATCATAGGAACTTTACTAAAAATTATAAAAATAACATCCATTATTACCTACTCTTATTTCTTCAACAATGTCATATATTTTTCCTGCGCCCCATCCCAATTTCTCACCAAAAACCTTTCCTATTATTGGTGCTGCAATAGCAACTATCCCAATAACTACTAACCTAGCACCACTTATAGCCAAACTAATAATTAAAGCACTCGTTCCAATCCCAAAACCTATTCCACCCCCAACTTTCGCAGTCTCAACCACGGTTGTTCTCGCCTTATCCTCTGGTGCAGCTTCATAAACAGCTATACTTGAATTCACAGCATCCTTATAACAATTGCAAGATATCCTGCTGCTATTTAAACAACAAATTCAAAATCTGAGCACACCTCAAATTTTAAATAAATCCTATTTAAAAAAGTGCTCTATAGAATAACCAAGGAATAATAAGGACATACTTAAAAGCCCCGATAACATGAAAAAATAATGAAGAAAAAAGAACATTGGATAATTTTTCAACAACTCTTTTAACTGAGAATCACCTATTTTGTAATATACATTATTCCCATAGAAAGCCTTAAATGAAGTGTTAAACTTTACATTTAATATCTCTTTCCAATATGCACTGGGCAGAATACTCAGATAAAAAAAATCAAATGGTTCCATCAATTTTGTAAACCGCTTCTCATCTTTATATACAATCTTGCAAATCCCTTTTAAATAAATATTTATATAAATATAAAGACTTATTACAACCACCCATGCCACTATAATGAATAAAACACCAACTAGAATAATAAATAAACCAGGTCTATCTTTAGACATAGACAATAGAATTTCAAACATTACTTATTCCTAATTTCGTCAATATAGTCATAGGCTTCACCTACGCCATATCCTGAAATTTCACTAACACCTTTCGTAGCTATTGCTCCTGAAGCAGCCACAATACCTATTACAATCAACCCAGTTCCACCTGTGGCGAGTCCAACCACAATAGCACTCACTACAGCTCCAGCAATCAAGCCTGTACCAACTTTAGTTGTCTCAACCACTGTTGTTCTTGCTTTATCCTCTGGTGCAGCTTCATAAACACTAACACCAGAATTCACCACATCCGCCGCAATCGACACGTAGCCGACTATTTTAAGTTGACTGGCAAATTTTCCAATCTCACCCATTTTTTTCACATAATCTTTAATCCCACCCTTATAAGTATTATCTCTTACTAAAGCAGATTGTTTCAGTATCCGTCGCATATTGTTGGTTTTAATCGACTGATCCCAACGCAAGAATTTCTTTACGGACTCCTGATCTAGCTGATTATATAGGCTGGCGTATTTTTGCTTAAATTGAGCAAAGTTTTTGGGATTTGCCAGTCCTGAACCTTTGGCTTGTTCTTCGGCATACTTCTGTGCAAGCTCACCATGAATTCGATAAATTCGATGCGATTGCCCTTCTGCCATACTTAACGCACCATCAACCGCCATTTTCTGCTCAAAAAAACCATCCTTCTCTTCTTTCTGATCAAACTTGATTGTGAGAGGATGCTGATTTTCTTCAAAGATGGTTTTCCCAACAATCCTTGTATTTTCTCGTAATAACGCATCATAAAAAAATTCGTAATTCTGAGCAAAAAAATCGGCATCAAAATCTTTATCCTTTTTCATTTGCTCCAAATTTTGTTGGGCTTGTTGTGCCTGTTTTTTATATTCAGATAATTCCTTGGCTGTGGTTGAATTTGCAATAATAACCACCTGCCCAGACTGTAAAACCCCCATGGAAACGAGGTTAGATAAATGCGGGTTATTTGCCTTTAAAATTTCCCAGTCTTTTACACTCAATGTTTTTTTAAAGATACGCTGTGACCATGTCATCACGGGTTCAGCTTTTTTAATGAGATACCATGCAACCTCACCATCATGAATCTGGATTTCTTTTATATTTTCCTTGGCTTTTTTAGTTGCTTCAACAGTCGTTTTAAACTCAAACAGACTCCACTTATTAGGCTCAGGATATGCTTTGGCTGTAACAGTTTTGATGACCTCGCCACGATATTTAATTTTATACATCAACAATCGATTGGGTTGATAGATATGAAACCATTTGCCAAAACCATGATCGTCAAAATTTCCCTCATCTTTAAAAACAGTCTTGCCAAGCTCTCGGTTCACAACCAAAAACTGAAAGCTAAAATCTTTAAATTGTAAGGGCGGCTTGAGCTTAAATTGCAATCGGGAATAATGTGTTGCCATCTTATTCTCCTTCCGCTTCCTGTGCTTCTTCTATCTCATTCACCATCACATGCGTAATCAGATTTTGAGCGGACGACGTTGTCGTGAGTTTCATTAAACCCTCGGCGCTTGTGATACCTTTTTGCAAATTTCCCGCTTGGTCAATCAGGAGATACGGCTTATTTGCCAATGGAATGTTGTCTTTATTCTTCACCAAATATTGAAGAATATAGGGTTGATCCACCACAGCTAATCTGGGAAGTTGAACAGAAACCTTCTGCCCAGCAACAAATTTATGTTGCCCTGCTTTTGCTTCAAATTTTGCAGGGGTAATAAAAGTAATTCCATCTTTATTAATAATTATTTGAGACCCACCAGCCATAAACATCCCTTTATTTGACACAACTCTCCAAAATAATACAATAATAATATCTACCACCCTTAAAATTTATCGTATGACTTTTATTATAGCCATTCAATTGCAAGATAGTATTATTGTTGCTGCTGATAATAGAAGTGCAACCATTGATTATAAAATTCATTCAGATCAAACACCTAAACTATATGCATGGAAAAATGGGATTATCGTAGGTTCGGGTGAAATGACTGTTATATCCCGTGCAGTTGAGTTCTTTATAAAGTTATCAAAATCGAATATTAAAGACCTACCAAAATGTCTTAAAATTTCAAGACTTATGAGAGAGTTGGAAGCAAAACACTTCCAGATAACAACGACAAAACTAATGTATTCCAAGAGCACGCCATCAGGGGCTCAGCTTTACACCATACAGCCAAACAAAAATAATGAATATCGATTAGAAAAATTCCAAATCAATGAAATTATATTATGGTTTTTCAATCCCGATATTTCACATATTAGGACCGAATTAAAAACATTATATGCCAATCTAAAACCTTGTTACCATTTTAATAATAAAAACGAATGGATAATTTATTATCTCGAACAGTTAAATATAATATTTAAAAAACAAGCCCAAATAGATCAAATGATGAGTGCGAGTTTTGATATCTTCTTTCAAACAAAAGATGATTATTTCCATGAGTATATTAGTAGTACCCGTACAATATCGGGACATGGGGAATGATCCAAAACCAAGAGTGCACTGAACAATAAAAAACGACCTTAAGACATGCGTCTTAAGGTCGTTTGGGTATTGATTCGCAGGATTAGCCTGGGAAAATACCACGCTCTTTACGTGCTTTTAAGATACGTTCACAGCCTAAAATGAAGGCCGCGGTACGTAAGGTACATTCTTTCTCACTTGATTTATGCCATACATCATTGATGGCTTGAATCATTAACTTGTCTAGTCTTTCGTTAATTTCTTCTTCAGACCAGAAGTAGCTCGACATATCTTGAACCCATTCAAAGTAAGATACGGTTACACCACCCGCGTTACAGATTACGTCAGGAACAACGGTAATACCGCGTTCAACTAAAACGTCATCCGCTTCTGGGAAAGTTGGGCCGTTCGCACCTTCGAGTACCAGTTTTGCCGACAGGTTTTTCGCACGTTCAACCGTGATTTGGCTTTCCAATGCAGCAGGGATCAAAATATCCATGTCTACAGTCCAGAACGCTTCATCACTGATTACTTGTGCACCAGCAAAGCCACCCACACCTTGGTGAGTTTCCATGTGTGTTTTCAATGCAGCAAGGTCGATCCCTTCTGGATTGAAAATCGTACCAGTGTGATCTTGAATCGTCACGATTTTAGATTTTGATTCTGCAAACAAATAAGCAGCTTCACTACCCACGTTACCAAAACCCTGAACCGCAATTTTTGCGCCTTCTAAAGGTAGTTTGATTTTTTCAGCCACTTGTTGACCCGTGATAAATACACCACGGCCAGTCGCTTTAATACGACCCAACGAACCACCAAGATGTACAGGCTTACCAGTTACTACACCTGTCACAGTATGACCTTGACCCGATGAATAAGTATCCATGATCCAACCCATGACATTCGGGTTAGTCCCTACATCTGGCGCAGGAATATCTTTCTGTGGGCCAATAATATGGCTGATTTCGCTGGTATAGCGACGTGTTAAGCGTTCTAATTCACGTGGAGAAAGCTGACGTGGATCAACACGGATACCGCCTTTTGCACCGCCAAATGGTAAATTTACCACCGCAGTTTTAATTGTCATCCATGCTGAAAGAGCCATTACTTCATTTAAATCTACATCTGGGTGATAGCGAATACCGCCTTTACCCGGACCACGTGACAAGTTGTGTTGTACACGATAACCTTCAAAATGACGAATTGTGCCATCGTCCATAACAATTGGCACATCAACAATCAAAGCACGTTTTGGGCGCTTCAATGTATCCACATAACCTTCTAGACCATCTAGATATGGAGCAACACGCTCGATCTGTTCAAGATAGGTTGCCCATGGACCGTCATTTTGAGAGACATAAGATAAATTAGACATGTTTTAACCTTTTGATGAATTCACATGATCCATCAATCAAATATGTAGTTAAAAATTATATAAGCGGCTAATTTGGCAGTTCTACTATCCAAATCAAACCGTGGATTACATTCCGCCACATCAAAAACTTTAATCTTTCCGGTTTCCTTAATGGCCTCTAGTAATGGGTCAAAAACTGATAAATCAATTCCTTTTACCGCAGGTGCGCTTACACCTGGCGCAATGCTAGCACTAAATACATCAAGATCAACTGTAATATACAAATAGTCAACTTTTCCTGTAAAAGCTGTCAACTTTTCGATTAAAGTTTCAACACTTTGTTTCTGTAACTCATAATCGTAAATATAAGTACAATTCAGCCGATCTGCGGTTTCAAATAAAACCTTGGTATTTGAATGTTTCGCTACGCCAACACACAAATAATGAAATTCTTGCTGATGCTGTTCAGACAGTCTGGCTGCATTCAAAAATGGTGTGCCAGAGGTCACCTGTTCAGCTTCACGCAAATCAAAATGTGCATCGAAATTGATGATGCCAATTTTCTTATTGGGTTCATTGTTTTGCAGATATTGAAACAAGCCAGAAAAGCTGCCAAAAGCCACTTCATGGCCACCACCTAACACAATCGGTTTCATGCCCTGTTTTAAGCTTCTTTCGACCTGTTCAGCCAGTTCAGCCTGTGCTTGTTCCAGTTTTGAACCGTCACACACCACAGTCCCAATATCTGCAATCGTGATGAGTTGATGTACAGGCAAATTGGCTAACTGCGCACGAATGCTATCTGGGGCATCTGCGGCACCTAAGCGGCCTTTATTGCGCTTTACCCCTTCATCCGAGCTAAATCCAATCAGGGCATAATCTGCTTTTGGCGTGGTATTAATGACTTGGTGAATCCTCAAGTGTTCAGCACCCTCGCCATCTTTACGCCCTTGCCATGTAAATGAATGATTCATTGTCTCTAGCATCCTTTATAAATGAGCTACATCGCTAGATTGAGATTTCTTGGCCATGCTGAATAATCCGCTTTGGCAGATCCCCACCCAACCAGTAAACGATCTCGGATGGATGCTCAATCTGCCATGCAATAAAATCGGCAACTTTACCGACTTCCAACGTACCGTGTGTATCTTGTAAGCCCAAGGCATGCGCTGCATTTGTGGTCACACCCGCTAAGGTTTGTTCAGGAGTTAAACGGAACAAGGTACTGCCCATATTCATCATCAATCGCAATGACAAGGCTGGCGATGTGCCCGGATTTAAATCACTGGATAAGGCAATCCGCACTCCATGTTGATGCAAACTCTCTAACGGTGGGAATTGGGTTTCTCGTAGAAAATAGAACGCACCCGGCAATAACACTGCAACTGTACCTGCGGCAGCCATCGCCTTGACATCATCCTCGGTCATAAATTCTAAATGATCTGCTGACAACGCTTGATAACGTGCTGCCAAACTAGATCCACCAAGTGAAGAGAGTTGCTCTGCATGCAGTTTGATCGGTAAATTCAGAGACTGAGCCGTTTTAAAGAGACGTTCAACTTGTGCTGGAGAAAAGGCCAAGTATTCACAAAATGCATCGACCGCATCGACCAAGCCTTCCTGATGAAGTTTTGGCAGCATCTCATTGCAGATATGCTCAATATAAGCATCACTTTGATCCTTATACTCAGGCGGTAAAGCGTGCGCCGCCAAGCAGGTACTGCGAACTGTCATTGGCAAAGTTTCTGCAATCTGACGAATCACACGCAGCATTTTGCGCTCATTGGCATAGTCCAGACCGTAACCCGACTTAATCTCAATAGTGGTGACACCATCTTTGAGCAAACAGCGAATTCGTTTTAACGCCGATGCCAACAACTGTTCTTCACTGGCTTCACGGGTAGCACGAACGGTACTGGCAATCCCGCCACCGCTGGCTGCGATTTCAGCATAGCTGACACCCTGCAAGCGCTTTTCAAACTCAACACTACGGTTACCACCAAATACACTATGGGTATGGCAATCAATCAAGCCTGGCGTTACCCATGCCCCATTTAAGTCAATGGTTTCAGAATATGCATCGGCAGGAAGATCTTTAAATGCTCCAATCCAGTGAATATGCTGTCCTAGCGTGACCATCCCTGCATCTTCAATACTGGAATATTGTCCATCTTGCATGGTGGCAATATGACAGTTTTTCCAAAGCTTTTTCATTTAAAACTCCTCTCACTGCTCAGGCATAACCAATACCTGAGCAGTTTGATTGTTAGCTTTCCAATTCAATGTTTTGTTGCAAGGTCTGATTTTCTTTTACGCTGTTTTGCTTGGGCTTCACCCAAATGGTATAAGCAATCCAAAGGAGAATTAACCACGTTACCCCGACATAAATCGCAGGTCGTGAGTCAGGGAAATATCCCATCATCGCCAAGATAAACAGCATGAATACAATCGCAAATGCAGGTGCATACGGCCAGCCAATCACAGGGAAATCCAAGGCTTTAATTTCTTCTTTCGACAGCTTACGACGCATTGCGACCTGAGAAAGTAAAATCATCAGCCATACCCAAACGGTTGCAAAGGTTGCGATTGAAGCAATGATGATGAAGACATTTTCAGGAATCAGATAGTTCAGCACAACACCGATCAATAACACCCCAGCCATCACCACAACCGTCATCCAAGGCACGCCATTCTTTGAGATTTTCTGGAAAACTTGCGGCGCTTGTCCACGGTTCGACATGCCATACAGCATACGCCCTGCACCGAATACATCACTGTTAATTGCCGAGATTGCTGCGGTAACCACCACAATATTCAAAATCGTAGCTGCTGATCCAATGCCTAGATTTTCAAAAATTTGAACAAATGGACTACCTTGGCTACCAATTTGATTCCATGGAAAAATCGACATCAACACAAAAATTGTCAATACATAGAACAGTAAGATTCGGACTGGAACGGCATTAATGGCACGAGGAATGGACGTTTTCGGATCTTGCGACTCACCTGCCGTCAAACCAATAATTTCAATCCCGCCAAAAGCAAATACCACTACAGATAAACAGGCAACCAAACCTGCAATTCCATTTGGCATAAAGCCATCATGAATCCATAAGTTTTGAATACCTGTGGTAAAACCACTGTGGTCAGCATGGAAACCATAGAACATTAAACCAAAACCACCCAAAATCATGGCAACAATAGCCGTGACCTTGACGATTGAAAGCCAGAACTCAAGTTCACCAAAGACTTTCACATGAATCAGGTTGATTGCGCCCAAGAACATGATCAGTGACAGAATCCAGATCCATCGTGGTACATCGGGATACCAGAATCCCATATAGATCCCAAAAGCCGTGACATCGGCCAAGGCGACAATCACCATTTCAAAAACGTAGGTCCATCCCGTGGTAAACCCCGCCAATGGACCAATATAATGTGATGCGTACTCACTAAACGAGCCCGATACTGGATTATGGACAGCCATCTCACCAAGTGCACGCATCACGATATAAATTGCAATCCCTGCAACAATATATGCGAGTAATACGGACGGCCCTGCCATTTTGATTGCAGTCGCCGAACCGTAAAAGAGTCCTGTCCCGATGGCTGAACCCAATGCCAAGAAACGAATATGACGGGTGTTTAACCCCCGCTGTAATGTGGAGTGTTGTGACATTATAATCTCCAATCCTTGAGGAAATTTAGTTAGATTCGGCCACTCCATGTGACCGTTTTATTGATCACACTTCAGACAAACTCGGTAATAGCTTCGGAATCAGCAATGCGTTCAAGCAACCACTTGCGAGCAATTCACTTGCCTGCTCGATATCGGGTGCAAAGAAACGATCTTCACTGTAGTAAGGTACTTGGTCACGCAACAGTTTACGCGCGCGCTCCAGTTTTGGAGAACTCTTCAATCCTTCACGGAAATCTAGCCCCTGACATGCACCTAACCATTCAACTGCAAGAATGCCGCGAACGTTATCAGCCATATACCATAAACGTTTGCCCGCATTCGGTGCCATGGAAACATGGTCTTCCTGATTTGCAGAAGTCGGTAAACTATCAACACTGGCAGGATGTGCAAGTGCTTTATTGTCACTTGCTAACGCAGCAGCTGTTACTTGGGCAATCATGAAGCCAGAGTTGACTCCACCATTGGCAACCAAGAACGGCGGCAATTGTGACATATGACGGTCCATCATCATAGAAATACGACGTTCAGATAGCGAACCAATTTCAGCAATCGCCAATGCAAGGTTATCCGCAGCCATTGCCACTGGCTCGGCATGGAAGTTACCACCTGAAATTACATCACCTTCAGCGGCAAACACCAACGGGTTATCTGAAACAGCATTTGATTCAATTTCTAAAACTTCTGCCGCTTGACGGATTTGAGTCAAACAAGCACCCATCACCTGAGGTTGGCAGCGCAATGAATATGGGTCTTGAACCTTGCTACAATCTTCATGTGAATGTGAAATTTCACTTGATTCAGTTAATAGGTCACGATACGCAGCCGCAACATCAATTTGACCACGTTGACCACGCACTTCATGAATACGGGCATCGAATGGCGCACGTGAACCCAGCATTGCTTCAACGCTTAATCCACCGCAAACCGTTGCGGCAGCAAATAGATCTTCTGCTTCGAATAAACCACGCAATGCATAAGCAGTTGATGCCTGTGTACCGTTCAGCAATGCCAAACCTTCTTTCGCCGCCAAAGAAATCGGCTCTAAACCTGCAATTTTTAGCGCTTCAACCGCAGGTAACCATTCACCTTTATAACGCGCTTTACTTTCACCAATTAACACCAAAGACATATGTGCAAGTGGCGCCAAGTCACCTGAAGCACCCACTGAACCTTTTAATGGAATATGCGGATACACTTCAGCATTAATCAAAGCCAAAAGTGCATCAATCACTTTACGGCGAATCCCTGAAAAACCACGAGCCAAGCTGTTCGCTTTCAGCAACATGATCAAACGTACCATAGCATCATCTAGGGGCTCACCCACACCTGCTGCATGTGAAAGTACCAAAGAACGTTGTAATTGCTCCAAGTCTTCTGGTGCAATTTTAGTCGAAGCAAGTAAACCAAAACCTGTATTGATCCCGTATGCGGTACGACCTTCATTGACAATTTTTTCGACACAAGCAACGCTGGCATCGATTCCTGCTGCAGCACTCTCATCCAATTTGACTTTGATTGGATTGAAATAGGCTTTACGAAGGTCTGCTAAGGTGAGTTTGCCGGCTTGAATTAAAAGTTCCATTATTGGCGTCCTGTTTTGCACTCTATTGTTCGCTTACAATGCTCAATGCACAATTGCAAAAAGCATCGTAATGTCCTTGTCTGTTTATTGTGTGATCATTGGCAAGTTCAAGCCTTGCTCTTTGGCACAATCAATTGCGATGTCATAACCCGCATCGGCATGACGCATCACCCCTGTTGCAGGGTCATTGGTCAATACACGTGCAATACGTGCCGCTGCTTCATCAGTACCATCACACACGATCACTACACCTGAGTGCTGAGAAAAGCCCATACCAACACCGCCACCGTGATGTAATGATACCCAAGTTGCACCGCCAGCAGTATTCAACAAGGCATTTAACAATGGCCAGTCAGATACCGCATCAGAACCATCTTTCATTGATTCTGTTTCACGGTTTGGACTCGAGACTGAACCTGAATCCAAATGATCACGACCAATCACGATCGGTGCTGAAAGTTCACCACTACGCACCATTTCATTGAATGCCAAGCCCAATTTTGCACGTAAACCTAAGCCAACCCAGCAAATACGCGCTGGTAAACCTTGGAAGCTAATCCGTTCACGCGCCATATCTAACCAGCGATGTAAATGTTCATCATCTGGAATAAGTTCTTTTACTTTGGCATCTGTTTTATAGATATCTTCTGGATCACCTGAAAGTGCAGCCCAACGGAATGGACCAATACCACGGCAGAACAATGGACGGATATAGGCAGGAACGAAGCCTGGGAAATCAAAGGCATTTTTTACACCTTCGTCTTGTGCCATTTGACGAATGTTGTTGCCATAATCAAAGGTTGGAACACCCATTTTCTGGAAATCCAACATCGCTTGAACATGTTTGGCCATCGATTGTTTTGCTGCTTTGACCACAGCTTCTGGCTCAGTTTTAGCACGTTGACGATACTCTTCCCATGTCCAGCCAATTGGCAAATAACCATTCAATGGGTCATGTGCGCTGGTTTGGTCTGTCACCATGTCTGGGTGTACACCACGACGGACTAATTCAGGCAGAATTTCAGCGGCATTGCCATGCAGTGCAATCGAAACTGCCTTGCCTTCTTTGGTGTATTTTTCAATACGCGCCAAGGCATCATCTAAATCCGTTGCTTGTTCATCGACATAACGGGTACGTAATCGGAAATCGATACTGGTTTGTTGGCATTCAATATTAAGTGAACATGCACCTGCAAGTGTTGCAGCCAAAGGTTGTGCACCACCCATACCGCCTAAACCAGCGGTCAACACCCAACGACCTGTTAAATCGCCGTTATAGTGTTGGCGGCCTGCTTCTACAAAAGTTTCATAAGTGCCTTGTACAATGCCTTGGCTACCAATATAAATCCATGAACCCGCTGTCATCTGCCCATACATTGCCAGACCTTTGGCATCCAATTCATTGAAATGCTCCCAGGTTCCCCAATGTGGAACCAGATTCGAGTTTGCAATCAAAACACGCGGTGCATCTTTATGGGTTTTAAATACGCCAACTGGCTTACCTGATTGAACCAATAAGGTTTCATCTGTTTCTAAGTTTTTAAGTGTTTCAACGATCTTGTCAAAACATTCCCAGTTACGTGCAGCACGACCGATACCACCGTAAACAACAAGCTCTTTTGGATTTTCTGCAACATCAGGGTCAAGATTGTTCATCAGCATGCGTAAAGGCGCTTCTGTTAACCAGCTTTTTGCATTGAGCTTTGTACCACGTGGTGCGCGAATTTCTACATCACGAAATTTTGTTGTCGTTGTTGTCACAATCGGACTCCTTCCATTGAGTTTGAATCAGCAAATTAACCTGCTTTACTGTATAGCAATGTATTAACTTGTATATACATCCATATACTACACAAAACTTTTATCTTGAAAAGATGCTTTTCAATGCTTTTATGAAAATAATTTACAAGCTTATGAAATAAATAGATTTATTTTTATACTGGCAATAAAAAACACATACAACCTGGGGTTGCATGTGTTTTAAGAAAAAGTAAAAAACTTAATTTTTCGTGAGTTCGATCAGACAAGCTTGCTTTAAACGCTGTGATTTTAAAACCAGTTTTTTCAATGCTTTTTGCTGCTCTATCTTAAGACTCTCATGCTGGGCTAAACAGAAAACCTGTTGCTCTACAGCAATTTCTAATGGTTCTGGACTCTGATTGAAAATAAAAATCAGATCGGCTGAACTGAAAAGCTCAGAACTCGTTGGCTCACATATCCATTGATAACGAGAACACCATTTTTCAGGATTATAGATCAGATTAAAGTCCCGAATCGGCCCATCGCTGAGTTCACAACTGGTCGTGCTATCTCCACTAAATTGGGCGGACTGTAAGGTTTGCAGATGCTCAGAACCATCATCAATATTCAATATGATGCCAGCACCCTCCAATACTGTAAGGATGCGCTGCATGCCATCAAACTTGGAAAAGTCACCCGAAGTTTTGACATCCGCCATCGAAATGCGCCAATCAAACGCATCCAGACTGTCCCCGTTGCTTCTGGCGAGCTCTACGGTATAGCCCGCACCATTCTTCCACAGCATCTGCTGATAATCAGATACGCTTAACTGTTGAATCATTGGGTAAATTTACCTTCCAGATAGTAACGGCTACCTGGATAAATCAATCGAGCGCTGGAAATCAGCTGTTTATTCGACCAAGTGCGACGACGAATCAATAGACACGGTTCAGTCTTATTGATTTTCAGCCATTTGCATTCTTGTGCAGAAGCAAGAATCGCTGTGACCACATGCTCACCCTCGGTCACAGGTGCTTTAGACATCAAATACGCATTCGGTGTAATGCTTTTAAAGTCTTGTGACAAGTAATCAGGAATCAACATCGGATCGACCAATCGGTCTTCAATCTGTACAGGCACATCATTTTCATAATGCACAATGATCGAGTGAAAAAGCTTTTGCCCTTCACGCATCTGCATCAACATGCTTTGCTCGGCATTGGCCTGAATTTGTTCCAGCACCAAGACTTCGGCATGATGTTTATGGTTTCGGGCAATGATTTCTTCGGCAATATTATTGACATGAAATAAAGCGGTACGCCCTTGCCCTTCGGCAACAAAAGAACCAACACCTTGAATACGCACCAATAAACCTTCACTAGTCAGTTCGCGTAAGGCACGGTTCACGGTCATGCGGCTACAGCCGAGTAAATTGACCAATTCACTTTCTGAAGGAATCTTTTTATTAACTGTCCATGTTCCCTCATAAATTTTTTGTGAAATCATTTGTTTCACGCGCAAATACAATGGAACTGGACTATCTTTTTCTAAGGACAAATCTAAATCGTTTTGCTTTGTCGCTCTTGACATTGACTAAAACTCATACTAAATATTTTAAGGCATTGTATCTTTATTTTATGACAATTGTATATACAAGCCTATACATATAAAATTTTCCAGTTCCATTATTTTATTTACTCTTTTTAATCTCCATAGAAAATACGGTTATTTCTAAAGCTAGACGGTGTATCGTTTGCTTAACCCCCATTCTGCCAAAATACGACGATACATAGTCGAAGAACGATCTGCTTCAAAATGCGCTTCCATACTTATATCCAAAGGCAATTCTTCTGGCTTTTGCGCCTCAACCATCTCCTGATCTTCAGCAAAAATCTGCGCATTAAAATCATAAACCGCCTGTAAATCACCCGTGGTATCAAAATTACGAGTTAATGGTACAAATAAACGGGTCTTGTTATGCGAGACCGGACAACAGGCGTTTAAAATCTTGAGCACCCCGTCATTCGGAAAATGAATGGTCAGCACTGCTGAAAATGGTGGATAAACATCAAAGATTCTTTCCCACAAGAAATCATCGGGTGCTAAATGCTGCATGCCATGCGGATAGTTGCTGACGTTACTGGTGTAGTTTGTATGCAAGCCATAATTGGTACGTTCAGTCGAATATTTAGGTACCACCGGATTATCTCGATCGGCAAAAGCCTGATGATGTACCCAAGCAAAATGTGCAACATCAATAAAGCCTTCCAGTTGACGGCCACTTGAGCCTGCAATATCTACAGAAGGTGGCAAAATGGCTTGATGTGCCTCATTCTCCCATGTCTCTAACACGGGAAAATTCGCCAAATGTTCATCTCTGCCCAAAATGCTGGTCCAAACCAAGCCATATTTTAAAACCACTGGAAACTTAGTCAGCGAAAAGCGCTCTGAGATTTTGGTTAAGTCAGGCTGAGCGGGGATTTTGCTACATTTGCCCTCTTCATTAAAATGTAGCCCGTGATAAGGACAAATCAAAGTGTCTCCCTCAACCCAACCTTTACTCAAAGGTACACCACGATGTGGACAAATATCCCGAGCCAAATGAATCTGCCCTGTTTCGGTCTTATACAAAGCTAGATTCATATCCAATAAAGTCACTTGCTGAGGTTTGCTACTCACATCTTCAATGCGTGCAACGGGATACCAATGTTGTGCAAGAATCTGCCAATCCTGATCATCAAATTGGCTATGGCATGGCTTATTTGGAAGATTGATGAATGAAATTGCGTTCATATCCAGTGCTCGTGATTTCGTCTTTCCTCTGTTGTTTGCAGTGTGGAATAGATCATTATTTTCGTCTATTAGAATGATTTACATGACTCATTCTAAAAATTAGAACAACCTAGGCACTAAAATTGCTTTTGTATTGAAATCTGCTTTATCTCAAGTGAGTTTGCAATGGCCTTGCCATTTTCACGTTTTGCCGATTATTTTATTGCCGTTGCCAAAACAGGCAGTTTAAGAAAAGCGGCCGATCAACTGTTTATTTCTGTCTCCGCGGTACATCGACAAATCGTTTTGGCAGAAGAAGAACTCGGCGTGGCTTTATTTGAACGTTTGCCCAGTGGACTCAAGCTGACTTTGGCAGGCGAATTGCTGTATGCCGATCTACGCAGCTGGCAAAAAGAGTTTCAAATTACCCAGAAACGTTTGAATGAAATTCAAGGGATACAACGTGGTTCAATTGATTTTGGGATGATCGCAGCACTGAGTGAAAGCTTTGTCAGTGCGGTGATGCAGTCTATTATTCAGCAATATCCCTGGATTAATTTTAAGCTTCGTGTCTTGGACAGTGATCGTATCGCGGATCTGGTGATCAATGCTGAGCTCGACTTTGGTCTGATTCTCAACCCTAAACATCAGCACCAATTACAGATCGGTGCTTTTATTGAAATGCCCTTGGGTTTCGTGATTCCCAAACAACATCCTTTAGCCCATAAAGAAAAAATCTACTTCTCCGATACACTGGAATTCAATCATATTGTTCCCGCCGAGCCTTTGGTTATTCATGACCATGTTACGGCCTTATATAAAAAGCAGGACTTTCACCCACGTCATACCATCGAGTGCAATGATATCCATATGATGATCTCCTTGCTCAGACAGAACTTAGGCATCAGCATCATGAGTTATCTGGATGCAGCCCCTTATATTGAAAATGGTGAGTTTGAATTTAGAGCAATCAATGACCATGGCCTACATCCAATTACCGTTGCACTTTGTGTTGCACCAAAACGGCAACTTTCTCGGATTGCTCAAATCATGATGAATCAAATCATTATCGAAATGGAGGCACTAAAATCGCGCATGTTAAAGAATATTCATCAATAACATAGTATTTTTGCACCAAAATAAAACACATAAACCACTGATTTAAATCAATATAATATTTGACACTCAAAGATTTTATCGGTTAAGTTGATGTGAAGATTCACCTTTTTCACGATTCAGGCATTACTATGGTTTGGCCCAATATAGACATTAACTTAACAGCAGATTATCCACGTGATATGGTCGGTTATGCCAATCAACCGCCCCATGCCCAATGGCCGAATCAAGCGAAAATTGCGGTGCAATTTGTGCTGAATTATGAAGAAGGCGGTGAAAAACATATTCTGCATGGCGATGAAGGGTCAGAACAGTTTTTGTCTGAAATCAGTGGTGCTGAAAGTTATCCTGCACGACACCTTTCAATGGACTCGATTTATGAATATGGCTCACGGGTCGGTTTTTGGCGCATTCAGCAGGAATTTGCCAAACGTCAATTGCCTATGACCATTTTTGCCGTTGCAATGGCTTTGCAACGGAATCCTTTGGTGGTCGAAGCGATCAAACAACACAACTATGATGTGGTATCGCATGGCTTACGCTGGATTCATTATCAAAATATGGATATTGAAACTGAGAAACAACATATGGATGAAGCCATGCATATCCTCAAAGATTTGTTTGGTGAAATGCCAACGGGCTGGTATACAGGCCGCGATAGCCCCAATACCCGCCAATTATTGGCGGAATATGATCAGGTGCAATATGACAGTGATTATTACGGCGATGACTTACCTTTTTGGACAACGCTCAGCAATGCAGCGGGTGCTACACGCCCACATTTAATTATTCCTTATACGCTAGATACCAATGACATGAAATTTGCATCTCCTACGGGTTTTAATCGTAGTGAGGATTTTTTTGAATATTTAAAAGATGCTTTCGATGTTTTATACGCCGAGGGTGCAACCTCACCCAAGATGCTTTCTATTGGCATGCATTGCCGTATTTTAGGACGTCCTGCCCGCTTTAAGGCACTGCAACGTTTCTTGGATTATGTGCAAAATCATGATCGGGTCTGGATTTGCACCCGTCAGCAGATTGCGGAGCATTGGTATACGCATCATCCTCTTCAAGCTTAGGCTTTTTAAAACGTCATAAGGTGTCGTTTAGCCGATTCAAACAATTTACTCAAAGAAAATAAGTTCTAAGATACTCCTTTTAAAATAAGGAGATGATCAGGATGAAAGTACAATATTTTGCAGCGAGTACACTAGACGGATTTATTGCGACCGAAGATGACTCTCTAGAATGGTTATTTGCATTAGGCGAACTAAACAACTCAAGTTATCCAACCTTTATTGCAAATGTTGGTGCTTTGGTCATGGGCTCGGCAACTTATCAATGGATGCTAAATCATGCAGAGCAAGTCGCTGCTGAAACAGGTTCATCATGGCCCTACTCTCAGCCAACATGGGTATTTTCTAGCCGCAAACTGCCCTTGATTGAAGGTGCAAATATCCATTTTGTGCAAGGAAAAATCGCTCCTGTTTATGCTGAAATACAATCCGTCATTGGGGATAAAAATATCTGGATTGTAGGTGGTGGCGAATTAGCGGGCCAGTTTTATGATGCAAATTTGCTTGATGAACTTATTATACAAATCGGTTCAGTCACCCTTGGGAAAGGAAAAGCACTTTTCCCTCGAAGATTACTCGCTCCAACACTTAAATTGATCTCTGTTCATCCAATGGGTGAAGATATGGTTGAGTTACATTATACCGTTGAACATAAAACAAAATTAGCAGAATGCTGAAAGCCTTAAACGGTCTATTTGCCTTACCGTAGATAGTAGCAAGGCAATCGAAAAACACCTCAACTCAATCTAAATAGCCCATTCTGTTAAATAAAATGGGTTATTCGGACGAATTTTCCAATCTTTGAACTGATACAATTTTATGACCTGATTGCAAATCGACGAGATATGTTTATACGACATTTGTTAATGCCTAAATGGAAAATAACTTAAAAAGGAAGAACACTTATGGCGCTTATTTCATGCCCCGAATGCAGCCGTCAGGTTTCGACCCAAGCCAATTCCTGCCCGCATTGCGGCTACCCACTACAGACACAACATAGAGCGCCTGAGTCAAAGGGATTGCAATCAACGCATGTCTGGAGCCGCTCCATCACGGCTCTCGGCGCTTGGTTGGTGATACCCTGGATCGCGCGACTCCTCTTCGGACTAGCGGTGCTGGTATTTGTCTATCTCTCGCTCAAGAGCCAATGAATAACCTTAATTAAAGAACTACATCGCCTTGTTGTACATGTGGTTTTTGTAGCCGAAGATCAGCATTCAAAGGACTTAACGCGACTCAATTAGAAACAAAACACAGTCAACATATAAGTAGGGTGATTATTCATGTCTTCAATCAACAGATTCATGGTACTGGGAATGGCATTGCTCGTTTGCGCTTGCACAAAGTCACCCTCAACTGATGAGGATAATGCCAATACCCAGGCGAAAACAGCCAGATCAGCAGTAAAGTCCGCTGGAGATATCGACTTCCCGGTGATCCCGCAAATCGTCGTGCCAGAGATTATAGGCATTGGCCCAGCCCAACGAGCGTTGGAAACATCAATGCAAGACATCATTGATCCAGTCGCAGGCATTAGTGTCAAACCGGCCAACTGTGCCGCCGACGGCGCATTACTCAACGATGCGGGCATTACCAGCATGGATGCGCAAGGCAATCTGTCGCGCAACGGCGATGAAGGCATCTTTCATGTCAATGCAGACGGTAGTGGTACCGCCAACTATGAAGGCGGCGTCATCGTCGTCAACGCAGATGGCAGTGGTACAATCAACGGCAATGGTGACGGTGGTGCTGACGATGGGATCATCTCGGTCGAAGCCGATGGTTCGGGCACATATAATGGCAAGTACGGCATCATTGTGCTAGATGGCAAAGGCGGTGGCACATGGAATGGCGACCACGGGGTGATTCGTAACCAAGGTGATGGTTCAGGCAGTTGGAACGGCCCGCAAGGCATTGTCACCATCAACGCCGACGGCAGCGGTACATGGAATAGTCCGCACGGGTTGGTGAGCAACGACGGTAAAGGCAATGGCAGCATCGGTACACCAGCACGTCAAGTGAAAATGGCACCAATTCCCAAGGTCACGCCAGCCGGCAAGTTTCCGCCATTAAAAAAATTTGCTCCTCTAGGTGCGCCATGTGGGTTCATCATCACACTCAATGATCAGGTGTTGTTCGATTTCGACAAGTCGGATATCCGCCCTGATGCAGCCAAGGTGCTGGACACCTTAGCTGTAGCCTTGCAGAAAGTGCCAGCCAAGACAATAGAAATCCGTGGTCATACCGACGCCAAGGGCAGTGATGCTTACAATCTAAATTTATCCGAGCGTCGTGCCAAATCAGTAAGCATGGCCTTGCGCCAGCGTGGTGCTGCAACCGACGCCAGCACACATGGTTACGGCGAGTCGCAGCCAGTGGCACCCAACGAGGTCAGTGGCCAAGACAACCCTGCCGGTCGACAGTTGAATCGACGGGTGGAAATCTTCGTACGCACTTAATACGGTATGGTTGAACTAGATTGTACAGTTGATCGTAGTAGCGTGATTGGATGGGCAGAATTTTAACGTTCTAAACAGCCTGTTTTACCTACCGTGAAGATCGCACTAAGGTAATCAGAGAATACTAAAACACAATCTAAATGACCTTCTTTGTTGAATAAAATGGGTTATTCGGAGTAAGTTTTCCAATTTTTAGCTGATACAATTTTATGATCTGATTGCGAATCGACGAGATGCATTTATACGACACTTCTTAATGCTCAAATGGGAAATAACCAATTACGATCAAACTAAAATTTTAATCAGTCTCATTATTAAAATGGTAAGTAATGATGCAATTTTTGGAGATATGAATCATGAAATATGATGATGCTTCTTGGCATTATGGAGGTGACTTCCCTGTCGATCTTCCACAAGAGGCTGGTGCAACCCATATTGGAATGTTTTTAACATGGATGCTTTTGCACAATTTTGCTAGTGAAGAATTAATTGAATATTCACAAGATGCAATTGAGCATCTAAACACAAAAAAAATTACAGGAGCGCATTTTCTCATTAATGAACTTGATGAAAAGCTCACTGACAATGATTTTAGTGAAGAAGGTAATGCTTTTGCTCTGGCGTATTACGAAGGATTAAATAATGATAGTCGATATATTGATGACTACTTGCTTAGCTTTTCGGTAGATACGAATAACGTGTATAGAGTCGCTGATACTTGGGAAAATTACGACAAATTGGCAAGCCATATTGATGCAAGGTATCGCAGGTGGGTCATGGATGGTAGACCCCAATATATTGCTTAAAATCATAAAAAAATTGTTCAGTATAAATTTAACTGTCGAATTAAATAATAAAGAAGATAGGTAATGATCCAAATAGTTACAATACGTGATTTATACGAGACAGTCATTAGGGCAAAGGAAAATGAATGGGTTTATGTCAATCTAATAGCTTGGAATAAATCCCCGAAAGAAAGTATTTTTTTCATTATTTCGGAGGAAGAAGTCGATAATCTGCCAGATGAAAAAGTTTATGAATCAGATGATGGAGCATTTTTGCCTATAGAGTTACAAGAGCTATATCTGTCACCATGGATGGAAATAGGTACTTTAAAAGGCGTTATCGAAAACCTTAAATTAATTTCAAACAATTTTAACGATGAAACTTTCATTCAAGGCATCAATTATTATCGAGAATACGATACTTTTTTGGATGCCTGAAAGTTAAGCATTAATTTCATCCTATATCTGACAATGCATATTTAAAAAATAAACCACTATCAGATATCTGTAAATCAATATCGCTTAGGCTATTTTTGCCATTTCCATACTTCGCTGTTGTAACAACTTCACCGCTTGCTTAGCTTGCCAAGCCAACTCCATCATATCCAGATCAGGAATCTGATCATTTTCCATCACCATTTTCCCTGCTACAAACATCGCCTTAATATGCGCTCGTCCGCCACTTGCCACAGGCCCAATCGCCATATCATGCAAGCCAAAATAACGAGGATCATCTAACTGATAAATGACCAAGTCCGCCTGTTGGCCCACCTCAATTGTACCGACTTGATCGAGTCCCAATATCTTGGCACCGCCTACCGTTCCCCAACGGATCACATCCTCAATACTGGCAGCATCTGCACCGCCTTCAAATTGTCCACCCTGATATTGTGGTGTTGCCAGCATCCCTTTTCGGGCCCGTTGTAATAACCAAGCGGCATGGGTTTCAGACAACATATCTGCGGCTTCATTGGAACCCGCACCATCCACCCCAATCGAAATGGTCATACCTGCCTGTTCCAGAGCAACCAGATCAGCAATACCGCTACCCAAACGTGCATTACTCTGCGGACAGTGCGCAATGCCTGTTTGAGTTTGGCCCAACAACTGAATTTCTTCAGGCAGTAATTTCACCAGATGCGCAAACCAAACATCATTGCCAATCCAGTCCTGCTCGGCACAGAACTGGACTGGGGTCATAGCAAACTTGGCTCTAGCTGCATCCAGATAATCCACTGTTTCGGATAAATGGCTATGCATCCGAATCCCCCATTGTCTGGCGATTTTGGCACTTTCCCTTAATTGCTGTGCTGTGGTTGAATGCAAAGTTGAAGTTGGTGCCATCACGATTTTTCGGAAAGCATTTGAATCTGGCTGATGATAGTGCTGCACCAAACGCTCAATATCCGCTATATAGTCTTCAAATTTTTCTGGACGTAAGGCTTGAGGTAACTCACTTTCCAAACCACGCGTTAAGGTTGCACCACCACGACACAGCACAAAGCGCATACCCAATTTTTCGGCTTCATCAAATAAAATTGCAGCGCCATCAAACGGCATTTGTGGCCAATATAAATAATGATGGTCTGCTACCGTTGCACACCCTGAACGTAATAATTCAATTAAGCCAATACGCACTGCAATCCGAAAAGTCGCTTCATCGAATGCACCACGAAATCGATACGGCGTACTGGCAAGCCATGAGGTCAGGTTTTGATTCAACCCTTGTGGTTCACCCTTGAGTAAAGACTGAAATAAATGATGATGGGTATTCACCCATGCTGGGTAAATCACACAATCTTTGGCATTCACAATCTGCTCATTCGGCTGAGCGATTAGCCGCCCTATTTCCGTAATTTGTCCTGATTGAATGCGGATATCGGTGGATGTGCAACGTGCTGCATCTCCAGATAATCCCGTCAAAATGGCATGGGCATTTTGAATTAAATAACTTTGATTTAATTGCATTAAACTCATACTTGCTCACTCTCATGCCATTTGCTTAAAAACAACTGACTTAATAAGGACATCAATACAAATAAGCCCAGACCCGTACAGGTAATCAGGAATAATGCAGCAAACATCAAGGGTAAATCCAACTGAAAACCAGCTTGTAAGATTTGATAAGCCAAGCCTGCACTGGTGCCACCCGCACCTGCAACAAACTCGGAAACTACAGCACCAATCAGTGCCAAACCACAAGAAATCCGTAAGCCACCAAAGAAATAAGGCAAAGCATTCGGCACCCTTAAACGCATTAGAATTTGCCAGCGACTGGCTTTGTTGATTTGGAAAAGGTTAAGCAAACCTTTATTGACACTACGCAAACCTAAGGTGGTATTGGTCAGTATTGGAAAAACCGCAACCAGCATGGCACACACCACCAATGCCAAAGTGGTATTTTGAATCCAGATGATGACCAGAGGTGCGATTGCAACAATCGGTGTGACCTGAAATAAAATGGCATACGGCATAAAACAGGCTTCGAGCACACGGCTTTGTACAAACACAAAGGCCACTAATGTTCCAATGATCACGGCGCAAGTAAAAGCCAATAAAGTGATTTTTAAAGTTACCCATAAACTACCAAATAGCACATTGGACTGATTGATCATTGCCATGACAATATCACTGGGTTTAGGCACCACATACACAGGTACTTCTAATTGTTGAAAACTCAGTTGCCAAAACATGAGAAAAATCAGACCAAGCCCAAGTGGAGCAGCAATACGTTGTACGGTTGGATGTTGTAGCAATGGTTTAATCATGAGCATGTCCTCCGCTTGCCTCAGCCAATAATTGTGATAGATGCGAACATTGTTGAATAAAAATGTCTGAGCTTCGGAAAGACTCATCACGTTGATAAGGCCCTTTAATCTTCAGATCTGCCACTACGCGCCCTGGTCGTGCCCCCATCACAATAACTCGTGAAGACAGATACACCGCTTCATAAATACTATGCGTGACAAACACCACCGTTAAATCTCGTTCTGACCATAATTGACGGATATCACTGTCGAGTTTATGACGGGTAAATTCATCCAATGCCCCAAAAGGTTCATCCATCAGTAATAAATCAGGTTCAGTCACCAAAGCTCTGGCCAAGGAAGCACGCATTTGCATGCCACCCGAAAGTTCACGCGGATAAGCTTTGCTAAACTTTTCCAAACCAACAGCTTTTAAAGCAGCATGGACTTTGGGCGTACTGGTTGATTTGGCAATATGCTGTAAATCCAAAGGTAAACGTACATTGTCTTCGATATTGGCCCAGGGCATTAGCGTTGCTTCTTGAAATACCATGGCCATTTTGCATTGAGATTGTATTTCAGCCTTACCATTCCAGCGCACCAAACCTGCAGAAGGTTGTTCCAGATCGGCAAACATTTTGAGCAAGGTACTTTTACCGCAGCCTGATGGCCCTAGTAATGAAACAATTTCACCACGGGCAATGTTTAAATCTAGTCGCTGTAAGGCATTGGTCCCATTGGGATAGGTTTTTTCAACTCCTCTGGCCATAATCATCGGCGTGATAAAGGTTGAAGATTCATGTATTGGCGTATCAACTGGTAAAGCAGAATTCATGTGGTTTCCCCTTCGTGCGAGTGCCCTATTTTGTTAACCCTTTCACCATGACTTCCTTCTAAGGGAAGTATCTCAGGTTATTTGGCAGCTTTAACAAACTGCGTGGTATAAGCGGTTTTCCAATTGGTTTGAGCTTTGAGTAAACCTGCATTCACCATAAAATCTCGCGTTGCTTTCCAACGTGCGTCTGTCATGACCCCAATACCTTGGGTCTTGGCATCGCCACCATCAATCAGTTTTAATTTGCGCATTTGCCCGACTGCAAAAGTCAGTAGTTCATCATTCATATTCGGGTTTTCTTTTTTAATGATGCTATTGCCCAAACGTGGGTCAGCTAAATAGTTTTTCCATCCTTCCATCGATGCTTGGACAAAACGGCGCAGCACATCAGGTTTATTTTGAATGACATCATTGCGGGTCACTAAAATACCGCCATAAGCTGGATAACCTGCATCAGCAAATAAAAAGAAATTACTCGAAGGTTCTGCTTTTTTCGCCTGAAACACTTCTGAGGTGGCATAGGCTTGCTGGACTACATTTTTACCTGCTAGGAATGGCTGCATATTGAAGGTATAAGGGCGTGCTTGTGCGGCATCTAATTTGTATTTGCCTTTTAACCACGGCCACCAGCTTGCTTGTCCACTGGTTGAGACCAAAATCGTTTTTCCTTTCAGATCGGCCAAAGACTTTACATCGCTGTGAGTTAACACACCTTGGGGATCAAACTGGAATGGTGCTGCAACGGCTTTGATAGGAAAGTTACTTTCGATGCCTTTTAAGACCTGTAGGTCATAATTAATAATAATATCGGCACGTTTTGATAATAATAAGGTCATGTTATTGACCTGTGGCCCACCGATTTTAATATCGACATCAAGCCCGTATTTTTTATAAATTCCTTGTGCCAGTGCTTGGTAATATCCTCCTTGTTCGGCTTGTGCAAACCAAGTGGTTTGTAAAACCAGTTTATCGGCTGCAAAACTGGTTGAGCTCAGAACTGTACCTAGCCCCAATAACGCGCCCACGATAACAGTACGTCGCCCTTTGCCTACATAGTGCTGAATATTCATATTAAGACCCCTAAATCTGTATAGATTCATTTTGCTGTTCTTTTTAGGGGGTTAATCAATGTATAAGTTACACATTTCTCTCAAAACCAAATCAATTGGCTTTGTCCCCAAAAGAGGAACAGCAAACGCTGTAGAGCAATGTCCCGTATGTTTGCAACATACTGACCGCTTATACTCAATCATGATTTAGCAAGCTCTATGCCAAGATTGATTTGATCTTGTTTTTTATAGCAATTCTCTAGCTTGGATTTATTATTAGTTGTTTTCAGGTGAATCAACTGCATTGTGTCTTTGGTTTTGTATGCAGTTTAATGGTGCGTTAAGTAAGTGGAGATGCACTCTCGGGGTGCTTGAATTGCCATTTGAAAATGATTTAACTACCAATGTTCAGCTTTCCCAACTCACCGTGACAAATTCACCAGTCTCCGTGAATTTAACAGCAAGAATTTGATCGCTAACCTCAGGGCTAAACACATAGTCCATGACTATGGTGTACTCCTCCACACCATCACTTAACCATAAATCAGGTTGGCATACATATAATGATATGTTTTGCAGTCGCATCGCCAACACAAAATCAGCAATATTTACAGTCGTAACATCACCAAATGGCATAAGTGTTTTGATAAATGACCAATCATGATGAGGTATTTGCTCAGGAATTTCTATTAAATGAAACTCAATAAAATCCCAATCCGCTTCGAGGTATCTGCCAATTTGTTGACGAGCAGTCATGTCAAGTTCAGATAAATGCTTCAAACGACTGGCAAAGGCATCCAGTCGATGTGCGTCCATAGGTTTGTCGGATGTTGCCCAAAGTTTTGCTTGGACATTATCTCTAGTCAGTGAAAACTCCTTATGCCATACAACATCAGCATAATCGTGACTGATCGCATCCGTATTCAATGCACCAAAATAAGAATGATCAATTTTGTTCATATATTCCCTCTGCAATAATTCTTTTCAGGAATTTTAACACCATTATTTGTCCAAAAAATTTATAAACAAAGGCATTAAACCTAGCTCAAAATCTAAACTGATTAGAGCCTGTCTGGTTTCAAATTTCAATATTTTCACAAGAAATTGCAGCGTTTCTCGTCATATTGACCTGTTTCACTTTATAAACTGGCACAAAAAGTGCTTCTTTCTTTCCGTCAGAGTAGAAGCGTTCAGCATAGTCAGTTACATCGACTGTTATGCGGGTCATTGCTCAGAAATCAGCTCACTTTTTTATAAAAGCTTTCTCTTATGGAAAAAGTGCGGCTCTTTTTTGAATGTGACCCCATCTCTTTCAATCTATTTGATTGGGTCACGGTTTATCCAAAAGATGAGGTTGAAAATATGAATAGCGCCAATATGACTCCAATCGCTGAACATGACTACAGCTTAGAAGAACTGCAAAAAGAAGCGCGTATGGGAGCTTTGGGTCAAGAAACTTTTGAACGAGAAGTTCGAGTAATTGATTTATCTGACTTCGAACAACGCAAATATGAAATTGCGGAGCAACTCTGGGCGGCTGCCACTGATATTGGTTTCTTTCAGGTCTCGCATCACGGTATTCCACTTGAGCAGATTCAAACTGCATTTGACATGACACAACAGTTTTTTGCTCTGCCTGAACCGGTCAAAGCACGCTACCCACTCCATCGAAATGCAGGTTGGGAAAGCAAAGCTCAAGTTCGTCCATCAACCAGTACCCCAGACCAGAAAGAATCCTACCAAATCACTCGTCCACGTATGGCTGGGCTTTATCCAACCGAGCAAGAGCTACCTGATTTTAAAAATACCATGCTTGAATTTGAACAGGCCTGTTGGCACGTTGGTATGAAAATACTCTCCTGTTTTGCTTATAAACTGGGTTTTGCCGATAACTTCTTTAGCCTTGCCCATGATCCTGAACAAGACAGTTATCAAAGTACTTTAAGAATGTTGCATTACTATGCCATTGATCCTGCTTTAAAAGATCAATTGGGTCTTTGGCGTGCAGGCGCACATACCGATTTTGATTGTTTAACCTTATTGTTTCAACGTAACGGTCAAGGTGGTCTGCAAGTCTGTCCAGGTAAAGATATGGAACAGCAACAATGGACCAGTATCGAACCACGAGATGATGTGATCACTTGTAATATCGGCGATATGTTAATGCGTTGGAGTGATGATCAATTACCTTCTAATTTCCACCGAGTCAAAAATCCAGAAGCAGATGAATATCAAGGGCCGCGTTATAGTCTGGCATTCTTCTGCCAAGCCAATGAAGATGTGCTGATTGAAAGCCCACAAAAGAAATATCCAGCAATTACAGCCAAAGAATATCTAAAACAACGCATCAGTGCGAATTTTAAAGGGAAATACTAATCGGTGATTCCTTGTAGACAGAGGCAAATGGTCTCTGTCTACCGTTAAAAAATTATCGATTTATTTTTTCCGTGATCTATTCTTCATTCTTTTACGTACCACTTTTTGAGGAATATTGATTTTTCCAGTACCTAATCCTCGGAAAAAATAGTTAACAAGATAAATGAATAAAAATCCAAAATAGAAAAATGGGAATATGGTAAAGACACTAAAGTACTTTCCCAGAAAAGTACACCAATCCGATAATTATAACCTAACTGAATAAGCGCACCTCTACGGCTACCATCCTGAAAGGAGATATTATCCAAAAGAAAATGGATCAGACCCATTAAAAAACAAAAGAAAAACATTCCTGAAACAATCGTTTTTTTTATTAATGGTTTCTCCAGCCATGGGTGTTTCTTCGATGCATCAAACTCAGCTTGAAAGAATTTACTATAAATTTTTTCCTGAAACGCCTTGTTCACCCCCACTCTCTTAATAAATAAAAAACATAGGTAAAAACCGAAGATAGAAGCCACAACAGTACAATAAATACTTGAAAGAATAGTAAAAAATGGCAATGGACCTTTAGTCCCTACCGTAATCAACATCTGCTCTGTAATATAACGATAAATCTCATACTGCCACTGATTGCGAGGATATGCTGGAAATAAAAATAACGGTAAAATGAATACAATAATCAAAAGGGTAATATGTATTTTCGCCTGTCTTTTTTCTTTAGCTCGTTGTTCGTGCGCCAAACGTCTTTGTTCTAATTTTTCTTGCTTCTTTTGCTTTGTGTGCTGCTCAAGCAATTCTCTTGCTACATAACGTTTTGTTGACATAGAAAATCAATATTTCTGTTTTATATAAAAAATCTTAATTAGAAAATAATAAAGATACGCGAATATTCATAGGATTGAGAATTCTAAATTAAAATGAGCGACCTTCCAATATTTTAAAGTATATATCTTCTTTTAATAAAATTTATACAGTCAGAGATTCACAATCTCTGACTGTACTGATGCGTTGGCGTGATGATCAGTTACCTTCTAATTTCCATCGAGTCAAAAATCCAGAAGCAGATGAATATCAAGGCGCACGTTATAGCCTCGCCTTCTTCTGCCAAGCCAATGAAGATGTGCTGATCGAAAGCCCACAAAAGAAATATCCAGCAATTACAGCGAAGGAATATTTAAAACAAAGAATTAGTGCAAATTTTAAAGGAAAATACTAATTATTTAGATAGGGTTTGAACTAATTTTCGAATCCTATCTAGCCTTCAACATACTTGGACTATGGTTTGGCATTGTTGAGTTATTGGATCGTGGAAGACGTATGCAGCAGCCTCATCATGAAAATAATCTGGAATTGTAATTTGCCCAAGAAAGACTAATGGTTTTTTCTCTCGCATCGGCCAAGCTGGTGCTTGGAGCCATTTAGGTGGTCTCTTTGCATAGCGAAAGAGTTCCAATATTCTGCATTGTAGCCATTTTTTTAATTCATCTTTTGAGTGAACCGTACCGGGTTTGTCGGAGACTTTTTTATTTAAGTTAGGCCACCTGACCTAACGGGTTAATCTTATCATAGTACATTGCTTCAAACTCAA
>NZ_KB850122.1:875559-876099 GCF_000369645.1 Acinetobacter sp. CIP 64.2
CGCTCTTTCTCTAATTTCGGGGGTATAGTTTGGTTTTTTCATCGGAATAGTCTCTCAGAATATTGAGTCTCCGACAAACCCGGTACGGTTCAGAGAGCTTTTCTGGGGCTTCTTGCATAAGTTGTTGTACATAACTTGGATCAAGTTCCAACCACTTTGGTTGAACTGCGGCGATAAGCTTTACCATATCAGTCTTATAACTAGACACTTGCACGTTCATCCCTTGTTGTTCTTTTAAATATTTTACAATCACTGATTCGGCATTCAATACATCAATCGGATTGCGATAATTTAGAGTGATCAAATAGTGATAAAGCGTGTGGGCAGCAAGTGCGTATTGTGGAGCTAGCTCAGCAGATAATAATTTTTCAATATCAGGATCATTGTATAAAGCATCTTCGAATAAACGCGTTTCCATATGGCCTTCGACAAATTGCACTAATATATGAACCGTACCGGGTTTGTCGGAGACTCAATATTCTGAGAGACTATTCCGATGAAAAAACCAAACTATACCCCCGAAATTAGAGAAAGAGCGGT
>NZ_KB850122.1:882594-1172744 GCF_000369645.1 Acinetobacter sp. CIP 64.2
AATAAAAAGCGTGTACACAGTGCACTGGGTTATGTATCGCCTTTTGAGTTTGAAGCAATGTACTATGATAAGATTAACCCGTTAGGTCAGGTGGCCTAACTTAAATAAAAAAGTCTCCGACAAACCCGGTACGGTTCAATATTAACTGTAGATAACATAGTTTTATCTGGTCTGCGCACGTTTGAGAATAGCATCCCAATCTATCTGCACGAGATTCGATAATTCAGTTTTGAAGTAACTATCATGGTGCCCGATATATGCGGGAAAATTTATTAATGTATGAATATTCCATTGTTGAGCAAACCATTGCTCTATCAGTGTTGACGCAGTTGCCCAAGGATCAACTTCATCCCATTCTTCATCATTGGCATAATTATCGTAGTCATATATCTCCACAGGAATTGCAATCGTATTATCCATTAGAAAGTCATGTGTATTAGAATTAATAGAATTACCGCACTCATCCATCGCCCATAAGCTCACAGAAAATTGACTATCAAACTGTGATGAATCGTATTCTATAAGCAAGAACTTTGTTGCCTCATGCCATGATCGATTAGACAACATGGCTAACTCTTTGTTTAATTGATGTTCTATAGATGTTAAATGTGCTTGCGCAACCTTAATAAACTTCTTTTTATCAATACTCATTAGGATCGCTCGACATCGATTCAATATGTTTGAAATATTAAGATTTATAAGAACAAGGCAAAACTCTTGACTAAAAAACGATTTCATATTGCCTTCAAGAACATAAGACTTCTCTTGAAGAGGATCTTCTGGTTCTATTTCGTAAACCCTGTAAGAAATAAAATTATATCAAGGAAAGAACCTAAAAAAGCTTCTGAATGTACTAGATTATTGAACAAAATAGGCCATTTAAAAGAAAATATAAAAGCATGGTTCAATGGTTACAAATTGACGATCTCTGACTGTACTAAAGCTTCAGTGATCCAGCACGGTTGAGATAAATGATGGACATCACAATTACTGCCACCACCAATACGATCAACAACTAAAAAATCACTATCTGCTTCCAAAGTAATTAAAGGATGATGCCATACCCCTTGATGGTAGGTAACTCCCTGCTGCCCATTGCTGATAAAAGCTTGAATCCGTTGTTCATCAGGTCCTGTTTGATCAAATGGCAACGCCACAACAACAATAAACTGCTGTTGCTGCAATGGAATAAAAGACTGTGAACCATAAGGATGTCGTTCTAACATCTCAATCTGAAATGGAATGGGAGTTGCAAATAGATTATGAAAAATGCTCATCCCTACAGCAACTTGATCGCCTGATACTTGCGCCAGAGATAAGGCATGATAGCGTTCAGTGAGTCCCTGATTAATCGGAATAAAGTCTTTGTTACTCTTTTCAATCACATCCCCAAAAGCAGCAAAACTGTCTTGAGTTAAAGGCCGAATTTCAATATTTTTTTCATGCATAGCCATTCTCTTTAATACAAAGAAATATTAGCTAAAATCTCACTTATCTAAATGAAAATCATAGTAATATTTCACTATCGTGGTTGGCGGTATGGATGCCGCCTGTTTGGCTGTGGTATCAAGGACGTACCATCAGCCAATGAGCAGCGGCTAAAGCTGCGAAAGATTTTTGCCTTGCGCTGTTTCACAGCTCATCATCCTTAAAAAGTAAAATAACACCTATATAAAAACCAGCTTATAAACTGCCAATTTATGAGATCGTACAATCGTACTAAATAATATAATTTAACTTATTCAACTACTTTCCCCCATAAACGAATCCGACTAATCCCGCCATCAGGAATCATATTGACGCGGATATAATTCACTTTTTGATGCTGAAGCACTTCTGCAACATATTCATGAATATTGTCCATCGTCAAAGGCTGCTGTTCCAATAAAAAAGGCCAGAACATACTCTGCGGAATAAGTTGTGCATCGGTCGCATCTTTAACATAAGCAGCTTGAATCGAACAAAATGCAGGAAAATTGCCTTTGAAATAGGCGGTATCGACGTCAATTTTTTCAATCTGCCCGGTTTGACCCAAAGCAATAATGCACCAATCAAAACCTGGCGCACGACGACGTTTGGTCTCCCAACCATCGCCCATATTTAAACCACGATCAGGGCTGAGTAGATTATTCGGATGCCCAAAATGCGCATCGCTAAAGGCCACAATACGCCCGCCATTTTTTAAACCAATCAAATCCATCTGCTGGGTTGTATCAACATTTTCGAGCAGCACACGACCATAGACTCTTAAACGCGCAATGCCGCCATCAGGGAAAATATTAATGCGAATATGGGTAATTTTCTGAGCAGCGCAGTCGAAAAAATGATGCTGATCTGGAGATAAAACCGAATTTTCTAATAACGTCGTCCAAGTGATACCTTCTAATTGATTATCTGGTGCATAGCAGCCCTCAATAGAAGCAGAGGCTGGATAATTACCTGTAAAGAATGAGGTATCAATATCAAATCCAGATACAAACCCTGTTGCACCTAGACGAACAATGCACCAATCATAACCGGACTCACGTTTACGCCGCGTTTCCCATCCATCCATCCATTTACCATTGTCATCATATTTTCCTTCAATGAATTGAGCGGGTGTGCTTTGCAACATTCTTGCCGCTTCTGCAAAAAACTCATCGGAACAACTTACGATAGTTGCACCAATTCTGGCATCAGCAAGATTGGTGAACGCCTGCAAATGGGTCGGTAAAGCTACGGTTTTAGCAACATGCACTGTCATTGATCATTCCTAAAGGTTTCATTTCTATTCTATTATGCAAGATCCAGTCCAACTGGTCTGACCTGTTGTTAAAAATATAGCTATTTTTAAGCAACAGCACCAACAAAAAGATAAATTTTGTGTAGAATCAAACTGTTTATTTTGATATTTAAGGTACGTTGCAGATGAATCCACAGGCGATGCTCAATGGAAAATCATCTCAGGTGACTGAGCAAGCGGTGGAAGTGATTCATCAACGCATTCAACAAAATACGTATGTAGTCGGTTCTGCCTTACCCTCGCAACGTGATCTTGCGCTCCAGTTGGGAATCAGTCGTGCTTCTTTACGTGAGGCATTAACCCGTCTTGCCGCTTTAGGCTTATTGGAAATCAAGGCAGGTAAAGGGGTTTATGTAATTTCACAGCATAGCCAAGCGGCAGAACAATGGGATGGCGAACACCGTGTTTCGCTTAAAGATTTCTATCAATTACGTTATGTACTAGAAGGTTTCTGTGCCCTGCTGGCCTGTGAGTACTTAACCGAAGCGGATAAGTCGACCCTGCAACAACACTACCAGTCTCTTGCCAATGCAATCAAACAACAGAATTGGCAGGCAGCCTCTGAATTCGATTATGCATTTCATCAACATATTATTGAACTCAGCCATAATCAATCAATTATTCAAACACTTAAAATGCATACCGAATGGATTAAAAAAAGCCAGATTCTGCCTTTTGTTCAACCTAATCTGGCATTTAAAACCATTCAAGAACATGAATTAATTCTGCAAGCCTTATTTAATCAGGATGCAACAGCGGCTGAAAAAGCCATGCAAGCGCATATTATTGGTGCTGCACAACGGGCGGGTGTGTACTTTTCTCGACATGAGAATGTGTAAAAAGTCCCTTATTTAATTTGAATATAAGCATCTATTCACTATCGTGACTGGCGGCATGGATGCCGCCTGTTTAGCTGTGGTATCAGGGAAGTACCATCAGCTAATGAGCAGCGACTCAAGCTGCGAAAGATTTTTTCCTTACGGAATAAATCGTTCCTCTTCAAAAGTAAGGTAAAAAACTATCGTATTAAAGTCTACCGAAGCACATTATTTATAATGTGTTTTAAACATATATACCCTTTCGCAATCACACTCGTTTAAGAAAAATCTTACTTGTGTTTTAGATAAAAACTTGAACTTTTATTCATGCACCACTTTGCCCCATGCTTTGAACCATATCCATGCAGCCTTTCTATTTTTGCTTTTTAATAAAGCAAATTATCTGGTATGACCAGTAAAACCAGTTACTAAAATTGGCACACTTCTCGCTTAGAACTGTTTAGAAACTTATTTATATTTTAGGGTCTGAACGATGAATATTGCGATTGTAGGTGCAGGTATGGGCGGTTTGACTGCTGGTATCGCTTTAAAAAAATTTGGTCATCAGGTCACGATCTATGAACAAGCAGCGGAAATCTTACCCGTCGGTGCAGCCATTTCACTTTGGTCAAATGGGGTGAAGTGCCTCAACTATCTGGGCTTAACCGATCAAATTCAGGCGCTTGGTGGACAAATGGAGTCTCTGGCTTATGTGGATGGACTGAGCCAGCAAACCATGACTCAATTTAGCTTATCACCTTTATATAAAGAAGTTGGGCAACGTGCCTACCCTGTCGCCCGAGCTGATCTACAACAATTACTCATGCAGCAATTTGGTCTGGCAGATATCAAACTGGGCATGAAAATGATCGAGATTGAAAGCCATCAAGATGATGTTACCCTTCATTTTCAAGATGGCTCACAAATTACAGCTGATTTGTTGATTGGTGCAGATGGCACACACTCTCTCACTCGAAAATTTGTCCTCGGTTATCAGGTAGAACGCCGCTATGCCGGTTATGTAAATTGGAACGGTTTGGTTGATATTGATGAAGCGATTGCACCTGCCATGCAATGGACGACGTATATCGGTGAAGGTAAGCGTGTCTCACTGATGCCAGTTGCCCAAAATCGTTTCTATTTTTTCTTTGATGTGCCGTTAGCGGCTGGATTGGAAAATCAGCGTGAGCAGTACAAGCAAGACCTGAAATTCCATTTCAGTGGCTGGTGTGAACCTGTACAAAAACTGATTGAACGTCTAGATGCACAAAAAACCAATCGTGTCGAAATCCACGATATTGAACCATTTATGAATTTTTATAAAGGACGAGTGGTGCTACTCGGTGATGCAGCGCATAGCACCACGCCAGATATCGGACAAGGCGGCTGCCAAGCCATGGAGGATGCGATTTATCTCGCCCGTGCCCTACAAATTAACACCTTTGGTTTAGAGGATGCATTGGCACGTTATCAAAACAAGCGCAATGATCGTACCAAAGAAATGGTACTTCGGGCACGTAAACGTTGCGATATCACCCATATGAAAGATCCACAAGTGACTGAAGAATGGTATCAATCTCTGTATCAAGAACAAGGTTCACATATCATGCAAGGCATCATCAGTAATATTATTGGCAACCCACTCGATTAAATTAAAAAAGGGGGCACTTATCAGCCCCCTCATTTTAAATCAATAACAATTTTTTAAGCCGCCAGTAAGGCTTTTGCTGCAGCACGATGTTTTGCTTTCAGTTGTTCTAAATCCAGCCCTTGAATCTCGCCCTGTTTAACTTGCCATTGGCCTGCAACCATCACATGCTCTGCTTTATCTGCACCACACAAGAGTAAGGCTGCAATCGGGTCATGGCTACCTGAGAATTTCAATTCATCGAGCTTATAACAGGCTAAATCGGCCTGATAATCAGGTGCAAATTGTCCTAAATGCTGTCCACGCCCTAATAGCTGTGCGGAACCATGAGTTCCCCAATGCAAGGCCAACTCAGGAGTAATCTGTTCAGCACCATATCTTAAACGCTGTAAATACATGGCCTGACGAACTTCCAGAATTAAATTTGAAGCATCTCCAGAGGCAGAGCCATCAACGCCCAAACCCACCTTGGCACCTGCCTGCATTAAATCGAGGGTTGGGCAAATCCCTGAAGCGAGGCGCATATTTGAATGTGGACAATGACAAATCCCTACTCCAGCCTGCCCTAAACGCTGAATTTCATCTGCATTAAAATGAATACCATGCGCCAGCCAAGTCCGTTCATTTAGCCAACCCACGTGTTCTAAATAATCCACCGTACGCATGCCAAATTTTTCCAGACAGAAGCTTTCCTCATCCAAGGTTTCTGCGAGGTGTGTATGCAATCGAACATCCAGTGTCTGAGCGAGTTGCGCGCTTTCTCGCATAATCTCCTGTGTGACCGAAAAAGGTGAGCATGGGGCCAAGGCAATATTAACCATACCGTTATCCCCGCGTTGATGATATTTCTGCACCAAGCGTTCACTGTCCCTTAAAATGACCTCCATGCTTTGTACGGTGTGCTGTGGCGGCAACCCACCCTGTTCTTGTCCGAGACTCATCGAACCACGGGTTAACATCACCCGCATTCCCAATTGTTGCGCCGCATTGACTTGAATATCAATCGCATCGGTCAACTGTTGCGGGAATAAATAATGATGATCCGCGGCAAAGGTACAGCCCGATAATAACAACTCCGCCAAAGCCACTTGGGTCGCCACATGTAACTGCTCTGGATTGAGACGTGCCCATACCGGATACAAATTAGCCAACCATGGAAATAAAGGTAGATTAACCACAGGAGTCCAAGCCCGCGTCAAGGTTTGATAAAAATGATGGTGGCTATTCACCAACCCAGGAATCACCACCAAGTCTTTGGCATCGAATATGTCATCACATGGCAGACTGGGTTGCTGATCCTTTGCCAAAACCTCGACAATTTTATTATTTTCAATCACCAAGCCATTACTCGCGTCGAGTTGATTCGCGGTAAAAATTGCGAGTGGTTGTTTAATCCAGATTCTTGAACGGCTATTTAAGCTGGCCATCATGACTATTATCTCGTCCTTTAAAATTTGTAGCTCAGTGCAAAACGGTTTTGTAAGAAATTCTTGTCATAACGCGGAGAAGTCTGAATCCCTGCAAAATTACTGACACTAAAACCTTTCAAAGCACCCGTGAAGTTATAAATGCCAAACAGTATGTATTCAGATTGATTTTGACTGGCAACATTCTCTGCCTCTTTTAAATCCATAATAGATAAAAAGCAGGATGCAGTTTGAACATCCAATCCTGAATCCGTGATGATCAATGCCCTGAATTCAAGGGCAAGCTGGCTACTTGCATTGATTTTTTAGTGAATGGAAGATGATTGAAAATGATGTTAAGTAGAATTGCTGTAATACAGGTTGAACTAATACCAGAGTGTAATAACATCTGCACAGAAACAGGGAACTGCGCATAAAATTCATGGTTTACAATTGGAATCATGCCGATCCCCAATGAGGTTGCGACAATGATCAGATTCTTATGCTCGTTATAATCCACTTTTGCTAAAGTGCGAATTCCACTGGCTGCGACCGTTCCAAACAGGACAATCCCCGCTCCGCCTAATACTGGCATCGGAATCGATGCGACTAAGCGCCCGACAATCGGTAGTAAACCTAAAACAATCAGGATTCCCCCTGCCGTTGCCACCACAAATCGGCTTTTAATTCCAGTAATCGCCACCAGTCCAACATTCTGTGCAAATGCCGTTTGCATAAATGAGCCGAAGATCGGTGAAATTGCACTCGATAGCATGTCTGCACGTAAACCATCCCCAATACGTTTGGAATCGACTTTGCTGCCAACAATTTCACCAATCGCAATAATATCTGCAGTGGTTTCCGTCATCACCACCAATGTCACAATCACCATGGACAGAATGGCAGAAAACTCAAAGACAGGAAAACCGAAGCGGAAAAAGCTCGGCAATGCAAAAATAGAACCTGAACCGACATTGGAAAAATCAGTGAATCCTGCAAAATAAGCCAGTACAGTTCCCAGCACAATGGCAATCAAAATCGCAAGCCGACGTAAGATCTGACTCCGCAACATACTAAAAATAATCACAATCGCCAAGGTCATCAATGCCAAACCAACATTGGCTGGATCACCCCAGTTTTCAGCTTTTGGATTGCCGCCCATAATCCAGCGGATTGCCACTGGTGTTAGCGAAATACCGATCATGGTAATCACACAACCCGTCACCACGGGTGGAAAGAAACGGATAATTTTTGCGAAAAATGGTGTGAGCAACAGGCCAATAATCGACGCAACAATCACAGCACCAAACGCTGAGGCCAAGCCACCGCCTGTGGTCACAATGGCTAGAATGGTAGCGACACCTGCGAAAGAGACCCCTTGAACAATCGGCAATTTTGCGCCGAAATGCTTAAAACCAACAGTTTGCAAAACGGTGGCAATTCCCCCAATAAATAATGCCGCCGCCACCAATAGTCCAATTTCAGAGGCCTGCAAGCCTGCCGCAGCACCAATAATTAATGGCGGTGCAATGATACCGCCATACATGGTCAAGACATGCTGCAAACCATAAATGAGGTTTTTGTTCATGCCTAAATATTGATGTTCTGCTGATCCGTGAGCCTCACGGTCTAGGTTGTCTTGCTGCATGGGTTAATTCCTCTAATTTAATTCATGATGTCCACATTGCTTGAGTTGATTTAGCTGCCACGATAGGTTGAATATGAAAAAGGACTGATTAATAAAGGCACGTGATAGTGCTGTTGAATATCAGCGATCTTAAAATCAATACATACACGTGGATAAAAACTTTCGGTATTTAAAGCTTGAAAATAATCGGCAACTTCAAAAATTAATTGATAATTGCTTTGCGCAAATACCTCGATATTAAATGTTTTAATACGGCCATCTGCATCAGTATATTGTTGGTCCAATAACATATAGTTCTGATCCACTTGTTGCAGTAATTTCACCAGAACCTTTGTCGCAGGCTGACCCAGTGATGCATTTAAAATATGTGTACTGATACCCGCCATTATTGAATCTCCTGATTTAAACGAAGCAGCGCAATTTCAGCCAATTGCTGTTTCACTTCTGCCTGTTCCTGTTCTGCTGTATTTTTAAGTCGGCGTTGCAACTCTGACAATATCTGCTGCCCTGAACGACCTGCCGCACGAATCAAATAGATATGCCCAAATTTGTGCTCATAGTCTAAATTGCCCTGATAAAGTGCCAATTGCAGGACTGCATCTATTTGGATCTGCCCTTGTTCTTGCTGAGAAAACTGCTGTTCTTTTTCAGACAACACCGCTGCTGCTTTTTTCTCGCCAATACGTGGATGTTGCGCCAAAGCCGCAGTGATTTCAGGCCATTGCCAGGTTTGAGCTTGTGCCAGCGCAGTTTGATAAAGCTGTGCTTTAGAGCTGTAAGGACGTTGCTGTAGCAGCTCGGAAATCCAAGTGGGAATGTGCACACAGCCTTGCAAGACCCGTTGGGCCGCATCTGAATCGAGCTGATTGAATGTTTCGAGTTGCATCACTGCTCCAAATTAATGCATTGTCTGACTGGTCTGACCAGATATCATAAATGAAGCAATGAATATGCCAACTCTACTTACCCACACGCAATATCGACTTTCTGACTGTAATGTACGAATGATTTAAACTAGAAAATACGGCATCTAATTATTTATTTTTATTTAAAATAATATTTAAAAATAGAACCCTATATTTATATTAAAACTATTTGACTATCAAAATATCCTCTGCTAGTTTTTTAAATGCTCAAACGATCTTATATATTTAGAGCACTTACATAATAATTTAAGATCAAATAAAAACCAAAAATCATGATTTATTCTAATAATCAAAAGAGAAAATAATATGTGTACCGAGTTTATTCTACCTCAAGCAACAGGCTATCGTATCTCTGGACGTACCATGGATTTTGCCGCCACCTTTACTTGGCAACTGGCTGCAATTCCATTGGCAACCCCCTTAAAAGCAATTGATACTTTAAGCCCAAATGCACCTGCCTATCACTGGACAACAAAATATGGCTTTATGGGAATTGGGATTAAACTCCCATTAAACCTGTTTGACACCAAACTATGCGATGCCATGAACACAGACGGATTTTCCGCAGCTGCACTATGGCTACCGCCCTCCCGTTATCCTAACAAAGCTGGTGCACCACCAAATGCCAAACTGATATCAGCACTGGATATTTGTGGCTGGGCTGCTTCTAACTACAATTTAGTTGAAACACTAAAACAGGATTTATATGCCATTCAGCAAGGACAGCCGACGTCTCTTGGAGAAGTCTTATATTTTTGGGATCCGCTACAGTTTTCTGAACTTAGCGAGTTCAATCACACGGATGAGCTCAAAAATTTAATCCCGATTCATTTCCAGTTTCACGATAAAACTGGCGCAAGTCTGGTGCTTGAATTCCGTGATGGGCAATTAGCAATTACTGACAATACCGATATTGGAGTCATGACCAATACCCCGTTTATTGAATGGCATCGTACCAACTTGGAAAATTATCTGGGCGTTACCAATGTTGAAACGGACAGCCAGACCATTATTGGTCTCAATGTGAATAAAGCTGGTAATGGTGGGGGTTCGATTGGACTGTCTTCTTCTGTATTGCCTTCTGATCGATTCTTACGTACAGCCTTCACGCTGAATTACTCTATTCCTTGGTTAAACCAAACACAACGCCCAAGTAATACTGCTGCGATTGCCCATGTAATGAATGTGATTAAGGGCATCTATGTCACACGCGAACAATGCATTGACCAAAGTGGCAATATCAAAGGCGACTATACTCAATGGGAAATTGTTCGTGATCACAGCAATCAGGTTTTCTATATCTCAACAACCGCAAGCTTAGGTTTCTGGCAAGTTAACTTCTCAGATTATCAACTGGGTCAAAATGCTCAACCACAATTTGCAGTAATTTCTGATGCTGTACAGATGCCCGTGTTAAAAGCGACAGCTTAAGATCAGTTCAATGAAAAAACGGCAATCATAGAGATTACCGTTTTTTAAGTCAGTTTAAACAGCTTAGTTCAAGCTATACGCAATCACATAATCACCATGATCAGGCGACTGGCGTGCACCGCCCGCAGTAATCAACACATACTGTTTACCGTTTTTCGGAGACACATAGCTGATTGGGGTACCTTGACTCCCTACAGGTAAACGCGCTTTCCATAACTCTTTGCCTGAAGACGAATCCAATGCACGTAAATAATAGTCTTGTGTTGCAGCAAAGAAGACGATACCACCTTGAGTTGCCATTGGCCCACCAATAGTAGGCATTCCAATCGGTGCTTTAAGCCCCATTTTGATGCCCATTGGCCCTGTATCCTGCACGGTTCCCATTGGAACCTGCCAAGCAATTTGACGGGTTTTCATATCAATTGCGGTCATGGTGCCATAAGGTGGTTTTTGGCATGGGATATTCAACTTTGACCAGAAACGATCTTTGTTGACTTTATAAGGTGTGCCTTTCATCGGCACTGCACCCATGCCTGTATTGACTTTCTCTCCGCCATTGGCTTGAACAGCCAAATCTTCTGGGGTTTGTTCAATCAGCTGAATCCATAAACCTAAGCGCATATCATTGACGAACATATACTGATGACTTGGATCAAAGGCGATACTGCCCCAGTTCATGCCGCCCAAAGAACCCGGAAAACTTAAAGATTTATCCGTATCTGGCGCAGTAAATAAACCTTCATAACGCATCGATTTAAAGTTAATTCGGCACATCAACTGGTCAAATGGCGTTGCGCCCCACATATCCGATTCGGTTAAGGTTTGATTGCCAATCTGTGGCATTTCCACCGAACGCGGTTGAGTTGGGCTGTATTGCTCACCTTTGATATCAGCAGGTTTCACTGGCTGCTCAATCACTTTGGTGAGTGGTTGGCCTGTGACACGATCCAAGACAAAGAACTGACCTGATTTGGTGCCAATCACCACAGCGGGTTTATTGCTGCCATCTTGCATTGGGAAATCCACCAAGCTGGGTTGCATTGGCAAATCAAAGTCCCATAAATCATTATGAACAGTCTGATAAACCCACTTTTCCTGACCTGTGGTCGCATCTAAAGCCAATACGGATGAGTTGTATTTATGGTCCAATGGTTGACGATTACCGCCCCATACATCAACAGATGAGCTCCCCATTGGCAAGAATACTGTGTTCATTTGCGGATCATAAGACATCGCTGCCCAAGAGTTAGCAGAACTGCGCTTATAGGTTTCACCTTCTTTTAACACATGGTTTGGATCTGGATTACGTGGATCAAAGGCCCAACGTAATTCACCTGTAATGACATCGTATGCACGAATCACCCCACCTGGCATATCGGCGGCAAAGTTATCGGCAATACGACTCCCCACCACGATCACTGTCCCCGCAATGGTTGGTGCAGATGTCACCTCAAAACGTGGTGCAGTTGTGCCCTCACCCAAACCTTTGAGTAGGTCAACGGTACCTTCTACCCCAAAGTCTTTACAACGCTCACCTGTATCTGCATTGACTGCAATCAGGCGACCATCTGGTGTATTGGTATAAACACGGCGTAGACATGAGGTGTTGTTTGCGACAGCTTTTACAGGTGTCGCACCTGCTAAGGTTGGCTGAACCAAGGCTTGGGTAGAATCGAAATACGCAACCCCGCGACAACGTTCCCATGCATCTGACTTGGAGTTGACTTCGGCTTTCCAAAGTTGTTTACCAGAGTCCGCTTCCAAGGCAAAAATATTGTTATGCGGCGTACACAAGAAAATCTTATTGCCTACTTGTAATGGTGTCATTTGGTCTTCTGCACCATTTCCCGAACCCGTGGTGAAATCACCCGTACGGAAACGCCAGACCTCTTTTAATTGATGTACATTGTCTCGTGTGATCTGATCCAATGCAGCAAAACGACTACCACCTGTATCTTGACCATAATGCTGCCAGTTGCTCTGTTTCATATCAGTTTTCACAGGAACCAAAGGCAAGGCCTGTCCAGAGGCCGCAACCGTTGGATGTGGCTGGAACATCTGATAAAAACCGATTACCATGCCAATCACCGTTAATATCCCAAGACCATAAGCAGGTAGATCTGCACTCGGCTGAAATTGATAACGGCGAATGGCAGGTAAAGTAAACATCAGCGCAGCAAATAAGCTAGCTGGGAACATCAGTCTTGAAAATAAAGGCCAGAATTCCCACCCTGCATCGATCAATGACCAGATAATCGTTCCTGCAAAAACCAGACTGAATAACCAGACACCCAGCGCTTTTTTCTTAAAAATAAAAACAGCAGAGATCAGCGTGAATACACCCGAGATCACGAAATACCATGATCCACCCAACGTCGCGAGTTGAAACCCACCGACTGTAGAAAACAAGCCTGTGAGTAACAAAACTAGCGCCAAAATAAAGCACCATATTTTCAGTATAATATGCGAGCTTGAAGATTCAGACATCTGGCATACTCCTGTATTAAAAATTCAGCCCAACTGAAATACCAGCTACCCAGACATTATCACGAGACTGATTGCCGCTTGGCTGATAAACATACTGGATATTGGGACGGAACATCACTGCTGGGGAATAGTTGTAAACATAGTTCAGTTCAACATTCATCTCATCATCACGATCGCGATTGGCTGCCACCTGATCATTAAATTTATAACGCCCTACACCAAAACCGATCTGGTCGGTTGGTCGTGATGGCAAGGCTCCCTTGTACCAGAAGGCGATTTGCTGAGTATCAGAAATATTGGCGGTTTTATCATTGTTCCAGACCAGATTCACGGCGCCATATACCCCCCCCTTTGAATCCGTGGCATTGCTGCTCAACTGTTGCTGGGTATTAAGCCAGATGGCTGATTTTGGATCTTGTCCTGCTTGTGCATCAACTCGATCATAGTCATGACTACTCCAGAAACCGCCAACTTTATACTCGCCCGCCAAACCGTTTAATTTATTGGTTTTCCAAGCCAACTCGACAGGAATCAAGACACCTTTTGCCCGATCCGTAGACAGGTTGAAATTTGCATTGTCCTTCACTTCAGTATTTTCGGGATTATTTTCATAAACGCCGACACCAAATGTCCATTCAGGCATAAACTGGTATTTCACATTTGCAGCCCACCCACTCACAGGGCCGTTATACCAGACATCGCCCTGACTCTTGCCCACTTGGCCACCACATAAAATCAAACTCTGAAAATTACAGTGTGAGCTATTAAAGTCCTCAGACATTCCCATACGCCCCAATTTAAACTGCAGGGTATTGTCTAGAAATCCTGTTTTAATCCATGCTTGCGTCAAGCGCCAGATATTACCGCGCCCATAAATTTCCGTTGGACTACCGTTCATGCCTATATTACTTGCAATATTACGTCCATCCCGTTTGGTCACAGTTAGAGCGGCTGTCGTGTTGGGTAATCCTGCAATTTTAGCCAAATCAAAATTTGCGCCCAATGCCACCTGATTGGCATTTTTGGTGGGATGATGTTCCAGACCGTCCAGCACTGTTGCCGTTTGGTTCATGACATTCAGGTTAAATTTATAGCCCTCTTTTTCCAGTTGCTGACGCTGACCATTCCAGTCGCCGAGGAGCCATTGACGCTCTGGTGACCATGGCTGATCCGCAAAACTAGATTGAGCAACACATACAGTAACTGCCAGACAGCTCAGTTTGAGCAATAATGCATTCGACTTCATATTCGGCCTCCTTGCCGTTTATTTCAGTTTTACAGCTGAACTGAGTTCAGATGTTGCACCTACACGGTCAGTGATCGTTGCTGTCACTGAAGCCACTTGGGTTGTTGGTTTCCAAGTCAGCGTTGCGGTTCCTTGTGCATTGGTTGCAGCAACCGCTGAACCTAAATAAAGCTCTGCTTCATTTGAATTTACTGATGTGTTGCCAAAAAACTCGACCTGATAACGCTGGTTCGGCTGGCCTTTGACTTCGACTGCAATTTGTCCTTTGGACAAGCTTAGTTTCGGTGCCTGAATATTCTGGTTCGGTTGAGCATTACAGCCTTGCTCATCTGGTTTGTTGCAGGTTTTTTGCAAGTTGGCAGGATCAATCTTGACCCCATGACCACGTGAACCGACGAAATGTGCATGCTCTAATCCTGGAACGTCAAAGATAATCGCGCCAACACGTTGATTCGATACGCAACTTCCACCCGCCTCACAACGTTTAATGTCTTTGCCATTATTCCAGATTAAGTTTTTGGTCAGGGTAATGTGTGCATTGGCATCTTTTTCAGAACGGATCGCGATTCCCACCCGATTGCCATGTACTTTATTGCTGTCAAAAATGTTGCCATCACCCGTCAGGTTAAAACCGTTGGAGTTATTGGTCAGCTCGTTATAAGCAATATAGTTGCGTTTGCCCCAGTTGATCTGTAGGCCATCCGAATAGTTTTCAAATTTATTGCCGACGACTGCATTGTCATTGCCCCACAAAATTTCAATCCCTTGTGATGGTTCAGGATTTGCGGCTGTTGATATAAACTGGTTATTGGCAACCAAGTTAAATGCTGCACCACGGGTCAGTTCAAGCCCGTCACCATTGTCCTGAAAATAGTTGTTCAATACTTTGTTGTTATTGGTGGTGGTCGCGGTTGGATTACCCTTGCCATCATCTCCTGTCAACATCACCCCTGCGCCACCATAGTTATGCATGATACGGTTATTTTGAATCAGGTTATTGCTGGCACGGTTCAATAAAATTCCGATACAGAAATGACGGATTTCCAAACCTTGGATGGTGACCCCATTGATATCGCGTAATACGATGCCCGGCAAAGTCGTCGTCCGAACATTGGTCCCGAATTGTCCTTCGACTGCACCTGGGCAGGCTTCGACCCCTGTACCTTTAATATAATTTGATCCATCGACTGCAATAAACTCCCCTGTTTTTGCCCATTGCGTTCCGATAATTTTTACTGGTACTTTGATCTCAGGTAATGGGCTATTCACCTTAATGGCATAAGGGGCTTTGCCGACTGCCTGAATCAGAATCTCGCTGCTTTCTGTCGGCTTGCTGTTGGCTTGTTGAATTGCCCAGCGTAAAGAACCTTGATCCGCATCATCCTGATAACGATCAACAATATACGTTTGTGCTGCTGCCCAACCCGAAACAGCCATCGCGATGGCTAAAGTACTTAAACGTACATAAGTTGCTTTCATGTCTACAAATCCTTTTTGAATTATTGTGTTGGTTGAACCGTTTTTAAAAACTGTTTTAGTGGAGTCACGTCAATCTGCCCCGGTGCAGATGCTTCGCCAATCATGCCAAAGCTAAAGCTACCGCCCATATTGGCCGTCGCGATGCGGGAAATGGTGCCGAGTTTCCCCATCGACATGGTGAGCAATGGCTTTTTAGATTGCTGACTCACTTTTAAAGTCGCATTCATGAGGGTAAATACATCCTGTTTGCTTTGCGGCATCACTGCAATTTTAAGAATATCGGCACCTAACTCATCCTGCTTGAGTAAGCGCTGGATGATTTCGGCCTCAGGTGGTGTTTTTTGAAAATCATGATTGGACATCACAATCAGCACTTTTTTTGCATGCGCCAATTTGACGGTATTCTTCACAACTTGCTGATCACGGAACATTTCCACATCAAGAATGTCCATAAATGGCTGCTGTAAATACGCTTGATAGGTCTTGCCATAATCTGCATCGCTAATGGTTAGCTGTCCGCCTTCGTTATGAGTACGAATCGTGGCAATCATCGGCTTAGCGCCCAGAATCTGTTTTAGCTCTTGCCCCAAGGCAATCACTTGCTTGCTATCATTGGCAAAATTGAGTAAATCAATCCGAAACTCCGCGAGATCAGCATCTGGATTCGCGGCAATCACTTTTGCCTGAGCAATTGCCTGCTCTTTGGTTTTGGCTGTGATTGGCACAATAGTTTTGACAGGCAGCTTTGCCAGTTCAGATAATTCAACCTGCTTTGGCAGATTGTCTTGAGCTTGTATTGTTTGAACCGTAAATAAAGGGCTAGCAAGCAGCATCACCGCTGCCAGTGTTTTCATATCCATGAATATTTTCCTTAGTCAAAATTATTGTGTTGTTACGCTGCGGCGTCTTGCTAAGTTCTCATCCAATTTTCGGATAAGCTTTCAGCTGGACTTACTTTGGTTTCGCCCAAAGTAAGCAAAAGCATTGTCATCCCGTAAGGTTCACTTCTGATACCACATTCGTAGCATAGCTACTCGTCTTGCGCTCAGACAAAGCGTTGCTTTGTTTATCTTCGCTCAGGTTGCAGATGACATTCCCGAGTAGCTAATTTCTACATACGTTTCTTTAATTTATTTAAATATCAAAAAACACGGTTTCATCATCACCCTGAATACGAATATCAAAGCGATACACCACTTCACCCTCCACTTCACTGCGTTTAGCGATCAGCGTTTGGCGACGTACAGCCCACTCAATACTGTTTAAAACAGGATCATTGGCATTTGCGTCCACTTCATCTTCAAAATAAACACGAGTGTGTAAGCCAATATTGATGCCGCGCGCAAAAACGGCGACTGCGATATGCGGTGCCTGAATTGAGCCTTTACGCCCAGCAACAGCGCCCGGTTTTACTGTATTAAAGCGCCAGAAACCTGTTTCAAAATTGGCACCTGTACGGCCCCAACCCTGAAAATGTGGATCGGCTGTTTTGCCTTGGGTATCGGCCTGACTTGGATAAACCCCATTGGCATCTGCCTGCCAGATTTCCAGTAACACATCTCGTAATGGCAAACCCAGCCCGTCAAACACCTGACCTTCCAGACGAATACGTTGTCCTTGAGTTTGCTCATTCACCAACTGGTGATTAAAGTTATGCTCAAATACTTCAATATTGGCTTGTTGCGGTAATAAACCGATATGCACATAAGGACCACCTGTTTGTGATGGGGTTTCCTTTAATTCCTGAAAATTCCATGCATTCATCGTATGTCTCCCTTAAGTCAAATCATTTTCAAAATAAGTCGCACGACGACCACGAAGATGAATATCAAAGCGGTAACAACGACTATCTGCTTCGATGAAGTTGTTTTTATCTTCCAGTGCAATCAAGGCACGACGCTGATCTTCCGACGGAATGGTTTTTAAAATCGGACAAGTATCAATCAGCGTAGCGCCTTCAAAATAGAACTGTGAAATTAGGCGCTGCGCCCAACCATCTGCAATCAGGGAGAAATGAATATGCGCGGGACGCCATTCATTAATCCGGTTGCGCCACGGATAAGGGCCAGGTTTGATGGTACGGAAAATATAAAAACCATTTTCATCAGTTAAAGTACGACCACAGCCCCCAAAGTTAGGGTCCATCGCTCCAATAAATTTGTCATTTGGATGACGATAACGGCCTGATGCATTGGCCTGCCACACTTCTAATAAGGCATTTTTCACAGGACGACCGAACTGATCACGCACATAACCATGCACAATAATCCGTTCACCAACAGGCAGGCCTTCTTTGGCATAGTTCAGGATCAGGTCATTATCTTTAGGACCAAAAATACTCGGTGAAAAATGTGGTGAAGTGACTTCAGTCAAGGTTTCATTAATTGAGATCAAGGCATTCTTTGGCGAGCGTAATACACTGGTCTTATAACCGGGTGTATATGCTGGCGGATGATCATCGGTATTACGTTGTGGGTATGCCCCTAATGTATGCTTTAACATGCCTGTCTCCTTAATCCTGTGGTTGTGCTGCAATAGGCTGCACGTCGATGCCAAGTTCTTTAAAGACGTCTTCGGCCATATGCATGGCTGCATTTGCTGCGGGCAAACCCGCATATAAAGCACTATGCAAAATCAGTTCTTTTAGTTCGTCCTTGGTGACACCATTGTTGAAGCAAGCACGTAAATGCATTCTGAGCTCATCTTCTCGCCCTAATGCCAATAAAATGGCAATCGTGACCAAACTACGGGTATGACGCGGTAAGCCTTCACGTGACCACACTTCGCCCCACGCAAAACGACTAATAAAGTTCTGGAAATCCTGATTGAAATCATTGAGGTTGGCTAAAGAGCGGCCGACATGTGTTTTACCCAACACTTCGGTACGGACTTTTAGTCCTTGTTGATAACGTTGTTCATCATTCATGGATGTTGCTCCTCATCTTGAAAATATGAGCCTTAGGTTGCATCGGTATGAGCAACGAGAGATTTAACAAAAATTGCGATGGCCGCTGCCGTAGCAGGAATCATCAGCAAGCTGAGAATGGCGGTAAAAGACCAGTCATTGCCCAATAGCACTGCACCAATCCATGCACCAAATACGGCACCGAAACGGCCAATCCCTGTCATCCATGCCACACCTGTTGCACGGCATTGGGTTGGATAGAAACGGGCACTTAAGGCTGGCATAGACGATTGCGCACCATTAATGGCAATGCCTGCACAGAGCACTAAGATCGCCAATAAAGTTGGATTACTGAGGCTTTGCCCAACCGCAATTGCAAACAGACCAGCGAGAAAATAGAAACCTGAAATAATGCGGTTTGGATTGAAACGATCCATTGCCCAGCCAATGAATAAGGCACTGAGTACCCCACCAAACTGGAATAAGCCACCAATAAATGCTGCACGCTCCATGGTTGCACCTGTTTCACGCATCAAAGTTGGTAACCAACTGGTGAGCAGGTAAACCACGACTAAACCCATGAAATAAGTAGCCCACAATAAAACCGTACCTTTGGCATATTGTTGGGAGAACAGCATGCCAAATACATTTTTCTTTTCTGCCACAGCAGATTGTTCTTCTGGGATATGAAAGCTTTCGGCTGCTTGTGCTTTCTCAGACGCAATATGATTTAAAATTTTGCGAATTTTTGCTGAATCTCGACCTTTGATAATCAGAAAACGATAAGATTCAGGTAAAAATAAAATCACCAGAACCATGAGAATCAATGGTGTCCAGCCACCCAATAAAAATAAGCTGTGCCATCCAAATGCTGGAATCAGCCAGCTACTGATAAAGCCCCCTGTTGCCATACCGAGGTTATAGCCACAGAACATACAGGTCACCATTAACGAACGTACCCGTGTTGGACAATATTCAGAGAACAAGGTGGCTGCATTTGGCATCGCTGCCCCGAGACCGATCCCCGTTAAAAAACGTAAGACCACCAATTGATTCAGGTTTTCAGCATAAGCAGATGCCAAGGTAAAACCACCAAAAATCAACATTGCAACAGTTAAAACAATCTTGCGCCCAAAACGATCAGCGGTTGGACCTGACACCAGTGCTCCAATAATCATGCCACCGAGTGCTGCACTCATCACCGGTCCAAGCTGAGAACGGTCAATGCCCCAGTCCTGAGTTAATGCTGGTGCAATAAAGCCCATTGCCGCAGTATCGATTCCATCGACAAATACAATGAGAAAACAAATGATTGCGATCATCCACTGATATTTACTTATCGGTGCATTATCAATTAATGCCTGTGCATCTATACTATTTTTTGATACAGCAAATTCCTGTGCCATAGTTGCCTCCTTGTAAGCGAATTCCTTGCTAACCCTGATGGTTATATGTTTTGAATAAACTTGGACAGTGCCTGATTAAACACTTGGGGTTGTTCGATATTGGATAAATGCGACGCCGCCAAGATCTCAAGCTGACTGCTTGCAATGAGTTGGTGCATAAACTCTGCATCTTGAACCGTTGTGACAGGATCGTACTGTCCTGCAATAATTAACGTTGGAATCTGAATCTGGCCAAGTTGCTCCCGAACATCTGCATCAGCTAAAGCACGACATGCATTGGCATAACCTTGTGCAGGTGTCAGCGCAAGACTCTGAATGGTCTTTTGTGCCAAAACATCATGCGCATAATCAAAATGTTCACTAAACCAACGTGTATGCGTGGTCTTTACAATTTCAGCCAAACCGTTTTGTTCAACACTCTCTGCACGGCTATTCCAAGCTTCGGCAGTACCAATTTTTGCAGCTGAATTTGCCACGCTAATACTTTGAAAACGTTCGGGATGTTGAATGGCTAAAGCCAATGCAGTAATCCCGCCCATTGAAATGCCACAGAAATGAACTTTTTCAATGGCTAGGGCATCTAGAATATCGACCACATCTTCAGCCAGATTTTGCAGGGTGCTATTGACAATGACTGCACTCGCGCCATGCCCACGTGTGTCATAGCGAATAATTTGATAATGTTCAGCCAATGCGGCAACTTGCGCCTGCCACATACCGTGGTCAGTTCCCAAAGAGTTGGAGAACATAATGATTGGTACATCTTTTAAACCTTCGACCTGAACAGCTAGAGGATGTCCTTGACGATTATTGATATGCGTGATCATGCACTTACTCTCCTTGTGCTGCGTGTAGTACGGCATCAATTTGCGCCTGAATATTGCCGAGGTAAGTTGCGGGCTGGAACAGCTCATCCAAAGCCTGATTATTAAAATGAGCGTTGACTTCATCCATCGCTGACAAAATGACTTTTAAATGCTGCTGTTGGGCAATCGCTTGCTGACAGGCCTGTTCAACCAGATGATGCGCATGTAAACGTCCAAGCTTTGGTGCCAGTGCCATCATCACCGCTTCGGCCATGATCAAACCTTGTGTGCATTCTAGATTGCGTTGCATCGCATCTGGATTGACTTGCATATGTTCAATCACATCACAACTACGTTCTAAAGCACCTGCACATAACTGGAAAATTTCTGGGATTGCTAACCATTCTGCATGCCAAGCCCCCAAAGCACGTTCATGTTCTTGCACCATGCTTTGATACATACTTGCCATTAAGGCAGGCACACGATTAGCTGCGGCAAGAATTGAGGCTGCTGCTACAGGATTACGCTTATGCGGCATGGTCGATGAACCACCTCGCCCTTTTGCTGCTGGCTCGAAGACTTCTGCGATTTCGGTTTGCATCAGCAATGACCAGTCTTTTGCCATTTTGCCGACATTTCCAACGATCAAAGCAAGCGTACTGGCAAGCTCAACCATACGGTCACGTTCACCATGCCAAGTGCATTCAGGAGCAGTTAAATCGAGTTGTGCAGCAAAAGCTTGAACTACCGCTGAACCTTGATCTTGTAGCGAGGCCAATGAACCTACTGCACCACCGAGTTGTGCAGTCAATACGCGAGGTTTCATTGCTTGCAGACGATCAAGATCACGTTTCAAGGCTGCTGCCCATCGGGCAAATTTATGTCCCAAAGTAATCGGCAAAGCTTGCTGTAACCAAGTCCGTCCAATCATGACCTGATGGCGGTATTGTTGGGCTTGCTTTAAGCTCACTTGATACGCCTGTTGCAATTGCTGTTCAATCAATGCCAAGGCATCACGGCACTGTAAAATCGTTGCCGTATCAATCATGTCTTGACTGGTCGCACCCCAATGTACATAGCGCGAAGCATCTTCATCTTGCTGTTTCACCAAAGCGGTGAATTGCTTGACCAATGGAATCGCAATGTTACCTGCCAGTCCTGTTGCTGTAGCCAATGCATCCATATCGATTTGCGTTACGGCATTGTGTCCAACCTGCTCAACCATCGTTGCCGCTGAAGCGGGAATGACATCGACCTGCGCCTGAGCTTTGGCTAAAGCCACTTCGGCTTGAATCATATAACTCAATAAAGCTTGATCACTAAAAATGGCAGTGACTTCAGGCTGATAAAATAAACTGGCGTATAACTGGCTCATGGCAAACCTCACTCAACACGTTGAATAATCAAGGCAATACCCTGACCGACACCAATACACATCGAACACACGGCGTACTGACCTTTGATCTGTTCAAGCTGATTCAACGCGGTGGTGACTAGACGTGCACCAGAAGCACCCAACGGATGACCCAAAGCAATCGCACCACCATTCGGATTAATTCGTGCATCATCATCACTCAAGCCTAAATCACGAGTCACTGCTAAAGCTTGTGCTGCAAAAGCTTCGTTAAGTTCAATCACGTCCATTTGTTCTAGAGTGAGATTGGCCTGTTTCAGTAATTTCTTGATGGCAGGTGCAGGTGCAAAGCCCATAATCCTTGGCTCAACACCAACGGTTGTAGCAGTAATGATTTTGGCACGGGGTTTGAGCTGGTATTTTTCCACCGCTTCATCTGAAGCAATCAATAAGGCAGCAGCACCGTCATTAATCCCAGAGGCATTACCCGCTGTGACGGTTCCTTCGGCTTTAACCACACCCTTGAGTTTGGTTAAGGCTTCTAACGTGGTTGATGCACGTGGATGCTCATCTGCATCTACCACAATCGCATCACCCTTACGCTGTGGAATCGTCACAGGCACAATTTCATTGCTGAAGAAGCCTTTGGCTTGCGCCGTTGCAGTACGTTGTTGGCTGTTAAGCGCAAACTGATCTTGATCGGCACGATTGATGTTGAACTGTTCCGCCACGTTTTCAGCCGTTTGCGGCATGCTATCGACACCATACATGCCTTTGAGTTTTGGATTGATAAAACGCCAGCCCATAGTGGTGTCTTCAATTTTTTGGCTACGTCCAAAAGCACTGTCGGATTTGCCCATCACATAGGGCGCACGGCTCATGCTTTCCACACCGCCTGCAATGATTAAATCCGCTTCATTGGCTTTAATGGCACGGGCAGCCATCGCAATCGCATCTAATGATGAACCACATAAACGGTTCACTGTGGTGGCGGGTACTTGATAAGGCAAACCTGCTAATAACGCTGACATACGTCCCACATTACGGTTGTCTTCACCTGCCTGATTGGCACAGCCATAGATCACATCATCGACGTGTTGCCAATCGACACTTGGGTTACGTTGCATCAGAGCCTGAATTGGAATCGCTCCCAAGTCGTCAGCACGTACTGGGGCTAATCCACCCGCATAACGACCGAATGGGGTACGAATAGCATCGATGATATAAGCGTTTTTCATTTTAAATATTTTCCTTTATCTAAAATCCCTCCCAACCTCCCTTTAATAAAGGGAGGAGTTCCCCTCTTTAAAAAGAGGGGTTAGGGGAGATTTATTATCCTTACGTCGCATCAATCAACTGGGCACCCGTCAATGCCTGTAACTCTTCAAAGCTCAAACCATCCACTTTCTCAATCACTTTTAAACCGTCTGTAGTCACATCAATCACACACAGATCGGTATAAATACGATCGACACATTTCAATCCCGTTGCTGGATATGAAAGAGTTTCAACAATCTTGGGTTCACCTTGTTTGGTGTTGTGATCGGTGGTGATAAATACTTTCTTGGCACCCACTGCTAAATCCATGGCACCACCCACCGCAGGAATCGCATCTGCTGCACCGGTATGCCAGTTGGCGAGATCACCATTGGCTGCCACTTGGAAAGCACCTAGTACCGCAATATCCAGATGTCCGCCACGCATCATGGCAAAGGAATCACCATGATGAAAAAAGCTTCCGCCCTTCAGCATGGTCACATATTCCTTACCTGCATTGATCAACTCAGGGTCTTCTTCACCTTTGGCAGGCGGTGGCCCAAATGCCAGCAAGCCATTTTCAGAATGCAGGAATACATCTTTATCCGCAGGAAGATAATTGGAAATCTTGGTTGGTAGGCCAATACCGAGATTGACATAAGCGCCATCAGGAATGTCTTGTGCCACACGTTCAGCAATCTGGTCACGGCTTAGTTTTTGATAGCTCATTGTTCTGCTCCTGTGCCAATCGTCGGATCAACAGCGACCACATGCTGTACAAAAATCCCCGGGGTAATGATATGTTCAGGATCAAGCTGACCGAGTTCGACCAATTCAGACACTTGAGCAATGGTGACATCCGCCGCCATCGCCATGATCGGGCCAAAGTTACGTGCAGATTTGTTGTAGACCAGATTGCCCCAACGGTCGCCCTGATGGGCTTTAATCAAGGCAAAATCAGCTTTGATCGGATACTCAAGCACATAGTCTTTACCGTCGATATGACGGGTTTCTTTGCCTTCCGCCAAGAGGGTTCCAAAACCTGTTGGGGTAAACACAGCACCGAGTCCCATACCTGCCGCTTGAATACGGCACGCCAGATTGCCTTGCGGCACCAGTTCCAGTTCAATCTTGCCAGCACGATACAGCTCATCGAATACCCAAGAGTCAGACTGACGTGGGAAGGAACAGATGATTTTGCGTACTGCACCTGTTTTAAGCAGTTTGGCCAAGCCATAATCACCATTACCAGCATTGTTATTGACGATGACCAAGTCCTTGATGCCAAGTTCGATTAATCCATCAATCAATTCAGCGGGTTGTCCTGCGGTGCCAAAGCCGCCAATCATGATGGTGGCGCCATCCTTGATCTGTGACAGTGCCTCGGTGAATGAGGTGCTACTCTTATCAATCATCTGACTACTTCCTGTACGATGTATCACTCGTATTTTCATCCTGAAAACCGATGAAATTAAGTCGAGTGCTTTGTTCGGATTTCTTCTATTTATTCTTGATAAATTCGGCGCTCACTTCTAGGCTTAGAAGTGCATTTTGTTCGATGATTAATTTTTATGTTCGATGATCGAACATTATCCAAGTAAATTGGTTATCTTTCGCTTAGAATGTTTTTGATAGAAAAACCGTTTTAGCAAGGATGTCTAAATTATGGAAAATGATCAGGAAAAGAATCCGCGTTTGATTCATCATACCGAAAACAAAAAAATGATTCGGCACGAGGATTTTATTGCAGGTATTGCAAAAGGTCTCAGCATTTTGGAATGCTTTGGACCTGATCGCCACCGTCTCAACATGAGTACCGCAGCAGAAAAAACAGGCATGACGCGTGCCGCTGCGCGACGGCATTTACTGACGCTAGAATACTTAGGCTATTTGGATTTTGATGGGCACTACTATTATTTATCGCCCAAGATCCTTAAATTCTCTGGGGCTTATTTAGATGGCTCCCCGCTTCCTAAAATCTGTCAGCCTTTATTAAACCTTTTAACCAATCAAACTTCGCTGATTTATTCGGTGATGGTTTTAGATGGTTATGAAGCAATTACCATTGCCCGTAGCGCCGCTCATCAACAAACCGATCGGGTCAATCCTTATGGTTTACATTTAGGCAATCGACTTCCTGCCCATGCGACTTCCGCTGGAAAGATTCTACTGGCACATTTAACCCCTGAAGCACAAAAACGATGGTTAGCAAAATATCCCTTAAAACGTCTCACCAAATATACTCATACCGAGAGTGAGGCTTTTTTAGCCTTACTACATGAAATCAAAGAGCAAGATTGGTGCTATTCCTGTGAAGAACATGAATTAGGCGTGCATGCGGTCGCAGTGCCAATTTACGACTCTAATGCGACCGTCGTTGCTGCCTTAAATATCGTTTCTCCCACCATGCGTACCACCAAAGATTATTTAATTACTCACATCTTGCCCTTATTACAGGAAACGGCGCGTGATCTACGCCAAGTGATTTAACTCACAATCAAAATATTAAGGCAAAAAAAAGCCACATCTGGAAATGTGGCGAAAGGTGTATTGCGACAACAATTGTGTCGGTATGTTTAAGTTAATCACCTTTGCTTAAATGAACATTAATTTTCTGATGATTGTGCTGTTTTATTATTCAGTTATTTCAAAATCCCGAATACTGCTTCATTAAAATAAATAATATTTAAGTGAAATTTTAATTCCCATAGTTTATGAGTTAGATCTAAACGTTTATATTTGATGACAAATATGAAAATTAAATGTTATGAGGATTTAATATTTTTTCTTTAATGTGATATTTATCTCACACTTTATACTTTACGACCCTAAATGTTATGTTTTGTATGTAAAAATTACATATTGTAATTAACACCACAATGTTTAAATTTTCTACCAAATTTCTTCTTAAAGTATTCAAATAAAAAATTGATATATAAATAATTTTTTAAAAAAATAAAGCTAAAAACCAGCTCATTTGTATTAGCGTGAGAAGCATAGTATTTTAAAAAAACATTAAAAATAAATAACTTTAAACCTAAAGATATATCGAATAATAACAGTGAGATCAAATAATGATTGAATGGTTACAAGGCGAATTAAAACATAGTCCAGAGATATTACTGTTCTTGTCTTTGGCAATCGGTTTCTGGATCGGTCAGTTTCAATTCGGAAAATTTCAGTTCGGTGGTGTAGCAGGCTCTCTACTTGTTGCAGTGGTACTCAGCCTCATCGGTGTCCCAGTCGACAACGGCGTCAAGGCCATTTTATTTGCCTTGTTCATTTATGCCGTTGGTTTTGAAAGCGGTCCCCAGTTCTTTAAATCATTAGGCCCTCAATCAATCAAGGAGATCTTGTTAGCCGTATTCATGGCAGTGAGTGGTTTGATTACCGTGTTGGTGTTGGCGAAACTGTTCCACCTCGATAAAGGTTTAGCCGCAGGACTCGCTGCAGGTGGCATGACCCAATCTGCAATTATCGGTACTGCAGGTGATGCGATTTCCCGTCTCGACCTCCCCTTAGCTGAGATTCAAAAGCTGCAAGCCAATGTCGCAATCGGCTATGCCGTGACTTATATTTTCGGTTCATTGGGTGCCATTATTGTCTGCGTGAATATCCTGCCTAAATTTATGGGCAAAGAAATTCATGATGATGCGTTGAAAGCCCAGTCAGAACGGCTCAAAGGTGCTTTTGAATTATCCCCAGGTCAAGAACTGGCGATGCCTGAAATTGTTGGCCGTATTTATAAAGTTAAACAAGCCAGTGGGCAAACTGTGGCAGAGCTGGAAGCAAAACAAGCCAGCATCACCATTGAACGGTTAAAACGTAAAGATCAACTGATTGATGTAGCACCAGAACTGACTTTACAAACCGATGACGTGATATTGCTGGTCGGCCGTCGTGCCAGTGTGGTGGCTGTTTCAGATCAAATTGGTACTGAGTTACAGTCTTCACAAGGCATGGAAATGATTATGGATACCACCGATGTAATCCTGAGAAATTCCAAATATATCAATCGTAGTTTAGGCGATATTAAGACCAATACCCCTGACACTTTAAAACATGGGATTTACGTACTGGCAATTAAACGTAATGATGAAACCCAAACGTTGAGTGATGATACCGTGCTGCAACAAGGCGATGTCATTACTGTTTATGGCACCAAAAGTGATCTTGATCGTTTAGTCAAAGAAGCAGGCACGGCCTTGCCAGAAAGCTTAAAAACCGACTGGATTTTTCACGGTGCAGGCCTTGTGGTTGGCTTACTGATTGGTCTGTTTGTGATTCGTATTGGCGATGTCCCTTTAACACTGGGTGCAGGTGGCGGTGCATTGCTCTCAGGGCTTCTATTTGGTTGGCTACGCAGCCGTAATCAGGTTCATGGCAATATGCCTTTAGCTGCTTCGCAACTGCTTAAAGATTTAGGGCTTGCAGGTTTTGTCGCTGCTGTAGGCTTGCAATCTGGTCTACAAGCCATTCAAACCATTAAAGATAGTGGTCTGTCCCTATTTATGATTGGCGTCGTGGTTACCTTAGTTCCACTGATTCTTTCCATGCTTTTCGCCCGTTATGTGCTGCGTTATGACAATGTTGCGGTTATGGCAGGTGCCTTATCAGGTTCGCGAAGTGCCAACCCTGCCTTTGGTGCGATTTTAGATAAAGCTGGAAATTCCATTCCCACGGTTCCATTCGCCATTACTTATGCACTGGCAAACGTATTCTTGACTTTGCTAGGCCCCCTCATCGTCGGCCTTGCCTAAAGATGATTTGTATTCAACTACTTATTGCTTCAACTATAATTAAGGAGACTTCCCATGGGGAACGTTGATTATTCAAAATACTCAAAACTTAGTCCATTCGAACTAAAAGATAATTTAATCGAACTTGCCCAAAGTAAAACAGACAGAATGATGCTGAATGCAGGGCGTGGCAATCCGAACTTCTTAGCCACGATTCCACGTCGAGCCTTCTTTCAATTGGGGCTGTTTTCCACCACCGAATCAGAGTTTTCGTTCTCTTATATGCCAGAAGGTTTAGGCGGATTCCCTCGCCCCGTTGGTTTACAGTCTCGCTTCGACAGCTTCATTATGCATAATCGGGATAAACCCGGTGTAGTATTTTTAGGCAAAGCCATTTCCTATGTCCGAGATCAGCTCGGCTTAGATCCTGATGCTTTTTTACTGGAAATGGTTGAGGGGATTTTAGGCTGTAACTACCCTGTTCCAGACCGCATGCTACGTATCAGTGAATCCATCATCAAAGAATATATCCTGCGTGAAATGGGCGTCCAAGGCATGCCCAAAGAAGGCTTGGACTTATTTGCTGTCGAAGGTGGAACGGCGGCAATGGCCTATATTTTTAACTCCTTAAAAGAGAATAAAATTATCGCCAATGGCGATCGTATCGCGATTGGTGCACCCATTTTCACTCCGTATTTGGAAATCCCGAAACTGAATGACTATCAACTGGAAGAAGTCCTGATCGAAGCTGATCCAAAGCTAGACTGGCAATATCCAGAATCTGAATTACGGAAATTGGAAGACCCATCGATTAAAGCGTTCTTCCTTGTCAATCCAAGTAATCCACCTTCTGTAAAACTCAGCGATGAAGGTTTGGCGATCTTGGCGGATATCGTGAAAAAACGACCTGACCTGATTATTTTAACCGATGATGTGTACGGTACTTTTGCAGACAACTTCAAATCACTATTTGCGATCTGTCCAGACAATACCATCTTGGTGTATTCATTCTCGAAATATTTTGGGGCAACCGGTTGGAGATTGGGCGTGATTGCGCTCTCAAACAATAATATTCTGGATCAAAAGCTAGCGGCACTCTCGAAAAAAGACAAGAAAGAACTGGAAGAACGCTATTCATCTTTAACTACCGATCCTGCCAAGATCAAATTTATTGATCGTCTAGTGGCGGATAGCCGCAATGTGGCTCTGAATCACACGGCGGGTCTTTCTACACCGCAACAAGTGCAAATGGTGCTGTTTGCCCTGTTCAATATGATGGATTCTCAACAGAACTATAAAAAAGCAGTTAAATCCGTGGTGCGTGAACGTGATGCTGCGCTATATCGCCAGTTAGGGGTTGAAGTGCCTGTCGATCCAAATTCGGTCGATTACTATACTTTGGTGAATTTGGAAAACACCTCTCGAACATTGTACGGAGATGATTTTGCAGATTGGGTGATGAAAAACAAGAATCCGACCGAATTATTATTCCGCGTCGCAGATGAAACAGGTGTAGTGCTGTTACCCGGTTCAGGCTTTGGGGTACAGCACCCTTCTGCCCGTGCGTCATTGGCCAATCTGAATGAATACCAATATGCTGCAATCGGAGACTCATTAAGACGCTTTGCCGAAGAAGCCTATCAAGAGTACTTAAAAACCAAGAAAGGCAAAAAATAAATCTGAATCAAGGTTTCAGTCAATAAAAAGCAGCTTCGGCTGCTTTTTATACTTTAAAAATCAACGTTTAAAATTAAAGATCGAGTACCAGTTTTTTACCTTTGGCACGCGACACACAGATCATCATCGATTGCTGTGAGGCTTTTTCATCATCACTCAAGTACTGATCAAAATGTTCGGCTTCCCCTTCCAGAATCATGGTTTCACAGGTGCCACAAACCCCTTCACGACATAAACATTCCACATCAATATTGAGCAATTCAATTGCTTGTAAAATGGTTTGATTGCCTTGCACTTCGACTTGCTGATTGGATTTTGCCAAGACCACCGTAAACGCTTCACCTTCTTCGGGTACAGTAGATGCAAATTGTTCCGAATGGATATATTCATCACGATAACGATGGTAATTACAACGATCAATCACCGCATCAATCATCGGCTTAGGCCCACACACATAGACGTGCGTGCCTTTCGGCTGAGATCCAATCAGTTGATCTAGATCCAGAGATTTTCCATCCGAATCGATATAGCTAAAAATATGTTCAGCATGTTTTTGCTTGAGTTCTTCTAACAGCGCGGCATGCTCTGGAGAACGATAGGCATAATGCAACTCATAGTCAGCACCACGTGCAGCCAGTTCATCCATTTGCGGCACAAACGGGGTGATGCCAATTCCACCCGCAATCAGAATATGTTTCTCCCCATCTTCTGCTAGTGGAAACAGATTCTTCGGTTCAGAAATCAGAATTTCACAGCCTTTATTGCACTGATCATGCATATAGACTGAACCGCCTTTACCTTCAATATCTTTACGGACACAGACTTGGTAAGTTGAAAGATCTTGAGCACAGCTCATCAGTGAATAGGCATTGGATAGCTGGTCATTCATTTTCACAATGATATGACTGCCACCATTGAATTGAGGGAAATTTTGTCCGTCCTGACGTTTAAATGTAAACCGTTTGATCAGTGGGGTCAGTTGCTCTACGCGTGTGACCACTGATGCAAACATTTCATAATGACTAGCCATGTCTAAATCCTCTTTACCGCATGCTGCTCATCTAAGCATTTTCTAATTTTAAGCGCATATTGCCTGCCGGACCGTCCATCAAGAGAGTCCAAACAGGCATTGTTGCTATAACCCTAAACACATATATTTAATGGTCATGAACTCTTCCAAACCATATTTAGAGCCTTCACGACCAACACCTGATTGTTTCACCCCGCCAAATGGCACCACTTCGTTGGAAATCGCGGTTGAGTTCATCCCGACCATGCCATATTCCAGCTGTTCAGCGACACGCCAAATCCGTGAAATGTTTTCGCTATACACATAAGCGGCCAAACCAAAAATAGTATCGTTGGCTTGTGCAATGACATCAGCTTCCTCAGTAAAGCGGATTAACGGCGCGACTGGCCCAAAAATTTCTTCCTGAACAATCTCCATATCACGAGACACATCGGTTAAAACCGTTGGTTCAAAGAAAGTCTGACCCAGTGAATGCTGTTGACCACCACAAGCGACTTGTGCACCTTTGCCACAGGCATCATCAATCAACTGTTTTGCTTTCAGTACCGCCTTGTCATTGATTAACGGTCCGATCTGCACATTAGATTCCAAACCATTGCCGATTTTGAATTTCTGTACCTCTTGTACAAATTTCTCGGTAAATGCCTGATAAATCTTGTCGTGTACATAGATTCGATTGGCACAAACACAGGTTTGTCCTGCATTACGGAACTTGGCAAAGATTGCACCTTGTACCGCTTTATCCAGATCTGCATCATCAAACACGATCAGTGGTGCATTGCCACCCAGTTCTAAAGCCAACTTTTTAATGGTGCCTGAACATTGCTGCATCAATAAACGCCCCACAGGTGTAGATCCGGTAAAGGTCAATTTTTTGACTTTTTCATGGCTAGTAAATACCGACCCAATCTCTTGTGATTTGCCAGTGACGACATTCACTACCCCTGCCGGAATACCAGCCATTTCCGCCAGTTTGGCAAGCGCAAGTGCACAATACGGCGTTTCATTGGCGGGTTTAATCACGATGGTACAGCCTGCCGCCAAAGCAGGTGCAGCTTTACGGGTAATCATCGCTATCGGGAAATTCCACGGCGTAATTGCCGCAACCACACCGACAGGTTCTTTGGTGATAATAAATCGCTGCTGGCTATTGGTGGTTGGAATCACATCACCATAAACACGCTTGCCTTCTTCGGCAAACCATTGGATAAACGAAGCCGCATATTTCACTTCACCCAACGCTTCAGCTAAGGGTTTACCCTGTTCAATGGTCATCATTCGCGCCAGTTCATCGGCATGTGACAAAACCAATTGATACCAAGCCAATAACAGGTCTGCACGTTTTTGTGCTGTCAAGCCTTTCCACGCTGCTAAAGCCTGATACGCCGCTTCCACCGCGACAGTGGCTTCGTCTGCCCCCATATTGGGAATGACACCAATTTCCTCTCCTGTCGCAGGATTGGTCACAGCAATGGTGGCATCGGATTGTGCACTGACCCATTGACCATTGATCAATCCGCGCTGTTGAAATAACGGACTTGCTTGCAAACTTGACATGTCATGTTCCTATCGATTGAAGCAAGGTACGGCCTGATCACCGCACCTTAAATTATCTAATGCCTGAGACAAAATTACTTGTGATGTTGCGCAACCAGATTCTGGAAATAAGCAATACCGTGTTCACTGATTCCTGAACGTTGCTTGTCGGTCATGATACGCCCCTGACCACGATAACCCCGTGATTTTAAACCACGTTGTACGCTTTCAACCAGTTCAAGGTCTTCAGGGCGGAAGACATTGCGATACCATTCAATCAGATCTTTCTGATCTTGGGTCAGCTCTTCATTGGTGAAGAAAATGTCATAGTGCTGCAAAGTGGTTTCCGCATCCATCGGGAACTCATAGATCACCGTCATGAAGTTTGCACCCGGCGGTACGTTAAACATGGTGCACGGCCACGTCCAGAAACCACTAAAGGTCGGATCTTTAACCGATGGATCAAGCTTGAAAGATTTTTCTGAAGAACGTGCATAACCATATTGCAGCGTCCAGTTTTGATGGGTGGTGTGCCAGTATTTATCCACCTGTACCGAGTCAGCAAAACCCGGATGCGCTGGACCACAGTGATAACATTCTAAATAGTTATCCACGATCACTTTCCAGTTCGCAGGTGTTTCCGTTACAAAACGTGCCGCCAGTTTCAAGTCTTTGATGACCGCACAAGCCTCATTCAGTTTTTGTGCAAATTCAGGCAACTGATCTTCGACACAGGTGGCATTTTCATCCATATTAATAAAGATAAAACCACCGTATTCTTCAACTTTTAACGGCACCATGCTGGAGTTTTGCTTGTCAAAAGACTCAACATGATCACAGTTGCGTGCCAGCGCCAAACTACCATCCAGCTTAAAGGTCCATGCGTGATACGGACAGGTAATCACGTTTTTGGCTTTACCACTGCCGCTTAATAACTCATGACCACGATGCGGGCAGACATTATAAAAGGCACGTAATACGCTGTCTTTACCGCGAATCACGATGATATTTTCCCCAATCACCTTACGGGTAATATAGTCATTCGCTTGGGCAACTTCACTGCCATGTGCCACGCAAATCCAGCTTTTCGCAAAAATTTCTTCTTTTTCGCGCTCAAACACCTGAGATGAGGTATAGAACACCTTTGGAAATGTCCATGCCACATCTGGGTTTGAACAGAAATCTTCTGGTAATTTTTCAACTGCATTCATGGTTTTACTCCATTAAACTGTTTTGTCCTAACGACCGTTTTATCAAAATTGGCTGATGTCCAAATCACTTGAACATTTGCTTTAACGAACTCAGCATGTGCTGATATAAATCCTGCACTACAGGACAGTCCCGTACTAAACGTAAACTGCCATGTAGTAATCCTTTGCCGAGATAAAACTCGGCGGCAATATTGGCTTGCTTTAACTTGTCCACAAAAATACGTCCGTCATCACTTAGTGGATCGTATTCCGCCACCGCAACAAAGCTGCGTGGCATATCACTGAACTCTTCTGCCAAAAGTGGTGCTAAACGTGTGTCCTGCCAGTCACTTTCATTCGGTGCATATTCCTTCAGGTAATAATGCATTTCCTCGAGCGTCAATAACGGCGCATGTGCATGCTGCTGGCAAGACGCGGTATCAAAACTGCTGCCCAAACATGGGTAGATCAAAGCCAAACCACAAGCCTGATTGCCTGTATGCTGTAACTGAACTGCCAGTGCTGCAGCTAAATTGCCACCTGCGCTATCACCTGCTAATACCAACTGCGCTGGATTGATGTTCCAGTCTGCGCCATGCGTGCGAAGCCAGTGATAGACTGTTTCACAATCCTCATAAGCGGCTGGAAAATGATGTTCTGGCACCAAACGATAATCCACACTCAGTACCGCAACATTCAGATCACGACATAAATAACGGGTGATAAATTCATGTGAATCCAGATTGCCCAGCATCCAGCCACCACCATGGATAAACAACACGCAAGGCCAACCCTCCGCGGGTGCTTGGCCTAATGGTGAATACAACCGAACATTGACGGGATGAGTCGCATGCGCAACGGTTTTATCTTCAATATTGACCGTTCCATCTCGTGGCAAGGTGTAGTGCAAGCACATGGCATCATAGGCTGCACGAATTGAATCAATATCGTTATCCGCTGCTGAATAAATGCTGCTCCAGTACACCAGACTTTGCATTTCTTCGCTTAACGCATCGCGCGTGTTCGGTTGTGCTGTCATGACAATTCCTTTTGACTGCTTTTATGCGCAACTTGAGTTGCCGCAATATCAATCTGCATCTGTTGATTGGAGTCAGTGTGCTCAAGCGCTTCCAAGTCATTAAAGCTATTCTGCTCAATCAAATGCGATGGCACTTTGGAGTAATCCTCGATCAGCCATTTCACCAAGCCGTAAGTCTGTACCAGAATAATCACAATAAATGGCAAGGCAGTCACAATGGTGGCGGTTTTCATGGTATCTAATGGCGCTTTAGAGAAAATCATCGCAATCGGCACTAGGGTTAACATCAGACACCAGAATAAACGTGCATTCGGTGACGGGTCTTGCCCTTCACGCAGACCTCGGGTACAAGTGGCAGAGACCGCATAGCCCACTGCATCCATATGTGCTGCGAGGAAAATCACCATAATGCCAAGGAATAACCACATCATCAGCTTGCCTGCGGGCAACAAACCCAGCAGTTGACCAATCGCTACTTCACCACCTTGCTGACTCAAAACTTGCGGTACATTGACCATGCCGTGAATAAAACTATAGACACTGTAGTTCTCAAACACACCGAAGATGAACCATAAACCAACGCTACCGCCGATGACCATGGCAAGAATCACTTCTTTAATGGTGCGACCTTTAGATACACGGGTCACAAACAAAGCCACGCCCGGTGCATAAGAAATCCACCACAACCAATAGAATACGGTCCATTCACGGGTGAACTTTCCATCGCCCATCGGGTCGGTAAATAAACTCATATCGACAAAGTTGGTCGCCATCAGACCAAAACTCATCAATGAATTATTCATAATGAACTGGGTTGGCCCAAAGCACAGCACATAGATCGCAAACAGCACCACGCCCAAACACACCATATGGCTTAAACGCTGCATCCCTTTATCCATTCCAACATAAGAGCTCAGTGCGAATAAGATGGATACCGCCAAGATGATGATGACTTTGGTCACGAAGGTGTTGGGAATACCTGTTAGCTGCGACAGAATGTTGGTAAAGGTCACCGCAGTCAGTACCAGTGAAATGGTCAAGGCACCAAACATACACAGCAAGAACATCAGATCAACCACACGACCAACTGGGCCAGTCGCTTTAAAGCCCGTCACCGCTTCAATCACAGATGCCAGACTCAGCCCTTTATTCTTTCTGACATGGTAGCTGTAGCACAATGAAATCGACGCCAAGGCATAGATCGACCATGCGCTTAGACCAGAGTGAAAGAAGGAATAGGCCACACTGTATTTCAGTGCTTCTGCCGATTCAGGGGCTAAATTCAAACCCGGCGTTTGATAATAATAGGCCCAGTCTAGAAAGCCCCAGTACAAGGTGGAAGACCCAATCCCCGACAAAATAAACATGAAAATCCATGACATGGTGCTATATTGGGGCTTACCTTCACCGAGCTTGATTTTGCCGTATTTACTAAAGGCCAAACCGAAGGTAAAAATAATTGATAAAAAAGCAAATAACAGGACTGGCGTGGTGAACATCGAAGTGGTCCACTGCATCCATTTTGCAGCCAGTTGTATTGATTCAGATGAGTAGATTGCCAGACCAGCTACCGATGTAAACACAACGGCAAGACTGGTGATCGCAAGCGTCTTATCTGTATAAGGTTTTGTAATTTGATTATCCATATCTATTCAATCCATCTCGGATAGTGACTATTCCCTAAGAGATACTTACTCCATCGCGAATAAATCCATTTTCTGCTCAGTCACACAGGAGGCAATCGCATCGCCCACTTCATAGGTCTTGGCAGTACCACCGACATCAGGCGTTTTTGGACCATTTACCAAGACATGTTCAATTGCCTGCATGATTTCCTGTCCTGCCTGAATCACCTGCTCATCTCCATCTGCCAAGAAATCCAGCATCATGGCACCCGACCAGATCGCCGCAATCGGATTGGCAATCTGTTGTCCGTAAATATCAGGTGCTGAACCATGTACAGGTTCAAATAGCGAAGGAAACTTACGTTCAGGGTTTAAGTTTGCCGAAGCCGCCAAACCAATAGTGCCAGTACAGGCAGGTCCTAAATCCGACAAGATATCCCCGAATAAATTCGACGCTACCACCACATCAAAACGCTCAGGCTGCAAGACAAAACGTGCTGCTAAAATATCAACATGCTGCTTATCAGCCTTGATCTGCGGATAATTTTTTGCCATTGCATCGACACGTTCATCCCAGTACGGCATGCTCACCGCAATACCGTTGGATTTGGTTGCAGCCGTGATTTTTTTAGCCTCACGCTGATCCGCAAATTCAAAGGCATATTTCAAAATACGATCGACGCCATGACGGGTAAACACTGCTTCCTGCAACACAAACTCGCGATCGGTGCCTTCAAAAGCTTTACCACCAATGGCAGAGTATTCACCTTCGCTGTTTTCACGCACCACATAAAAATCGATATCGCCGGGTTGTTTGCCAGCCAGTGGACATTTCACCCCAGGCATTAACCGAACAGGCCGTAAATTCACATACTGATCAAAACGACGACGGAACTGCAGCAATGATCCCCACAGTGAAATGTGATCAGGCACCTTTTCAGGCCATCCCACCGCACCAAAGAAGATGGCATCATATTCCTGCAGAACCTCAAACCAGTTATCCGGCATCATTTTGCCGTGTTCAAGGTAGTAATCACAGCTGGCCCAATCGAAGCTATCCATTTGAAGTTGAATGCCATATTTGTCTGCTGCTGCCTTTACAACCTTGATGCCTTCTGGTAGAACTTCTAAACCAATCCCATCACCCGCAATCGTGGCAACTTTATACTTTTTTGCCATAACGCACCCTTACACCTTTGGTTAATATCCTTAGCTGTAAACATGCTGTTTTCAGCAACAATGATCAATAAGAAAACTATCACCCCAATGGACACGGATCGTGAATAATCTACCTAACCTATCGGATTTAAAGGTTTTTTGCACAGTCGCAAAACGCAAGAGTTTTGTCGATTCAGCTGAGGAGCTGGGTGCTTCACCTGCATTTATCAGTAAACGCATCAACATTTTAGAAACCAACCTGAACTGCAAGCTGTTTCATCGCAGTACCCGTCATGTCAGTTTGACTGAAGATGGCAAACTGATTCTGGATCGGGTTTCGAATATTCTGGATGAATTTGATGAAATCAGTGAGCTGGTGAATAACCCCTTAAGCACACCAACAGGTCATCTCGATATTGTCAGCAGCTTCGGTTTTGGCCGTAAACATGTTGCGCCTATTCTGTCTAAATTGATGACCATGTACCCCAAACTGGAAATTCAATTTGATACCATCGACAACACCAAGGACCTGATTCAACACAGCATTGATCTGGATATTCGCATTGGCAACGACATTGCCCCGAATATGATCGCGAAAAAAATGGTCTCAAATTTTCGGATTTTCTGTGCAGCACCCAGTTATCTGTTAAAACATGGCATGCCTGAAAGTCTGGAGGATTTACGTAACCACGATTGCCTGACCATCAGTGAACGCGATCAATCCTCTGTGTTATGGAAATTACGTCATCCTTCGGAAGATCGGTCGGTGCATGTCACACCGCGCTTTATCTCCAATAATGGCGAAATTATTCATCAACTGGCTATTGAAGGACATGGCATTATCTTACGTTCAATCTGGGATGTCGCCGATGAACTGATTAGCGGTGAATTGCAGCATATCTTGCCTGAATACTGGCAAGATGCGGATGTTTGGGCAGTGTATCCTTCGCGCTTAAAAAGCTCATCTAAATTACAGACCTGTATCCTGTTTATTCAGAATGAACTGATCAACCGCTTACAGCATGTTCAGAATCTGACTCGGGGTCAATTGATCCAGCCCATTGAGTCAATCAATCCGAATACGGAGAAAGTATTTCTATAATCGCAATCAGCTGCCTGCTTTCTTTTTTCAACCATATCATGCACATTAGCAAGATCATGAATTAACAGGCAGCTTATGAGCACGGCAATATTTGTCCTTATTTTAATCGCAGCGGTATGCCATGCTACATGGAATGCCATTGTAAAAGCAGGCACAAATAAGTTTCTAACCACGGTATTGGTCACTGCCTCAGCAGCAGTTTTAGCAGCGCTGCTCTTGCCCTTCTTCCCAATGCCGCACAGCGACAGCTGGTCTTATATTCTGGCGTCTACCACTATACAAATTTTCTATTTTGGACTGGTGGCTAAAATCTATCGCATCGCCGATATGGGACTGACCTACCCGCTAATGCGTGGCACTGCACCATTGATTGTGGCAATTCTAGGTACATTTTTGCTGCATGAACAACTACAATTCAATGCATGGCTTGGCATCATCACCATTTCCGTCGGGATCTTATCCATGATCTTGGCTGCTCCCCAAACGGGACGTAAAGGTATTGGTCTAGCTTTGCTGAATGCCGTCCTGATTGCAGGCTATACCTTGCTGGATGGTCATGGGATTCGCCTGTCGGGTTCGCCAATTGCTTATATCCTGTGGAGTTTCGTGCTGTCTGGTCTGATCTTTTTTATGTTTGCCTTGAGAATGCAATATCGTCAGATGGGTGCATATTTCCGTCGTAATTGGCATCTGGGCTTAATCGGTGGCATTGGTTCATTTTTCTCTTATGGCTTGGCGCTATGGGCGATGACCTTTGCGCCTGTTGCCGTTGTGGCGGCACTACGGGAAACCTCAATTCTATTTGCTACATTAATCTCAATTTTTATTCTAAAAGAACGCATCAATGCGGTACGGATTATTTCCTCTTGTCTCATTTTAATTGGGGCTTTGATTCTAAGAATCGCCTAAACAAAAAAGCCAGTCTATCTCAAACAGACTGGCTCATTTTCAGTGCTGAGTTTAGAAGTAATAACCCAACGATAAATAGAACAGTTTATTCCATTGATTGCTGTCCCCTTGCGCTAGTCCATCTGCGCCACTACCCGTCATTGGGTCATTACGGCTCCAGATATATTCGCCCTGTATGCCGACTTTTTTATAGTTAAAATATAGGCCTGCGATTAAGCGATCTGAATCTTGATAGCCTGATTCATCTTTATAAAAACGGCTATACGAGACATAAGGTTTAATATTTTCTAACTGATGGAAAGGTTTGGCAAAGGTGTAGTTAATTTCATTGGCCATATATTTGCCTTTGTTCGCTACTTGATAAGGATAATCAAATGCGCCAATGGTCGAACTTTTCGGTAAAAGATCATCTGCATTTTTAATATTCTGCTCTCCTGCCAAGAACAACCATTGCCATGCCTGATAATTGGTAGTGCTAAAGATACTCCATGTACTACGATGCCCATCTTGGTTGGTACGATTATTTTCCAATTCCGAATACCAATAAGAACCACCAATTTCCGTAGAGAAGTTCTGGGATTGATCGAGCTCAAACTTTCGGGATAAGCGCGTCACCCACATATTCTTTTCATCAATATCGGTACCTTGGGTCAAATCATCGGCTCGAACAAAGTTACCGCTATAACGACTTGAATCTTTGGAGGTGCCTTTGTAATTACCACCATCCGTCGGGTAAAAACCAAGAATGAAATTATACAGATTGTCCTTAAACTGATATTTCACTCCAAGGTTTTGAATGTCTTCCAGTCCAACGGTATTCAGCAAAGTTTCATAATAGCTATTGCCCCATAGTCGTCCAAAGCCAAAATCAACCGATTGAAAACCGACTGTCAGTCGTTGCTGATCTGAAAACTTATAGCCTACCCAAGCATCTTTTAAAAATAGTGCATCACATAAGCGGTCATACTGGTAGCAGCGTACATCCATCGATGCAATCCAGTCTGGGTTTTCATAACTGAGTACCGCTTTAATATCTGCCAGCCGCCAGTCATCATTTTTGGAGCCTTCATTGGCTTCGACAATATAGTCTTTATGGATATAGCGGGTACGGATGGCGCCCGTCAGTTTCAGTTCACCCGCTTGTGTTTTCGGATCACCGATACTGAAATCGGCGGCCAAGACTGGCGTATTTGCCAAGATACCCATTGAACCCAAGAGAAATAGTGCTTTTTTCATTGTTGTACGTCCTTGTTTAACCTCATAAGAAAATGAAGAAATTCATGCAGACAAACAACGCTTAAACTATAAAGTCGGTCTTTACGGAGTGTGTTTAATGAAACAGGATTAAGCTCAGACAAGTATGGAATATCCTTTTAGATAGATAAAATTATCAATAATTGAATTACAGCCAAAAGAGCATAACTGAGCTTATAACTATCGTAGAACCAAAAAAAACAGATAACTTAATATAAAACCATAACTTTTTATGCTGCTCTACCACTCTCATAGCCGAGCTGAAATCCAAGACATAGAATAGTTTTCTTTTTTCAAAAAAAATTTTTAAGCTCTTCTCAGAAAATAAGGAAATTATATTAACAAAAGTAACACTTAAAATTACTGCTTCAATATTAGCAACATCCATTTGCCTGCGTTGTCGAATTTGGTTGGACTACGATGTGCTTCGTGAATCCGACCAACTACAAAGGGAGGATCATTTTCAAAATAACTACTATTAAAAATCAGTTATTTCTCATATTTAATATTGTAAAAACTAAAGTATAAAGAGCTAAAAAAATACACCATAAAATTAAGTAGATATTATGATCAAACTTAACTGTATTAATAATGAGTTGGTTTAAAGGATCACTATCGGTCATGAGTGCACATAAGAACAGGAATACATAAGCAAAAAAGCCAACTCTCAGAACATATATAATATTCTTCACAAAGAACATTATAGTACCAAGAATAACACTTACAATACCGAAGAACCAAAGGAGTACGCTTTCATCTTCGTTTGAGCCTTCCATTTCCCTCAAATAGACAAATCCTCCCCCGCCATGAGGCACGTAAGTGACAAAACCTTTTGTAAGAGATTCAAAACAAATAGCCAAGATACCTGAAAGAATCAGAATAAGCGCCAAGTAATGTTTTAATGTTAAATTTTTCATAGTCCTGAGTAGCGTGTCCAATATTTATATACTGTGCGTGGAGTTGCAGGGCTTTGTTGCACAAACCTATCTGTAAAGGCTTTTTCAGCGATATAATTTTCAAATGAAGAAGCCTACACACAAAATCTACCGCACAACCAATTGGCCCGCATATAACCGAGCACTCATTAATCGCGGAAATATTGCCCTTTGGTTTGATCCTGCTACGCAATGGTATGCTCCATCAAAAGGCAAACAAGGGCGAAATCAAACCTACTCCGACGCAGCCATCCAATGCTGCTTAATGATTAAATCCTTATTCCGTCTATCTTTACGTATGGTCACTGGCTTTGTGCAAAGTCTGATTAAACTTTGCGGATTAAATTGGACCGCACCAGATTACAGTACGCTTTGTAGAAGACAAAAGCATATTGATATTGCAATCAGCTACCAAAAAAGTAGCGATGGGCTGCATCTACTCGTAGACTCTACAGGGATGAAGTTTCTAGGTGAGGGCGAATGGAAACGCAAGAAACATGGAGCTGAATATCGTCGCCAATGGCGTAAACTACATATTGGTATAGATGCCAAAACCCTACAAATACGCGCTATTCAGCTCACAACCAATAATGTCTGTGATTCACAGGTGCTTGGTGATTTACTTAATCAGATTCCACAAGATGAGCAGATTGACTCTGTTTATACCGATGGAGCTTATGACACCAAGCAATGCCGTCAGGTCATTGCAGATCGGCAAGCACATGCGGTGATTCCACCTAGAAAAAATGCGAAACCATGGAAAGATACAAAGAGTAGCTCGCTAGAGCGAAATGAATTACTTCGAACAATTAAACGTTTAGGTAGGACACTATGGAAAAAATGGTCAGGCTATCATCGCCGAAGTTTGGTTGAGACTAAAATGCACTGCATCAAATTATTAAGAGATAAACTCAGTGCAAGGAGCTTTGATAGCCAAGTCAATGAGGTTCATGCACGTGTAGCAGTCCTCAACAGATTTACGGAATTAGGTCGACCACTTACCCAAGTTACGCCTTAAATTTGGCTCAATTAGGGGCGCTTTGCCTTTCAAATCTTTGTGCAACAAAGCCGAGTTGCAGTACAAGCACTGGCTTAGAGTAAATAATTCCTCGTAAAGCTTCATTACGATTCACATATCTTGCTGCTAATTGATGAAAAATAGCCGCAACATTAGCAGATTCAACTTTTTTATTTAGGGTAATCTCTCCAAAATAGCTTTTTTATGTCCTTCAACCGTTTTAAGATAATCAACTCTAGCAACCTGAACTTGCAATAATAAAGCAAATTAAATTCAATCCAGAATAAGGGCTACTATCATAAACACCCCCCAAAGCATTACAAAAAAATATATTAAATATTGGAGATAAAAGAAAATTTTATACTTAGCTAACATTTTATTTAATTTATATTTATCTACTGGATAGTAAAAATCTTTACCATAAAGTTTTTTAAATTTAACTTCTTTTTTTATATTTAAGACTTCACGCCAGAAGACTATTGGTAAAACACTGACAAAAAAGAAATTAAAAGGCTCCAAGGGGACTTTAAAATATTTTTCCTCATTAAAAATAACTTTACACATCCCCTTTAAATGATAAGATACATAAAAATATTGTATAATATAAAAAAAGAAGAAAAGGAATAAAAAAAAGAATGAAAGAACAGAAAATAAAAATTTCCTATCATTAATAAGTAAATCAAAAATATGATTCATTTATTTACTCGCTTTATCATATATATATTCTGAAAGAATACCAGCTCCTTCTCCACCAGCCCATCCAAGAAAAGCAGATGTTCCAGCAGCTAAGCCTAACACAACTAGTGAAGTTCCCCCTGTAGCAACAGTTAATACAATAAAGGCTCCAGCAGCACCTCCAGCAAGTCCTCCAGCAATTTTAGATGTTTCAATTACTGTAGTTTTAGTTTTTTCCTCAGGTTTCGCATTGGCAATTGCATCACCTGCATTATAAACATCAATTGCTAAAAATAAGTATCCCCCACCTTTAATGACTTTGCTCATTCTCCCTAACTCAGCCATTTTTTCTACATACTCTTTCATACCACCTTTATAAGTTGTTCCTCTGGCCAAAGAGGATTGACTAATCATACGTCGCATATTATTAGTTTTGATAGACTGATCCCACTTAAAAATTCCTTTTGAATATTCATGATCTAATTGCTTATATAGATCACTATATTTACGCCTAAAAGCCTTAAAGTTTTTAGGATTTGCTAGTCCTGATCCTTTTGCTCTTTCTTCAGCCATTTTTAATGCTAATTGACCATGAATTTTATTCATTCTTGTGGCTGTACCTTCATGAAATGCTAAAGTTGCATCAATTCCACCTTTAGCAATTGCTCCCCATGCTATTCCGCTATCATTTGAAGGCTTTTCAAATTTTTGGACTAAAGGATGATCGTTATTTTCAAAGATATTTTTATATGTAATCTCCGTTCTAGTATCAATCAAGGCGTCATAAAAAAATTCATAGTTCTGGGCGAAGAATTCTGCATCAAAATTTTTATCTTTTTTCATAAGCTCAATATTAGTCTGAGCTTTTTGTGCATCATTTTTATATTTTTGTAATTCTTTTGCTGATGTTGAATTTGAAAGAATCACTACCATCCCTGGGGTCAGAAGCCGAATAGGTGCTATATTTGAAATATGCGGATTATTGGCCTTTAGCGTATCCCAATCTGATGCAATCAATGGTTTTTTAAAAACTCTTTTCGACCAATCTAACATTGTTTCAGTTTTTTTAATTAAATACCAAGCCACCTCTCCATCATTAAGATAAATTTCCTTAATATTTTCTTTTAGATTTTTAGTTATTTCCGTCGTGGTCTTAATCGTAAACGTACTATGTGTCTTTTTATTAGAATAAGCCTTAACTGCAATTTTTTGAAGAAGTTCTCCACGGAAATAAACAGCATAAATTAAGGAGGTATTTAAATTATATATTTCAGTCCAACCTGTTAAACCTTGCTCATCAAAATTACCTTCAAATGTTGTTGTTTTCTTAGTCGTATTATTAATCACAAAAAATTTATAAGTTAAATCTTTCAATTTGAGAGGGGCTTGAACACTGAGCTTCAGACGACTGAAATAGGTACTCATAGTTGATCTCCCGAGTCTTCTTCTCCAGCTTGCTCAATTTCATTCATCATTACTAAAGTCGTAATTTGTTGAGCAGATGGTGATGTTTTTAGCTTCATAAATCCTTTTTGGTCAGTTTTGCCCTTTTGAACATTTCCCTCTTCATCAAATAATATGTAAGGTTTATCAGCTATGACCTGACTTTCTTTATTTTTTACCAAGTATTGTAAAACATAAGGATTTTCTACATCCGGTAATGCTGAAATAACTGTATTTACTTTCGCCCCACCCATAAACAAATGCTGCCCTGCTTTCACCTCAAACTTGCCACTGGTCACAGGAAAAATACCTGAACCATTAATTTTAATTTGAGCGTCTTTAGTCGTAATTAAAATTTCTTTAGGGCTAGTAATTTCAATCCGATCTTCAGTCGAAATAATCTGAATGCCTTGCTTGGCAAGTAAATCCATACCATCCCCTTGAGCATGCACTTCAAACTTACCTTTGGCGGCAACCTGTTTAATCCCATTCTGCGCTGCAAACACACTGATTCTGTTTTGCGCATGGGCAACCAAATTCTTTTGTGTACTTAGATTGATACTATCGCCTGCAAACTGGTTAATCTGTCCATCGGCAGAGAGATGAATATCTTCATTGCTACTTAAACCAATGCCCGCAGGTGAGTTCAGCAATAGTAATGATTTTTTAAACTGGGCGATTTTTTCTTGAATCTGCTCCGCAAACTCTTTGAGTTGATCCAGCGATTCAATCTCATCGGTCTGCTGGTTCTTAGCCACTTCACTTAAGGCTTTGGCATTGCTCTGGTTGCCTTCAAGCTGTTGCTTGGCAGGTTGGGCATCGAGGTGTTCACCTTGGGCTTGATCCTGTTTATGTGTGGAAAGCAGTAAACCCTCACCTGCTCGTACTGCACCCCATTGGTCGGTACGCAGCTCAAAACCTTCACCGCGGTCTTCACTTTCGGCTTTGTCTTTAGGATGGCTCAGTTTCCCCAGATTCAGTTGACTGGCAGCATGACTGCTTTGCAACTGGGCACTGATCTGTCCTGTGGTGTCATCAAAACGCAGTTGGTTATAGCCTTCACCTTGGTACTCTTTAGATTTGATCCCTGCCAGTTTCTTGGTGTCTGGCAGCTTACCTACATGATCAAACTTGGTTGGGCTACGATGGCCTTCGTGAATTCTTCCCACCACAAAGGGACGGTCAATATTGCCATCAAAGAAGTCGATGACCACGATTTCATCAATACGCGGCAAGAAGCGTGCGCCATAGCCTTCACCAGCCCAAGGCGTGAGTACATCAACCCAAGCTGAATCGGTGTCATTGTCATTGGCACCTGCACCGCCATCATGGCTGTGATCATCGTTACGGGTAAACAGGAAACGGACTTTGATTCGTCCCCATTCATCCACATGGATTTCTTCGCCACTTGGCCCAACTACTTTGGCACGTTGCGGTGAAGCTGCTGGACGGTGTTGTAATGGATTAAATTCGGGTACGGTTTTAATACTGCGGCGTTGTAGCGTCAGTTGATTGGCTTGGCGTTCTTCATTATTGGTTTGGGTTGGCTGCCAGTTGCTTTGTGCTAATAATTGGTTGATTTGCTGATTGAGGTCTTTAGGCAAGTTGTTTTGGTTATAGAAGTTTTTTCCTGTAATTAGAAATTCTTTATCGCTGCCATCGTGTTGATCAATTTCAGGATGTTCGGCCAATTCAAACCAGTAACCGACATGGGTATCGCGGACGGTGCTATCGGCGATAAATTGCTTTGATTGTTGGTCGTAATATTGACCCAAGTTCTGATTCAGTTTTTCAATCTGTGCATTGCCCGATGCGGTTGCACCATCTTCTCCATTCAGGTCTTGCATCCAAGCAGGTGAAAAGTGCCATGCCTGTTCTAGCCCTAAACTGGCATTGTCGTATTGAGCACTGTGTTTATGCGTGCTTTGTACGCTGCCGGCACCATCTTCTTGTTCTAAAGCATCGGCTTGCCAACGCTGTACATGTACGCTACTCGGCTGTAAGCTGCGTTGCCCGACCAAACTGGTCATGCTGTCGTATTGTTCGGTGGCACTGCTGCGGTGGTAACGAATCTGTCGACGATCAAGGGCTTGGTACTGGCTATTGTCATCAATCAGGCGTAGTTTTTGTGGTTGGATTTGTTCATTGATACTACTTACCTTAAGCTGAGCTTCGTCAATTAGCCAGTTAATCCCTTCGCTACGCATCAAGGATGTCAAAAATGCTTCATCTGATTGATTATATTGCATAATAAAAGGACGAATATCGTAGTCTTGACTCAGTCCGCTTAAATCCAGAGTCAAACTGGAAGCGAATAAGGGACTCTTTTGCTGCCACTCCTTGAAGACAATTTGCACGACATCAGGCACGCTCTTGTTCATAAACACGCGACTGTTACGGCGTTGTTTCCACAGTGCGGTTGGATCTTCTAAAGTCAGTTTATATACCGTGAGGCTACCATCCGATTGCCCTTGCAGGGCTTGGGTGATAATGCCCATCAATCCGTTGCAGGAACACTTGAGTATTTAAATTTTGATTGGAAAACTGAATATGGATTGCACGTCTCTGTGCGGTAAGGCCCAAACTTTCCAAGGCCTGAAATATATTACTCAACATTATTTTATAAAAAATCAACTTAAATTTACGCTATTCTATAAACAGCATACAAATCTGTCTATATTTTTAATGTTATATTCTGCAACGAATTTAGGAATAAAGATTTTATTTTAATATAAGTGACTAGAATGACTAGCAATAATTTTTTTAAGACTATCAAATCAAAATACATATTAATCAGTATATTTTATCAAATAAGGCCAATTGTCCTTATTTGATAAAACAGCGTTTACTTTAAACTAAATTGTTGCTTTAAAATAATCCTCTTTGGGCATATCAATCACTTCAACACAGAGCTGAACGGGATAGCTGACCTCAGCTTGCATATAGCTTTTTTGCTCTAGTTGACGCAACAATGCTGCACCCGCGGCTTGCTTCTGTGCCTGCGTTCGTCCACTCAATATATACAGCTTTAAATGAATATAGGCCGCTTCTGTTTCATTCAAACCAATTAAAAACACCTCATCTTTAAATGCACGGGATTTAATATCATGTGCGACAAATAAATCCGTTTCAACCAATGCAATATTCGCATCTTTTAATAACTGATGTGGATTTAATTCAGTTAAATTGGCTGAATAGTTTACAATTAAATGCGGCATTTTTTATCATTCCTATTCAATAAATAATAAGGCTAAACGGACTTGATCATACGCCATTCGCGGACTAGTGGCTTCAACAATAGGACGTAATTTAATTGAACCATCATCGGTAAAATGTTCAGGGTTTTTACGTTTATGCAAACGTTTATAAATCTTACGCACTTCTTCAATCACTTCTTCACCTGGGCTGGCGACTGAAATATCCAAGCCCTGCTCTTTATGCAAACGCGCCAGATGATTGATGATCGTTGCAGGCGTTAAACCACGCTCATGTGCAATATCTTCAATTTCATAACCCTCTTCAAATAAAGTACGGGTTTCATCCAAAGTTGCTGCGGCATAATTCTGTTTCGCACCTTTGGCGATTTTCTTTTCATTACGGGCAATTTCAGTGGCATTCAATGTGCCACCACAATGACGAATAAAAGCATTATGCTGTGTGGTTAAATCAATATTTTCAAAGTTGGCTTCTGCTTCACTCGATAACTCCTGAAAACGGCGATCCGCTTTAATGGCTAAGCTATCCAGTTCAAGCGCCTGTTCATTAAAGCCGAGCAGCTTCAGCCCTGTCAGTGATTTTAAACGTGATAAAGCCACATAGCCCTGACCTTTTTCAAAGGTATGGGTGAGATTGATTTCTGCAGCTTCCAAAGTCATCCCTTGGCTTTTATGAATGGTGATTGCCCATGCCAAACGCAACGGAATCTGTTGGAAACTGGCAATCGCCTTACCCGCTTCATTTTCAATCGACCATGTTTCTGGTTCAACCAAGAAGGTTGTACCATCAGTCAATTTTACTTTTGGCAGAATGCCCTGCTTGTCATCTTCTTCAAAGCCGATCACTTCGCCCAAACTGCCGTTGATATAGCCCATATCAAAGTTGTTTTTGACAAACATCACCTTGGCATTTTTCTTCAAGGTCAGTTCTTCAGGCGCACGCACCGATGATTTTAAGGTTTCCATCAACTTTTCATTGCCATCGACAACCGCATTGAATTGATGGCTCTCATTGTCGATTTCATTGAGGTGCTGATAATTAATATTATCGACATCCATATTGTGCGTATATAAACGAGTAAAGGTCTCGCCAATATCATGCTGGCGCGATTGTTGTAAGGCGGTGATGTGATTGCTTTGAATATTCTGGGCACGAATCGCATTTAAAATCTGATTGAGGATTTCATCATCCTGACGATGCTGTTCCGTTAAATAACAGACACGGAATTTGGCTTCGACCCAAGCCTCCGACATAAAGCAGAATTTATCGCGATTGCTTTCATCCTTTTTACCAACGGGCGGTAACTGAAAGAAGTCACCTGCTACAATCACCTGAATCCCGCCAAAGGCCTCATCACTTTCTTTAAAGTACTTCAGGACTTGATTGACCAGATTCAGTTGCTTGGCATGCAACATGGAAATTTCATCAATAATCAGAACTTGGGCATTTTCTAAATGCTCTTTTAAATATTTACGTTCTTTCATTCGCTTGAGGTCATCATCGCTCAAACGATCTTTAATCCCAATCCCTGCCCAAGTGTGAATGGTCATACCATTCATATGGGTTGCTGCAATCCCTGTCGATGCAGTAATCGCCACAGGTACTTTACGGGCTTTTAAATAATGGATGTATTGATTAAGCGTATAGGTTTTACCTGCACCAGCTGAGCCCGTTAAAAAAACATTTTCCCCAGCTTTGAGTAACTTCAGTGCAGTCTCTTGTTTCATAATTTCTTCAGTCAAAAACAACAGCGCATAGCTTAACGATTTTTTGACTAAAATAAAAATGCAATACGAAATCTCGCCGTATTTCCTCACTGAATCGCCACTTTTTGTGAACGATAGCTATCGCATAATTGCATTGACATACAGATGATTTCATTTAATGTGGTTGTTAATGAATTCAGACTTGATCTATAAAAATGACTACTTCAAATCTCTATACATATCAACCAGATATATTGGGCGAAGATTATCAGCAACTAACCTTAAATTTCGCTGATGATTATGATGGAAAAGTTGTTGCTACTTTGGTTCGCAAGAAGGCTGCTGAAGCGACCAAAAAAGCGGTTTTATATATTCATGGTTTTGCAGACTATTTTTTCCAAAAAGAAATGGCTGAACAATTTAATCAGCATGGCTACGATTTTTATGCCCTTGACCTAAGAAAATATGGTCGCTCTCGCCTCCCTCACCAAAAATTCTACTATGTGCTGGATTTACGTGAATACGATGCCGAAATCAGCAAAGCACTGGAAATTATCGGGCAAGAGAATCACAATCAAGTACTACTAGCTGGTCATTCAACAGGCGGTCTAATTGCCACCTTATATGCGGCACATTATCCAGATCATCGCTTAATCAAAGCAGTCTGGAACAATAGTCCATTCTATGATTTCTATAAAAGTGTGCTTGAGAAAAAAGTGGGCATTCCACTCTTGAGTAAAGTAGGTAAACGCCTACCGAATGGTAAATTTCCAAGCGGTCTAAATCAATGGTATACCCCAAGCTTACATAAAAATTTTTATGGTGAGTGGGATTTCAACCTCGATTGGAAACCGAAAAGCATGCCTTTTGTGCACTTGTCTTTTGTCACGGCGATTCACGAAGCGCAAAAGGAAATTCATCAAGGCGTGACTTTAAATGTACCGACTTTGATCATGCATTCACATCAATCTAACAATCCAAGAAAATGGGGAATCGACGCTCAACAAAGCGATGTGATTCTCGATGTCAAAGACATGACTCAGAATGCCAAGAAAATGAAAGGTGATGTACAAACGCTGTCCATTCAAAATGGTCTGCATGATTTGGTTTTATCTGCACCGCCTGTGCGTGCACAGGTTTATAAAGATCTGTTTGCTTGGTTAGCAGAAAAAATCCAGTAATACTGACGCCCCTTTTAAATATCTGAATGCTCAGTGGTCTTGGTACTTACTGAGCATATTTTTAGCAGGATGCGAAGCTGGCAGTAACTCCAGTAAACGTTCAGCGGCATCAATTGCTTCAGGCGAATAGGCCAAATGCTTTAATAAAGCGTCACTGCCCTGTGTCTGAAAAATGGCATGACTCAAACGGGATTCCAAGCCATCTCGCCATGCACATAAAAATGGACTTTCGGTTTTCGCTAAGAAAATACCGGTATAGCCTTGCAGTGCGGTACTGATATAACCGGCATCCAAGGCTTGCTCAAGTTGCAAGAAATCTGCCTCGACGGCAACGTTGAGACGATAAGGTCGTGAGCCGAGCGCATCGCCTAAACGGTCTCTCAAATGCGACATCTCTGCTTTTAATGTCCCAAGACTGACTTTGCGTTCCCCATACAACGCCTGATGTAAATTCTCTAAATTCAATCCCTGCGGGCACAAGGCTAAAATCACCAGAATTTCAATTTGTCTTGGGGTTAAAGTCAAATTCTGCCCGTTCAGCAAGACCTGTGCCGTATTAAAGGTACGTAAATACAATTGTTGCTGCTGTAATTGCTGTACTGCCATTTGCAAAATTGCGGCACAACGCTCGACGGCCAATAACCCTAAACTATTGTGGTGTTCCCATGTGGTGGATAAATCCACCACACCTAAAAGCTGCTTGGAATAAGGGTCAATAATCGGCGCAGCGTAACAAACCCAATCATGTACCGACGCCATATAATGTTCATTGGAAAATACACAACTGGATTTACGGGTCTTGAGTGAAAGCGCCAAGGCATTGGTGCCAACCAGTTCTTCCTGCCACTGCCCCCCTGCAACAAAGTGAACCTGTTCAGCCGCATTGCGCATCTGTGTACAAGACGCCGTCCAGATAATGGTACTGCCCATATCACCAACAGCAAGCACCATTGAAGACTGTTCTGCCACATGCTTGAGATCTTCCCGACAAGCTTGCAAAGCCAAGCTGAGTGAACTTTTTGTTTCAGTCGATTGATTGGATAAAGGTGCAGCCAGACGTTCTTTGGGAATATCAGCGAGTGTAGAACGCTCCCATGAACTGGCGATACTCTGTTCCATTTTTTCAGCATGTTGCGGATTGAGGCTGCTTTGCGTCCTCAGTTGTTCAACCTGCTTGCGCTGTTGCAATAATTCCTTTTTTGTATGCATTTGTAATTCCCTACATCCTTGACATGCAATTCCAACCTTTTTCCAACCTTTAGCGCGATATGTTCAGTATTAATAACGTACTGGGTACTTTATTTAAAAATATCAAAACACATAAAGGAGTATGTATATGCGCTATGTTGATCCCAATCAATCTGGTTCAAAAATCCATTTCAAAGACCAGTATGAAAACTTTATTGGTGGGCAATGGGTTGCGCCAGTCAAAGGAGTTTACTTTGACAATATTTCCCCTGTCGATGGCAAAAGTTTTACTCGTATTCCTCGCTCCAGTGCCGAAGATATTGAACTGGCACTGGATGCTGCCCATAAAGCCAAGAAAGAATGGAACAAATCCTCTCCAACCACGCGCTCTAATTTGCTACTAAAAATTGCAGACCGCATGGAAGCCAATTTGGAAATGTTGGCGGTTGCTGAAACTTGGGATAACGGTAAGCCAGTCCGCGAAACACTGGCAGCAGATATCCCGTTAGCCATTGACCATTTCCGTTATTTTGCTGGCTGTATTCGTGCTCAGGAAGGTGGCATCTCCGAAATTGATGAAGATACCATCGCCTACCATTTTCATGAGCCACTCGGTGTGGTGGGACAAATCATCCCGTGGAACTTCCCGATCTTGATGGCGGCATGGAAACTGGCCCCAGCATTGGCTGCGGGGAACTGTGTGGTGATTAAACCTGCGGAGCAAACCCCAGTTGGTATTTTATTGGTGGCGGAACTGATACAGGATCTCCTACCAGCAGGTGTCCTCAATATCGTCAATGGTTACGGCGCCGAAGTGGGTCGACCACTGGCCACCAGTCCACGCATTGCCAAAATTGCGTTTACCGGTTCAACCCAAGTTGGGCAATTGATCATGCAATATGCCACTGAAAACATTATTCCTGTGACGTTGGAACTCGGCGGAAAATCACCGAATGTATTTTTTGCCGATGTGATGGATCATGATGATGATTTCCTCGATAAAACCCTTGAAGGTTTCGCGATGTTTGCGCTGAATCAGGGTGAAGTCTGCACCTGCCCATCTCGTGCTTTGATTCAAGAAAGTATCGCCGATCAATTTATGGAAAAAGCCATCGAACGGGTCAAGCGCATCAAACTTGGACATCCACTCGATACCGACACCATGGTCGGTGCACAAGCCTCCTTAGAACAACAAGAGAAAATCCTGCGTTGTATCGATACAGGCCGACAAGAAGGTGCCGAGGTACTTTTGGGTGGCCATGGTCGCCAAGAAGTCGGTAATGGTTATTACATCGAACCAACCATCTTTAAAGGTCATAACCAGATGCAAGTATTTCAGGAAGAGATCTTTGGCCCTGTGCTATCGGTAACCACATTCAAGGACTTTGATGAAGCCATCCAGATCGCCAATGACACCATGTATGGTTTAGGTGCTGGGGTCTGGTCACGTTCAACCCATACCGCTTATCGTGCAGGCCGTGCCATTGAGGCGGGTCGGGTATGGACCAATTGTTATCACATCTACCCTGCTCATGCTGCATTTGGGGGCTATAAAAAGTCTGGGGTTGGCCGTGAAAACCATAAAATGATGCTCGATCATTATCAACAAACCAAAAACTTGTTGGTGAGTTATTCAACCAAAGCCATGGGCTTTTTCTAGGTGATTCAAATCGGTTTGCTGACCGGTATAAGCCTTATCTTTAAAGACTTATACCGGTTTTAAATCGGCAGCTGTTGGTTTATAAACAAAACCTCTATTTTTCACTCAAACTGAATCACCAAAGCAAATAAAAATTAAATTTTGGCACAAGATGTGCAACATCGGCATTGCTTTTGCATCTTGCTGATGAGAACCATACACGGAGCTTTGTATGAACAATCAAGAACCACTTTCTGTACTTTCAGCATCGACAACCTCTTCCGAAGATTATTTTGCCCAGAGAAAACTTAAACAAGGTGCCGTGGGCTGGTTATTGCTGATCGGTCTAGGTGTCGCCTATGTTATTTCAGGTGACTTTGCTGGCTGGAATTTCGGTATTGCACAAGGTGGTTGGGGTGGCATGTTTGTTGCCACCGCAGTCGTTGCCGTGATGTATCTGTGCCTATGCCTTGCTATGTCCGAAATGGCGACCATGCTGCCAACAGCAGGTGGCGGTTATAGTTTTGCCCGTATCGCATTTGGCCCACTCGGTGGCTATTTAACAGGTACCGCAATTCTGATTGAATATGCGATTGCTCCTGCCGCCATCGCGACCTTCATTGGGGCCTATTGTGAATCGTTATTCGGTATAGGTGGCTGGCAGGTTTATTTAGCCTGTTATCTCATTTTTATGGGCATCCACCTGAAAGGTGCAGGTGAAGCCCTTAAAATTATGTTTGCCATCACCTTAGTTGCGGCAATCGCACTGGCTGTTTTTATTGTTGCGATGTTGCCGCATTTTAATTCGCAAAATCTGTTTGATATTCCTGCAGGACAACAATTTGGCGCAAGCAGCTTTTTACCCTATGGCTATTTAGGCATTTGGGCCGCTGTTCCCTATGCGATCTGGTTTTTCTTGGCTGTTGAAGGTGTACCCTTAGCCGCAGAAGAAGCCAAAGATCCTGCCAAATCACTGCCACGCGGATTGATGGGTGCCATGCTGATTTTAACCGCCTTTGCCCTACTGATTCTATTTTTAGGTGCAGGTGCAGCTGGTGCTAGTACTTTACAAAACTCCAGTGCGCCTTTGGTCGATGCCCTTGTCAAAGTCTATGGACAAGGTACTTGGTTGGCCAACTTTGTTAATTTTGTCGGTCTTGCTGGGCTCATCGCCAGTTTCTTTTCAATTATCTATGCGTATTCACGTCAAATTTTCGCCCTCTCCCGTGCTGGCTATTTACCTACCTCGCTGTCATTAACCAATAAAAATCACGCCCCTTATTTAGCCATCATTATTCCCGGCATAATCGGATTCTTGTTGTCCTTAACTAAAGAAGGTGACCTACTGATTTTAATTGCAGTCTTCGGTGCAACCATTTCTTATGTATTGATGATGCTCTCGCATATTAAACTGCGCGTATCTCGACCTTTAATGCACCGTCCCTATAAAACACCTGGCGGTATTTTCACTTCAAGTATTGCCTTGATTCTGGCAGCGATTGCAGTTGTCGCAGGGTTTCTAGTCAATCCTAAAGTGTGGTGTATTGCAGCAGGCATTTATATGGTCTTTATTGCTTATTTTATATTTTATAGCCGTCATCAACTCATCCAAGGAACGCCAGAAGAAGAATTTGCACAGATCACCGCAGATGAAAAGCAATAATCAGGAAGATTAAGGAGAAGCGCATGCGTTACCGTCAAATCGTGGCCCAACAACACTATCAATTTGCTGATCTTAAAACCTTGATGGCAAAAGCCACCCCTTTACGTTCTGGCGATCAACTGGCAGGTGTTGCGGCACAGGATGCAACTGAACGAGTTGCAGCACAAATCACCCTGGCAGATGTGCCTTTAAAAAACTTTTTAAATGAAACCGTGGTCGATTACGAAAGCGATGAAATTACCCGTCTGATTATTGATGAACATCGCGCTGATCTGTTTGCGCCGATTGCGCATTTTACGGTTGGCGATTTCCGTAATTGGTTGCTCAGCGAGGATGCTACCACCGAAAAACTGCAACAGCTTGCAGCAGGATTAACCCCTGAAATGGTTGCCGCTGTGAGTAAAATCATGCGCAATCAAGATCTGATTTATGTCGCAAGCAAATGTGAGGTCATTACCCAATTTCGCAATACCATCGGTTTAAAAGGACATTTATCCACGCGTTTACAACCCAATCATCCCACCGATGATGTACTGGGTATTTCCGCCAGTATTTTGGATGGTTTAATGTATGGCAATGGAGATGCCGTGATCGGAATTAATCCTGCAACTGACAATCTGCATAATTTATCTGAACTGTTAAAACTGATCGATCATGTCATTCAGGAATATCAAATCCCGACCCAGTCTTGCGTTCTGACCCATATCAGTTCAGGCATTCAACTGGCAGAAAAAAATGTTCCAATTGACCTGATGTTTCAATCCATCGCAGGCACACAGAAAGCCAATGAAGGTTTCGGTATTTCGCTTGCCATGCTGCAAGAAGGCTATGAAGCGACGCTGGCTTTAAACCGAGGTACGCTTGGCAACAATGTGATGTACTTTGAAACAGGTCAAGGCAGCGCCCTATCCAGCAATGCGCATCATGGCGTTGATCAGCAGACCATTGAAGCGCGCGCCTATGCAGTGGCACGCAAATACAATCCCTTATTGGTCAATACCGTGGTCGGTTTCATTGGCCCTGAATATCTCTATGATGGCAAACAAATTATCCGGGCAGGTCTGGAAGATCATTTCTGTGGCAAACTGCTCGGTCTGCCAATGGGCTGTGATATTTGCTATACCAATCATGCCGATGCCGACCAAAACGATATGGATGTGCTGCTGACCCTATTTGGTACAGCAGGCATTAATTTTATTATGGGCATTCCGGGTTCAGATGATGTGATGCTGAATTATCAAACCACTTCCTTTCATGATGCACTTTATCTCAGACAATTACTCGGACTACAGCCTGCGCCTGAGTTTGCATCTTGGTTAGAACAGCAAGGTATTTTAAAACAGCAACAACAGCATATTCATTGGGCAAAACAGATGCCTGCTCAATTCTCTAGATTATTGATGCATTGAGGAGAGTTTGATGAAACTTTCAAAAGACATTCAATTTCCAGCCCAAACACATCAAGACCAATGGGAAACCCTGAAACAGTTTACTGATGCGCGGATTGCCATTGGGCGCACAGGTTGCAGCATCCCAACCCGCGCTTTACTGGATTTTCAACTCAGTCATGCTCAGGCCAAAGATGCGGTTTTCCAGTGCTTAAATGTTGAATTACTCACTGAGCAATTACAACAATTGGGGCTTAATCCTATCCATGTACAAAGTCAGGCAGAACATAAAGAGCTGTATTTGAAGCGGCCTGATTTAGGAAGATTACTTTCAACCGATTCGACGCAACAGCTTCAGCAGATGCAACAAGATCAGCAGGATTATGATGTCTGCATCGTGATTGGTGATGGTTTATCGGCTCGCGCCATTGAAGAAAATGCGCTGCCTTTCATACAGGCACTGATCCAACCTTTTGCAGAACAACAGTGGTCTTTAGCGCCTATTGTGATTGCCACAGGCAGTCGTGTTGCGTTGGGTGATGAAATTGCTGAAATTTTTCAGGCACGTATGTTGATTATGCTGATTGGTGAGCGTCCTGGTCTCAGTTCACCTGACAGTATGGGCCTCTATTACACATTCGATGCCTTCAGTGGCTGCCTGGATTCGCAACGCAACTGTATTTCCAATATTCGTCCCGCAGGATTAAGTATTCCGATTGCTACCCAACGCTTACTGGCCTTAATGCATAACTCCAAACGGCTGGGGCTTTCTGGCGTTGATTTGAAGGATGAACATGTGGTACCAGTGGTTGAGGAACATCATCAACGCAAATTGCTTTTTTAACGATACAACACTTGGTCAGCCTTATTTTCAGTACTGTCCAAAGTACATAAGATCAAGACATCGGTCTTAAAAATGATTTAAGATACAAAATAATTTTTATTCATCGGTACTCGGTCATGACCCTCGCCGCTCATCTCAAAACTGTTTATGCCATTCAACATCTTGCTTTTGAAGATCTCGGCTCTTTAGAAGATGTTTTTTATCAGTTCGGCTTCCGTGTCCGTTATTTCGAAGCGGGTGTCGATGACCTGAGTCCTGCACTAAACTATGAAGGGCTAACGGTAATTCTTGGCGGCCCCATCGGCGTCTATGAAACCGAGGACTATCCTTTTCTAGTCAATGAAATTGAAGGCTTAAAACAACGCTTAAAAGCCAACAAGCCGACCATTGGCATTTGCTTAGGTGCACAACTCATCGCACATGCATTGGGTGCAAAAGTCTATGCAGGACATCAGAAAGAAATCGGTTGGAGCCAATTGGAAATTAAGGCTGTTGAGCAGAATCCTTTAGCCGCACTGGAAAATGTGGAAGTATTGCACTGGCATGGGGACACTTTTGATTTGCCCCCAAATGCAACTTTATTGGCAAGTTCTGCAATTTATCCAAATCAGGCCTTTTCTGTTGGCAATAATATTCTCGCCTTACAATTTCATCTTGAGGTGGTTGGGCAAAGTTTTGAGAAATGGCTGATTGGACATACCTGTGAAATACGCCATGCAGGTTTATCAATTCCTCAATTAAGACAAGATAATCAGGTCTATGCGGCACAGTTAGAGAATAAAATTGCCCAAATTATGAGCCATTTTCTTTCTCATCTAGATTGAGGCTAAAATCTGCATGCCAAACCCGTAATTCATTCTACCGACTCAATAAATTGAGACGGTAGAAAAACCTGAAGAAACAAATCTTTAAAAAAACAATAATTATTCTTAAAAGAAATAAATATTAAATTTTGATGACTAAAATATTGAAAAAAAAGTGCAGTTAGTTACAATATTTAATGAAATGTATATTAATTAATACAGTACTTAGTTATATTTTTTGAGTCGGGAAAATGGATATTTTAAAGTTTATTAAAAGTTTTCATACAGTTAACACTTATCTCATGGCTGCTATTTTTTTATTAATTGCGATGATAATTTACTTTTATCATATTAATCCAACTGCATAGAACTTTACTTTAGGTTTTAAGTAACTCAATCATTACAGTTCTACGCAGATCTAAATTGAAAGGGCCTAATAAAGTATTAGGCCCTTTTTTTAATTACTTTTTATCTGCTTTAAAACTATCCTTTAAATCAAGGATACGGTTAAACACGGGTTTGTCAGCTTGATGATCATATTGATCCGCAACAAAGTAACCTTCACGTTCAAACTGGAAACGATCCTCGGATTTCGCTTGTGCTAAAGCAGGTTCAATCACCGCTTGTACTACTTTTAAGGATTCAGGATTTAGATGTGCCAAGAAATCATCATCCGCATCTGGTGCCGCTTCGGTAAATAAACGATCATAAATACGAACTTCTGCAGGTACACCTTGACTAGCTGATACCCAATGAATCACGCCTTTTACCTTACGGCCTTCGGGATTTTTACCCAAAGTTTCAGGGTCGATTGAACATTTAAGCTCGATCACTTCACCATTGGCATCTTTAATCACTTCATCACATTTGATCACATAAGCATGGCGTAAACGCACTTCACCCTCAGGAATCAAGCGCTTGAAACCTTTTGGTGGTACTTCTTCAAAATCTTTACGATCAATATAAAGTTCACGTGTCAAAGGAATGATACGTTCGCCCATATCCACGTTTGGATGACGCGCATGCGTGAGATCCATTTCTTCTGGCAAGTTCGTTAGCGTTACTTTAAGTGGATTAAGTACCGCCATCCCGCGTGCAGCGGTATTTTCCAAAGATTGACGAATACAGAACTCAAGCATTGCCACATCAACAATACCATCTGTTTTAGAAACACCAACACGCTTACAGAAATCACGTAGGCCTTCCGCAGTAAAACCACGACGGCGCATACCAACAACAGTTGGCATACGTGGATCATCCCAGCCTTGTACATAATTGCCTTCAACCAATTTACGCAATTTACGTTTAGAAGTAATCGTATAATCAACATTTAAACGCGAAGACTCGTACTGACGCGGAACGGCTTGCGAGTGAACTTTCTCGACAATCCAGTCATAGAATGGACGATGATCCTGGAATTCCAGTGTACATAAAGAATGCGTAATGCCTTCAATCGCATCTGACAATGGATGCGCATAGTCATACATTGGGTACATTTTCCACTTATCACCAGTTTGGTGATGCTCTGAATGCAGGACGCGATAAAGAATCGGATCACGCATATGTACATTCGGGCTGGTCATATCAATTTTGGCACGAAGTACAGCGCCCCCCTCTTGAATTTCACCATTACGCATTTGTTCAAAACGCGCAAGATTTTCTGTAACAGTCGCATCACGATAAGGTGAGTTTTTACCTGGCTCAACGAAATTACCACGGTTCAACTTAATTTCTTCTGGTGTTTGCAAATCAACATAAGCATCACCTTGTTCAATCAATTGGACAGCCCATGCATAAAGTTGATCGAAATAACCTGATGCATAACGTGGCTCACCATTCCAGTTAAAACCTAACCATTTCACATCATTGGCAATACCATCAACGTACTCTTGTTCTTCGGCATCCGGATTTGTGTCGTCGAATCGTAAATTACATAAACCTTCGAATTCTTCAGCAATACCAAAGTTGAGACAAATCGCTTTCACGTGACCAATATGTAGATAACCATTTGGCTCAGGTGGGAAACGTGTCACCACTTTTTGGGTACGGCCTTCTTTTAAGTCATCTGTAATCACTTGACGTACAAAGTCTAAGCCTGCCTGTTGTTCTTGCTGCGCAGCATCGACAGAGGCATGAGTATTCGGTGTCGGGGTCTTCGGCAGTTCAGAAACAACATCATTTGGCTTCATAGGGTGTAAATCACTTCTTACAGTTAAAAATGGGAAATAAAAACGCAATCTTTGCTTTTTATGAAAGATTTTAACGTTTTTTACTTGCCTTGTAGTTTACAGTTTGCTTATGCTTCTCTCAACCAAAAACCCATGGTCAATTTGCCCATGTTTAGGAGATTAATGTAATGAGTTTTCCTCAAGTCGAATTAAATACCAATAAAGGTCGTATTGTTCTTGAGCTTAACGCTGAAAAAGCACCAAAAACGGTTGCAAATTTCTTAGAATATGTACGTGACGGTTTCTATGACGGCGTAATTTTTCACCGCGTGATTGATGGTTTTATGATCCAAGGCGGTGGCATGGATGAAAACTTCAAAGAGAAAGCAACTCGTGACTCTATCGAAAACGAAGCTGACAACGGCTTAAGCAACGATGAAGGCACGATTGCAATGGCGCGTACTCAAGCTCCTCACTCAGCATCTGCACAATTCTTTATCAACGTTAAAAATAACTCTTTCTTAAACCACACTGGTAAAACAGCGCAAGGTTGGGGTTATGCCGTGTTTGGTAAAGTTGTTGAAGGTATGGACATTGTAGAAGCAATCAAAGGCGTTCGTACAGGCAACCGTGGTTATCATGCAGATGTTCCTTTAGAAAACGTTGTAATTGAGTCTGCTAAAATTATCTCTGAATAAAAATCTCCCCTAACCCCTCTTTAAAAAAGAGGGGAACTCCTCCCTTTATAAAGGGAGGTTGGGAGGGATTATAAAATAGGATAAAAGTGTGACCTACCTGTTTATTTCAGATTTACACTTGTCACCCGATCACCCTCGACTCATTCGAGGGTTTTTGGCTTTATTAAATGAATATCACAATAAAAATACCCAGCTCTATATCTTAGGAGACTGGTTTAATGCATGGATTGGCGATGATTATACTGCACCGTGGTTAGATGAAATTGTCAATGCCTTACAAGCGTTTACCGATGCAGGCAACCAAGTTTACTTTCAGGTCGGTAACCGGGATTTTGCTTTGGGTCAAAAATTCCTATCTCGATTTAACGGCATTCTATTGCCAGACGTTTATAGCCTACAGATTCAGCAGCATACCTTCCGACTGGAGCATGGTGATGCGCTCTGTACCGATGATGTTGCTTATCAACGTTTTCGCAAAGTGATCCGTAACCCATTAATATTAGGGTTATTAAAACGCACCCCATTGAGCTTTAGACAAAAACTGGCCAATGGTTTCCGGAAAAAAAGTAGCGAAACCAAACAGCTGAAAAGCTATGACATCATGGATGTCAATGCTCAAGCAGTCGAATCCGTGATTGAACATGTTGATTATTTAATTCACGGTCATACCCATCGTCCAGAGATTCATCATGTCCTGAATAAACAGCGTATTGTTTTGGGAGACTGGCGAGCAGATTCAGCTTGGATTTTAGAGCTCAACGAGCAAGAAAATTATCAATTAGAGTTTAAACAGTGGAATTATTAACACTCAAGACATATAAGTAAAATCAATAAATTAATATAAATTTCTTTAAATAAAATTTACTTCCAATATCATATAGCTGTAATTTTTAGTTTCATTTTATTTTAAAAAAACTTAACAATGTTCATCTATATTGAATTTACACAACACAATTCAGGATGAATTTTCGATCCTAAAAAGAATGTCTTTTCTCACTTTGTTAATTATTTCGACCAACTCTGCTTTCGCAGATGACTCAAATCTCATAAATGAGGCAGAAGCTTTAGCAATTGATGCAAAATTCTATGCAGCTTCATATGATGTACCTTATGATGAGGCCATACGAAGATTATTGATTATGCATGGGACATCTTCTGATATTTCCAATATTAGAAACAATGTAAAAGGTGATCTACAAGGAATGTATTTTGACAACAGTAAAAATGACTCTGCTTTAAAAGTGAATGTCGCGAATTATGCTAAAAATTTACCAACGTCATTAACGGTTAAACCTAAGACTTCACAAGCAGTCCAAAGCATTATCTCAAGTAAAGGAAATTCTAATTTAAGAAAACAATTTAATATTAGCGATGCAGACATCAGAACAGTGGCTACACAATATTCACAACCATTGTCCGCTCCTATTAATTTTAGTCAACAAAATTATAAAACAAAAGAACAACGTTTAAAGAATATTGAATCTAAACGAGAGCAGCTAAAAAAATCACTCCCAGAACTACAGTTAGTCTATGACGATGAGAAAACAGGAAATGCGAAAGTGTATGTTAAATCGGATAAAGGCAATGCAAAACAAATAGCAGAAGTCCTTTTGGCTGTTCCTGTTGAAATTAGTGTTGTTCCTTTTGGGGGAAGAGTGGCTACTCGAGGAGGATCACCCCTACTAGCAACTGCACCAAATTCTGTAAAAGGCCAAATTGAACCGTACCGGGTTTGTCGGAGACTCAATATTCTGAGAGACTATTCCGATGAAAAAACCAAACTATACCCCCGAAATTAGAGAAAGAGCGGTTCAATTACTAATTGAATCTGAAAAAGATTATCCATCGAATTGGGCAGCAGTTTCCGCAATTGCTCCTAAAATTGGCTGTACTCCTGAAACACTTCGTGTTTGGTATCAAAAATACTTAGATCAACAAAATCCCGCCAAAGTACAACAGGTATCTGACCAAGAAAAAATGAAGCAAATGGAACGTGAAATTAAAGAATTAAAACGTGCCAATGAAATTCTACGTAAAGCAGCCGCTTTTTTCGCCCAGGCGGAGCTCGACCGCCCACACAAATAATGGTGGATTTTATCCATAACAATAAGGCGTTATATGGTGTTGAAGCGATTTGTAGAATTTTACCGATTGCAGCTTCGACCTATTATCGGGCTTTAGATTTCGTTGATAACCCAGAACATCGAGCGAAACGTGCTCTGCATGATTTACATCATGCAGAGCAAATCAAACGTATTTGGAAAGAAAGTTCAGGTCGATATGGTGTACGTAAAGTTTGGCAAAAATTGAAACGTGAGGGTTATGTTATTGCACGTTGTACAGTTGCTCGATTGATGCAAAAGCTAGGTATACAAGGTGTTTGGCGTGGTAAGAATAAACAAACCACCCGTAGCCGAGATGATCAAAAACGAGCAGATGATTTAGTGAAACGGAATTTTAGTGCTGATCGACCTGACCAATTATGGGTCAGTGACTTTACGTATATTCAAACACATTCAGGCTGGGTCTATACCGCCTTTATTATTGATGTGTTCTCACGAGCAATTGTTGGATGGAAAGTATCTACACGGATGAATACAGATATGGTGCTCGATGCATTGGAGCAAGCATTGCACGATCGAGGCATGCCAAAGAATGTGATTCATCATTCCGATAGAGGTGTTCAATATCTTTCTATTCGCTATACCAATCGTTTAGATGCTGCAAATTTACGAGCATCAGTCGGTACGACAGGTGATTCATACGATAATGCTCTGGCTGAAACGGTGAATGGCTTATACAAAACAGAGGTGATTGAATATTTAAAAGCAGATTGGCAAGGTTTAGCAGATGTACAACTTGCGACACTAAACTGGGTAGATTGGTTCAATAAAAAGCGTGTACACAGTGCACTGGGTTATGTATCGCCTTTTGAGTTTGAAGCAATGTACTATGATAAGATTAACCCGTTAGGTCAGGTGGCCTAACTTAAATAAAAAAGTCTCCGACAAACCCGGTACGGTTCAAAATACACGTTCAATCCAGCCCTTTAAGAAAGCAGGAACTGACCACCAATACACAGGAAAAATAAAATAGACAATATCTGCACGATCAAAGCGCGCTTGTTCAAATTGAACATCGGCATCCAAAGCTTGACGACCACGATAAGCTTCAATATCAGAAAGCGTCATCACAGCTTGAAAACCTTCCTTATATAAATCAGCAATTTCTACTGAAATTCCCTTTTCTGTTAAATCACGGAAAATATGCTGTGCAATCTGATGAGAAAGTGATCGTGTATCTGGATGTGTTATGACAATCAAAGCATGCTGGAGTTTATTTGAATTAGACATAGATCAATTCCGAATAAATGATTCACACAAGTTACCAATAGTAACTTATGCTGTCAACTCAGTTCTTGATGCCTGTATTTAGGTCGCTGAATAATCTTGTAAAATAACTAAAAGTGAATTTTCCATCACCTGTTGTGCAGTCAGTGCATCAATTTGATTTTTACTTGCTGCTGTCGATACCGTTTCAATCAGACCCATGATCGCGATCACGATCGCCTCACCCTCTTTTCCATCCAATTGAATAAATGGACGCATGCTTTGTTTAAAAATTTCTGTGAATTTTTGCTGACATTGCTGAAAATAGTTTTGCAAGATATCACTACCAGACAAAGCAGCAATCACCAATCCAACCTCCGGACCCGTTGAAATAAAACAACTTAAATAGGCTTCGCAAAAAATATGAATAGTTTGCTGTAAGGTTTTTGCTTCGGCAGCTAAAGACCGATTAAGCTCTGCAGTCTGTTTATCATCAAACTCTTGATAAATCGAAATCAATAAACCTTCACGGTCGATAAAGTGTCGATATGTAATTGGCTTAGTAATACCAGCTTGCTCTGCTAAATATCCCAGAGTTAGGGCTTCTACACCCTGAGTGCGAATAATTGAACGGGCCACCTGCAACAACTGTTGTCTACGCTCTTCTTTACTCAGTCTCTTACTAGTCATAATTTTACTTCCATCAAATTTAACCAAGTCGCTTTACATCATTGCTTTGGCTAAACATAGGACTGCAACCACCCCACAGATCAATCCAATCCAGGTATAGGCTTTTAAGCGTTCTTTAAATACTACTACACCACTAAGCACGCCAAGTACCACGACAAGAATATTCATACCTGCAAAAACAATCGCTGGGGTTTCTTTAAAAACCATATGGGCCTTGACATATAAAGCGATATTGGCGAAATTTAGCACACCCAAAAACAAACCCATAAAAATGTTTTTAGGCTGCCAGTTCGGCTGAGTAATTGCGATATACGCAATCGAAAAAACGAAAGCCACAATAAATGTTAAATTCAGCGTGACTGCGAACTGCAAACCTAAGCTACTGCTATATTTGAGTAGTACATCAACTGCAGCATAACCGGCCCAGACACTCAACAAAAACAAGGCTGATTTTAAATTTATGCCTTTACTTGCTTGCTCTGTGGCCTGTCCAATAATGATCGCTAAAATCGCAATAATCCCGAGTGCTACACCTATTAATTTTAACTGGCTAAACTGTTCGCCAAAAATAAAATAGGCCGCTAATAACGACAGTATCACGGCTAAGCGTTGCGCAATTTCAGTTTTGAGGATGCCTGCAAATTGCAAAGATTTGGCTAAACATAAAAATATACTGGGCAATAACACCGCAAGAATAAGGATCAACCACCATGGGGTATTATTTAAAGATATATGCGTGATATCAGGTTTAAACCAATAAAAACATAAAAGACTGGCGCTCAAATAATTCCACGCGATCATTTGAAAAACATCAAATCCTTTCGCTTTCAAATATTTCAGCAAGATCGAGACAAGTACACTACAACATGCCGCAGCAACAATCATTTCCATAATATTTATTCTAGCTTTTTAAAGACAAAAAAATGCCAGTCTACGCAGAGACTGGCATTTGATTAAAGATCATTGATCAATTAACGATTATTTTCGTCTTCTTGACCATCTTCAAATTTAGTTTCGCCGTCGAAGCCACCTTGATGACCAAAGCCACCTTGACCACCAAAGCCACCTTGACCACCGAAGCCACCACCTTGACCGCCGAAGCCACCTTGACCGCCGAAGCCACCTTGACCACCGAAACCACCTTGACCACCGAAGCCGCCACCTTGACCACCAAAGCCACCTTGACCACCGAAGCCACCAGTAGAACCTTGACCGCCAAAGCCGCCTGCAGCACCTTGAGCTGGGAAGCCACCTGCAGCACCTTGAGCACCAGCTGGGCGTGGATTACGCGCAGGAACAACTGTAGAAATTGCGTGTTTATAAACCATTTGACTTACAGTGTTTTTTAATAAAACAACATATTGGTCAAATGACTCAATATGACCCTGCAATTTGATACCGTTTACAAGGAAAATAGAAACTGGAATACGTTCTTTACGGAGAGAATTTAAGAACGGATCTTGTAAAGTTTGACCTTTAGACATTTTTAACTCCAAAAAAATTTTTAAATCAGCGCAAAAAAACTATCTTTATTTTTCAACTAAAAATTATAAAAAGACAGCCTGCGAATTTTGCTTTATCCAAAGAAGTTTCGCAAGTCTTCTTTCGCCTGCATTATCGTCATGTAAGTTTTAAAATCGTGTAATTCTTGCAAAGAACGTAACCAAGTGTATTGACGTTTAGCTAATTGCCTCGTCGCAAAAAGGGCTTTGTTCTCCATTTCTACTTTATTTTTGAGACTTAGATCACTTTTTAGTAAAAAATCCAAAGCTTGACGATAACCGACGGACCGCATGGACGGTAAATTATCATTTAAATCGTATTTTTTAATCAATTCCTCTACTTCATTTAAAAAACCAATGTTCCACATTTTGCTTAATCTTTGCTCAATGCGTTGATGTAATTCTAAACGATCAGGCATCAATGCGTAGTTATGAAATATGTAACGATATGGTTGATTTTTAGGCTGCTCAGCTTGTAATTTTGTTATCGGCTCGCCTGTTATTCGATAGACTTCAAGTGCACGAATAATCCGTTGTTTATCTGAGACTTTAAATTTTTGCCCCGCAACAGGATCGACAGCCACCAACTCATCATAAACCGCCTGCCAGCCTTCAAGATCAGCCTTGGCAACAATTGCATCGCGGATTGCTTGGTCAGCATTTGGCAAATTATTGGCCAGACCTTCTAACAGAGCTTTAAAATATAGCATGGTTCCCCCCACCAAAATCGGGGTTTTACCACGTGCATGCATATCATCAATCAATGGGCAGACATCTTCAACAAATTGTGCTGCTGAATAGACCTCCAAAGGGGTAATAATATCAATTAAATGATGTGGATATTGTTGTTGCTCTTCTTTAGTCGGCTTTGCTGTGCCAATATCCATATCTTTATACACTAAAGCCGAATCAACCGAGATCAGCTCAAAATTACCACGCTCATAAAGTTCGCATGCCAATGCAGTTTTACCACTTGCGGTAGGCCCCATTAAATTGATGACGGGCAATTGATTTGACATGTAAAACTACTCTCCTCGAGCAAATAATTTATCTAATTGATTCAGTGGAAATGCCCGCCAAGTTGGACGCCCATGATTACATTGACTGGCAAACTCGGTTTGTTCCATTTGACGCAATAAAGCATTCATTTCAGATAGGCTTAACTGGCGATGTGCACGTACGGCGCCATGACACGCCATACCTGCAAGTAGCTCATCACGTTTTTGCAATAAACCTCGCGCCTCATCATTCGGATCAAGATCATTTAACAATTCAGGAACTAAATTTCCAAAATCAGCTTTATGCAAAATCGCAGGTACACCACGCACAATCACCTGCTCATCGCCATACTGATCAATTTCCAGACCTAAGCGCTGCAATTGTGGTTGTAAATCTTCAACGCGAGTCGCTTGCATTCGCGTAATCGAAACAACTTTAGGAATCAGTAGTTGCTGTGAGGTCCAGAATTCAGGTTTATCCCATGCCGACTTCATCTGCTGCAACAAAATACGTTCATGTGCTGCATGCATGTCCACAATAATCAGGCCTTCAGTATTTTGCGCCAAAATATAGATACCATGCAGTTGTGCGATTGCGATTCCTAAAGGAAACTCATCCACACGTGATGGTCCTTGATCATTTCCATCTTCTGTTTCTTCACGTAAAGGCGCTAAATAGCTTTTGAGTGCATTATTTAACTGTGCAGAGCCGTTATAACGTGGTTCTTGTGATGTTGAATTATACTGCACTGCTTGTGGACGGCTTTGATTAAATTCAGTCAATAAATCTGTCGAAACAGCAACCTGCTGATTGGCTTGTCGCTCAGGCTCAGCGACTGCTCGATGCAAATTAAATTGTTCTTGGTATTTAGGTTGAGGCTGATAATTAAAATGTTCTGCTGAAGCTTCATCTGTTTTCATTGCTTGTGCTAAATCTGCACTGGCGGTCTGAAATTGAGACAAAGTTGCTTTGGCATAGTGACGTACAAATTCATGCACTTCACGCTGATTTAAAAAACGAATTTCATGCTTGGTCGGATGTACATTCACATCAATATTTTCAGGATCAACTTCTAAAAACAATAAATAAGATGAATGTTGATGACCATGCAAAATTCCTTCATAGGCCATACGTAAAGCGTGTGAAATGGTTTTATCTTTGACAATACGACCATTCACATAGACATATTGCATATCCGCCTGCGCACGTGCATCAGAAGGGTGTCCCAACCAGCCCGACAAACGCATATTGATACTTTCAGCATCAATCCAGTAGGCATTTTGAATAAACTGTTGACCCAATAATTGCTGAACACGTTGATAACGTAACTCACCGCTATCCGCCACAGGCAGATTTAAACGAATATTATCGTTATGTTCCAGTACAAAGCGAATATCGAAATGTGTTAAAGCCAAACGACGTACAATTTCTTCAATATGATTAAATTCTGTCGTCGGTTTTTTTAAGAATTTACGGCGTGCGGGTACATTAAAAAATAGATCTTGGACACGAATATGTGTGCCTTTTTGTGCAGCCACCGCTTGAATCTGCTGATGATCAAATGCGGTACCATTCACTTCCACCTGGTAGCCCACGCCCTGCTCATCTTGACTACTCGTGAGAGTCAAGCGCGATACCGCTGCAATCGAAGCCAATGCTTCTCCACGGAATCCCAAACTTACAATCGCATGTAAGTCATCTGCTGTTTGAATTTTACTGGTGGCATGGCGCATCACGGCCAAAGATAAATCATCCGGATGAATACCATTACCGTTATCAATGATTTCTATCAAGGTCGAACCGCCTTGTGCCACACGAATAATCAGTTCGGTTGCACCCGCATCGATTGAGTTTTCTAATAATTCTTTAACGACTGATGATGGACGTTCAATTACTTCACCCGCAGCGATCTGGTTGGCTAAAGCAGCATCAAGGGTATGAATACGACGGGTTGAATCATGCGCCATTCAATTGTTCCTGCAAACTTTGAGATAAAGATTCAGACTGGGTAGTTAAAGTCACGAATCGAGTCAGTTCATCTTCCGATTTTTGCATATCAATCACAATATCGGGTTTTGGAATTTCATCACCACCTTTCGATGGCCATTCAAATAAAAATAGCGCATCTGCTACATCTAAGTAATCACGGATTCCCATCAATTCTAATTCATAAGGATCATTCAAACGATACAGGTCAAAATGAAAAATTTCTTTGCCATGGATGGTATAAGGTTCAACCAAGGTATAAGTTGGACTTTTTACCGAACCTTGATGTCCTAAGTTTTGTAGAAAATAACGGGTAAATGTGGTTTTCCCAGCTCCTAGATCACCAATTAAATAAATAATGCCTGAGTGCACCTGTTCAGAGAGGATCTGCGCAAAACGCTGAGTGTCTTGTTCATGATTTAGAGTAAATTTCACTGAATACGACATGGCAAATAAAACAAAATTGGAATGGCAGCTATGATAACATTGCCCTGCTTTAAAGCCTAATAAAGTCCTTTTAGACTGACTTTTTTTACACCGTTTACCGAGTCGATATCGCTGTATGTCATCAATCATTGAATTTACGCCACCGCTACTCAATGGCGTCAGTGCCAGTAAAGTCTTTTTACCCAATGATGTTGCTGCACATACCGTTTTTGATTATCTCTGCCAGCAGTTTCCACATATTCAGATCAATGAATGGCAACAGCGTTTTGCCGATGGGCTGATTTATGCGGCAGATGGACTCAAACTCCAGTTAGATAGTCTTTACACACCCAATACTCATATTTTTTATTATCGTTTTCTGGCCCACGAAATTCATGTACCGTTTCAGCATAAAATTTTATTTGAAAATGATGAACTACTTGTAGTCGATAAACCGCATTTTTTGACCATGAGTCCAACAGGACAATATGTACAAGAAACCCTGTTAGTCCGACTTAAAAAACAGACGGGCTATGCAGATCTTACCCCCATTCATCGACTGGATCGTGAAACAGCAGGTGTGGTTCTATTCTGTAAAAAAGCGACTGCCAGAGGCATTTATCAGCAGCTTTTTGCCGAAAGAAAAGTACAAAAAATCTATCACGCAATTGCTGCCTATCGCCCTGAACTAGATTTTCCCAAAAATTTGCAGCTGCATTTAGAAAAAGGCCAGCCTTTTTACACCATGCAAATTAATCAAGAAAAAGCAAATAATACAGAAACCTTGATCGAACTATTGGAACATAATCAAGACTACGCCAAATATCAACTAATGCCTAAAACGGGCAAACAACATCAATTACGTGTTCATTTAAATTATCTTGATATTCCAATACTTAATGATTCATTTTATCCAAATATTGAACATAAAGCAGAAGATGATTTTAGCCATCCTTTACAATTACTGGCCAAAGAAATTCAATTCCTTGACCCGATTTTGAAACAGGAAATGCATTTTAGTTCTCACTTTGAACTTGCATTGCCACCACAACGTAATGACAAAAAATCTATTTTTTCGCTTCAAAAATATTGAAATTACATTGCAATGGTTTAAAATACATGACGATAACTAAAAATATGTGGTTACATTCTTCATGCGAAAAACAGAAGTTTATCAGGTTCGCCTCGATTCACAGGAAAAGAAGCAAGCCTTTGCTGTATTTAAACAGTTGGGGATCTCCCCTGCTCAGGCTGTTCGCCTTTTCTTCAAACAAGTGGTATTGACCAAGTCGATCCCTTTTACGATCGAAAACCAAAACATCAACATGGAACAGTTACTCAAACTGCGTAAATCCAAGGCCGTGGCTAATGCTGAAAACCCATCGGCGACCGAGATTGAAGATGATCATGAAGATTTGTTTGAAGAATTGAATGCATTGCTCGGTGAAAGTGACAAAACTTAACAATGTTGCATTTACAAACAAGTTTTTATTTTTCAGCTGAATTTTTTTGGTTATTCTGACAGTCCGAATAAAATTATAAGTGTAAGGATGTGTAGGAATGATTGTTAAGCGAGCCACAAAAGAAGATCTACATCAACTTGCTGTCTTGTTTGACGAATATCGTCAGTTCTACGGAGCATCATCAAATATTGAACAATCTTATCAGTTTTTAAAGCACCGCTTTGACAATAAAGACAGTGTCATTTTCATTCATGTGAAAGATGATGTCTTTACAGGCTTTGTCCTGCTTTATCTCGCCTTTTCTTCCGTTGCTTGTGAAACCTATTACATCCTTGATGATGTCTATGTGACACCATCCTACCGTAAACAAGGCGCCGCCAAACAACTCATTGATACTGCAATTCTATTTGCGCGGCATGAAAATGCTCAACGCATCAGTCTAGAAACCCAGAAAAATAACTATCAATCCCATCGTCTTTATGAACAAATGGGATTTATTCAGGACAGTGAATTCAAGACCTATCACTGCTTCCTTAAGTAATTAATCTTCTCCCGAGATATTTTGGCTCAGCTGCTTTTGCTCATCGCTTAAATACATCCATTCACCTTGTAACAATTCAGGCAATTCGAGTGAGCCTATCTGGTGACGATGTAAAGCTTCAACTTTATTACCAACAGCGGCAAGCATTCTTTTGACTTGGTGGTAGATGCCTTGATGAATGGTCATCGACAGTTGATGGGTTGAAAAAAGTTGCACATCTGTTGCCGCGTAAATCCCTTTTTCATTGCGCAGCTCAACTCCCCGCTCTAGTCTCATTTGCTGTTCAGCTGTGACAGGATCAGCAGTGCTGACATGATAAACCTTAGGTACATGTTTACGTGGATGAGTCAATGCCTGTAAATATTGACCATCATCCGTCAGCAATAATAGCCCTGTAGTATCTTGATCCAAGCGTCCTACACATTGAATACCACGATGAATCAGAATCTCTGGCAATAAACTGAATACACTCTTATGATGTGTGGCTTGATGCGAACACTCATACCCTTGAGGTTTATTTAAGACAATATAAACGTGTTCGCGATATTGATATTCTTCACCAAAGACCTGAAAACAAAGTTGATCTGTCGCAATATTCTGCTTCGGATTATTACAAACCTGCTGATCGATCTGGACAGACCCATTTTTTATTAACTGCTGGCAATACTTACGTGAACCAAAGCCTTGTGATTGCAAAATTTTTTCCAGCAGCATATATGTACCCCAATTTAAACTGCAGCTATTGTACTCGATTCGCACGTGCACCGTTGTTTGTTGCGTATTCATTCTTTATTTTTATAATTTATTCACAATTTCTACACTTGTAATATAAGCCATACAAAAACCTCCTCAAACTCTCTCAATCCAGAGATTGCACTCCATATTTTCACTCAAATCTCTTGTTACATTTATCGCAAGCAAAAGAATACTGTCCAAAAGAATGGATAAGGAGTTTCACCATGAAATCAAATCTGTGGTTATGTAGCGTGGTTCTTGCAGCATCATCGATGATGACTGTGGCACATGCAGATAATACAGCTCGTGTAGCCGCAACTTCCGCTTTAGGCAGTGTAGTGGGTACCGCGTTAGGTAAACAACTAGGTGGTAATACAGGCGCCATGATTGGTTCTGCTTTGGGTGGTGCAGGTGGTGCAGCCGCATCCAGTAACCGACGTGACCGCACAGAAGCCGCGATTGGTGGCGGCTTAGGTGGTGTTGGGGGCTATACTGTTGGCCGTAATATGGGAGGCACAAATGGTGGTTATATTGGCGCCGCTTTAGGTGCTGCAGGTGGTTCAGCTTTAGGCCAAAAAGTTGGTCAGGATCGTGATGCTGACCGCCGTTATGATGACCGTCGCTATGATCGCCGTTATGAAAACCGCCGCCATTATGATGACCGCCGTTATTACAATTCCCGCTATGATGATCGCCATGATAATGGTCGCCACCGTGGTTGGTATAAAGATCGCTAAATTAACAGAACAACAAGTTACCCTTTTAGCGCCTTCGGGCGCTTTTTTTATAGCAACAACACAATATATCGACCAAAAACGATATACAAAATTCAACTTATATCGTATTATCTCGATATACAATTCTGAGAATCAATGATGAAATCATTACAAGATATAAAATTCTCTATACTTGAACTTGCACCAGTTCGGGATGATAAAAGTATCGAGTTTTCACTACGACATGCATTAGAACTTGCACAACATGCTGAAAAGTTAGGCTATGAGCGATTCTGGCTAGCCGAACATCATAATATGGATGGGATTGCCAGTTCTGCAACTGCTGTTTTATTGGGCTTTATTGCCGCAAATACGCAGCACATCCGTCTTGGTTCAGGCGGTATTATGCTGCCAAACCATGCACCATTGGTGGTTGCAGAGCAATTCGGAACCTTGGCAACACTTTATCCAAATCGTTTTGAACTTGGTTTAGGTCGTGCTCCTGGTACGGATCAAATGACCATGCGTGCCCTGCGACGTGGCCGTCAGGAAACTGAAGATCAATTCCCTCAGGATGTTGTGGAAATTTTGCAATACTTTAAAGCACCACAGGCCAACCAAAGAATTATTGCGACACCAGGTCAAAACACCCATGTCCCAGTTTGGCTACTCGGTTCAAGTTTATTTAGCGCACAACTGGCAGCTAGGCTCGGGCTGCCCTATTCTTTTGCCTCACACTTTGCCCCAAGAATGTTAGGCCAAGCAATCGAAATTTATCGTGATAATTTCCAGGCGTCTGAATATCTGGACAAACCTTATGTTTCCATGGGGGTGCCAACCGTAGTCGCAGCAACGGATGCGGAGGCTCAATATTTAGCGACCAGTTCTTATCAACGTATTTTAAATCTGATTCGTGGTCATAGTTTAAAGCTCAAACCACCGATTGACTCAACTCAAGGGCTTGCAACAAGTGCTGAGCAATTGGCTATTCAGAATTTTTATGCCATGGCACAAATTGGCTCTCAAGCTACAGTACAAGCGGGTTTAAATAAAATTGCAGCACAATATGATGTTGATGAGTTTATTTTTACCTGTGATATTTACGATACAGAAAAGCGTTTGGAAAATTTTAGTCTCTTGATGGATCTTAAAGCCCACTAAGCACCACATCTAGATACAAGGCTTTATGATAAGCCTTGTTATTTAATTTTTATGATTGAAGTGATACCACTCATACGCCGTGTTGAAGCATTGCTGTGGCTTGTTGTATATTCACCGCAGGACTAAATAAATACCCCTGCCCAATCGAGCATCCAGACGATTTGAGTAATTCAAGCTGTTTAATATTTTCAATACCTTCAGCAACAATATCCAAAGACAACTTCGGCCCTAAGGCAATAATGGCCTGAACGATTGCTAAAATTGCATCATCTTCGTTCATTTGACGAATAAAATCACAATCAATTTTCAGACAGTCCACTGGATAATCACGTAAGCGGGTTAAAGATGAGTGACCTGTACCAAAATCATCTAACGCAATTTTAACACCTTGCTGTTTTAATAAATTTAATGCCCGAATCACATAATCAGAACCACGGTCATCCAAGATATGTTCAGTAATTTCAATTTCTACCAGATGGTGCGGAATTTTATATAAATTCAAACGCTGCAATAAACGCTCAGCATAATTATCTTTCAAGAATTCGACTGGTGCTGCATTGATTGACACAGGAACAACATCTAATCCTTGTTCAATCCACATAGCAATGTCTTTAAACACTTTATTTTGAATTGCATCACTAATTTTCGTCGCTAATGAATAGTCTTGAAAAGCCTGTTCTATTTTATGAGGCGAATGAATACATTGATCCTCTGTTTGCCAACGCAGTAATGCTTCAAAACCCACAACTTTCGCATCTGATAACCGTACCTTAGGTTGGTAATAGGGAACCATTAGGCCATCACGGATAATATGTCGTGCCTCATTCAATTGAATGGCAATATTCTGTGCCGCGATCTGCATTTGCGGATTAAACATACGGAAACCACCACGACCGGCAGCTTTCAAATCATTTAAAGCTGTATCCGCACACTTCATTAAATTTGAAGAGTCTTTGGCATCACGCGGATAAATCGCACAACCGATACTCATGCTACCGTTAATTAAACTTCCCGCATAAGTAATGGGTGCATCTAGCTGTCGACTCACATCTATAGCCACTTTTTCAAGTTCTGCTTCGGTATCAATACCATTCACGACAATTGCGAACTCATCTCCGCCCAAACGGGCAACAAAGGTATTTTCTGGCAAAATATTTTCGATACGTTTAGATAGAATACGCAGTAAATGATCACCTGCTGAGTGCCCCAGCGTATCATTGATGTGCTTGAAGTAATCCAGATCCAGTAACATCAAGCCAACCAGTTTTTCATCTTTTTTATGTCGATGTAGGGCACGTTTCAACTGGCGTTTCAAAAAACGACGATTATAAAGCCCCGTTAATTCATCTAGTTCACTAGACAAGCGGAGCTGTATTTCCGTTTGCCTCTGTGTCGTTATATCCCGCGACAAACATAAGACCTGCTCAATCTGCCCCTGATCATTTAATATAGGTGTCAGCAAATTATCCCAATATTGCCGCTCTGTGCTCTCGCCACTCATTCCACGAAAGCGAGCCGTTTTTCCTTTGAGTGCTGTTTTCAAGGCATAAGTTGCTTTAGAACGCATTTCTAAAGGCAAAAGTTCAGCCCATTTCATGCCAAATCGAAGATTATTTTCTTGGATATTAAGTGCGATACAGCCTGTTTTATTGACATGTAATAATGAGCCATCTGCTTCTAATAATTTGATACAGTCAATACTATTATCCAGCATACTGGTTTGCGCATTAATACACTTCACAAGATTTTGTTGATATTGTTTGGTTTCATGAATATCAACACTGTTAACAAACCAATAGCCTTGACCCTCAACTTCAGCGTTCAAAAACTTTGCAGACAATGAGAACCAGCGGTACGAACCTGATCGATGTTTCAGGCGGCATTCGAGTTGAAAAGGTAAGCGCGAACAAAAAGCATGCTCCCATTCATTACGGAGCAGTGAAATATCATCAGAATGAATTAAATCCACCCAATTTTCTGCAAAATGCGCTAGATTGTTAAAGCCGATATATTCTTGGCTGACACTATTAAAAAAATAGGCATCACCTTGCTCTGAAAGCAACCAGACCAGACTCGGAATACTGTTATAAATGTTTTGCTGAACTTCACTCATTTGGTGGTTGGAGTGAAAAGGGAACGCGAGATTCACAGACTTCTGTTCCAAACAGAACTCTTTCGATCAAGATATTCAGTCGCAATAAAAGCCATAGAGCACCAACAACAAGAAATAAAATGAGATATAAGTCACAATATTATAGCAGAAATGCAGTCAAATTATCACCTGCTATATGACTGGCCAACCATTTTTATTTATTGTTTAATATCAAAAATTTATTAGTAAATAGTACTTCCATACAAATTTTAAATCTGACTAAGATAGTTTTGAGGCAGTCTAACAGACATTTTTAGACTGCCTGATCCACTTAACCAATACGACGCTTTAAACCCGTCATTTGTAAAACACGTGTTGAAATTTCTTCAATCGACATTTCAGTTACATTTAAATATTTAATTCCCTCAGAGATGTAAATCCCCTCAATGGCGCGCAACTCCATTTGGCATTGGCTAAAGCTAGCATAACGACTATTCGCCTTACGCTCATTACGAATTGCCACCAAACGTTCGGCATCAATCATTAAACCAAAAAGTTTATTTTTATGTTCGCGTAGTACTTTAGGCAAGCGGTTATCATCCAAGTCTTCCTCGGTCAAAGGATAGTTCGCAACACGCACACCAAATTGCAGTGACAAATAAATCGAAGTTGGTGTCTTCCCCGAACGAGACACGCCAATTAAAATGATATCGGCTTTATCATAATGGCGCGTTCTTGCTCCATCATCATTATCCAGTGCGAAATGAACGGCATCGATACGTGCTTTATAATATTCTGAATCAGTTACTGCGTGGGTTTGTCCAACTAGAGTTGTTGGCGGGATCCCGATTTCCTGTTCTAGTTTACTAATTAATCCTTCAAATACATCAAGATTTACAGCCTTGGCCGTGTTAATAATTTCACGGACATGCGGATCAACCAACGTATCAAAAACCAGTGGTAAAGAGCCATCTCGAGATTGACAAGCATTGATCTCCACCACCACATTCATTGCGGCTTCTTCTGTGGTGATATAAGGCATAATATGAATGTCAAAATCAACATTCGGAAATTGCGCAAGTAGTGAATGTCCAAGGGTTTCTGCGGTAATTGCGGTACCATCTGAAATAAAAAAAACGCTCCGTTTAATTTCTTTACTTACGGGCATCAAAATTCTCCTTAAACATTTGTCTTAGTGCTCTATAATCTTTATAGTAAACTCATCTAACATGACTGTCGCTTAGTAAAATACTAAATCTAAGCACTTTTGTATAATTTCATACCAATGATGGTCATTCATACTGCAAAAAAAGTGGAGTAAATACTTTGGAAGCGCGCGTAATCGGTCTGGAAAAATTAGGAAAACACGATGTCGAACTCGTAGGTGGGAAAAACTCATCTCTGGGTGAAATGATCAGTCATTTATCCAATGCTGGTGTATCGGTACCGGGTGGCTTTGCAACAACTGCTGCTGCCTATCGTGAGTTCTTAGATCAAAGCGGCTTAAACGCTCGTATTCAAGCTGAACTTCCTCAGCTTAATGTTGATGATGTAATTACACTTGCTGAAACCGGTGCAAAAATCCGTCAATGGATTGTTGATACTCCGCTCACTGCAACTTTAGAACAAGAAATTCGTGATGCATTTGCAGCACTTTCAAACGGTAACCCAGACATTGCCGTTGCAGTTCGTTCTTCTGCGACTGCTGAAGATTTACCCGATGCGTCTTTCGCAGGTCAGCAAGAAACTTTCCTCAACATTCGTGGGATCGATAATATTCTGATCGCGATTAAAGAGGTTTTTGCTTCTCTTTATAATGACCGCGCCATTGCTTACCGTGTACACCAAGGCTTTGAACATAGTGTTGTCGCTCTTTCTGCTGGCGTACAACGTATGGTTCGCTCAGAAACTGGCGCTGCGGGTGTTATGTTCACGCTAGATACAGAATCAGGTTTCCGTGATGTGGTATTTATCACCGCATCTTACGGTCTAGGTGAAATGGTGGTGCAAGGTGCAGTTAACCCTGACGAATTCTATTTATCTAAACCGCTCTTAAATGCAGGTAAACACTCTGTTTTACGTCGTAACCTCGGTTCTAAACACCAAAAAATGATTTATGGTGAAGAAGGTGCGGCAGGTAAATCTGTGGTTGTGGTTGATGTTGAAAAGCAAGAACGTCAACAATTTGCACTCAATGATCATGAATTACATGAATTGGCTAAACAAGCCTTGATCATTGAGCAACATTATGGCTCGCCAATGGACATTGAATGGGCAAAAGATGGCGATGATGGTCAAATCTATATCGTTCAAGCACGTCCTGAAACTGTAAAAAGCCGTCAAAATGTCGGCACAATGGAACGCTACCTGTTAAAACAACGCGGCACCGTGATTTGTGAAGGTCGTTCAATTGGCCAACGTATTGGTTCTGGTAAAGTTCGCGTTGTGACTTCAATTAAAGAAATGGATAAGGTTCAAGACGGTGATGTACTTGTCTCTGACATGACTGACCCAGACTGGGAACCCGTCATGAAACGTGCTGCTGCGATTGTCACTAACCGTGGTGGTCGTACGTGTCACGCTGCCATTATTGCACGTGAATTAGGTGTTCCAGCAATCGTAGGTTGTGGTAATGCCACCGAAGTCCTTTCAGACGGTCAAGAAGTGACTGTTTCTTGTGCTGAGGGTGATACAGGTTTCATCTATGAAGGTGCATTAGATTTCGAAGTTCAACGTAACTCGATTCACTCAATGCCATCACTACCATTCAAGATTATGATGAACGTCGGTAACCCTGACCGCGCATTTGACTTTGCTCAAATTCCAAATGAAGGGATTGGTCTAGCACGTCTTGAGTTCATCATTAACCGTATGATCGGCGTACATCCAAAAGCATTATTGAATATTGAAAGCTTGCCACGTGAAACACGTGCTGCTGTTATGGCACGTACAGCGGGTTACTCTTCACCAGTTGAATTCTATGTTGAAAAGTTGGTTGAAGGTATCTCTACACTTGCAGCTGCATTTGCAGACAAGCCGGTGATTGTACGTATGTCGGACTTCAAATCGAATGAATATGCGAATTTGATCGGTGGTAAGTTATACGAACCTGAAGAAGAAAACCCAATGTTGGGCTTCCGCGGAGCAAGTCGTTATGTTTCTGACAACTTCCGTGATTGTTTTGAGCTTGAATGCCGTGCCTTGAAAAAAGCACGTGATGAAATGGGCTTAACTAACATTCAAATCATGATCCCATTTGTTCGTACTGTTTCTGAAGCAAAACGTGTGATTGAGTTGCTTGCTCTAAATGGTTTAAAACGTGGTGAAAATGGTCTTAAAGTCATTATGATGTGTGAACTTCCAACCAATGCATTATTGGCTGAGCAATTTCTTGAACATTTCGATGGCTTCTCTATCGGCTCAAATGACTTAACACAATTAACACTAGGTCTAGACCGCGACTCTGGTATCGTGTCTCACTTATTCGATGAGCGTGATCCAGCAGTTAAAGCGCTGCTTTCTATGGCCATTCATGCTTGCCGTAAAGCAGGCAAATATGTCGGTATTTGTGGTCAAGGTCCTTCGGATCACCCTGACCTTGCTAAATGGCTTATGGAACAAGGGATTGAATCTGTGTCACTTAACCCTGACTCAGTACTTGATACATGGTTCTTCCTTGCTGAAGAACAAATCAAGCAAGCCTAGTCTTTTTTAGAAAAAGACCCTCCTTTGCAGGGTCTTTTTTCATCTTTCGTAATTGAGATTTTTAAATTATGCAAATTTACTTGGCTCGTAACAATCAACAAGCAGGACCTTATAGTTTAGAACAAGTGAACCAGATGCTTGCTAGTCAACAAGTTTTATTGACCGATTTAGCTTGGCATGAAGGCATGGCCGAATGGAAAACACTTGGCGAACTAACACAAGGCAAACTTGTCTACGAACCTGTAGGTTACTCTCCTTTTAGTGCTCAAGTTAAAACTGAAACGAATGAACCAACTTACAAAATCAAAGTCGAACAGAAAGTACCTGAACTAGCCCCTTTTCACTCTCGTGCATTGGCAAAGGTTTTTGATTTAATCTTATGGCTACCAATGGCCTCAATTCCATCTTTCTTTTTTAATGAAAGCCAATATCAAGAATTATTCGAGATTCAAAAACAGATGCAAGCAACCCAAATTGCATCGGATAAAGCAGTAGAATTACAGCACCAACTGATGCAGTTAATTCCAAATGAAGCATGGATAATGATCTTTACTTACCTGATTATTATGCTCATGATCCAAGCATTTTTCATTGCAAAATCAGGCCAGAGCCTAGGTAAAAAAATCGCCAAGATTAAAATTGTAGATGTAGAAACCGCTGCGCCAGTCAGCACAATTCGGGCCTTCTGGGTAAGAAGTGTGCTCTTCATTATTCTTAACCTTCTTCTAATCCCAATCATTACCGTGATTGATTACGCTTTATTCGCATTTACTAAAAATCGTCAAACTTTGCACGATAAATTGGCAAAAACCAAGGTAATTAAGCAGTAATCACAAATCAATAAACAAAAGAGGATTTATTCCTCTTTTTTTATATATTAAATTGATATCTATAGAAAAAAAATGTACCGAAACAACAATCCCTACAAGATAAATCGGGTTTTAAAACAAGCAGTTCAGACCACTTTATCAGTAGCTTAGTTTTTCAATATGAGGCATAATGCCCAACAACGTAGCGGTGTCGCGTGATTGCTAAGCATTTTTTATACAATTCTTATCAATCACGCGACACTTTAATCGCTATCCCATAATTTAATTAGGGAATGGGACTCTTCACCGAGGTTGTAAAATGAGACAAACGATTTTAGCTGTATTGTCTTTATCAACGATGGCTGCACTCTTAACTGGGTGCGGTGGTGATATGGTACTTCTAAACAATAAAGGTCCAGTTGGTCAAGGTCAAAGTAACTTGATGATGACTGCGATCTATCTAATGCTATTGGTGGTCATTCCATCAATCGTCATGGCATTATGGTTTGGTTGGAAATATCGCGCGTCGAATAAAGATGCAGACTATAAACCTACTTGGGCACACTCTACGGCAATTGAAATTGTTGTATGGGGCGTACCTGTCATTATTATTGGTATTTTAGCTTGGTTAACTTGGTGGGGTTCCCACAAGTACGACCCTTACCGTCCGTTAGAATCAGATAAAGCACCATTGACTATTCAAGCTGTCGCTGAACAGTTCAAATGGATTTTTATCTATCCTGAGCAAAACATTGCAACGGTAAACGAAGTACGCTTCCCAGAACAAACACCAGTAAGCTTTAAAATCACTTCTAACTTTACGATGAACTCGTTCTTCATCCCACAGTTAGGCGGTCAGATTTACGCAATGGCTGGTATGCAAACTCACCTTCATCTATTAGCCGATGAGCCAGGAGTTTTCCGTGGTTTCTCAGCAAACTATTCAGGTTACGGTTTCTCACAAATGCGCTTTAAAGCACATAGCGTGACTGAGCCAGAATTTGCACAATGGGTAGAAGCAGTTAAAGCTGGTAATGGTACAAGTATCAACCCTGAAGCAATTCAAAAAGGCACACTTGACCAAGCTGAGTTAGCAACGCTTAAAGATGGCGATCGTTCTAAGCATCAGATCGAACATTTAGTGAATCGTGCTAAAGCTGCTGGTGATCAAGAAGCACTTGCTAAAGCTGAAGCGATGAAACCGTTCCCGACTAAGCCACACCCAGTGACTTATTACTCATCAGTTGAGCCAAAATTGTTTGAAACAATCATCAACCATTATATGAGTAACTATCACGGTGCTGACCATTCTGCTGGACATAATGCAACAGCAGAAACTCATGCTGCAGCAGAACACGCTGCTCAAGGGGAATAAGACATGGATATGATTTTTGGTAAATTGGGGTGGGATTCTATCCCGACTGAACCCCTTGTACTTGTCACCATGGTCTTTATGGCACTTGGTGCAATTGCTGTTTTGGGCGGTATCACCTATTTCAAGAAATGGGGATATTTGTGGAATGAGTGGTTTATCACTGTAGACCATAAAAAGATTGGTATCATGTATATCATCGTATCTGTGGTCATGCTTCTGCGTGGTTTCGCCGATGCGATCATGATGCGTCTACAACTTTTCCTCGCGAAAGGCGGCGGCGAAGGTTACTTACATCCTGACCACTACGACCAGATCTTCACCGCGCACGGTGTAATCATGATCTTCTTCGTGGCCATGGGTCTCGTTGTTGGTATGATGAACATCTCTGTACCTTTACAGATTGGTGCTCGTGACGTTGCTTTCCCATTATTAAACTCTTTAAGCTTCTGGTTATTCGCAGGCGCTGCTGGTTTGATGATGCTTTCACTTGTATTAGGTGAATTTGCTGCGACTGGTTGGATGGCTTACCCTCCTCTATCTGGCATTCAATATTCTCCTGGTGTAGGTGTTGACTACTATATCTGGGCACTTCAGGTTTCTGGTCTAGGTACGCTTTTATCTGGTGTTAACTTCTTTGTTACCATCATCAAGATGCGTGCGCCTGGCATGAAATTGATGGACATGCCTATTTTCACGTGGACTTCACTGTGTACGGCTGTATTAATCATTGCATCATTCCCTGTATTAACAGGTACGCTTGCAATGCTTACACTTGACCGTTACTTCGGTTTCCATTTCTTCACCAATGAGCTTGGCGGTAGCCCAATGCTTTACGTGAACTTGATCTGGACATGGGGTCACCCTGAAGTATATATCTTGGTATTGCCAGCATTTGGTCTATACTCAGAAATCGTTGCAACCTTCTCTCGTAAAGCGTTGTTCGGTTATAAATCTATGGTGTATGCAACGATTGCGATTACTGTTCTTGCGTTCGTTGTATGGCTTCACCACTTCTTCACCATGGGTGCTGGTGCGAACGTTAATGCGTTCTTCGGTATCATGACCATGGTTATTGCGATTCCAACAGGTGTGAAAATCTTCTCTTGGTTATTCACAATGTATAAAGGTCGCATCACCTTTACTACTCCTATGTTATGGACGCTTGGCTTCCTGGTAACATTTGGTATTGGTGGTTTAACTGGCGTACTTATGGCTGTTCCACCTGCGGACTTCCTTGTACACAACTCATTGTTCTTGATCGCTCACTTCCATAACGTAATTATCGGTGGTGTGGTGTTTGGTATGTTTGCCGGCATCATCTTCTACTGGCCAAAAATGTTTGGTTGGAAGCTCAATGAAGCATGGGGTAAAGCTGCATTCTGGTTCTGGTTCTTCGGTTTTTACTTTGCATTCATGCCACTTTATATCCTTGGTTTCATGGGTATGACACGTCGTTTGAATACATATGACAACCCAGAATGGGATCCGTACTTGGCAATTGCATTGTTTGGTGCTGTTCTTGTTGCGATTGGTATTGCCTGCTTCTTGATGCAAATCATCGTTGGTTTCTTACAACGTAAGGACAACATGGACCATACTGGCGATCCGTGGGATAGCCGTACCCTTGAATGGGCAACGTCATCTCCTGCCCCATTCTATAACTTTGCACATGTACCGGAAGCTAGCGGTGTTGATCGTTTCTGGACTGACAAAGAAAATGGTGTAGCATACGCACGTAACACTAAATATGAAGACATCCACATGCCGACTGATCGTGCTGCTGGTTTTGTCATTGCAATGTTCATTACATTACTTGGCTTTGCACTTATCTGGCATATTTGGTGGCTTGTTGTTGTTTCATTCGTTTCAGCTGTTGTTAGCTTGATCGTGAGTTCATTCACCAAGAATGTTGACTACTACGTTCCTGCTGCTGAAGTTGAGCGTATTGAAAACGAACGCTATGCTTTACTTGAAAAACACTTGAAGAAGGACTAAGGAAATGGCTGAAGTACTTCATCACGACAACCACGGCCACGATGGTCATCATGAACATGATGATACGGACTTAACGGTCTTTGGTTTCTGGACATACTTGATGAGTGACTTGATTCTTTTCGGATCACTCTTCATTGCGTTCGCTGTATTAAGCAGTCATATCCCGCCAGGAACCCCAAGTGCATATGACCTGTTCCATGATTCATTAGGCTTCGTCTTAACTGAAACATTTGCCTTATTGATCTCATCGGTAACATTTGGTTTTGCTGTACTTGCATCTTATAAAAAGAATGTAAATCAAGTCATCACTTGGTTATTCATTACATTCCTTTTCGGTGCATCGTTCATTGGTATGGAAATCTATGAGTTCCGTCACCTTGTACATGAAGGTCATGGCCCTACTCACAGTGCATTCTTATCATCGTTCTTTACTTTGGTTGGTACACACGGTATCCACGTAACTTCTGGTTTAGTGTGGATGTTGGTATTGATGTATCAAATCAAAAAGAATGGTTTGACCTTACCGAATACACGTCGTCTTGCTTGCTTAAGCTTGTTCTGGCACTTCCTTGACATCGTTTGGATCTGTGTATTCAGCGTCGTTTACTTACTGGGAGTTCTCTAATGAGTAGTCATGACCATAATGCTGCAGGTGCGTCACACGGTAACTTTAAACAATACACTGTTGGATTTATCCTTTCTGTTATCCTCACCATCATCCCCTTCGGGATGGTGATGTCGGGTGGTTTCAGCCGTGGCGTTTTAGTTACAGTAATTGCAATTACTGCTGTTGCTCAGGTACTTGTACAACTTGTGTACTTCTTACACATGAATACATCATCTGAACAACGTTGGAACCTTATTGCATTTATCTACACAATTTTATGTATTGCCGTACTCTTGGTCGGCTCTGTGTGGATTATGAATTACCTACACTACAACATGATGATCTAAACTGATTGTCATGTGGAAAAAGTACTTATTCCTGACTAAACCAGGAATTCTCTTCGGTAATTTTATTACCACCTTGGGCGGCTTCTTCTTAGCCGCCCAAGGCTCTATAGACTGCCTCTTATTATTACTGACCCTACTCGGAACAACTTTTGTTGTTGCTTCAGGTTGCGTCGTCAATAATGTAATTGATCAAGACATCGATCAAAAAATGCAACGCACCATGAACCGTGCCCTTGTGCAAAAAACGATTTCTCCGACTGTTGCCATGTCTTATGCATGGGTTTTAGGCGTAATTGGTTTTAGCATTCTTTGGTTCTATGTGAATGGCTATGCTTTTTTATTTGCTGTCATTGGTTTTGTCGTCTATGTCGGTTTTTATAGTTTGTGGAGCAAACGCACCACCATCCATCAGACCGTCATTGGTAGTATTTCTGGAGCGAGTCCTCCTGTTATTGGTTATACGGCTGTAAGTCATCAGTTCGATGTTGCGGCACTCCTGATCTTTGTTGCATATGCTTTATGGCAAATGCCACATTCCTGGGCCATTGCAATTTATCGTTTTGATGATTACAAAAATGCAGGAATTCCAATTTTACCTGTAGCGCGCTCTATTTTGAGAACGAAAATCGAATCCGTGATTTATGTGATTTTATTTAGCGTTGCAATGAATGCACTGTATGTTTATGGATATACCAACATCATTTTCCTGGTCATCTGTAATGCACTATGTATTTATTGGCTCTATATCGGTATTTTAGGATTCAAAGCTAAAGATGATCAGCTTTGGGCAAAACGCTTTTTCCTTTTCTCAGTAATTCTCGTTACTGTTATCAGTCTAAGCTTTAGTTTTACCTTTAAAAGCCCTGCACCATTCCTCCCTCTTTTTTAAAAAGATAGAGAATGCTCTATCTTTTTATTCTCCCTCGCTGTAATCATTTCGTGCAATAAAAACATTCGCTTCTTTATTGCCTAAATGAAATCTTCCCCTCCCTCGTGATTTTTATTTTCTCACATTAAAATCGGTGGTTACTTACCACAAGATCATTTTGTTTTCAATCCGATCCAACCTACCTCGCTTTTTTTCACGGCTATACCCAAAAACTAAAAATCAAGACCACGCCAGATTTGCTTTATAGCGTCAATTTGAATATAATCCCCGCTTCGCAATTTGCGACATAACTTTTAAGTTATGACTCCTTGCTTCTGATTTTTATAATCAGGGGCTGCTTAAACCGTAAGGAGCTGACAATGCGTCACTACGAAATCGTACTATTGGTACATCCAGACCAAAGCGATCAAGTTGTAGGTATGGTTGAACGCTATATCTCTCAGATCAAAGAAGCTGAAGGTCAAATTCACCGTTTAGAAGATTGGGGCCGCCGCCAATTGGCTTACCCGATTAACAAAATTCACAAAGCACACTACATTCTTATGAATGTTGAATGTGGTCAAACGACTCTTGATGAATTAGAAGAATTGTTCCGTTATAACGATGCAATCATTCGTAACATCATCATCCGTCGTGAACACGCAATTACTGAAGAATCTTTACTTGCTAAGAGTGCTGAAGAAAAACGTGCGCGTAAAGCTCAACGTGAAGAAGCACAACAAGCAGTTCAAGAAGCTGAATAAGGAGAACATCAATGGCACGTTTTTACCGTCGTCGCAAGTTCTGCCGCTTTACAGCTGAGAATGTTGCGTACATCGACTACAAAGATATCGACACTTTAAAACAGTACATCACTGAAAACGGCAAGATTGTTCCTAGCCGTATTACAGGTACTAAAGCTCGTTATCAACGTCAATTAGCGTTAGCTATTAAACAAGCTCGCTATTTGTCTTTGATTCCGTACACTGACAACCATAAGTAAGTGAGGTGAGCTGTGGACGTTATCTTATTACAACGCATTAAGAACCTTGGTAAATTAGGCGACAAAGTATCAGTTAAAGCTGGTTACGGTCGTAACTTCTTGATCCCTCAAGGTAAAGCTGTAGCTGCAACTGAAGCAAACACTGCTGCTTTTGAAGCTCGTCGTGCTGAACTTGAGAAGCAAGAAGCTGAAGTATTAGCTGCTGCGAATGCACGTGCTGAACAATTGAACGAAGTTAACATCGTAATCACTGCGAAAGCTGGTGACGAAGGTAAACTATTCGGTTCTATCGGTACTCGTGACATCGCTGATGCTTTAACGAATGCTGGTCTTGTTGTTGACCGTGCAGAAGTTCGTTTACCAAACGGTGCGCTTCGTCACACTGGTGAATTCAACATCGCAATCCAATTGCATCATGATGTTGTTGCTGAAGTTCTCGTTACTATCGTATCTGAGTAATTTCTGCAAAGAAAAAGAGCATGTTTTACATGCTCTTTTTTTATGTCTAATTAAATACAGAAAATCTAACTCTAAATTAAATTTATATAATTATTTTTCTCTAATAGGGCCCTATATGCAAAAGAAAAATCGTATCATTGCTTTAATACTCGCCATGTTTTTAGGTTTCTTCGGAATAGATCGTTTCTATCTCGGCAAGAAAACCAGTGGTATTCTAAAATTGATCACCTTTGGCGGCTTAGGTTTCTGGTGGTTTATCGATGCTACCCTACTCTTGCTTGATGCTTTCCTCTATTCTTTAGGCAAAGACACGGGCTTTGTTAAAGATGCACAAAAAAATAATCTTCGCTATGGTCTTTCAGCATACCGTTTTAAAAACGGACGCTTTGAACAAGACTGGTTTGTAAAACCTTAATTCAAGACCATCCTCAAAATCACAAGCGTCGATGCAATCACATATATGACTATCTATTGTGCTATTGCATCGCTTACACAATTTTCCCTGAATTAAATTGTCCCGATAGCTTCCATTTGGATTAAGATAGTCAGTCGTTAGGGTTTCATCTTTTTATTAGGTCTTGTTATGTCACAGGCGAATGCCAATTTTTCCAAAAATGCTCCAAACACAGAGAGTAAAGTGAATGACTCTGGTCAACTAAAAGAATTCCGCACCCCACCGCATAATCTTGCCATTGAGCAAGCTGTTTTAGCTGCTTTGATGACAGTTGCCGAATCATTCGAACAAGTCAGTGACTTACTCAAAGAAAATGATTTTTATGCCACACGTCACAAATATATTTATCGTGCCATTGAGAAACTAGCACAAGAGAACTCGCCTTATGATGCAGTTTTAGTGAATGACTGGTTACTCAAACAGAATTTGCTCGATGCTATTGGTGGTGAAGAATACCTGATGCAATTGATGGCAGACTCTCCTTCAAGCTTCTACAATCTTGAAATTTATGCAAATAAAATCAAAGAGTTCTCAACGCTGCGTAACATGATCAAGATCAGCAGTGATATTTTACAAAATGCCTATGACACTAAAGGTCGTCCAGTCAGCGAAATTCTTGATTTAGCAGAAACCAGTATTTTCTCTTTGGCGGAACAGCACAACAACAATAAAAAAGATTCTGGACCAAAATCCATCAGCTCTGTGACTGCTGATGTGATTACCAAATTAGATGAACTATCTAAACTCGATGGTAACATTACCGGTTTAACCACTGGGTTCCTAGAGCTGGACAATAAAACTTCAGGCATGCAACCCGGCGACTTAATTATTGTCGCGGCACGTCCATCGATGGGTAAAACCACATTCGCGATGAACCTTGTCGAAAGTGTACTGCAATATAACCGCCTACCTGCACTAGTATTCTCTATGGAGATGCCAGCAGACTCGATTGCGATGCGTTTGATTTCTGCCATGGGTAAAGTCCATCAAGGACATTTACGTTCAGGTAATCTGGATGCCGATGAATGGACCAAAGTCACAGGAACCATTCTTCAGCTACAAGAAATGCATCTTTACATCGATGACTCATCTGCCCTCCCACCTACCGAACTTCGTGCGCGTGCACGTCGTGTGGCTAAAATGCATGATGGTAAAATCGGCTGTATCATGGTCGACTATTTACAGCTGATGAAAGTCCCAGGTATGGGTGATAACCGTGTGGGTGAGATCTCGGAAATTTCACGAAGCTTAAAAGCACTTGCCAAAGAGATGCAATGTCCTGTCATTGCACTGTCTCAGTTAAACCGTAGTTTGGAGAACCGACCAAACAAACGTCCTGTGATGTCAGACTTACGTGAATCGGGTGCGATCGAGCAGGATGCCGACTTAATCATGTTTATTTACCGTGATGAAGTCTATAACAAAGAATCAAAAGAAGCAGGTACTGCCGAAATCATTATCGGTAAACAGCGTAACGGCCCTATTGGTAGTGTGCGCCTTGCCTTCGAAGGTCAATATACCCGTTTTAGTAACCTCTCGCCTGAGTTCTATGCTCAGTATGAAGATGACGAATAATATCTAAACGATTCCTGCTTTATATATGTTTCAAGTCGACCCAAAGGAGAACTCAGGGTGCGCCAAGCTACAGTTTATATTGACAGTAACGCACTGCAATATAATTTAAACCGTGTTAAACAACTTGCTCCACATTCAAAAATTGTCAGTATGGTCAAAGCCAATGCCTACGGACATGGAGTTAAAAACTGTTTAGCCGCCCTTGAGGCCACGGACGCTTTTGGTGTCGCCTGCTTAGAAGAAGCCTTGGAAATCAGGCAACTGGGATATACTCAACCCATTACCCTGATTGAGGGTGTATTCTCTGAAGATGAAATGGCACAAGTCATTGAACAGAAACTCGAATGTATCGTTCATCACACTCAACAAGTTGAATGGTTGATTCAACATAAAACGGCTTACAATGCATTAGGCCTAAAAGTTTGGGTCAAGCTAAACAGCGGAATGAACCGTTTAGGTTTTAAAGTAGATGAAATTATTAAAGTCATTCATCGCTTAAAAACTGAAGGTTTTACTTGTGTACTGGCCATGCATTTTGCCAATGCCGATGTAGAGCATCCTTTAAACGAGCAACAGAAACAACAGTTCTTACAGGTAAAGCAGGCCTGCGAACCCATCTTGGTATCTTGTTGTAATTCAGCTGCAATTTATAAATATCCCGAACTACATTTTGATTTTGTACGCCCGGGTATTATGCTTTACGGCGCGTCTCCCTTTGCCGATAAAAATGTGCATGAGCTTGATCTAAAGCCCGTCATGACCTTTAGTGCCGAAATCATTGCACTGAATCAGATTCAACAAGGGGAATTTGTCGGTTATGGTTCAACCTATTCAGCCACATGCCCAACAAAAATTGCGATTGTTTCAATTGGCTATGGGGATGGCTATCCACGGACTTATATCAAACAAAACTTTGTTGCGATCAATCAACAACTTGTCCCTGTTGTTGGCCGTGTCAGTATGGACATGATCGCCATTGATATCAGCAATGTGGATGCCGAAGTTGGCACAAAAGTTGAACTCTGGGGGCAATCTCGCTTGGTTGATGAGGTTGCAGCAGCGAATGGAACTCTAGGCTACGAGCTGCTTTGCCGCCTAACTGCCCGTCCTATACGGCAACTAGATCACTAAATACCACTTGATCATTTTCTGTGTTTTATCTCTAATATGGTTTTAACCATTCCAGAATCGAATGCTCAAACTGGTTTACGATAATCCGCTCTATAAAATGCCGATTCAGCAATTCGTGCTATTTCTAATAAGAATTTCAATCGGCATTTTTTTCTTTAGCACGGGATTCAATAAGCTTTTCGTAGAGAAAAACCGATTGATTATGCTGGAAACCATCACCGGAGCTGGCATTCCTTTTCCAGAAATCATGAGTAGCTTTGTTTCTGCCACAGAAATGCTCGCAGGTTTATTGTTGATTATCGGTTTATTTACTCAAATCAGCAGCATTTTACTGTTTGTGATCTGCATGACCGCTTTATACACCGTTGGCATACATACCATTCCTAATGGCTTAGATGCTATGAGCTGGCTGAGTTGGTTCTTCTATGTGCACGACCTGTTGTATATGTTTGTTCTTGCCATACTGATCACAACTCGGCCCACCATCCTGTCACTGGATCGTCTTCTAAGCAAGAACATTTCAAGGGTTTAAATAACTCCCTCTCAAACAAACATCGTTATCAGTCTGAGAGCGAGTCATGATTTACAAACCATAATCGGCAGTTGGCTTGGGCAGCTCTTGCAAACCACGGCGTAAAGTCTCTGACCATTGTTTACTGATCTGCGTAAAGTATGGGTCATCTTCCCCTATGCGCTTACCCTCTGGAATTTTAAAACTGTCTTTATGGTAAACCAAAGCATCTAGGGGTAAACCAACCGATACATTGGAACGTAATGTCGAATCAAAAGAAATCAATGAACAACGTAACGCATCATCCAGCGGCATATCATAGTACAAGGCACGATCCAGAATAGGCTTACCATATTTACTTTCACCAATTTGAAAATAAGGTGTATCCGTGGTTGCACAAATAAAATTCCCTTGTGGATAGACATTATATAGCTGCATCTCTTCGCCTTTAATCTGCCCCCCTACCAAAATACTGCATGAGTAATTCATTTGCTCCTGAGTATCAGTGGTAATATCCTCTAGCACCTTACGTAAGGTTTTACCAACTAGCTCAGTCACCTCAAACATGGTATTGGCACTATATAAGTTTGGTTCTTGATGCAAGGCCAAAGCATTTTGCAAATGTCCAATCACAGCCTGAGTCGTTGCCAGATTGCCCGATGTTTGTAGCGCAATAAAACGCTCACCTTCTACCCCAAAAGTATGCAACTTACGAAATACAGAAATATGATCGACCCCGGCATTGGTTCGAGTATCGCTAATCAATACCAAACCTTGCTCTAATCTTAATGCACAACAATAGGTCATCTTTCTCTCTTTATACTTAACATGCCAAAACTTGTACCACAGACATCATACTTTCCACCCCACCTTGCTCGCGAATACCTCGCACTGGTGCTACATCTAAATAGTCGCGCCCGACCGCAACATAAATATGATTTTGGGGTGTAAATATCTGGTTACTGATATCAAAACAATACCATTCATTCTCCACAAAAACCTCAGCCCATGCATGACTGGCAAGGTGCGGTTGGTTTTCATCATAGATATAACCCGATATATAACGTGCTGGCAACTGTAAAGCACGACACATGGCAATGAAGATATGCGTATGATCCTGACACACTCCCTGCCCTGCATAAAAAGCATCAATCGCCGAGGTGGTTACCGAAGTCGTTTCTGGTTGATATGGGACTTGCTGCAAAATCTTTTCTGCTAACACAATCAAATGCTGGCGATCTTTTAGCTTAACAAACGAATGAGCAAAGTCCGACATGGTCAAATCACAACATGTCATCATTGTACGCTGTAGAAATAGCATCGGCGATACATTCGTTTCTGCATGACCCAACTCAGTTGGGTGTAGATCAACTACCCCCTGTGCCATGATGGTTAAATAACGATAATCATGGCGCTGCGTTGCCGTAATCCACAAATTATTAAATGCATCGCGCTGACAGGAATATTGCCCAGGCACGCTGATCTGCCAGTTTTCAATATGCTGATGCCGTGAACTCTGCGGCATCATTTTAATCGACTGGACACTATTCCTCGCAACCTCCGTATAACGATAATGTGTCTGATGATTGACCATAAGTTTCATGAGGATGCCTCAAATTGATTTTCCAACTTATAAGTAAATGCATAAAACTGATTCAAATAAGGCTGATCTTTCAATATCTCCCAACTTGGTTGTAAATCCTGCCATCCCAACTGAAATAACTGCTCTATTTCAGGATCAATAGCTTCAAATACTTCAGGCACATTGTATTGAAATCTGAAATGTGTATCTATTTGCTCCATACTTTGCCCAATATGAAAGAATAAAAAGATTTCTTCTTGCTCCTTGCTTAGAATATCACAGCAGCTTTGCACGACACTTTGAATCGCCAAGCCATCCGCTACTGTATTTTTAAGCAGATAATTCAACTCAGCATAGGCCTGAGCAGATAACAACCCCCTCAATTCTTGAATATTGTCACGCGCAATCTCAAGTTGGCTTAATAAAGAGTAGGGTTGCTGCCGATCCAACATAAAATAATTCAAGCTCTCGGCATCAGCAATATGCAAACAAAGTGCCTGTGCAAAATCTGTGGCCTGAAGATTATCAACAAAAGGCAATTGCCCAGCCACATGACCGATACGAAACAAATAACGTCCTAACCAATAAATATGTTGAGCACTTGAACTCAGTAAAAGCATACATCTCCTCCTATATATTTGTTATAACGCCACAACACTGTCTTATTTCATCATTCAGACGATGGCATATCATTTAGGAACGTAAGGTTTCAACCACCCATGTATCTTTAATGCCTCCCCCCTGAGAGGAGTTAACAACAAGTGAACCTGCCTGCATAGCGACCCTTGTTAATCCACCAGGTACAATTTCGGTTCGATAAGGTGAACTTAAAACAAATGGACGCAAATCAATATGCCGCTCTGCAACCCCTTCAGTAGTTAGCGTTGGCGCAACAGAAAGTGCCAAAGTCGGTTGTGCTATATATAAATGTGGCGTCTCGATGAGTTTTTGTCTAAATCCGTCAATTTGCTCTTGATCTGCTTGAGGGCCAATCAACATGCCATAGCCACCCGAACCTTGCGCCTCTTTAATCACCAATTTTTCGATATTGGCCAATACATAATCCAGCTGGTCAGCATCTCGACATTGATAGGTGGGTACATTATTTAAAATCGATGTTTCACCTAAATAGAATTGAATCATTTGATCGACATAAGGGTAAATGGATTTATCATCCGCAACCCCAGTTCCTGGTGCATTAGCAATCACTACATTATGTTGTAGATAAGCAGACATTAAACCTGCTACGCCCAGACTGCTGTCAGGTCTAAAACTCAGTGGATCAAGGAAATCATCATCAACGCGGCGGTAAATCACATCGACCTGCTGACGGCCACGGATGGTTTTGACAAAAACTTTCTCATCCTCGACGAACAGATCTCGACTGGTCACCAATGGCACATCCATTTCACGGGCTAAAAATGAATGCTCGTAATAGGCACTGTTAAAACGGCCTGGGGTGAGCACGACAATCATAGGCTGATCAACATAAGCATTTTCTTCCAGAACCGCTTTTAACAAACTTGGATATTGCTCAATGCCCTGCAAATTATTGCTGCTACATAGATCTGGCATCAATTTCTGGCTGATTTTTCGGCTTTCCAGCATATAAGATACTCCTGAGGGCGTCCGTAAATTATCCTCCAAGACAAAGAAATCACCCTGACCATCGCGAATAATGTCAATGCCGCTGATTTGTGAATAGATCTTTCCTTTAAGCTGGTGTTTTAACATATGCGGTTGAAAAGCTTCATGGGCAATGACTTGCTGTTCAGGAATCAATCCTTCTTTTAGAATATGCTGGCCATGATAAATATCATCTAAAAACAAGTTCAGCGCTTTCACTCGTTGCTCACAACCTGCGGCAATCTGTTCCCATTGCTTCTTTTCAATCACACGAGGAATCAGATCATATGGAATGGTTCGTTCTGCACCTGCTTGATCACCGTAAACATTAAAAGTGATTCCTTGGTAGAGAAAATGCTGCTTTGCCTGTGCCTCTAACGTTTTTAAGTCTTCAAGACTACGAATACTCAACCACTGTTCAATTTTTTTCGATGCTTCACCGTTAAAGCTTTTGTCATCCAACATTTCATTAAAAAATTGTGATTTAAGCTGTTCAAATAAATTACTGGTCACATTGAACTTTGGAATAAATGTAGACCTGTCAACGGCGACCGCTGCATTCTGTTCTGGTGCATAATAATCTGTGCTGACATGTAGGTTGTGTTCTTGTTCTGACATAAAAAACCTCGTCTCATCATTTATCTATATTTAGTAAAAGCAATTTCAATGCCACTTATATAAAACGATCAATTTTCAACCAGACTTAGAATATTTATGCAAAAGCATACCCATTTCAGTCGTAAATACGTAATCCGTATCCGATAGACTTGATAAATAGGGAGAGTTTTTTTATTGTGTCTGCTTTAGATCATTAAATTACGTATTACGCTTATGTCATCCGTACAAGAAAAAGAAACCTCCAATAGCCTATATCGCCAATGGCAAATTTTATCTCGTCTTTCGACAGGGAAATGGATGGGCACACGTGAATTACAAGAAATATTAGAACGTGAAGGCATTGATATCAGCTTGCGTACCATTCAGCGTGATTTAAACCAAATTGCTCAACGATTCCCTATTGAAAGCAATAAAACCGTACCACAAGGCTGGCGTTGGCGCTCCGATGCACCAATTCAGAGCTTGCCACATATGACCAGCTCACAAGCCGTCACTTTTATGATGGTCGAAGAACATTTGCGCCACTTGCTTCCCCCCAGTTTATTAGAAGAAATGACACCTTGGTTCGATCTGGCCAAACGTAGCCTATCAACGCAAAACAATGTTAGACAATGGATCAACCGTGTCCGTATTGTACCGGCGACACAACCTTTAATCCCGCCTGTGGTCGATAAACATGCGCAACAGGCAATTTATGAAGGCTTATTGCAAGACAAACAGATCGAATGTATTTATCGTGCACGAACTCATCAAGGTGAAGATAAAACTTATATTTTGAATCCATTGGCTTTAGTTCAAAAAGGTGCAGTGATTTATTTGATTTGTACCCGAAACGATAAAACTGAAGTGCAAACTTTTGCATTACATCGTTTTAAGGCTGCAACTGTATTGGAAAGCCGCGCCTTGCACCCTGTCAATTTTGAGCTTGATAGCTATATCGAATCGGGTGCACTCGGTTTCCGCGTTGACTACAATAAACCAACCGAACAGATCCAGTTAAAGCTGACCATGAGCGAAAGTACGGCCAAAAGCTTCTACGAAAGCCAACTGAGCAGAGATCAAATCATTCAATCCCTAGAGGAGAATATTGTTGAGGTTTCCGCAACAGTCCCGTTCACCTCGCAACTGGTGTGGTGGCTCAGAAGCTTCGGTAAAAAAATCCTCAATATTGAACCTGCAGCGGTCTACAATGCAGTGAAAGAGATTGAACAATAATCCTAATAAAAAAGAGAACCTTTCGGTTCTCTTCGATTTTTTATAAATTTTATTATCAAACACTCAGTATTATTATTGTTTAAATGTTCAAACCAACCTCTCTCCCCGCCTTGATCAAAATTGGTTTGTACCTTTTTAAGCGCTTAGATTTAAATCAACATCGGCACGCCAATTCATAGCCATTGTAGCGAATTCTCTTTTTGGTCATTATTAAAACCCTCTTTGTTTGAACGTAAAGCTAATATAACGAGGATTTTTCAGGCTGTGAAATAATAAAGATGGGAATTCAAAGCTGTTTTTTTGCTATTGCTGGTTTGGGATCAAGAACTCAATTAAATTACTTAGTTTCTTTATGGGGCAATAAAACCTCAAAACGATGTAGATGGGTAAAACGCCCTATCTGTACTTGATATTGATCAATTTGCGGCACTAATCTTTGGAAATGTTCAGATTGCACATGTAAATCCAGTGCTTCACGATTTATCCATTCTTCAATAAAAACAAAATGTCCTCTTTGCTTATGATCATGATAAAGATCATAAGCAATGCATCCTGCTTCGGTTCTAGTTTTCTCAATCAGTTCCTGATAAAGCGGTAAAACCCTATCAATATGTTCTGGTTGAATAAAGTCTTCAGCAATCAGTTTCAGAGTCACACCCTAACCTCTCACTTGAAATTTTCCCCATAAAAAAAGCCCTCAAAATGATGAGAGCTTTTTTATCATCGACTCAGCTTATGCTGAAAACGGATGACGTAATACGATTGTTTCTGCACGGTCAGGGCCTGTAGAAACGATATCAATTGGGCAACCAATTAAAGTTTCGATACGGCGCACATATGCCAATGCATTTGCAGGAAGTTGCTCGATTTGAGTCAAGCCAACAGTCGACTCGCTCCAGCCCGGCATGGTTTCATAGATAGGTTTCAAGCTTTCGAATGAAATCGCATCAGAAGAACCTGCACAACCTGAATCCACATCTTCATAACCGACACAGATTTTTACTTCTTCCAAACCATCTAGTACATCAAGTTTAGTTAAGCAAATACCAGACAATGAGTTCACTTCAACTGAACGACGTAGGATCTCAGCATCGAACCAACCACAACGACGTTGACGGCCAGTAGATGCACCAAATTCATGACCAACCGTACCTAAGTGACGACCAATCGCATCGCCAGTATCTGTTGCTGCATCATAGTGCAACTCAGTTGGGAATGGACCTGCACCGACACGTGTTGTATAAGCTTTAGTGATACCCAATACATAGTCTAAATGCAATGGCCCCATACCTGAACCAGAGCTTACACCACCCGCAGTGGTATTTGAACTGGTTACAAATGGATAAGTACCATGATCGATGTCAAGCAATGAACCTTGTGCGCCCTCAAACATGATTGCCTTACCTTCTTTACGGTAATCATGTAACACTTTAGTCACGTCAATGACTAATGGTGCAAGCACTTCACGCCATTCATTACAAAGTGCAAGAACATCTTCAAACTTAACTTCGTCAACACCATAGAATTGAGAAAGCTGGAAGTTATGAAGCTCAAGCATTTCCTTGAGTTTTTCTTCAAGCAATGCACCGCCACGAATCAAATCTGCGACGCGTACCGCACGTCGTGCAACTTTGTCTTCATATGCAGGGCCGATACCACGACCTGTCGTACCAATTTTGGCATTGCCACGTTTTTTCTCACGTGCTTGGTCAAGCGCGATGTGGTTTGGCAAGATTAATGGACAGTTTGGAGAAACACGTAAACGCTCCTTAACAGGTACGCCTTCTTGTTCCAAAATCGCCATTTCTTTAATTAATGCTTCAGGAGAAAGAACGACACCATTGCCAATTAAGCACAATACGTTTTCACGTAAAATACCTGATGGAATGAGGTGTAATACAGTCTTCTTACCACCTACGACAAGAGTATGTCCTGCGTTGTGTCCGCCTTGATAGCGAACTACCGCAGCCGCTTGATCTGTGAGCAGGTCGACGATTTTACCTTTTCCTTCGTCGCCCCATTGGGTACCAAGTACCACAACATTTTTGCCCATAATAGCCTCATTACATCATGCTGTTAAAATTGGAAACCAAGTCTTGAGTGACTTGGCAATTAAATTTTTTCAATCACCCATTGCCCGTTTTGAGACACCAACTGATGGGTCGCATAAGGCACTGAGCTTAAATCATCATTACCTAACAATTGCACCACACGTAAACCTTGGCTACGCGCATCTACAATTGCATTTAATAAATCTTGGTCTTGGCCTTTTGGGGCAACTACAGTTTCAATTTCAACAAACTGAGTTGCACCTAAAGCATATAAATCACAACTAAAACCGGTTGCTGGACGGGCACGACCAAAGTGCTCACCAATACCATCATAACGCCCACCTTGTGCCAGTGGTGCTGCACGATTTGGTGCATAGATGGCATACATCAAACCTGTATGGTAGTGATAACTACGCAACTCCACTACGTCGATGCCAACATTGAGGTCAGACCAACGCGACTGGATTTGCGCCAATGTCGATTTCAATGCATCCAATGCAGTTTTAAAATCAACATCGCTTAAAATATCTTGGCTTAAATGCGCCTGTAATGCATCAAGGTCACTTGCATAACGACCTAATGCATAAAAATCCGTACCCATTGCTAAATCTTGGGTAAACGCCTCAAGCTCTGGCAATGCTTTACGCTGATATAAATCAGAAAGTTCACTTTCTGTATTTTTATTTAAACCAGCACGTTTCACCAAACTACGGAATAAACCGACATGACCGAGGTCTAAGTGAGCCCCTTCTAAAGTATGGGTATGCTCAATTAATGCGAGCATGACATTGATCATTTCAACATCAGCCTCAATGCTGTCATGACCATACAACTCTGCACCTAACTGTAATGGTGCACGTGTTGCATTAAAATTCTGTGGTTTAGTATGCAAGACTGAACCTGCATAGCAATAACGCGCTACGCCTTCAACTGGGCGTACATGAGCATCGATACGTGCCACTTGCGGTGTCATATCCGCACGAACACCAAGTAGACGACCTGAAAGCTGATCAATGACTTTGAATGTAACTAAATCCAAATCTTGATTAGATTCTGAAAGTAACGAGAGCGATTCGATATACTCAATAAATGGTGTATACACCAATTGATAACCTCGAACTGCGAGGAAATCTAACGCTTCTCGACGCAAGGTTTCAACCACTTGCGCTTGTTCTGGCAATACATCTGCTACCCCGTCAGGGAGCAACCATGTCTCTGAAATGGCCATGTTCCAAACCTAAAATCTGTTCAATGTGGAAGCATCCACACAAAAAGCAACCACATAAAAAAATCGGGAGTACGCCCGATTTCTCTAAGTCTAACACGTTAGTGAATACCATGCACAAAAAATTTAGACTAATCTGGATTTAGCTGTATAAATTTTAAAATCATATTTTCAACATCTTTTCTGCATAAATAATTCAAGCATTAAACTGAGCTGTCCCTCAAGCATGGCTTTTCCAAAATGTATTTGGGTGTGTTGCTCAGCCAGCGTTAATAACTTTGTTTTTTCAACTGTTACAACACATTCTGCCACCATTTTTGCTTTTTTAATTATATCTTCTGTCGTTGGCAATGGATCTGCTTCATTCATGCCAAGCGGAGTTGCATTAATAAGCAAATCAAAATGCTCAACCACTTTTTCATTAATTTTGATCTTAATATTTTTAAATTTCGCCTGTAGATGATGTTTTAATTTTTCAGCCCGTTCATGAGAGCGATTCAAAATATTGAGTTCCAAACATTCTTCAGCCAATAAGGCATATGCAATTGCTGAAGCAGCTCCACCAGCACCCATCAAAACGCAGCGCTTATTTTTCAATACATATCCGTTGCTTTTCAGACCTGCAACAAAACCAACTCCATCAAAGTTATATCCATGCAAACTTGCATCTGGCTGACGGTAGATTAGATTGCATGCTTCGATAAACTTTACTTCACTTTCATATGAATCAATTAAAGAAATAATCTGCTGTTTATATGGCATGGTCACAACTGCTCCAACAAAGTTATGAATTTTTTTGATGCCGTCTATTGCATCCTTTAAATGTTCTGGAGAGATGTGAAAACCAATTGCAATATATTCTCCCAGCAATCCTCTATTTGCTAATAATTGATTCATCAACTCTGGCGTTTTAGCTTTTTCAATCGGATCACCAATTAAAACGATTAACTTTGTTTTCCCATTTATATTGATCAATTTAATCCCCTTATTTTTATTAGTATTATATTAAAAATAGAACCTACTTAAGTTCCACCTTGGGTTTCGCTCCACATAATCTTACAAATGAGCTTATTTTTACTACTAAACACTAAGTCTCAAGATTCAAATTTTAAACTTAGCTATCATCTTTAAGATTTTTAGGTGTCTGTATCAACACCTCCAAAACATTCACCAGCTCAACATTTTGTTTTTCTAAAGCAGTAATATTGACTACAGTGCGATCTAGTACCTCTTGTTGTACATGCATCTTCTTAGCGAGATCCTGCATGATTTCCAGACTCTTTTTCAGGTGTAATTCCAGATGCAGTACTTTTTCTTCAAGTTGTTGCACCTGAACATCTTGGTTTCGTACGTCTACGCTTTTAAACTGAAACCAGAATAAAAAAGCCACCGCCAACAATAAAACAGCAATAAATCCCCAAACCAACATCAATGTCATGCAATACCCCACATTATTATTTATATCTTATTTAAAATATTAATTACAAAAAGATTCACACAAATCCAGCAAGCGATTTGCATATCCCCATTCATTATCATACCACGCAAAAACTTTTGCTTGATGCCCCACCACCATGGTCTGGGTTAAATCAACAATTAGAGAATACGGTGAATGATTAAAGTCACTCGAAACCAGATCTTCATCTGTCACTTGCATAATCTGCGCATAATCAAATTGTGCAGCTTTGCTCAAAACTTCATTGATTTTATGCACGGTAATCGGCGAATGTGAAACAAAAGTAAGATCAATCGCTGCCACATTAATGGTCGGTACACGAATGGAATAACCATTGATCCGATCTTCCATTTTCGGCATGACCTGCTTCAATGCACCCAAGGCACTTGATGTGGTTGGAATAATATTTTGCCCAGACGCACGTGCACGACGTAAATCCCGATGCGCATGATCCAATACCGATTGATCTGCCGTAACTGCATGGATTTCTGTCATTAATGCCGTATCAATACCAAAGGCATCATCAATAATTTTGACCAATGGTACCAATGCCTGTGTAGTACATGAAACACTAGAAATAATTTGATCTGAGGCTTTAACCTCGTTGTGATTGACACCATAGACAATCGCCGCATCGACCGAATCAAAAGGTGCAGCACCAATAATCACTCGCTTCGCACCCGCTTCAACATGACGAGTGGCATCAACCCGTGAGCGGAATAAACCTGTACATTCAAGTACTACATCAATATCTAAGTCTGCCCACGGTAATAATTCAGGCTGGGCCTGTTTAAAAACCTGTAGCTTTAACTGGCGTTGGTTGGACTGAATATTCAGAAAAATATGCTGGTTTTCAATCTGAATCTCAACTTTTCCGGCAAAACGCCCATGCGTGGTGTCATATTTGAATAAATGCACCAAGGTCTGCACATCAGCAATATCATTAATGGCAACGATATCAAACTGAAATTGCTTAGGACTCTCAAACCACGCACGTAATACATTCCGACCAATTCGACCAAATCCATTGATAGCGATACGTTGCATGTAACGTCCTTCTTCATCAAAACATCATCTTTTCTATGCTATATGGTAAAACATCAAGCGCATTGTTGAATATAGATTTTTAGCTTAAACACAGTTTTATATGATATTGCTTGTAAAATCGTTGGTGAGGCGGGTATTTTCCGTTATAATTTAGCACTTTTAAAATCTATGCCACGCACTGGGTTCGATTGTAGAACATTAGACACAACGTACCTTGTTGCAAATAGCCAAATTCAAAATTATGGAGTGTCTTGGTTGTGAGTACTCGCTTTATGACATCAGCTGAAATCCGTGAAGCATTTTTGCGTTATTTCGAATCGCAAGGGCATACACGTGTCGCTTCGAGTTCTCTGGTTCCCGCCAACGACCCAACTTTGCTGTTTACCAATGCTGGTATGAACCAGTTTAAAGATTGCTTCTTAGGTTTAGAAAAGCGCGATTATGTACGTGCTGTTTCATCACAAAAGTGTGTCCGCGCCGGCGGGAAACACAATGACCTCGACAATGTCGGTTATACCGCACGTCACCATACCTTTTTTGAAATGTTAGGTAACTTCTCTTTCGGTGATTATTTCAAACAAAATGCGCTGAAATTTGCTTGGGAATTTTTGACCAGCGAACAGTGGTTGGGCTTACCGAAAGATCGCTTATATGTCACGGTTTATCACACCGATGATGAAGCATTTGATATCTGGAACAAAGAAATCGGAATCGATGCTGAACGTATTATCCGTATTGGTGACAATAAAGGTGGTCAATACGCATCAGACAACTTCTGGGCTATGGGTGACACCGGTCCATGTGGTCCATGTTCTGAAATTTTCTTTGATCATGGAGACCATATCTGGGGTGGCTTACCAGGCACGCCTGAAGAAGATGGCGACCGTTTCATCGAAATCTGGAACAACGTTTTCATGCAGTTCAACCGTACTGCAGATGGTGTCATGCACCCTCTTCCAGCACCTTCTGTTGATACAGGTATGGGCTTGGAGCGTATTTCGGCTGTACTGCAACATGTCAATTCAAATTATGAAATTGACCTGTTCCAACACTTATTAAAAGCTGCGGCTGACATCATTGGTCTAGATACCACTGCAATTGAAGCAGAAGCGAAAGCTCAAAATAAACCAGTTGAATACCCAGCTTCATTAAAAGTCATTGCTGACCATGCTCGCTCATGTTCATTCTTGATTGCTGATGGTGTTAACCCTTCAAACGAAGGTCGTGGTTATGTATTGCGTCGTATCATTCGTCGTGCGGTCCGTCATGGTAACAAGCTAGGCGCAACCGGTTCATTCTTCTATAAGATGTTGCAACCGCTGATTGAAGTGATGGGCGATGCCTATCCAGAGCTTGCTGCACAGCAAGCGCGTATCGAAGCACAATTGCTAAAAGAAGAAGAACAATTCGCGAAAACACTTGAGCAAGGCTTAAAATTGCTCGAAGGTGAATTGGCTCAACTGAAAGGGACTGTCATTCCAGGTGAAACAGTATTTAAACTCTACGATACTTATGGCTTCCCGACAGACTTAACAGCTGATATCGCACGTGAACGTGATCTGACGATTGATGAAGCCGGTTTCGAAGTAGAGATGGCAGCACAACGTCAACGTGCGCGTGATGCAGGTAAATTCGCAGTTGACTATAACAGCATTGTCAAAGTTGAAGGCGAAACTCAATTTGATGGCTATGATGCGACTCAGGGTCAAGGTCAAATTGTTGCAATCTATAAAGATGGCGTTCAAGTTGATGAAATCAATGAAGGCGACGAAGCGCTTATCGTATTGAACCAAACCCCTTTCTATGCAGAAAGTGGCGGTCAAATCGGTGACACAGGTCTATTCAAAAATGATACTGGTATCTTTGAAGTTCAAGATACTAAAAAATCTGGTGGCGCTTTTGTACACCAAGGTATCGTGACTATGGGTAACCTCAAAGCGACTCAGAACGTAGACGCGACGGTTAAAGCGGATATTCGTGCAGCAACAGCACGCAACCACTCTGCAACTCACCTCTTACACGCTGCTTTACGCCAGATTCTAGGTGCGCATGTGCAGCAGAAAGGTTCTTTGGTTGCGAGCGATATTTTACGTTTTGACTTTGCCAATGACCAACCTGTTTCATTTGAACAATTGCAACAAATTGAGCGCTTAGTCAATGCCGAAGTTATTGCCAATACTGCGGTAAGTACTGAGTTGCTTGATATCGAAACAGCCAAAGCCAAAGGTGCGATGATGCTGTTCGGTGAAAAGTATGGTGAAGAAGTTCGCGTACTGTCTATGGGTTCAGTAATTGACGAGAAAAACTTCTCAATCGAACTGTGTGGTGGTATTCACGTGAAGCGTACAGGTGACATCGGCCTGTTCAAAATCACTTCTGAAGGTGGTGTTGCTGCGGGCGTTCGTCGTATTGAAGCCGTGACGGGTACTAAAGCACTTGAAGTCGTTCAAAAAGCTGAAACAGATATCCAAACGATCAATGGCTTATTAAAAGCACAGAAAGATCAAACAGTAGAAAAAGTTGAAGCAATTGTTGAAACTGCTTCTAGCTTACAAAAGCAAATCGAACAACTGAATCAAAAGTTAGCCAGCTTCCAAGCAGCAGAACTCCTGGATCAAGTGAAAGACATTGCCGGTCGTCAAACGTTGATTACCACGGTACAAGGTTTAGATGCCAAATCATTACGCAATTTGCACGATAGCGTGAAATCAAAATTGGAAGATGCAGTCATTATTTTAGCTGGCGTTGAAGGTGATAAAGTGAGTTTAATCGCCTCTGTCGCTAAACAATATACTGCAACTCTAAAAGCAGGTGACATCATCAAACACTTGGCTCAAGAGCTAGGTGGTAAAGGTGGTGGCAAACCTGACTTAGCACAAGGTGGCGCGCCACTAAACGAGAAGTTTGATCAAGTGATTGCAGCATTACCTGCTTGGCTTGAACAATAATCAAGACTTCACTTTTGTGTAACTGACCCTGATGCCTCTCAGGGTCATGGCTTATATGGAACAACTATGGCATTAATCGTACAGAAATATGGCGGTACTTCTATGGGTACTCCTGAGCGCATTTTAAATGTTGCTCGTCGTGTCAAGCGTTGGCATGATCATGGTCACAAAGTGGTCGTGGTTGTTTCAGCAATGAGTGGTGAAACCAACCGCCTACTTGCGCTTGCCAAGGCCATTACCAGCACCCCTGACCCACGTGAATTAGATCAAATGGTGTCAACGGGTGAACAAGTAACGATTTCCATGTTAGCAATGGCACTGAATTCAATTGGCGTAGAAGCGAAGTCATATACAGGTCGTCAAGTTGGGATTAAAACCGACAGCGCGTTTACTAAAGCACGTATTGAATCAATTGATACTGATGTTATGACGGCTGATTTAGATGCAGGTCGTGTCATCGTCGTTGCTGGTTTCCAAGGTTATGATGCCAATGGCAATATCACCACTTTAGGTCGTGGTGGTTCTGATACTTCTGGTGTTGCACTTGCAGCAGCCTTGAAAGCAGATGAATGCCAAATCTATACTGATGTGGATGGTGTTTACACTACTGATCCACGTGTTGCACCAAAAGCAAAAAAAGTTGACCGTATCTCTTTTGAAGAAATGCTGGAAATGGCATCTTTAGGCTCAAAAGTGTTACAAATTCGCTCTGTTGAATTCGCAGGCAAATATCAAGTTCCATTACGTGTATTATCGAGTTTTGATAATGAAAACGATGGTGCATTTGACGAAGATTTCAAACAAAATGTAGGCACACTAATTACCACTGAGGCAGAAGACGACATGGAACAACCAATCATTGCAGGCATTGCATTTAACCGTGACGAAGCAAAATTAACAATTTTGGGTGTTCCAGACGAACCAGGTATTGCGTCTAAAATCTTGTCACCAATTAGTGATGCCAACATTGAAGTGGATATGATTATCCAAAATGTTGAAGAAGATGGTACAACTGATTTTACTTTTACTGTAAATCGCAACGACTTAGCGAAAGCAAAAGCGATTTTAGAACAAACAGCAAATAGCATTGAAGGTTGTGAAGTTGTGACCCGTGACGACATTGTAAAAGTATCAATCGTCGGTGTAGGTATGCGCTCTCATGCTGGTGTCGCGAGTAAAATGTTCACTGCTTTAGCCGAAGAAAGCATTAATATTCTCATGATTTCTACATCAGAAATCAAAGTGTCTGTCATCATCGAAGAAAACTATTTAGAGCTAGCAGTTCGTTGTTTACATACAGCTTTTGGCCTAGATCGTGAACACGGTGAAAGTAGCGCTCGTGCTTAATTATTAGCTGCTTAAACATATTTACTCGCAAGTAAATAAGAAAAAAAACAGAGCCACTATAGTTTTTTTTATAGTGGCTCTGTTATATTAGCTCTGAGGTTTTAAGAAAATTCTCACAGAACTTACGAAAAAGAATGTTTTTTACATATTTCTGTTAGAATTTTCTGTATATTAGGCTGTGCTTTCAAACAATGAATTCCCTGTCGCAAGTTTAAGCGTTTAGCAAGGAGATAAACATGCTGATTCTGACCCGTCGTGTCGGAGAAACATTAATGATTGGGGATCAAGTCAGTGTTACTGTGCTTGGCGTAAAAGGCAATCAAGTGCGTATTGGTGTAAATGCTCCAAAAGAAGTCTCTGTACATCGTGAGGAAATTTACCAACGCATCCAACATGAACGTGCCATGCATGAGCATCTGCAACATCTTGATCAAGATTATCAACATTCTTATGAAGAAGAGAATAACGAGTTCCCTCGTCATAATAACTTCAATCGTTAATGCGCAGAATTCTTCTCGAATAATTAAAGCGACTATCCTTAGTCGCTTTAATTATTTTTATACCCCTAAAGCTTTCTTCACTGGGCCATAGCTGCGTCGATGTTGCTCAATCACACCATGGGCCGCAATCGCTTCAAAGTGTGCTTTAGTTGGATATCCTTTGTGTTTAGCAAAACCATAATCTGGAAATTGCTGATCAAGTTCTTGCATCTGACGATCACGTGTCACTTTAGCCAAAATACTTGCAGCACTGATCTCTGCATGACTGGCATCCCCTCCTACAATCGCTTCACATGGAATCGTTATTCCTTTTGGAATTTGATTACCATCCACGATCACTTTTACGGGTGGAGTATCCAATGCTTCAACTGCACGACGCATTGCCAGAAAAGTGGCTTGTAAAATATTGAGCTCATCAATTTCAGCATGAGTTGCTTCGGCAATTGACCAAGCAAGTGCTTTTTCCTGAATTTCAACAAAAAGCTTTTCCCGTTTTTTTTCGGTCAACTTTTTAGAATCATTCAAACCTTCAATCGGATTATTTGGATCTAAAATAACTGCGGCAGCGACAACAGAACCCACCAAAGGGCCTCGCCCCGCCTCATCCACACCAGCAACTCTCATTTCATCTTTCCATTCACATCTTCAATTCACATATCTCATAGCCATCTCCATCTTATTCAGATTTTTATCCGGCCTTAAATCAAATGACAAAGCCATACATACCCTGACTAGTGCTGTTGAAGTACATTCAAAGTGATTAAATGCACTATAAGCTTGGGTAGAGACATGCTGCCCAACCAATTAACTCAGTCTTGGTCAATCTTATCGTTGTAGATATGGTTTTGAAATATGCGCTGGAGCACATTAAATTTGACCAATTTTCAGGTCTTTTATTCGGTGTACTCATAGCATTCTCACACATCCATTCTACGCAATGTGTGATTTTCAAGAAGCAGGCTGATAACTCAGCCTTTTCCGCTTAACTTGCTTTCTTTAACGTCTCTGCAACACAAGCATTTACGGTCTGTGAAACTACTTGAGTCACAATCGTTGCACGTGCAGTCGGATCAATTGCAGCAGTAGCCAATTCAACAGCTGTAACGCTATTTGGCGCTTTTTCGCTGACACAACCACATACTTCAGTCTGGATATTGTCACGTTGTTCGGTTGTCATCAAACGTGTCGCTGTCTTCCATGCTGGAAGAGTATTGATTTCATTAATACATTTTGCATTTACAGCAACTTTTAGTGCAGCCATACCAAGCTGCTGAGAAGTTGTTCCTGCAGAGTTACTGCCATTTGGCGTAACGCATCCTGTTAAAGCTAAAACAACAGGGGCAACTATAAGCACCAACTTTTTCATGATTTCTAACCTGTATCTAAATTTTGGCAGGCGTATTGTGCCTAAACGGCACATTTTATGATATGACTCTAGCTAATCTTTACATAATATAACAATTATAACTTAAGATTACCCTTTTGACCGTTCCAAGCATAAAACGCTCCGTTACATTTACACTGTAGGAGAACCTCAACGGGATATCTATTATTAAAAATAATTACCTATAACAAAGCCAGGATGTTGCAATGTCAAGCTCAGCACAATATTACACTCGCACGGCACAAGTTATTCATTGGCTCATGGCTGCTATTTTCATTGTCGCCTGGTTGATTGGTTTCTATAGTGGTAACTTCCTCAGTTATGACGTTGATGGAAGCCTTAAGGGCAATGTGATTACCCTACATAAAAATATCGCCACCACCATTATCTTTCTGGTCGTTATCCGTATTTTTTGGCGCTATACCCACCCTGTCCCACAACTTCCCGATACCATGTCACCAATGATGAAAACCTTGGCACATGTTGGACATTTCTTGCTTTATTTAATGCTGCTTGCACTTCCAATTACAGGCTGCTTATTTAGCTGGAGTGCCGGGCATCCCGCACCAGTCTTGTACTTATTCGAAATTCCACGCTTAGTGCAAGACAATCCAGACTTGCTCGCCATTGTAAAACCTTTACACATCTACCTCTCTTGGTTTGCGGGTTTACTGGTGGCTGGACATGCTTTAGCTGCCATTAAACATCACCTGATTGATAAAGATAATGTGTTACTTAGCATGTTACGCCAGCCTAAATAAATTTTAGGCTTTAAAAAAAACCGCTTAACGCGGTTTTTTTAATTTAGATCTTTTTCACTTCTGCAATCCACTTTTGTTTTTCTTCATCAGAAATGAATGAAGCCTCAAAAGAATTAATTGCCAATTGTTTTAATTCATCATTGCTCAAATCCAGAGCCTGCTGAATTGCAACAAAGTTATCATTCATATAACCACCGAAATACGAAGGATCATCCGAGTTCACAGTGACATGCACACCCTTCTGCAATAAACGACGGATGTTGTGATCAGCCATATCATTTACGACACAGAGTTTTAAATTACTTAAAGGACACACGGTCAAAGGCATTTTTTCAGCAATTAAACGTGTCATCAAACGCTCGTCCTCTTCTGAACGTACGCCATGGTCAATACGATTCACTTTCAGCAAATCTAACGCTTCCCAGATATATTCTGGTGGGCCTTCTTCACCGGCATGCGCCACAATCAAGAATCCTGCCTCACGCGCTTTGGCAAAAACACGTTCAAATTTCGATGGTGGATGCCCGACTTCACTTGAGTCCAGACCAATTGCAATAATGTCATCTTTGAATGGCAAAGCTTGCTCAAGCGTTTCAAAGGCCTTTTCTTCGCTTAAATGACGCAAGAAACACATGATCAATTGAGAACTAATCCCTAATCTGTCCTGAGCATCCTTACACGCACGTTTTAACCCCGCCAACACGGTTGCAAACTCAACCCCACGCTCAGTATGCGTTTGCGGATCAAAGAACATTTCGGTATGTACCACACGATCTTCAGCACATTTTTCGAAATATGCCCAAGCAAGATCATAAAAATCTTGTTCATGTACCAGCACGTTTGCACCAGCGTAGTAGATATCAAGAAATGATTGAAGATTATGGAAGTTATAGGCTTGCTTCACTTCTTCCACAGATTGATAAGGAATCTGAATCTGATTACGCTGTGCAATAGCAAACATCAGTTCTGGTTCAAATGTCCCTTCAATATGCACATGCAATTCGGCTTTGGGTAAAGCACGAATCAGCTCGATTTGATTCATAGTAACTCCACGTCTAAAGAAAAAAGGGTGTAACCAATATGGACACCCTTTTCGGGTTCTTTGCTTAAACAGCAATTCAAGCAAAGAATTATTAAAGAATAATAAAGATTGGATTAACCGCCAAATGCAGCAAATTTAAATACCCAAAGCGCAGCAATGATCCAAACCATATACGGTACTGTCTTGGCCTTGCCTGTTAACAATTTCACTAGAGCATAGCTAATAAAGCCCATTGCAATACCATCTGCAATTGAATAAGCAAATGGCATAAATACGATGGTTAAAAATGCTGGAACTGCTTCAGTGATATCATCCCAATCAATGTTGGTAATCCCTTGGATCATTAGCACGCCAATGAACAATAATGCAGGTGCTGTTGCAAAACCAGGTACAGATTGCGCCAAAGGTGCCAAGAACAAACAGCCAATAAACAGGAAAGCAACCACCACAGCCGTTAAACCTGTACGACCACCAGCGGCAACGCCCGAAGCCGACTCAATATAAGGCGTTGTTGATGAAGTTCCTAATGCTGCGCCAGCAACAATTGCGGTTGAATCAGCAAAAAGTGCTTTCTTCAAACGTGGTAACTTACCATCTTGCAGTAATCCTGCACGGTGCGACACCCCAACCAAAGTACCCGTACTATCAAATAAATCGACAATAAAGAATACAAAAATCACGCCGACCATACTGGCAGTAAATAGACCTTCAAAATCCATTTGCATGAATGTTGGTGCAATCGAAGGAATCTCCCCAACCACACCTTTAAAGTCATTTAATCCCATCATTGTTGCAATTGCTGTCACAGCCAAGATACTGATGATAATCGCACCTCGTACTTTAAACTGATGCAGCATAACAATGAGCAGGAAACCAAATAAAGCAAGCAATACGGTTGGTTGTTTAATATCGCCAAGGCCAACCAAAGTCGCTTGGTTTGCCACGATAATGCCCGAGTTTTTCAAGGCAACCAATGCCAAGAACAAACCAATACCACCACCAATGGCAAATTTAAGTGACATTGGAATTGCATTGACGATTGCTTCACGAATTTTGAAGAAGCTGATCGCAAGGAAGATAATCCCTGAGACAAAAACAGCAGCTAATGCAGTTTGCCAAGGCACGCCCATGCCCAAACAGACAGAATAGGTAAAATAGGCATTTAAGCCCATACCAGGTGCAAGTGCGATTGGATAATTCGCAATAATCCCCATGACCAAACACCCAATTGCTGCAGCCAAACAGGTCGCAACAAACACAGCACCATGATCCATGCCTGTTTCAGAGAGAATGAGTGGGTTTACAATGATGATGTAACACATCGTTAGAAATGTAGTTACACCTGCTAGAACTTCTGTTCTAAAGTTGGTTTTGTTATCGCTCAATTTAAATAAGCGTTCTAGCAAACCAGCCGAAGCATTAGGCGTTGTCATAACATAGCACCTGTTGAAATCTAAGATCGTAGAATGTGAAATCTATACGTTTGTGTTTGCAATCTTTTTTGAATGTACACAAAAAGGTACGCAAGGCGAGAAGCAATCTATATGCCAGCTTTGCACTTGCTACGCAGAGAATATGTATAAATCCGATTCCGATATCAAAACGTAAAAAGCCGCATAACAAGATGCAGCTTTTTATTGAATGGCAAATATTTTAACAGATTCTATTCAAAACTTGAGTAGCTCAATACAAAAAAAGCGCATTTCATGCTCAATCTCGGTTCATTGAGTTAAGAATAGTCTCATATACCGTACCAAAACTAATGACTACGCTGATATGAGGATAAATGCGTATGCGGATTATGTTGTATTGTGTTCAAGCTGTTTTCAGCATCTTGAACAATTTTTAGTAGCTCTTGACGTTTCTTCGCTTGGGCATCCACATAAGCAACATAACCCAAAATGAACACAAAAAAGGCCAAAGCAATCGCAATTTTAATCTTCATTATTATTATCTCTATTATAAAGTTTTCTTTAATGCTAACAAAAAAGAAGGTAAACGAGAACAAAAACGCATATTAAAATCACAAATGATAACTACATCACAATTATATAGCTATTTTAATAATTTTTCCGCTTAATTTTCGCTCAATCAAATATTAGAATATTCCAGTTTTTTTAGCAATTACATTTTATATAATTCAATAAGATAGATATAAATCACATCTTTCTTGTAGAAAAAATAGTTTATTTTCAGTATGTAAAAACAAAAGAGCACTTTCCCTTAGAAAAGTGCTCAACGTCACAACAACTATTTAGCTTAGAACTGGTAGTTCAAACGCACTAAAAAGTTACGTGGCGTGCCTGGCATAGATTCTGAACGCCAATACTCTTTATTGGTCAAGTTATTCACAGCTAAAGTAATGTTCCAAGGATTAGCGCTATATCCAATTGCAGCATCTAAACGTCTGAAACCTGCAAAATCGGTTGGTTGTCGATCCAAGTTACCATTTAGATAGATTTTGGCATCCCCAACATAGGTTGCTCCCACCTCACCATAAATTTTATCGGTTGGAAGATAACGAACAAAAAGATTCCCTGTATGACGAGGTGTGTTATTTAATTCTTTCCCAACATTTTGCTGTTTAGGATCTTTAGTAACCTCGGTATCCATATAGCTATAACCACCACGTACAAAAAGATTGTCTAAAGCACGTCCAATAAAGCTAAATTCAATCCCCTTAGATTGATGCTGACCACCCACAGCCCATTCATTTGGCATATTGTCAGGATTTGGTTGATAGCGGATATTGTTCTTACGAATGTCAAACACAGAAAACTGGGTATTTAAACGATCATTTAGCCAATCACTTTTTACACCCACCTCATATTGCTCATTGTATTGTGGTTTCGCATCAAATGTATCTACATCTGTATTTGCAGAGACAACATTTACTCCTACTCTCCCACCAAATGGCGCAAAACTCTTGCTATAAGATGCATAAAAACTCTGACTCTCTACGGGTTGCCAAATAAAACCGATATTGGGGCTAAAGCTTTCACCCTCAATACTACGATGATAATCCAGAGCTTCACTTGATTTTAAACGATTGGTGGTTTCAGACTGATAATAGTCATAACGACCGCCCAACATCATTTTAAAATAATCATTAAAACTGATAAGGTCTTGAATAAACACGCCATAACCTTCGCCTTGATTATAATTATGTGTATTTAAGATTAAGTTGCCAGAACCTCTTGAACTACTTCTTTCACCTGTTAGCGGATTAACATAACCATAAATAGCAGCACCATCTTTCTTATTGGCTAAAAGTGGTTCCCGCTGTTCATAAGTCCAGTCTGCACCGACCAATAGATTATGCTTAATACGGCCTGTACCAAATTCGCCACGAATATCAAAAGTATTGCTGGTAGTTTTATTATCAGTTTTCTGCCAATAATAAATTTGCGAAATATCACCAACATGGCCTTTGCATGTACCCGCATTTGTTATTGCTGTACCGTCTGTCTTACATAAACCACCCGCATAGAAGTGGTCAAAGTTTTGCTCTGCTTGGCGATAACTGAGTGCCCAATGAAAATTCCAGTTGGGTGCAAACTCGTAATTCAGGTCAGAACGTGCAACTTGTAAAACATCATTCACATAGTCGCCGTCTTGAGCAAAACCTGTTTTAATCGAAGTTCCTTTTGGAAGTGCCGTATAAGAGGGGCCACGATCTGGCACGCGATGCAATTTGTCGTAGGTATACTGCATGGTCCAAGTTAGACCTTCATCATTTTTATAGGTAAAACTTGGTGAAAGCATCTCAATCTTATTTTCGATACCCGAACGGAAGCTATTCGATTCGCCATATTCGCCAGTTAAGCGAACAGCAACGTTATCTGTGAGCACTTGGTTTAAATCAACTGTTGTTCCATAGTTATCATATGAGCCAGCATAAATCCCCACTGAGCTTTTTGAATCAAAATTGGCGAACTTACTGACCATATTGATGACCCCACCACCTGAACTACGGCCATAAAGTACAGATGCAGGGCCTTTTAATATTTCAATACGTTCAATATTTGCAGTACTACGGCGAACCTGACCACTTTCACGAATACCATCACGATAAATATCGCCACTATCCGCATTAAAGCCTCTTAGATTAATTCCATCACCACGCATGTCATAACTGGTTGATACCCCTGGCGTCCCCTGTAGCATGACACTCAGATCATTAGACCCATAAATTTTATATTTTTGCACATCGATCGTATCGATGGTTTGCGGAATGTCTTTTTTCTTGAGGCCATTACGGGTGACACTTGCCTGATCATAATCGATATAGCTTTTGATCGGATCCAGCTCACTCATTGCTTCAATTTTAATGGTTGGCATCACGGCAGTTGATGACGTGGCCTCATTTGCAGCAGCATATTGGGCCTGAAGGAGCATCAAGCTAAGCAAGCTAAATTTAAAAGCGGGCTTGCTCATCAAAGTTGGATAAAAATAACGCATAAAATTCTCAAAAAATTCAGACAAAAATTAAAAAAAGATTAAAAATAAAAACAATTACAATTTTAATAAAAATCATTCTCATTTTCATCATTTTTTACATTAAATTTTGACTAAACAGGCCATTTATTATTCATTTAAAATAAAGGCTTGCTTTTTTAGTCTTCTGAAAAATTCTAAAAATATTATTTAAATCTTTGAGTTAGTCCTTATAAATTCCATTTTTCTACACAATTTTACATTAGGCTACAGCCAAAATAATTTGATCTTTTTTTGGGGTTTTAGAATGAAATATTCTGTTTATTGTGGAAAGCTCAGTGTGCTGAGTACAGCGTTATTGAGTATCAGTGCTTCAATTTTTGCATCTGAGCCTCAGCCTGAGGCTCCCTCTTCCACCCCCTCAGAATCAAATACACAAGTTTTGCCAACACTTTCATTCAAAGCTTCAGCAGAGCCTAAAAAAGTAAAAGATGATGACATTAGTGCCGTACCTAAAACGGTTATTACCCGTGAAGAAATGCTTCAATATGGGGATCAATCAGTTATGGATGCATTACGACGCGCTGCTGGCTTTCAGATTTCCGCTTTTGGACAAGGTCCTCGCGGTGGCAGTGGCGCTTCGGGAATGCGCTTTCGTGGTGGTGGCGCGCCCACTTTTTTAGTCAACGGCGAACCTGTTCAAGGTGGCCCACGTGGCGGTATGTCTGTCATTGATACCATCACTCCGGAAATGATCGAACGAATCGAAGTCATCAAACAGCCGAGTGTCGCACAGGCTTCGGTCGCCTCCTCTGCCGTGATCAATATTATTTTGAAAGAACCGCTAGATACCCGTTTAAACGGCACAGTAAAAATAGGCTATGGTTTACGTGATAGCGGTGAACAACAAGCTGAACGCAAACAAATTAACATTCAAGCGGATGGGCGTGAAAACCAGTGGTCATACAGTGTTTCAGCCAATCAAATGTGGATGGATAACACCTCGGTCACCAAGACAGAAACGGCAGCAGGAACGCGTGAGCAACTTCGTACCACTAACCGTACCATGCAAATGTTCTCTCCCCGTTTGCAATATGATCTGGATGACCAACAAAAACTGATTGCAGAATTGTTCTATCGCAATATCAAAATGGATGGCTATTCGGCCAATCAAACTCAGGATGACAAGAATGATAGTATTCGTTTAAACACCCGTTATGAACGTAAAGATAAAGACCTGAGTGATAAGATTCGACTCTCTGTCGAGCGTCAAACGGAGACACAACGGACTCGCTCTATAGCCAGCACTATCTATACAGATGAAACCGTGAACCAGTATGGGTTTGCTTATGATGGTGTACGAAAGTTAGATAAAGATCGCCAAGTCAAATTTGGTTTTGATACCCGTAGTAATGAACTGGACAGCAATGTCAGTAAAAGCCTAGATGAGCAACGTTATGCTGTTTATGCTGAAGGCAGTTGGCGTTTCACCGAGCGTCAAACCTTGACTTTAGGGGCCCGTCAAGAATGGCTCAACCGTTCTGGCTTGGTCGATTATCAAGATCAGCATCTCAGTCCTGTTTTGGCATACCGTTTTGACCTGACTGAACAATGGTCAATTCAGACCAACTTAAGCCAAGCATTTAAAAGCCCCAATACAGATCGGCTTGTCCCGAATGTTACTGTCTCAACCGATAGTGATGCAGGTAGCCTGAATAATCCTGATCGTGGTGGTAATCCAAATCTAAGACCAGAAAAAATTCGTGCAGCCGAATCAACCCTTGCCTATGACTCCGCCAGTGGTGGTATCAGCCTAACCGCGTATCATCGTGAAATTAAAGATTACATCGAGAAAGTCATCGCACTGGAAGGTACACGTTTTGTGGAACGACCACAAAACCAAGATCAGGCCACGACTTATGGGGTTGAACTCTCTGGACGCTATGCGCTAAAACAAACCGAAACTGGGCATTCATTTATGCTTAATGGACAACTATCGACGATTCGCGCCAAAATTGAAGATGGGCAGCATAATGAGCGTCTGGTCAGCGATGTAGCACCTTATAATACCAGTGCAGGCTTATCCTATAGCTATAAGCCATGGCAACTATCATCCAGTATGAATGTCAGTTATACCCCTGAATTTACGCGAGCTTTGGATGGTCAGCCCTATGATAGAACCACCAATCAGCGTTTCAGTTTAGACCTCAGTGCAACCAAACGTTTTACTCATGGCTGGGCAGCCAGCCTCAATCTCAATAACCTATTAAGTACTCACTATAAAGAGCGCTTAACCAACCAAGTCGATGGTAGCCTCTATCAAGCGCGAATCAATGAGAGTATTCCGTCCTTCCAGTTGACCTTAGAGAAAAAGTTTTAAGCCAACTCTCTTAAAATGATTCAAATACTTAAAGCCAGCTGATCCACACTGGCTTTTTTAATTCCAGCGGAACGCTTAAACCAAATGATAACAATCACTTGTATTAAAAATGTTACGCTCTTCTGCCAAATTTATCCTTCAGAATCTAGAGCAATATGAGAGCTGAATTAAAAGCCAAAATCATCGAAGTCTGCGATGAAAAAATAGCAAAAAAAGGCGAAAACGTCGGGCTTTCTTTTTATGCATTTTTCGCCAATAAAAATGATGATCCTGAACGTCTGATGGAAGCTGCCCACTGGTGGATCATGGAACATCGACTGGACCATTTTGAAAAAGCCAGCAAGATTAAAACATTGGTTTTAGCTAAATCCGATTGCCTCTAAGGCTCATACACGACACTTTGATAACACTGTTGAAATGACTGAGTAAGCATAATTAACAAAGTATTTATCTTCACATAAGTACCTTCCTTGCTCGAATTTAAACTCGCTCTATTTCTATATTAAAAAGAACAGCGTATATTATTTCAAAACACATCTTTATCCTGTTTTATGACTTCAAGAAAAACCAGTGATGCAGGTATCTTTTTATGGATGGTCTATCAAACCATGCAAAAAATGGATCTGGATGCCGCCGCTATTTTTGCTCGTGTTCATTTACCTGATCAGCCCCCTGATAAATTTGTTCGACGGGACAACGCCACCCAACAGCGTTTTTGGCAAGCAGCGCAACAGATCAGTCAAGACTCTGATATTGGCTTACATATTGGTGCGAATATTCCACCATTTCGCGGACAAGTGATTGAATATCTTTTTTTGAGCAGCCCCACGTTTGGTGAAGGTTTAAAACGTACCATCCGTTATCAAGCCTTACTTACCGACGCGATGTCCTTCCAACTCGACCTCATTAGCGAAACAACAGCGACGATCTCAGGTCTCAATCACCCTGTACGGCATTACTTGGAATGTGCGATTGGGATTTTACTCAATTTTTTTAAATACATCAGCGAAGGAACTTTTACACCCACTGAAATTGGTCTACCTTACCCTGATGGTGCGCATCAAGAGGAATATCAAAAAGTATGGGGATGTCCAGTCAGGCTCGGCCAAAGTAATGGCTACATTTGCTTTGATCAGAGTCAATTAGCAACCCCCTCTGCTGCACATGAACCTGAACTGTTAAAAGTACATGAACACCATGCTGCCGCACAGCTTGAGTTACTAAACAAACACCAGCTTATAAACGAAATCGAAAAAATCTTGGCCAGTGGTTTACTAGAATCTGGTGAATTTGATCAGAACATCATTGCTGAGTATTTAGGACGCAGTGGGCGTAGTTTAAGGGCTGATTTACAACTGTTAAATACCAGCTATGAAAAAGTCATCGCGCATTATCGGGAACGTCTGGCACGACGATTACTTTCTCAAACCGAAGAAAGCATCGACCAGATTGTTTATCTCACTGGCTTTTCTGAACCATCAGCATTTTCCAGAGCATTTAAACGCTGGACTGGTGAAACACCTACGGCGTATCGTCAACGCAAACAAGTTTGAATTGATTTAACAGGCTGATAAAAGCTGCCAGATGGGTCAAAATAATTCCTTCAAACCGTCTTAAAATCCGAACCATGTATTACAAGGTAATCTCTCATGATCGGTTTTCCAGTCGGTATTTTTATTGCTAATGGTATGGAATGGTATTTTCACAAAGTATGGTTACATGAATTTCCAAGCAAAAATAGAAATAGTCCATTCTTTACCCATATTGCTCACCATAAACGTGCTCGTTTAAATCGCTTTTATGATGAAGGTTATGCCGAATCGATGTTTAAAAACTCGGAAATGTATAATGAAAAATCAGCACTTATCGGTTTAGCTGCTGCATCTACGATTTTTCTGCCTGTTGCACCATTCTTTACCGCAGGGTTGTACTATGGTATCTGGAATTATTGGAAGGTGCATGCCAAATCACACCTAGATCCAGAGTATGCGAAAAAAAGAATCCCTTGGCACTACGATCATCATATGACCAGCAACCAAAATGCCAACTGGTGTGTGACTAAGCCATGGTTTGATTATATTATGGGAACGCGAGTGATGACGGATGCGTCAGAGACAGAAACCAATCCATTGGCAATCAACATGCCAAAGTGGTTAGAGCAAAGGGCGAACCGTGCTGCTCGCCGCTTATTGCCTAAAGCGTATGCTCAAATTGATGCCAATACGCAATTTGATCAACAAAATTTAAAACAAGGGATTGAAGTTAGCTTGTAGATAGTTCGCGGAGTAGAAAAAAACCGAGTATCTCAATCACTCGGTTTTTCTCTTGTTTTATTCAACTTTACCAATCTCGAGTTGCAATAATTTCCTCTTTATCAGCATTCTCAAAACCATAGGCAGCAGCAATAACATCAAAGTCATGACCAATAGCCTCTCTGGCAGCCGTTTCTATTTCACTCTCCTGCTCCCAAAACTCTTCTTGTAATTCATTGAATTGCTCAGTGGCCACATGCGTTAGCTTATATAGCTCGGCTAATGTCTTAGGTTGCGTTAGCTCAATCTGCTGACATAGTGAAATTAGGATTCGCTCACCTTTCTTGACTAAATCATTAGGAAAATATGAATCGGCATACATATCTACTAAAAAAGAATAGTTCGCCATTTTCTGATTACCAAGCTGCATTTATTTTGATCCTTTTCTTAATATTGTTTAATAAAATTAACATATATTTTTATCAAAGCTCAATTTTTAAATAAGCTAATTGAATAGCCTCAGCCTCATCCTGTTCAAAAAAATTTAAGATTCTGGCTGAGGGGAATTGAGTAAAGAAAATTAAAATTCCATGTAAATTAGGGTCTAATGCGAACTCGTTTTAGACAATAAATTTAAGATCAATACGCCACTCATAATCAACACAATACCAATAATGCCCCAAACATCTAGTTTTTGATCAAATACAAACCACGCAACAGTAGTAATCAAAACGATACCCACCCCAGACCAGATCGCATAAGCAACACCCACTGGAATGGTTTTCAATGTTAATGACAAACAATAAAATGCGATGATATAGCCCACCACGACAACAATTGAAGCAAGTGGTTTGGTAAAACCCTCACTGCTTTTTAAGGCTGATGTTGCAATCACTTCCGCAGTAATAGCAATGAATAAAATAACCCAATTGTTCATTTACCTATCCCCTACGATCAATACAGCCGACCCAATGATATATACAAGAAAAAACACCCTTATGATAAAGGGTGTTTTTTAATATTGATGTCAACAAGTTTAAAACAAAATTAAGCTGACTTCTTTGCCATATTATTTTTACGCATCGTAATCATCAGTAACTGTACAGCTGCTGGTGTTACACCCGGAATACGGCTTGCCTGCGCCAGTGTTTCTGGACGAACTGTTTTCAATTTTAAGGTAATTTCACGTGATAAACCTGAAATACCCTCATATTCAAAATCAGCTGGAATTTTGGTTTCTTCAAGGCGCTTTAATTGTGCAACATCTTCATGTTGACGATTAATATAACCTTGGTATTTCACTGCAATTTCAATTTGCTCACCCACATGTTCAGACACGTCTGAACCCGTTAATTCGGCAATTTGAGCAAAGTTGATATTTGGGCGTTTTAATAAATCGATCGCACTACATTCTTTACTAAGATCAGCACCTGTCATTTCAATGAACTTTTTCCCCATTGGATTGTTTGGTGCAGCCCATAGATGTTGTAAGCGAGAGGTTTCACGCTCAACTGCTTCCATTTTTTCGCTATAAGCAGCCCAACGCTCATCATCAACCAGACCCAGTTCACGACCAATAGACGTTAAACGCTGATCAGCATTGTCTTCACGCAACATCAAACGGTATTCCGCACGTGAGGTGAACATACGGTACGGTTCTTTTGTCCCTAAAGTAATAAGGTCATCAACCAATACACCCATATAAGCTTGATCACGTTTTGGTGTCCATTCTTCTTGTTCCCACGCACGGCGTGCCGCGTTTAAGCCCGCAAGCAAACCTTGTGCACCTGCTTCCTCATAACCGGTAGTCCCGTTGATTTGACCAGCAAAGTACAGATTTTGAATCGCCTTGGTTTCAAGTGTGAATTTCAATGCCTGTGGATTAAAATAGTCATATTCAATTGCATAGCCTGGACGCAAGATATGTGCATTTTCCATACCACGGATCGAACGAACCAAATTGAACTGTACGTCAAATGGCAAAGAGGTCGAAATCCCGTTTGGATATAGTTCATGCGTATCCAAACCTTCTGGTTCCAAGAACACTTGATGTGAATCTTTATCAGCAAAACGATGAATCTTATCTTCAATCGATGGGCAATAGCGTGGCCCTACACCTTCGATCACACCAGTATACATTGGTGAACGATCAAGTCCGCCACGAATAATTTCATGGGTTTTTTCACTGGTATGCGTGATATAGCAATTCACTTGCTCAGGGTGCATTGACGCATCACCCATAAATGACATGACAGGAGATGGGAAATCACCCGGTTGAGGGGTCATCACCGAAAAGTCGACAGTACGAGCATCAATACGTGGTGGTGTCCCGGTCTTTAAGCGCCCAACAGGAAGTTTAAGCTCGCGCAAACGGTGCGCCAAAGCAATCGATGGTGGATCGCCTGCACGGCCACCACTAGAGTTTTGTAAACCAACATGGATCACTCCACCCAAGAACGTACCTGTCGTCAACACCACTGTTTTAGTGTCGAAACGAATCCCCATTTGCGTCACAACACCCTTAACGGTATCGCCTTCAACAATGAGGTCATCGGCGGCTTGTTGGAAGATGTCCAGATTGGCCTGATTTTCTAGCGTATCGCGAATCGCAGCTTTATAACGAACACGGTCGGCTTGGGCACGTGTTGCACGCACAGCCGCCCCTTTACGGGAATTTAGAATACGGAATTGAATACCGCCTTTATCCGCTGCAAGTGCCATAGCACCGCCAAGTGCATCGATTTCACGGACAAGATGTGATTTACCAATACCACCAATCGCTGGGTTACAGCTCATCTGCCCCAAAGTTTCAATATTATGCGTTAACAATAATGTTTGTCTTCCCATACGTGCCGCAGCAAGCGCTGCTTCCGTACCTGCGTGTCCGCCGCCAATTACGATAACGTCGTAAACTTTAGGATAGTGCATAGTGGTAAATGTGTATTCAAAAAATGACAGAGCATTATACAGGAGTTTTCAATTAATTTGGAAAAAACAGTCAAGATTGTTATTGATTACAAGCGACTGTTCTGACTACAAAATATACAAAAAGAAACCTTATGTTGCATTTTTCTCTTAGACTCCACACAGCCATTCATCACTATTAACTGGAACACCACTGTTTTATTTGGTCAATTTTTTATCCTAATAGTGAATAACAAATACTTTAGGAAAATGATATGAACACCAAGCTTTTATTGTCATCTCTTATTTGTAGTCTTTGTTTTAGCGTAGCTGCACATGCAGGGACTAAGGCAACCCAAGACCAGCAGGCAAAAAAATATGAACAGGTTTGTAAAGGTAAAAAACAAGGTACACCTGTGTCATTTGCATATAAAGGCGTTGTTTTCAATGGGTCATGCGAGCCCAATGCAGCAGGTAAATTAGTATTCCAGCCACCAATGCCTGCTTCAAATGCCGCAGTAGACACACAAAGCCGTATCTCAGAAACACAATCGGCACCTCGTCCCGTTAGTCAGTAAGTCCTACCTTATTTGGCCACACAACGATATATTTTCTTGATACGAACTATAAAAGAAGGTCGTGAAGACCTTCTTTTTCTTTTCCATAAAATATAAAAAACAATATAATAGCGTGCATGTGTCCACAATATTTCATCTTAAAATTGTAATCTGTCTATTTTATAATCCCTTTAATCGACCCGAATCCATTACAATACCCACAAATACATTTATTTAGGTTTTCCTGTGAACTGGCTACAAATTCATATTACTGTTGATCAAAATCAAGTTGAACTGACCGAAACATTACTCCTATCACTAGGTGCTGTCAGTGTTACTTTAGATGATGCAGAAGACCAAGCCTTGCTTGAGCCATTACCAGGTGAAACCCCACTTTGGAATAAGGTCATCGTTACAGGTATTTACCAACAAGAAGAAAGTGATCCAATTGATGTTGATACTTTAGAAGCCTTTTTAAAAGTACAACTTCCTGATGTGCCTATGCGCCATGAATATCTGGAAAACCAAGTCTGGGAACGCGCCTGGATGGACTATTATGAACCAATTCAAATTGGTGAAAAATACTGGATCGTACCAGAATGGCTAGAACCTCCTGAAGCAGATGCAACCAACATCAAGCTTGACCCTGGTCTGGCGTTTGGTACAGGAAATCATGCCAGCACCTTCCTTTGCCTTCAATGGCTGGGTAAAACTGACGTTAAAGATAAAGTTGTGATTGATTATGGTTGTGGTTCAGGAATTCTCGGTGTCGCTGCCTTGTTACTCGGTGCTAAAAAAGTATATTCGACAGATATCGACCCTCAGGCCGTCCTTGCTACAAAACAAAACGCAGAATTGAATGGTGTACTCGATCGCCTTTATGTAGGATTACCAGAAGAGTTTGATCAAGAATTCAAACCACAACAAGCAGATGTCCTTGTCGCAAATATCTTGGCGGCACCTTTGATGGCTCTTGCGCCTGAATTCTCAACTTTATTGAAAAATGAGGGTGAGTTCGCACTTGCTGGTGTAATCGAAGAGCAAGTTGCTGATGTTTCTAGTGTTTACTCACAATTTTTTGATATATTAGAGATTGAAAAGCGTGAAGAAAACTGGTGTCGCATTTCAGGAAAACGTAAAACAACAATTTGAGAACATTGTTACTTATGAGTGAAAAACAAACCCGCTGCCCTAAATGTTCAACTGTGTACAAAGTGACCCTTTCACAACTCAGTGTTGCACAGGGCATGGTTTGTTGTCCAAAATGCGTTATCAACTTTAACGCATTAACCAACTTATTAGAAACAGATAATGAAGCGATACCGACACCTGTCAATCGCTCTCTTTTTTCTTCAATTCAACCTGACAGCTCGTTTGCAGAAAAACAAATGCAGATTTTGAGCATCTTTGATCAGAAAATTGAAAACTCAAACATTGATTTACTGACCTATCTCAACAACCTGAATTACTTCAATACAGAACCTGTCACCGCATTACCCAATCTAAATCTATCAGAAGATAGCTTGCTGATTGATCATGAAAATAACGACAAACAACATGGCTGGATGTATTACACGCTTTGGGGCATTGGTAATATTGCCTTGATTTTGGTGTTTGCTTTTCAGATTTTATGGTTCAACCCAAAACTGATGCATGAGAGCCCTGCGCTCAATCAAATCTTTAACTATGCTTGCGGCATTTTCTCGTGTAAAACCACCAATGACCAATATAAGTATCTCAGCTTTGAAAAAGTAAAATTAAAGCGTGCAGAAAAAGATAGTACAGTTTTTTCAGGTGTACTTTTAAATCATCACGAGAACAGTGTCATGCTGCCTGCTATAAAGGTGATGCTCAAACAGAATGATGATGCTGTTTTTAATGTCGTCTTAAAACCGCAAGACTATTTGGTAGACAGTTTAAAAACCATTCAACGTATTCCATCAAATAGCCCATTTCGCTTCGAATTTACGGTTCCCAAAAGCAAAAATAGCTTCAATGACTATAGTTTAGAATTTGTACAGCCCTAAAAGATCAAAAAAGTGACAAAAAAACAAAAAAAAGTGCAGTTAATTTGCTCACTTTTTCGCTGACAGTGGTATGATACGCGCCACGAATGCTTTGACCTACTTACACCTCGTAATTTACAGACAATAAAATCGTTAAACGAACTGTGCTTCTATCCCATAAGCGCATTGTTGGTTTTTTTGTTTTTAAAAGTAGGCGGTAACAAATATTTAACTATTGTTACGCTTATTTTTTACACAATTCGAGGATTTGTGGCAAGCTAATAGTCCCATTGTTTTAGAGTCACTGTTTTAGGATCTAAAACAGGACTCAGTAATTTAGACCACATTTATATCACTTTACCCAAGTGATATTTTGATTTTTCGGATTAAAACGCATGAATAGCAAATCTCCTATTTTTACGGCTCAATCTGATGTCGCTCTTCGCATCCATGTAGATCGCGCAGTTCGTCATTATTTTGCACAATTGCAAGGTGAGCAACCATCTCAAGTTTATGACATGGTTTTAGCAGAAATGGAGAAACCTCTTTTATCTGTGGTCTTAGAATATACTCGCGGTAATCAAACACGTGCCGCTGAGATTTTAGGCCTTAACCGTGGAACTTTACGCAAAAAGTTAAAAGCTCACGGTTTAATGAGTGAATAATTGATAAAATGCTCACGTTCTCGTGGGCATTTTTTTTGCCTTTTATTTTCAATCTGTAGACTTCAAACTGTTGACTAAAATCATGACTATCAAACGTGCTTTAATCTCTGTTTCCGATAAAACTGGAATCGTTGAATTTGCTCAAAATCTTGCAGCTCTAGGGGTAGAAATTTTATCTACGGGCGGTACATATAAGTTGCTTAAAGACAACAATATCGCCGTAGTAGAGGTTTCTGAACATACAGGTTTTCCTGAAATGATGGATGGTCGTGTCAAAACACTGCATCCTAAAATTCATGGAGGCATCTTAGCGCGTCGTGGTCTGGACGAAGCAGTGATGCAAGAACACAATATTGATCCTATCGATCTTGTTATTGTTAACCTCTACCCTTTTGCAGCGACAGTTGCAAAACCGAACTGTTCACTTGCCGATGCCATCGAAAATATCGACATCGGTGGTCCAACAATGGTTCGTGCGGCTGCAAAAAACCATGCTTCAGTCGGTATTATCGTGAATGCCACTGACTATGATTCAGTCATCGCTGAATTAAAAGCCAATGGTGCATTGTCTTATGAAACACGTTTTGACTTGGCGGTAAAAGCGTTTGAGCATACAGCACAATACGATGGTATGATCGCATCTTATTTAGGTGCGCGTGTTGGCAAAACTGAAGGCGAAGCTGATTTATTCCCGCGCACCTTCAATACTCAACTGAATAAAGCACAAGATTTACGTTATGGTGAAAATCCACACCAAAACGCAGCATTCTATGTAGAAGCCAATGCCAAAGAAGCGTCGGTTTCAACTGCGAAGCAATTACAAGGTAAAGAGCTTTCTTATAATAATATTGCAGATACCGATGCGGCACTTGAATGTGTGAAATCATTTGCAAAACCTGCTTGCGTCATCGTGAAACATGCTAACCCTTGTGGCGTTGCGGTTTCATTAGATGGTATCAAGGCAGCTTATGATCTTGCTTATGCAACCGATCCTGAATCTGCATTTGGTGGCATCATTGCATTCAACCGTGAATTAGACACTGCAACTGCGCAAGCGATTGTAGATCGCCAATTCGTTGAAGTGATTATCGCCCCAAGCATCGCCGATGGCGTGCTCGAAATCACAGGCGCGAAAAAGAATGTCCGTGTGCTGGTGTGTGGTGAACTTCCAGCAATTGATGCACGTGCAGCACAACTTGACTATAAACGTGTAAATGGCGGTTTATTGGTTCAAGACCAAGACTTAGGTATGATCACCAAGGATGATCTTAAAGTTGTGACCAAGCGTGCACCAACCGAACAAGAGATTGATGATCTAATCTTTGCTTGGAAAGTTGCAAAATACGTGAAATCAAATGCAATCGTGTATGCGAAAAACCGTCAAACGATTGGTGTCGGTGCTGGTCAGATGAGTCGTGTCAACTCAGCACGTATTGCTGCAATTAAAGCTGAACATGCAGGTTTAGTGGTTGAAGGTGCAGTTATGGCATCTGATGCATTCTTCCCATTCCGTGATGGTATTGATAATGCGGCCAAAGCCGGCATTAAATGCATTATCCAGCCGGGTGGTTCAATGCGTGATGAAGAAACAATTGCTGCTGCAGACGAAGCTGGTATTGCAATGGTCTTCACAGGCATGCGTCACTTCCGTCATTAATTATTTTTAAAATCCCCTCTTGTGATGTTGTTGCATCTCAAGGGGGAATTTTCTATTTTTAGTGGATGTATCTGGGATACTTAAAAAGGAAATAACTGAATAATGAATATTTTAGTTTTGGGTAGCGGTGGCCGTGAACATGCACTTGCATGGAAAATCGCACAAGATGCAAAAGTCACTCAAGTTTTTGTTGCACCGGGGAATGCGGGCACAGCAACTGAAGACAAATGTCAAAACGTTGACCTCGATATTTTAAACAACCCAGCCATTATTGAGTTTGCTAAAGCAAATGAAGTTGCACTGGTCATTGTTGGTCCTGAAGCACCATTAGTGAATGGTGTAGTTGATGCTGCTCGTGAAGCAGGTTTAAAAATCTGGGGCCCAACGCAGTATGCGGCACAGCTGGAAGGCTCTAAAGCATTTGCCAAACACTTCTTGAAGCGTCATAACATCCCAACAGCTTTTTACGACGTATTTACAGAAGTTGATGCAGCAAAAGCCTATGTTGAACAAAATGGCGCACCAATCGTGATTAAGGCAGATGGTCTGGCTGCAGGTAAAGGCGTGATCGTGGCAATGAGCAACGAAGAAGCATTTGCTGCCATCGACGATATGCTTGCAGGCAACAAATTTGGTGATGCTGGTTCACGCGTGGTGATTGAGCAATTCCTTGCTGGTGAAGAAGCCAGCTTCATTTGCATGATCGATGGCAACAACATTTTGCCAATGGCAACTTCACAAGATCACAAACGTATTTTCGAAGGTGATGAAGGTCCAAACACAGGTGGTATGGGGGCTTACTCTCCTGCGCCAGTGGTGACTGCAGAAGTCTTTGAACGTGTAATGAACGAAGTGATGCGCCCTACCGTTGACGGTATGGCAGCAGATGGTCATGTTTACACTGGTTTCTTATACGCTGGCTTAATGATTGATGAACAAGGTCAACCACGTGTGATCGAGTTCAATTGCCGCTTTGGCGATCCTGAAACCCAACCAATCATGATGCGTTTAAAATCATCATTGGTCGATTTGGTTGAAGCTGGTATCGACGGTAACTTACCAAGCGAAGCTGAATGGGATGAACGTAAATCGATCGGTATCGTACTTGCAGCTGAAGGCTATCCTGAAACTGTGCGCAAAGGCGATGTGATTTCAGGTTTAGGGCAATCTCCAGAAGACACCAAGATTTTCCATGCTGGTACTGCAATGAGTGCAGATGGTCATGTCATTACTGCAGGCGGTCGCGTACTTTGTGTAACGGCATTAGGTGATACTGTACTTGAAGCACAAATCAATGCTTTAGAAGTCTGTGGTCAAGTCACCTTTACAGGTATGCAATACCGCAGTGACATCGGCTACCGTGCCATTGCACGAGAAAAAGCTGAGTAAGGACTTGTCAATAAAAAGCCTTCTCCGGAAGGCTTTTTATTCCTTAAACAGCATAAATACAATTTCTATATTCATTATTTAAATATAAAATTCAGAAAAATATATATTTATTATTCAATTGATCTGTCTCAATATCTTTTTAGAAAAATTCATAAAACTATCATCTATTTACATTTACCCTATACCTAATTTCCCTTAAATAATCATACCCTTATACGCTTTGACAGCATTTTCTGCACTGTCACCTGCTCTAATTTGTTGGTATGATTGCCGAAATTTTAGATGTTGTTTTTATGTTAACTTGATATTCTTCTTCCATTATTTTCAAATGGTTAGAATATTCACTCTAACAAAACAAATTGCAGCTAAATCCAAATTCGATTAGAAACATAAGATGGACAACGCATGTCTCCTATTTTGAGATATAGAATGGGCACATGAATATTCATCTATTTTTCTGATGTTGTGGAAAGGACTCTTGTTCAAACTTCAAGAATAATTCACGTGATGGTTTGATGCCGATGCCAATTTACAACATACAAACCTATTGCAATCATTAATGCTAGAGAAATGCTGATTTTCTCGACATTATTCCGATTAGGATTTATACATGAAAAAGCTGATTAGTCTTTTTTTAAGTGTATCGGTGTTATTACTTGCTGCATGCAGTAAACAACCAGATACCGCATCGACCGAAAAAAAAGGTGATGCTGCTGCATTACAAACTGTTGTAATCGCTTCCACAGGTTCAGACGCTGACATCTGGCGTTATATTGCGACTTTGCCTGAAACCAAAGCTGCTGGTGTTAAACTCGAAATTAAAAACTTCACTGACTACGTTGCCATGAATACCGCTGCAGCGAATAAAGAAGTCGATTTAAATGCATTCCAATCTTACGCTTACCTTGTTGCTTTCAATGCAGCAAATAAAGACAAGATTGCGCCTGTTTCAACTACATATTTGGAACCAATGGGGATCTACTCAAGCAAAGTCAAGAAAGTAGAAGAATTTGCTGAAGGTGCAACCATTGCCATTCCAAATGACGGTGCAAACGAATCCCGTGCTTTATTACTTTTACAAAGTGCAGGTTTAATCAAGTTAAAAGCTGACTTTGACCCTGTCAAAGGCACCCCTGCTGATATTATTGAAAACAGCAAGAAAATCGTCATCAAGCCAATTCAAATGGCAACAGCAGTCCGTGTCAAAGACGAAGTTGATGCAATTTTATTGGGTAATACCTTGGCAATGGAAGGCGGTTTAAACGTCCTTAAAGATGCGATCTTCTATGAGCCAGTAGATCAAAGCACTAAGTTAAACGTAAACGTATTGGCAACAGCTGAATCTCGTAAAGATGATCCTCTATTGCAAAAAGTTGGTACGCTTTATCATACTGAAGCCGTGAAGAAATATGTTCAAGAACACTTCGCTGGTACTAAAGTTGATGTAAACAAACCGACAAGCTACCTCACTGAAGCAAATTCGTAATATAATAACCTCAAATAAAACAGGCAAAGTGATTTTGCCTGTTTTTTCTTTTCTGCCATAGTACTGACGAACATGATCCAATTTAAAAACATTTCGAAACACTATCAGTTGAAAGGTCAAACGATCAATGCGTTGGATCAGATCAATTTAGAGATCCCAGACGGTAGTATCTTTGGCATTATCGGCTATAGTGGTGCAGGTAAAAGTACGCTTATCCGTTTGATTAATTTACTTGAGCGCCCAACTCAGGGACAGGTCATTATTAATCAAAAAGACTTTACTGCAATGGATGCGCGCACCCTTCGTCAAGAACGTGCAAATATCGGCATGATCTTCCAGCACTTCAACCTGCTTCAGAGCAAAACTGTATCTGAAAATATTGAAATGCCACTTAAATTACTCGGCCATAGTAAAGCTGAGCGTGAAAAACGTCTGGCGGAACTGCTAGATTTTATCGATCTCAAACATAAAAAAGATGCTTATCCTGATGAACTTTCAGGCGGTCAAAAACAACGTGTCGGGATTGCACGTGCATTGGCGAATCACCCTAAAATCTTATTGTGTGACGAAGCCACCTCTGCACTTGACCCACAAACGACAAAATCAGTTTTAGCCTTGTTAAAAAAGATCAATCAGGAACAAAACATCACTATTGTGATGGTGACCCATGAAATGGATGTGATTGAATCTGTTTGTGATTATGTTGCTGTAATGGAAGCAGGTCATGTGATTGAAACTGGCCCAACACTGGATATCTTCAGCCAGCCTCAACACCCCACCACAAAAACCTTTATTCAAACAGTTTTGCAACAACAATTACCAATTAACATTCTGAATAATCTTGAGCATCAGCATCATAATAGTATTTATAGCTTACAGTTCTTAGGGACGTCGGCACAGGAAACCGTGATCCAAGCTGCAATCAAGCAATTTGATATTAGCTTGAATATTTTGTTTGCCAATATGACTGAAATTAACGGTACGGTCATTGGTCAAATGTTTATCCAGCTATTGGGTGATCCGCTCATGATTCAAGAAACTGTGGCGTTTCTTGAGCGTCAAGGGGTGAAAGTTGAACAGTCTGGGGTGGTAAGCCAATGAGAGATTTAATTGTACAATGGCTGACCGAAGTCACAGCACCATTTTGGCATAGCTCGCTATCAATTGACCAGTTTGTCACAGCCTTGCAAGAAACCTTCCAAATGGTGTTTTTCTCGCTACTGTTTGGTTGTATTTGGGGCTTGATTCAAGGCATCACCTTAGTGGTGACACGTACTGGCGGCATTTTACAAAATCGTGCGATTTATTATTTTCTGAACCCAATTGTGAATGCACTGCGTTCCCTGCCCTTTATTATTTTGCTGATTGCAGTTATTCCATTAACCAAAATGTTGGTTGGAACGTCAATTGGGACATGGGCTGCAATTGTGCCTTTAACCATTTATGTCGGCCCATACCTCGGTCGTTTGATCGAAACTTCATTACTTGAAGTAAATGAAGGGATTGTGGAATCCGCTCAGGCAATGGGTGCTTCGCCTTGGCAAATTATTTTTAAGTTTATTATTCCAGAAGCACGTAGCTCGCTGATTTTAAACCTAACCACAGGTACAATTTCCCTGATCGGTGCAACAGCAATGGCCGGCGCAGTGGGTGCAGGCGGTATTGGTGACTTGGCCATTTCGTATGGTTACCAACGTTTTGACACCAGTGTCGTGATTTTGACCGTAATCGTATTATTGCTGCTGGTACAAATGGTACAAATGCTCGGGGACTGGTTAGCAAAATTACGCTAACTTATACTCTATCGATGTGTTATCAAGGAATATATTGAAAACTCAATATATTCCTTTTATTTTGTTCTCAAAAACTGACCAATTGATATAAAATAATGCGCTATTAAAATAAAGTAAAAAATCCATCAATGAGAACAATATGGCATCGCTTGAAATACTAACCTCCTTTTTAATTACTACATTTATTTTTGCTTATATTCCTGGTCCAGCAATGCTATATACCGCCGCACAAACTTTAGCAAAAGGGCCAAAATCTGGTTTCATGGCAACTTTAGGACTTTTTATCGGAGGATGTGCTCATATCATAGCCGCCGCAGTTGGACTTACGACACTGTTTCATTTATTGCCCGTTTTATACACAGTAATTAAAGTGCTAGGCGCATGTTGGCTGATCTGGCTAGGAATAAAACTTATTAAAGATACTGCACCATCGAGCATGCTAAATGCTCCTGACAATATTGCAGAAAAAACATTCAAAGAAAGCATTTTAGTCGAGATATTAAACCCTAAAACTGCAATTTTTTACCTCGCATTTTTACCACAATTTATCAATAACTCTTATGAGTCACCAATTTGGCTACAATTTATCCTTTTAGGTTTAATCGTTAATACGATTTTTATTTCTGCAGATCTGGTATGCGTTTTTCTTGCAGAATTCATCATGACAAAAATCAATAAATCCCAAAGTGTCCAAAAATTTATGTCCATATTAGGCGGGACAATCTTTATTACTTTGGGCTTATTTCTCGTTTTAGGCCAACACTAAATGAGCTGATGGAAAATAAACTTCATTCGCTGCTTTAAAAGTATTCACATGTAACGGCACTAAATCATCCAGTGCCTGATATCCCCCCGCCAACACAAACAACATCGGGATTTTCATTTTTTTCGCCATCTCAAAAACAATCCGATCACGCTCAAATAGCAATTCGGTACTAAACCACTTTGAACCATATTTATCGTGTTGATGGCAATCCATGCCCGCCTGATAAATCATAAGATCTGCCTCCCAACCTGATGCATATTGGAAAGCCTCATAGATCGCCTCACGATATAAGTCAAAATTCCCCTGTTTAGGATGAATATAGCGGGTCAAACTACGTTCACTGGCTTTACAACCAAAGCGAATCCCAAAAATTCCGAAATTGACCAAGTTTGTCATACGGTTGGTAAACACTGCTGTCCCATCCCCACCATGCTGATCACAGTCCAGAACGAAAATGCGCTTTTCTGGATACTGCTTAGCCACCAGAGCTAAGCCATTAAAAGTACAATAGGCTGCACCAGATTCATAGCTAGCGTGATGAAAGCCTTGGGCAATATTGGCAGCAATGCCTTCTTTCAAAGCAATCTCTGCACCCACCAATTGCCCTGCCTGTACTGACAGAATCGCATCCCGAAGCTGCTCATTCCATGGCTTAAAGCCTTGTATGGTGGCAAACGCAGACTGACCAGATAAAAAAGCATCCACATACTGAGGATTATGCAACTTTTTGAGCAACTCGACATCGATCATGCCAGGATCAATCAGCTCAGCTATATGTTGCGCTGCTAACACATCCGCAACGGCGGTGAGTTTTTCCATACTATTGGTGTGCGTTTGGGCAAAATAACGCGGCGAATAACAAGCTTTTAGCATGGATGTCCTACGTAAATTTGATCATGCGCAATGTCCATCAACTGACTTAATTCAGTAGTATCTGGTCGGAACAATCCGTTATCCACCTGTTGTTTAAAATGATATCCAAAAGCACGTGCCCGATTTTCAGGTGACACAGCCAAAGTAGTTAGACGCAAAAACCAAAAACCACTCATTTCAGCAATCGGGATCACATAGCCTTTGTACTGCTTATTTTTGTGTTTAGCCAGTTGCTCAATCTCATAGTCAGCTGAAAATAAACTACCCGCAGGTAAACGCACCCCATTCATCATCAAAGGCACTAAGCTGATACAGGAATGATTATCTCCCATATTGAGCTTTTCCATCATGATTGGTTGTTCGTGCTCATCCACAAAGATATTGATTTCCCCCTGTCTGAGTAAGCGATGATGTGCGATACGCAGGAAGAATTTTTCTGCCATGGGACAAGAACCGACTTTAGGCTTTTCTGCTAAGGATTGGCAATCAATCATATCCTGCACTGCTGCATCTTGAGGCAAAATAATATCCGTCAGCAACTGGCAAATCAGTTTACTTTCTTCTCGCTCGGCATATTGATGTATATGTCTCAGTGTGGACTGAAACTCAATTTCCTGTTGTAAATTCTGCGCAAAGCCCTCTTGTGGATTTAAACGTTGCAAACACTCCTGAACATCAGCGTTAAGATCCAGATTACGCCATGTCTGCAGCACTAAACCATAAGATGAACTTTGATTGAGAAGATTTTTTAACGTCTTGGTATCATAATCTTCAAAAATGCGTAAATCCTGAAACCCCATTGGATCACGTGCCTGTGAAACAAATTCTGCAATTACACGGGTGGCTTGCGTATAACCACAACCGCGTCGCTCAGTTTGGTGACTAAAATGCTCATTCAGCATTTCTGTAAGTTTGGCAGAGAGCGGATATAAATATTTTTTAAAAATAACGACCACTTCATGGTCGACCATCTCAGACATGATTCCCTCTCTTGTTATTCTGATTTATCAATTTTCATCTATCGCAAATGATCTGTACGATGCTTGCTTCATCATCCACATTATTTAGCTTTAATTAACTATTCTTATACGACCAAAGATGAATATAAATCATTAACTTATAAAACTTTAATTCCATCTTCATTGAAAACAGGATGCTTGTCAACGAGAAAGATATCGACTGAATTTTGCTGTCAAGATTTGCCCGAAATCGTCAGCCTTTTGCTTTCAACTCTATTCTACTTTTTTGCACTCAGCAGCATTTACACTTACACTAGAATCAGGCACTAACATTCAGTAGCCAACTCGCAATAACCACCCGGAACAAAAGATTTAGGATTCGGCTATGCATTATAAGATTCACGCAATTGATGTCAAAAATGCCTTAAAAAACTATATTTGGTTATTGGAGGATACCGAGGCGCAAGAGGTGGTTGCAATTGACCCGACCGAAGCAGATTTGGTGATCGAATTTTGTGAAAAAAACCAGCTCAAGCTGAAACAGATTTGGTTGACCCATTGGCATAAAGATCATACAGGTGGAGTCGAAGGTTTACTCGCAGATCAAAATATTATGGTCTATGGCCCACGAGATGAACTCAGTAAAATTTCGCTAATTTCAAACCCTTTGCAAAATGACGATCATTTTCATTTTAATGAGTTAAAAGTTGAAATTATTGCAACGCCAGGTCATACCCTAGGTCATATTGTTTATTTTATTGAAAAAATAGAGACACTGTTTAGTGGCGATACCTTGTTTGCAATGGGTTGTGGCCGCCTATTTGAAGGTACAGCTGAACAAATGTATCACTCATTAAATCGTCTGGCCGCCTTGCCTATTCAAACCAAAGTCTATTGTACACATGAGTACACACTTGCCAATGCAGAATTTGCGGTTACCGTTGAACCGCATAACGCGGCATTACAACAGCGCATCAAACAGGTTCGAGCACTGAGAGCGGCAGATCAAATCACCTTACCAAGTACCATTGAATTAGAACTCGAAACCAATCCATTTTTGCGTACCGAAAGTCCCGAAGATTTTGCACGTATCCGTAGTTTGAAAGATCAGTTCTAATGAATGCATTAAATTTAAACGATTCATTTTCCATTTTTTGTTAAAAGTGGAAAATGAAATTATTTTTTACATTTATCTGGTTCAATTTATAAAATATCCCAGCTTAAATTTCCAAAAAACAAAACCAAATAATCAAATAAAATCAAAAATATAAATAAACACCAGATAACGTTCTCTCTATAAAAATTACGCTCAACTTACATTATTTACATGTGGAAAAATAAATCTATGCAATCCCCCTTTAAAAAATTTTAACCGACCCTTATTAATATTTACATGTTCACAAGGAGATCTGTCATGAAAAACAGAGTTGTTAAAGCAAAAAACGTATTGGCTTTCCGTATTTGGTTAGAAAAATTAGGCTATTCAGTTAAAAATCTGACAGATAATCGTGGTTTTACATTTAGCTTTAAAAAAGAATATGGTCTAGTGACGTGTGACTTATCTGGTAATGCCTTGGCAATGCAGCTTGGCGAAGAATTCGAAGACCACTTAAAAGCTTAATGACAAAATTTCTAAGAGATCAGGATTGCAAAGGGATTTTGCAATCCTGATAGATGAAGTCTAAAAAATTTAAACATTTCTCCCCTTCGATTTAATCCCTCATTTTCTAAGCATTTCATACAAAATATTATTGGAACCAACGCAATTTCCAAGTATCATAATGCCCAGTCGAGGGATGCTGCGACAATTGATCGGCACTAAAGATCAATTTGCCAGGCTCGACGATCGGTTAGACATTCGTTTTTAACCAACAACGGCATCCGCGAACAGAATGATCCATACTATTTTTTCTAGGAGATCCTGATGAACGCGGTGAATGCTTCATTTACAGATTACAAAGTTGCTGATATTTCCCTTGCTGACTACGGTCGTAAAGAGATCAAACTTGCTGAAGCAGAAATGCCAGCTTTGATTGGCTTACGTAAGCGTTATTCAGCAGCTAAACCACTTGCTGGCGCAAAAATTTTGGGTTGTATTCACATGACAATCCAGACTGCGGTTCTCATTGAGACCTTGGTTGAACTTGGCGCAGAAGTGCGTTGGACATCTTGCAACATCTTCTCTACTCAGGACCATGCTGCTGCTGCAATCGCTGCAAGTGGTGTACCTGTTTTTGCTTGGAAAGGCGAAACTGAAGAAGAATATGTTTGGTGTCTAGAACAACAGATCAATGTCAATGGTCAACCTTGGGATGCCAACATGATCTTGGACGATGGCGGCGACTTAACTGCACTTGTTCATGACAAATATCCTGCGCTTTTAGAGCGTATTCACGGTATTACCGAAGAAACCACAACAGGTGTACAACGTCTGTTAGAAATGTGGAAAGACGGCTCGCTTAAAGTTCCTGCAATCAATGTGAATGATTCGATTACTAAATCGAAAAATGATAACAAATACGGTTGCCGCCACTCGTTAAACGATGCGATCAAACGTGCGACTGACATGTTGCTTTCTGGTCGTCGTGCGCTTGTAATTGGTTATGGTGACGTAGGTAAAGGTTCTGCACAATCTTTACGTCAAGAAGGCATGATTGTACGTGTAACTGAAGTTGATCCAATCTGTGCAATGCAAGCATGCATGGATGGTTATGAAGTTGTTTCTCCATACAAAAATGGCGTACAAACTGGTAAGAAAGAAGACATCAATCAAGACTTATTAGGCAATACTGATCTTGTTGTCACGACGACTGGTAACTATCACGTATGTGATTCTGCAATGTTAGATAGCTTAAAAGCGGGTGCTGTGGTGTGTAACATCGGTCACTTCGATACAGAAATTGACACTGCCTACCTCCGTGGTTATAAGTGGGTTGAAGTCAAACCTCAAGTCCACCAAGTCTATCGTTCAGAAGACGAAAATAACTACTTGATCCTTCTTTCTGAAGGTCGTTTAGTAAACCTTGGCAATGCAACAGGTCACCCATCACGTGTCATGGATGGTTCTTTTGCCAACCAAGTATTAGGTCAAATGCATTTATTTGCTGAGAAATTCGCTGACTTACCTGCTGATCAGAAACAAGCTGCAATTCGTGTAGAAGTGCTTCCTAAGAAATTAGATGAAGAAGTTGCTGCTGCAATGGTCGTTGGCTTTGGCGGTGTATTAACGCAATTGACGCAAGTACAAGCAGATTACCTCGGCGTTCCTGTCGAAGGTCCGTTCAAATCTGACGCTTATAAATACTAAGAAAATCAGGGCAGACGTTTTACGGACTGCCCTTTTTTCTAAAATTTCCGAGCGATTTTAAAAAGGATTTGAAATGACAAAACGTGTTCCTATTTCTTTTGAATTTTTCCCACCCAAAACTGATGCTGGTGCGGAAAAATTAAAAACTGTTCATCAAGAATTACAATTATTAAATCCAGAGTTTTTCTCGATTACTTATGGCGCAGGTGGTTCTACTCGTGAGCGAACTTTAGCGGCGATTAATGAATTTAATGGCAAAGGCACGCCTGTCGCACCACATTTGTCTTGTATCGGTGATGATAAGGTTCGTATCGCTGAACTTTTAGATTTATATAGATCTCAAGGTATTGATCGCATTGTGGCATTGCGTGGAGACTTACCATCAGGTCAGGTCGGTCTAGGTGAATTACCTTATGCCCAAGACTTAGTTCGCTTTATTCGTGAACATTCAGGTGATCACTTCCATATCGAAGTGGCAGCCTATCCTGAAATGCATCCCCAAGCTGAAACCTTTGATGGTGACATTCAACGTTTTGTTGAGAAGGTGAATGCTGGTGCGAACGCTGGTATTACTCAATTTTTCTTCAATCCAGATGCCTATTTCTATTTTATCGAGCGTATTGCCAAAGCTGGCGTGAATATTCCAGTCGCACCAGGTATTATGCCGATCACCAACGCAAGTAACCTGATCCGCTTTGCCGATGGCACTGGTGCAGAAATTCCGCGTTGGATCCGTAAGCAACTGGCAGCTTATGGCGATGACAGCGAGAGCATCAAAGCTTTTGGTCATGAAGTGATTGTGAAGCTTTGTGAACGCTTGATTGCGGGTGGCGCACCTACCCTGCATTTCTATTCAATGAATCAAACAGAGCCGACTCGACAACTCGTTGTTGATCTTGGTTTAAACTAATTTGTACGAGCACGACCCAAGCATGAATCGTTTTTATATCGAAACTGAATTACACACTGGCAATACCATTGAATTAACTGAATCGGTATTTCACCATTGGGTCCGTGTACTCCGTGCAAAAGAACAAGAACAAGCCATCTTTTTCAATGGAAAAGGTGGTGAATATATAGTCACACTCACTGAAATCAATAAGAAAAATGCTTTTGTTTCAGTGGATCAGTTTGATGCAGCCGATCGCACAGCGCCTTTTCAAGTTATTCTAGGGCAAGTGATGAGCAAAGGTGATCGCATGGATTATGCGATCCAGAAAGCAACTGAGCTCGGTGTTACAACGATTCAGCTACTCACCAGCGAACGCTGTGAAATGCGATTAAAATACGATCGTGATCAAAAGAAAATCGATCATTGGCAGTCTGTTGCAATTGCAGCATGTGAACAGTGTGGTCTGAACCGAGTCCCTGAAATTCTTGCACCGATCGCTTTAAATGATTGGGTCAATTCTGAATTACCTGCATCACGCTTTGTCCTTGCACCCAACAAAGATCAAGCCAATGTACTGCTTGACAGCAGTCCAGATATCGCATTGTTGATTGGCCCTGAAGGCGGGCTCAGTGAAGCAGAAATTACTACTGCAAATCAACATCAATTTAAAAACTGGTGTATCGGAGACCGTGTGTTAAGAACAGAAACAGCACCTGTAGTTGCTTTATCTATCTTGAATTATCATTTTTCGTTGAAATAACAGAGCCCAAATTCAGTTATGATTGACGTGAATTTAAAATAAAATGCTGTTCTGTTTACAAAAAAACAAAGACTGTAAATATAGATAAAAAACGAAAAGGATTATTCTTTGTATGTTAGCAGCTCAGGAAAAAAATTTGCCACAGTTTATCTATACAGATCAAATCAATTATCCAAATCATGTCCGCTTATTTGTATTAAGCGTGTTTTGTATTTGCCTGTTAGATTATACACTCTTTGGTATTTTTTATTCTTTTGAATCTAATATTTTCACAACCTGGATGAGTATTACGCTCATCATTTTGTTTAGTTTTTTCGGTCTTTGTCATTTTTTATTAAAACGTAACGCCTCAATTCAGTATAGTAGTAAAACCAATATTATTTTTCAGACCGTCTGTTTCCTGACTGGTTTACTGATTGGTGTGAATACCATTGTCATTAACCACTACTTAGTGACTGATGTTCCTCATTTAATTGGATCACATGTTTTAACACTTACTGCTTTATTACTCACAGCATCGCATATTATTGCACTGACTTTTTTAACTCAGCATATTCGTTATTTCTTTTTATTTTTTATTCCAAGTATTACACCATTAATCGTTTCTCAACTGCTACACCAAGATCATGATCATACCCTTTTCTATCTAGCTTATTACTCTTCATTTTTTGCTACAGTTCTATGTGCTCAAGCCACGTTTAAAATTCATAAACGTTTAGCCTTGGTACTGGATAAAAACAAGCAATTGATTAATGTCGCCGAGCAGCACAACCAATGGACTGAAGAACTTTGCCAACAATTGCAACGTGAAGTGAATAAATCTAAAGATATTGAAGCCCAACTACAATTTAATAATCATCTCTTAGAGCAAAAAGTTCGTGAGCGCACGTTTGATCTGACTCAGATGAATGAAAGCTTACAAGAGCATCGTCAAAACTTGAGCTTTGCACATGAAACTGCGGGCATTCGCCCTTGGGATTGGAATCTTGAAAATCATACTGTTGGCGTGACCAATGCACATAGCCAGTCAGTCACACGTAACTCTGAGAACCATTATACTCTGCTGCATAAAATCATCCATCCCGATGATCTCGAGCGTGTCAAAAATACCCTTTATCATCATCTATGTGGTCAGACTAAACGTTATGAAGAAACCTTCAGAATCAAACGTCATAATGGTGAATGGTCTTGGATACATGATGTCGGCCAGGTCATTCTAAGAGATCCAAAAGACAATACGCCATTACGTATGGTCGGTATCCATCGTGATATCAATCAGGAAAAAAGAGATCAGGAGCGTTTAAAACTTGCTGCCAGTGTGTTTGAACAAGCCTCCGAAGGTATTTTCATATTAGATGAGAAATTCAATTATGTTGAAGTAAATCCTAAATATGAGCAACTCACAGGTCTTGATAAACAAGACATCGTGGATAAACATCTATTTGAAATTACCAAACAGAATAAACAACATCATCATAATTTTCACTTATCCATACTCGACACACTTCGAGCAGAACAAGAATATGAAGGCGAGTTCCAAGAAACCTATAGTTCTGAAAAATCATGTTTTTTATGGATGCATATTAACGCAGTGAAAGATGAGCAAGATCGGGTGATCAATTATATTGGTATTGTTTCGGATCAAACTGAGCGTAAACATCAAGAACAACGCTTATCTTATCTGACCAATTACGATACGCTCACCGATCTGCCGAATCGTTTTTATTACCAACAGCAGTTACATCAATATTTAATCAATGAAACATCAATTCAGCACTTGGCTGTCATCCGCCTCAACATTGATCGCTTCCGGGCATTGAATGAAATCATCAGCAATCAAGCTGGGAATGAATTATTGAAAGAAGTAGCGCAACGCTTACGCATTAGCAATATTGATGCACTGTTAGTTGCGCATTTAAGTGCAGACGACTTCGCAATTATCTATGAGATGTCTCCGTTACATCCGCCAATTCATCAACTCTGCAACAACATTGTTGAAGCATTTAGCAAACCCTTCTATCTCGCCGATCAAGAACATTTAGTCAGTATTTCAATCGGAGTCGCGATTTACCCAGAGCATGGCCGCCAAGTTGATAACTTAAATACACATGCAGAATAGGCATTAACCGAAGCAAAACGTTTAGGTGGCAATACCATTCGTTATTATTCCAATGAGCGTGCCAATTTCGTTGCCAAATATACAGACTTGGAGCTTGATCTTAGAAAAGCTATCCAGAACAATGAATTGGTGGTTTACTATCAACCTAAAATTAATGCACAAGATAATCAAATTAATAGCTTTGAAGCCTTGATTCGATGGAAACATCCAACAAAAGGGCTCATCATGCCAAGCATTTTTATTCCTTTAGCTGAAAGTACCAGTTTGATTTCAGATATTGGACAATTCGTTTTACATGAAGCAGCCAAGCAATTACAGACATGGCAACAGCTTGGTTTTAACAATATCAATATTGCCGTCAATATTGTGGCACAGCAAATTTTGCGCGGCCAACTGTTGCATGACATTGATACAGTATTAAACAGTTATGCAATTTCAGGCAAAAATCTTGAATTAGAAATTACCGAATCAGCATTCATTGAAAATACTGAAAGTGTCAAAACGGTATTACTCGCCATTAAAGAACGTCAAATTTCAATTGCGCTGGATGACTTCGGCACGGGCTATTCTTCACTCGCCTACCTCACCGAATATCCAATTGATATTTTGAAAATTGACCGTGCTTTTATCTCAAAAATTGGTAACCCTAAACAAGATGCAATCGTTAATGCCATGATTGCAATGGGCAAGACCATTGGCCTAAAAGTTGTAGCAGAAGGTGTTGAGACAGAGCAACAATATGAGTATTTAAAACGACAAAATTGCGACATATTACAGGGTTATCTATTTTCGCAACCACTAAGCCCAGCTCATGCAACTGAATATCTGCAAAAACAAATGCAGCAGTCAACGGCTAGACCTTCCATTTAAACATGAATTTTAAGCTTTTGAGCTATTTATTTTTCCTTCAAACTCGCCAGTCAATAAGCATACGGTTCAGTGAAAATAAGCTTTTTTGACTGGGCGAAAGCATGAACTAGTGCTATATTCTTGTGCACTTATCTTAATATCGTAATTAGACAGCTAGATGTCTGATTATTATCGGAACAAACGAGACTCAGATGGACGATCAATCTTTAAAACAAGCCGCTTTGTATTACCATGAATTTCCAACACCAGGAAAAATCAGTGTGACACCTAGCAAGCAGCTCGTTAACCAACGAGATTTAGCGCTTGCATATTCTCCAGGCGTTGCAGCTCCATGTTTGGAAATCGAACGAGACCCTTCTGCCGCTGCAAAGTATACAGCACGCGGAAATCTGGTCGCGGTTGTGAGTAATGGTACAGCCGTGCTTGGTTTAGGAAATATTGGTCCACTCGCATCTAAACCTGTAATGGAAGGTAAAGGCGTTCTGTTCAAGAAGTTTGCTGGTGTTGATGTATTCGATATCGAAATTGATGAAAATGATCCAGACAAAATCGTGGACATCGTTGCTGCATTAGAACCAACATTTGGTGGTATTAACCTTGAAGATATCAAAGCGCCAGAATGTTTCTACATTGAAAAGAAACTTCGCGAGCGCATGAAAATTCCAGTCTTCCATGATGACCAACATGGTACCAGTATTATTGTTGGTTCTGCGTTGCTCAATGCTTTGCAACTGGTCAATAAAAAGATTGATGAAATTAAAATCGTTGCATCAGGCGCAGGCGCTGCTGCCCTTTCTTGTTTAGATTTACTTTGTGCTTTAGGTGTAAATAAAGCCAATATCGTTGTTGCCGACTCTCGCGGCCTTCTCACCACCTCTCGTGAAGGATTGGATGAGTCTAAAAAACGTTATGTGCAAGACATTCAAGCAAGCCAACTCCATGAAGTGATGGCTGGTGCAGACATGTTCCTAGGGCTGTCAGCAGCCGGCATCCTAACCAAAGAAATGGTTAAGGAAATGGCTGAAAATCCAATTATTTTTGCTCTCGCAAACCCAGATCCTGAGATCTTGCCTGAACATGCGCATGAAGTACGTCCAGATGCCATCATGGCAACAGGCCGCTCAGACTATCCTAACCAAGTCAACAATGCGCTTTGCTTCCCTTATATCTTCCGTGGTGCTCTTGATGTAGGTGCAACCACCATTAATGAAGAAATGAAAATTGCTTGTGTACATGCTATTGCACGTATGGCACATGTTGAAGCAGATGCAGCAACCTATGGTGAAAAATCAGCTTCATTTGGTCGTGACTATTTAATCCCTCGTCCACTTGATCAGCGATTGATTTTAGAAATTGCACCGGCAGTAGCAAAAGCAGCAATGGACTCTGGTGTAGCCACACGTCCAATTGAAGATTTTTCGGCATATCGCCAACGACTTTCTGAGTTTGTTTATAACTCAGCATTCCTGATGAAGCCAATTTTCTCTCAAGCAAAAACAGATCCAAAGCGTATTGCTTATGCTGAGGGCGAAGATCAACGTGTATTACGTGCTGTTCAGATTGTTGTCGATGAAGGCTTAGCGAAACCAATTCTGATTGGTCGTACCGCAGTCATTGAAGATAACATCAGAAAGCTAGGTTTACGTTTACAGCATGGTATGAACATTGAGATCGTCGATCAGGAAAAAAATCCTTTATATGATGATTTCTGGAAAGAATACCATCAAATCATGCAGCGCAAAGGTGTCACTGTTGAATATGCACAACGTGAAGCACGTCGTCGCTCTACTTTAATCGCAGCGATGCTAGTTAAACTTGGCAAAGCAGACGGTATGTTATGTGGTACCTATTCAAGCTATGACATTCACTTAGATTTCGTGAAAAATGTCATTGGTTTAAAAGAAGGTCGCAGTACATTCTTTACCTTGAATGCATTGATGCTTGAAGATCGCAATCTATTTATTGCAGATACGTATGTCAACACGAATCCAACTGCTGCTCAGCTCGCTGAAATGACCATTTTAGCAGCAGAAGAAGTCCGTCGTTTTGGTATTACACCACGTGTTGCCCTACTTTCTCACTCAAGCTTTGGTAGTGACCAAACGGATCCAAGCGCTCAAAAAATGCGTGAAGTTTATCGTTTACTGTCTGAACAAGCACCTGAACTTGAAGTCGAAGGCGAAATGCACGGTGATGCAGCCCTAGATGAGAACATCCGTCATTTTGCATTTCCAAATTCACGTTTCAAAGGTTCTGCAAACTTGTTGATTATGCCAAATCTTGATTCAGCAAATATTTCATTCAACTTGTTAAAAGCAACTTCTGGTAATAATGTAACCATTGGCCCTATCTTATTAGGTGCTGCAAAACCTGTTCATATTCTTACACCTACAGCAACAACGCGTCGCTTGGTGAATATGACAGCTTTAACGGTTGCGGAAATTCAGCAAAGTCAAAACTAAATCTATTTAAGCTCTGCTTTTCTTGAAAAGCTTCGCTTAACTCTTGAGAAAACCTCTATTCTGTAGCATGATTGTGTGAAGAATAGAGGTTTTTTCATGCAAGTTTATTTAGTAGGCGGTGCTGTTCGGGATCATTTACTCGGCCACCCCTATCACGAAAAAGATTATGTGGTGGTTGGAGCAACGCCCGAGCAATTACTTGCCGAAGGTTATCAACCCGTGGGAAAAGACTTCCCGGTATTCCTACATCCTATGACAAAAGAAGAATATGCACTTGCACGCACGGAGCGTAAGTCAGGCATTGGTTATCATGGGTTTCAATTTTTCACGGACACGACTGTTAAACTAGAAGAAGATCTGATTCGTCGTGACTTGACGATTAATGCTATGGCCATGGATGAAGCAGGTAACATTTATGATCCTTATGGCGGACAACAAGATTTAGAGCAGAAAATTCTGCGTCATGTTTCGGATGCATTTACTGAAGATCCTTTACGTGTTCTTCGTGTGGCTCGTTTTGCTGCCCGTTATGCAGCCTATGGCTTTAAAATTGCGGATGAAACGCTACAATTGATGCAAGATATTGCTCAATCTGGCGAGCTAAATGCCTTAACACCTGAACGCGTCTGGAAAGAAACGTCCCGTGCTTTACTGGAAGATCATGCCGATATTTACTTCCAAACCTTAAGAGATTGTCACGCCTTAAAGATTTTATTCCCCGAGATTGATGCCCTTTTTGGTGTACCGCAACGTCCAGAATATCATCCTGAAATCGACTGTGGTATTCATACATTGATGGCGCTCAAACAAGCTTGTTTAGCAAAATATGCATTGGATGTCCGTTTTGCAGTACTGGTTCATGATCTAGGTAAAGCACTTACCCCTGTAGATGAACTCCCACGGCACATTATGCATGAAGAGCGTGGTATCCAGCCTGTGACCGTGCTCTGTGACCGCTTAAGAGTTCCTACACATTTAAAAAATTTGGCGCTGATCGTCTGCAAAGAGCATCTGAAATGCCATCAGATCAAGAATCTCAAACCAGGCACGTTATGGCGGCTATTACAGCGCTTAGATGTACTGCGTCGTCCCGAGAAAGTCATCGCCTTTGTACAAGCTTGTGAATGCGATGCCAAGGGCCGCTTAGGTTTGGAGCAGCGTCCTTATCCTCAGGCACAGTTTGTTTTAGATGCCATGGAAATTGTGCGCAATATTCGCGCTCAGGACTTACCTGAACATGTCACAGGTCCAGAAATTGGTGAAATGCTGATTCAGTATCGAATTGATGCACTTGCCAAATTTAAGGAGCTGCACAATAACTGATTAATTTTTAAGTAAATAAGGTTATTTTTAAACAAGTTTACTTTAGTTTCGCCAGAAAAGCTTATTAATCAAGCAAACGATTAATTTTCTTTACTATTGTTGTTGACGCATCCGCTTTTCATGCCTAAAATGCGCATCAGATTCTCCAATAGCTCAGTCGGTAGAGCGACGGACTGTTAATCCGCAGGTCCCTGGTTCGAGCCCAGGTTGGAGAGCCAATCTACTATTCTCCCATAGCTCAGTCGGTAGAGCGACGGACTGTTAATCCGCAGGTCCCTGGTTCGAGCCCAGGTGGGAGAGCCAAGATTCTAAAAAGCCCTGATCATTGATCAAGGCTTTTTTTATTCCCAATAAAAATATAAGCCAATAAAAAAGACCTCTGAGATACAGAGGCCTTTTTATCGTAAATTAAGCTGCAACTTTTGCAGGTACACCACTGTGGAAACGGAAGGTATTGTCTGGACTTAAAATCAGATTTTTTTCCACTTCACGAATATGCTCAATACGTTGCTGGATCGTCTCTTCTGGATCTTTAAGTTTCGCCGTTTTTGCAACATCTAAAGCTAAAGCCAGATAGTCCTCAAAATGACGAGATTCAGACTTCAGTAAATAGCGGTAGTAACGCCCCAGCTCATCATCCACAATCGGTGCCAACGCATAGAAACGCTCACACGAGCGTGCTTCGACAAATGCACCAATAATCATCACATCAATTAGAGCCTCAGGCTCATAAGTACGGATTTCTTTACGTAATCCACCTGCATAGCGCCCTGCACTCAAACCCTTCCACTCTTGGCCGCGTTTGTTCATGAATTCCAAAACCTGCTCATAATGCAGCATTTCTTCACGCACCAATTGCGCCAATTTCACTTGCAGGTCTGTAAAGAAACTATAGCGGAACATCAAGTTCATTGCTGTACTCGCCGCTTTTTTCTCACAGTTGGCATGGTCTTGCATTAAGATGTCCAGATTATTAATGGCTTCATCCAACCATGCCTGAGGAGTCATACAACCCAAAAATGCGATGACAGGTTGCATCAACTCATCATAATTTACACTACTCATCAACTTATCTCGCAGCAGCCTGAATTGCTGCTTTCATATCTTTTACTGCTTGAGTCAAACCAACAAATACGCTATCTGCAATGATCGAATGACCAATATTTAATTCATGAATTTGTGGAATCGCAGCAATCGCAGCAACATTGTCCAAATTCAAACCATGACCAGCATTCACCACCAAACCTTTAGCGGCAGCATATTCTACACCTTTGATAATACGCGCCAATTCAGCTTTTTGCTGCTCATCTGTCTCGGCATCAGCATAAGCGCCCGTATGGATTTCAATGGTCGGCGCACCACATGCCACAGCGGCATCAATCTGAGCCAAATCTGCATCAATAAATAAAGAAACATCACTACCAATCGCTTTGAGCGCTTCAGTTGCAGCCTTGACCTTTTCAAAATTACCAACCACGTCCAAACCACCTTCCGTGGTGACTTCCTGACGACGCTCAGGCACGAAACAAACATGTTGTGGCTGTATCTCTTTGGCAAATTCAACCATTTCATCCGTCACGGCCAATTCGAGATTCATTCGTGTTTTTAATAATGGACGCATACGACGTACATCATCATCTTGTATATGGCGGCGATCTTCACGTAAATGCAAAGTAATCCCTTCAGCACCCGCTTCTTCACAAACCAAAGCAGCCTGAACCGGATCAGGGTAAGTTGTACCACGTGCCTGTCTTAACGTCGCAACATGATCAATGTTTACACCTAAGATTGCAGCCATAAAAAATATCCTATCGTTTATCTCTTTGTTTACACCATCAATGCATCAAAGAAATCAAGTTTGCGTATTTTGAATCCAGAGTTGACGGCTTTTCAACGGCCGATCACCTAACAATGAGCTAATCATTTGGCGATATAGTTTACCTAATAATTGCAGTTGTTCGGGAGAAAAATTCTGACCATCTTCATAACATTGCATTGATGCAATCAAAGCCCCTGCAAGCGAAGAGCGCGAAGCTTGTGAAACTGGTAAAAAACCGTCATTGAGCTGAAATTGATAGTACCGAAACGGCAAGATTTCCTGCTGATTTGCATCAACTGAAAAATCAATTGCATAACCTAATTCTTGCAGCAAAACATGCTCAAACTGACGTAATATTTGCCGCAAAAATAAAGCCGCTTGCTCATGAGAAGCCAATTGCTGTAATTGTAATAATATCAATTGATATTGTTCAAAGCTTTGTGGCATGGCCTCTTCTAGAGGACATAATCGCAATAAAATTTCATTTAAATAAAAACCGGCAAAAAAAGCATCACCATGAAAAAACACAGGCTGATTCAGAATTTCAAGTTTGGTGAAATTCTTCAGTTCAGATTTTCCTGTAGCTTGCAAACGAATCGGCTGATATTGCGGTGGTGGAATTTGTCTTAAAATTCCATCCACCCGACCAAACTCTTGTGTGTATAAATGCACAATATGGCTTTTTTCACGATATTTACGATGATGAATCAAATAGCCATGCAGGACTTCATTACGCATCATAGAACGATACTAGTCCTTTTCTTTTTCATCCTTTTTATCATCACCATCTGGGATTACAGCACCCACAACCGCAGCTGTTCCCTTTACGACCCCTTTCGTGGTTTTATAAGCCACTTTGACCGGGACGGTAACAACTTTAGTAATACATCCTTGTAACAAAAAGATGCAGGATAAAACCATGAGTGCTTTAATCATTCCGAATCCTTTTAAATATCGCTATAACCCAAGCTTTTTAAAGCACGCTCATCATCAGACCAACCACCTTTGACTTTCACCCAAAGTGTAAGCATGATTTTCTGTTCAAACATTTTTTCCATGTCTGCACGTGCATCCATTCCGATACTTTTCAGCTTTGCACCTTTATCACCAATTACAATGGCTTTTTGACCTTGACGCTCTACGAAAATGGTTGCATCAATATAAGTACAAGGTGGCTTTAAACGACCTGTTTTTTCATTTACAGTCGCTTCTTCAGTTTTAAACGATTCGATTTGTACGGTCAAATCATATGGAAGCTCTTCACCTAACTGACGCATGATTTTCTCGCGAATGATTTCACTCGCAAGGAAACGTTCAGAACGATCAGTAATCTGATCTAATGAATACAAAGGCGGCTGATACGGCAAATATTTCTCAATGGTATCGCGCAGGTGTTCCAGATTCGCTCCACGTAGTGCAGAAACAGGAACAATCTCAGCAAAGTTCATTAACTTTGCACGCTCGCGAATCAGTGGTAAAGCTTCATTTTTATTTTCAAAAGTATCTAACTTATTGATCACAAGAATAACAGGCATTTCTGCATTTTTAAGTTTTTCCAAAACCAATTCATCGTTTTGAGTCCACTTCTGTGCATCCACCACAAATAAAACCAAGTTCACATCACGCAATGCTGAGTGCGCAGCACGGTTCATCATCTTATTGATGGCACGTACTTCTTTTTTGTGCATCCCTGGCGTATCAACAAATACTGCCTGAGATTTCTCGCGTGAATCAATTCCCACAATCTTGTGACGCGTAGTTTGTGGCTTACGTGAAGTAATCGATAACTTTTGACCCAGTAAATGATTCATCAACGTAGATTTACCTACGTTTGGGCGACCGACAATAGCAACAAAACCGCTTTTGAAATCTGAAGGAATGGTAGTTCCTTGAGAACTAAAAAATTGATCAATTAAGTTATTGCCATCTTGCTGTTCAATTGCTTCTGGCTTATTTTCATTTGATTGAGACATCAGGTTATTGCTCCAATAATTTTAAAATCTCTGCCGCTGCCGTTTGTTCGGCAAAACGACGACTTGAGCCCTCGCCTATAATTTTTGGCAATCCCGTTACATCACATTCCACTTTGAAATGTTGGTTTGGGGCATCACCTTGAATATCTACAACCTCGTAAACTGGGAGAGGTTTTTTACGTGCTTGTAAATACTCTTGCAAACGTGATTTCGGGTCTTTCAGTTGATCTGTCGGTTCGATATGATCCAGATAGGGTTCATACCATTTTAGCACAATGCGTTCCAGCAAGTTGAGATCATTACTGTCTAAATAAATAGCACCAATGATGGCTTCTACGGTATCCGCCAAAATCGACTCTCGGTGATGTCCACCAGATTTTAACTCGCCTGTGCTTAAAATTAATGACCGGCTTAGTTGCAAATCATTTGCGATTTTTCCCAACGCTTCCTGTCGAACCAAAGTCGCACGCATTCGCGTTAAACGACCTTCATTTTCCAATGGATAGGCATTGTACAAATAATTTGCGACGATCATCCCTAATAATGAATCGCCTAGAAACTCTAGGCGTTCATAATTATGTTTATGGCTAACCGAGCGATGGGTCAAAGCCAGCTTTAACAAGTCAAACTGTTTAAACTGGTGACCTATGCGCCCTTGCAGCCGTGTATCATTGAGCTTGTTTTGCAGATTTTTGGTCAAAAGTCTTCTCAAAGGTCATAACTAAACTGATATTCAGCATGAAAGGCTTACGTATTTCATACTTCTTCATCACCACAAGATCATCTTTATAAGTCACTTGCGCAATATCTTTAAAACGCAGATCACGAATCCCGTTCATATCAAAACGCTGATCCATCTGAGACGCGAACTTACTTGGCGTAGTATTCGGAGGGCTATCTTTTAATAAGCCCTCAATCTGAGTATTAATCAGTTTATCGTCCCAGTATGCTGGCCAAATCGCAATTGCTGCCTTAACAGCAACTGCAAATAAAACCACCCCAAATAAAATTGCAATATACGAAGTCCCTTGTTGAGATTTACGCATCTATCTATTTCCTATCTATTTTTATTAGTCAATCTTACCATTTCGGTTAAAACTTGGAAGATTAAAACCAGGTTCTTTATGCATCCATACATAAAAAGCTCGACCTGTTAAATTCGCCTCAGGTACAAAGCCCCAGAAACGACTGTCTGCACTTTGATCACGGTTATCACCCATGGCAAAGTATTGCCCCTTTGGCACAGTCACTTCCCAATCTTGACCATTACTTTGAATAAACACATCATTTTCTTTGGCCACAAATGGGATTAATGCTTCAGCACCTCGCAATTGTGCAAACTGGAATTGCTCAACCAAAGGATTTCGCCCTTCCAAGTAACGGACTAAATGCTGATGCTCACCTAAGGTTTCTTTGAAGTAAAGTGCAGTTGGCGTATCTTGCTGGTCTTTCTCACGCGAGTATTGTGTTTCTACCTTTGCGACTTGCTGACCATTAATAATTAATTGCCCATTTCTGAATTGAACATGGTCACCAGGCACACCAACTACGCGTTTAATATAGCTAATCGTTGGTTGTGGCGGATAACGGAATACGATCACTTCTCCACGTTTTGGCTCACTAACATCAATGATTTTAGCGTTCACGATGGGTAAACGCACACCATAATCAAACTTATTCACCAAGATAAAATCACCCGTTTCTAAGGTAGGAACCATAGAATCTGATGGAATATTAAATGGTTCATATAAGAAAGAACGTAGCACCAGCACAACAGCTAACACAGGCCAAAAGTCATATGCCCATGTAATGACAAAATTCTCTTGATTACGCCCTCGTGTTGCACGCTGTTTCAATACCAACTTATCTAGTAACCACACCAAAAAGAAAATTAGTGTTGCTGGTACCAGAATCAAGTTAAAATCAAAATCCACAAACCCTCTCTTGCAGTTTCACTGCTCGTCGTTCGACTGGGTAAAGCAGTATGCCTCCCCAGCCTCATGTTTCTTTATCGATCAACTTTCAATACAGCTAAGAAAGCCTCTTGTGGGATCTCGACACTTCCCACTTGCTTCATACGCTTCTTACCTTCTTTCTGCTTCGCGAGAAGTTTCTTCTTACGTGAGACATCACCGCCATAACATTTTGCCAATACGTTTTTACGCATGGCTTTCACGGTAGAACGGGCAATAATTTGCGCACCAATCGCCGCCTGAATCGCAACATCATACATTTGGCGAGGGATAAGATCTTTCATCTTCTCAACCAATGCGATACCACGATGGCGCGCATCTTGACGGTGACAGATCATTGCCAAGGCATCGACCTTTTCGCTATTGATTAGAACATCAACCTTAACCAGAGCTGAACTCTCAAAACGTACAAAGTTATAGTCTAATGATGCAAAACCACGTGAACACGATTTTAATTTATCAAAGAAATCCATGACCACTTCTGCCATTGGAATTTCAAAAGTAATTGACACTTGATTACCCAAGAACTTCATATCTTTTTGCACGCCACGGCGCTCAATACACAAAGTCATGACATTACCCAGATATTCTTGCGGCACCAGAATATGACATTCAGCAATCGGTTCACGTAGATCTTCAACCGTTGAACCATCTGGCATTTTTGAAGGGCTGTCGATATAAATAATATCGCCTTTCTTGGTCAATGCTTCATAAATAACCGTTGGCGCAGAACTGATCAGATCAAGATCGTATTCACGTTCTAAGCGCTCTTGTACGATTTCCATGTGCAGCATCCCCAAGAAGCCACAACGGAAACCAAAGCCCAATGCATCCGAACTCTCAGGTTCGAAAAATAAAGCCGAGTCATTGATCTGTAATTTTTGCAGCGCTTCACGGAATGGCTCGAAGTCACTCGAATCAATCGGGAACAGGCCCGCATAGACCTGCGGCTTAACCTTTTTAAAACCTGGTAAAGTTGTAACTTCTGGTGTTGCTGCAAGGGTAATGGTATCCCCCACTGGCGCGCCAAAAATATCTTTAATCCCTGCAATCACGAAGCCCACTTCACCCGCTTCGAGGATGTCAGTTTCGGTATGCTTCGGATTAAATACCCCCACTGAAGTTACTGGATGTGTTTGGCCTGTCGATTTCACCAACATCTTGTCGCCCTTACGGATACGACCTTGTTTGATACGAACCAACGATACAACACCAAGGTAATTATCGAACCATGAGTCGATAATCAACGCTTGTAAAGGCGCATCACGATCACCTTCTGGTGCAGGAATCACATCTACCAAACGCTCTAAAACACCCTCAACCCCCAAACCTGTTTTTGCTGAACAGGTTGGCGCATCAGTCGCTTCAATTCCGATAATTTCTTCAATTTCGTGAATTACACGCTCTGGTTCTGCTTGCGGTAAATCAATCTTGTTTAAGATCGGTAAAACTTCCAGACCTTGCTCAATTGCGGTATAGCAGTTTGCGACAGACTGTGCTTCAACACCTTGCGCAGCATCTACGACCAACAATGCACCTTCACAGGCTGCTAAAGAACGTGATACTTCATAAGAGAAGTCAACGTGCCCTGGAGTATCAATAAAATTCAATTGATATTCTTGACCATTTGGATGCGTGTAGTACAAGGTTACCGATGCAGCCTTAATGGTAATCCCACGTTCACGCTCAAGCTCCATAGAGTCTAATACTTGAGCTTGCATCTCACGATCTTGTAAGCCACCGCACATTTGAATAAAACGGTCAGCCAAAGTCGACTTACCATGGTCAATATGAGCAATGATCGAGAAATTGCGTATATTTTTGATATCTACGGATTTTTTAGCTTGCGCCATGGGTTACCTTAATAATATGTACACAACAATGTACTCAATTAAATAATTGCTTATTGCCGTGAAAAATAATGTTCGAAAAGTTCGGCACAGTATAAGCAGAACAATGTTAAAAATATAGTGTTAAAAGTGTGTGTAGTCTTTAGCGTATTACCATGGAGAGCACTATGTATATGCAAACTATGAAGCTATTACAAAATCAAGAGTTCAACTTTTAGATCTGCTTAAACCTAACTTTGACTATAAGACAGTTATCTTCCCCAATTATGCTGCTCCTATCCTTTTTTAAGAAAAAGCGATATTGAATAGTGTTTGGATAGATTCAGATTGGCATCTCCTTTGTACCTAATCGGAATTGATCTATGAATCGAGATAAATAAGAAAAAATCCATTTAAGCGGGATGAGCTGCTTAAGGTCAAATAGTCTTCAATAAATTAATAAAACTAATTCATTTATGTTAGGCTGATGAGTTTTTCTTAAGAAACAGCCGCTATGTCGTATGAACGGAAATTTAGGGCAGGAAGGTTTCATTGGTCATTCTTATTACCAAAATATTGGGGGATATGGATAGCTGTAATTCTTTTAATGATTTTTGCAATTCTTCCCTGGGCTATTCAATGGCGGCTTGCAGAAAAACTATCAAAACTAGCTTGGAAAGCTCTCAAATCAAGACGTAAAACCACTCTTAGAAACCTACAGCTATGCTTTCCGGATAAAACCGAACAACAAATACAAGCAGACGCAAAACAAGTTTTTTTTAATATGATGTTAGGGCTATTTGAAGCATTAAATGCTTGGTACAGTCCACATTGGTTTCGGAACCGAATGCATATACAAGGTTTAGAGAATCTTAAGAATGCTGAAGGAAAAGGAGTTTTACTCCTAGGCACGCATACCACGTTATTAGATGCTGGTGGTTATATATGTGGTTCGTTTTTCAATCTAGATGTTGTGTATCGCCCCCAAAATAATCCTCTCTTAGATATGCTTATTAATCGATGCAGATCTACAATTTATCAAAATCAGATTTCCAAAGATGATATGAAAGGATTGATATCAAATCTAAAGCATAAGCATGCTATCTGGTATAGCCCGGATCAAGACTTTGGACTCAAACAAGGAATAATGGCTCCTTTCTTTGGCGTGCAAGCAGCAACAGTAACTGCGCATAGACGGTTAATCAAAATAACCAAAGCAACAGCAATTCCCTTATTTTTTTATCGTGATGGCGACATTCGCAACCCTCAATATCACATTTTACTAGAACCGGCTTTGGAAAACTTTCCAAGTGTTAATGAAGTTGAAGATGCAATACGAGTCAATTTAGTGATTGAGAATCAGATAAAAATGCACCCTACACAATATATGTGGTTTCACCGTAGATTTAAAACTCGTCCAGATGGTGAAAAAAGTCTCTATTAACTTTTTAAGGTGGTCATAAAGGTCCGATCGGTTAATTTTATAAGAGAATAAAAAAAGCCCACTTTATGTGGGCTTTTTCACTAGTCTAAAATATTAGATAGCAGTGATAAGTGTTGCTTGCGGTCCTTTTTTACCTTGTCCAGGTACATAAGAAACACGCTGGCCTTCATTCAAAACCTTGAAGCCGCTGCTTTGAATTTCGCTAAAATGAGCAAATAAATCTTCGCCAGAATCAGCTTGAATAAAACCAAAACCTTTAGTTTCATTAAACCACTTAACAGTACCAGTAGCTTTATCAGACATATTTTTTAAACCTTTTATATTTTACTTAGAGGCCAAATCAAAGTTTTTGCGATGACTTGACCCAATTAATCTTTATTAAAGAGCTCAAATGATTTGCTTTATTTACTATATACTAGACAGATAAGATGGAAATAACTGAATTTCTAGAATTTAATAATTTATAGCTTTATTTAGGATTATATAAGCTAATGTAATTGCTATTTGTTCTTTCCAAAATAGCAACTATAAATACATCACAGAGCAAAATTAATTAAGTCAGTTGGTAGCGGGAGCTGGATTTGAACCAACGACCTTCGGGTTATGAGCCCGACGAGCTACCAGACTGCTCCATCCCGCACCGACGAGTTAGCTTTATAGGCTCTTTACCCTAAATTAGCAAGCTTAATATTGATTAATGTTGAAATGAGTTCAATATACGCACTATTTTTTTATATTAGTGCCTTTCAGCATACTTTTACCATAGATTGCGTTAGTATGGTTTTCCATCAGAGTTAGGATAGGCCATGTTAAGTAGGCTAGAAATAATAATAAAACAACCTGAGCTTCAGAGGGATTTTACTTTTCAAGAGTTTTCCGATCCAATTATGGAGTTTTGGGATTTTTTTGAAGTTAATTCTAAATTTACCTTGTTACGGTATGAACATGTTATTGATGGTATAAGAGCTATCTATTATGAATAACATCAAAAGCCCTCATTAGAGGGCTTTTACACAAACTCTAACATGACATTATTATTCATCGTATGAGCTGCGCATAATAAAAAATACAGAGCACAGATACTTACGTCTATAAAAATTTATAGCGTATATTATTCGATTGTTAAAAGAACTACAGAGATTACAAAATGGAAGTTGATCATATTTTTATATGTACTGAATACAAAGCTTCAGAAGCTGAAATGCTTAAGAATTTTGGATTAACAGAGGGAACTTCCAACACACATCTGGGACAAGGTACAGCAAACCGCAGATTCTTTTTTAAAAACTTCTTTCTCGAATTACTGTGGTTAGAAAATGTAGAAGAAGCGAAAAGTGAAACAACTGCACCTACTTTACTATATGATCGTATTTCATCAAAAAGTGATGATATCTCACCATTTGGAGTTTGTTTCAGACCTAAGAATCCAGAAGATAAAGACGTAAAATTTACAAGCTGGAGTTATAAACCATCATACCTACCAAATGGCTTAAAAGTTGATGTTGCAAAAGATTCATCACTTTCAGAGCCAATGTGGTTCTTCTTATCTTTCGCTTCAAGACCTGATCAAGCATCCCCAGATAAAGCACAACCACTTACCCATTCTAATGGGATTTCTGAAGTAACTTCTATTGAAATTACAATGCCTGAATTCAATGAGAAATTTAGTTTACCAGACTCGAAAAGTCTTGGAATGCTAAACATTATTAACGGAAATGAACACTTATTAAAAATCACTTTTGATGAAAACAAGCAAGGACTTTCCCATGATTTTAGACCAACTTTACCATTGGTTCTTAAGTACTAAATGCTCTTAAATAGCTTTAACACATATCCCAACATTAACATTATTGTTGATCGTATGTGCTGTGCAGCTGGGTAATACAACGAGAATACAGGCGCTTATGATCAATGTAATCACTGAGCGCCTGCAGTGATAAATTACTTTTTTAAGAACAACTCACGTTCATCCGCACGGCGATGAACTAAACCTTTCATGACTTTACCACCGCCTTTATTCCATTGTGGGAACTGATCAGCGGCACCTTGATAGTCCTTTGCATTTAGCTTTTTAAGCAATGTAGATCCTTTAAATGCAGCTTCGCCGATGTTGTATGCAAGACTCACCAGTGCGTCAAACTGATTTTGAGAAACAGGAACTTTAACAGCACTGTTTACAGCATTTTCAAAACGCTTAAGATCGTATGCAAAGTATGCTTTCGCTTGATCAAGCGTACAAACATCACCTTTTTTAACCTTAATGCCAGTTGGATATACCGTAGTACCATAGCCGATCGTCCAGACTCCAACGCCGTCATCATAAGCATTTAGGCGCAGATCTTCAAAACTGGTAATTAAGTTGATACCAACCGTACTTGCTTTCATACCATTCCCCTGATATTCATCAAGAAGTTCATTAAATTTATTTACTTGAGCTTGTGAAATTCGCCCACCTAATAACTCACGTGCAGCATCAAAAAAAGCTTTTCTGTCCATTTCGATTTCCTCTATGCAATAAAAAACCGCCCTAAGGCGGCATCTAATTTCTGGATCTATTAAAAATTGTCTTTGAAGTCTTTAATTTCTTTACCAACCTCTAAAATGTTTTTTCCTTCTCGGTCATTCACATATTTAAAGAACCATCGAGCAATCGCCCAGAATGGCAATCCTGATGCAAAGAAAATCCCACCAATCGCGCACATCCCTGCCCAAGTAGTCGCATAATCATGCATTGCAAAATGATGGATGATGAACCCACCCCCGCCCACACTTCCAATCACAGTCGTTACTAAACTCACAACCCATTCACTACGTGAGCGCGGCATCCGAGTCATCACAACAACCAAATACCCCAATGCAATCACAATTGCGATCATTACCCCAAGACCGTACATTTTGATTGCTACTGCCCCTGCGCTACTACTAACTGGCTCTGCCATTTTTACATTGCTCCAAATAAAAAACCGCCGTAATGGCGGCCTAAGTTATGTTTTAAAGTTAAACTTCGATTTGATATACCACGCCTGTCGGCGCACTTCTCTTTATTTCATTTCCACTGATATAAACCCGATCCCCTACGTTAAAAGTCGTTGAACTGGTACAAAGCACAAGCCCGGTACCATCCACCACCAGCACTTTATAATTAGGATGATCAGCACTCTGCACCGTTGCGATAAATTCGGGTGTCTTTGGCAGTAAGTCTAAAAGCCGTGATAATGCATTACTCATGATTTACCCGCTCCACTGCTACTGTTTGAGTGACTTTCCCTTCCGAGAAAGAACCACTAACACTATCTGCCACGCCCCACCATTCAGCATTAAATGCAATTAGGTCTGACGGCGTGCACAAGCCGATTTCATTCGCTACTGGCATTAACAGGCTGTGATTTTCAACCATGCCTGCCTTTGCAAGCACAGAGCGCCCTTTCTCATGCATGGCGCTTACTGAAGTAAACAGCGGATCGTTGATTGGCTCTAACTTCACGTCACCTGCAGTGTCACGCCGTTTTACCGTGCCAGTTTCACCCGTTCGATCGTTCGTTAGAAATACGCCGTTATAATCTGGGTAAAGTGCATAGTCAGTGGATAGGTCAGTCACTACGGATTCAGGAATTAGCCGATCAAAATCAGACTGCTGAATAGCATCCCAGTACACTTTTTTATAAAGTGGCTTAATCGTCAGTGTGTTGCTGTTAGGCTCACTATAGACAAAACCACCTGCAGCATCGGCAATCAGCTTAATAGCGGCCATAGGCGTTAAATTTGAATAACTGAGGCTGTTAGCTGGTAACACCCACCCTAATGCATCAATCAACTCCCAATTAAGCACAATGTCGCTATTCACCCGGTCAAGCTCAGCTTGCACCAGTTGAACCGAAGTCCGTTCATTTTCCTGTGTGAAAGATCGTGTCGGTGAATACGGCGCATCAAGCAAGGCTGAAGGACTGCGGCCTGTAAGTTTATAAACATCTTTACCGAACTGTCTGGATCTCGAAATGTTCTCAAGCAGCATTCTGTGCTCATTGCCATTAATCAGGATCTTTAAAATAACCGGCTTGCCATCCACTGGCTCAAGCTTTGGCTTTTCATAAAATGGGATAGTCAAATTATATGACCAGCACCATGAGCTACGGTCACAACGATAGTCGCCGTTGTTCACTTGAATTGCTTGGCCATTATCAAGGCGCGAAACTTTTAATTCATTCACGATATACCACCAGTCTTTATTATGAGGAAATGGTAAACAATCGCTTGCACCAAAATTTAGAAAGACATTGTGAGAATCAACCTCTACACAATGACAAGAAAAATTCAGATCGGTTAAACCAACATATTTAGGCTTTGGCTGTGGTTCGATTGGATCTACAGAGGACTTGCGATAATAAACGGCCTGTGCAACATCCCACGGGATTGAGTCAGTGGTTACCAGCTCTAAACCATTGTCGTGCTTGAACGTGAACCATTTTTCAAAGACTGCGGCAACTTCATGACTAAACGTAATTTTCTTACGCTTTTTAATCATTTCATCCCAACTTGTATTGCGATTAATCAGCAGCTTTTCAGACACTTCAAAGAACATGGTTCGAGAAATGAAATACTTTTCATTTTCTTGCCACACCATTTTTGACGCACTCGACAATCTGGATGTTTCTTCAAAGACCGTTTTAATTGAGTGCTGTAAAGTGTCAGATTTATCAAAGCCACTTAAAACGGCGTTTGATAATGTCAAACCACGCTCAAAAATAAAGGCGCTGTTATGCGCCTTAAATAGTGGTTTACCAAACCTCATTTTATTTTCGAGAAGTGCTGGTAATGTTCTTTGATACTCCAAAACACTTAGATGACTTAAACCAAACGCTGAATTGATATCAAAACGTGCATTAATAAACGGATTGATACTTGTTGAAATCACAGCTTCAACACGACAAAACTGATTTACAACTATCGCTTGGATATCAGCAGAAAATGCAGTTTCAACAACAGTGCTTACTTGGGCAGCTTCACCAGGCAATACACCAATGGCAGCATCAAAAGCAGCTTGAACAACAGCTTTAACAGAATTATATGTGTATTGAGTGGCAACGATTTCAGCAATAAAAGAGGTTGCAACCCCTGCATTTACTGCAGCATTGATTTGCTCATCAGCACCAAAGTTTAAAATGAGATTATGAGAATCAATTGACCCCAGCTCATCTTTAAAATTTAGGCTGATATTATGTGCATCTGGTGGGATGTAATTTGACACATGCACACCTCAATTTAGGTTATCGGTTTTAATACAAATGAATTGATCATCAAAGTACTGCCCAAAGCAAGATTGGGCTGGGCCAAAGTAATTTCGGTACCCACGGCGAAATCAGCCACTGCCTCACCTTTGCCGTTATAGATCCGCGCCCATGTCGCCGTGCCTGCTTTTATGACCAGTGCCGCATCCGTTTGATTCAGTTCAATACCATCAGTATTAAGCTTCTTAAAGCACGGTTTTGGGAAAGTCAGTGTCACAAGCTTTGCGCTGGCATTAGCGGCAACATTCACACTTGAAGGTTTAGCATCGTCATAAAAAATAAAGGTAGCGTTAGTGCTACCCGTATCCAAAAAGTTTGCCAGTGCTTGAAGCTGCGCTAAGCCTGCGGCCAAAGAAGGAATTACACTCATTTAGGGACTACTCCATCTTGAATGACAGCGTTATATTGCTTTTTATTGTCAAAGGCGACAATGAAACAATTAATTGAATTATTTAACCCATTGAAATGGTAAACACCATTAATATCAGGTTTTCTTATAGCAATAGGGCTAAGGTTTGCTTTGTTATATAAGGCAACACGCGCATCTTCATAATTTACGGATAGCTTCTTAGTAGTTCCCTTAATACTTGCAACAGTATTTTTTGAACCAAATCCTAAATTCTGGATAAAATAATTACTCAGCGCTACATTTCTTGATACTGGCCTCATGTTTCTAATTCCCCCAAATAAAAATACATCCCACCAGCATACCCACCTAAAATCATAAATGATTCTGCAACATACATTGAATTTTCGGAGATTATAGGTGTTGTATGAATTTCACCTTTTGAATTGCCAGAAAATAATACATGTTTAAGAGTTCCACGAAGAAAACCAGAGTTATCAAAGAATGGGATTTCTAATGCTGAAACTTGCGAACTGCCAAAAGCATTACTTCCTGTTGAGTAATTATAAAGAATAGGCTTTGCGATATCTGTGTTGGCAATACGTGCAAGGACATCATACTTCGTTGTTAGAAATCTGGATTGAGCCTCGCCGTAAGTTAACGGCAATGCACCTTCAATAGTACTAAAGTCCTGCCCAGTACTGGCATTAACAGAGTTGTAACTGGTCATTAAAAACCAGTTTGGAATCATAGTTGTGTCTAGGGCTGTGTTAAATATGCCGCATCCAGAAATTACCTTTCTATTATCTGATAAAAATGGCCTGCAAAAATAAAAGGCATCCCCACTACCACACAAAGTAAATTGTCTATTACCCGTTGTAGGACTTGAGGTGTCTGGTGATCCATAGTAGGCGCCGGATGCTCGTGCCCAATACCATCTAGACCAACCGCGAACAACTGTATTGCCAGTACCGTTGATTTGCCAGTTACGTTTTAAATTAGAAGTATCTAGAGGTAGCTGTAATTTATTGGGATCTTCATAATCATCAATATGTGACATGCTCTCAAGAAGCCCAACCATCGCGTATTTAGCGTAATCTGAATTATAAGAATTTGTCCCATCAGAAATTGATTCATCTACCCGAATGAATGGATGTACTGAACTTGGATTTTTAGCTCGATATACCCTCTTAACATCGTTAGAATCACGAAAAATAATGTCATAGCCAAGTGCTGCTAATTTCGCAGATCCATTCGCTGAGATTGATTGACCTGACAACTCAGCTTTAAGAATCATTTGAGTTGAAGTCGGCAAGCCTTTGATTCGATATTTTCCATTGATATTTGACGGCGAGAAACCTGACAGCTCAACAATCTGGAATAACACCGCATTATGTGCAGCGTAGAAAGTCAAATTGATATCGCCGTTTGCATCGATACTTGCCGCCGTTACGTTAGTGAATGGCAATCCGTTTACAAGACAAATATCCAGCATTCGGATTAAATCGCCCCAGTTATTACCAAGATTAATGCCATTTAGATGGCTAAAAAACTGCACTTTGATATCTGTAGCCATGTTTTATTTACTCAATAAAAAAGGCTGCATGTGCAGCCCTATGGGTTAAATGTTTTAGATCACTCGATCAATGTCACCGCGGTACATGATTTGAAAGTTATCACTTAGAACTGTCGGCTCAGATTGCTTCACTGTGCGTATGCACCAGATCGGCTGCATTGCTGCAACTGTATTGAAGCGTAAAACATTGCCACTCGCCCAACCTGTGCCCCAACCTTCTTTCTTAATGATAAAGTAAGGCTCATTAGTAATAGGATTAGTCGGCTTACAATCCATGGTTGTTGTACCAGTAGCAATCTGGCCAGAAACTTCGCCAATTACTCGAAATGATGAAATATCAGTGAATACAATCGCCCAGCGTTCTTGTATTGCACCTTTATTTGTAATCTGGATCGGGTACAAAGCATCGTTATAGTTCGGCGTAATTGGCTGACCTGTCGGCTCATCAGCCCAGACGCTGTTCCATGTACCTTGAACAAACTTGGTTGAATAGCGGCTGAACATATCGCCAACAACGACAACAGATCCAACAATTGAATCCGATGCACTGTAGTTATGCGTTAAAGGCTTGGTGAATGTCACTTGACCGCTGATCTGTACATCATTGATCAAGCCAATATCTTGATAACGATATGCAGCAACAATCGGTGCAACAAGACTATTCAAAGCAAAGTCACCGCTTAAAGTTACTTTGCCGTAATCATAGTTAACAGTGTACATGTCATGCGGCACTTTAACGCCGTTGCTATCTTCAAGCTCACACCAGGAGATCCGCTGATCATTCAAATCGTATGTTTGACCTGCAACGTGGCTCGGCAACTCTTGTTTCTTTGATGAGGCAATGACACCTGTATCGCCCACGCGAAAAATTGGCACACGACCATCTGGTGGTAAACGTGTCGCAGATAAACCAAGGATCTCGCTATCAAGTGGGATATACGTGTAAGCAATGGCGTTATAGCGTACGCTGGTCGGATCAATCCAAAATGGCACATTGATATAGATTGCTCCACCTTCGGTGTACTCCAATTCAGGACTGTACCAAGGCTGATTTACAACATCAGGAATTTCTGATTTTCGCTTTTTCTCATAAAAGTATATATCAACAAACCCAGTGTCGTAATTGATTTTACCGTGTGCCTGCGGTGTCTCAATTACCCCTGCTTCATTCGCTGTCACGGTTAATTGCCCCCCACTCAACGGCGCAACTACCACCGTTAACGAACTAGGGCGAATCGGGATAGTTGGCGTGCGGAAACTGACATGATGCACGGGCAGCATATCAGTCGTTGTTGTCATTGACTGCAGTGTTAATTGATTATCCACATTCGGTGTCCATGTATCGAACTCAGCAACACCGGTACCATATTGAATGGTCCCTGATTGTGTGCCGCTGCCTGTTGAACTATCGACATTACGATATAACAAGCCTGTTCGATCGATAAACGTATCCGCACCCAACTTAAAGCGGATCGAATTAGAGAGGATCTGCTCATCAAAGCCTTGTGTTAAATCAAAACTAAGCTTGTCTGCATTAATCGTTTTAGTATCACTGCCTGAGCCTGATGTATCACGGTACCGCACACTGATCGTTGTTGGATCAAATGCTTTTAATGTTTCAGTGCTTGATACCACTTTTGATTTTTGCGGTAAAAGAAGTTCCGTCATATTAACCACTCACATAGAAAACCAAAGGTTCATAAACAGTTCGATAAGAAGTACGTTGTAAAACGGGTGTGACTTCACAAGCGCCAGTTGCATAGATAATCTTGCCCTGCACCTCACCAAATTCGTTGACCAAATTCCCAGTGCTGGCATCAATAGGTACATCGTGCAAGGTCACTATCCGCTTATCTGCGCTACCTGTAGTCGTATTAACAGGTATCTCAAGCCCAACTGATGACGGTTGAATTGCCGACCCGGTACCAATCGTGAAAAGCAATTTTTGATTTGAATCAGGATTAACATTCGAAACAGTTTGGGTTTTTCCAGTTCCATAGTTATAGGCCAAAGTAAAAGCTGTGTTTTTCTGCGGCAACTTCTTAGGAATGATGCGGCCTTTGCCGTTGTTGAATGTCATCGATCCGATGGCATCACCAGTGAACTGGCCAGAACTATCGACCATTGCCGTCTTGGTCTCTCCTTCAAGTTGCCATGTCGCCGTGAGGCTTGTAATCCCGTTTTGGAATAACTGAAAGTCAAAACCTGCAGGAAGTACTGGCGAATTTGCTCGAGCAAACGTGCTGATCGGGCTACCCCATTGCAGTAAAATCGGGGTACCGACATCAGGCAATGCACCCGTGGTCAACAACCAAGTTCCCGTTTGATAGTTGATTGAACCGCTACCAATTGAGTCGGTGGCACCAGATAAACGCCCTGTTCCGTTATCCCGAATCACATAGAACTTACCCTGAGACATATAAGAGATACTGAGTGCACCAGGTGCAGGGATTGGAGTTAATACCCCTGTCCATTTGGTACCCTGATTTGCGGCTGTTACGGGTAAAGCAAATGATTCAAAAGGCTGAACCGGTGCGGCAGCGGGTGTGAATGTGATATTCACAATCGCATTACCCGAGCCAATAGCGTTGGTCCATACAATATGACCTACTTGGTAATCAATCGTACCAATTTGAGTGCCGTTAACTGTGCGCAAGGTACCGCCGTTATCCGTGATTATCTGACCAAAGAGCGTAAATGAAACACTCGCAGGCAGCACACTCGAACCTATGTACAAGCTTTGGTTGTTGTTCACATTTGTCGTGAACTGCGCCGTAATGGTTCCGCTATTACCAGCTACCAATGCAGGATTTTCACTGACTGCATTTAGATCTAACAACGGCGTTTCTGTCTGGGACGAAGGGATAAGTTGACTAAAGATAGTCTTTGCTTGAATCGTAAAGCTTCCCACCCCAACGTTTTGAGCCACCCCGACACTGGCATAGTATTTACCAGAATCAGCAATTACAGTATTTCGGATCAAAGTCGGTGATTTACTGTTTTGCCACCACTGCAGAATGCTTAGACCCACAAAATCACGGGAAAGCGGATCATTGAACGTATAAGTTGCAATCTTGCATTCTTTTTCACCCTCAGAACCGCCGCCGCCACTACCAGCACGGAACTTTTGAATACGTGTTTCAACTTTCGTGATTCGAAAGAATTGAGTGAATTCATTTACTGTACCTTCATTCACCACAAGAACGAGGGTGTCGCCGACACTATTCTCGGCTTCATTGATTCCCATCACAGCCTGTACAGACTTCATGCCGATATACGCTGTATCAAGCAATGTTCCAACTGCTTGACCGCCCTTGGCCAAATAGCTTTCTATGCGATTAGCAGCTGCCGTACGCACATCTGTATGGGACCGGGTACTAAACAGCAATGCTGAAACATTTGGATCATCTGGATTCTTGGAAACAAAAACCGTGGACCCCATTAATGCCGCTGTATCGTTGTTATTAATACCAGCAAAGATTTTCCGAATTGACACACGGCCCATAGTTCTATCAAGTTCCGACACATCAGGAAAAAGGTTATTACTCTCCCCATCTACCACAACTTGACCTGAATACTTGCCGCCGCCGTCTGGTGTATCAGTCAAACGCTCAGACTTATATAAAATTAGATTGTTAGTTTGTACCGGCATTTGGCACCTCTAAAAATTTTAAAGTGACTTCATAGAAATCACCGTCAGATACAGTTGGAAACCCCAGCACTGGCTTTGCCTCGATAGCACCTTCCGCATGATTGAAAATCACATTGAATTGGCGTGTGTCATGTGGGTATTCAAAAATAAGAGTGAACTGCTCATTTTGTAGTGCAGACCAATCTTTAATGATTGATAGAACCGAGCGCTTTATCCAACCTTGTTCTGGTGGCGGCGTTAAAGTGATTGGTCTGCCTGACTTCTTTTTTCCTTCCTGAACAATCAAGGTGCCGTCAATTGCGCGCTCTTGTGATTGCTCAATGGGCTTCCAGTCAAATTCGTCAGACCATAAAAAACCGTCCTCAAGTGGGACGGCTTCATTTGTTAAATTGCGCTTGAGCTTCATTATCTTGCCCTGTTCAATAGTTCAAGTTCGTTTAGAAAGTCATTCATCATGTTTTGCTGTGAAGGATCACCTTTCAGGTCTATTTCTTTGCCCATAAACTGGATTTTGTAAGTCACAGTTTTTGGATTTGAGATATCAGAGCTACTTGGTACCTTAGGCGACTCAATTGACGGCGGCTGAATGTTTGGAACGTTCACTGATGGCGATTTACCACCGACCAAAACAGAGCTGCCACCTGATCCAGATTTTTTACCCTCCCAATATGCCAGGGTGTCATCCATCTTCTTAAGCAACGGCGTACTGAAGTCAGTAACAGATCCCATTTTTAACGCTTGAGAGTAAGCAAACATCATGCTGTCTAAAGCGTCTTTGCCAGCTTTTTTGGCCTGCGCCGCATCCATGCCAGCAGCTGCAAGGCGATTTTCATAGTCCTTGGCTTTCGCAGCCATATCATCCATAGCTTGACCCATGCCTTTCGCCGTAGAAGCCGCCTGCGCTTTACGTTCAGCATCAACCTTTTTCATTGCTGCTGCCCATTCATCTGCTGTGCTTTGAGCTTCTTCACGAGCTACACGGCCAAGATCACGGAAACCTTGGGAAGCAGAGCCACGCGCCGTATCACCAACCCTATAAAGTGCATCTACAATCTCTTGGGTTGATTTAACTGATGCCTTGCCGGTCTCATCGATCTGAGCTTGTAGTCCAACAGATGCGCCTCTTGCTTTGGCGTTTGCAATTACAGCTTGATCACCAGATGCGGCAGCGGCTTGCATCACACGTTCATAGGCCTGTTTAAGTCCTTCCGCCGTTGCTTTACCACTGGCTTGGATGGTGTTGAAATCAGCGAGCGCTGAATCCGCAGCAAGCTTTAATTGCTCTTTAGTCTGGATGCCAAGGCGTTTAAAAGCTTGTGTCACTTCATCAGTAGATTCTGCAACTTTTTCAGTCTGTTGTTTTAATGCAAGCATGCCGTTTTCGACTTGCTTAGATGAAAACACACCTTGAGCCTCAAACTCTTTTAATTTCGCCTGAGCTGCATCAAGTTCGACTTTACTGTCTGCTTTCTCAAGCCAAGCTTTCCAACCTTGGTACAAAGTATTTGATGCATCTTGGCCAACGATCCCTGACTCTTTAAGTTTTGCCTTAAGGTCATCTAATGCAACACTTCCCTGGCCAAACCCTTTAGACATGATATTTGCCGTTTTATCAATATCTATGCCTAATGCATTCCCTGCTTCACGAGCTGCATTAAGCGTAGGATTCAAGTCTTTGGCTGCGGCATCAGCAAGCTTAAAACCCGCATTGATTTGTTCGCCAGATACTTGACCAGCAACACCCATTTCCATGAGTTTAGATTTAGCTACGTCAACTTCAGCTGTATTTTTTGCCTGACTCAACCACTTTTGCCATGCTTCATATGTCATATCAGCGGCTTGAGTTCCAGTGATACCTGAATCTTTCAACTGAATGATAAAGGCTTCTAATTTTCCTGAAGTATCACTGAATCCAGTTGATATTTTATTAGTTGATTTTTCAACATCAATCCCAAATGCCTTCCCTGTTTCGGATGCATTCCTAAATGCCTGTTCTTGCCTTTTTGTTTCTAGTGTTGCTGATGCAGTGGCTTTTTCTGCCTCGGATAAACGAGTGACTACAACCTTGCCGCCCTCATCTACAGATACAAAATACCCACTCTGGGCCATCTCCAATTCTAAAGATGAGTCTAGAACTCCTTCATTAGCCTGAACAGCTGCGGTAACGTAATCAGTAACAGCTTTTAGTTTACGAGATTGAAGCTTGTCATTTTTTTGGCCTTCTTCCTCCTGTAACGCTAACAGATCATCAAGTGCCTTTCTGTTTTCAGCAAGAATTCTGGCGTTTTTTTGCTCTTCACTCTCTACCGCCTCATCCAGCCGTTTTTTAGCTTGCGATTCATGTGATAAAGCAAGTTTATCAACTTCATCATAAAGTTGCCTTGCTTTCATCATCATCTCATTTGCATTATTAACAAACTGTTCTCTTACATCACCCCATGTAAATGCCATAACACCAACATTTGCTGCGGCAGCTAGGTCATAGAAAACACCTGCCAAAGTCATGACAACAAGACGTAGAGCGAAAAATATATCTGATATGGCCCCAAATGTGACACTTAAGCCCTGTCCGACACGTGTTAGAAAACTGACCTGTTCCCCTGCTTTAGTCACCTCACTGCTAAAAGAACCAAGAACAGCAACAATGTTATTTAGACTATTAAAAACCGCAGTCAGAACAACATCACCAAGCTCATACAACCCCACGCTAATTTGTTTAACTGCATCATAAGCTGAGGAAATAGCTTGTTTAAGAGATTCAAATATAGCTGGATCTAAGTTGCTAAACTCTTGAGACAGAGCATCAACCGCTGCCATAACATCACCGAATAATACGGCGATCCAGTCAAGATCTCCACCAAGTGATTGAATAACCTCTGCAAGTCGGCTAGAAACATTATATTGCTCATTCATTTGACCAATGAGCGCCGTGATATTGTTTCTTACTTTTTGCATTGCATCAGCAGTGGAATTTTCCATTGCATTTGCTAGATCAAAGTTTCGGTCTCTTGATTCGATTAATGCCTTCGATAGTTCATTTACAGAGATTTTCCCTTCTGCGCCTAACTTCCGGATCTCAGATTCAGCACGTCCTGTGCTTCTCGCCATGTCACCAACAACGTTGTCTGCACCAGTGATGATACTCATCCAAGCATCAGCATCGACTGAGCCCTTTGCAAGAGACTTTGCTAATGCATCCTGTGCCGCTTGTGCCTGATCTGCTCGCGTTGCATTATGCGTGAAAGACAGTGATAGGCTTTCAGTCATGGTTAGCACTTCATTTGTGCTATACCCCAAAGACTTCATTGTTCCAGCCGTGGCTAAATAAACCTCTTGTGCTTCGGAAAGTGGCCGAAATGTAGCATTTGCAAGCGTTAAAAGTCGCTCTTGTACCTGGTTGTATTCTTCAACACTATCTGTTGCATTTCTCAAACGCGCCGCCATTTGCTGCGTTGCATCTGATGTGGCAATTAGCTCTTTGATTGTTAAACCTAGACCAAGGGCCGCCAATCCAGCTGTTAATGTTCCAATTGTGGTTTTAAGTACAGAGAAGCCAGCTTGAGCACGTTCAGACGTGCTTTCAGTTTCCTTTAACTCTTGATTAGCTTTATTGGAGGCATTTTTAAAACCATTAAAGGCCTGTTCAGCTTGATTTACTTCTTTTTCTAATTTATCGACCTCTGCTTGTGCATTCGCAATATCTTGCGGCGTTGCATTGGTTGCTGAGAAAGCTTGTAATTTTTGTTTTGCTTGATCTAAATCAGATTTCAGTACACCCAAGGACTTTTCTGAGTCTTTACCGAATTCAGAAAAATTTTTTGCTGTTTTGCCTGCATTTGATCCTGCATCTTGAATGGCTTTTGTTGCATCGTTTAGCTTGTTGGTTAAAGTACTGGCTAGTTCTAAAGTTCCTTTTGGAATTACTTCGCCAATATTTTTAGATGCGGAATCAGCATCCTTTCCAGCATCTTTTAACTTGTCGCCTAGCTCACCAACTGTAGCAGAGGTTTCGCCTGATTTTTTGTCTAGATCCTCCGCCGCTTTGGTTGTTTTAGAAATTGAGGAAGTTGCATCCGTAGTCTTAGACTTCAAATCATCCGGAACAATTTGCCCAACTTCTTTTGCAGTTTTCTCCGAGACATCCCTCAACTTGTCAGCTTCTTCTTTGATTGCTTCAACAATTGCTTTGGTGACATCTTCAGACTGTTTTACGTTAGACACATAATCTTTTGTATCAGCCTGAAGTACGACTTTAAACACCAGATCTTTAGACATATACACACCTCATTACCAATAAAAAAAGACCAAATAGGCATGCGGTAATGAACACACCTGATTGGTCAAACTAAAAGTTAGGCAATAAAAAACCCGACACTTGGTCAGGTTTAAAATTTTGCTTATACTATTCCAGCATACTATTGCAATGTTTACACTTTATCGCTGTTAGGCGTATTAGTTCATGGCAAAATGGACAAGATTTCATTTCCACTGAATCCATATTCGCCTTCTCATTGTAATCAAACAGATCAACTACTACTTTTTTATTTTTCTGATCAATAACTGGTGGCTGAAATTGATCATTAAGTTGAGATACCTCTTCACTCTTATCATTATTTTGTAAATATGGAGTAATAATTAGGATAATGCAGCCTATAAACAAAATTACCCACCCATACTGTAGCTGAATTGAGCTCATCATCGCCTCAGCAAGACCGCCAAAAGGATTCCCTTGTAATTTTGAAGTCACTTCAGCTTTAGTCTTCGAAATAGTAGACGCAATAGTGTAAAGGTCATAACTAAGTAATAAAAAAGAAATACCACCTGAAAGCCATAAAAGCTTTATCCTCTTTAGTGCGATAATAACGAATGATAAAATTGCAAGGCCGCAAATAATCATTCCGTCACCCTTTCCATTATTTATCAATGAAACTGTGCCAATTAGTGGTGCACTTATTACAGGAAGAAAAACTCCTATTAAAAGCAAAAATGCCCCAAAGAAACCTATTAGTTGTTGTTTAGAGAATTCCATTTCATATACTCATTTATTAGTCACATCGATTTTAAAAATTTTGCCGCGACAAATCAGCACTGTATATAGCGACATATCAACTTCATATTTATATTCAGTTGCAGCACAAACAAAACCATCATTGTTATAAACAAAATAACGAGGCTTAGACTTACCAAGTTTTGACAGCATGCTTTCCTCAGTATCACCTAAGAAAACCGCTTCTGTTGTTGTTCTTATAGATTTTGTGTCATAAGCAAAAGCGCTAACTGACAGAAACAAAGAAACAACCCCTAATATTAAATACTTCATAAATTAAACCATTTGTTATATATCGCACATAATTTATCAAAAGGCTGAATTGAAGTCATTAAAAAACCCGCATACGGCGGGTTTTACTATGCTCATGTCAATGTTTAAACACTTATTTAATCATTCCTAATCAACCAATTCGTTTAAGTTAACGATACTGAGTTTAACACCGTAACTACCTTCGCTATCATCATCAAGCCAACCACCAACAATTACAGCAGGAACACTTTTACTTATGATTTTTCCTGTGAGGGTTTTTGCTTGCTCTTTACTTATAAAGCCTACCAACAATCCATTTATCTCAACTTTTATGGCATTTTTGTCATACTTGTTGAGTGGGTCTGATGATACTTTTGCAATAACCTCTACAAATTTAGCCTCTTCTTCTTTCTCCCCAGCAATACGCTGCAAATTATGTTGATACGCTTGTTCACCAACTATTTCAAAAGCATAAAGTTTATTATTCTTAGGAAAACTAGTATTCTCTAAAGGAACATCTGGTGAGTCACTCGCTCTTTTAACTAATAAAAATAATCCAACGCAAATTCCAATTATTATTAAGATCAACCACATAAAAATACCCTCAAAGAAGAGGGTATTTATAACATGGATTTATTTGTTATTTCTTTAGAAATGATGAGCTGTTTTCACTGGGGCTGCAGTTCCAGCTTTTCTTGGGCTTTCTTTAGTTAAAGATGTAACCAAAAACTTATCACCTTTTAATTCTTGATTATTAATAAACCATTCACATGCGCATTCATCGTGATTAACCCAACGAACAGTCATGGCTGGGCCACCAGATTTTAAATAAACAACATCACCTGCTTGAAAACTCATCATTCTTACCTTATTAAAATAGTTGAACTTATTGTTTGAGGGTAGTTAATTTTTTTTCAAGTGAAAAACATTAAAAAACCTCCCGAGGGAGGTTTGGCTTGAACCTATAATTTCACTTTAAACTTTACAGATACAAGGGAGTAATCATCACTTGGACCATTTTTCTCAATGCGTTTTTGTAAGCTGGTACTAAAAGCAGTTGGACTATTCATAGTATTTAATGAGAATTTAGGACGCTTTTCCCAAAATTCATGTGCTCCATCAGACATAACATAAAGTAAAATATTACCTTGCTCATCGACTAAATCCTTAACACTATGAAATGAATACTGATATTCAAGATTAATATTTTTGGACAATGCTGTAACTAAGACATTTTTACCAGACATTTTTTTCAATTGACGTTCAGTATAAAGACCCGCATCCAATAATTTCTGATGTTGGGTATGATCTTTAGTAAGGCTTAAAAGTTTCTGTTCTTTTTTTAAATAAAGTCTACAATCTCCAACGTGAATAATATGTAGGCCCTCATCTTCTACCACACCAATAGTTAATGTTGTAGCCGCTTGGAAAAAATCAACATTTATTGAATCCAACTCTCCAATTTTATTTCTAATATTGAGAAGAATTTTATCGATTTCAGTTTCATTAGGTATGGATTGAATTTTAGAAAATATTTTAATTGCTAATTTTGATGCAAAATCAGCTCCTAGATAAGATCCAACACCATCTGCGACTCCAAATAAATAACCTCCTTCTATTTTTGAAGGAAGTAATATGAAATCCTCATTAGTTTTCTCAGGAGATTTAGAGTGCGTGAAAGCAGCTACATTTGTTAATTCAAGCATTTAACTCCCCCTCATAAATAGGCATAAAAACATTTAGAATCTGCTGAATATTTTGGAATCTATGTAGAGGTTGATTCTCTCTACATTTATTTATTAAAGGAAAGAGTGTATTTCCAAGAGTCTCATCGTCATAACATACTTGCTCGATAAAAGTACCAATAGCATAAATATCAGTAAGATAATCATAATGACCAAAAGCCACCTCAGGCGCTGCGAAACCTCTAGTTCCCATAGCTTGCCCAATCGCCGTCAACTGAGTCGACCCAGGATTTGGTTCTGTATTTTTGATTAAACCAAAATCAGCAATTTTATAAATGCCATTTACTCTTACCATGTTTGAAGGTTTGATATCACGGTGTAAAAGCTTCAAGCCATGTATGTGAACCATACCTAACAATAAATGTAAAATACACTTCAATTTTTCTTCTCTAGGGAAAGGCCCTTCAACTATAAGCTTTTGGACATCTTTATCACCTAACTCCATTACAAACCAAGGTTCAACATTATCAAGATCGCAAATATATATACTTACTATATTTTGATGACTACATTTAGCCTGTAAATACCCTTCTCGCTTAAATCTTTTTCTAAAGGAATCTATTTCTCGGGCATCTGATTTCATTGTTTTCATTGCAAAAAAACCGCAAAAATGATCTTTTTGATTAAAAACTTTTACTAACTGAACCTCCCCAAATGTTCCACCTCCCATCCCATCAACTGGTTGAATCTTGTAATTTCCCCTATGAAGCATTTTACATTCCACAACAAATATTTATATATTAATAAATTATAATTTTATACATATTATAATCAATAGCTTTAAAGACACTTCCAATGTTTTAACAATATATATTTCTAAATTAATTAGAGATTATAAAAAACATTATTAAAATATCTAACAATTATTACTTATAAAATATAAACCATGCTTATCAACAACAGTTTCTATTAATCCACTTGCTTAATATATTTTTCAAATCCGCTTTTATCAGTATGGTTCGCAACACGCGTTGCCACGGCGTAGGATTTAATTTGCTGTCTTTCTAGGGCTTGCGCCTCCTTCAAATATCGCAAAAATGCACCATAAGTCAGATTCATAAGATCATCGTGCCTATGGCCATTCCTCACCAAATATGCAAAAGCATAAAACCAACTTGGGTTATCAGTCTCATCTCTTGAACGATTGCGCCGTTCTTCTTTTTTAAAAAATGCATCGTTCACTTGGATGATCTTTAAAACAAGCTCAGCAATCGCGCTGGTTTGCGCCATGTGCGCTTGAAATACATCTGGGCTAATATCCGTAACCAATGAGCACAAACCCATGATGTTGAGCAATTGTGGCTCAATTAACGGCGTGATTGTTTCTATTGAATAACTTTCCAAAGAGTTTTTAATCTCATTGGCATATACGGCGAATCGTTCCAAGTTCTTCACTTGGATCTGCAATATATGGATTTCATGATCAACAAAAACATGGGGCAATGATTCATTGTTCGCTAGAAAAAAGTCATTCATAGAAAGAATCCTGAAAGGTACAGGCACAAAAAAAGACGCTTATGCGCCCCTGTGCCTGTAGTTCTGTTTTACGGTGTGGTTACTTTGAAACGTTCAATGTGACCAAAAACACTGAGCTCTGCATCATTCGCTTTGCTATTGTCTGCGATCGTATCGCCTGAGATTGAGAACTTATTAAAATCCTCATTAATCAAGTCGAACTCTGTCTCTGGTGAGAACGTCAAACGATGTAGTTCTACAACAACTTTATCACCAGTGTAAGTATCAATGCCCTTAAACAAAGCTTTGTACTCGGTACCAATGTTATTGGCAATCACTGTTCGTGTTTTTGCAGCTGCGGTACCTGACCACTTTACAGCACCACTAACGGTTTCAACAAAAGTTACAGTGCCAAATACTGAATCAAGAACATACTTGCTTGCATCAATAGCAGCATCGGCACTGTCTTTAAAGGTAACACCAGTTAGATTACGCAGACCAAGGTCAATCATTGAGCCAACTGTAATTGTCCCTAATGAAACATCAGTAATCGTTTTTGAAGCAATTTCAATACTCTTACCACTCATAACAAGTGCAAGACTATCTTTATTCACTGTATCAAGCTCGCCGTCAATCTCGACACCAGTTTGCTTATATAACGTTGCATCCTTAGCGCGATAGCCATAGCGACTATCAAAATGATCAGTTTTATCTGATTTAATCTTCAATTTTAAAGATGGCATATTGCCAATTGCTAATAATGGACCTGGTACACCATTAACGTATTTTGCTAAATGCAGTTCGCCTTGTAGCGAGAGTAAATCAGGCTTCGACATTGTTTTCCCCTACCTGTTTTTTGTTTGGTTGTTTTACCTCTGCTTTGGGGATCTGCTCTTCTGAAGCTTTTTCCTCAATTGCTTTGATAATTCCATCACTTTCTAATTGAAGGATTTGCGCAATCGGCAAAGCTCCAATTGTTTCACCCTCAGCCCAACGGCCAAGAGGCTTTAATGCTTTGTATTGTTTACCTGCCATGAAAGCAGCTCCTAAATAAATCGTTTTGATTCGAAGATCGCCGTGTAATACACAAAGCTCGGCCCATATCCGTCTTTGATATCAACCAACTCTAATGGACGTACACTGCTGGCAGGCTTCCAACCTCCTAAAAGCTGAATAACTTGGTCTAGCAGTTCACCCGCTTCATCTGCTACGGCGGAAATATCATTTAGCTGTGATTGAGCGTTACGGCAAGCAACGGTAACTGCCCAATGCAAAGACAATGATGTCGCCCCGCCACGGTTAGCATCATCAGCTTTTCGAACACGTTGAAAATTGACATGCGCAGATGGCGTTACTTGAGCCATTTCAGTGACGCTCACTGAGTTCAACGGCGTGTAAATCTGCTTAAACTCAGTAATTTCCTTGAGCTTTTCAGCTATTTCAGCACGTACGGCGAAAAAATTAGCCACTTAAATGCCTCCCGATAATGTCTAAGATTTCCTCATCATCATCTTGATTAATACCTAAAAATGATCGTGGTGGGTTGGTTACTTCCTTAACCTTTCGCCAGTTACCTGCCACATTAAAAACAAGATACTGGCCAGTTTTAGGCAAAATGTGAGATCCAAAATGCATCGGGATGGCATACTCAATATTGGTTCCCCACTCAACACCATTTTCAAATGCATTGTGAGTTAAGCTATTCATGAGTAGCCCCTTATCACGCAATGTTTGGCCATTCTGTAATTTGGCTCGCCACGATTGCTTCCACGGGTTGCCATCAACATCAGACTGATCAACAAAACGCAATTGAGTAGAACTAACGCCGTAAGCTCCTATTTCGTCAAACATGGCTTTTTGGTCATAACCAATCAGGTGTTCAAACATCTTTAAAACTGGTGACTCATTTTCAGCTTTGATTGTTATCGATACCGGCATAACTACCTCACTTTAAGTCTGGCATTTGATTAAGGATGTCATCTGCAAACATGCCGCCACGGTACGTGGTACCAATTGGCATCGTTGCGGGTGCCTGTTGTGGAAGTTCCCCAGTCGGTTGCTCTTCATCATCAAGAATTGGTAAATAAGCTTTTTTATCAGCAATCCGTTTTAAATAATTAACTTCGGATTCATATCGCTTTTCTACTTCCTCTGTTGGTTGTTGAAAGTAAAGCCGGTACCGCGCAATATTGCAGGCAACTCTCTCCAATGTACTTGGGGTTTTCGGTAGAGGTAATTTATATGCAACAGCAACATAGCTATCAATTTCCTCAGATGCATCCTGAAGCGCTCTTTTGACCGCCTCAGGTTTTGATTGCATCGCTTCCAGATTTGCTATTTCTGCCGCACCAAATCTATCCTCAAGATCTTCTCTGGTCGCATACATAGATCACCTTACTTAGTTGATTCTGGCGCACCTTTCTCGGCAGTTTCATCTGCAGTGGCTTTACCAGTCTTACTTGACTTGGCCGTTGCTGCCGCCAGATCCGTTTCAAGTTTTGTGATTTTGGCCTTCAGATCCGCCACTTCGCCAAAAGCTTTCGTATTTTCTTCCGTAAGCTGCGTATTGGTTGCCTTCAGATCCGCCACTTCGCCTAAGAGCTTTTTCAAATCGCTTGGTGATTCATCTGACGGCGTTTGCTCTGGTGCTTTGTATTCTTCAATAGCCCCAGATGCTAAAAGGGCTTGAATACGTTCCGCATCAAGCCCTTTGATTTCATCACCCGGTAAGAAGTGGCCTACCGATTGTTTTGCAATATACTTTGGCATGCTGTTCCCCCTTACACAATAAAGCCTTTACCACCACAAACACCGTTCTTGTTAGAAGGCACTGTCAGAGGCGCTGATTCGGTCATTAAGAAAATACCGCTTGGATCTTCGTTATACCATTGACGATCGAAGTACTTAGCAATTAATCCATTTGCCAGCATGTTCTTAATTTTACATTGGGCAACAGAGCCATCTTCATCTGATATCGCACCGAAGTAATCATCTGGAATAAAGCGTTTTTTGCCAGATTTCAATCGATATGTAGCGTCATACACCCAAAGTTCTTTTTCATCCAAATACCCTTTGAATGATGCGCCATCCTGAACGTTCAGACCTGGTTTAAATGGAACAGAAATACCTGCATAAGGTTTAACAAAGCGTTCTTTAAACTCATCATTAGCCGATAAAGCCGCCCATACCTTGCCAGACATCAAATAGGACTTTGAAGCACCACCGTCAGCATCGAGTAAACGCTTTTCCATGGTTTCAATATCTGTTACTGGCGTTGCACCTGCTTGATTCCATGGAATAGCAGGCGTAAAGGTCAATGAAGCATCGCGCTCATAGTCAACCATATTGTACTCATAGTCATCTGACTGCAGTAAATACTTACCATTTAAGAGCAATTCGGTCGCCATTAATAAGATTGAATTATCAATAGCATCATGGTTACGTTTCATTACTGCAATTTGGGCAATAATCATCTTTTCCTGATCAGACAGTTGTTGACTACCAGATGAGATAATCCCCGCTTGTTGTAAGCGTGTAATCAATGCTTCATCGTATGAAGTTGCAGGGGTAACCATATTCTTTGGTTTGTAATAGGCAGGCTTCACAAACTCCACTTTTGCAGAACGCGAAGTATCGAAAGGCTTACCCGGTTGATGTGGCGAAACCAAAGGTGCAAGATCATGGACCACATTTAATTCTGCCATTGGCACTTCATCGCGATCAAATGAAGGACGATTAGGGAAATACTTGTCTAAAATCCAAGTGTTCATTGGCTTATAGTTGCTATGCACTAAAGCTAATTCGCCAACATCTAAGAGTTCGAGTGGCGCGCCGTTTACTGTAAATGTTTGTGGCATGATTCTTACACCTTTGATAATTCGATTTTGTTTTTGGTTGCTTTGGCACGTGCAGCGGCATATTGATTTGCCAAAAGTAAAGTGCCGCTAATTGAAACCCCTTCTACACTGAATACACCACCGTAATAGATCGGAAGTTCCACCCCTTCGGCAGCCATTTGCGTTGCTTGTGCTGCAGTAACATCCTGCCCACAGATCACATCCCAAGTGGATGCATCAGCAGCATGTGTTAATACATTTGTATTTGAGAGCGTCAGCAAATCACCTTTCTTATATGCTGTTGCTGTAGTCGGCAATGCATTAGCACGGCGAAGCTTTTCCACATCCAAAATTAATGGACGTGTTGAGCGTGTTGTGTTCGGAAAATAAGTAGTATTACTCATGAATCAATTTCCCTTATTTTGAGCCGCAAATGCTTTAGCACCTGCAGAGAATTGATGTTCTTGATTGCCATTCCCGCCGTGGCCTTGATTGCCACCATTTGCCTGATGCGTAAACAGGTGTGCCAAAGGGTTTGGCTGGGTTGACGCTGGTTGCTGCGAATGTTGGTCACCCTGACCACCTACTGAAAATTGGAGTAATTGTTTAGATGCAAAAGCAAATGTTGTGTCATCCATCGCCGTATATGCAGTTTTATCCTCTGCACTGAATTGAGTTTTCAGTTCAGTTTCAAGTGCTGCGATATCTTCAGTACGTTTAGTTGCCTTGAACTGTTTTAACTCAGTTACAGCGTTGTCACGTTCGGTTGTAAGCTTTTGATTATCAGCTTTCAGTTTTTCTAACTCGGTCACGTCTGAGTCCTCTTGCTTGTTAAATTGTTTAGGGGTGTGACTTGCCGCTACTGCAGACGTATTGTCATCAGCACCAAGCGCACAAAATGAAACTTCACGGATAACGCCGTTACGGAAAACTGTGATTGGGGCTTTTAGTGTTTTGCCGTTTACAACAACTTCACCGCGATCTACTTCTTCAATTGAACCAGGCACGATATAAACTGACATTTCCCACGGATAACCCTCGTCACTATCTTGAGCAACTTCTTGCCCATTCTTGTTAGAGAGCAAATCACCTGAAACTTTAAGACCACCTTGGTTATCTTTGGTGAAACTACGGACCACACCGGCACGGCGACCAGGATCATGATCGATCAATGCGCCTAAGGGTGTTTTCATTTGGATTGTGTCTAAGTCAAAGATCACATCTCCCCAGTAATAATGGCCTTGTATCACTTCGCCACTGTATGCAACACCAATAAAGGTTCGTTTCTTCCCTTCCTCCGTTGATTTCGATACATCAAAGGGGTTCGTCTTAAACTGATACGCTGAGATTGGCGGATCTGGCTTTTCATTTGTTCCTGCCACTTTTCTTTCTCCATAAAAAAACCGCCCATAAGGACGGCTTTAATATTCATAAAGTTAATTTAATAAGGCTCTTAGAGTGTAAATAAGCTGCCCCTTGTTGGTTTCAATTGATACCACCTCTAAAGACAGACCAATTTCAAATAACACCCCTTGACCTGCATTAAGCTTGGCTAAATCAATGCCTGCGCCATTTGCATTAATAACTTTGATCACTACATCAGATCCACTGCCAGCAACAAGCAAAGGCGAGTTAAGCGTTACTATTTGTCCTATTTGATAAGCAGCGACCTCAGTTAAAGTCGCTGCTCCCGTCACGGCGGCCGTGGAATTAGATGCAATAGACTTAATCTGAGCCATATCACCTTTAACCCAACGGCGCAGTACATCCTCAGCTAAATTAATTGGATCTTTGTTTAAAACCGCCGTGAGAGCTTCGTCATTACCGGCAACATAGTCAATGAAGGTCTTTACAGCACTCGGTCTGATTGTTGGATCTAAAGGAATTACAGTATCAACAACAGTATTGAATAGATCTCTACTTTTTCCATTCATCGGGGCTAATAAACTTCTTAACTTTTCGCTGGCTTTCCATTCAGCTTGAATTACTTGTTTCTGATTTAATAGTTCTTCTTTGCTTAAAACAGACTCCCCTATTTTTTGGTCCACCAAATCAGACAAATCACCAAATTCGGCGGGATTGGTTGACCAACCAAGATCAACGGCGACATCAGGCAAATCCTCATCTGAGGTTATGCCGTATTTAAGCGCCTGCTTCTCTGTAAGAGCTATTACAGTGCAACGACAACGGAACCCATTAGGCGGATACCAAATCAACCAGAATGGATCATCTATGTGTCGAATAATTCGATTCATAGCCAAGTGGCTTGGCCTCACTCGACTGTCATCAATCGCTGAATACATCAGATAAGGTCTAGCCGCTTTATTGCGCTGTTGTTGCTGCCATCGTCCATGTGCATAAGCTGACTGGACGTTAGTACGGAAAACGTTGTCTAAGTAAGACTCAGGCAACGCTATACCGCTATCAGCTACCAATTCTTTAAAGTCGTTAAAAGTAGATCCTTCAGCAATTGATTTATTAACTGCCTGCATCACCGTATTGATCTGCTCAAGACTTGATAGAAAGCTAACTGTGCTTGCGTATTGCCTAGTGCGCAAATCCAAGGAATAGAACTCATCAGGCAGCACTATCTTTTTTAATTGGGCATATCGCATGGCCTCAAGAAATGGGACTGGCTGCATTTTACCCTCCACTTGAAAGAACATACCCAAGCACATCACCCGCATACAGTGCCCGTTCTAAGTTCGCCGTGAACTCAGTTTTAGATGCATTGGGAATTAACTTCTGTAAATTGAATGCAAGAGCCTCTGGCGATTCACTTTGCTTTATCAATTCAACAATCTGATTCTGATTAAGTAAGTTTAATGTCCCCTGTGCATCGGTGAGCTCTTCCACTTCTTTTTGATGCGGGCTGAGCTTTCGCACATCAGCAGCAAAACTGAATGAACTATTCGGCAAAGCTCTAAACTGCTTAACTGGAAGAGCCTGAGGCGTATCTGCTACATCACCTTCCTGTAAGCCATATTCGCGCAAAAAGTATTGTGACGTTAAATTGGCACCAGCATTCTTTATCTTTTCATCTCGTCCAGCTTTATCTATGTTTAGAGACTTTTCATCACCGATAATAATCTTGTGACGGTCCCACCCGTTGATATAACAAAGTGCATCAACCAAGGCTTGCATTGTCGAGGTAATCATTCGAATATCTGCATTCACCTTATTGTTTTGCACTTCTAAATGTACTTCTCCTAATGCTCTACTGCCTCCCCCATCCGTGCTGCTTGTAAGAGTCTGACCTAAAATCACTTTTTGAATACTTCGTTCAATTTTCTTGTCAAATGATTCAAACGCCCCAGATCCATTCTGGCTATTTGAAATCGCTTCAACTGAATCCGCAGAGTTAATAGATAAAACAGACTGTGCATGAGCATTAAGCAAAGCCTTAAGCATTGCCTCAACGCCGTGGGCGGTTTTACCAACTAACAAAGGATTGCCAAACCGCTCAACATATTTCGCCCACATCTTGTGTGTGCCATTCTTGAAGAAGTGCAACCAATAAAGTCGGCTAAATAAAGCTTCGCCGTATGGATTTTCATAGCTCGGCTTACATTGTGTTAAGAAGTATTTAAGTTTCTGATCACACTCAATATCACGGCGTTGATCATTGTAGTTTTGCCCCAAGATCAAACGACCATCATTTTTAGGCTCAAACCACTGCATAGGTTTAACACCTACCCATTTCCAACCAACATAAGGCGTAATTATTGCCCCTTCAAAATGAGTTGCTGTCTGGTCGTATACAGCCTCAATAACTGAGTAACCATACCATCGAGCATTTTGTGCACCTAAAACGAGCTCAGACCACCATTTACGAAGCTCATCTGCAAGAATTTTAGATGCTGTTGAATCATTTGGTTCTAAACGGAACGGCGAGCTTTCAAGTTTATCTTGTCGCTTTTCAACACACTGATAGATTTCATCGTCATACATCAAAATGCTTAAACGATTTCGAGAAACCCCTGCCTTTCTTAGAACCTCATCAATATCAGGCATCCGAGTAAGAAACTTGATAAAAGCTTGTTCCGCTTGTTGCGTATACAAATAACCCCCAGTCGCTGATGACTGAGGGCTATTTGTTTTCTTTGATTTGTCTTTCTTTGCCATATCTTAACCGCCCATTGGAGCCTCATAGTTCTGTTTAACAGTAGCCTCTTCGATTGCATCAATCAGGGTGTCTACTTGGTCATCATGATCATGTGTCATATCCGCCGTGAATGCTTCACACTCCTCAATAAACGCAGCAACCCAAGGCTGACCAATTGGGAGCATAACCAATCGATCATTAGGTTTATTTTCATAGTCATTTTCTAAATGAACTTGAACATCCATGAAGCGAGTGAGTTTGTCAGTACCACGTTGAATGGCAATACAAGGAACACCAGCATAAGTACCAAGGTTCTGTATCAGCTGGGTACCATGGGCTTTATCTTCGACATTCATCCAGCGGATTGGCCTTGTTTCGTATGAATAAGCCTTATGCTTATCAATGAATGCTTTGGCCTGCCTGTTCATCTCAGGGGCTTCCCATTTCCCCCTTAGCAAGTCAATGATGTAGATCTTGCCGTCCACTCCCATGCCAACGAGCAAAAACACCGTGTAATCATTGTGCGTTTTAATTTTTTGCGCCGTATCGACATAGATGGCTCGCCATAGCAGTGCAGGTAACTCTTTGTAGCGCCCAAACCACTCAGTCTTAATAAGATCGCCACCAAGCTTTTTAGGACTCTGCATGTACTGACTTGCAAAGGTATAACGAGAAACAATTGCGCCGTCTTTATCCTCGCCCCCTTTTTCAAGCTGCAGTAATGATTGGAGTGATTCTTTAAGCGGCCAATAACTTTGGCGACCTAATTCATCACGTTCTGCATCCTTCGGTACCTTATCTTGTATATGCTCAGGCAATTTACTGATGTAATCATCATCGATCAACGCAGGAATGCAGATCTGTTCCCATTCTCCAGGCACATTACCAGTCATCACAAAATTGGTTGGATCTTCAACGTGCAAACGCTGCATGATCAGAATAATTGGAGTGTCAGACTTGGCCTTACGCGAGTTGACCGTGTTCAGTATCTTACGGTTGGCTTTCTTTCGTGCCGATTTACTAAATGCATCCTCAGGCTTTAAAGGGTCATCAAGAATAATGGCTCCTGTAAAGCCATCATTTGCCAAGGTACCGGCACGGCGACCTGTGACTTGCCCACCCATTGACGCAGAATAAACGTGCCCCGCATCATATCCATCTACAGTGGTTTTCCAGTTTGATTTTGAGTCCGTGCTGGTTGAGATTTTAACTGGCCACAGATTTTGAAAATCAACTGATTTGACAATGTTCCGCGCCGTTGCTGATACATCTTCAACCAATGACTGAGAAAACGACAAATACAGAAAGCGGGAACGTGCGTTACGCGCTAAGCCACGGGCAATAAGGTTTGTTAGTAGTTCGGTTTTGCCCGAACCGGGTGGAACGTTAATAACAAGGTTTTTTACCTTTCCCGATATGACTTGATCAATCTTGTCTGCAATATATTCATGGTGCCAATTGACAGAAAACTTAAAACCCATACGAGGCAAGAAGAAACGCCGCGTGAAGAACAGATGATTTTTCTCACAAAGTTGTCGCTCAATCTCAGCTGATAAAAGGCTAGTATTTACCTTCGAGTTCATCTAATACCTGCCTTACCACCTCTGGTGTTGCTACAACATGGGTTACATTCTCAGGGTTAAGAGGCTCACCACCAGCACCGGTTAATTCAGTTTTGTTTGTATATTTCCCACCAATATCTTCTGCCGCCTGTTTTAAGATGCTTAAAGCAGCCACTCGATTTCTACTATGTTTTTGGTATTGGTTTTCATATCGTTGTAACCGCACAGCCAAATTAGCAATTGGAATTGCCTCAGGCTTGCCTAAAAACATTTCACGAGTCTTTTCAAAATCAATTCTTAGTTCTTCGCTAAGATTCTCACCTGCTCGTTTTGTGGGGTCGTATTTTTCACATTGCTGCTTAGTAACTTTTACCCCGTATTCTTGGTTGACGAGTTCAGCAGTTTCAGTGGGTGTATTAAATACGGCAAGTGAGCGAACTATAAAGAGTTTTACCTCTTTTTTTAGAGCCGCCATATCCTCAATCCTGTCAACCTACGTCAACCTAAATAGCCAAAAAAAATGAGCCAATCGGCTCAACTAATAACGCATGTCCCGCAGCACTTGGTAATAGTTAAATCCGATACAAACGGCGCTTGCTTCGCTACTTCTACAAGTCGCTTAACGTTCTCGCTTGCGCCATGTCGTTTGACCACACCTATAAACTCTTCTACGTCATGTCCTGCTAAATAATGCTTTGGTAATCCAGTATTATCGCTATAGATCGTTTCGCCGTCTGCATCACGCTCTACGCCTATGTGGTACAGCTCATGCTCAATCAATGCACAAAAGTTTCTATCAGTAGTTTGTTCGCAAAAGCTTGCATCGATAGTGATTAAATAAATCGGAACAAAGCCAAACCAGTCGCGCATTTGTTGTTCTTGTCGCGCCTTACGCCACCCACCAACGTTGAACATCACTTTTTCACACTGACCAAGCACCATTTGCTTTTTAACAGTACAAGCCTGTGAAGCCCATGCAAATGCCAAAAATTCTTCATTGTCGTGCAGCAGCTCGGCTATGTGGTCATGATCCGGATTATAAAGATCAGCTTCAGCAGTGAGGTAATTAGCAATAACCCATTCTTTTAAATCTGGTGCAGGTGCCAGTCGGATAGCCTCTTCTTCCTCTGCTTTGTCTAAGAGCTCAGTCGGTGGAAATGGTCTTATCTGGTTCATTAAATTTCTGCCTCTTTAAACTTTTAAGCCACTGGTCTGCATGACTGGCATCGATTTGAGTTGGCCCAGACTCATCAATCTTATATCTGCTTGAAGATTCAATCCTTACAACGGTATAGTCCTTCTCCCAAGCCTGATCATATTTATCCAAGCTCCATGCTTTAAAAGCTAATTTACCCTTGCGACCGCCAGACCAAGGGCCGCCAGAAATCTCAACCAAGATTCTTTGCTCAATGAGGTGAAAGTCAAAACGCCAGTGTTTTGTAGAATTAAATTGGAATAATTTTTCGTACTTTATTTCAAAAATCTGTAGTGCACGTTCAAAGTCCTCAAATGCCTCAAGATATGCTTGCTTAGCCTTGGGCAACGGCGTATTGCGCGGCTTTGAATTATGCTCCCGCTTTCTTGTGAGTTCAAAATATTTAGAAGTATCCATATTTAACCCATTAAAAAACCCTCCGAAGAGGGTGATTTTCATTGTATATAATAGCTATTTCCATCTGAACTATTAAAAATCCAGTCTAACGTAGGGTAAATAATTTCACCCTTTATCAAAATATATTCAACTTGTGGACTTTTCACTTTCCCAGACTGAAGTAAAATTGCTTCCGAATAATTTGCCTGAGCTTTTTTTTCACTACCTTGATAATCAACAACTGTAATATCTTTTAGCATTAATATGCTCCAGTTTAATTGATCATATTATGCCTAATAGGCCATCTTTACAAACAATAAATATTTTGATTACAAGTTAATCCCTTACAGATTTCTATAACTTTTTATCGTCACTTCTGAATGAAATTTTACTTTATCTTACTAAGAATATCTTCAACACGGCACGTCACTTCATCTGCATTCAAATCTTGGCAAATCCAAAAACTGTAAACTCTATCGTTTTTTACATAGATCTGCTTAAAGTAAGCTGATGACTTATTACTTTCGATCTCTCCAGCTTTAATTTTTTTTTTGTTTAAATCTACTCTCTTTCCGTCTAAATCACCACCAATACATAATTTCAATATCATCACCATTCACATTGAAGCATCACTATATGATATATGCTTCTAATTCATTGGGTCTTACCTAGACCTGGACTTCTCTCAATCAACTTATGTATTCAAATGAAGTCTTTCACATCAAAATACACTACTCGATTATGTTTGTAACATCTGCTCAGTTTTTTCAAGCATCTGATTGAACCATTCAATTGACAGTGATCTATTCATCTTTTGGAACTGATTAAATTCAATATGATGGTTCCTACATAGAGGAATGGATAAAGATTCACCTAACTTAATAGTTACTCCTTTCAAATAAGCTGAATGATTACTGTCTGTTGAGCTAACTGGCAAATTGCCACATACCACACAAGGGAGCTTTCTTATGCCACTTAACATTTGTTGTGAGTACATTTTGATTAACCTCACTTTGATGACTTATCACAAGGCATTAAAAAAATATGACTTCTAACCAAACTAAATATTCTTCATTTGTCTGTAACGCTTATAGAGACCAAGAATTTGTTTTCTAGCTTTGATTTCATTTTCACTAAATGGGAGATACAACATTACTTGATCAATAGTTAGAGAATTATTCTCTATGAGGTATGAATCTTGATCATTCGACCAATTGGATTCATTCATCTTCAAATCTTTTTGCTTTCTTCTCATCAATTGCAAACACTTTTGAATAATACTCAATAAATATCACATTTATGCAATTAAATTAATTGAAATATGATATTTGTGATCTTTATGTACCTGCCCTTGAAATTCTCAGGAGCTGATAGTGGTTTTTAAACATTAGCAATCAACAACTAATATTTATTTGATTTTATTTAAGAAACATTTCAGAGATATATTTTTTATTTCATCTACATATCCCTACAAATACCTCTTAAAGCTACCGTAGTGTAAGTAAAATAACAGCGTACTATGGGCTCTCCATAACGAAACAAAGAAGATTAAAATGTCAGGTTTCAAAAGTTTTTCGCAAAATACAACAAGCCATGCAAATGTTACTAAAGCTCAGGTAAATGAGCATTCTGAAGTAATCCCTCCAGCAGAAACTGAAACATCACCGAAGCCAGCTTCTGAAAATGATCAATCTGCAAACAATGAGCAACCAGATCCGAATAACAAATAATTTCTTATTAGCCGAATCTTAGAGCATGATTTAAGACTCCGTTACTATAAAGAATAAATTAGTGCACTGATTTATTTTACTAATAATTACATTTATCCCTTTGATTGATATAGTTGTTTGAGAAATTTCAACTAGCCAATAACTAAGGATGATATAAAAAAGCCTCTCAGATCTGAGGGGCTTTTTAAATTATAAAAAGTAATATTTAGATAATTTAACACAATAAAAAAGCCCACCAATAATGGTATTGGCGGGCTTTTAAGTGCCGATACACCGGCTATTTCAATACTTTTTTAAAATTAAGGCACAGCAAACAAGTACCATTCATCTCTATGATCACCAGTATGGTTCAAAGTGGCATATACCTGATGACTACCCGATTCGCTTTTTGCAACGCCAGATTTTAAGTAATATCCTCTTCCATAAAAACTATCGTCTCCTACAGTTATATAATGGCTTATCGGAGCAGGTGGACCACCATCATGCAATACAGGTATAGGCATTATGTCAAATTGGGTTCGTTTCTTTCTATCATCATGCCATTCTGACTCCCCATAAATCGTGTAATCCCCCTGATCTCTATCCGCCCCACGGAATAAATAAAATTCTTCTCCAGGAGCACGTTCGTTTTTAAAGTAATAACCTTCAGGTGCTTGGCTAATTTGCCAAATACAAGTACTGTCTCTCATCCATTTTTCATAGTCATCTGTTTCATATGCAACAGCTATTGTATCGCCAACTGAATCCAAACCACTCCCAAGGCTTAAGAATCCAAAGTAAGCTCGATTAATAATTACACACATTCCATCGTGATTATTAATGACTTCTTCAAGTGAAAGTGTTAAATGTGGAAAGCACTTAGACATAATATTTCCTTTTTTATATATTTTTAAAATGATTTATGAATTTTGCTATTTTATAGCAAATCCAATATATCAAGAAAATAATCTATTAAAAATACTTTATTTTTATCTTTGTAAATATGAATCAACCAGCAATCTAATATTTTAAGAATAAGCCATATGAAAATATATTTTTATAAAAAAAGCCCAACTTTCGATGAGCTTTTACACAGTAATCACTTATGTGATATTTAAGAATCTGCATTTGCAAACGTACTTCAATAAGAACTTCTTAATCACTTGTGTGATATACAGTGAATTACTATAACTTCTTCCACTATAACAGAAATATAGCATTCGTCGGTATACCAGTCAATAGTCCTCAAATTTTCAACCGATTATCTCTTGAGTGAAGGAAAAAACGCCCACAATTAATCATCATATGTGCAATCGGCTTGCTCTGATTGGTTAGAGTAGCAACACCACTTAATGATCTGTTCTCGACCTTATGTTTGATTAAACACATTACTGCATACTTGGCTTGATAATCTACTGAATCAGACTTAAAAATACTTCGCAATAAAGCCTGCACTTGATCTGCTTCATAATCGTTGATCTCACAACGAATATAAGACTTGCTTTTTGGTAAATCCTTGCCCGCTTCACGCATCAACCAGTAGATTTGATTGATATGCAAACCATCTGGTAAATCACCTCCCTTCATGCGCACAGTTTCACACCAAGCGCCGAACTGCTCTAACCATCCGTCAATTGTGTACTTAGACCAGTCCATGGTTTTATTTGTAGTGATTGCATTCATTGTTCATACCTCTTTAATATCAATGCCGTGAACCGTTTTCATTAAGTGTTTTTTAGTGCGATAGCTTGGTAAATTTCTAGTTGCTACTGACTTCACATCTTCAACTATGTATTTATCTGCTATGTAGTATGTGAAATCAACAAAATAACGTAATGCTGGCTTTGCCCGTTTCTCACCTTCCAATTTCGTTTTAGGTGCCAGTTCAAATTTAGTGTGATGCTCTAGACTGGTAATCTCCCCACGTTGCTGCAAGGCTTTAAGCTCGATGTACCGCTTGTGTTCTTTCTTGCTATCAAACGTCATTCCATCCAGTTCCACCTTTTGGGCATTGAATTTGTTGCGTTTAGCGGCCTTAGGCTTTTCACATTGCTTAAGAATTTCACGGCGGTACTGATCGATGCTCATTGTATTCATGCAGTTTTCACCCATACTAAGCACTCAAGACGCTTAGAAAAGTACACACTTACGCCGTGTCGTTTGCGAAGCTTGCGTGCACGTTTGCGTGAAATTGGACGTTCTTTTGCCCACTGGTGATAAACACGCTTCCCATCTACAGTGCCAAAACCGCAAAGCAAGCAGGTAATGTCATATCCGTGTTTGCATTTTTGATTGTCAATTCTGTGGCCTGCTGCGATTTCTTCTTGGGTGGCGTGTCTAAAGTTGGACTCATGCGAAAATGAATATTCGTTTTTACTCCAATAAGCCCGAATAAACTCATCGTTGTATGCTTGAATCTTCATAACCCTGTTTTGACTGCTGTTCTTTAAAACTACTGATTCCCCGACCTTAAACATGCTCACCTCATTCTTATTGATCGCATTAGTCATTTTTTAATTCCTTTAATCTGGCCTAGCTGATTGCCAATCTCACGCAAGTAGCTCTTTGTTGTGCTTTCCAGATGATTCTCTGAAATGCAAAAGCGATTCATAACCACTTTGAAAAACTCATAAGCTTCTTGTGCATGTTTGAGTGTTTCTTCTAATTCCGCTTTGGTTGCCGATACATCTTCTGATTGACCTAACTTGTATGCCTCATCAATGGCCCAATTTGAATGCCTTGCCAATTCTTCCTGTTGATCTGCAACACTAGATTTAAGTTGATTGATCGCGTTCATTGGCTTTGCTCCCACTTTTCGAAATGAAAAACGATCTGGCTTGTTGTCTCTTGAACTTGACCAAACATTAAAGCTAGACGGTAATTAGCCACGTAATCACGTAACTTTCGATTTGAATCTTCAAGCTGCTTACGCCAAAACTCCAAAGTAAATGAGTGTTTATTCTTGTTGCAAATAGCACAGGCAGGCATAAGGTTCTCAATCACATCATGTTCAGGGTTCATGCAGGTGCCATCACCATTTCTACGAATTGGAATCAAATGATCAGCCTGCCATTTCTCTCCAAGCAACTCGCCGCAATAAGAGCACTTGCCACCAAACTTCATTTTTATATCTGCTCTTTGAGCTTTGGTTAATTTCATCGCCCTTCTCCGTCATGTCTGCTCAAATCAGCAAGATTTAATATTTCTGTTTTAAGTTGATGTTCTGTGTTGTAGTGAAATGCGTTGATCACTTGGCGAACAACGATTTTTTCGTAGTGTGGACGGCGTTTAATGTTGGCCAACATCACTAAAAAGAAACGAATGTCGGAATTTGTGAGGGTTATCTTCATAGGCCACCCCCCACACGATTATCAGCCCAGTTGCATTCCACAATCGTTAGGCCATCATGTTGAAAGCGAGACCACAAGCGATCACCCAAGCTTTCTTTCAATTGAGCTTCTGTCCAGTTTGAAATAAGCAAAGTTGGTTTTTTAGCGTCATAACGTGCATATAAAACTTTGTGGACCAACTGCAGTCGGCTTTCGTGCTGATCATGCAGACCATATTCATCAATGATTAAAAGATCATAATCAGTGAACCTCCATACGGCTCTTGCTTCACTGTCGTCTGCCTTTGTCCAAGCATTTGCTATATCGTTTGCCATGTCTTCAGATGTCGTATAACGAACATAGCTACGTTGATCTAAAACGTTGCGAGCAATCGCACATGACAAATGAGTTTTACCCGTCCCTGTACGACCAACCATAATCAGGTTGCGCTTGACTCCGGCATTGAAATCTTTTGCAAATGCATGGCATTGAGCTTTGGCATTTTTCTGTCCATCGTTGCTAACCGAATAATTCTTAAATCCACTTTCAGCGTGGCGAACAGGAAGCATTGCACCTACGAAGTGTTTTTCACGAACCATTTGGTTTACAGACTGGAAATGCTCTTTTTGAGCGCGATCATAAGCAGCCGATGCACATGTTTTACAGAAATCACGCCCACCAACACTAATCATTCGCTCTTTGTGTTTTTCACAAAAGCGATCAGAATTTGTGATTTTTTTAATTAATTGATTTGCAAACGCATTCATACCATGCCTCCTAGATCAATATCATCAGAAGCAGGCGCATATTGTTTTACATTGCCCCATGCGTCGTTGACATTTCGATGGTTGTTTGATGATGGTGTGCTTGAGTGGGATTCATGTTTTGGTTGAAATACACCTTGATAATTCCCAATGATTGAGTTTTCCAGAGATTGATTTGCCAAAGCTCCAAATGACTCAAGTTTTTTAAGAATTAGATTTACGGCGTTTTCAGTGAGTGGTTTTTTAATCCCAACTCGCATATCAACAAATTGGTTCCATAGATTACGGTCTACCGAATTTGGCAATTCAATCGTTTTTGCATCGTAAGAATTCTGCTTCTGTTTTTTAAGTTTTTCAGGAACACTTTTGGTTTCTACGCGTGTATTAATATTTGTTTTTATATTAGTTGTTTTATAGTTGTTATTGTGGGTCGATATTTTAGAGTGCACGCTATCTAAAATATCGACTGTGCTCTCTAAAGATTCGACTGCAGAATCAGATTTGCTATCTATATTTTCGCCTGCGATTTTTTCGCTATCTAAAATATCGACTGCAAAAATACTGTCAGTTAGGTCGTATTTTGCTGGCTGATTTGCAAATGATGTTCTGACAATAATCCCTAGATCGACTAACTTTTCACAGCCTTTTAGAACAGAATCCTTGTTATACCCAGTACCATCGACAAGCTGAGAAACACTAATACTATCGGTTGATTTATTCCACCCACGTGTTTTCCGGGCGATATACAAATAACAAGCCAATGCAGGCCCTTTCATTAGCGCCATATAACCCTTATCAATCAGGTCATTAGGAAGCATAAATGCATTAGAGATAAAATTACTCATGCAACTCGCCTCCTAACTTTACCAAACCACGGTATGCAAGCTGACGAATAATTCTTGGCGGAATAAACTCGTTGTTGATCTTGTATCGTGTACGTGACTTCTCTTTTACTTGAATCAACAAATGCCCATCTTCCATAAGACGGCGAACTCTTATAGCTTGCCCCCCCATATGCGTAGTTTCTTCAAGCATGTAAAATTTTTCTTGAGCCTCAATCGCAGTATTCATGACAGACAAAGGCATAGCAGCAAGTTCTTTCGCCGTGAATATTTTTACTGGCTGCTCAAGAGCTATCGTTGTTTCAATAGGTGCTGATGAAACAGTGATGTCCTGTTTTTTTTGTTTAAGTTTTTTCATGCCTCACTATCCTTTGGCTTAACATAGCCACCAAATGATTGAACACAATCAGCCTTAACCAAGCTTGTTACTACTTGCTGCGCTAGCCATTGTGTAATTCTGAATTGACGCGCCATGGACTGCACAAGCTCTTCTTTTGAGACGGCAGCATTGTTTTCGTCATAGCCTTTACTTCGTAAACTTTGCTTCTTCATCTCAAAAATATGACCAAGTAAATGCAAAGCAGGCTCATAAAATGATTGAATTTCGCTCTGTTGACGAGAATCCTTCATTTGCTGTGTGAAACTGGTCATACAGCCCCCTGAATCAAACGTTTTTTCGCTTCTCGTTCAGCCTTGGTTGCTAATCGAATCTCTGTACTGGCTACCGTTACAATTCGCCCTTCTGTTAAAATTTTGATCCCGCTTGCCTTAACTTTTAAAACGATAAAAATTTCATCCGTATCGATAGTACGGTCCACTAACTCAAGGGATGTTTTAATCACTACGGCGTTACCAGGGCGAAACCCAATGCTCTTGTCCGCCGTTTCTTGATTTGATATATTTGTCATGTTCTTGATCTCATCGGTTAATGAACATTGAAGCCTGATCTAGACCATCAGGCTTTTTCTTTGTATCCAAGCTCAAAACACATGCCGAAATCTTCAATGTCATCTTGAAAAAGATCGTCAATTGTTTGCTTGCTTTCCATCCACGCTTTTGACATCACAAAAAGTGCATTCAACTTTTCCTCACTAATCATTCGATATTTTTTGAGGACTGTTTTAAATCCAAGAACGTCCAACAGAACTAAACAGTTCTCAAGCTCAGTCAAACCATTGGATTTTCTATCATTTTTCATTCTTGATAATGTGCTTGGATCAATCCCCATTTGCTCAGCAACCTGACTTTGGTTACTTGATGCAAGGGATTGCAAAACTCTAGAAACTTCATTTCTAGCCCTTGCGGATAATTCTGGTGATACTTTGCTCATGATTGTTCCTAAGCTGCTTTTTCATTATTTGTACGAGATTTCTTCTTTAAAAAAATCTCAGGATGTAAAAGCTTTTCTTTTGGCGGAATACCTCTAACTGTCCAATTTTGAACACGTTGGGTTCTATATTTGAGTTTTCGTGCAAGTACAGAAGCCCCGCCATTCGCTTCTATTAACTCGCGATCTGCTTGGATTGAATCCATAAGTAAATCCACATAAAACAATTTGTTTTATAAATATAAAACAGTTTGTTTTTATGGTCAATCACTTTGTTTGACACAGATTGTGTTTTTTTTGAGAAAATTAATTTAATTGTTTTTGGTTGTTTTATTATGAGTGATAAAGAGCTACACCCGACCATGCAGCGCATTTATGATGAGACTGGTCTGAATGCAAATTCATTAGCCACACTTTTAGATGTTGATTCTCAACTTGTGTATAACTGGGATAAGCGAGGGATTTCCAAAAAGGGGGGGTTGCAAGTTTCTCAAAAATTAAAATTAGACTATGCATGGATACTTACAGGTCAAGGTACACCATCTATAGAGAAAGTTTGTTCAGAAAAGAAAGTGAATCATTCGCCAAGAGTTGGGGGATGGGTTCCAGTTAAGTCTTATACAAAAATGGGTTATGACGGTTATTACACAGAAATGGGATATGGTGGTAATGGTGGAGATGGTTATGTTCCTTCTCTCACAGCAGGTTTACATGCCTATGCCGTAAAAGGAACAGGTGATTCAATGTATCCAGCAATCCGTAACGGTTGGTATATTGTTTGCGATCCTGATGCAACACCAACACCAACGGAATTTGTCGAGGTACAATTAAAGGATGGACGCAGAACAGTTAAAGAATTTATTGGTATAGTGAATGAAGTACTCCATTTATTAGCCGTGAACGGAGAAAAGAGAACAACTTTTGATATGGATGAGGTTGAAGCAATTGTTGCAGTAACTGATATTGTTCCACCAAGTAGGCATGTACATGACTACCCTACTTTGCCACTTCAAGATATTCATTACGATTAAATGAACTTCTACAGATACCGCCTTATGGCGGTTTTTTTTCGCTTATAAAAATCAACACATTTTGTTTTATAAAAATCTTGACCTTTTAAAACGGTTTGTTTTATATTGTCATAACACATTTTGTTTTAACCGTAAAAAAGCCCTTCCAGACTAGACATCAAAAAAAGGGCTTTTACTCAAAGAGCGAGAAGATTATGAAACAAATTGCTTTTAACAACAACCCTTCTTTCCAGTTCGGGAAAGTAATGCTTACTTCATGGGCAATTGCCACTGGCTTTGTTGGAGGTGGTGCTTTAATCGGTACCAAACTAACCCACTCTCAGCCTCAACCAGAAGCACCTACTTATAGCTTCGGAAATACACATTCTGATTACGGCGTTCTGGCTGTACAAATCACATCTGAATCAACTGGTAATGCAGTGGTCAATCTTGATGGCTTTCGTGTGTATTCAGGTTTTGACTTTGAGGTTGTAGCAGATGATAACGGAATGCTTGGCAGCAAAGATGAAGCGGTATTTATCAATAACTTTGCTGTAGAACGCATTCTCACACCAGATGGCAAAGAATATAACGTCTTCACAAATAAAGATGACATCAGAAATATGATCACCGTCATCACAGCTCACATCGAAAAAAACAAAATGGTTGAAGGGGTGTAATCATGGCTATCAATATCATTAGTGCTGATCAACCTTTGCAGGTTAATGCAATCATCACATACATTTATGCTGATCCGGGTCTTGGTAAAACCTCAATGGGCTTTACTGCAGACAAGGCCATTTCATTTGACTTTGACCGTGGTTCACATCGTACCGGTGAGCTACGCCGTGGCGCAGTGGTTCAAGTTCAGCAATGGAAAGATGTTGTTGACCTAACACCAAGTGATTTGGCTGCATATAACACCGTGGTAATCGATACAGTTGGGGCCATGCTTGAAAGCATTAAGACTCACCTACTCTTAACTGCAAATAACCGCCAGAAAGATGGCGCACTTAAATTAAAAGCTCAGGGATTGGCTAACCAAACATTTAAGCAATACATCAATACATTGATCAGCCTTGGGAAAGACGTTGTTTTCATTGCTCATGCCTCAGAAGATCAAAACGGCGATCAAGTTATCTATCGTCCAGATCTAGGCGGTAAAAACCGTAATGAGCTTTACCGTATTGCTGACATTATGGGGTATTTAACAACTGTCACCACTGGTGAAGGAAAGAATGCACGTGTTATCAGCTTCAAGCCATCACCTACCCACCATGCAAAAAACTCAGGTGCTTTAGGTGGTGAAACTGGTGAAGTATGGGTACCTGATCTCAAAGCTAATCCAACATTCCTAGCTGATCTTATTAAATCGGCTAAGGACCATATCAACACCCTTACACCTGAACAATTAGCACTGACTAAGGCTGTCGAGGATTTAACAAACTGGCAACAAAGCTGTGCTGAAGCTGAGCATGCTGGCGATCTAAATCAACTCACTGAGTCATTAAGCAAAGATCACATGTATTACCAAAACATGCGTCAAATCATGCTTGCTCGATCTAAAGAACTTGGGTGCACATTCGATAAGAATCAAAACAAATGGATCGGTCAGCCTGAGTTTCAAGGCATTAACAATGCTCAACGTGATGAGCTGCTTGGGTTCATTGATGAGCGTGGTCTGGATACCAAAACTGTCTGTGAACATCTAGGCATCGACAACCTTTTGCAAATCGAAGTTAAAACCCTTAACGCCGTAAAACAAGACATCGAAAAGATGGCCAAAGAAGGTGTTAAGTCATGAAATTCAACTACTCCACTCTAACCCGAATACTTTATGTATTCGGGGGAAATATGACTCACATTTTTCAAAATGTGAATGAATCAGAAGTAACGGCGTTGGTTGCCAATGTCAAATTTAAAGAATCAATTTGGAGAAAATAACGTGAATAACATAATTGATGCATCAGCATTGGAAAAAAAACAGTCATTCTGGAAAGAACAATTGTCAGCATTTGAACAACACTATTGGCTTCCTAATCTCTTTGAATTTCTAAAGTTCGACATGGATCTAGGGAATTATGTTCTCAAAAATGTAAACACTTCATTCAATGCAGAGCAATTTGATGATTCAGCTTTTGATAATGAAGCACAACATGCTTATGAGTTGGTGAATACAGCATGGTCGATGTGGATTAAAGCTGTAAGTCACATGAATAAAATGCTTGAAGGGTGCGTGGTGGTGCCAGTAAACAACGCAACAATCGTTGCTATTGAAAAGATGGTTGAACAACAAGTCGAAGCAAGCGGAATCACTGCGGATGTATTTCGGTTAGATGGTGAAAAGATTTTGAATGCAGCTGTAGAAGCAGCAAGGGGCGGAAAAGATGGCTTATGACTTTAACTGTCCATATTGTGCCTATGGTCATAATATCGAAGATTGTGCACATGAGGATGATTGGAATAAACCTGGTGAATTTGAATGCAAATGTAAGCACTGTAAAAAAGAATTCATTATTGAAGCTGAGGCAATCATTGACTATGACACAAGAAAGAAAGCAGATGCGGAGGGTAAATAAATGGCTAGTTTTCAAGGTATGACAATTGAAGAGGCTTTGAAGTCAGAACCAGTATTAAAAACGTCGGATCTTGAGCAAATTCTTAAACGCTCATCACGTACATTATGTCGCTGGCAAGATGAGGAAGAATTTGAGAACCCTATGCCTAAGCCATTCTCTGCTTGTCGTAATTCAGGCAACAATTATGACTCAGGTAAAATCCTTACATGGTTTCAATCGTTACCACTTCGCAAAAAGAAAAAAACGCTAGCCCGCTAGCGTTTCATCTTTCCATATATTTTCTAAACGCTCCACCCATTTTGTATAGGCTTGATATTGCTCGTCTAAATAATCATGCTTATCGTATGTTCCCCAAATTTTAGGCAATGCATGCCCTAGCATAATCTCACATACATGCGGCTGTGCGATCGTAGACATGTTCGTTCTCATGGTACGTCTTAAGTCATGCACTGACCAATGTTGGATTTCTATGTCTTTATGCCGCTTTAACCATTGAAAAATGTTATATGGCATTGTCAGGTGTGATGATTCACCAAGTGGCTGATCTGAACCATCTGCAGTGAATAGATAAACTGATTTAGGTGATAACTTCATTGCTTGAATCAAATATGGTTTGATGTTTTCTGTAATTGGTCTAATTAAAGGCTTTTTGGTTTTTTTCCCAGTTTTATGGTTTGCAGCAGGTACTGACCAAATATTCTTCTCAAAATCAAAATCTGATTTCTTAGCTAATTTTAACTCACCCACCCGGCATCCATATACCAATAGCATCGTTAAAAATAACTTATTCTTTTCGGCCATTCTTGTATTTTTCAACGCATCAAATGAAATATGAATTTCATAATCACTTAATGCCCTCTCTTTTACGTTCTTCTCGATTCTAAGGTCATGTTTTGCTGAGACGTTGGCTAAGTGGTTAGAAGTCACTAAACCCCGCTTACCGCCCCATTTTAAGCACTGATTAGCATTCAAAAGTAAACGTGCTGCAATTGATGGACTATGACGAACAACATCCTCTAATAATGAGATCCATTGATAAGCTGTAATGTCATCACTATTTTGGCTTCCAAATTTTGGTAGAACATAAATTTCGAATGATCGCTTAATATCATGATGACTAGCTTTGTTGGGAAAACAGAATTTTTCATACCATTCAGAAAATAGTTTTTCAAATGTATAAGCATTCTGAATACTGGAAAGCTCTTTTAATTTTACTTGTTTAGGGTCATGGCCTTTTTCCAATAGAGCACGTAAACGATCCGACTCTAAACGGGCTTCTTTTAAAGTGATGTTAGGATATGAACCAAGATCAAGCCGGTGTTGTTTCCCGTTATAGCGGTATCGTAATTGAAATATAACTTTACCCTTAGGTGTGATTCTCACCCCCATGGCATCACGATCTGAAAATTCTTCTAGCTTATCTCTATCCCTTCCGAGCTGCGCTTTTAACCAAGATTCTGTAAGAGCCATAAATACTAACACTAAAATGAAGGAGCAGTGAAAAACCCTCAAATATGTACTCATTTGTGTACATAATTTGCTTTGCTTATAGGTTCGCTTAGTGTCTGATTATGTCCGATAGTGACCGTGAAAAAAAGCCCAACATGTGGGCTTTACTTGATTTCTTGACTTATTGTGTCCGATAGCGACTTTTAGCTACTCCACTTCAATCATAAATATGAGCAATGATCGAGAAATTGCGTATATTTTTGATATCTACGGATTTTTTAGCTTGCGCCATGGGTTACCTTAAGAAAAATAGAACGCTCTATACTTCAGAAAAGTAAGGAGCCAAATGGTTTAATAAAATTGCTCGGGATTATAACAGAACAGCTTTTCAAAGTATTCAAAATAATAAAAGCTTTCATTGCGAAGACTGAACAATTTACTCACATTTAAGTCAATCAAACTGCTTCATATGAAATAGAGAAATCCATTGGATCTAAATCAGCAGCAATTGGCTGGTAAGCTTGGCTAAAACTCGGTGACATCCGCTTTGGTCGCCCTGAAGCAATTTCAATGCACGCCCATTTGGTATTGCCAACAAATAAAATGCTCTGATCTTTAGGGCGATAGAACGCATACTGGCGGAATGAATAGAGTGCATTAATATCATCCAGCCATGTCCGTAGAATGATTTCCTCACCCTCCAGTGCTGCCTTGCGATATTGTACGTGATGCTCAACTGCCACCATGGCGTGTTTCAGCTCGAGATATTGAGCTAGGCCTAAACCCAATGTCTCGATATGCGCTGAAGCAACATCTTGCATCCACTGGATATAAATGACGTTATTGACATGCCCCAATACATCGATATGTTTAGGCTGAACCTGTATTTTTAAATCAAAAATCGTACTCATAATTTTGCGTATTTCATCACGACCAACGTTTCGCTAGCTACACTAGTCTAAACACAACAGGATTTCAAAATAAAAACCACCCTAATTCTAGAGTGGTTTTTATTTAAGTAGTATTCAATAAAATTTAAATCTTAAGGTAAACGCAACCCAAGGATTGCACGTTGGCCTTGGCGAATAATCGTTACACGCGCAACACTATTCTTCGGCAAAGCCGAAACCGTTCTTGCAAACTGCTGGCTATTGGTAATTGCTGTACCATTCACTTGTACAATCACATCACCAGCAACCAGATTGGATAATGAAGCCGTACCACCACGTTTCACATCTTGAATCAAGATACCACCACGCACATCTAAGCGCGCTTGTTCAGCTGCGCTTAAATCACGAATACTCATACCCAAACCACTAGTCGGGTTATTTTTCTCAGCATCCGCAGCCGTATCATCTGGCGCAGTACCCAATGTTGCTGAGATCGTACGTGTTTTATCATCACGCAGAATTTCTAACTGAACCGTTTGATTTGGCGCAATACGGTTAAGGGAATAAAGTAAATCGCTAGTACGTGAAATTGGAGCACCATTGGCTTTCAAAATCACATCACCCGATTTTAGACCTGCTTTTTCAGCTGGCGATTTCGGTGCAACCTGAGTAATCAGTGAACCTTCTGGTTTTGGTAATTTATAGGCTTCAGCCAGGTTACGATCAATATCCTGCATCATGATACCTAAATATGAGCGAGTCACCTTACCTGTTGTTTTCAACTGCTGTACAACATCCATCGCCACATCGATTGGAATCGAGAAGGATAAGCCCATATAGCCACCCGTACCACTGAAGATACGTGAATTCACCCCAACGACTTCACCACGTTGGTTGAACAATGGCCCACCTGAGTTACCCGGATTCAGCGCAGCGTCAGTTTGAATAAAGGGAACAGACGTTTCACCACTCATATTACGTGATTTCGCACTGACAATTCCGGCTGAAGCAGAATAGTCAAAACCAAATGGTGAACCAATTGCCAATACAGGTTCACCCACACGGAGCTGATCAACATTACCAATTTTTAACTCTGGAAAGTTATTTCCATTGACTTTAAGCAGCGCAATATCGGTACGCTCGTCACTTCCCACAAGTGTCGCATCAAGCTCCCGACGGTCATTCAGGATAATACTGATACGGGAAGCATTTTCAACCACATGACGATTCGTTAATAAATAACCGTCCTTACCAATAAAAAACGCACTGCCATAGCCAGTTTTTTCTTGAGGCCCTTGCTGTTGTGGGATAATCACTTGATTGCCAAAAAAGCGCCGTAAAATTTCAGGGACTTGTTGTTGCAATAACTCTTCCTGAGTCATTTTCTTGACAACATTGACACTCACAACTGCAGGGCTGACCTGCTCAACCAGATTTGAAAAATCTACTGGCGATGCAGCATTGACTTGAGATGCTGCTATCGTAAATACCGCAGCATACATTCCTTGTTGTAAATAGCGACTTTTCATGAAGCAAGAACCCACATACTGATGATTAAAATAAGATTTAGGTCTATGTTTTTAGCATAACCCTACCATTCTTTTCGTAAAAATATGTTTATATTTTCAATGCATACAACGATCTAGAATGATGAAATGTGAATAAACTATGGAGAAACACGCCATGATCCACTGTCTAAGAATGGTTTTATCTTGGGGAGCTTAATCACAGATTAAAACAATGTACTGAAACGTAATCATTTTCACATTCATACAGTTGGGGCAAAAATTAATAAGCAAATAAATCGCATTCGCTAAAAATTCATTCAATTCTAGGCAGATTAGCCCTTGCCTTTTTGATCAAAAAGCGGTGTCATTAGCGAACGTTTAAAACTGAAGCAGATCGACGACATGCCTGATTTAAAAACAATTCACCATTTTGATGTGATTATTGTGGGCAGTGGTGGTGCAGGTTTAAGCCTCGCACTCTCTTTACCAAGTCATTACAACATTGCAATTTTAGCCAAGGCAGCCTTGACAGAGGCCAGTACCTTCTATGCGCAAGGCGGTGTTGCTGCAGTCTTAGACGAAACAGATTCTATTCAACAACACATTAATGACACTATGATTGCAGGCGGTCATCTTTGCGAGTTGGATGCAGTCCAACATACCGTTGAAGGCGGTAAACCTTCGGTTGACTTCCTGCTTAAACAAGGTGTGCAATTTACGCTAGATGAAGATGAACAACTTCATCTCACCCGTGAAGGTGGTCACTCACAACGTCGCATCATTCACTCTGCCGATGCCACAGGTAAAGCCATTTCAACCACCTTAGTTGAACGTGCCAAAGAACGAAAAAATATTACGATTTTTGAAAATTATATTGCGATTGATTTAATTACTTTGCATAAACTTGGCCACCAAAACCAAGCCAATCGTTCAATCGGCCTTTATGCTCTAGATGAATCCAACGAACAGGTTCATACCTTTTTAGCGCCTTTTACCGCTTTGGCTTGTGGCGGTGCGATGAAAGCATACCTCTACACCTCAAACCCAGACATCGCAACAGGCGACGGGATTGCCATGGCTTATCGTGCAGGATGTCGTGTAGCGAATATGGAATTTAACCAATTCCATCCAACTTGCTTATATCACCCCAAAGCCCGTTCTTTCCTGATTACCGAAGCAATGCGTGGCGAAGGTGCTTATTTACGTTTACCGGATGGCGAACGTTTTATGCTGCGTTTTGATGAACGTGCTGAACTGGCGCCGCGTGATATTGTGGCACGTACCATCGACCATGAAATCAAGCGTTTAGGTATTCGTCACGTCTGGTTAGACATTACCCATAAATCACCCGAATTTATTACTGAACACTTCCCGACACTGTATGCCCGTTTGCTTGAACTCGGTATTGATATCACCAAAGATATGATCCCTGTTGTGCCTGCAGCACACTATACCTGTGGCGGTGTGGTGGTGGATGAACATAGCCAGACTGATTTAGATGGCTTGTATGCCATTGGTGAGACCTCTTATACAGGCCTACATGGTGCTAATCGTATGGCGAGTAACTCCTTACTTGAATGTTTCGTTTATGGCATGAGTGCAGCAGAAGATATTGAACAGAAGTTTGATACTGAGTTTAAATTCCCTGATGTTCCAACATGGGATGAAACCCAAGTCACCGATGCTGATGAAGATGTAGTGATCTTACAAAACTGGGACGAACTACGTTCGACCATGTGGAACTATGTCGGTATTGTGCGTACCACTAAGCGTTTACAGCGTGCCTTACACCGTATTGAAATGTTGAAGCATGAAATCACTGAGTATTATCAGGATTATCGCGTCAGCAAAAACTTGATTGAATTGCGTAACCTAGTGCTGGTTTCAGAAATGATTGTACGTTGTGCAATGGAGCGTAAGGAGTCACGCGGTTTGCATTACACACTGGATTATCCTGAACTTTCGAATGAAATTCGCAAAACGGTGTTAACGCCACCGAATTTTAAAGTGGAACAGCCGTTGGTGAATGACTGATACTTTTAAGTTTTTGAGCCTTTCAAGACGACTTAAAGTTATGATTAGCTATCGCGGTAGGCGACATGGATGTCGCCCGTTGAGCTGCGGCATCAAGGATGTACCGTCAGCTCAACAAAGGATTTTTGTTACTTTTCATCCTTGAAAAGTAAGGCATAAGTAATAGTGTTCAAAGCGTGATTTCAAACTTTTTAACAATAAAAATTGAGAATATAGCTGTTTTTATTTCAAATATTGCAAAGCATCTTCAAACACAACATCCGCATTCTGTGTCGCATCCAATCGCTTCATCCGTTCAGGCTCTGCTTGCCATAAAGTCTCATAACCCGCACGAACTTTAGCAAAGAAACTCAATTTCTCTTGTTCAAAACGATCCAATGCCCCGCGCTCCCGAGCACGGGTCATCCCCAACTCAATCGGCGCATCCAGCCAAAAGGTAATATTCGGCATTTTCGCGACAAAGGTTTGATTTAACAGTTGCAACTTTTCCTGACTCAAACCACGTCCAGAACATTGATAAGCAAAGCTGGCATCAGTAAAGCGATCACTCAACACAATCTTGCCTGCCTGCAATGCTGGTAAAATCACTTGCTGTAAATGCTGTGCACGTGCGGCATAAATCAAAAGTAGCTCAGTATCATGACTCATCTGCTCTTCATGATTCACGGCCAATAATAATGAGCGGATCTGCTCAGCTAAAGGCGTACCACCCGGTTCACGGGTCAATACCACCTCCTTACCTTGCTGTTCAAAGTACTGATGAATTTTACGAATCAGTGTAGTCTTACCTACACCTTCCGTCCCTTCAAAACTAATAAACATCATTCGCCCTGCTTTTTCTTTGAACGTAGTACAGTTAAATATTCTTGTACTGCCCGATTATGATCGTCTAACGACGCTGTAAATTTATGCCCACCATTACCTGTCGCAACAAAATAAATATTTTTGGCATCATCAGGATGCATCGCTGCTTCAATGGCTTTTTTGCCTGGTAGAGCAATTGGTGTTGGTGGTAAACCATTGATCGTATAAGTGTTATATGCAGTTGGGGTACGCAAGTCATTACGGGTGATATTGCCTTTATAGTTATCACCCATGCCATAAATCACGGTTGGATCTGTTTGCAAACGCATTCCGATTTTTAAGCGACGAACAAATACGCCTGAAACCTGTTCTAACTCACTGTCTAAACTGGTTTCTTTCTCGATAATCGAAGCCATGATCAACGCTTCATACTTATCCTTGTACGGTAAATTCGGTGCTTTCTTTGCCCATGCTTCATCCAGCGATTTTATTTGACGGCGGTATAAATCGGTTAAGATTTTTTTATCTGTTTCACCTTTGGCAAAGAAGTAAGTGTCTGGTGCAAACAGACCTTCTGGATGTGTATATGGAATATCTAACTGCTTTAATAGCTCACTGTGTGGAAGATCAAGTAAGGTATTAGTGACATTCGGATCTTTTTTCAGACTCTGGATCAGCTGTGAAAAAGTCGTTCCTTCAATCACCAAAATACGATTCATCTGCGCATTATCTGCATCGGCCAACATATCCATGACCTGACGAATACTCATTCCCGCTGTCACTTCATAAACACCTGCTTTCATGGTGTCATGAATCATAAACTTCTGATACAGCTTTAAAACTATTGGAAAGTTCACTTTATTTTCTTTGGCTAAACGATCGATAAATCGTGAGTACGTATCACCAGAAGAAATCACCAGAAGCTGTTTCTTACCTTCTACAGGATAATTTTTAAATAAACTTGACCATACAACGCCAAAGCTCCCCAATAGCACAATCATAACGACGATTAAAAAGGCTTTAAAAAAAGAAAATCTGGCTTTCGGTTTCGCTTTAGGCTTTTTCTTACTTTTGCTGGAATTAGGCTGCTTTGGCATATTAATCAATCTGGCTAAGTTTTAAAGTTTCAAATAAATCAAGATAGGGTTGTTGCTCTAAAGCCCGATCATTGAATCGAACAACCGCTTTCATGGGATGTAAGGCATTACAAAAAAATAGATTCTGGATGTGCCCAATCTCATTGATATCGATACATCGCTGCTCACATTCAATCTGGTATTGCTGCATTCTCGATAAGATTCTGGCTCTCATCACACCATGGACGCCATTATAACGAAGTTCAGGCGTAATCCATCGGTCATTTATACGAATAAAACAATTACTGCTCACCCCTTCAACAATATAACCTTGTACATCACTCACCAACGCTTCCAGCCAACCATGTTGATCCGCTTCTTGCTTGAGTAAAACCTGCTCTAATCTATTCAAGGTTTTTAAACCCACCAAATGTGGCATATTCAAACCTAAGGCATGATGCAACATCCCGCTTTCTATCCATTCAGGCTGAAAAACTTGAGTTGCACGCGGGTAATACCAAACATATACATCAGCAGCATGTAATGGAAGGCTATAGCCTCGATCTCCGATACCTCGACTGATCACGACTTTTATGGTGCCATTGAGACGTTCATTCTGTTTCGCTAAGTGCTGTAAAGAGCTTTCAATAAAACTCAGATCAGCCTCAAGGCTTAAATTTTTACAAGCCAACTGCAAACGTGCAAAGTGTAATTCTTTTAGTTCAAAAATTCCGTGAAAAATACGTGCTGTGGTAAAACAACCATCGCCATAATGAAAAGCTCGATCTAATAAAGGAATGGAATCAATCAATTGTCCATTTTTATAACATTGCATGACCTAAGTACCTATTCACTTTCTGTGAGCCTGATAACAAATACTAAATAACCACTTGATTTTAAACAAGGATGTTAATTTAATTTTCGCCAAAAAAAACAAATCTATATCAATAATTCAGCAAAGCTTAGCTGTTTTATGCAATTGCATTTTTTTCATATCAAATTCGATTTTAATTATTTTTTTTGCAAAAAAACTGACGTTATGCTGCGTACATATTCCAAACAGTGATTTAGTTTTTAAGGGGTCTTTCATGCGTTTATCTCAAGTTAAAGTTGGCATCATTGCCGCACTACTCTCAGTTTCTTCATTTGCTGCACAAGAATTTTTAAATGTGTCTTATGATCCAACTCGTGAACTTTATACAGATTTCAATAAACAATTTGGTACATTCTGGAAACAACGTACAGGACAAGACATTGATTTTAAACAGTCTCATGGCGGTTCAGGTAAACAAGCGCGCGCGGTAATTGACGGCTTAAATGCAGATGTCGTTACGCTTGCACTTGCAGCGGATATTGACGAAATTGCTAAAAATGCAAAATTACTTCCTGCAGACTGGCAAAAGAAATTACCAAACAACTCTACGCCATACACTTCAACAATTGTATTCCTTGTTCGTAAAGACAATCCAAAGCAAATTAAGGACTGGGGTGATCTGGTTAAACCTGGTGTAGAAATCATCACACCAAATCCAAAAACATCAGGTGGAGCACGTTGGAACTATTTAGCAGCATGGGCATGGGCGAAACATCAAAAAGGCGGTAATGACGCTAAAGCACAAGAATTTGTCCGTCAAATTTATAAGCAAACCAAAGTGCTTGATTCAGGTGCTCGTGGTGCAACCACGACATTTGCTGAACGCGGTATCGGTGACGTATTACTGGCTTGGGAAAATGAAGCTTATCTTGCTGTACGTGAACAGCCTGGTAAATTCGAGATTATCACGCCATCCCTCTCAATTCTTGCTGAACCACCTGTTGCAGTCGTAGAAAAAAATGCCGAGAAAAAAGGCAACTTACAAATTGCTCGTGGTTATTTGAACTACCTCTACTCACCTGCGGGCCAAGAGATTGCGGCACGTAACTTTTACCGCCCGCGCAATGCAGCGGTATTAAAGAAATATAGCAATGTATTCAAACCCCTAAAATTAGTGACGATTGATCAAGAATTCGGTGGCTGGACCAAAGTGCAAAAAACTCACTTTGATAATGGCGGTATCTTTGACCAAATCGTCAAGCTCAACAGCACAGGCAAATAAAAATCTCCCTTGCGCTGCTATAAACGCAGCTCACCTCTTTAAAAAGAGAGGAATTACACGGATCTTCGTTTAGTTACTAAATTCGTGTCACTTCTCTCTTTCTTAAAGGGGGAGGTTGGGAAGGATTCTAAGGAGAATAGACATGATTCATACCGTAATTGTTCCTGGTGTAGGTGGTAGCGAAGCACAACATTGGCAGTCTTGGTTACAACAGCAACTCGTGTCTAGCTCTCGCGTTGAACAGAAACATTGGGATCGTCCTGTGCTCAGTGAATGGGTTGCTCAGTTTGTCAAAACGGTTTCAGTTGCGCCAGCACCTGTGCAAATCGTTGCCCACAGCTTTGGTTGTTTGACTAGTGTCGCAGCGCTTGCTGAACACCCTGAACTCCGAGCAAAAGTGAAAAATCTGGTTTTGGTTGCTCCAGCAAATCCTGCACGTTTTGGTGAAGCAGGTTTTGCTCGGCATAGCTTGACGGACTACCAACAGTACTTTCAGCAACTCAAAATTGATGTACCCAGCACTTTACTGATCAGTGAAAATGACCCTTGGTTAGGTTATGTCGATGCCTTGCAATTGGCTCAGGCATGGAAATTAACTCCTATCAATTTAGGTGCTGTTGGTCATATCAATGTCGCATCTGGATTTGGACCCTTCCCTGAGATCCTGAACTATTTGCTTCCTGAAAAAAAGATATCACCCATCGTCCGAATGAGTCAGGCAAATTTTAATTTGAAATTTGCCTGACTCCAGCTTTCCGTAATTTTAGTATTCGCATTATTTATTTGCTTGTTTTAGCAAAAATTTCTCTTTGAGGAAATATCATGTCGCAGCGTTCCCGAGTGCTGCCTGGGTTTGGTCTCTCATTAGGCTTCACCCTCGCTTACGTGTCTTTGATTGTGCTTATTCCTTTATCTGCTGTCTTTATCAAATCTTTAGGGATTGGATGGGACGGCTTATGGGAAATCTTAACCTCAGAACGAATTTTAAAGTCTTTACAACTTAGCTTTAGCGCCGCACTGATTGCCGCTTTGGTCAACGTAGTATTTGGTCTCCTACTCGCATGGTGTTTGGTTCGCTATAGCTTTCCAGGTAAACGCATTATCGATGCTTTAGTAGACTTGCCATTTGCCCTACCAACAGCTGTTGCAGGTATTGCATTAACCTCTTTATACGCACCAACAGGCTGGATTGGACAATATCTTTCACCGCTAGGGATTGAAGTAGCTTATACCCCCATTGGGATTACATTAGCCTTGATCTTTATTGGCCTACCTTTCGTGGTTCGTACTGTACAACCTGTATTGAGTGATATTGAAACCGAATTGGAAGAAGCCGCTTCTGCCTTAGGTGCAAATCGTTGGCAAACCATTACCAAAATCATTTTGCCAATTTTATTCCCAGCCTTACTGACAGGCTTTGCTTTGGCCTTTGCCCGTGGGGTCGGTGAATATGGTTCAGTCATTTTCATTGCAGGTAACCAGCCCTATAAAACAGAAATCGCCCCCCTAATGATTATTTCGCGTTTAGAAGAATATGATTATGCGGGCGCAACCACCATCGCTGTAGTCATGCTTGTCCTCTCTTTCGGGATCTTATTTTTAATTAACTTGGTACAAGCATGGGCAAGCCGCCGCACAGGGAGAGTTGCACAATGAGCTTAAATACCAATGGCAATGCTTTAGCACTGAAATTACAAACCAGAGATGCAACCCGTGAACCGACTTGGGTTCGTTATAGCCTAATCAGTGTTGCATTAATCTTTTTTTTGAGTTGTTTACTCCTTCCTCTGATTCTGGTTTTTGTTGAGGCGTTTAAGCAGGGTCTCACAGTTTATATTAATGCTTTAACTGATTCGGATACCTTATCGGCAGTTAAGCTGACCTTGCTCACTGCTGCAATTGCAGTCCCAATTAATGTGGTATTCGGGATTGCAGCAGCTTGGGCGGTTGCGAAATTCCAGTTCCGTGGTAAAGCCATTTTGACCACTATTATTGATATACCATTTTCGGTTTCTCCTGTCATTGCAGGTCTAATGCTAGTACTCATATTCGGTGCGCAAGGCTGGATGGGTGGATGGTTAATGGATCATGACATCAAAATCTTGTATGCCGTACCTGCAATTGTATTAGCCACCATTTTTATTACGGTTCCTTTCGTTGCTCGTGAACTCATTCCATTGATGGAAGCTCAGGGCACAGAGGAAGAAGAAGCAGCCATTGTTCTTGGAGCTTCAGGTTGGCAAACCTTCTGGAAAGTAACCTTACCCAATATTAAATGGGGTCTGATTTATGGTGTGATTCTGTGTAATGCCCGTGCAATGGGCGAATTTGGTGCCGTCTCTGTGGTTTCAGGACATATCCGAGGCCAAACCAATACACTGCCGTTGCATGTTGAGATTCTCTATAACGAATATACCTTTAGTGCTGCATTTGCTGTGTCTTCATTACTGGCATTTTTAGCGATCATTACTTTGATTTTGAAAACTTGGCTAGGAGTTCGCCAAGACCAAGCAAATGAACATCAACCCAATCACTAAGGAATGAACACATGAGTATTCAAGTTAAAAATATTGAAAAACACTTTGGTGCATTCCATGCGCTGAAAAATATCTCTTTAGACTTTCCGGAAGGTGAATTGGTTGCCCTGCTTGGCCCTTCTGGTTGTGGAAAAACAACCTTACTACGCATTATTGCAGGTTTAGAGTCTGCAGATGACGGTCAGGTTTTACTTGAAGGTGAAGATGCCACCAATATCCATGTACGCGAACGCCAAGTTGGTTTCGTATTCCAGCATTATGCCCTGTTTCGCCACATGACTGTTTTTGACAATATTGCCTTTGGTTTACGCGTGCGTCCGCGTGCAACACGCCCATCAGAAGCTGAAATCAAAAAACGTGTCACTCGTTTACTCGATTTAGTCCAACTCGGCTTTTTGGCAGACCGCTATCCAGCTCAGCTTTCAGGTGGCCAACGCCAACGTATCGCCTTGGCACGTGCCTTGGCAGTTGAACCTCGTGTTTTATTACTCGATGAGCCATTTGGTGCATTAGATGCCAAAGTCCGTAAAGAATTACGTCGCTGGTTACGAACGTTACATGATGAACTTCACATCACTTCAATCTTCGTAACACACGATCAGGAAGAAGCCTTAGAAGTTGCAGATCAGATTATTGTCATGAACAAAGGTGACGTCGAACAAATTGGTTCACCACGAGAAGTGTACGAAAAACCTGCAACCCCATTTGTTTTTGATTTCCTTGGTCAAGCAAATCGTTTTGAAGGTGAGCATACTGGCGGTATTATTCGTATCGGTGATGATCGTATTCAGCTACCAACTAGCCTAGAAGCGCCGCAAGGGAAAGTGATTGCCTTTGCGCGGCCGAATGAATTACATATTCATACTCAGCCTCAAGCTAATACCATTGAGGCAACCTTCTTGCGGGAAGTATGGATTGCAGGTCGTGTCGTAGCTGAATTACAAGATCGTAGTGGACGAACGATTGAAATTTTATTAACTGTAGAAGAGGCGAACTTACATCAATTCAAACCAAATCAAACCGTTTGGATTAGTGCGGCTCAACTTCATTTATTCGCAGATCAAACAACGCAAGTTGCTTAAAATAATATTGATGGGGTAAAACACGCCCCATCCTCTTATGAGGAAAAACTTTTATGAACTTCCAACAACTCAGAATTATTCGAGAAACTGTTCGCCAAAACTTTAATTTGACTGAAGCATCTGCGGCACTTTATACCTCCCAATCTGGTGTCAGTAAACACATTAAAGATTTAGAAGATGAATTAGGTGTACAACTATTTGTCCGTAAAGGCAAACGTTTGCTTGGCCTAACCGAACCGGGTCAGTCCTTATTAAGCATTGTAGAACGCATGCTGGTCGATGCCGACAATATTAAACGTCTGGCCGATGATTTTAACAAAGTCGATGAAGGGACGCTCACAATTGCCACAACACATACACAGGCACGTTATGTCCTTCCGCCAATCGTTAACCAATTTAAAAAATTATTTCCAAAAGTACATTTGGTTTTACAACAGGCCAGTCCTGTTGAAATTGCAGAAATGTTGCTACAAGGTGAAGCAGATATCGGCATTGCAACTGAATCTTTGACCACAGAAGAGAATTTAGCCAGCGTGCCTTATTATGAGTGGCACCATAGCATCATTACGCCAAAAGATCACCCACTCACAAAACTAGATAAAATCAGCTTAGACGTATTAGCTGAATATCCTTTAATTACCTACCATGGTGGTTTCACAGGACGCTCTAAAATTGATAAAGCGTTTGAAGATGCACAATTGCATGCTGATATTGTGATGTCAGCGCTCGATGCCGATGTTATCAAAACCTATGTTGAGCTTAATATGGGGGTTGGAATTGTCAATGATGTCGCTTACGATGCGGAGCGCGACTATCGTTTACAACAGATTAAAACCGATATTTTTGGGGTAAATACCACTTGGATTGCGGTGCGTAAAGGACATTTACTCCGTGGCTATGGCTATGAGTTCATCTCACTGTGCTCACCACAAACAGATATTAAAGCCTTGAAAAAAGTGGCTTATCCTGAAGAGTAACCCTCTAAAAAATAAAAAGGCTCATCTAGAGCCTCTTTGTTTGTCTTTGATCTGATATCAGAACATAAAAAAACGAGCATGCTGCTCGTTTTTTTATGTTGAATGCATGGATTAGAACTTGAAGCTCACACCCACTTTTGCAACTGGCATCCACTCATAGCGGCCTTTATTCTCAAGCTTATGCGCATCACGATCCGCAGCAACTTGACCATCTTCAATACCACCTACTTTTTGTAAACCTGTCGCTTTTAAATCAACATCAGGGTTACCAGTATAGTAAGTACCAACTTCACCAAATAAGCCTACATTCTTATAAACAGGTGCGTTAATACCAACACCTAAGTATGGAGCAAGTTGATTGTCATACTTTAAATTACCATCGACCGAACCATTACCACCCGGTGCATAATAGTTTGAGCCATCAATTTTAATCGTATCATTTGAATTAGATACAGATTTTTTCAAGTCATATTTACTATCGATATAGCCCACACCAGCAGCTACATAAAGCGAACGTGCCAGTGTATTTTCACTAACACCCCATGGATGAACCTCAGCATTCAAATATGCATTTTTATTACGCATTTTAGTGTCATATTTCGTGCCATCAATTTTTACATCAGACCAAGAAATTTTCCCGCCATCGTAACCCGCTGTTAATCCCACATAAGGGTTAACACGATAAGTTACGGCGCCGCCGTAGCCTGTCGTACCTACTTCAGCACGAACTGAAACTGGAGCTAAATATGAAGGGAATGCATAAACTGATTCCCTAACCACTTGCTCATCTGCTGCAAATGCAGTACCTGCAATTGCTGTTAATGCACCTGTTGCTAACATAACACGCAAAGCTTTCATTGAAGTCTCCTCAAAAAATGCTTTTATTTAAATAAATATATAATTGTTGCTTGTGAAATAAGCATAAAAGAATGATCGCTATTTTTTTATACAAAAACTGATTACTTTTTGTTATTTTTTGATACAAATTCGAAGTAATTATGTATTTATAAAATATAGATAAAAAACAATAAGCTCCATTTTTATTACAGTTTTATTGCTCAAATTTAAAACAAAATATTGTAACTACTTTTTTCAAAGATTCTGAGGGGCTACTAGCTCTTTATCCATGGTCTCGACATGAGCCCTATACGACACAAGATTTTTTAGGCGATACAAGGCCTTAGCCACTCTAAATGAACAAGACACAACGATGTAGCGACAAAAACACCCCGATCCTTGAGCTTCGCCCTGCGTTGCGATCAAAGCAGTACTTTGCTCTTGCCCAGGTTATGGCTAAAATTTCCTCACACTGCGTTATGAAACTTGGCAAGCGCATAGTCATTCCCTGCGTTTCATGCCTCATTTCATAAAATTTTAGCCTATAACGCAACCTATTTAGAAAATGGCAACAGACCCTAAAAAATTAGTGTAAAATCTACAAAATTTTTTTGGAAGAAGGAAGATCATGTCTCAGCTTTCTACAATCATTGAGCAAGCATTTGAAGACCGTGCCAACTATAGTGCAGCGGACTGCCCAACAGAAATCCGTCAAGCCGTAGAAGAAGCATTGACTGGTTTAGATAACGGTACCCTCCGTGTTGCAGAAAAAATTGATGGTGAATGGGTTGTTCATCAATGGTTAAAAAAAGCAGTTTTACTTTCATTTAAACTCAACGACAATACGCCGATTGAAGCGTGCGATCTTCGTTTCTATGACAAAGTAGCAACCAAATACTCAGGTTGGACAGAAGAACAGTTCAAAGCTGCTGGTGTGCGTGTTGTACCACCTGCAGTCGCACGCCGTGGTAGCTTCCAAGCAAAAAATGTAGTGTTGATGCCTTCATATGTCAACATTGGCGCGTATGTTGATGAAGGTACCATGGTTGACACATGGGCAACGGTCGGTTCATGTGCACAAATTGGTAAAAATGTTCACTTATCAGGCGGCGTTGGTATTGGTGGCGTATTAGAGCCATTGCAAGCAAACCCGACCATTATTGAAGATAACTGCTTCATTGGTGCACGTTCTGAAATCGTTGAAGGTGTGATTGTTGAAGAAGGTTCTGTGATTTCAATGGGCGTTTTCATTGGTCAATCAACCAAGATCTTCGATCGTGAAACTGGCGAAGTTCATTACGGTCGCGTACCAGCAGGTTCTGTGGTTGTTGCTGGTAGCCTTCCATCGAAATGCGGTACTTACAGCCTTTATGCTGCAATCATCGTCAAAAAAGTAGATGCGAAAACTCGCGCTAAAACCAGCTTGAACGATTTATTACGCGCTGACTAATTTGTAATATTTATTGTGGAACTTGATCGTTCCTCGGAGCTTCAATTGCTCCTCGTCTCTACGATCAGTCATGGTCGTAGAGATTTTGTTTTTTATGTAGCATGCTGCTTATGCGGCACCTGTTTGTGGTAACTGTTTATGGCTTCCTTACGTTCTTCGGCAATTCCTGTCTCTGATCCTGCGGCTGGTTTACGCATTACGGAGATCTTTTACTCTTTGCAAGGCGAAGCGAATACGTTTGGTCTACCGACTGTTTTTATTCGTTTAACAGGCTGTCCTTTACGTTGTAGTTATTGTGATACCACCTACTCTTTTGAAGGCGGTGAGCGTTTATCACTCGAACAGATTATCGAAACTGCTAGCCAGCATAAAACACCCTATATTTGTGTCACAGGGGGCGAGCCACTTGCTCAACCGAATTGCCTGATCTTATTACAGCGTCTGTGTGACCTCGGTTTCGACGTTTCCTTGGAAACCAGTGGTGCTTTAGATGTCTCTAAAGTTGATCGCCGTGTTTCTAAAGTACTGGATTTAAAAACACCGACCTCCAAAGAAGATCATCGAAATCTGTACAGCAATCTTGACTATTTAACCCAGCACGATCAGATCAAATTTGTGATCTGTAATCGTGAAGACTATGAATGGTCAAGACAACAACTTGAACAGTTTCAATTGCAAAACAAAGTGAGTACGGTCTGGTTCTCCCCCGCTTTTGCAGTTGAAAAAGGTGCGGTCGCCCTGCCTGCATTGGCGCGCGATTTAGCACAGTGGATTTTAGAAGACCATCTCCCTGTTCGCTTCCAGCTCCAGTTGCATAAACTGTTATGGAATGATGAATCTGGTCGTTAAAACTCATGAAACCATTCTACTCATCAGAATGGTCTTCTCCAATTTAAATTTAGGTTAAATAATGGAAAATAATATGCGTTCCCGTGCCATCGTATTATTGTCTGGCGGTTTAGATTCAACAACGTGTCTAGCTTGGGCACAAGCAAACTACGAATGTATTGCTTTAAGCTTTATGTATGGTCAACGTTCGACCACAGAACTTGATGCAGCCAAAGCACTGGCTCAACGCGCAGGTGTCGAACACCGTATCATTAATATTGATTTGGGTAATTTAGGTGGGTCTGCACTTACAGATCATAACATTGAAGTCCCAGAACAATTACAAGAAGGCATTCCTGTAACTTATGTTCCAGCACGTAACACCATTTTCTTATCTTATGCGCTCGCAGCAGCCGAAGTATTTGACGCTGAAGCCATCGTCATTGGGGTCAATGCTGTTGATTATTCAGGGTATCCAGACTGCCGTCCAGAATTTATTGACGCTTTTGCCAATTTAGCTCGTCTTGCAACAAAAGCGGGTGTTGAAGGAAAACCTCTTAAAATTGAAACACCTTTGTTACATTTATCCAAAGCGAATATTATACGCTTAGGCATCGAACATGGCGTAGACTATAGTCAAACGGTATCCTGCTATCAGGCAGATGCTCAAGGACGTGCATGTGGCAAATGCGACAGTTGTCGTCTACGTCAACAAGGTTTTATCGAAGCAGGTATTGCAGATCCTACGCGATACGCTGAATAACCGATATAGGGTAAAAAATTAGGTACATTATATGAAGTTTTCTAAATCAAATCTTATTCTTTCTACCATGATGTCAGCTGCTGCATTATTTGCAACAGCAACTCACGCAGCTGATAATCCATTACAAACTGCGTATAAAAGTACCAATGTAAAAGCAGCATTGGTCAATGTATGTAAAGATCAAACTGCGAAAGGCGGTAAATTAACAGCAGCAGAAGTCAGCAAGTTCTGTGGTTGCCAAATTGACGCACAAGGTAAAGTAACCGAAGCTCAGAAATGGGAAATCCAAAGCGCAATTAACGCGAAGAAAAGCCCAAGTTCTTTAGCTTTTGTACAACAGCAAAATAAAGACCTACAAGCATGCTTAGGTGCGCCGCTTGTCAGCAAACTTGAAAAGTTAACTGAAGAAGCAATGAAAGCTGCTCAGCAACAGCAGCAACAAGCTCCTAAAAAATAAGCTTGGATTGCCTAGAAAAAGCCTGCATTAATGCAGGCTTTTTTATTGGGTTTTGTTAAAATCCCTTTTATCTAGAATCAGTTGAATAACAGTATGCAAGACCAGTGGAGAACCAATGCTGATCAACGGCGGTCGATTGTGTCATTTAGTGGTGGCAAAGACAGCTCCCTAGCCCTCTACCATACGATGCAGACAGGCGTTGCTGTTGGTCTAATCGTGATGTTAGAAGAACAAGGTCAGCGCTCTCGTTCACATGCCATGCCACTCGATATCATTCATGCACAGGCAAATGCGGTTGGTTTACCGGTGTTTATGGCCTCTTCCAGTTGGGCAGACTATGAAAATAAATTTATTGCTCTACTCGATCAAGCCAAACAACAGGGTGCCGAAGTTCTGGTAACGGGTGATTTAAATATGCCTGAACATGGCTGTTGGCATGATCGTGTGACCCAACAGGTTGGACTTAAACTAGGCATGCCGCTGTGGTTACGTCCACATAAAGAAGTGGTAGAAGAGTTTATCAATCTTGGTTTCCGCAGTGTGATCGTCACCGTCAATCTTAAACTTGGGATGAAAGTCGAAGATCTGGGCAGAACCCTCACCTTAGACTACATCCAAGAACTAGAAAATCGAGGGGTTGATCCATGTGGTGAAGGTGGTGAATTCCATACAACAGTCATTGATGGACCAATTTTTAACAAAGCTATTCCTGTACGTCACGGCGATATTGTTTATCATGAGGAATATGCTTTTTTAACACTTGAGCTTGAAAACAATTAATTTTATCGAAGGATAAGCAATGTCTGAGAATATTCAATTACCGAATCACAGCTTCCCAACCACACAAGGTGAAGTCAATCTTACTGAACTGAGCAGCGAATGGTTGATTCTTTATTTCTATCCAAAAGACTCAACTCCAGGCTGTACCACACAGGCAGTCGGGTTTTCATGCTTAAAAGATCAATTCGATGCCTTAAATTGTCAAATCATTGGTGTGTCACGAGATTCCGTTAAAGCACATCAGAACTTTACTGAAAAACAAGCGCTCACGATTGATTTAATCAGCGATAAAGAAGAAGTACTCTGTAAACATTTCGATGTGATTAAAGAAAAAAATATGTATGGCAAACAAGTGATGGGCATCGAGCGCTCTACTTTTATTTTCCATAACAAGCAATTGGTCAAGACCTATCGTAAAGTTAAAGCTGCTGGTCATGCCGAACAAGTGCTTGAAGACTTAAAAGCATTACAAAAAGCATAATCATGGTGAGTAACAAAAAAGCGAGTTCAATACTCGCTTTTTTGTTGAAGCAAATTACGTTTGACGTATGATAAATAGATTAAAAAAATTAAATGAAAGACATTAACAATGAATTATTCCCATGTTTTTTGGCCATTCGCTTTGGTGTTTTTTTTAGTAGCATGTAATTCCAACACACCAACAACACCCCAAGATCAGCCACCTCTAGTGCCACAAATTACGATAACAGCGACTGAAATTCGCTGCCAAGATCTACAGAACCCAGCCTATCAGCGCATGCTGCTGCAAGCGATCAATGAAATTAGACAACATCCTCAGCAATGTGGAGAACAATATTTTCCAGCAGTTGCACCACTCAAATGGAATAATCAACTCTATCAAACTGCTTTGAGTCATGCTCAGGAAATGGCTCAACACAATTTTATAGGACATGTCAGCATCACAGGGCAAGATTTTAGAACCCGTTTGAAACATTCACAATTTAGCGGTCGAGGCGGTGGAGAAAATGTGGCACGCGGACAAAAAAACCTGCATGCTGTTATGGCAACCTGGTTAGCCAGCCCTGTCCATTGCCATAATTTAATGCATCCAAAATTTACAGATTACGCCATTGCTTGTACCACCGATCAATCCGCTCGGCAAAAAAACTATTGGGCGCAACACTTCGGCGTTCGTTAAAAGGAAAAACTAATGCAATCAGGTTCAATTACCCCGATTTTTCGTATTTTTGATCTTCCACTTGCCCGATCATTTTATCTTGATTATTTAGGCTTCCAACAGGATTGGGAGCATACCTTTGCGGATAACTTCCCTATTTATCTACAAATTTCTAAAGGTGATTGTATTATTCATTTATCTGAGCATTTCGGTGATGCCAGCCCACACAGTGCAATTCGGATTTATTGGCAAGATCTGACACAGCTACATGCTGAAATTGCTGCACAAGATTATAAATTTGCCAAGCCACAAATTGAAAAAACGGATTGGGAAACTTTAGAACTCATTATCACCGATCCATTTTCCAATCGACTTATTTTTTGGGAAGATGCTTAATCCTCTTCCCCAACCTCAAGATTCATCGATATTGGAACGATCATTTTGATCAAAACGTTGCTGCAACTTCTGATAAGCCGATGACTTTTGAAATTCTTCCAGGAAGCGTATCGTCCCTGCGGGGAAAAATTCAGTTTGAATCTCGCCACGATAATAGGCTTCACGCATCGGTGTTGCTGAAATCGAGTTCTTTAAACTGTCTAGTTCCAGCATTTGCCACTCAGGGAATAAACGTAAATAATACGAAGATTCATCCTTGAAATGACCGATTAAACCAACTTTTGCATTTGGCTGAATAACGCCATTGACCAAATCTTTGACCTGTTTAACCCATTTCTCATCATTATACACATCGACCACATGGACAAAATGAATCCGCTTTTGATCTTGTTCAGAAAAGTTCGACAGAATCATCTGTTCACGTTCAGTGGCTAAAAAGGGATTTTTGATATTCCGTTCAGATTGAGCCGAGCCCAAAGCCAAGATCACGTTCTGACTTTTTTCTAATGCAATTTCAATGGTTTGCATATGTGCCAAATGAAAAGGCTGAAAACGTCCAATAAAAACAAGATAGTCAAATGTGTACATAGTCGTAATTTCACTTTTTGTGAACTCATCAGTTGTGTCATTCAGACAAATATGCGACATAATGAGGGCACTTAAAAATCAATCTGGATTAAAGCAAGGATAGTACGATGACACTTAGCTGTATTCAACAACCTCATCAACATTTGCAAGCAAATTTAGAAGATGGCGTACTCACCTTAGCCATTAACCGTTCAGAAGCAAAAAATGCACTCTATGGCGAACTTTACCTTTGGATCGCAAAAGCTCTAGATGAAGCCGATGCAAACAAAGACGTTCGTGTGGTAATTTTCCGTGGTGCAGAACAAGACTTTACTGCGGGTAATGACATGAAAGACTTTATGGGTTTTATTCAAAAACCACATGAAGGCAAAGCGGGTGATCAGCCTCCTTTTATCTTATTAAAAGCGGCTGCTCGTTTTTCTAAGCCGTTGATTATTGCGGTTAAAGGTGTCGCAATCGGTATCGGCGTAACGATCTTATTACATGCTGATCTGGTTTTTGCAGACAATACTGCTCTGTTCCAAATTCCATTTGTCAGCCTTGGTCTATCTCCAGAAGGTGCTGCAAGTCGTTTATTGGTCAAACAAGCGGGCTATCAAAAAGCTGCTGAATTGCTCTTCACTGCGAAAAAATTTGATGCAGCAACTGCGGTTAAAGCCAATCTGGTGAATGATGTGGTTGAAGATGTTTATGCCACGGCGCAAAAAACAGCGCAACATTTAGCAGCATTACCATTGGCTTCGATCAAACAGACTAAAGCCCTAATGAAACAAGACTTGACTGAGATCATTCAGTGCGTGGATGATGAAGCTGAAATCTTTATGCAACGTGTACGCTCACCTGAAATGATGGAAGCGGTACAAGCCTTTATGCAAAAACGTAAACCTGATTTTTCTCAGTTTAATTAATGCAATAATCGTTGATTAAACCAAGCCACTGAGTTGATACAATTCAGTGGCTTTTTTGTTTTTGGCATTCATCTAGCTATTCCACACCAGACCGACTAAGCTCAGGTCAGAACAAGATGAAGATACAAAGAATTTATGAAAGTTGTGATTGCCCCAGATTCTTTTAAGGACAGCCTATCTGCACAGGAGATTGCTCAAGCAATTGCTTCAGGCTGGCAAAAGGTGTTTCCTGATGCAGAAATCATTCAATGCCCCATGGCAGATGGTGGTGAAGGCTCTATAGAAGCGGTACTGGAAGTCTGTTCAGGGCAATGGCGTGAGCAGTTGGTACAGGGCCCACTCGGTGAACCTGTACTGGCGAAATGGGGCTGGTTAGCCACAGAAAAAATCGCCATTATTGAAATGGCACAAGCCAGTGGTATCCAACTGGTTAAACCCGCTCAACGTGACGCATGTAACAGCAGTAGCTATGGAACAGGACAGCTGATTCTGGCTGCCTTAGATGCAGGTGCAAAGGAAATTGTACTGACTGTCGGCGGCAGCGCAAGCAATGATGCTGGTACAGGTTTATTGACTGCATTAGGGGCAATGTTTCTGGATGCAGAGCATAATCCCCTAGCCGCTGGCGGCATTGCACTGCAAAACTTAGCTAAAATCAATTTAGATCAGCTTAATCCAAGGATTAAACAAACCCAATTTTTATTAGCCGCCGATGTGACCAATCCGTTGTGTGGGCCCAATGGTGCTTCACATATTTTTGGGCCTCAAAAAGGCGCTTCACCTCAACAAGTGTTGGAGTTAGATCAAGCGCTCTCCCATTTTGCCGATGTCACGGCACAATTGCTTGGCGTCGATCAACGTCATGAAGCTGGTGCAGGAGCCGCAGGCGGACTTGGTTTTGCTGCTAAAACATTCTTAAAAGCCGAGTTTCGATCTGGAGTCGAAGTCATTGCTGAACTGAATCAACTTGCCACTAAAATCCAAGGGGCAGATTGGATGATTACAGGCGAAGGCAAGTTTGATGCACAAACTCTAAATGGCAAAACTCCATTCGGTGTCGCCAAAATAGCACAAGCCGCCAATGTCCCCGTCATTGTAATAGCAGGAGCACTTGGAGAGAATTACCAAGCACTTTACCCACATGGTGTTACTGCTGCCTTCTCTTTAACCTCAGGCCCAACCAGTCTAGAAGAAGCCTGTCGTAATGCAGCAGAACTGGTGAGCGCACGAACAACCGATATCGCCCGATTGATTCAAAGCAGTATGCTTAAAAATAGCTAGGCGCATTCAATATCTAAAATCTGGATAAACTCAAAAGCAGGTTCTTCATAAGGATGGCTTGCTTTTAAGGCTTTTGCCACAGCACTGGCCTTTTCTTCTGTGACAATAGTTTCAACGCGCCATTCTTCGAGCTGCTCTAATCTATCCAATTGCCCTAAAAATGGATTTGCACTTTTTACGGGCTTAAACTGCCCAATGCCTTTGACTTGCCAAGCACAATGCTCGTAATTGCCAATACCACCCGCCCCAGCAGCAAAAATCGCTTGTTTAGTCGATTCCAAATGAGACTCAGGCACGTAATAAATCAGTTTTAGCATCGCTTAAACAGCTCAAATCAAATAGATAAGATCTTAATCATAACGCGACAAAAGCTGAATAATCAAAGCGAAATATTGATCACCAAATAGCTCACCACAATAAATAACATTTGAATCGCCACCGTTAGACCAAACCAAAACCAGCCTCGATCTTTGGTATGCACTGTTCTTAAATAATTTGCATTTTTCATCATCAGACTTCTCATATTTTGTTCATTGTCTAAATATAAGAAGCAAGAATTGATCCAATCCTAAAAGGAGAAAAATTTATAGATGTCATAAAGGTAAATAAAATTATTTGTGGATTTATCTTTTTAGCTCTATCCAATAATATATATTTTTCATAAAATTTTTATACATTAATATGCCTTATTCTTTTCAATCGCAATGGGAGCTTTTTTATCCCGTCAAACTTCCCATTTCTCACTATTTAATCCAAGATTTTCCTCAATTTTGGTTTAGGATTCATAGCCTACCCGAATCAAAAAGATATGCCGATACGGCTGCTGAATATGAATTGTTATTAAATCGACATAATAAAATTATTACAGACTGCTTTGGAGATGATACTTCTATATTCATTGTCTCAGGTCACTATTTTAGCCATTCCCGTAACAATAAAGCCTATGACCCAGCCTTTATACTCCCCTACCAATTTCATTTAGAGCAAGAAATAAACTTAAAGCTACTCAATCCTGAAGATTATGATGATGACGAAGAGAATTCTTTTTTTAGGCCATATTCTATAGAAACAATTTGGCAACCTAAGACTCACAATGAGTTATTGAGAAAAATTGCTGATGATGAGTTGAGGGCTTTTATGATTTCTTTCGAGAAAAATATAATTGTTGCACCTTATGATGGTGGCATTGATTTTATTATCTTGGATGAAGTGAAAAGAAATGATTTAAGAAATAAATATCAAGATTGGCTTTCACCCAGAGCAGATGGATTATGACGACGTTAATAAATTTCTTAAAAAGCTTAAAGCTTCTCTAAAAGTTTCATGCCAATGAGCATCTGGTTGTTGATCTAAAGAATACCAAAAGAAGCTAAAGTCTAAAACACCGTCATCCTGACAATGATGGCGCCACCTACAGCCAATTCACACCTCACCTCGTATAAATAGAAATACCAGTTTTGCTGATTAATACTCAGTATGAGATCACCTATAAACTAGGGATTAGGCTGAGCAATCAACCCTGTTTCTTCAAACAATTCATCAATCATAACCTGTTCATATTGCTCATCATATTTAATAGTGCCTTTAACTAATTGAGTCTCAGCCACCAGTGGATGATGGAAAGCCAATATTTCTCTACCTTGATTTGAATGTCTTCAAATTACAGGGACAACTTTTTTCATCGTTTTAAAAAATGTAAAAAAAACATGCATGAATTAAAAAGTCATCATCTTCAACATATTAATCTTTAATAACAAACATCATAGGACAACTTTAACCTTTCAGCATGCACTCTGCTTTTAACAACACTAAAAAAGCGATATAAAAAGATCATTCAAGGGCAATGATGGTTTAGCAACCATGATAGGGCTCCCCCAAAAATTTTAAATAATCATAAATCTAATTTTAAAACTAGCAATCCAAGTTCACAAGATAAGAGTATTTCTATGCAGCCAAAACTAATGATGACTTTACTATTTACAATCGGTGTGTTGGCCGAATCTAATATTGTTTATGCAAATGAAACTTCTGAACATGTATCCCAGAAAAATAGTACATTCAGCCTGGAACAGCATCATGTGATCGCACGAAGCATGAAGCAAATCTATCAAGATGAGAATGGTACATGGTTCCTCTCTAAACATAAGGGCAGAAAAGGTGGCTGTGCCGTCACTTATAGCTCCGATTTAAATCAACTCACCCTATTGGGTCCTTCAGAGAAAAGTACAGGAGCATTTGCCTTTATCGGTCCGCTTATACCAACACCTCAACACAATAAACGACTCAATATCATCATGCGCACTGATAAATCTGAAACGCCAACTGCTGCAACACTGGTATCAAGCCAGAAAAAAGGTGTATTGCTCGTTCCAGTTATTATGGAACAAACAGCAGCTCATATGGATGATGCTGGAATAATGGAAATTTTATTAGATGGAAAAACAGTCTATTCTTCCTCAATTAGTGGTGGCTTTAAAGCACGAGATGCGTTGGTCAGTTGTATTAAAAGCTAAGTCAATTACTCTATCTAAATTATTCAATCTGACGTATTTCCAAGAATTTTTAAATGTCTTTTCTCATACTGGGTCATCAAGAAAGCTAAGCCACATAAGATCACGAAGCCACTGGTCATTGGAATTAAAGTGCCATTATACAACTGGCCTATAATCGAGGCCAAAATGAGAGATAAAACTGAAGACGATGCCCCAATAATTGCAGAAGCCATGCCCGCAACATGTCCCATCGGCTCCATGGCAATCGCATTGAGATTACCAAACAAAGTTCCAAATAATAAAAATAGGATGCAGGCATAGAGCATAAACATCCAGAAGGAAATAGATACACCTGCAAGCTGGATCACAAGAAACAGCAAGGAAATGAGGCTAAGACCTAGAAAGCCATAAATACAGATAGGCCGCATCCCAAATTTCAGAACAATTCTAGAGTTGGTAAAAGATGCAATCCCCATCACACCTGCCAATAATGCAAAGTAGGCACTAAACTCCTGTCCTGTTTTGCCAAATTGCTGCATAAAAATTTGCTGTGAAGTGCCGAGATAGCCAATAAACCCACCAAAGCAAAAGCCTGCACATAACAAATAACTCATGGTGGTTTTATTACTTACCACTTCTTTAAAGCCATCCTTAAATGCTTGTGCCCGCATCGGCAAACGATTTTCAGGAATTAGCGTTTCTTCCAGTCGTAAAGCGACCCATGCTCCAACGACTGTGGCATAGATCATATACAGCACAAAAATATCACGCCAGCCAAAGAAATGGATGATCAGCTGTCCCAAGCTCGGCGCAACTGCAGGTGCCACCATAAATACCATCATGATCAGCGACATAATACTTGCCATTTGAGCACCACTGTATTTATCCCGAACAATCGAAATCGAAGCCACATAAGGCCCAGAAACACCAATACCTTGAATAAAGCGACCAACTAAAAACCATTCAAAACTTTGAGTGGAATAGCACAATAAACTGCCCAAAAAGTAGATCAGGATGCCTGTAAATAAAATCCGTTTCCGCCCAATCGCATCGGACAATGGCCCTGCAATAAGTTGCCCAATGGTCATTCCTGAGAAAATACTAATAATGACCCATTGCGCCTGATTATTATTTTGTAGACTAAAAACTTTTCCAATTTCACCCAGTGCAGGTAAAACTGCATCAATCGAAAAAGAGACAATGGACATCAGCAATGCCATCAGTAATGCAAACTCGCGGAAATGGATTTTTGATTTCATTGTGCTTCCCATTACTGGCCATTTTAGCTGCATGAACTAAGTTACTTAGGTCAATACACATCATTTTTGCTTGATTCTAGCAATAAAACGATATCAAAAATCGAGGTAAAATTTCACTCATCCTAATATGATTTTTACCATTATCGTTCCGAGAAACAATTTATCTTGCAAACATTTAACCTAGATGAATGATACCTATAAGTTTTTTAAATATGTAGTTATCACAGCATTGCATATAAATAGGATTAAACTGATATAAAAATAGTTTAGGTTTAAAAAGTTATTTCTTTGCCTTTTATAGACATAGACTGGGAATAAGATAAACCACTCCCATGCAGGACAAAAGGCGTGTTTTTCCTTCAAAAATTTTCGATCTTTTATAAAAATAATAATTTGTAAGATGACGCAAGCTAGATAAAAAATATAAATCACCTGAAAGCTGAATCCTGCCTTTGCCAATAGCAGACTTCCAAGAAAATTGATCAGTGGTAAAAAAATTAGTAGCTTAAAACTTAAGCTATTTAGTTTTTCTAATTCTTGAAGGTTATTCATTTTTTCTGAGTGTCCGGCTCTCTTTTCTTTTAATATTCCATGATTTTATTCATGCATCCATGATAAAGAAAATGCCACTCAAGAGTGGCATTTTCAAGCATTTATATTTTAATTAACCAATAAATTTACGTGCATTGCGGAACATACGTAGCCAAGCACCATCTTCTGCCCAATCTTCAGGCTTCCAAGAGTGCTGTAACGCACGGAAGTTACGCTCAGGATGCGGCATCATCACGGTTGCACGACCATCTTTAGAAGTTAAACCTGTAATCGCTTCAGGTGAACCGTTCGGGTTCAATGGATAGTGTTGCGTTGGTTGACCCAAGCTATCCACATAACGCAAGATCACTTGGTTCTCAGCATTTAAAGCAGCAATTTGCTGTTCAGTTGCAACCAGACGACCTTCACCATGTGCAACTGCGATTGGTAAAATCGAACCTTGCATATCTTCAAGTAAGACTGAAACTGATTTTTCTACGCGAACATTGACTGCACGCGCTTCGAATACTTCTGATGTATTGCGGTGGAAACGGCCCCAATGCTCAGCACCTGGAATTAGTGGTGCAAGTTGCGACATCATTTGACAGCCATTACATACGCCTAAGCTAAAAGTGCTCTCACGATGGAAGAACTGCTCAAACTGGTCACGCAATTTTGCATTGAACAATACTGATTTCGCCCAGCCACCGCCAGCGCCCATCACGTCACCGTATGAGAAACCGCCACATGCCACTAAACCTTCAAAGTCGCTCAAGCTCACGCGACCTGCAAGTAGGTCACTCATATGCACGTCGATGGTATTAAAACCGACTTTATCAAATGCAGCCGCCATTTCAACATGACCGTTGACACCCTGCTCACGCAAGATGGCCATATTTGGACGACGGGTATTAATAAACGGTGCTTCAACAGGCTCATTCAAATCATAAGTCGCTTGTGCAATCAAACCTTTATGATTTTTGTCTGCAATTAATGCAAACTCTTGATCAGCCGTCTCAACATTGTCACGTAAGCGTTGAATTTGGTGTGACACTTCTGCCCATGCTTGTTGTAATTCAGCACGTTCTAAAGTTAAGCCATTGACTTCCAATTGATCCGTTGTATTGACACGACCCACAACCGCAATGGCATCTTTCAGACTTGACGCTGCAACTTCAACTTCTAACTGTGCCCAATCAGCCGCTGTAATTTGCAGTACCGCACCAATTTCTTCAGCAAATAAGCTTTCAGTGGTTTGATTTTCTAATGCCACACCTAAACGAGATGCAAACATCATTTCCGCAACAGTTGCCAATAGACCGCCATCACCGATGTCATGGTAAGCCTTGATCACACCACGATTGTTCCAGTCTTGAATCAAGGCAAAGAATGCTTTGAAGTCATCAAAACTATCGACGTCAGGGGTTACTGAACCAATGGCTTTATACACCTGCGCAAGGATCGAGCCGCCTAAACGGAACTGCCCTTTAGATAAATCAATACGAACCAATACTGAATCGGCTAAGTTTTTCAATTCAGGCGTTAATGTTTTACGCACATCTAACACTGGCGCAAATGCAGTAATGACACCTGACATCGGTGAAGTCACCGCTTTGTCTTCACCATCATTCCATGTGGTACGCATTGAAAGTGAATCTTTACCAACTGGAATTGCAATGCCTAATGCAGGGCACATTTCCATACCAATCGCTTTCACGCCTTCAAACAAGGCTTGGTCTTCACCTTTTTGACCCGCCGCAGCCATCCAGTTTGCAGAAAGTTTGATATCGCTGATTTGTTCGATGTTGGCACAAGCAATGTTGGTAATCGCTTCAGCAACCGCTAAACGAGCCGATGCAGCAGGATTTAACAAGGCCACTGGTGGACGTTCGCCCATGGCCATTGCTTCACCTGTAAAGCCTTGTAAACTTGTGGTGGTGACTGCTGCATCCGCAACAGGTACTTGCCAGCGACCGACCATTTGGTCACGAGCAACCATACCGGTAATCGAACGGTCACCAATGGTGATTAAGAATGATTTAGATGCAACCGTTGGATTTTTCAAAACGCGGAAAATCGCATCTTTCAAATCAACTTTTGCAGCATCAAAGTCATTACCTATGCGCTCAATCGTTTCATAAGCACGTTGCATCCGTGGCGTGCCACCCAACATCACTTGCATTGGGATATCAACCGCATTGTTTTCAAACAATGGGTCTTCAACGGTTAAGTGACGCGCTTCAGTCGCTTCACCCAGTACCGCAAACGGACAACGCTCACGTGCACAAATTTCTTCAAATTGTTCTAAAGATTCTGGACGAATCGCAAGGACATAACGCTCTTGTGCTTCATTTGACCAGATTTCCATTGGGCTCATACCCGGCTCTAAAGATGGAATCTTACGAAGATTCAATACTGCACCTAACTCATGATCATTCACAAGCTCAGGCATAGCATTGGATAAACCACCCGCACCGACATCATGTACAGACACGATTGGGTTAAAGTCTTCTAAACGCCAGCAGGTATCAATCACTTCTTGGCAACGGCGTTCCATTTCTGGGTTTTCACGTTGTACCGAAGCAAAGTCCAAGCTCTCGCCCATGGTACCGCTGTCTACAGAAGATGCTGCACCACCGCCAAGACCGATCAACATTGCAGGGCCGCCCAATACAATGAGCAAGTCACCCGGTTGAATCGCATCTTTTTCGACATGGTCAGGACGAATGTTGCCGTAACCACCAGCAATCATGATTGGCTTGTGGAAGCCTTTCACTTCGCCATTGACATTCTGTTCGAAGGTACGGAAGTAACCATTCAATGCAGGGCGGCCGAATTCGTTGTTAAACGCAGCACCACCCAATGGCCCTTCAATCATAATTTGTAATGGCGATGCCATACGTGAAGGTTTACCGTAGTTTTCTTCCCAAGGCTGTTCAAAACCAGGAATATTGAGGTTTGAAACCGTAAAGCCAGTTAAACCTGCTTTAGGTTTACCACCACGACCTGTAGCACCTTCGTCACGGATTTCACCGCCCGAACCTGTCGCAGCGCCCGCAAATGGAGCAATTGCAGTTGGATGGTTGTGTGTTTCAACCTTCATTAGGATATGAGCGGCTTGGCTCTTATATTTATAAACGAAGTGACCATTTTCATCCGCTTTCGGATAAAAGCGCATGGTGTCATAACCCACGATCACAGACGCGTTATCTTTATATGCTGACAACACATCCGTTGGAGATTCTTTATAAGTATTTTTAATCATCTGGAACAAAGATAATGGTTGTTTTTCACCATCAATTGTCCATTCAGAACCAAAGATTTTATGACGACAATGTTCAGAGTTTGCCTGAGCAAACATCATCAACTCAATATCATTTGGATTACGGCCGAGCTTGGTAAATGCTTCAGTTAAATAATCAATTTCTTGCTCAGATAAAGCAAAGCCAAACTCATTGTTGGCTTTAACTAACGCTTCTTTTCCTTGACCCAAGATATCAATTGAGTTCAATGGCTTCGGTGCGGTTTCTGAGAATAAAGCTTTTGCATCATCAATATGAGCAAAAACACTCTCTGTCATACGGTCATGTAAAGCCAATTTCACTTCATTCGAAATCTCTTTTACACCTTTCAGTGTAAACAGTAGACCACGTTCTAAACGGTGAATTGGGGTATTACAGTTTTGGAAAATATCGGTTGCTTTAGATGACCACGGCGAAATGGTGCCAATACGTGGTGTCACTAAAATCTGGATTTCATCACTTGCAGCTTGGCGAAGTTCGAAAGATTGACCATCGTTTAAAAGTTGTAATGCCGATTGATGTTGCTGCTCGCTGAGCGCTTGATCAAACAAATAAACCCACTGGCTGTCAAAAGATTGAACAGAACTCATTGACGTTAAACGGTTTAAGAGTTGAGCTTTCTTAAAAGAAGAATGTGCTGATGCACCGGCCACGATAAACATGTTGAGTTTGGCTCCACGGGCAGGTCTAACGATCCCACCGCCATGTGACTTATGAGAGAGCGCATATTCTACTGTGAAAGGCGCATTTCAGCTAGCCATATCCATCTTAAAAATCAGAGTTTTCTGCTTCAAATCGCTTAATTTATTGTAGCTTTCCCAATTTTACTTTATTCGTAACAATTCATTTAAATTAATCTAACTAAGCTATATGTTTAAGTTTGGTTGCTTTTCCCTATATTTTTTGACTTTATTATTTCTTTTCAGTTACCCAAATCGTGATATAACCTTTTACAACCGGCTGCCCATCATTTCGTTTGGCGATGACTTCTACCTGCATATCCCCCACCTTCCAATCCTCGTTAATCTTTGCGCTCAGTTGAATATCAGAATTCGCCTTAGAGACATAATCAACATGCATCCCTTTGGGTAACCATCGAAGATGTGCTGGAATTGACGCCTCTACAGCAACGCCCATCACAAACTCTAAACCATTGCAGATTGCAATCACATGTACTGTTCCGATGTGATTTTCAACAGCTCTACGTTTAGACATAACTGCTTGGCAAAAATCAATCTCTAGCTTTGTAATGACCGGGTTAACTGTACGGAAATAAGGAGCAACTCGACTAATGACATTTGAAAGTACCGTTAAACCACCCGGTATTTTTTGTAATATCTGATAGGCAAGCAATACTGTGTTTGATTGGAGCTGTGTGTACTTTTTTATCTTGCCATTTAAATCATGGATTGAATTTTTCATTTTAGCTACAGCATGTTCAAATAGCCCACAAAATAACATGTGTATATTAATAGCTATATCGCCCACTAAGCTCTTATAACTGTCAAAAAAGACAGATCAGTGCTTTTACAATTAAGCAGCCAAATTAATTAAGACAACTTATGTCGCCCTACTCTAGTGCTTTAATCTTTTTTTTGGCATGATAAAACTGAATTCATAGTGAATAATGATAAATGGAACAAATGCGTTGGTTAGAATTGCTTTCTGCAATTCGCTTAGGTAGTAAAAAAAGCAGTACAGAATTGGCTCGAAGCCCTTTCCATAAAGATTATGACAGAATTATATTTTCCCAAAGTTTTCGTCAGTTGAATAGAAAAACACAGGTTCATCCACTAACTCAACATGATGGTATTCACACCCGCCTTACTCATTCCCTAGAGGTTTCTTGTATCGGACGTTCACTGGGCATGCTCGCTGCAGAAAAGATCAAAGACGAACTACCAATGTGGATTTCCCCTGCTGATGTCGGGGCAATTATCCAGGCAGCCTGTCTGGCACACGACATTGGTAACCCCCCATTTGGTCATGCGGGTGAATATGCCATTCGTGAATGGTTTGATGATGCTTCGCATCGAGACTTTCTGGCTAGACTCACGCCAGAAGAAGCAGCCGATGTACGCCAATTCGAAGGTAATGCCCAAGGACTTCGGCTTTTAAGTCGTATTGATTACCACCCTGATGATGGCGGCATGCGTCTAACCTGTGCAACACTGGGTGCTTATTTAAAATATCCATGGCTCTCAAAGACGATTGAAGAACAAGGCGACACGCCCTCACATCAACGTGCAAAATTTGGTTGCTATCAATCTGAAAAAGAAATTTTAAAACAACTTGCAGAACAGCTTGGTCTGATTCAACTGGGTGACTATCACTATTGCCGTCATCCATTGACTTATTTATTGGAAGCCGCTGATGATATTTGCTATGCACTGATCGATTTAGAAGATGGCATTATTCTAAATATGTTGAACTATGCCGAAGTTGAACCGATTTTTCTGAATTTAATTGCGGATTATGGTTATCCTGAAGAATTACAATTACCGCATACCACATGGCAGCAAAAAATTGCCGCTCTACGTGGCCGTGTCATGAAACGCCTTGTCGATGAAGTGACCTCTGCTTTTGCCAAACATCATTACGAAATTTTAACCGGCCAACTTAAAGGTAGCTTATTACAATATTGCTCACCCGATATTGAAGCAGGCATTCAAACGGCGAAGAATCTCGCCAGAGACCGTATTTTTGAGCATCCTCAAAAATCAGGTTTAGAAATTATTGCCCATCAAAGTTTGCAAACCATCTTAGATGCTTTTATCCCTTTAACCATGCCGCATAAGACCTTAAGCTTTAAAGAACAGCGCTTGATGTCAATTTTGCAACATTCAGGGGTAAATCTGCAAAACAACCACTATAATAATATTATGCAAGTCTTAGATATTATTAGTAAGTTCTCAGACCACCAAGCCTATAGTCTAGCACAGGAGTTGCAAGGCAATAAGATAGGTTTTTTTTAGTGAAGCGATTTTTTGATGACGGAAAGACATGGAATACTTTTACCCAGTATCCTATTTTAGTTGTATGTCCTTTTTGCCAAAGTCATGCACTGGTAATTCAATACGAACAAAATGATCAAACTGAAAAAAAAATAATTTTTAGTTGTGGATTGTGCTGTAAAACTTTTGACCAAAGCTTACAGCAGCAAAAGAACTTAGGCTATTTTGATGAGATCAACGTAGAAATTAATCAAACCTGCTCTTGTAAGCGTGGAAAATATAACTTTTCTCAATCTTATGCTCAGCCGAGTGTTCTTCCGCCTTTTATAAAATTAAGCTGTGATTTCTGCCAAAAAGAAAAAGTATATAATTCACCCTATACGTTATTTATCCATAAAATCCCGAGAAAGACAGGATTTGAAATCAATACAGATCCTTTTTTTGGCTATCGTTTGTATTTGACTATAGCAACAAGGCATGGTCTCATTTTCGTGTATAACACAGAACAGTTAAACGATTTGAAAGCTTACATCTCTGCAGAGCTAAGACAGAGAACCTATACCAATAAGAATAAAGCTTACTTAAGCCGCTTACCTTCTTGGATAAAATCCGCGCGAAATCGTAAAGAAATTCTAAAAGCCATTTTGCGTTTAGAACAAATGGCATCTACTATTCAACCATTAACAAATAAGTGAAAAGACTCAATGATCGGATGTTTAATTGGCGAAGTGTTTGCCCTAGAAGCCCCAACCGTATTACTCAATGTAAATGGCGTTGGCTATGAAATTGACACACCACTTTCGACATTTTGCCAATTACAAAAAGGACAGAAAGTCACTTTATGGACGCACTTGGTGGTTCGTGAAGATGCGCAGCAACTTTATGGTTTCAGTGATGCACAGGAAAAAACCATTTTCCGTACCTTATTAAAAGTGAATGGCGTTGGCCCTAAAATGGCTTTAGGCATTTTATCAACACTGAGCGTAGAGCTACTGATTCACACGATTGAACATGATGATATTAATACACTGATTAAAGTTCCTGGTGTGGGCAAGAAAACAGCTGAACGCTTAATGATTGAGTTGCGTGACCGTTTCAAAGCGTTGGCGCATTCAACCAGCGGTACGACAAATGCAGCAGTTGCTCAAATTCAATTTATGGCAAATTCACCTGTTGCGGAAGCGGAAGCCGCTTTACAATCGTTGGGCTATAAACCAGCAGAAGCACAAAAAGCAGTAGCAGCAGTCAAAGCAGACTATACTGAATCGGCTGACATTATCCGTGCTGCGCTTAAATCCATGATGAAGTAATAGATATATGCAAGATCGTCTTATTAGCGGAACAGAAAAACCTGAAGATCATTTTGATCGTGCCATTCGTCCGACCTCATTGGCTGACTATATTGGTCAGCCTGTGGTTCGTGAACAAATGGAAATTTTCATTGGTGCAGCGCGTGGCCGTGGTGAAGCACTCGACCATACCTTGATCTTTGGCCCTCCAGGTTTAGGGAAAACCACGTTGGCCAATATTATCGCAAGAGAAATGGGCGGTAATCTAAAGTCAACTTCTGGCCCTGTATTGGAACGTGCGGGTGACCTTGCTGCCATGCTGACCAATTTGGAAGAAGGTGATGTGCTGTTTATTGACGAGATTCATCGTCTTTCCCCAGTGATCGAAGAAATTCTCTATCCAGCCATGGAAGACTACCAACTCGATATTATGATTGGTGAAGGCCCTGCTGCCCGCTCAATTAAGCTAGATCTTCCCCCTTTCACTTTAGTCGCGGCAACAACACGTGCAGGCCTTTTGACCTCTCCTTTACGTGACCGTTTCGGGATCGTACAACGTTTAGAGTTTTATTCAGTTGAAGACCTGACCCATATCGTGACACGTTCAGCCAACTTGATGGATGTGCCGATTACTCACGAAGGCTCAACAGAAATCGCTCGTCGTGCACGAGGTACACCCCGTATTGCCAATCGATTATTACGCCGTGTCCGTGACTATGCCCAAGTCAAAGGCACAGGTGAAGTAACTCAGGAGATGGCACAACGGGCTTTGGACATGCTCAATGTCGATAAAGCAGGTTTAGATACGCTCGATCGGCGTTATCTCAGCATGTTACTGGAACGTTTTGAAGGACGACCAACTGGTGTTGAAGCTTTAGCCGCAGCCATGGCGGAAGATAGCGGAACGCTTGAAGATGTAATTGAACCGTATTTGATTCAGCAAGGTTATGTGATGCGGACTGCACGCGGTCGTATTGCAACCAATATGGCATATTTACAATTTGGTATGACGCCGCCTGAATAATATTAAATATTTTTAATTAAATGCTTCTTATAATGAGATGATTAGAATAGCATATACGTCATTCTAATCATCTCATTATTTTTAGGGTAACAATGAAAATTAAAACATTAACTGCCGTATTTATAAGTAGCTTATTTTTAACAGCCTGCGGGGGTGGAGGTGATAATGCAAATAACGGAAATTCATTTCAAGGCAAAGAAAGACTAGATTATAGCAAACCAGAAAATCTTGAATTGATTTATGCTCCGATTATCAATTTATCAAGTATTCATGAAAATCAGCTCATTGATACCATTACACTTGCCGAATCCGTTTTTTATTTAATACAAGGTGGAGAAAAAATGGGCTACAAAGCCTTCTGCCGAAATAAAGAAGGAAGCTTTAGCAGAAGTAGTCAAATGGTTACGCTGAATAAATGTGATCTACAGTATACAAAAGATGGCGTGATTCAACCTATTTCTGAAGGACCAATGATTCTATCTGGAAGTGTTAGCTCACAAGGATACTGGTCTCAGAATAACTTTAAAATCGATACGACACTGAACCAATTTAAAGTAGAAGTTGATAATGAAATAACAACCTTTAATGGAAGCAAAAGTAGTCTATCTTATTATGCTGATACTCGTCCCTTCAAATATGACATTGCTCAAATGGAATTCACATGGGCTGATAAGAAATATACAGAACGCTATAAACTCACAAACTATAGCTTTGAACCTTGGTCAACTGGATCAATTACTAAAGGATGCCTAATTGGGATAAACAATAATAAAGAATTCTCTGTAAATTTTGACAATCAAATCAAATTTGGAAGTGTTGACGATGCTTTGGCTTTTTATCCAAGCTTTGCCGAGATTTTTATTGAAGACACCAACAACAATAAAAATTCAATTAATATCACCAGAACCACTGACTATAAAGCGTTAATGCGTGCTTATGCGAATGGGACTACCGTTCCTGGCTTTCCTAAAGTCGTCGCTTGGGAAGAACTCAACTATTAAAAAAAAGAGGCCCTTAGATAGGGCCTCTTTTTTTTTATCTAGGTCAACAATATGTTATTTATTACTATTTCCTTAGCTCTCTTGAGGCAATATCATTCCTGATTGCTCACAGTACGCAAAAATAGGTAATAGAAATGGCCAATCATTTTGAGTTCAACATTCGCGTTTATATCGAAGATACAGATGCAGGCGGTATCGTTTACCATGCCAACCATATACGTTTTATGGAACGTGCTCGTACCGAATGGTTACGTGCAGCTGGTGTTGATCACTACTGGCACCAAAAAGATTACAGCTTCGTGGTACATCAGATTCAGGTCAAATATGTACGCCCAATATTAATGGATGATTTAATTACCGTTACAGCACGTGTTATTTCGTGTAAAGCCGCATCTTTTGTGTTGCAACAAAATATTTATCGTGGTGAAATCTTGCTGGCTTCAGGTGAGGTTGTGTTGGCATGTTTAAATAAAGAGTTAATGCCACGCCGACTTCCTGATGAAATTCGTGATCTAATTCAAAAAGAGTTAGCACAGGACTAAAATAAACTTTCGGCACAGCGACTTATGGCAACTAACTTAGAATCTTCCCTGCATATTTCTGACCTAATTTTACAAGCAAGTCCTGTTGTACAACTGGTCATGCTGATCTTACTTCTTGCTTCAATTTTTAGCTGGTATTTGATCGCTAAATTACATATGGGCTTTAAAAAAGCAGAACAAGAGGATGAGCATTTTCAAAAAATGTTCTGGTCAGGTGCCGAATTAAATACCCTTTATAACAATGCACAACTCAATTCTAAGCGCCGTGGTCTAGAAGATATTTTCTACCAAGGCTTAGGTGAGTTTTTCAAATTACAGAAACGTAAAGCTGATACCAATCAAACCATCGAAGGAACCGAACGTATTCTTCGTGTTGGCCTAAGCCGTGATCAAGGTGGTCTAGAGCAAGGCTTAGGTTCACTTGCCAGCATCGGCTCTGTTGCTCCTTATATCGGCTTATTCGGTACGGTCTGGGGCATTATGAATGCCTTTATTGGTCTTGCTGCCGTTGATCAAGTGACTTTGGCAACTGTTGCACCTGGTATTGCAGAAGCCCTCATTGCAACTGCAATTGGTTTATTTGCAGCAATTCCTGCGGTACTTGCGTTTAACCACTTTACCGCTAAAGGTGAATCAACCTATTCAGATCGTGCCTTATTTGCAGAAGAAATGGTTGCTCTTTTACAGCGCCAAGCGATTGGAACGACACAGGAAGATGCATAATGGCGATTCAACGATCTGGACGTTTTGAGCGGATTAAAAAGCCACTCAAAAGTGATATGAACGTCGTTCCTTATATCGACGTGATGTTGGTGTTATTGGTCATTTTCATGGTGACAGCACCCATGATCACCAGCGGTATTAAAGTAGATTTACCTCAGGCCAATAATCAACCTATCGAGTCTAAAGATATGCCAGCGATGGTGACTTTAGGTAAAGATGGAAATATTTATCTTGAATATAAAGAACATAAAAGTAGTGAGCCGCTTTCTCTTGAGCAGCTTGAAACTGTTCTAAGTGAAGCTCAAATTCAAGCTGAACAAGAAAATAAGAAGTTGATGGTATTAGTCAATGGAGAGGAATCTCGTCCTTATGGTGAAGTTGTCGCTCTTATGTCTAGTTTACAAGAAGCAGGCCTTACCCAAGTGGGCTTACTCACAAAGTCTTTAAAATAAATTATGAAGAAATTTCAAGAGCCACCTTTTAAACAAAATGCGATTGCGCTGGGTTTCACGCTTGGCGTCCATGCAATCGTGATTGTTGGCTTACTGTTTTTAGGCTTGAGTAAACCACCTGAACAGCCTAAAAAACTCACCACTATTTTGGTGAAGCCAGAAGATTTACCTCAGTCTTTACAGCAACCAGAACAACAAGTCACAGCAGATCACCAAGCTGAACAGGTTGAAAGTCCAATTGTTGATAAGACCTTGCCTGAGAATATTCCCGTAATTCCTCCACTGCCAACTGCGCAACAGCTTGCTGCTGAAAAGCAAAAAGCTGAACAGGCTCAGCAAGCCAGGCTTGCCGAACAAAAACGTAAAGCCGATGAAGCTGCGCGAGCTCAGCAGGTTGAAGAACAACGTAAACTCTCAGAAGCGCAAGCACAAAAACAACGTGCAGACGCTGAAGCCAAACGCCAAGCTGAGGCAAAGGCGAGAACAGAGGCTGAAAAACATAGAGCTGAACAATCTGCCAAAGCCGAGGCGGAAGCCAAAGCACGCCAAAAAGCGGAACAAGATGCGAAATTAAGACAGCAAAAAGCTGCCGAGAACGCAAAACTTCAAGCCCAGCAAGATGCAAAACGCAAAGCAGAAGCTGATGCCAAGGCTCGTGCTGAAGCCGATGCAAAACGTAAAGCAGAACGAGATGCGAAAGCAAAAGCTGAGGCGGACGCAAAACGTAAAGCCGATGCTGATGCCAAAGCTCGCGCGGAAGCCGATGCAAAACGTAAGGCGAATGCAGATGCAAAAGCAAAAGCTGAGGCTGATGCAAAACGCAAAGCCGATGCTGATGCAAAACGCAAAGCTGATGCTGATGCGAAGGCAAAAGCAGACGCTGATGCTAAGCGTAAAGCTGATGCAGACGCAAAACGTAAAGCCGATGCTGATGCCAAAGCAAAAGCGGACGCTGATGCCAAACGCAAAGCCGATGCAGATGCGAAACGCAAGGCCGATGCAGATGCCAAAGCAAAAGCAGACGCTGATGCGAAACGTAAAGCCGAAGCTGAAGCAGATGCCAAAGCGGCTGCAGCCAAAAAAGCGGAACAAGAAGCAGCTCAGAAAAAGGCTGATGCAAAACGTGTGGCTTCAACGGCTAAACGCGACTTTGAACAAAAAATCTATCGGGCTTGGAATATGCCATCGGGCTCTTCAGGACAACGTGCCAGCGCACGTGTAACCTTAAGTGACAGTGGTGCAGTACTTTCTGTTGTTGTTTCTGCAAGTGATCCTGATGTGAAAGCCAGTGTAGAAGCAGCTGTTCGCGCCGCAGCACCCTACCCAATGCCAGATGATCCTGTTGCCCGCCGTGAAGCAAGAAGCTTTACTTCAAGTTTTACTGCAAAATAGTAATGAATAGTTAACGTTACATGCTTTTAATAGCACAAAGCATGTAACTATGTTAAATAATCAACAGCCACAAAAATACGAACGCAAGTAATTGTAACTATGGACAAGACTCGTAAACACCTCATCTCTTTAGCAGTTTTCACTGCGATTAGCACTGTTGTTCCAACAGCAACTTTCGCACAATTACACCTCGAGATTGCAAAAGCCCCTGAACAAGCCCCTAAAATCGCGATTGTCCCCTTTACAAATGACAATGCGATCTATCCTATCGTAGAAAGCGATTTAAATCGTTCAGGTCGTTTTACCAGTGCATCTCAAAATTTACCAGCAACTGCAAGCCTGAATCAGGTTCAAGCAGCTGATTGGCAAAATGCGGGTGTACCTTACGTTGTCGTTGGGCAAATGAAAGCGGTTGATGCAAATACCTTTGAAATTCATTACCAGCTTTATGATGTACAAAAACAAAAATATCTACTGAATGAGGTACTCACTGTACCAAGCTCACGTATACGCCAAGCTGGTCATATGATCAGTGATACGATTTATCAAGCGTTAACGGGTATTGCGGGTGACTTTAGCGGTCGTATTGCCTATGTATTACGTAATCAGGCAACGCCAGCCCAACGTTATACTTTGCAAATTGCTGATACTGATGGCGAACAGCCTAAAACTGTCCTGTCTTCACGCGATCCTATTCTTTCTCCAGCCTGGACACCAGATGCCAAGAAAATTGCATATGTGTCATTTGAGACCAAGCGTCCTGCGATTTATCTGCAAGACTTAGCCACAGGCCAACGTGAAGTTTTAGCCAGCTTCCGTGGATTAAATGGCGCACCAAGCTTCTCACCAGATGGTAAATCAATGCTATTTACCGCATCGATGAATGGTAATCCTGAAATTTATCAAATGGATTTAAGTACGCGTCAAGTACAGCGTATGACCAATGATACTGCGATTGATACTGAAGCACGCTATGCACCCGATGGTAAATCATTCATTTTTACCTCAGACCGCGGTGGCTCACCACAGATTTATCGCTACAGCTTTGATGATAGTTCAGTTAAACGCTTAACCTTCAAAGGTGCTTTCAATGCACGCGGTACGCTAAGTGCCGATGGTAAAAAAATTGCTTTGGTTCATCGCCCAAGCGGTAGTAACTATAAAGTCGCAATTCAAGATATCAATACTGGCATTACCAACATTCTTACACCAACTAGTTTAGACGAATCGCCAAGCTTCTCACCAAATGGACAAATGGTGGTTTATGCAACGCGTGAAGGTAGTCGTGGTTTGCTATCCGTCATGTCTACTGACGGCCGTTTCCGCATGAATTTGCCAAGTGAGCAAGGTGAAGTTCGTGAACCAGCTTGGGCACCAAAATAAATTTAGTTTATTGGAGAATCAAATGAACATTAAATATCTAACGCTTCCACTTATTGCTGCAACGCTTGTATTTACAGGCTGTGCAAGTCGTAAACCGGCTGCTGAAATTACCACAGGTACCAATCCAAATGGTTCATCAACAGTCAGTACCGAGGGTTTAAGCGAAGATGCAGCACTCAATGCACAAAACTTGGCTGGCGCATCTTCAAAAGGTGTAACTGCTGCAAACAAAGCATTCTTGGCAAAACGCGTTGTTCACTTTAACTATGACAGCAGCGATTTATCAAATGAAGACTATCAAACACTTCAAGCACATGCTCAGTTCTTGGTTGCCAATGCCAACTCTCGTGTTGCTCTTACAGGTCATACGGATGAACGTGGTACACGTGAATACAACATGGCGCTTGGCGAACGTCGCGCAAAAGCGGTTGAAAGCTTTTTGATTACCAACGGTGTAAACCCACAGCAACTTGAAGCAGTCAGCTACGGTAAAGAATCACCTGTTAACGCAGGCCATGATGAAGCTGCATGGAAAGAAAACCGCCGTGTAGAAATCAACTATGAAGCCGTTCCACCACTATTAAAATAATCGTGGTTACGCTTTAAATAAAAATGCTCACTTAAGGTGAGCATTTTTATTTATTGATCAAGACGAAGACTGAGTATCCGGCTTGCTTTGCATCGACTCAATCAAATCGTGCTTGTTAAACTTTTTATATTCAGGCTTGGCCTCATACTGTTTCCATGCATCCTTCACATTTTCTTTGGAAATCGTATCTAAGCTAATGGGCTCACTTGGCGTGGGCGTTGCCTCAAAATTCTTGGTTGTCATATTTAACCTCCAAACATCCTGTTTAGTATCTATGCAACATAGCATGTAATGGCGTACTTGTAATCATAAAAGCAACATAAATAAAGTAAGATAATTTTTATTTTTGCACGATCTCATCTAGAATAGCCACATTCTTTTTTATCAATTTTGACACGGCTAAATCGGAGCTATTCAATATGTCAAACCTTACTTTGACCCAATATCTAGAACAACAAAATGGGAATTTGACTCCAGAGTTGGCACAAGTCATCGAAACAATTGCTGCAACTTGCCAAACTATTGATCAAGCCCTACAAAAAGGTGCTTTAGCAGGTATTTTAGGCAGTGCTGGCAATGAAAATGTTCAAGGTGAAACACAAAAGAAATTAGACGTTATTTCAAATGACTACCTGATTGATGCATTAAAAGTACATCCTCAAGTAGGCGGTTTAGCTTCCGAAGAATTAGATGATTTCACCCCTGCTCAGGAAAATGGTAAATATCTGGTTTTATTTGATCCACTCGATGGTTCAAGCAATATCGACATTAACATGTGTGTCGGTACAATCTTCTCTATTCTTCCTGCAAAGAATGCAGTGACTCAATCTGCTGACTTTATGCAAGCTGGTACAGAACAAGTTGCTGCTGGTTATGTACTGTATGGCCCATCGACCATGCTCGTGCTTACTGTGGGTTCTGGTGTGGTGTTCTTTACTTTTGATCCGACCACAAAGAACTTCCTGTTAACAACAGAACAAGTGCAAGTTACAGCAGATACGCAAGAATTTGCAATTAATTCATCTAATCAACGTCACTGGGAAAATCCGGTAAAACGTTATATTGATGAGCTGTTAGCAGGTAAAACCTCTGTCCGTGAAAAAGACTTCAACATGCGCTGGGTGGCATGCATGGTTGGTGATATCCACCGTATCTTATGCCGTGGTGGTATTTTCCTTTATCCTTACGACTTAAAAGACCCGAAGAAAGCAGGTCGTTTACGTTTAATGTATGAAGCAAACCCAATGAGCATGCTGATTGAACAAGCAGGTGGTGCTTCTACAACAGGTCGTGTTCGTATCATGGAAATCCAACCAACTGAATTACACCAACGTGTTCCAGTAATTATTGGCTCTAAAAATGAAGTCGAACGCGTAACAAGCTATCACTAATTACTTTTATAATCAGGGTATTATAAATTTATAATACCCTTTCGGATGTTATTTTATGGCGGTTATTTTCCTAGAATCAAAAGACAATGCAAAAATCAAACATTTGCGTGGGCTGATCGAGCTCAACAGTGCTCGAAAAAAACATCAGCAAACCGTTCTAGAAGGTACACATCTGTGCTTGGCGTGGTTACAGCAACAGAAAAAAATCTTTTCTTTATTTACCACTGAACAAGCCTTAGAACATCCAGATTTACAAGAAGTGATCGAACTCCACCAAGGTCACATCTTCGTTATCAGTGAAGTCCTATATAAGGATTTAAGCACCTTGGGTACCACCCTGCCATGTCTAGCGATTGTCGACCTCCCCAAAACTGCTGCCACTATTGATTTTAAGGCCGACACTTTAATTCTAGAAAATGTTCAAGATCCTGGAAATGTAGGTACACTCCTCCGCTCTGCTGCCGCTGCAAACATCAAGCAGGTGATTTGCACACAAGGTTCAGCTGCACTATGGTCTCCACGTGTGCTTCGAGCAGGTATGGGTGCTCATTTTAGTCTTCAATGTTTTGAAAACTTTCAGCTCACGGATATTTTACCAAAATTTCAAATACCTGTGTTTGCCACCAGTTCACATCGTTCAACCAGCCTATATAGCAAGGATTTAACCAAAGCTTGTGTCTGGATTTTAGGTAACGAAGGTCAAGGTGCGAGTGATTATGCGCTAGCACATGCTCAAGCTGTGACAATCCCTCAACCGGGTGGGCAAGAGTCCCTCAATGTTGCGATTGCAGGCTCTGTGTGTTTTTTTGAAATGGTTCGTCAACGTCAGTAAAACGTTAAATTATTTTAACTACGAGTTTTTTACTGAGAAAATCAATTACACTACTAAAAATAATTGCTTAAGTTGTCAACGCGCTCACCATTTTCAACGTTATATGATTAATGAATTGGAATTAATGGTGGGTATCCATGACAGGATTTTCCATCTCTATGGATTTAGCACCGAAAAAGGCTCGAATTGAAAACAGTACTGATCGTAGTACTGTTGAACAACGCCTGCGTTTTTTCATGCAGGACGTTACAGGTCGTGCCTTGGTTATGATGGAAAGTGCAACACAGGGGCAACAAGGCATTGCCATGGATTTAGTGCAAGAAGCATTTATTTCATTACATAAATCATATGCCGACAAAAGTACCGATGAATGGTATCCCTTGTTCTATACCATATTGAACAATAAGCTCCAAGACTGGCGACGAAAGGAAGCTCGTCGAGCAAGTCCTTTTTCTTTATTTAAAAAAATTAGTTTAGATGATGATGAAGAAATCATTGATGTTGTAGATGAATCTACGCCTAATCCATTTGAATTTCTTGATCAGGAAGTCACGATGGAGGAAATTCAGGCAGCGATCAATCAGCTACCTGTTCGTCAACAACAGGCATTTATGCTCAGAGCGTGGGAAGGGTTCGACACAATGACCACAGCACAAATTATGGATTGCAGCGAAGGCAGCGTTAAAACGCATTACCACCGTGCAATTCAGGGACTTCGAATTGCTCTTGAGCATTTAAACCCACATACAGGAGGATCATCAGATGAAAAAAGATGAGTTCACGAACCATGTGACTTCCAGACTTGACCAACTTGCGAAAGAGCAGCATCACAACAAAATGCAAGTCATGAATCATGTTCTAGATACGATACAAAAGAAACCAACTTCTTATTATAGTATCTGGAAAATGACAGGTTTTGCTGTTGCTGCTGCAATCATGGGAATTGTGGTTCTGCCAAGCTCTTTACAGCTTGCTGATCAACCACAAAATCAGGTTGTCGTAAATCCAAAGCTTTCGCCGCAAATGGTTGAAGATATGGAGATGTTATTGGTCTTAGGTGAGAATAAGGTTCCACATGGCAGCTAAAAAATTAGCACTTGTTGTGTGTACGCTCGGGTTACTACAAACCAGTTTTGCAGGTTCTGAACGCTTTTGGGTATTTTCTAAACCCAATAAAGCCACAACAGAAGAAGCATGGGATGATCTATCGCCTGAAGAGCAACGTGTTTTAATTAAACGTTACCAAACCTTGAAAGAAGTTCCTAATAGCCAGAGTTCTCAACTACAGCAAAGGATGGAATGGTTCACGCAACTGCCAGAAGATGAAAAACAAAAAATGCGTGATGTCTGGCAAAAGATGAGCACACAGGAACGCAATACATTACGTAAGCGCATGTTAAATGCCAGTACCGAAGAACGGATAAATATTAGAGAAGAATATCTCAGTAAATATTCTGAGCACTGAGTTTATAGTGTATAGAAATAACAATAGCGCCTAAATGGCGCTATTATTATATTTCGGGTTATTTACTTTTAAAGCGGCGATAAGCCAATAACCCCAATAACCCCAATACTGAATAGAAACTAAAACTCCCCCCCCCACTGTTACTGGCAGAACGTGTATCGTCTGTTGTGGTTGCCGTGCTAATGGTTCGCACTGTCGCCACATTGGAGGATACGCCATCAGCATCGTAAACTTGGTAGTTAAATGAGAAGTTAAATGGATTAAATGCATTAACTTCTTGAACATAAATATTACCACCATAGCAGGTTTCTTTTTCATCTGGCGCAGGGCAAGCACCTTGGCGATCTGCCGTAATACCTAGATCTTTGGTTGGCACATTGGTTAAACGAATTGGTAATTCGATACCTTCGGCATTCTTCCAAAACTGAGGTTTATTCGGATTCTTTTCTGGCCCAGATCCACCCTCGCCTGTATCGCCATTGTCATTTGCAAAATTTAATAAGTTTAAGCTTAACTTTTGCTTTTCTTTATATTTGAAAGTTAAGGATGTATTTGTTGCAACTGGTGCAATATTTACAAATGCTGCTCGGATTAAACCAGATGAACTCACTTGTGGACTAGTTCCTGGTTTAGAGGTAATCGTATATTTACAGAAAATCTTATCACCAGCTTGAGTAACACTGTCATCTTTTCGATAAAAAATAATTTGCTGTAAATCTTTATTCCAAGTACAAACCAAATTTTCTATATCACTTTTATCTATATCAGTAACCGTATCATTGATCTGTCCTTTACCTAAAGGTTCTGTCGTTACATCATATAAATCTGGGCTAAAGAACTGTAATTTATAACTGCCATCAGCTTGCTGTACATCTTGTGGTAAAGGTAGTTGATAATTTCTTAAATCAATGTAAATTGCACGATAATGTAAATTAGCTTTGGTGTATTGCAATAATTTTTGATATTGATCCAAACGAGATTTGTAATACGTTAAAAAATCAGGATTATTTGGATTTTTCACCAAATTATCGAAAAAGTCATATTGTGTTTGATAACTTGTAATCAAGCTGCTAATCGATGTATTGGTTAGATCCTGTAAATCACCTGCTGTAAACTTCATTAGTTCAACCGAACCAATATCACAGCGGTTGCTTGCTTTAGGGTCATAATATAAAGTGCCGTCGGTGATACGGGCTAAACCACGCTGGTCCGTCAAACTACAATTGACTCCATCAACATCTAATAAGCCAACTAATTTTGTATTCCCCTTATCATCGATAGGCACGCTTGTCGCATTTTTTTTAGGGTAATACATTGGTAAGAATGCCGTATCAGCTGAAGCTTTTTGTAAAGGGCTCAATAAGGTATTAAAATCAATCGCACTTACATTCAAATTGGTTTTATTGTCTTTAAGCGACGCTTTTGGCACATCACACACATTATTTACTACAGAACTAGAACCATCCTGCTTGAGCGCAAGTGCATTGTAAGCAATTCCAAGACCTACCCCTTCTTGATCAGCGACATTTCCAAATAAATATCGACAGGCATATGTATTGCTATCACCATTATAAGCAAGAACATTGAACTGTAATAATTTAGCACCAATTTTATCATAGAGAAGCGTCGTAAAAGCTTGATTTTCTACGATTGTATTACTCGTCAAGCTTAAAATACTGGTTTTACTTAAAATACTAGACTTATTATCTTCTACAGTTCCAGCTTTGGTATCACCAGTGAATTTAAGTAGATTTCCTGTTGAATTATTTACAATATTTTTTGCAATGGTATTGGTCGTTAAAGTTGCTGTAGATTCCCCACAAAACTCAATCATACTACTTGAATTTGGTGAACCATTATTAATAAAACTGTTGGAGGTTAAGTTGATGGTCCGCTTTGCATATGTAATATCATTAAAGCAACTCATCGAGAGTACACTGCCTTTCTCCGCACGGTTACCCTGAATCACACTCTTATTCAATGTTAATGTCGTCGAAGGACCAGCTAAAAAAATAGCTCCACCTTCTTTTGCCTCAGAATCAAGGATTTGTGTACTTTGTAATGCAACATCAGCACCTGCATATATTGCACCACCAAAATCAGCCGAACGTCCACCTGTTAAAATCAAATTGGTTAGGCTTAAACCCTTGGCACCAAGTGTCGTGTTAAAAATACGTGAATTTTCTGCTTTGATTGTTGTTTGCAATGGGATTTGAGCTGGATATTGATTAACAACATCATTTAGCAGGACATTTTTTCCTTCCCAATTTACAGGACTTGCCCCTAGAATTGAAACGCTCACATTTGGCGTCAATTCCTTTTTCAGGTTATATACCCCTTTTTCCAGCTGAATAACTTTTTGCGTACTTGGTAAGGTATCTGTTACAACACAACCACCATAAGAGACACGCGTCTCGGCAGTTTTTATTGCCTCACGTAATGAGCAAGCATTTGGATTTTCGCCATCCTCATCCACAAATGTAGTTACCTTAATGGGCGTGCTGCTGGTGGCAGCTAACAACGGCATAGTTGCCAAAACCATAGTTGCTAATATTGTTTTTCTATAATATTTCATCTCATCACATCCCTGATTATGATTTTAAGCGGCGCAATCCTATTAAACCGAATAATGCCAAGATCGCTCCTAGACCAAAACTTCCTACATTTACGGTTTTACTTTTAAAAGTGTTTGGTGGGTCTTGTACAATTGTTGCTGGAATATCAATAAAATAGTTTGATACATCATTAAAACGAGTCGTTGTCGTCATAACACGTAAGTTAAATTTATCTGCACCATGCCAATCACTATCAGGCACGTAAGTTACATTACCATCCTGATCAAGAGTTAGCTTTCCTTTAGATGGCGTTTGGGTTTGAACCACTTGCAAACAACCAACTTGCCAAGGCTGGCCATCAGGACGCTTACCTAATTGAGCCTCGCATGTGGCTGGATCTAACAATTCACCATCTAACAAACTCTCTGCAATACTGAATTTCGCAATTTGTCCATATAAAATATCTTGACCAACGATTGGAATCTCCCCCCGGTTAACAACCAGTTCAATTGCGCCTAAGTCACACAACTCATTAAAGCCCGTACGGCTTTTCCCACGCTGGTCAGTTGCTTCACAACTCGCTAAACTAAAGGTCGTACCATCACTATAAATGCGTCCTTTATTGACAATGAGCGAATCCGATAACTGCTTATAAGAAGTGAGTAAACGTGGTTTAAAGAAACCCAGCATTTGATCTTTTGGCGTCGAGTATGGACATAATAATCCTTTTGCTGGAGGAGCAGCACAAATCCCTTCATCATTTGTACCGCCAGCAATTAATGTTTGCTCAGGATCATTCTGATTCCACATAAAATTGGGTAATCGTTCACCCGCATTACGGTCGCACTCTGATGTCGTTAAATTACTTTGAACAATCGTGGTATCGTCTGAGGTAGTACCACAATTACTATTTCCATTTGCAACTAAAACACTATTCGACACATAAGAGCTTGGGTACTCTTTGACTGTTTCTTTTTTCACTCCATTGACATCTTCTTCTGTCGTTACTTTAAAATTTAAAGATTGTAAATACAGCCCCGCAGCATTCTTAATAATCGTATTATTATTAAGGATCATGCCTTCACGAATATTCGCTACATAACCGCCTTTATTATGGAAAATAGTGCTACTACGAATACCGGAAGATCTTACGGCAAGTGCCCCAGCTATCGTGTCATTATTGAAGCCCGTTTGAACAAATAATAAAGCACCATTTGGCCCTGCTACACCTTCATTGTCACGTATGACCGATTGTGTAATCAGATACATTGGCATTTCGCTATAAATGACTGCCCCCTGATCTGCTTTATTATTCTGAAAAATACTATTATTAATAAAAACATAGCCTGCAGTGTTCTTCGCGTCCGATGAAACCCCAGCATTATAAATTGCACCACCACGGTTTGCAGAACCACCTGTCAGGCGAGAATACTGAATTGATAGACTTTCACGATTAAGAATTAGCCCGCCGTCATTCAGCTTATTTGCAGCACCTTGTAAATTTAATTCAATCAAATTAACTGCAAGTAATGCACTTTCAACATTATTATCATCAATGACAAAAAGACGATCATTTCCCGCCATTTTAAGCGTCGCATTGTTCAATCCTTTTTTATTATCATTAAAACCATCACTCACTACAGTGCGAATTGTCATCGCGGCTTTGATATTTAATGCCGAGTTAAGTTGATAGGTTTGATCGCGTTGTAAAACAATTGTATTGCTTGCATCCTTGTTACCACATCCGTGATAACCATTTTCAAATTCTTTTTGGCTTCTTTTATTTAAAAACTCGACAGCTTCTCGTAATGAACAAACGGCGTCATCTTTGTCTTCATCAACTAATGTTGTGACTTGAATATCCGCAGAATATGCATATCCAGTAACGGTAAATAAAGCACAGGCAAGCATCCGTTTGAGCATACCAATCTCCTTCTATTTTTCATTTTTTTTCGTCTTGCAAACTAGCTGTTTACAACCACATTCCTTTGTGCGTACTTTGTCATAGCTCTCAAAATTACTCAAGAAATTTTATACTATTGGCGATATTCATCAATCAATGCATAAATTTGCTTAAGTGTTGTATTTGATAGTTTAGTTTTCTCGCCTTTGAGCATTTTTTCAAGCTGAGCCAATCTCTGTAATAAAATCGAAGCCTGATGCGGCCCATTACTCAATAAATAGTCAACAATTTGCTGGTCAAAATGAATACCTCGGCGCGTCATGACCGAGTGCAACAGGGCTTGTCGATCACTATAAGAACTGCCATTAGGTACTTTAACACTCACAGCTTGGGTCAGCCTTGACTGTAAGTCAGGTAATTCTAATTTTAATTCAATAGGCGCCACACGAGAGGAAAAAACCAACTGCCCCTCATGATTATTCATCAAATGAAATACAGCTTTCTGCCAATGTGGAACACCACTGATCGCATCAATATCATCCAAAGCGACCAAATCATAAAATTCTAATGAAGTAATGGCTTCAATAGGTGCATCTAATAATTCTAGTAATGAGACTTTAATTGCTGGGCGACCGAGCTCCAGATAAGAATCACAAATCGCAGAAAGTAAGTGACTCTTGCCAGTACCTGCCCCGCCATAAACATAAAAGCGGCTGACTAATCCGGCATGTAACTGTCTAACTGCGTCAACCACAGGCCCCCAACCCGGCCCCGAAAAATCACTGATTCGGGCATCGAGTTGTGGTTCTATATCCAGTTGGAGTTGACGCATATCCTTAATTTTTTCCTCAATTACTTTAAGTCATTCGTGTTTGAAGTCTCTGTATCTTGAGAGTTTTTAATTTGAATATCAAGCTCTACATGATCTGTTTCAACATTTATATGCTTGGTTTGCCCTTCTGCCAGCACAACTTCAGTTGGCAGACCATATAAACGACTTTTTTCATAATGGTCGCGTGCATGTTTTAGCAGCACCACAATAACTGCTGCAACAGGTAAAGCGATTAACATGCCAAGGAATCCACCTAGTTGTGCCCCTGCAAGTACAGCAAAAACAACTGCAACTGGCGACAAACCAATTTTATCACCCAGTAAAAATGGCTGAAGAATATAACCTTCGACCATTTGGCCAATCATGAAGACAACACCCACTAGCAGCAATTGTGTCCAGTCAAGTCCAAACTGGAACAGTGTTGCAATGATAGCTGCAATAATTCCGACACCAAATCCTAAATAAGGAATAATACTGGCTAGACCAGCAATCATGCCAATGATCAAGCCAACTTCTAAACCAATAAATTGTAAACCAACAGCATAAACAATTCCCAATAAAAGCATGACAAGGAATTGTCCTTTGACAAAAGCACCTAGAACACTATGGCACTCACGAACAATGGTTAAGGTAGAGGCTTCATAAGGACGTGGTATCAAACGTCTAAAGCTTTGTAACATACGATCCCAATCCAGTAAGAAATAGAAAGAAATAATTGGAATCAGTACAACCACACCACCAATCTGGATGAAATTCAGTCCAGACTGAGCAACCCTTAACGCCATCGTTTGGATACTATCCGCACTGTAATTGGTTTGAATATAATCCATCAAGGCCTTGGTAATTTGATCAGTATCAATTTCCATTGGAACCACATTAAAGGTATGTGATACCCACGGCAAGAAAGTTGCATTCACCCAGTGAATACCAGCAGGAATGCTATCTCGAGCATACATCAACTGTTTCCAAATCAATGGCACCAAGAACCATAAAACCATGGTCAAAGTAACACCAATACCTATAAAAACGATGCTGATAGCCAACCAACGTGGAAGTTTAATTTTAACAAGAACATCGACTAAAGGACTAAATAGGTAAGCAATAAAAAAAGCACCAACAAAAGGGATCACAATGGGCTTTAATAAATAGAGAACCCAAAGGAATAATGCGAGCCCAGCGAGGATAAAGATACGACGCAGTACCTGATCTTGCATAAAATCTAGCCTTTTTTCGTGTAATCGTTATAAATGAAAAAAAAATTTAATTAAAGATAGCATTTTCGAGCATAAATAACATAAGAGTTTCGTATATTCAGGTTATAATCTGCCGCCACTGCGGAGACTTCACTATGAGCAACTCAACTTCTACCCCAAATACTGGTTTAAGCTATAAAGATGCGGGCGTCGACATTGAAGCGGGCGACGCACTGGTCGATCGTATCAAATCTGTCGCTAAACGTACCACTCGTCCTGAAGTAATGGGCGGCCTCGGTGGTTTTGGCGCGCTATGTAAAATCCCTAAAGGTTATGAAGAACCTGTATTGGTTTCAGGAACAGATGGCGTAGGTACAAAATTACGTCTGGCGCTGAACCTCAACCGTCACGACACCATTGGTCAAGATCTCGTTGCAATGTGTGTAAACGACTTACTTGTTTGTGGTGCTGAACCATTATTCTTTCTCGACTACTATGCAACGGGTCATTTGAATGTTGATGTTGCAGCAGATGTAGTGACAGGTATCGGTAAAGGTTGTGAACTTGCTGGTTGTGCATTGGTTGGTGGTGAAACTGCTGAAATGCCTGGCATGTATGAAGGTGAAGATTACGATCTTGCTGGTTTTGCTGTGGGTGTGGTTGAACACAGTAAAATTATTGATGGAACTAAAGTGAAGTCTGGTGATGTACTTCTTGGTGTGGCATCAAGTGGTGCACATTCAAATGGTTATTCTTTACTACGTAAAATTTTAGATGTTAAGAATGTCGACTTAACTCAAATCGTAGATGGTCGCCCACTTGCTGACGTTGCAATGGAACCAACGCGTATTTATGTTAAACCGGTGCTCGAACTATGCAAACAAGTTGATGTACATGCTATGGCACACATCACTGGTGGTGGTTTACCAGGTAACTTACCGCGTGTTCTTCCAAATGGTGCGCAAGCTGTGATTGACGAATCAAGCTGGGAATGGTCTGAATTATTCCAGTTGTTACAACGTGAAGGTAACGTAGAGCGCTTTGAAATGTACCGTACATTTAACTGTGGCGTGGGTATGGTGATTGCAGTTGATGCCAGCGAAGCTGACAAAGCAATTGAGGTATTGAATGCTCAAGGCGAAAAAGCATGGAAAATTGGTTATATCCAAGAAAATGCTGCATCAGTTGAAGGTGCTGACGAAAAAATTCGCGTGATCTTTGCATAATGAGAATTGCGGTCCTTGTCTCTGGCAACGGTAGCAACTTACAGGCCCTGATAGATGCAAATCTGTCAGGGCAAATCATTGGTGTGCTCTCAAACAAAGCCGATGCATACGCATTACAACGTGCTGAGAACGCCAATATTGCAACCGCTGTGATTTCACATAAAGACTATCCAAGTCGAGAAAGTTTCGATGAAGCCATGCACCAGCAGCTATTAGCATGGCAAGTAGATTTAGTTATTCTTGCAGGTTTCATGCGGATTTTAACGCCAAGCTTTGTGAACAATTGGCAAGGCAAAATGTTAAACATCCACCCTTCTCTGTTGCCTGTTTATAAAGGCATCAATACTCATCAGCGCGTATTGAATACAGGCGACCGTTTGCATGGCTGTACCGTTCATTTTGTCACGGCTGAACTAGATGCTGGCCAAAGTATTGCCCAATCCGCGATTCAAGTCAGTGTGCATGATAACGTAGAAAGTCTGGCACACCGTGTACACGAACTTGAGCATTTTATTTATCCTCAAGTGGCCGAATGGCTCTGTAACGGCCAGCTTAGCTGGAAAAACGGGCAAGCTTATTTCAATCGAAAACCTCTAGAACGCCCCATTCAGTTTACCCAGTTTTAAAAATAAAAACGCATCCTCGGATGCGTTTTTTCTTTATCAAATCACCAAGCTTTTAATTTTATCGGCTGTTTCCAGTGGATGCTCTAATGGGAACATATGCCCGCCATCCACGACAGAATAAGGAATTCCCAGTTTTTTTTGTGCGACTTGCGGGAATTTCTCTTTTAAGAAAACACTGTTTTGACCCACCGCCAAATGTACAGGAACAGGTGGCTTGGGCATTGGCAACCACCACATCGATGGAGTTGTTCTAAACATGGCCACTTCATCATCTTTAGGAATGGTCAGTGTTACGCCACCATTTTGAGGATCATCTGTTAATGCATAATCAATATAAGCTTGAAAGCAATCTGCATCAAAGTGTTGATAAAAACCTCTCGAACCTAAAAGCGCTGCAGCTTGCTCACGCGAATCCCAATGATCCCGTCGACGTACCGACAAACCTGCTGGGGTAATTTTATCCACCAGCTTCGGTTTAAAGAGTTTAGCCAGATGAAATACAAACGAAGCTTTACCAATAATTAAGGGTGGATCAAGCATGATCACTTGTGAAAATAATTCTGGACGGCGATAGGCTGCCATTAAGGTCAATACTGAGCCCAAAGAGTGTCCTAAGCCAATTACTTTACGTCCTTGTGCTTGCTGTACAATGCTATCAATCACTTGATCGACTAAATGCGTCCAGCCATGTGTGATTGGGTAACGCTTATCTGTCCCAATCTCAGCAACATAAATAATGTCATATTGATCTTTTAACTGATCAAACAACTTTTGATAAACCTTAGATGGAACACCATTCGCATGGGCAAAATGAATCAAGGGTTTCATAAACTTGTCTTTTATTTCCACGGATTGATCAATTATCTCGCTCTACACATGTATTGCAAATAAAAAGAAAAACTGTGCAGTTATTTTTAGAATAAAAAAAGGGCTGTGATCAACACAACCCTTTTTTGGAAATATTACTGTATTTTTGCGTTTTGCTGTGTCTCTAATTGCGCTGCAAGAGAACTACTAATCCCTTCACCAATTTTAGCCCCCATACGCCCCAAGATTGACTCAAGCGGATTACGTTGCACCGTATAATCAATCTTTTGTTCAACCTTAAGATCACGCATCAGCGTCGTTAGACTACCGCTACGATCAGCAACCCCTAGTGCAATTGCCTGTTCACCTGTCCAAAACAAACCTGAGAATACCGCTGGATCATTTGATTTCAAGCGTTTACCACGGCCTTCTTTAACAGCATTAATAAAGTGGGTGTGTACATTATCAAGTACAGACTGCACATGTTGCTTTTGTGCAGGATCAATTGGCTTGGTCATGCTTAAAATATCTTTATTGCTACCAGAAGTCAGAGTACGGTCTTCAATCCCAAGCTTTTGTGCTAAACCACTTAAACCGTAGTTCGGCATAATCACACCGATTGAACCAACAAGACTAGATGGATTGACAATAATTTCATCCGCCGCAGAAGCAATATAGTACGCCCCAGATGCGCCCATATCACCAATCACAGCATAGACTTTTTTATCAGGATGCTGCTTTTTCAAATAACGGATTTCTTGCCAGATTTCATCTGACTGCACTGGTGAACCACCTGGAGAATTTATATTTAAAGCAACGGCTTTGCTGCCACTGGCTTCAAATGCACGCTTTAATGCTTTATTGGTATCTTCACTATTTACCGAAGATTGACTGGTAGATGAATCAATCGTTCCAATAATATCAACCACAGCCAAATGATCACTACTTATATTCGTAGTTGATTTTTCTGTCGAAGTTGAACAGCCTTTACTCATTGCAATCAGGACAATCAGAAGATAGGCGAAACCTAAACATTTAAAAAAGATGCTCCAACGACGACTACGGCGTTGTTCCTCAACAGAAGCTAAAACAGCTTTTTCTAAAATTTGCCATTCTTTGCCTGTCACATTATTACTATTTGTCGATTCGTTTTGTGGTTTTGGTGGCCAATCGGACATAAGATTCCAATCCAATATGTTTTAAAGTGGCTTTATTATATACGCTGATTTGAGCAAAACTGTTTAAATAACTTGTTTTAACTTATAATTATTTTTTACATTATACTTTCCCTTTGTAACTGTTCTCATTTTGAATACATGACTCAATCCAAATCCAGTAATGCAAACTATCGTCTGATCAAGTTCGCAAGTCGCATGCCGATGCAATTTAGCCGTTTTTTTGCCCGTATGGTTGCAGGATTGGTGAGTACCTTTCAGCTCTCTAGACTTTCAAAAATTATTGGGCTGAACATTCAAATTGTATTCCCAGAGATGGATCAGCAACAAAGACAAAAACTTACCAGACAAACCATTCAAAATGAGTTGATGTCATATTTTGAGTTTTTGAGTATTTGGGGTTCATCCAATCAAAAAAATATTCAACGTATTCAAAAAGTGCATGGTGAACACTATTTACATGAAGCACTTGCAGAAAAAAAAGGCGTAGTGTTAATTGTTCCCCACTTTGGCACCTGGGAAATTATGAATGCATGGGTCGCCCAATATAGCCCCATGACTATCCTGTATAAACCCGTAAAAAATCCAGATGCCGACCAGTTTGTCCGTGATGCCCGAAGTCGTGAACAAGCTCATCTGGTCCCCACAGATGAAAGTGGTGTCAGACAAATTTTTAAAGCCTTAAAGCAAGGTGGAACTACGGCAATTTTGCCTGATCATACCCCTGACCACGGCGGAGACATGATCAACTATTTTGGTATTCCTCTTGCCTCTAGCAGCTTAAGTGCCAAACTCATTCAAAAAACCAAAGCCAAAGCCCTACTTCTTTATACCAAAAGAAATGAACAAGGTGGCTTTGACATGTATATCGAGCCGATTGATCCGAATATTTATGAAGGCAGCGCTGAAGATGGCACCTTAATTATTCATCAGGCCTTAGAGCAACTAATTCAACGCTATCCTGAACATTATCACTGGAGCTATAAACGTTTTCGTGCCAACCCTGCGCTCAAGAAAATTTATGACATTGATGAAGCTGAAGCACTTGCACAAGTTCGTACAGTTCGCCAGCAACAACAAGAGCTTACAAATACTTAGGCTATTCTCGTTGCAGCCACCTGCGTTGCTGCCGTTGTTGTTTTAATTCAACGGCACCTTTGTTAAAGATAAAACTTAAACTGCCTGTCTGTGCCGTATTCAACAATGGAATTTTCAAAGCGAGCAAGCGACTTTGTAACTCCTGACTAGGATGACCATAGCGATTATCAAAACCAGCTGACGCAACTGCCAGTTTAGGTTTGAGCGCTGCTAAAAAATCATAAGCTGAGCTATTTTTACTGCCATGATGTCCTAGCACCAATACATCTACTTTTAAATCAGGATATTGTTTTAATAATTTATACTCAGTTTCCCATCCTGCATCTCCCATAATCAAAAAATTTTGATACGGCTGAGCATTGGAGAATTGCAAATAAACCACGCAAGACTGCTCATTTTTCTGATCTTGAGCAATCCTTAGCCCCTCTTGCGTAGGCGACAAAATCTCAATTTCAAGATCGGTATATGACCAATGCTGACCCTGTTGGCAATAGGAGAAATTATCCTTAAACGGGAACTTTTCACTTCGTTCACTTGACTGAACTTGAGTAATCGCAAAAGCATTTTGGATTGCTGGAAATGCGCCACTATGATCTTGATCAAGATGAGATAAAATTAAATGATCTAACCTCCGTATACCTTGCTGTCTTAAGAATGGAATATCAACTCGCTCACCAATACCAAACTTCGCTTCGTCATGTAAACCACCCGTATCAATCATGAGTGTCTGTTGAGGATGCTGTAAAAAAATTGCTTGCCCCTGACCAACATCCAGAATATTCAATACGGTAGGTTGAGTCTGTACGCCCAAAACCATTGGTAAAAAGCAAATAACAGCCCATAACTTGGGAATTGTTGCTTTCGGCATAAATAAAATCACTAACCCCAATGTCAAACTCAGCAACATCAAAGGCGTATAACTAACACCATAGAGTTGAGGAGATAGCTGCTGTAAGTGATTTAATATCCACATTAATATTGACAGCAATCCATCATTGAGCTGAAACAAAAGTAGCCCGAATGCAGGAACTACTAGCCAAATACAGGCTGCAATAATATCCAGTGGTACGATTAAAGTACTGAGTAATGGGATCGCGATTAAATTACTGAGCGGCGCAGACCAAGAAATTTGCTGAAAAAAGATAAGCATCAGTGGTAATAAAGCGATAAAAATTTTCCATTGCGACTCAACAACCATATTAATGGCCAAGATTTGCTTTTGTACGCTTGTCAGGGTCTGATCTTGTGTGAAGTGTTCAATGGTTTGGTAGATTCGCAGCAGAATAAAACAAGCCCCATAAGACAACCAAAAGGCTGCGGATAGAATACTAAATGGATCATAAATAAGAAGTAGGCTGGCACTATAAAGCAATAGGGTGAACGGTTGAATTGACTGTCGGAACAATAGAAAAACACTGGCGATAATGACAGTGAACAAGGTTCTCAGAGCAGGAATTTCAAAACCAACAAATGCCACATACAACAACACACTTAACCCAAATGGTAAAAGCAATAAAATCTGCCGCGGTTGCCATAAATATAATGTTGGAACATAGCGCTGTATCATGCATTTCAATAACCAAGTCAACATCAATGCAAAGATCAATACATGTGGGCCTGATATTGCCAGTAAGTGTGAAATGCCCAACTGCTGAAATTGCTGCTTTAAACGATTTGATAATAAACTTTCATCACCCGTCAACAAAGCCAGTAGCAACCCTTTATGTTGAAAAGCTGATATCTGTAGCATTTCACGAAATGACAATCGCAGCATTTCAACATTTAATAGAAATTTTGCTTGCAGTGTATGTTGTTGCTTTAGGTGCCACTGGTAACCCAGACGATCAATGTCATCCTGAGTTAAAAGCTGCATATGCCTGACCTGATATGCAGACATGATATTTTGTTGCAAAAACCATTTTTCCTGATCGAATACGCCTGCCACAGCATAGCTATGGGCTGGTTTGATCATACCTTCAAGGCGATAATAACGACCTAACTGTAAGTTTTGCTGTGGAGCAAGCAGACTATTCGATTGACTTAAATACAGGAACCAATCTACAGACTGAGCATGTCGGTTCAGCACTTCTGCTGTCTGTTTACGCCCCTCCTCCGTGAGCTCATCTATTTTCTTGATATAAACAATGGCTTCAAAAGGCTGCGCCTCCACTTCTCTTAAGCTTAGCCGTTGCTCTAAGGCGGAATCCGCATAATAAAAGCCCGTACAAAACAAAGCCCAGCTAGCACTGATCAACAGTACCGACTTATAGCAAACAGATTGAAAATACCGAGATCTTTGATATAAACCGATGCAGAAAATCACGATCGCTAGAATTAGCCAAACCCACCAAGTGCGAACAGCAAAGCTAAAATGATATCCCATCAAAGTTATACCAGCGATCCAGCTGAGTAATATTACTTTTAACATTTTTTAAAATTAAGTTTTAGTTTTTCTAAGGACAAAATTAAAGCCCGTTTCCAGGGCTTTAACAAGAGATAAATCAATTTTTTCTTATTGATCAATCCACAAACCATCTTGCATATGCAAAATCGAATCAGCGGACTGCGCCAGTTGCTCGTCATGGGTAACAATCAACATGGCCATATTCAGCTCTTTTTTCAAATCTGTCAGTAATTCGAAAATACTAAGTGCTGTTTTACGGTCGAGGTTCCCTGTCGGCTCATCAGCTAAAACCACAGCAGGTTTAGTTACCAGTGCACGTGCTAATGCCACACGCTGACGCTCGCCACCAGACAACTCGCCAGGTTTATGATCCATACGATGATATAAACCAACGCGATCTAATAAATATTCAGCCTGTCTTTTGACATCTCTAAAGTTGCTTTCACTACGCAACATTAAAGGCATGGCCACATTTTCCAAGGCTGAAAATTCAGGTAAAAGATGGTGGAACTGATAGACGAAACCAAGATATTGATTGCGCTTATAACCGCGCTCGGCTTCACCCAAATCATCGAAACGCTGCCCTTGTAAAAATACTTGACCTTGTGAGGGTTGCTCTAAGCCTCCCAATACATGTAACAAAGTACTTTTACCAGAACCACTTGAACCAACAATGGAGACAAACTCACCTGCATTCACTTGAAGAGATAAACCTTTAATCACTTCAACTTTGCTTTTGCCATCGTCAAAATGTTTAAAGATATTTTTTGATTCCAGTACAATCTTACTCATAACGTAACGCCTCGGCAGGTTGAACTTTGGCTGCACGCAATGCAGGATAAATTGTTGCCAAGAAACTCAATAGCAAAGATACCGTTACAATGATCACCACATCTTGCCATCTGAGATATGAAGGCAAGTAATGTACAAAGTAGGCATCAAATAAATTTAAACCTAACACGGTATTAAACCAGGAAATAATATCACTGATCGTTAAGGCTAAAGTAACCCCTAAGATTGTCCCAGCAATCGTACCAATCACACCAATTACGGTACCTTGTACCATAAAAATCTTGGTAATCATCGAAGGTGAAGCACCCAGCGTACGTAAAATAGCGATATCGGATTTCTTATCAGTCACGACCATGACCAATGAGGACACAATATTAAATGCAGCCACCACAATAATCAGTACCAGCAACAAACCGACCAAGGTTTTTTCCATTTGAATGGCATTAAACAAATTGCCGTGCGTATAGGTCCAGTTTGATGCATAGAAATTACTTGGAAGCTGACTAACGATATCATTGGCCACTTTCGGAGCAGCAAAAATATCATCCAGTTTTAAACGTACACCTTGCGCGCCATCAGGTAAACGCAATAAGGTAGAAGCATCATTCAGGGCGATATAACCCACCATTGAATCCACTTCAGCACCAACACTAAAGATTCCTACGATTTTAAAACGTTTAAAACGTGGTACAACACCTGCAGGTGATGGCGTTGCTTCAGGCAATACTAAGGTGACATTGTCATTTAAACCCAATCCGAGTGCATCCGTCATGTCCTTACCGAGGACAATACCAAACTCACCTTTCTTCAAAGCACTTAAATCACCTGAAACCATGTGGTTCTGGATAATCGAAACCTTCTTTTCATATTCAGGCTCAATTCCCGTCACCATGATTCCAGCCACTTGCCCCTGTGCGGTCAACATCCCCTGTAACTGGGTAAATGGTGCAACACCCGTGACATGTGGATGGTGCTCAACTTTTTTTACAAGCTCAGGCCAATCTGTTAGAATTTGAGTAGAAGAAACAGTGGCTTGTGGAACCATTCCCAAGACACGGGTTTTCAATTCACGATCAAAACCATTCATGACAGATAAGACTGTAATGAGGACAGCAACGCCGAGGGTTAAACCAATCATGGAAACCAAGGCGATAAAAGAAATAAAATGATTACTCCGCCGAGCACGAGTGTATCTCAACCCTATATACAGCGAAATTGGCTTAAACATACCATCTAGTCCGAGGTGATTTATTATGGAAAATTCACAACATCATCTTGTTGACGACAACACTGAACGTCGTGTGATGTCTCGTATTGATGCCGTGTTGAGAATCAATTATCAAATCATTCCAGATGATGTTGCGCTGAATGACCCATATGATTCCCATTTCGTATTGCCACGCTATTTTCTACTACTTGCAGAATTAGATCAATTTGATCATGCGTTTCGCTACGAATTAGAACAATTAAATGAAAAAGATCAACAAATTGCTCGCATCTTATCCCTGATTAACCAGAAATTGAATCTGATTACCGGGTCATATTATGACAATATCGTACAATCTTTACTGCCTGTACCCGAGCAAGTCAACTTTTCAGAAAATGGCTTAAGTTTCTTTAGTTCTCAAGATATTAACGAAGGCACTTATATCCATATTACCTTAAGCCATCCAGAAAACTTCTTCCATATCGCAGCAACCGCACAAGTAGTGCATAGTACTGCAGAAGAGCAAGGTAAGTTCCGCATCGGAGCTTATTTCATTACCTTAAATCCACAGGACCGAGCCAAATTAGCTGCCAGTATTCGTCAAGCTCAGCTCACAGATAGCAATTAATTTCTACCTCGCTTAAACCTTTAAACGGCGGTATGCGCTTAGGTCTCGAAAGAAATAGAGTAGTAAACCCAAAAGGATAATCGTTGCGCCGATAAAGACCTGAACGGATAACTGCTCATGATTCAGGTACGCACCAATCAAGATCGCCAACATTGGCGTCATTACCGTTGTTAATGACAACGTTGTCGCTTGTAGATTTTGAACCAATTTAAAATAACAAAACATCGCAATCAGCGATGCCATAATTACGGTATATGTCAGCGCCAATAGTGATTTCGCTGATGGGATATGTGTCGGTGCATAAGGCCAAATCCACGGCAATAACAAGACCGCCAATAAGGTTGAAACCAGAATCGAACCTGTTGCTTGTGCCATAACAGGCAAATCAGCATCAATCTTTTTGACTAGAAAAATAGATAAGGAATAAGAAAAAACACTGATCAGCATCAAAATAATACCAATCGGCTGGACATGCTGTTGGCTTCCACTTAAACAAATCATCGCCAAACCGATAATTGAGGTAGCCATGCCCAACCACTGTAATCCCGCCAGTTTGTGTTGAAAGCCAAAACGACCAATCAGCCCTGCCATAATGGGCGCCAAACCGAACATCAGGGCAATTAAACCTGAACTGAGATATGCCGTTGCCGCATAAGTAAAGATTTGTGAACCAATCAAGCTTAAAGCACCTGCGCTATAGCTCAACAAGGCAATTTTATGCGTCGGAAACTCCACCTTTAAAAGCAAGACCATACTGACAGCCAAAGGTAGGGCAATAAAAAAGCGAATGACCAGTGCCCACATTGGATGCAAGTCCGAGACACTCCACACAATCGCCAATGGCGTCGTTGCCCAGATAAAAACCAGCAACCCGTAGGTCAGCATTAAATTAAGGCGTGATGGCATAATCGACTCAAAGCGCGGTTTTACGTTTTTGTTTTAAAATGGTCTGATCCAGTGAACTGGAAAACTCACGTTTATCACGTTCTGAAATTGGTGGTGGCCCACCAGTTTGTACTCCTGCGCCGCGTAAAGTATCCATAAAATCACGTAAATGCAGACGAGCTTTTACGTTGGCTGTGGTATAAATCTCACCACGAGGATGAATTGCAATTCCGCCTTTTTCAATCACTTGCGCTGCAAGCGGAATATCTTGTGTAATGACAATATCATTCTCTTGCATACGATCTACAATTTCCTGATCCGCCTGATCTGCCCCGCTCATGACCTGAATGGATTTAATCCGTAACGACGGCGTAATGCCGACATTCTGATTGGCAACAAAAGTGACTTCGAGTTGATAACGATCAGATGCACGTAAAATTACTTCACGTAAAATTTTAGGTAAAGCATCGGCATCCACCCATAATTTAAATGGCAGCACGTTGGCAAAAGCTCTTGAGAAAACGCTAGTGTAGCAGATTAAAGTAAAAGTAGAGTTCTGATCATGTCCGCACATACATTAATTCATGCTTTAGCAGGCAACTGAATCAGTACATTGATATTTCAGGCTAAAAAGTGAATTATTTTTTAACGAATTACATATCCAGACTTGAAATATGAGCATTACCCTCGATTTAATAGAATAAGTTCAATCTTTTTAGCATTTCGCTTTATGAAAAATCAAAACAGTCCAGAAACCATTAAAATTCAAGATCAAAATTTCGGTAATCATGCTGAGCATTGGAATTTACTCACCGATACTCCCGAAAGTGATGTTCCCAAATGGTTAGGATTGGCACTTGATGCACCTGTAATGCCGATGGGGCTCTGTGAAGATGAACATGAGATGGATCAGTCCTTCTGGTTAATTCAGGGCCCAAGCGGACACGCTGTTTCCATTAATCAGATTATTGCAGTCGAAGATCAGAAACCACGTGCATTAAAAACCGCATTCCCAAGTTTTGAAAGCCCATATAAGTACCATGCAAAAATTGAGCGAATTATTACCTGTGATTCTGCAACTCAAGCCGTATTACGCTTGAATTTAAATAAAGATACGACGATTTATGCATTTGATAATTTATTCAGTGTAAATAGTTGCCAATACGACAAGAATCAAACCTATCAAGTTCAATTTAATGCTTGGGCATATGAATTAGAAACTGTTTCTGAAGATGAGAAAATCATTGTTGATGATCCAGCGTCAATTAAACACCATCGTGCTTTAAATGCGATTCTGGCTGAACATAATGGAATTGCACCTGAAAACTTACAAGAACTGATTAATGAGTGGCAGCCAAAAACACCAGAAGATCAAGAACCTGTTACAGTCGACTTTTCTAAAATGGTGGCTTATTTATTCGGTGAAACTTTAGGTCAGGAAGATGAAGCTTGGTTTCAGGGTAATATCGTAGGTAAAACATCGATGCAGTTTATGCAGGATGAATATACGCTTTATGATGTCACCTTAGTTTTAGAAGATGATTTACCAGCAATCATAATTCGTATTGCCACTAAAAATGAATTGTATAAAAACTTTAACATTGGCCAATATATTCGTGGCAACCTATGGATTCAGGCCAATATTTATGCTAAAACTGCTATTGAGTGACAAAAAATCACATAAATGGCATTTTTAGGCGTTCTAATGAAAATTATACCAGAACAAACAACCACCAGTTTGATTCATTCGGGTGATCAAGGTCTTAAACTTGATGTTGGTGCTTTTTGCTTTTTTTTACTGGGCATGTTCTTAGCAGCAATAATTTTTCATCAAATTGGCTTTTTCTAATTTTTGACCATAACCCTATTCATACATAAAAGCCCTCACTAACGAGGGCTTTTATTTGAGCAAGACTACTCTATTGCTTAACCATGACGTTTTGCAAACTCATCCATGAAATTCACCAAAGCCTGCACACCTTGTAATGGCACGGCATTATAAATACTTGCACGCATACCGCCGACAGAACGGTGGCCTGCCAAGTTCAATAAGTGATGTTGTTCAGCTTCTTTCAGGAAGGTTTTTTCAAGTGCTTCATCAGCTAAGGTGAATGGTACGTTCATCATTGAACGGTTTGGTACGGCGATCGGATTATTATAAAAATCACTTGAATCAATATAACCATAAAGCAGTTTCGCTTTCTCTTGGTTCATTTTATAGATCGCATCTACCCCACCCTGCTCAAGCAACCACTCAAACACCAGGCCAGATAAGTACCATGCATAAGTTGCTGGTGTATTCACCATTGAGCCATTTTTTGCTTGATCAGCATATTTTAAAATGCTTGGAATCTCAGGTTTGGCTTGATCCAATAAATCATCACGGATGATCACAATAGTTAAACCTGCTGGGCCAATATTCTTTTGCGCACCCGCATAAATCAAACCAAATTTGCTGACATCTAATGGCGCAGACAAAATGCTTGATGAATAGTCACATACCAACGGTACATTCACATCTGGAATAGCTGCGAATTGCAAACCACCAATCGTTTCATTATCCGCATAATGAACATAGGCTGCATTGTTTGAAAGATTCCAAGTACTTTGTTCAGTGATGGCATGTTTACCATCCATTAAAGTACCTGCTTCAACAATATTAATATCGCCATAGCGTTTTGCTTCTTTTAAGGCTTTTTCAGACCAGATACCTGTATGGATATAATCGGCCTTGTTATTTTTACCTAACAGGTTTAATGGGATCGCTGAAAATTGTAATGACGCCCCGCCCTGTAAAAATAAAACTTTATAGTTCTCAGGAATATTCATGAGCTTACGTAAATCAGCTTCAGCCTTTTCCGCCACAGCAACATAGTCATTGCTACGATGACTCATTTCCATGATCGACAGACCTTTGCCTTGCCAATTCAACAATTCTTGTTGAGCTTTTTCTAAAACGGCAGTAGGTAATGCAGCAGGACCAGCGCAGAAATTATAAGCACGCATGAGTTTTCCCTTGTTAAAGTGGAACAAATTGGAATGGGAATTTAATCATAGATTGGCGAAGCTTGCAGCAGCTTATCCAGTAAATATTTCAATTTTACTGCAAAAAAAACTATTAATTTTTCCATCATGTTTTTGTCATTACAATTATTTTAGGCCAGATCAGCACCGCCTATTTATGAGCCTTCAATTCTTTAACTTATAGTGTTTTTATTTAGATTAAAAACTCTACTTTTTACAAATTCACTACACCAATCCACCCCATATAACTATTTAATTAAAAACATAATATTTAATTTTTATAAAAAGAATTTAGACTTACTCAGGATATTCTTAAATTGCGACATACCCAAATGTTGAAACAACATAATCGACCGAGTTTTAAGCTCCAACGGTTTCCCAAAATGTTAAGCTTGAGTATAAGTTTAATCAGCTGTGCCCTGTTGCCCACAACTCTACTCGCGCAAACTTTTAGTTATAGTGACGCTGAACAATATGTTGTGGAAAATGCCTATGCCTCACAGGCACAACAAGCATTACAACAAGCCTCTCAGCTGGAAATGGAAGCCGTAAAGCATTTAGGTCTTCCACGTATTGACTTGAACGCACGTGCTTACTCATTTCGCAGTGAGACCAGCGTACCGTTAGAATCTAGTAAACGTCGACTAGAAAACTCGCTGACACGTGGTTTTGATGACAAATTATCGCAATGGGGAGGTACACTTCCGCCAGAAGTAATAGATCAGGTCAGTCAAGGTTTTGATCAAACCGTTAACGAAGGTTTAAATCAGGTTCCCAATAATCTTGATGTGACGGTAAAAGATCATGACGTTCGGACTTCCATTTCAATGGTCATGCCACTCTATACTGGCGGTAAAATTAGTAGCGCCAAACAAATTGCCAGCATTCAGGCACAACGCTCAAACATCAGTGAAAAACAACAACAAGACTCACAACGTTTTGAGATGATTCAGTCTTATTTTAATGTGCAGTTACAACAGCAATTACTCAATGCCAGCCTTTTCAATTTAAATGCGATGCAAGAACACTATAGCAATGCACTTAAACTCGAACAGCAAGGCTTCATTAATAAAGGTCAACGCATGCAATTTGAGGTGGCGCGCAATAATGCGGAGCGAAGCTATCAAAATGCGCAGTCGAATCTGCAAGCCAGCCAATTCAGCTTACAGAATTTATTAAAAACCAAAGAAGGTTTAAAGCTCACCACCCCTCTTTTTGTCAATACCACACAAAATCATTCTTTGGATAAGCTGCTTGCCAATTACGATCAAAATTCAAGTTTGATTAAAAAACTGCAGATGGATACACAACTTGCCAATGAAAATGTCAAAGTTCAACAATCCGCGAAAAAGCCCAGCCTGTTTGCCTTTGGCGAATATGGATTAGACAATAAAGACAACTGGATTGTTGGCGTGATGGCCAAATACAATCTATTCTCTGGGATTGATAATAATAAAAATATCCGTGCCGCTGAGCTAAAAAAGTACGCTGCTGAACTCATGACTGAACGCACTAAACAAGAAGTTGAAAATGTGCTGTATAAGTCATATAGCGAATTAAGCTCGTCCCAAACCAGTCATCAACTGCTTACTCAAAATACTAAAGCCGCACAAGAAAACTTACGCATTCAACAGCTTTCATTTAAAGAAGGTATGGGCACTGCCACCCAAGTGATTGATGCACAAAATGCTCTCAGTGCATTAAGAAGTGAAATGGCAATCAACTCGTACAAATATATTTTATCTTTGGCGACCTTATTGCAAAGCTATGGTTCGATTGATGAATTCAAGCTTTATGTTAATCAACCACGTACTGACTATATCCGCTAATTGGAGAAATTTATGAACCAAAATCAATCATCATCCAATTCAGAACACGATATAGATCCAGTGGAAAAAACAACGACGACTCAAAGTTCTGAAACAGCAACAGCGCAAGTGAGCCCTGCTGAAAAAGCGAATCAACCAGAGCCGAATACTGGAACTTCAAACTCTCAACAGCCACCTGCTGAACCGCCGAAAAAATCAAAAGCGAAATTGATTGGGTTGATCATTTTGATTCTACTATTGGGCGTCATTGCATTTGGATTATGGAAAGCGTATCAACCTCAAGCGATTGAACTACAAGGTCGGGTTGAATCTGAAACTGTTCATATCAGCACCAAAGTTCCAAGCCGCATCGAAGAGTTTTATGTCACTGAAGGCCAACCAATTAAAAAAGGCCAAGCATTGGTTCGTTTCGTTAGTCCTGAACTCGAAGCGAAAAAAGAACAAGCACAAGCCGCTTTACAGAGTGCCACAGCGTTCCATTCAACTGTGTATCGTGGGGCGCAACAAGAAAACATCGATACGCTTTATGCTAATTGGCAAGCGATGAAAACCCAAGCTGAATTGGCCGCTACGACTTATAAGCGTGGTGAGACACTCTATCAACAAGGAGTGATTTCACGTCAACGCCGTGATGAAATGCTGGCAGCACAAACCTCTGCTCGTGAAACAGCAGAAGGATCTTATCAACAATATGCACGTGCCAAACGAGGTAGTACTGAGCAGCAAAAATCCACAGCTGACGCACAAGTTGCCATGGCACAAGCGGCTGTTAAAGAAGCCAATGCCTTGACGGAAGAAACCAAACTGTATTCGCCAACCGATGGTACGGTGTCTAAGACCTATGGTAAGCCAACTGAACTCGTTGCCACTGGTGTGCCTGTGGTCAGTATCATCGAAGACCACGATTTATGGGTCAGCCTGAATGTCCGTGAAGATATGTATAGTTCAGTCTATAAGACCAAAACCCTTGAAGGCTTTATTCCTGCACTGAATCAAAAGGCCACTTTTAAGGTAAAAAATATTGATGCTGAAGGTGACTTTGCCACCATCAAAACTACACGCCAAACTGGTGGTTATGATATTCGCAGCTTCAAGTTTCATCTGGTGCCAGAACAATCAATTCCTGATTTGAAAGTTGGCATGAGTGTATTGTTTAAAATTGAAGAGGCAAAATAAGCAATGTTTGCAGTCATGCTGCGGGAATTGCGCTATTTAAAACGCCATAAAGTAGATCTATTTATGGCAGTGATTGCCCCCCTGTTGGTGATTCTATTATTTGGCAGCATGTTTTCGTCAGGTAAAGCCGAACACATACCGATTGTCGTCATCGATCAAGATCAAAGTCAAATGAGTCGCAAAGTGATTCATGCGCTTAGTATTAACCATACACTGAAAGTTAAGACCATTACTGCCAGTCAAGATGAAGCTGAACAGCTGATCAATAAAACAGAAGCTTGGGGCTTCGTGATGATCCCTGAAGGTGCTGAACAACGTCTGGTCAAGGCCCAAGATGCGCAGATCAGTATTGCCTACAACCAGTCTTTTTTTAGTATCGGCAATACCATTTCTTCTGCCATGCTGATTAGCACCTTGAATGGCATGGCAGATTATATGGGGCACAGCTATTTAGCCAATAGTATTCCTTATCTGGATATGCCAACACCGCATATCAAGATTTCAACCCTATATAATCCAAGCATGAGTTATGAACTGTTTCTCGAACCATTTATGGTGCCTGCCGTTTTACACTTATTGTTATGCTGTTGTGTCGCTTTTGCGATTGGACAAGAATTTAAGCGCAAAACAGTCGGTGAATGGGTCATCTCAAAGCAGATTATTTCCAGCCTACTGGGTAAAATCTTGCTTTATGTCTTTATTTTTTGTGCATGGACTTGGTGCTGGATGTTCTGGCTGGCACATATTCGCGGTTACTTCATTGCAGGTTCGCTCAGCTTGATTCTGGTCGCACAATTTTTATTATATTTTGCCTATGCAGTCATTAGCAGTACGGTGGTCTTGGCAACCCAGAATTTACCCAAAACCTTTGGCTTTATTGCGCTATACGGTGGCTCATCTCCTAGCTTCTCGGGGATTACCCTACCTTTAAATAATGCACCCGCATTTACTCAATTCTGGTCGATGATTATTCCCTACACGCCTTATGCCAAACTACAAACTGAACAATGGATTATTGGTAGCGACCTCTATGTTTCAGTGGTGCCTTTTGGGATATTAATCCTCTTTGCAGCTTTATTCTTTATGTTGAGCGTGCGTCTGTTAAAGAAAAATACTCAGGAGCTTTGTTCATGAAGTCATTTTTCAGTTATTACATACAGACCTTTAAAAACATTTTTGCCAACAATTCAGTGTTTACCACTTTAATTGCCGCAACACTTATTTATAGTTTCTTCTACCCGACTGCTTATAAAGCACAAACAGCCGAAGATATTCCGATTGTGATTGTGGATGAAGAACAAAGCATTTTAACCTCAAAAATCATTAGCCAAGCATCGAATAGCCCACATATCAAAATCACAACGGTGACTGATAACTTTCTGGAAGCGCAGCGGATGGTTCAAAACCAGCAAGCTGAAGGCATCTTGTTACTCCCTGAAAATCTAACCAATAGCTTAAAACGAGGTGAAATGGGTGGGATTGGTCTCTATTTGAGCACGGCGTATTTTATTCGAACCAAAGAAGTTGGAGTCGGTTTAGCAAGTTCAATTGAATATACACTGAAAGAACATTTAGAGAAGTTTGGCAATGCTTCCTCTTTTGAACCAGAACTTTCGATTCATCAAATTCCATTATTTAACACCATGTCTGGTTATGGCAGTTATATCTTCCCTGCTGTCGCCAGTTTAATTATCCATCAAACGATTTTGCTCGGACTTGCCATGCTGATTGCCAGTTATCGTGAACAAGGCTGGGTAGCAAAACCTATTGAATTCTGGGCAACATTTGCTGCAATTTTTACAACAGGTTGTCTCAGCTGTCTGTATTTGTTTGGCTTCACCTTCTGGTTATATGAATTTCCACATGGCGGTAATTTTTGGGGCATGTTACTCGCTGTACCCATTTATGTCAGCTGTGTCATAGGCTTGGGCATGTTGGTCGGCTCACTGGTAGATATGCCTGAACGTGTTGGGCACTTGATCGTGGTCACCTCTGTGCCGCTGTTCTTGCTAACAGGAACAGCGTGGCCTCACGAAGCCATGCCGCAGTGGATGCAATGGTTGGCGTGGACACTCCCATCTACCCATGGCGTACAAATGTTTGTTCAGCTTAACCAAATGGGTGTACCGACCTCGATTGTGGCACCGAAATTAATTTATCTTGCAACGCTTGCAGCAGTTTTACTGACACTTTCTTATTATCGTCTCGTGAAAAAATAGCTTTTAATAGTTTAAGTTGCTATTAAGGATATATTAGACTTCCTTCATAAATCATTTTTCAATCAATTTAATTGTTTATCTTTCACCCAATCTAAATTGTATATGCCAGCAAGTAAATTAAACCGCAGGTTTAATCTTTTACGACGATTTCTATATACACAAGATAAAATCTTAAAACATTTCATCCTTCCAAATACATGCTCTACTTGAATTCGTCTACGACCAATCTCTTTATTTAACTTTTTTAATTCAGAATCTAGTTTTTCAGTTTTCTTTGCTTTAGATGGCATGAGGCATCCAAAACCCAATTTCTTTATCCCTAAATAACCCTTATCAACGATAAAAAAGGGCTTAAATTTTAATTTCCTCATGCTTTTTTTAAATATTTTAAAATCATGCATGCTTCCATGACTTCCACATACACTCAGTATTTCACCTGTTATATAGTGCATAGATAGCTGAAATTTAAAGGTATGTCGCTTTTTTTTACCGCTATACCATTTCTTCTGTTTTTTTTGGACGTTGAACTAATATTTCAGTGGCATCAATCACAACAACTTCCCAATCCACTTCATCTCGATTAGGAAGTTGTTTTGGCAAGTTGAATTTTCCAGAACGGATTAAGGTATCTTCAATAACACGTGTGATACGAATTGCACTCGTTTCAGATACACCGTAACTCATACCAAGATGGAAAAATGTTCGATATTCTCTCCAATATTCTATACATAAGAGCAAACGATCTTCCAACGGTAATTTATGCGGTCGTCCTTTACCAATATGACGAGGTAAATGCTTATTTAGCTCGGCCAACATGAGGTTAAATGTAGCCCAACTAACACCGGTAAGCCTACGAAACTTAACGTTTGATAATTTTTGAATATCTTTGAATTTCATCCAAGGATTATCTCTTGAATTAAATAATTTTGCTGATTAATTTAAGATCAAATAAATTGTACGTTTTTTGATTTATGACGGAAGTCTATTGGCATATTGCTTTAATGAAAATTAATTAAAAGGTAAGACTAGATCACTATCTTATCTTTTAATTGGTCTAAATTGAGGTATTGAGATGGCTAAAGTCTGCTATTGTGCTGATGATTTTGCAATGAACCCTGAAATTTCAGAGGCAATTCTATTGCTGATCAAAAAAGGGGTTTTACATGCTACTTCATGTATGACCCAATCTGAGCATTGGCCAATTGCAGCACAACAACTCAAAGCATTAACGGCTCATGCAGAAGTCGGTTTACACCTTAATTTTACCCATCCCTTTCAAGCAGAAACCTTCGCATTGCCGCTTCCCATGCTGATGTTGAAAGCATGGGCACGCCAGTTAGATGCCCAAATGATTCAACGCAGCCTCGAACAGCAATGGAATAATTTTATTGTAGCGATGGGCAAACAACCTGATTTTATTGATGGACATCAGCATATCCATCAATTTCCAGTGATTCGGGATGTCTTGATTAACTTCCTTAAACAGCAAAATTTTCAGGGATGGGTCAGAAACCTGCAACACCCCCTCACTATTTCTCATTACACCATCAAAACACGTTTACTTGCAGCGCTAGGTGCAACAAGCTTAGCGACGCTATGTAAGCAAAAAAATATCTATCAAAACCAATATTTCGCAGGCATTTATGATTTTGAGCAGGAAGACTACGCTCGATTAAACCAACAGTGGTTAATGCGTGCACAAGATAATTTATTAATCATGTGCCATCCAGCAACCCAAGCAATTGACTATCAGGACCCGATAGCTCAGGCACGTGTTAGGGAGTTCCAATATCTCAGTTCATCTCAGTTTCGTGATGATTGTCGACTCTATCAAATTTCGCTGACCACAATGGGTGCATTATAATGACAAACAATCCATTTTTATCTTGTGTCGTCCCAGCTTATAACGAAGCAGAGAATCTGAAAAAATTTATTCCTGGATTGGCTCAGCAACTGGAACAACAAAATTTACGCTATGAGATCATTATTGTAGATGATGGTAGCCAAGATCAAAGTATCGCAGTTTTACAGCAAATGCTTGACGACTATCCATTACGTATACTCACCCTATCACGTAATTTTGGTAAAGAAGCTGCGTTAAGTGCGGGTCTGGATCATGTCAGAGGCGATGCTGCATTACTGATTGATGCAGATTTCCAACACCCTCTGGATGCCATTCCAACCATGATTCAACTTTGGAAAAGTGGTTATGACATGGTGTATGGTATCCGAGATCGAAGCACCGAATCATGGTTGAAAAAGCTTTTTACCCAAGGTTATTACCATATCTTAAATCTCAGCTCTACTGTCGATATTCCTGAAAATGCAGGTGATTTTCGTTTGCTCGATGCGAAAGTTGTTGAGGCGGTTAAAAACTTACCTGAAAAAAACCGCTACATGAAAGGGCTATTTGCCTGGGTTGGTTTTAAAACTATCGGGATCCATTTTACCGAGCAACAACGCCAGCATGGACAATCGAGCTTCAACTTTAAATCCCTGTTTCAGTTGGCTATGTCTGGCTTAACAGGGTTTTCAGACCTACCTTTACGTTTATGTATTTACATCGGAGCTCTACTTGCAGTATTTGCAATGAGTTATGGCATCTGGATTATTATTGAAACTTTAATTGAAGGAGTGATCGTACCCGGCTGGGCGACACTGGCAGCAGGTATGACACTTTTAGGCGGGATTCAACTGCTTTGTATCGGGATTTTAGGTGAATATATTGGACGTATTTATGCGGAAGTTAAAAATCGACCTAAATACATTGTCTCGGCAGAATATTCACATCTTCAGTCCAAACCCGTCATTCAAGATAAACAAAACAATGTAGCTTCTCTCTGATGCAGACTCATTTCCTCCAGTTCTTTCGGTTTGGTCTTGTTGGTTTAATTGCGGCATGTGCTCATTATCTTATAGTCATTCTGTTGATTCAGCCTCAATACCAAATCGCATTGAAATACGCCAATTTCTTCGCATTTTTAATTGCATTCTGGATCAGTTATTTCGGTCACCGTATTTTTACTTTTAAAGCGACCCACCTACAACATAGAGAAACCCTGAAAAAATTTATTGTGGTCGCTGGACTTGGCTTTATTTTTAATGAATCGCTATTACTCATCAGTCACCACTTTCTTGAGACCAACGTCTCCGTACTGGTTATTTTCAGTATTGGCGTTACTTCTTTATTTACCTTTTTACTTAACCGTTATTTTGCATTCCAATAATGGGGATTAAATATATGCAACAATGGCTACGCTCATCCAAGTTTTTGCTTATTTTTTTACCACTTTGGTTATTGATAACCTCATGGATACGTCCACTATCGGTCCCAGATGAAGGTCGATATGGTGACATCAGCCGCTTCATGCTGGAATCTGGAGACTGGCTGATTCCTCGTATCAATGGCTTACCATTTATGCACAAACCACCATTGTTGCATTGGCTTTCAACCGCTTTGATGGAAGTATTTGGTATACACATTTGGGTGCTGCGACTGGTTCCAACCCTAGCTGCCTGCATGATGCTGATCAGCCTGTTCATTTTTTAAAAAAAACATGTATCAGAACAGATTGCCCAACTCAGCATTATAATTCTGGCAACCAGTTTATTGTTTTATGGAAGCAGTGAATATATCAACCATGACCTGTTAGTGGCCTCATGGATGACGGTTTGTATTTTAAGTTTTGTTGACTTTACCTTCTCAGGAAAAAAATCAGTTTTATTTTTAGCTTACTTTGCAGCAGCTGCGGGCTTCTTGAGCAAGGGGTTAATTGGTGTGTTAATTCCTGGCATGGTTTTACTACCTTGGTTACTTTACACACAGCAATGGCGAAAAATCCCAGCCTTACTCAACCCTTTCGCAATTCTGTTTTTTCTTGCTCTGACTGCACCATGGATCTATTGGGTGCAATTAAAATACCCGCAATTTTTACACTATTTTTTCATTGATCAACAATTTAGCCGATTCAGCTCGAATGAGTTCAATAATAAACAACCTTGGTTTTTCTATTATCTCATTTTGTTTGTAAGTTTTTTGCCATGGTTCTTTGTCAGTCGATTTAAATTTCCAAAAGGTATTTTTCAAACATCACTGTCTCCATCTTTATTGGCACTATGCCTATGGTGGTTTATCTCGGTGAGTATTTTTTTCTCAATTCCTCCCTCAAAATTGGCAGGCTATATCTTACCAGCTGTCGCCCCAATGGCGATCTTGCTTGCTGTTGCTGTGCGTGCCGCATTGCAGAATCCAGAGAAGAATCGATTACAAGTCTGGGGAACGGCTGTTTTTATTTTTGTACTTGGGCTGGCGATCACTTTAGCACCACACTTTATCAAGAATGCGCATGCGTTCTACCAAGCACATGCCATTCAAATTTACATCATAGGTGCAATTTTATGCATCGTTCCTTTTGGTCTAGGCTGGTTATTCAAGCAAAAGAAAATTGATTATTTAACTGCAATTTTCTTAAGTTTAATCATCTTCTGTACCTCTATTTCAATTGCCGTACCATTACTCGATAGTAAAAATAACGCTGACCAAGTCGATTTTGCACATTCGATCTCGCCAAATTCAGATGTTGTTTTCTACTATAACTATTTTTATGACATTCCCTTTTTATTGAATCTGAAAAAACCAGTTTATATTGTCAACGATTGGGACAGTGTCAAAACAGATAACTCATCATTAGAGCTTAAAGATGGGCTGCTATTTGAGCCTGAACGCAAACAATACTTATGGAATAAACAGCAACTTGAAAAAGCTTTAGAGCAAAAACAGCCAATGGTCATTATTAGTAATCCGAACGGCTACCAGACAGATAACCCAAATATAAAAGTACGTCACTATCGCAACTACGATGTATTTTTAATTAATCAAAATCACTAAAGAAAAAAGGAAGCTAATCAGCTTCCTTTTTTCTTACTTAAAAGCATTACGCGTCAGGCGTATCCTCTTTTGGTTCAGCGGCAACTTCCTCAGAAGTAATCGCTTCTCCCCCAGTATTTTCTACATCATCAATCGCATCTAACTCTTCGTCATCTTCAACTGCTTCAATAGATACAACACCGACTAAGGTTTCAGCATCGCTTAGACGAATCAAACGAACACCTTGCGCATTACGGCCTGTCGTTGCCACTTCAGCAGCACGCGTACGAACCAAAGTACCGCCATCAGAAATTAGCATCAGTTCTTTGCTTTCATCAATCGATACGGCACCGATCAGCTCACCATTACGCTCACTGGTCTTAATCGCAATTACGCCCTTACCACCACGTTTCTTGGTTGGGAAGTCATCCACAGGAGTACGCTTACCATAACCATTGGCGCATGCACACAGCACTTCACCCGTTTCAGGCACAACAACCAGTGAAACAATGCGGCTAACTAAGTTTGAATCTGATGAATCATCATTGTCATCACTATCATCATTTTCAACATCGGCATCTTCAGCTTCAATGGTATTGCTTGCGAAGCTAACGCGCATACCGCGTACACCTTTGGCAGTACGACCCATGGCACGAACATCAGTTTCAGCAAAACGGATTGCCTTCCCTTCATTCGAGAACAACATGATCTGCTGATTACCGTCGGTAATCGCAACACCAATCAAGGTATCTTCTTCATTCAGCTCAATCGCACGCAAACCATTTGAACGAACATTACTAAATTGTTCTAGTTCAACACGTTTTACCGTACCTGAGGCAGTCGCCATAAAGACATAGTGATTTTCAGGAAATTCCGTCAACGGTAAGATTGCAGTTACAGTTTCATTTGCATCCAATGGAAGCAAATTAATAATCGGACGACCTTTGGCACCACGTGACGCTTGCGGCACTTCAAACACGCGTAAGCGATAGACTTTACCGACATTGGTAAAGCACAGTACCGTTGCATGGTTCGATGCCACAATTAAATGCTGGATGATGTCATCATCTTTCATTGCAGTTGCAGACTTACCGCGACCACCACGACGTTGCGCTTGATAATCAGAAAGTGGCTGAGTTTTCGCATAACCTGTTTGAGACACAGTCAATACAACTTGCTCTTCAGGAATCAGGTCTTCACGGCAGAAATCAACACCAGACTCTACAATTTCAGTGCGGCGACCATCACCATATTGTTGCAAGATCAACGCAAGTTCTTCACGAATCACATTCATCAACAAGTTAAAATCATTCAGAATTGCAGTTAATTCAGCAATTTGACCTAAGATTTCAGTATATTCTGCATGTAACTTGTCTTGTTCCAAGCCCGTTAAACGATGCAAACGTAATTCTAGGATCGCGCCAACTTGAGTCGGTGACAAACGATAAATATCACCCGATAAGCCAAATGGACGTGCTGGGTCTTCACCTTCAATTTCATCTGGGCGAACAGAGATAGCACCTGCTTTTTCAAGCAATGCAACTACACCACCACCAGCCCACTCACCTGCTTGTAAACGCTCGCGCGCTTCAGCTGGATTCGCAGACGTTTTGATGGTTTCAATAATGGCATCAATATTGGCTAAGGCAACCGTCAAACCTTCCAAGATATGACCACGCTCGCGTGCTTTGCGCAATTCGTACATGGTACGACGGGTCACCACTTCTTGGCGGTGGCGAATAAATGCCGCAATAATCTCTCTCAGATTCATCAACTTTGGCTGACCATTGTCGAGACAGACCATGTTGATGCTGAACGAGTTTTGTAATTGTGTATGCAAGAATAAATTATTCACCGCAACTTCAGCGTTTTCACCACGCTTCAAGTCGATGGCAATACGCATACCGTCTTTATCAGACTCGTCTCGAAGTTCAGAAATTCCTTCAAGTTTCTTTTCTTTGACTAACTCGGCAATACGCTCAATGGTTTTTGCCTTGTTGACCTGATAAGGAATTTCAGTAAATACGATCGTGGTACGACCTGTTTTCTGGTCTTCTTCGAAGTGATATTTACCACGAATATGCAAACGACCTTTACCAGTGCGATAAGCATCTACAATGCCTGATTTACCGTAAATAATACCGCCTGTAGGAAAATCTGGACCAGTAATGTGCTCCATCAGACCTTCTACAGAAATATTCGGGTTATTGGCATAAGCCAAACATGCATTCACAACTTCGGTCATGTTGTGTGGCGCCATATTGGTCGCCATACCTACCGCAATACCCGTCGTACCATTGATCAGAAGGTTTGGAATACGCGTTGGCATCACCTGAGGAATACGCTCAGAACCGTCGTAGTTATCTTCCCAATCAACCGTATCTTTTTCCAGATCGGCTAAAATTTCATGGGTGAGTTTTTGCATACGGACTTCGGTATAACGCATTGCTGCTGCGCTATCCCCATCGACCGAACCGAAGTTACCCTGACCATCAACCAACATGTAACGCAAGCTGAAGTCCTGCGCCATACGAACAATTGTTTCGTATACTGCACTGTCACCATGAGGGTGATATTTACCGATCACGTCCCCGACAACACGAGCAGACTTTTTATACGCTTTGTTATAATCATTGCCCAATTCGTGCATCGCATATAATACGCGACGATGAACAGGTTTTAGACCGTCTCTCACATCTGGCAATGCACGAGATACGATTACGCTCATCGCGTAATCTAGATATGAATGCTTGAGTTCGTCCTCAATGGCAATCGGTCTGATTTCCGATACGCTCATGCATACTCCTTGTTTACAGGTAGAGAGTTGTACCTGTTTTTATGTCTTCAATCTTGCAAAAATTTAGCTCAAGGGCTTGAACTAAAAATAAAAAATACAGCGGAAAAGTATAGCATAAAGCACTCATCAACTGTGAGTTTATGCATCTAAAAATAGCATTTTTTTACAATAAAAAATTTATATAAATTAATAACTTAAAATTATCAAATATCATGTATGCCGATAAAAAAGGATTCGTAGACTTTTTGAACAAAAGTTCATCAAATGATTCAATAAAAGTATTGAATCAAATAAAATTTAGCTTCTTCTTTCAGACCGATAAATGCGTATTAAACTTTAGGCAACAGATGACCTAATCTGAACCGTATTTAAAACATCTTGTTCATAAAAGCTCTTCACAGGCCCATAAAATGAAAAAATAGAGCGAAATGTTTATTCAAGAAAAACTGCATTAAAAGAAATGTTGTATCAACATCAGGAAATAGCCCCCCAATGATCACAGCTCTGAGTACGAATAGCCCTTATTTTGATTCTAGCGCCATTCAGGCATCGATTGAGGAGTGTGCATTACTTCATGATGTATTGTTCTTATAACACGAATACAACCCATATTTGGCTCACCACAAGCTTTAGGTACACCGCATAACAAAAACAAAAAAATAAATGGTGATAACGATTCCCCTTACATTTAAAGCATAAAAAAACGCCCCTTTCGGAGCGTTTTCAACTTTATTCAGAGCGAATTAAAGTTTAGATACCAATTCAGGTACCACAGTGTTCAAATCGCCGACTAACCAGTAGTCAGCAACACTGTTGATTGGCGCTTCTTCGTCTTTGTTGATTGCAACAATAACTTTAGAATCTTTCATACCTGCCAAGTGCTGAATCGCACCAGAGATACCAATCGCCATGTAAAGATCTGGTGCAACGATTTTACCAGTTTGACCAACTTGGAAGTCGTTTGGTACGAAACCAGCATCTACCGCAGCACGTGATGCGCCTTGAGCAGCACCAAGCTTGTCAGCCAATGGGTCAAGTACTTTGTGATAGTTCTCACCAGAACCGACACCACGACCACCAGAAACAACGATACGCGCAGCAGTTAATTCTGGACGATCAAGTTTCACGATTTCTTCGTTTACAAACTTAGAAATCCCAGCATCTTTCACTTCAGCAACCGCTTCAACGGCAGCAGAACCGCCTTCAGCAGCAACTGCATCAAATGCTGTACCACGAACTGTACCAACGATAATAGCTTCGTCAGATCGAACAGTTGCAATCGCGTTACCCGCATAGATTGGGCGCTTGAATGTGTTTGCAGATTCAACAGCAATAATGTCTGAGATCATGCTTACGTCAAGAAGTGCAGCAACACGTGGAAGAAGGTTCTTACCTGTTGTGGTAGAAGCAGCTAATACGTATTTGTATCCGCCTTTCACGATGTCAGCAACTAAACCAGCAACGTTTTCAGCCAATTGGTTTGCATAAGCAGCATTGTCAGCAAGTAATACTTTGCTTACACCAGCAACTTTAGCAGCAGCATCCGCAACTGTTTGAGCACCAGAACCAGCAACCAATACAGTAATATCACCACCGATTTTTTGAGCTGCCGCAACAACGTTTAAAGTTGCACCGTTAAGTGTCTGGTTGTTGTGATCAGCGATAACTAAAATACTCATGATTTTATCCTTCTGTATTAGATCACTTTCGCTTCGTTTTTCAATTTTTCAACAAGCTCGTCTACAGACTTCACTTGTACACCAGCTTTACGTTCAGCAGGAGCTTCAACTTTAACTGTTTTAAGTTTAGTACCAGTTGCAACGCCATAATCAGCAGGTGACTTAGTATCAAGCGGTTTTTTACGCGCTTTCATAATGTTTGGAAGAGCAGCATAACGTGGCTCATTCAAACGTAAGTCAGTGGTGATGATTGCAGGAAGTGTAAGCTCAACAGTTTGTAAACCACCGTCGATTTCACGAGTGACCTGAACTTTACCATCTTCAACTTTAACTTCAGATGCGAAAGTCCCTTGACCTGCACCCAGTAAAGCACCAAGCATCTGACCTACTTGGTTAGAGTCGTCATCAATTGCTTGTTTACCAAGAAGAATAAGCTCTGGTTTTTCAGCATCAACTACGCCTTTCAAGATTTTAGCAACTTCAAGAGCGCCAACTTCATCAGCCGTTTCAACTAAAATACCGCGGTCAGCACCTAGAGCCATTGCAGAACGAATTTGTTCTTGAGCTTCTTTAGCACCCACTGAAACAACAACGATTTCAGAAACTGTTCCTTTTTCTTTTAAGCGAACCGCTTCTTCCACTGCGATTTCACAGAATGGGTTGATTGACATCTTAACGTTGGTAAGGTCAACCCCACTATTGTCCGGCTTAACACGAACTTTAACGTTGGCATCAACCACACGTTTTACAGCGACAAGAGCCTTCATGTAATCCTCGGCTGTTCTAAGCAAGTAAATGTAATGAAGAGCATTCTAACTCTTCGATTGAAACTTTTTAGGTGCCCTATCTTGCAATGTATTTGGCATTTCGGTCAAGTCACAATTTCCGCTACAGCCATAAAAAAGATGAAACGCTCAGTTCACATATTGAAAATAGTGATTGGTACTACAAATTTAGTTTATAAAACTGATGAATATTAAACTTTGATTTTTTTAATATTTTATAAAATTCAACGATCTAAAACAGGCATTTTTTATTTCATGAGGGTGTTCTGTAACGGATCGTTTCTGACGAATTTGCAGGTGTTTTCACTTTCGAAAAAACGCGTCAATTAAGTAAGAACATCAATTCAACAAATCTCACCCCCAAAGTGGAAAAGTCATTGATGATTAAATGCTCAATTTTGCAACATAATATATCAAGATTTAGTTTTTTTGCGCTCGTGGATGAGTTTGATCATAGACTTTGGCCAGTTGCTCAAAATCAACATGGGTATAAATCTGGGTAGTTGACAGATTGCTGTGTCCCAGCATTTCTTGCACAGAGCGTAAATCCCCACTGGCAGACAGCATATGACTGGCAAAACAATGGCGCAATAAATGCGGATGCAGATCGACATTGACGCCTGCACGTTGTGCTTGCAGCTTGACCCGATTTTCAATTTGACGCGGTGTTAAAGCATTGCCACGTTGCGAGATAAAAACCGATGAATCCGCATTAAAGTCGCCTTGCCAGATCCGATAGATTTTCAACCACTCAATCAAACTGTCTTTGGCCTTTAAGCCAAAAGGCACAATTCGGGTTTTATTGCCTTTACCTGTGATCCGTAAAAGTTGTCGATTAAAATCGATATCTTTAATTGTTAAGCCCTGCAATTCAGCTAAACGCAAGCCGCTCGAATATAAGAGCTCAAGCATCGCCTTATCACGTAACCATAATTGTTGTTCAATCGGCTTTTCTGGTGCAGCTTGATCTAAAATTTGGTGAACAGTTTCAATATCAATCATCCCTGGTAAAGGCCGCGGTTGACGTTTTAATCGAAAATCTTCAGATGGATTTTGTTGTAGATATTGACCTTGTTCCGCCCACTTCATAAATTGGCGAATTGAAGTCAAATGCCGCTGTAAGCTACTACTACCCAGTTGATCTCGCTCAACCCTTGCAGCCAGATATTCCCGCAAATCAGAGGCTTCGACATCTTGCAATTGCAATTGTTTATATTCACAAAACTTAAAGAAATCGGTTAAATCACGCTGATAGGCTGCAATGGTATGTTCGGACTGATTTTGAATGATCCGTTCTTTTAACCACATGGACAGCAGTTTTTCATGGCTTTCCAAATTGCTCTCCAGTGTTATGCCAATACCCACAACGACAGTCTAGCAAATTTTACTTCTACTTATCATTAAACAAATATCGAAGAATCTATGGCTCTGTACTACAATTATTTTCAAGTTTTAAATGGTGCTTGATCAATGACAGCCATACTTATTCCTTATCTCATTGCAATTACCCTGCTCACGCTGACTCCAGGTTTAGATACTACGCTGATTATTCGTACCGCTACATTGGAAGGTAAAGCCAAAGCATTCCAAGCGGCTTTGGGTATCAATCTTGGCTGTATTGTGTGGGGAATCATTGTCGCCTGTGGTTTAGGTGCATTGCTGATGACATCGGATCTGGCCTTCAATACCTTGAAATGGATGGGTGCAATTTACCTGACATGGTTAGGACTCAATCTCCTTTTAAAGCCCCGCAGCCAACTTGCGAATTTAAATGATTCAGCAGTAACAACACAAAATTGGTTTATTAAAGGTTTTTGGGGCAATTTACTCAATCCCAAAGTCGGCATTTTTTATATTTCTTTTTTGCCACAGTTTATTCCACAGTCTTCGTCTCCAGTGATTTGGACCATGGGGCTGGTGATGATTCATGTGGTGATCGGCTTGATCTGGTCAGTTTTTCTAATCGCTGCGATGCAGTCCATTTCTGCTTATTTGAAGCAGCCCAAATTTATTCGCTATATGGATCGCATCACAGGCAGTATTTTTATCTTGTTTGCACTCAAACTTGCATTCAGCAAACGATAAGCGATACAAAAAGTGTGCTGATCTCAGCACGCTCAATTTCAATCATGATCTAAATTTTTTAAATAATCATTGATTTGTATGGCAACCTCATCAGCACATTTCTCTGCGAGTTGATGATCGCCATCTTCAACAGTATAGAGTTTAGATTTTTGCAAGATCTGATTTAAATATTGTCCAACCTCAATCGGACTAATCGGATCTTGATTACCCCAGATTAGTAAGGTTTCTATCTCTACATCTGGTAAATATCGCTCATAATCGACTTTCGTTGTTACAAACCAATCAGGATATTCAATATATTCTTGTTGATAAAACTGCCGCCAGTCTTGAACTTGAAATCGGTCTAAATTAATTCCACCAGAGGTTGCAATCAATACCAAACCTTTAACCAGATCTGATTTTTGTAAAACTGCTGCAATCGCAAAGATTCCACCCATGGATTGAGCAATGAGAATAGAAGGTTGCTGAATCTGTGCAAGCACATAATGACTCAGATCATCAAAACTATTAATGTCTGAATCTGTTGCCACCCCATGAAACCCAGGATAAGCAATCACTTGTTTTGTATAATTAGTAGGAAGCTGTGCAATCAGAGGATTCCAAAATTGTGTATTGCCTGATGCACCAGCAAGAAAGACGAGATGATTCATTCTTATCCTTTTAAATTATAATTTTTTTAAACGTAAACACCCCTATTTAGGAGTGTTTACAGCGTTCAACTTTAGCCTTGGAAATATCGTAAATCCAGACGGGCATCATAAACATGTGTAGTTGGACCAGTCATCCACACCACATCACCTTCACGCCAAGCAATATGTAACTTACCACCTGCAAGCTGCACTTCAACTTCATTGGCCAGTAAACCACGGCGCATACCACTGACCGCAGCGGCACAGGCACCCGTACCACAAGCCAAAGTCTCACCGACACCACGTTCAAACACACGTAAACGGATATGCTTTTCATCCAGAATCTGCATAAATCCAGCATTCACCCGTGCAGGAAAACGTGCATGTGATTCCACTTGCGGACCGATATGCTCAACATCAGCTGTTAAAACATCAGGCACGATAGTGACGGCATGAGGATTCCCCATGTTCACGACATCAATATTAATGCTCTGATTATCTGCAAGTTCCAATGCATATAAGCCTTCAATATCTTCATGCTCTTGGGTCACAAACGGAATTTCTTCTGGAAGAAATTTCGGCGGCCCCATATTGACACGAACCCAACCATTGGCACCCAATTCAGGTTCAACAATACCGGCTTTGGTTTGTACGCGAATCTTGGTTTTGGTCGTCAATTGACGCTCATGCACAAAGCGGGCAAAACAACGCACGCCATTGCCACACTGTTCAACCTCGGAACCATCGGCATTAAAGATTCGATATTTAAAATCGACATCGGGCAAATCAGGTGGTTCAACAATCAATAGCTGATCAAAACCCACACCAAAATGACGATCAGCCAAACGTTGAATCGTCACGGTATCTAAATAAGCACGCTGGGTCACAAGGTCAACGACCATAAAATCATTGCCCAAACCATGCATTTTGGTAAATTCTAAATACATCTTCATTTACTCCTCAGGCAACAAACGCTCTTTGTCCCAGAGTGATTCTATGGTTTCACGTTCACGAATTAAATAGGCTTGATCACCATTGACCATCACTTCAGCGGCACGACCACGGGTATTGTAGTTCGAGCTCATCACAAAACCGTATGCGCCTGCACCTAATACCGCCAACACATCATTTTCCTGAAGGGCTAAATCACGCTCTTTACCCAAGAAATCGCCCGTTTCACAGATCGCACCGACCAAATCCCAAGTTTTAACTTCAACATCAGGGTTTGCATTAACAGATTGAATATCCATCCACGCTTCATATAAAGCAGGACGAATCAAATCGTTCATGGCCGCATCAATAATGGCAAAGTTACGGTGATTGGTTGGTTTGAGTAAATCTACCTTGGTGAGTAATGCACCTGCATTGGCAGAAATACTACGCCCCGGTTCCATATAGACTTTTAGCCCAAGTTTTTCTAAAGCTGGGCGCATGGCATTGGCATACGCTTCAACACTTGGCGGTGTTTCATCTTTATAGCGAACACCTAAACCACCACCAATATCAATATGCTTGAGGTTAATGCCCAAGCCTTTCAACTGCTCAATCATTAAAATGACACGATCAAGTGCATCGACAAAAGGTTTGGTTTCAGTCAATTGTGAACCGATATGACAGTCAATCCCGACAATCTCAAGATTCGGTAACGACGCAGCATATTGATAAGTTTCATTCACGCTATCGCTTGGAATACCAAACTTGTTTTCTTTCAGACCTGTTGAGATATACGGATGAGTTTTGGCATCCACATCTGGGTTTACCCGTAAAGAAATCGGTGCCTTTTTACCAAGCTTGGCTGCAACTTTTTGAATTCGATCTAACTCAGCATGTGATTCCACATTAAAGCAAGCAATCCCGACATTGAGCGCTTTTTCGATATCGGCTTCCGATTTACCCAAACCAGAGAATACGATTTTGGCAGGTTCACCACCCGCTGCAAGTACACGAGCCAATTCTCCACCCGTCACGATATCAAAACCTGCACCCGCTTTTGCCAATACATTCAGAACAGCCAAATTTGAGTTTGACTTCACTGCAAAACAGATTTGATGATCAATAAAATCAAAAGCACGGTGCATATCCAAATAATGCTTTTCAAAAGTTGCTTTTGAATACACATATAAAGGCGTGCCATATTGCTGTGCGAGCTGATCCAGTGAACATTGCTCAGCGTGCAATACTCCATTAATGCGAGTGAAACTCATGAAGATGTCCTTATATACAAACTTAAGGGGAGATTGTTTGTGATTGAGTCGTTGACGATGTTGCTTGGTTTTCCACGTCTACTTGGTCTGTTTTAGCAGCCACTGACGCTTTTTTCTGAGATGCTTCATTTTTATAAAGCAGATATTTTGCGCGTTTATCTTGATTCTGATCAGATGGTAATTGCAATGCACCTGACTGACCACATGCAGTTAAAATAACGCTGCTCAGCAACACACTGATAGAACAAATGACTTTAAGCATCTGTGCACCTAACTTTTACAATTCGGAGCAGTATAGCGTGATCATCCCATTGGCTAAAGTCTAAACTTGAATGAATCAAACAATAACCATAAAAAAACGCCGACTCTAAAGTCGGCGTTTTGGATTCAATTCGCTTAAAAATTACTTTTTCTTATAGAAGAAATAACCAATCGCCAAAATAACAAACCAAAGTGGACTCACCTTCAGTGATTCCAAAGTGGTTTCATCCAAGGCAAGGAAATAGATCGTTGCAAGGAAGAAAATAATCACCACCCAACAGGTAAACACGCCACCAGGCAGTTTAAATGTTGATTGCGCATGTAGCTCAGGACGATTTTTGCGGTAGTTGATATAACTCCACATAATAATGATCCATACACAGATGAACAAAATCGTTGATAGCGTTGTTGCTAAAGTAAAAGCCGTCACTTCATCATTGGTACCTGTTTGTAATTTATAAACAAACTGAACGAATGCACCAATAAAGATACAGATTGATGAGAAAATCAAAGCTTTTGCAGGAACGGCTGACTTAGATAATTTACCAAACAGCTTCGGTGCTTGCTCATCCGTCGATAAACCAAACAACATACGGCTAGTTGAGAATACACCACTGTTCATGGATGACATCACTGAGGATAACACCACCAAGTTCATGATAATCGCAGCAGAAGCAATCCCTGCTTGCGAGAAGATGTTGACGAATGGGCTAACTTTAGGATTGATTTGATCCCAAGGCGTGACACACATCACCACGAACAATGCCAATACATAGAAAATAATGATACGGATTGGAATCGAGTTAATCGCTTTCGGTAAGTTGCGCTTTGGATCTTGCGTTTCAGCAGCCGTGGTACCAACCAATTCCACACCCACAAAGGCGAAAATTGCAATCTGGAAGCCAGCCAAGAAACCGTCAAGGCCTTTCGGGAACATCCCACCATGTGTCCAAAGGTTCGAAACGCTTGCAACCGTACCCGTGGCATTGGTAAATCCAGTAAAGATCATCCACAAACCCACAGCAATCAAGACAATGATCGCCGTGATCTTCACCATCGCAAACCAGAACTCCATTTCACCGAATAGTTTTACGGTGACCAAGTTCAAGCCCAGTACAAAAGCAATAGCAACAGTACTAATCAGTAAACCACCCAATGGGGTAAATGACTCACCACCATTAAAGAATTCCAGATAGTAAATAATGGCTGATAAATCTGCGATACCAATGGTCACCCAACACAGCCAGTAGGTCCAGCCGACAAAGTAACCTGCCCAAGGGCCAATTAAATCAGTCGATAAATCAATAAAAGACTTGTAGTTAAGGTTGGATAATAACAATTCTCCCAATGCACGCATTACAAAGAACACCATCAAACCAATGGTCATATAAATAAACAGAATAGATGGTCCAGCCAAACTAATGGTTTTACCAGACCCCATGAACAACCCTGTTCCGATTGCACCGCCAATCGCAATCAACTGTAGATGTCGATTAGATAGACTACGGTGAAGTCCGCTTTGCTCAGCAGCCTCACTCAGATTTTGATTCGACATTTTACAAAAACTCTCCAGTGTTTTTAATTCATTAACTAAAGTCCACTCTGAATAACGATTCGTACTATTTTCGGTATCTTTTCTCGTTATCTATAAATTGGCTGACTTTAGCTAAGCAATTTTTACCTGTATTTTTCAAGTTAAATACAATTGAATTCGATCATACGCACAAGGCCAAAACAATACAATGAACTTATCAGGACAACACAGGTAAGACCAAAACGAATTATAAAAAAGAACACTAAACTTAGCCGAGCTGTTCTTTTCTATTCCAAAACATCCATCTAAAAAATTGATTTATAATTCAATCATTAGATAAAAATCTCTGTGTACGTTTAATATATTCTTTGCTGAATGTTGCATTTATAGCTAAGCAATTTAATTGGATCATATATAAACGCTTTCACACCCACTTCTTACATCTCCTTATCCTCTACACCATTAATACTTGGTGTTTGCACAAAATAAGGCACAATAATGCCAATATTTCATTCCGCTTTGCATGAGCAATATCTATGCCATCAAATCGTCATCTCATGACGTCAGATTAAGCAAACATAGCCCTCCCATCCTTGGAAAAAGTGAATTGAACAAAAAAAGTGATTGCTAAAAACACACTGTCTATAACTTGTAAAAGTTGTATATCATGTTATTTTTCTGAGCACTTCCCTTTAACCAATCTGCGACGAAATCATGCCGTCTTCGTTTTGTTATTCCTTAAACAACGATTAGCATTGTTAGAAATTTTCGTCCTGATTCTTTTTTATCTAATTTTAAGAAAGTTTTCAATTTTATCTTATGGCAAAAATTAAAACCGTTTACCGATGTGAACAATGTGGTGCAGACCATCCCAAATGGACGGGTCAATGTACTGAATGTGGCGAATGGAATAGTCTGCTTGAGGTTCGTATCGAGCCAGCAGTAACACATCGTGGCCAGCCTAAAATAGGTGGCTATGCAGGACAAGCGTCTAGTATCACTACGCTCAACCAAGTCACAGTCTCCAATGAAAGCCGTGTTCCAACAGGGATTAGCGAATTCGATCGCGTGCTCGGTGGGGGGTTAGTTATTGGATCTGTTGTATTAATCGGTGGTGACCCAGGGATTGGTAAATCAACCATCCTACTGCAAACCGCAACGCATATGGCCAGCAAAAAAAGTACAGCCCTGTACGTCACAGGTGAAGAATCTTTATCGCAAGTGGCTTTACGTGCACAACGTTTAGATCTACCGACAGACTCACTCAAAGTCATGGCGGAAACCTGTGTAGAACGTATCTGTGAAGTACTGGCACAAGAACGCCCAGTAGTGGCTATCCTCGATTCGATTCAAACCTTATATACCGAGACTTTACAGTCTGCCCCAGGGGGTGTTTCACAGATTCGTGAATCTGCTGCCTTACTGACACGTTTCGCCAAAAATAGTGGCACCGCTTTGTTTATTGTCGGTCATGTCACCAAAGAAGGCTCTCTTGCAGGTCCTCGTGTTTTAGAACATATGGTCGATTGTGTCCTCTACTTTGAAGGACAATCTGATTCTCGCTACCGTATGATTCGTGCGGTAAAGAACCGTTTTGGTGCGGTTAATGAACTCGGTGTTTTTGGCATGACCGATAAAGGTCTGCGTGAGGTTGCCAACCCATCGGCGATTTTTCTGAGTCGTTATGATGAAGCCATTCCGGGCTCTATTGTGATGATTAGCCGTGAAGGTACTCGCCCACTACTGGTTGAGGTGCAAGCACTGGTTGATGATGCGCATGGGCAACCCCGTCGTGTTGCACTCGGTTTAGAACAAAACCGTTTGAATATGTTGCTTGCAGTCATGCACAGACATGGTGGTGTACAAACCTCAGGACAGGATGTTTATGTCAATGTTGTCGGTGGTTTAAAAATTACTGAAACTGGCTCAGATTTGGCTGTATTACTTGCCTGTGCTTCCAGTTTAAGAGGCAAAGCCTTACCACAGCAATTGGCTGTCTTTGGCGAAGTTGGGCTCTCTGGCGAAATTCGTCCTGTACCCAATGGTCAGGAACGTTTAAAAGAAGCGGTCAAACATGGCTTTAAGTATGTGATTTTACCTCGAGGCAATGCGCCACAAAAAACAATTGAAGGTGTTCAAATCATTGCGGTCGCACGTTTGCATGAAGCTTTGACTGAAGCAATGCAATTGAGTGATGAATTGACATAAAAAAACATACTTTTCTTATTGAAATTCCATGCAAATACCTTCATAAATACATTTACGAATTGGATTTAAATAGGAATTTTCGATGAAAGCAAAGCAGCGTAGTTTAGTCGCAGCGCTTTTAATGGCAACTTTGGTTGCTGCACCACTTGCAGAAGCAAAACGTGCAGGTGGTGGTAAAAGTCATGGGATGAGCCGCTCTAGTTCATCTAGTCAATCTTATAACCAGTCTTATCAACAGCCACGTCAAGCTGCTCCTGCACCACAACAAGCTGCTCCGCAGAAGTCTGGCCCAGGTGTTGGTTCAATGGTTGCTGCGGGTGTTGCTGGTGCTGCGATTGGTGCTGTAGCCGCGAATGCGTTAGCAGATGACAAGCAACACAACCCAACTGCAACTGAGCAGCAGGCAACCAATGCTCAAGCGGCTCAACAGCAACAAGCTCAACAGCAAGAGAAAAAAGGCGGCATTCCAACGTGGATATGGCTATTGTTAATTGCTGGGGGTGCCTTCTTTATTTTCCGTCGATTCAGCGGTAAACAAAAAGTTGCAGCAAACAACCCTTACGCACCAAATAACAATGGTCAGAACAATTTCACTCGTCAAGCTGCACCTCAAGCAAATGATAACACCAATATTTTTGGTCAATCTGTAAATGGTGGCGCTGCACCGCAAGCACCGTTTGGTAGTGCATCAATGAATAGTGGCAACCAATTACCAGATGGTACGGAACCTGCTGCATTCTTACGTATTGCACGTCAACGCTTTAACCACATTCAATCAGTTAACAGTGCCAGTAATGTTGAAGAAATTCGCCGTTACTTAACCCCTGAACTGTACGATTCAATGTACAACGACATCATGTCAAACCAAGACCAAGACGTTGCTGAGTTTAGTAACCTCAATGCAATGGTAGTTGAAAGCGCAACTGAAAATGGTCAATACGTTGTAAGCGTACGCTTTACAGGTACAGTAAGTGAAGACTTAAACAGCTTGCCACAACCATTCACTGAAATCTGGCATTTTGTAAAACCTGCCGGTTCACAACAAGATTGGGTTGTTGCGGGTATCCAACAAGCTTAATGCTTTGTGAAATAAAAAAGAGCTGTTTTTAACAGCTCTTTTTTATTGGCTGAATATTATAGAAACAAAACATCAAAACTAAAAAAAGCCACTCTCTATATCGGAGAATGGCGGAGTGTAAATAGAACAACAATTTATGTTTATTATTACCGTGAAAACACAACCTCGCACGATCTGTCTCTTGATACTAACGGATATGATCATAGAAAAACTATTCCTCTTTTGGGGAATATAGCCGACTTTGTTGGGATCATTTTAGCTTAACTCAAATCCCCCACTATTCAGCTATTCAGCTATTCAGCTATTCAGCTATTCAGCTATTCAGCTATTCAG